>JAIMAQ010000007.1 GCA_023511875.1 Thermoflavifilum sp.
TTTTCATAAGCAGGCTTAGATTTTGTAGTGACTATGAACCGGGTTAGGTGTTTACCTGACCCGCTTTTTTTATATATTATCCTTCCGTTTGAAAATGGGAATATTGCTGCAAGCCTCACCATACATCAGGCTTTTTACATAAGGCTTTAGCTTTTCGCTAATGGCTATGTATAATGCCGGAGGAATCGATTCGTCTCCACAACCTTTTACGAGTACCCGCTGCCCTTGATATTGCTCTGCAGGAATTAATTGAATGCGTTCATAAGCTACTTGCTGACGCACGGCTTCCCGATCGCCATAGTAAATCTTTCGTGCCACAGGCTGCAAATAATGTACAGGCAACATATATGCCCATAAGGGAATGATGGCATCAGCGCTACAAACTATGCCTACATATTTATTTTGGTATGGCTGCCAATCCTTTTCCTGCAAGGCCCGACGATAGTCTTTTTCACGTAAAATCAATCCCTGAAACAAATAATCTTGAATATCAAATACGGCTACCTCTTCGGGCGATGGGAAATACTCCCCCAGATCAATGGTGATTAATCCACTTTGTGCAATTCGATTGACAATGGGTTCTTCCATAATGCAAATTGTTTATACAAAATCATCCTAAAGTTACACCGTATTGACTTCATCTTCATGAGATGAATTAACATTTACATACCCATGAGAATTACACAATAATTAACCCTTTTGAGCTTGTGCAAATTTGGAAAATCACAGATTTATCTATCAATTATCTGGCATGAAAAGCAAATTGCTTGAAACAAGCTTCTTTTAAAAAATTTTTGTTGTTTGGCCCAATGAGCATTTGATCTACATCAGTCATCACCGAATCATGCTGATAAAAACAAAAATTATCATGGCCATAACCAAGCGAGTGATATATCTGCAGTTTAGAAGAAGTTGTGATTAAACATACATGTTGATGGTAAAAAATACAGATGAAAAACTTAAGCACCCATGCAAAGTGCATCCGTTTATGAATAAAGACGATTTCAGTATTGTATGCAACAAACCGCTAGCCCTTATTTTCTGGGCCAGCGGTTGTTACTGCGATCAATATCGGGGAATTGATTATCTGGATCTAAAACTACTTCACTCACGGGAGAAGTGGTAGGGTAAAAGAAAGTCCACTGGCCTCCTCGCTGCCAAATCTCCACAGGCAGTTGCAGAAAATGCGATTGTCCATTAGCTTCCCTAATCTGGATCAACACAGGAAGAGCCATTTGCTGTAGGTTACTGATCGTGATATAACATCCTTGCTGGGGATTGTTGTGCATATAGGTTACCGTATCTACAGACTGATCAAGCGTCCATGTGGTATAAAACCATTCTTTCCAAAACCAACCTAAATCTTCACCACCAGCATTTTCCATTGTTCTAAAAAAATCTTCTGGCTGAGGATGTTTAAATGCCCATCGTTGAATATAGGTGCGAAAAGCATAGTCGAACCGTTGAGGCCCTAAAATCCATTTGCGGAGGATATCTAAAGCCAATGCTGTTTTGGAATAATAGAGCCCGTATTCATTCAAACTCATGGCTTCGGGAGGAGTCATCAAAGGATCGTGTTCGCGTTGCATGGCACGAGCCATATACAATGCAGGCCGTTCAGTTGAATCATAATATTCTCCATGATGAAACATTTTTGTGGCATATTCATTTATAAACGTGTTGAATCCCTCATCTTGCCACATGTATCGTCGTTCATTTGATCCCACGATCATGGGAAACCAGTTGTGTCCGATCTCATGGGTAATATCGCCCCATAATTGGCCATCTTGTAAATCGTGTCGACAAAAAATTATTCCAGGGTATTCCATACCCAATGCAACGCCAGCTACACTCACAGCTGAATTCCAGGGATATTCGTAGTATGCTCGAGAATAAATTTCAATGCTGTGTTTCAAGTATTCTGTAGAACGGCCGTAAGCATGGTATCCTGCACTTTCAATGGGATAAACCGACATAGCAATTGCCTTTCGTCCGCTGGGTAAGTTTACCCGTGCCGCATCCCAGACAAAAGCTTTAGAGGCAGCCCATGATACATCGCGAGTGTTTAACATGCGGAAATGCCAAGTAAGTTCTCCTTGATGCGTGGGCCTTGTGTTCTTTTTACCCACTTCGTCGGGAGAAATAATCATTACTGTAGTATCGCTTTCTCGCGCTTTTTGTAAGCGTGCTATTTCAGTATGCGTTAATACCTGTTCTGGATTCATCAAATCACCCGAACCCACCACAATCATGTCGGCCGGCACGGTAATGTAATAATCAAAATTGCCATACTCACAATAAAATTCACCCAAACCCATGTAGGGCAAGGTGTTCCAACCCATCACATCATCGTATACTTCCATGCGGGGATACCATTGGGCAATCTCATACACTACCCCATTTTTGGTATACAACCTTCCCATGCGATCAGCTCCATATTCTGGAATAGCAAAACTGTATTTCACTTCTATATCGATACGATCGCCATGTGGTAATACCGGTTGATGAAGTTGAATTTGCATGCGTGTATCAGATATGATTGGATCCACCAATTGCTTTGTTCCGTGATATACAATACTCACTTCTTGAATATGGTAACCTCCTCGTTTAAACCCTTTCACATCAAAGCGATCCCCTCCAACAGGTGTAGTAGCTGCTCCTCGTGAATCGGGAGAAAATAAATTTTGATCTAACTGCAACCAGAGAAAAGACAAGCTATCTGGACTATTATTCTGATAATGAATAATCACCGTACCGCTCACTGTAGTATCTTTTTCGCTAAGCGTAGCATGTATATCATAATCGGCTCTGTTTTGCCAATATTGTGGCCCTGGCGAACCATCGGCACTGCGATATACATTTCCATTGTGGGTGTAAAAAAACGGATTAAATAATGCATGCTGATCATAATGACTCTGAGCTTGTACTGCCCAGGCAAGGCAAATACCCGCAAGGAGCAGGCAAAGGCGGCTTAGATATTTCATATCAATAAAATTAATGCCGCCTAAGCTATTAAGTTTCTATTAATTCCGCAAATGAAATATGGATATTTTATTAACCACCGCTTAACTAAATAAATACATGACATCTTCGCGAGTAAGCTTTTTGATAAATGCGGTATCATCTGCAATTATATCTTTTACCAATGACTTTTTCTTTTCTTGCAAAGCGATGATTTTATCTTCAACTGTATTTTTACAAATAAGTCGGTATGCAAAAATGTTTTTATCTTGCCCGATACGATGTGTACGATCAATAGCTTGTTGCTCCACTGCTGGGTTCCACCATGGGTCAACGATATATACATAATCTGCTGCTGTAAGATTAAGTCCTACACCACCTGCCTTGAGTGAAATTAAAAATACTCGATAATCTTCGTTTTGCTGAAATAGCTGAATCGCTTGCTCGCGCTCGTGAGATGGTGTACTGCCATCAAAATATGCAAATGGAATGTTGAGTTTAATGAGTTGTTGCTTAATTAAATCGAGCATTCCGAGAAACTGAGAGAATACCAATACCTTATGCTGGCCTACATTTTCAGATAATTCTCGAGTTAATTCTTCCAATTTTGCTGAAACATTGGGATGAGAGGCTTGTTTGAGAATAGCAGGCGAATCGCATATTTGGCGTAATAAGGTTAAGCCCTGTAAAATGGTAAACTGTGAGCGCTCAAAACCCAATTCATCCATGCTATCTAATATGCGCGATCGATAAAATTGTCGATAATATTCATAAATACTTCTTTGTGCTTCATCCATTTCACAATATATAGTAATCTCGGTTTTTTCTGGTAACTCGGGCGCTACTTGTTCCTTAGTTCGCCTTAATATAAATGGATAGATTAATTTACGAAGATGTTCTTTTCTTTCTTCATCTTGAAATTTATCTATGGGTATGGCAAATTCGTTTTTGAAAAAATCTATACTGCCCAGCATACCTGGGTTTAAGAAATGCATCTGTGCATAGATATCGAATGTGTTATTTTGCATTGGCGTGCCGCTCAAAGCCAAGCGATTGCGCGTTTTCAATAACATGGCAGCCTTGGCCACTTTGCTATGCGGATTCTTAATGGCTTGTGATTCATCTAATACTACATAATCGAATTGCAATTCCAGAAAGAGTTTTACATCCATTCGCAATGTGCCATATGTACTAATAATTAAATCGTATTTTTGCAAATCCGATGCTTTTCTAGTACGTGCAGGGCCATGATGAATATGATAATGTAAATCGGGGGTAAACTTAAGGATCTCATTTTCCCAGTTGTAGATAAGTGTGGTGGGGCATATCACCAGAGTAAAACATCTTCCTCTTTTTTGTTTGATATGCCAAATAAAACTAAGTGCCTGTACCGTTTTGCCTAAACCCATATCATCGGCCAGAATACCGCCCCAGCCAATACGATCTAAATAATTCAGCCACTGAAAGCCAGCTTGTTGATATGGTCTTAATATAGATTTATATGCTTCTGGAATAGGTTCCCATTCGTTTTCATCGTATTTTAAAAGTCTTCTTTTCTTTTCTTCAAGCTCTATGAGCAGTTGATCATCGTCTATATGTTCATACAACTCATCAATAATTCCAAAATTATATGAAGATATTTTTAAGCCCTGCTGGTGTTCTTCTCCCACCCTAAACAGCAAAGCATATTTTTTTAGCCATTCTTCAGGCAATACACCTAGTGTGCCATCGGCTAGTGGAATAATTTGTTCCTCTTTTTGTAAGGCTTTTTTGATATCGCGCACACTCACTTGCTGATCTCCAAAACGCACATCGACCTTTGCTTCAAACCAATCTACTTGAGCAGAAATATGCAAATTTGTTTTTGGATAATGGGTATTGAATTTGAAATGTTTCAACTGCTCAATCCCCAGAACAGCAACTTTATGTGATTTCAATTGGTCTAGAAAATATAAGATCCATCCTTTTTTGGTGAGCTCATGAGATTTAAGATAAAAATATGGATGTTGTGTGGGTTTGGTAAATTGTGGATGTAAACTTTGCAAGAATGCAATAAACTGCGATTCTGCATCCAAATTTCTTTCTATGCGAATGAGCTTTTCACCTTTTTGCTCCCAATGAATTGATGTGCTTTGCCATTCAACCCGAATATGATGATAATAAAATATGGGCTGAATGATGAGCAAATCATCCAATTCTTTTAATTCAACGGCCGGGGAAGGATATACCTGAGTGATTTGCTCGCAAAGAGATTCATCTATCATCAATTCCACCAAATGAGCATGAGGAATGATTTGCTTTTGTGCATACTGTGGCCATTCTTCACGAGGCATGTGTAAAGCTTCTTTGTCTATAAATGCCGCTGCCAACACCATCACTTCCTGTGATGGCCAGAGATATAGATGATTGTTGATCAAAAAACCTAAAGGCGAAGACCAATTGTTTTGACTGATGGGTATGTGTTGATTTTGTATGCATACGAATGCACGTAATACAATATCTTGTTTTTCATCGCTCACCTGTAAGCACAAGGTAGCAGTTTGCGTGTGTACTTGAAGTGGTATGAGATGCGCCGTCTGATAAGGCTTTCCCGGCGGTAACCAAAAATGACGATGATTGAGTTCTTCCGCTTCTCCCAGTTTTTGTAGTTTAGGAAATAAGTATTCGATTATGAGTTGTTTGTTTTCATTTGATGGGTCTCGTAAGCTGTTTTCTGCTGCTGTATCGATCCATTCTTCCCATATATTCCAGAAGGGTGAATTTTTATGTAAATATTTTTGAATTTCTGCTGGTTGCAATTTCCGCATCAGCGATAGCCATTTTCGATCTTTTTCTGGCAACCCGGGTACTTCCACATAACGATCGAGTGGAAGTTTTTCCAGTTTACTCATGAATTGCTGCTCTTCTCCATATTCGCCCACGACCACATCGAGCTGACAATAGGGAAAATACTGAGTATGCGTGTTCCACACCACTGCGATGCGTATGTTGGTAGGTATAGACTTTTCTTCCGTATGAGTAGGTAATGATACGGTTTGGATTTTTTTGACTGCTGGATCCAATACGCGTAAATAAGGTTTACCATTTACATAATGAAAAGCAAATTTCTCTTGCCAATTATCCTGTAAAGTATAGCCGTAAGCAGCAAGTAATTTAGCTTTTTCTTTATCCCAATTACGTAAAGTATCAAAATAATATGGGCCATGATGATCAAGCAAGTGAAGAAATACGGCCAACTTATGTACACAGAGTGGATAATGTTGCTCCTCACAACTGCAAGAAGTATCGAAATAACGCTCTTCATTTCGCTTGATATGTACTTGATAGTGCTTGAAATGATCCATTACTTCCATGCATACTGATTCATCGCCTGCACGGATAATAGTAGGTGGCTGCAGACGAATCAATTGTTCTGCCTGGTTAAAAAGATCTTGTGAGCTTAATAGTTTAAGTATTTTTAAGTCAATTTGTTTCATTTTAACTACGGTATGACGTTGATCATACCGAGGTTGGTGATGTTGAAAATATTGTTTGTCGAGCAAATCTTGTAGTTGAAATAGGGCTGCCGCTTCATGCCGGCAAATTTCGCCTAGGTTGTAGGGGCATTGGCACCTCACATGTAAAGCTCCTGGCTCAAGAAATTTATTGACAGTAACTTTATAATAAATCTCGTGAGTATCGTTTTTTACCCGAAAGGAAGCCGTATGAAGCACTGGATCAGCCTCTAACAAGGTCACTCCACCCGTAGCGTAAATACGTTTCCCTCTACGGATCACTTCATCCGTCCCGTTACTATACACAAATTTCAGGATTTCGGGCAAAGGCATAGGTGGCCTATTTTGCGAAAAGGCAAACCGCAAATTTACAAAATTATCACCTGAAAGGCAAGCCGAAGCTATGCTCGTTCGATGGCTCCATCTCGATATAAGGGTAATACCGTTGCTTGATCTATCTTCAAGCAATATGCAATATCGCGTTGAAAACCATGCTGGCTTAAGCGCTTATAATGCGAGGCCTGCTGAATGTGCTCCATCAAATTGTTGTGGGTAGCTAAATACAGCTGCTCTGCAATCAATGCAGCATCACACTGAACATCGAAATGAGATTTTATGCGATGAAGAATAGCCCCAGCCAGGACAGAATCTTCGAGATTAATACGATCTTTCCATCCTGCACAAGCTAATACCACTGGCCTGTTTCGAGCAACCAAATAATCACAAACTATAGAAAGATTTAAAAAAGAGCCAATCACTATCTCTTCAGCATCTTTAGCCATGTGCAGCAAGCGAGTACCATTGGTAGTGGTAAGCACTAAGGTTTTCCCCTGAATAAAAGATGCGGGATATTCTAACGGCGAATTACCATGTTCCAATCCAGGTGCAATTTGGCCATCGCGCTCACCTGCAGTAATAGCCCCTAATTGGCGACCAATTTCAATACATTTCTCTACAGAATCAACAGGGATTACTTTTTGTGCACCATGATGCAATGCCGTACAAATAGTAGAAGTAGCTCTCAAGACATCAATAACTACGACGATTTTCTGAGATAAATCATATAAATGCAATAATGCTGGAGAAAGCGATACTTCTAAGCTGGGCTTGTTTCCTTTGTCCATATGAAAAACGAATGGCAAAGGTACGAAACTCTCTTATTTTCTTGTCGTTGTTCGTGGAAATGGGCGGTTCAATATCGCTTACGCACTACATATTCGATAAATTCTTAGTTGCAAATTCTCGACAAAAAACTTTTATTTCATCGCGCACTTTCCTGAATACTTGTAAAATATCTTGTTCTGTTCCGCTGGCTTGTGCAGGATCGGGAAAACTTCGATGTATGTGAATAGCCCGTCCTGGAAAATGCGGACAATGTTCTCGAGCATGATCACAAACTGTAATCACATAGTCAAATTCTTTGCCCAAGTACATATCCACCAGATGAGATTGGTGATGCGATATGTCTACTCCATCTTCTGCCATTACCCGAATTGCATATGGATGTACACCACGAGCTTCAAGACCTGCACTGTAAATTTCTGCTGTTGGTGCAAAATATTGTAAATATCCTTGAGCCATTTGGCTACGACAACTATTGCCTGTACATAATACTAAAACACGTTTCATTGTTTATGTATTTTTCAAGAACTGTGGATGAGCATAATATTTTTCTTTTAACCATATAGCCACTTTCACCAACGAAATAAGTACCGGTACTTCTACCAATGGACCTATTACTCCTGCAAAAGCCTCACCACTATTTATACCAAAAACACCAATAGCTACTGCAATAGCCAGCTCAAAATTATTCCCTGCCGCAGTGAAAGCAATTGAAGCATTAACACTATAATCAGCTCCCAATTTTTTACCTACCCAAAAACTAATAAAAAACATTACAGAAAAATAAATGATCAATGGAATAGCCACACGAATAATGTCTATGGGAATCTGAACAATTAGTTCCCCTTTCAAACTAAACATCACGACGATGGTAAACAATAAAGCAATTAAGGTAATGGGCGAAATAATGGGAATGAATTTATCTGTAAACCACTGTTTACCTTTTATCTGTATACCAACATACCGAGTAATTATGCCTGCTACAAATGGAATTCCTAAGTAAATAGCTACACTTTTGGCAATTTCCCAAATACGGATATGCACAGTAGTTTTACTAAAACCAAATAAGGGAGGCAAAACGGTAATAAACACATAAGCATATACGCTATACATGATTACTTGAAATATACTATTTAATGCTACCAGCCCTGCTGCATATTCTCGATTGCCCTCGGCTAATTCATTCCACACGATGACCATGGCAATGCATCTGGCCAGGCCAATCAGAATTAAACCAATCATGTATTCCGGATAATGATGTAAGAATAATATAGCCAGTACAAACATTAAAGTTGGACCAATTATCCAATTGAGTAATAAGGATATCCCAAGAATTTTCATGTTTTTAAATACCTCTGGCAATTTTTCATACCTTACTTTTACAAATGGTGGATACATCATGAGAATTAATCCAATGGCCAGCAAAATATTGGTCGTTCCAGAAGAAAAAGAATTGATCAATGAAGCAACAGAGGGAAAAAAATACCCTATTGCTACACCAGTAGCCATGGCCAAGAAGATCCACAAGGTCAAATAACGATCAAGAAACTTTAACCGTGTACGTTGGTTTATTGAACAATTATTATGAAACGACACAAAACACTTTTTAAATAGCTACTCCAAAAAATTATCGATAAACTCTCTGCTTATTTAAAAACACTAGTTGGTTAACCGTATGAATAAACTTCAGTAAGGCTTTTCGGCATACACAGTGATACTAACGATCCTGTTGGAAGAGTTATAAAATGCGGTTATTTGATCGGTGGAGAGATACTGCCGTAAGATATTTTCGGGAATCACAATAGGTCTCTCTTTTTGCACCTTTACCTGCAAAAAGCCTGTTGCTTGGATGAGTGCTAAATAATCATTTTGTTGAATAGCCCCCGAAATACAACCTGCATACATTTCAGCAGCATGCCTAATCGGTTCAGGTAAAGTTCCTTGTAAAACAATATCCGAAATCGAAAAATGCCCTCCCGGTTTCAATACCCGATAAATCTCTTGGAATACAGCTTTTTTATTGGGTACGAGGTTCAGTACACAATTGCTAATCACTACATCTGCTATACTGTCGGACAAAGGCATTTTTTCAATATCTCCCAAAATAAACTCCACATTGTTAAACCCTAACTTCTCAGCATTTTTACGCGCTTTCTCAATCATCTCTGGAGTAAAATCAATGCCTATTATTCTACCTTCTGGACCAACTTCTGCCCGAGCAATAAAACAATCATTTCCTGCTCCACTGCCCAAATCAATCACCGTATTGCCTTTCTTGATTTGAGCAAATTGCGTAGGCAACCCACATCCCAGCCCTAAATCAGCATCCGGAATATAGCCTTTTAGCTCAGCATAGTCTTCATTCATGCTGGAGCATACCTCATGAAAACTATTACCAGTCGTGTCGGAGCAACTACCGCAACCACAACAAGAGGTTTGATTGGTGCTTTTGTCTTGTAAAGCAATTTGGCTGTATTTCTGCCTAACCATTTCTTTTAATTGTTCATGCGTGTCCATGTCTGATTGTTTTAAGTGTATAAAATTTATCGTAATTTTTCGATATATTTTTAATAAAAAAAATCAGCAGCAATTGGTTGAAATGAGATGATAGCTAGAGAAAAATTCATGTAATAACTGCTTGGCTACTGTCCATTCTTTCTCATCAATACAATAACAAATTTTCACTCCATCAATATTCCCTTTGATTAACCCTGCTTCTTTTAATTCTTTCAAATGCTGCGATACGGTGCTTTGCGAAAGAGGAAGCTCATCAACAATATCTCCACAAATACAAGCTTGTTTTTTAATTAATAACTTGAGAATAGCCACTCGGGCTGGATGAGAGAGAGCCTTAGCATATTTAGCGATCTTATTGTCTTTCACAGAAAATTCATCTGATTTAGAAGCCCCCATAGTATTTATTATTTATCGCAATATTACGATAAATATATTTATCAAAAAATTTTTTTTAAAAATTCAGGAAGATTTTAAAAACGGTAGGCTGCAAGTAGTGGCTTTCACGAGTCGATCGCGAATTTGAATAGCAATAGGCGTATCGGGAGAAGCATATGATATGGGCACATAACCCAGCCCTATTGATTGATTTAAAGATGGAGAGTAGGAGCCTGAAGTGACGTTTCCGATGATCTTCCCTTCGAGATCGGTGATGGTATAGCCTTGTCGGGGAATACCTTTATCGATCATACGAAAGCCAATGAGCTTACGCGTTAATCCTTTTTCCTTTTGTCGTTGTAAGGCCGTCTTGCCAATAAATTCTTTATTCCATTTTACAATCCATCCCAATCCAGCCTCTAGTGGTGTGGTGCTTTCATCCAATTCATGGCCATACAAGCAGTATCCCATTTCCAAACGCAAGGTGTCGCGTGCGCCTAATCCTGCTAATTTCAATCCATACTGCTGGCCCGCTTTGATTAACGCATCCCAAATGATTTCTGCTGCTTGATTTTTATTTTCAAAATACAATTCAACACCTCCTGCTCCCGTATAGCCAGTAGCACTAATTAACACGGGCTTAATGCCGAGTAAGGTGGTTTTGATAAATCGATAATATGGCAATTGAATGAGATCCACATCTGTGAGTTGTTGCACGATTTGTGTGGCCAAGGGACCCTGCACAGCCAGCAAACATGTTTTTTCAGAGATATCCACAAGTTCTGCGTCAAACTGATTATGGCTCAAAATCCATTCGCGATCTGAGTCAATATTGGCAGCATTTACAACCAGCATATACACTTTTCCTTTCTCGATGCAATACACGATCAAATCATCTAATACACCTCCTTCTTCATTGGTCATACAGCTATATTGTGCCTGGCCATCGTTAAGCTTAGCCACATCGTTGGTCGTTACTCGCTGTACCAACTCTATTGCTTGAGGTCCTCGAATGATAAACTCACCCATATGGCTCACATCAAATAAACCAGCTTGTTTTCTAACTGCTAGATGTTCTTCTTGAATACTGGTGTAGTAAATGGGCATCTCAAATCCTGCAAACGTTGCCATGTGGGCCCCCGCTGCCAGATGAAAAGCGTGAAATGGCGTGATTTTTGTCATAAGCTGCTATAGATAAGTTCAGCAAAAATAATCCTTTCTTTTTCGGTAAGCCAAACGGTTTCATCTTTGTCAATAGAATCAGGCAATTTGCAGTCTATGCGCACCACATTTTTATGGATGATGATGATGGGCTTGATGAGTATGCCCGCTCTTCACGCACAGCGCAACTGGTATAGGCAGTGGCAAAAATCATGGCCTGTATTTTTGGCTTGTAACACACAACCCGATTGGCTAAACTGCTTAAGATCTTCTTTCACCAGCGAACATTTTATGGTGAAAAGGCTCTCGCGAACCATAGGTAAAACCTTAAGTGCTGGTAGTTTTTTTCAGATCCAGCACCGATCTTGCACGATGGGTACTGAATTTTTGCCTTTGCCTTTTAGTGGAAATGGACATTTTGAGGCAGATGTGTTGCCCGATATTCAAGAACTAAATAAGCCCTGGCTAGTATCATTATCGAGCCTATATGCATCAGATACTATGAGAAATCTGCTACAAGCCATGTATGCTTCGGCTAGTCAGGCCCAGCAAAATGGAGCCCAAGCCTGGATAGGATATGGCCATTTACCCCTTTCTTGGCAGTCAATCAACGACAGCCTTCATTTTCCTTCCTTACAAATTCCAGCAATTTGGGTTTCTGAAAAAATCATTGGCCAAAACCCAAACTTGCATGTGGCTGGGCAAATCGAAATGACCGATAGCTTGGTGTACGATACCGTGGGCTATTTGTCGATCAAAGGCAGGCAACCATTCTCCCTTTGGATCATCTGTGCAGATAGCGACCGGGAAGCCAGCTTTTTTCAATTAATCAGCTATAACTTATTTCAAAAAGTGCGGGCGCCTCAACGGGGGTGCCATTGGCTATGGATCCCCACAGATTTCTCGAATAAAAGCTGGCTTACGCTTGTTCAACAATTATCTGGTGAAAATAGTGCTCCTCCTGTGGGGATCTTATACATCCGCACGATTAGCGCTGATGCTAAACCTTTCGTAGAAACTGTTTACCAATCAGTCTTTTGGCAATCTTTTTTTTCTGGCTTGTCTACCAAACATTGGCAAATACGCTCTCCGAGTGCTGATAGCCTTTTTCAAGGCATACCCACTAAAATCCCATTTGCCTGTGTAGGCATTCCCGCAATTCGCCCGAATGATCCCAACCGACAAGCGGTTGATATCCGAGGTGAAGTATATAGGTGTTTAGCAAGTTACTTGCAAAAAGGCTCGTTAGAATAAAAAAAAGCCTTTAGCAGCCGTCGTAACAACCGATGAGCCTCAGGCATATAAAGTGGAGCTAAACGGAGTAGCTGTTCGGGAGCCTGTACGTGTGTTTGCTGTGGATCACAAAGTGCTTGATGAATTTCTTTTTCCCCTGCCTGCAACATCTGTAAAAGCTCTTCCTGCCCCAATTCTAAATGAAATTGAAGCCCTAAAACATGGCCTTGCCAGCAAAAGCCTTGTTGCAAGCAAGCTTCAGAGTACATAAGTTGAATGGCTCCTGCAGGTAAATCAAACGTATCACCATGCCAATGAAATACTACTTGCTCATTAGGCAATGGGCTCAAGCCATCAACCGAAGCCCGATACACTGGAAACCAGCCGATCTCCCGAATTCGATGTGGATACACGCTAGCTCCTAAGGCTTCGGCAATAAGTTGTGCACCTAAGCAAATACCCATTACTTTTTTACGAGCAGCAATCACTTGCTTAATAAACTGCTTTTCTGCCGGCATCCAAGGGTAAAGCGCTTCATCATACACTCCCATAGGCCCACCCATCACCACCAGTGCATCTACTGCTGCTGGTTCTGGCCAATGAGGGTTTTCAAATGTTCGGATCACGATGAAATCATGCCCATTTTCGGCCATCCAACGGCCAATTTCACCTGGGCCTTCTTCTGCAACATGTTGTATACAATATACCCGCATAGTAAGTTATTCTGTACTGTTGGTCACTAGTTGCGGATGTTCACTCATTTGTTTTGCCCAGTCGGCAACTTGCCGGTATTGCTCATCAGTGAGATGAGCCTCTTTGTGCATCCATAAATAAGAATCAATAGGCATGGTGTGATCGCGCATCACTTCATAAATAGCATGAAACTTTTTCTTTGCTTGATCGGGTGGGTATAGGGCAAATTCAGAAAAGTTTACATGTTTTTTTGCCTCCTCAATATGCCCATTCATCCACCATCCCACGGGTTGTATATGAAAATACCAAGGATAAGTAGTATAGTTAGAATGACAATTATAGCAGGCCGTATTCAAATCCATCAAGACATTCATAGGCACCACATATTTTTCCGCAATATCGTTGGGAGAGGCTTGTGGCGCATAGTTTTTTGCAGGCCTAAACAGCTGAATCATCAACAGTAAAGCAATAACGATGAATAAAACTCTTTTTGATGTTTTCATGATGGAAATGAATATTTTGTGTATGCTTCCGAATGGTTGAGTAAATTTACTCGTTTCTTCTCAGCAAATAAACCGCTTTTGCCATTCATCAAAATAATTTAAGCTGCCATGTGCTTGAGCAGAATTATTTTTTACTTTTGAAGCCCACTATCTTCAGATGTTTAACTTCATTTAAATCATGATTGTATGCAAACGCTACAAAAACTGAAGGCTGCGAGCCTACTGGTCTTGGCTTTATTTATTTCTAGCCGATTAGCCATTGCTCAAGATCAGCTTCCTGAATCTATTTACGATCAACACGAGGTATGGAATCCCATATTTTATACTTACAATGGCAATGAATATCGCAGCGCTACAGGTGCTCCTGGACCTCAGTATTGGCAGAATCGTGCCGATTATGTGATCCATGCCACATTAGACACTACTACGCATCGCATCACTGGTGAGGTGCTGATTACTTATCGCAACAACAGCCTGGATGCACTACCTTTTCTTTGGTTACAACTCGATCAAAATATTTATCGCAAAGATTCACGCGGAGAAGCTACCAGCCCGGTTACCGGAGGTCGTTTTGCCAATAAATCTTTTACCCAGGGCGATGAAATTCAAAGCGTTGAAATTATTCAGGATGGCAAAACAGAAAAAGCAGATTATCTAGTGAATGATACCCGTATGCAAATTCGCTTACAAACTCCGTTGAAAGCACAAGGAGGCACACTGCAAATTCGGATCAAATATGCCTTCCAGGTGCCGGAATACGGAACCGATCGCATGGGTCGCCTGCTCACCAAAAATGGCTGGATTTATGAGATTGCCCAATGGTATCCTCGCATGGAAGTATACGACGATGTACTCGGCTGGAATACCATGCCCTACCTCGGTGCTGGTGAATTTTATCTGGAATACGGGAATTTCGACTACTATGTAACTGCCCCTGCCAATATGATTGTGGTAGGTTCTGGGGAATTGCAAAATCCTACGCAAGTATTAACTCCCACAGAGATTGCCCGGCTCAACAAAGCACGCAATAGCGATGCTACAGTGATGATTCATGATTCTACTGATGTCACCAACCCCCATTTTCGACCCATGAAAGGCAATCTGACCTGGCATTTCAAGATGTTCAATGCTCGAGATGTGTCGTGGGCTGCTTCAAAAGCTTTTATGTGGGATGCGGCTCGCATTAATTTACCCAACGGGAAAAAAGCGCTCGCACAATCTGTTTATCCCGTAGAAAGTGCAGGCTCAGATGCATGGAGCCGGTCTACCGAATTTGTAAAAGGCTGTATTGAATTATATTCGAAAGAATGGTATCCATACACCTATCCTGTGGCCACAAATGTGGCGGGAATCGTCAATGGAATGGAATATCCTGGTATCGTATTTTGTTCTTACCGGGCTCGTGGACGCGGCCTTTGGGGCGTTACCAATCATGAGTTTGGCCATAATTGGTTTCCCATGATCGTGGGCTCCAACGAAAGGAAATTCCCCTGGATGGATGAAGGATTTAATACCTTTATCAACGACATCGATACCAAGGTATTTAATCACGGAGAGTTTTATCGTAAGTCCGATGAGTGGCAGCAAGCCAAATATATGTTTGGCGAAAATGCCGAACCAATCATGACTCTTCCCGATGTGGTACAAGCCAATTATCTGGGTGTTGCCGCCTATTCGAAACCTGCTTTGGGCCTGCATATCCTTCGGAAATACATTTTGGGCAAGGATCGCTTCGACTATGCCTTCCGCACTTATATTCGCCGCTGGGCTTTCAAACATCCCACTCCTTGGGATTTCTTCCGTACAATGGAAAATGCTGGTGGCGAAGATCTTTCATGGTTTTTTAGAGAATGGTTTTTCACCACTTGGAAACTCGATCAGGCCGTTCAAGGAGTGAAATATGTGGACGACGATACCACCAAAGGTGCACTCATCACCATTGCCAATCTCCAAAAAATGGCTTTACCGGTGATTATGGCCATACAGCTCACCGATGGCAGCACCGATACGGTAAACCTACCTGCCGAAATCTGGCAGCGAGGTGGCGAGTGGACATTTAAGTATGATTGTAACAAACGTATTGCCAGCATTACCATCGATCCTGAACATGATTTCCCCGACATCAATCCCGACAACAATGTTTGGCGCATGAAAGAAGAAAAGCCCGTACCGCCAGGTGTAAGCGCCACAGAGATCATCCAGAAATATATTCAAGCTATTGGTGGGGTAGATAAACTAAACAATGTAAAAGACCTATCCATCAATTCTGTGGCTTCTTTTGGCGATCAAGACATTCACTTTATCACCAAATACAAAAAGCCAAACGACTATTTGATGGAAGTAACGGCGCCCACACTCGATAAACCCGCTGTACATATCCTCGTTAAAGATGATAGCGTGAGTGTAGAACAAATGGGAAATGCTGTGCCACTGAGCGATGATCGAAAAAAAATGGTACAACAGGAGGCCGTGATGTTTCCCGTTTTGCAATATTTACAAGATGATTATCAAAAAAGCTTGGCCCCTCAAATGGAATATCTCGATTCCACTTGGACTTATGTAGTCACCATCACCACCCCCGATCATCGAGAAATTAAAAACTACTACTCGGCCAATTCTGGCTTGCTGCTCAAGTCGGTAACCACCACCCAAGGCCCTATGGGATCGGTAAGTGATGAAACCATTACCATCGATTACCGGCCGGTTGATGGTATTTTGTTTCCTTTTACTATCGTGAGCAACAACTTAGGACAAGAAATTAAAATGCAGGTTAAAGATATTCGGATAAATAGTGGACTGACAGACGCTGATTTTAAATAAACTTCTTTTTTCTCCGTTTTAAGCTGTTTGCCCATGAAGCAAACAGCTTTTTTTATTTCAGTCATTGCATTTGGCTGAAATAGTTGTTACCTTTTGGCAAAATTCACTCACATGTTTGCTCTCAGAAAACGTTTTGTTGAAGTATGTGCAATAGGGTTGTGTTTTTTGCCCATGATGTTATCCGCACAAGCACCTATCGTTCGCGTCACTGGCGGCCTCATCCGTGGCATTGCCGATACACCAAACGACTTACATATTTTTTTAGGCATCCCTTACGCTGCCCCGCCCGTGGGAGACTTGCGCTGGCGTGAACCACAACCCGTAAAACCTTGGCAGGGCATCCGCGAGTGTACCCGGTTTGGACATCGGCCTATGCAGAAAAGGATTTTTAGCGACATGCGTTTCCGTTCAGATACGATTAGTGAAGACTGCCTTTATGTAAACGTTTGGGCCCCCGCACATCGGCCAAATAGACTCTTGCCCGTGCTCGTGTACTTTCATGGAGGCGGTTTCGTAGCTGGAGATGGATCAGAATGGCGATACGATGGGGCAAGCTTGGCCAGAAAGGGTATTGTTGTTGTTACGATAAATTACCGACTAGGTATTTTCGGATTTTTTGCTTATCCCGAACTCACCCAAGAATCGCCCCACCACAGCTCTGGTGATTACGGCCTGCTCGATCAACAAGCCGCCTTGCAATGGGTACACGACAACATAGCTGCTTTTGGTGGTGATCCTAATCATATCACTATTGGTGGCGAATCAGCAGGATCTATATCCGTGTGCGCACAAATGGCTTCACCCTTGTCGCGGCATTTGATTGCCGCTGCTATTGGAGAAAGTGGAGCCATGATTAAGCCTACAATACCTGCTGTACCCCTCGCCCAGGCTGAGGCAGAGGGCGTTCGATTTGCGAATCGGATAGGCGCCCATTCTCTCAAAGAATTGCGTGCTATTCCCGCCGAAAAACTACTTGACGAAGCCTCACAACCCGGCGCATTCCGGGTAATGCCCTGTATTGACGGATATTTTTTCCCTGCTGCTCCCGATTCCATTTTTGCAAAAGGCCAGCAGGCTCATGTGCCCTTACTCGTTGGATGGAACTCTACTGAGCTTCCTTATACGGCATTGATGCAGGGCAAAGCACCAACCCCAGAAAACTACAAAACCATCATCCGTCAACTCTTCGGAGACCAGGCCGAAAAAGCATGGAAACTTTTCCCCGGAAACAATGAAACAGAAGTTATTCACTCGGCTACCCAATTAGCTAGCGATCGATTTATCGTATACAGCACTTGGGAATGGGCTGAACTACATCGACAGACTGGACATCAACCCGTTTATACCTACGTGTTTACCCATCCCCGCCCGGCAGAAGTACATCATACACAACAGCAACCGCTCAATCCACCGCCACTAAAAGGAGCAGGGCATTCCTGGGAAATTGAATACGCTTTGGGTAATTTAGCTACTAACCCTGTCTATGCGTGGACAAAAGCAGATTACCGAGTGTCTGAAATTATGGAAGGCTACTTTGCTCGATTCAT
Source organism: Thermoflavifilum sp. (assembly GCA_023511875.1). Classification (GTDB taxonomy): domain Bacteria; phylum Bacteroidota; class Bacteroidia; order Chitinophagales; family Chitinophagaceae; genus Thermoflavifilum. The sequence continues at coordinate 18,427 of JAIMAQ010000007.1, forward strand.
CAAGACTGGCAACCCCAATGGTGATGCATTGCCTCATTGGCCTGCCAATACATCAAACAAGCGGGTCTATTTCCAATATATCGATACCACCGCCGCTGCACATGAGGAATCCGAGCAATTTCGCCAGCAAATGGAATTTCTCCATCAATGGTATTCCACACATTAAATTCACCACACCTTCATCGGTTGAGTAGATTTTATTTTGTAAGAGAATAGAAAAAATTCTATTTTACGCACTGCTTTTTGTTTAGCTTGAAATATTATGCCTAAATCCACTACCCGCCGCGAAGTGCTTAAGACCTTAATGCTGGGATCGGCGTTGATGGCTTATTCGCCTGATAGGCGCTCTCCTCTTAATTTGTCTTCACCCCAAATCAATGGCTGGAAAAACCATATTCATCATTCTGCTTGCTACTGGTGTTATCAAAGCATCCCACTCAATGATTTTTGTGCAGCATTGCAACAGATGGGCCTTACAGCCATCGATTTGCTTCAACCCAACCAATTTGCCACTGCTCAAAAATATGGGCTAGAAGTTGCCATGTGTTACGGAGGTGATTTGGGCATCCCACGAGGATGGAATAACCCCGAGCTACACGATCAATTGGTGAAAAACTATAGCGAAAACATCCCTATTATTGCTCGATACGGGTTTAAACACGTGATTTGCTTTTCTGGCAATCGCAATGGAATGGACGACGAAACGGGTTTGCGGAATTGCGTAAAAGGCTTACAAAGAATACTGCCTGTCGCAGAAAAATATAAGGTAACCATAGTGATGGAGCTGCTCAATAGTAAGGTGGATCATCACGACTACATGTGCGACCATACTGCCTGGGGAGTAGAATTGTGCAAACGATTGGATTCAGAAAATTTTAAGCTGCTATATGATATCTACCACATGCAAATCATGGAAGGCGATGTTATCCGCACCATTCGTCAATATCACCCTTATATAGCCCATTTCCACACCGGGGGCGTGCCGGGCCGACATGAAATAGACGATACCCAAGAGCTTTATTATCCTGCTATCATGCGGGCTATTGTGGAAACGGGTTTTCAGGGGCATGTGGCACAAGAATTCGTACCTCGTGCCTCGGATAACGTGGGCAAGCTGGCGGCTTTGAAAAAATGCATCCAGATTTGTGATGTGTAAACGCCATATTTTTTGATTATCTAAAACGATAGAGACCATGTACGTGAACACTGAAGCCATTAAGCAAAACACTTATGATGCTATTGTGGTGGGGTCGGGCATTAGTGGAGGATGGGCAGCAAAAGAGCTCACAGAAAAGGGATTAAAAACCTTGTTGCTAGAGCGAGGGCGTAATATTCGCCATGTGGTCGACTATACCACAGCAACAAAGGCCCCATGGGAATTCAAACATCGCGGCCGCCTGACAAACGAAATGCGGCGCACCCACCCTGTACAGTCGCGCGACTACCCTTACAGTGAATTTAATCCTGATTTTTGGGTCAACGATTTAGAGAATCCATATATCGAAACCAAGCGATTCGACTGGTTTCGGGGGTATCATGTAGGAGGGCGCTCGCTTATGTGGGGGCGGCAAAGTTACCGCTGGAGCGACCTAGACTTTGAAGCCAACCTGCGCGATGGCATAGGAGTAGACTGGCCTATTCGCTATAAAGATATTGCTCCCTGGTATGATTATGTAGAATCATTTGCTGGCATTAGCGGAAATCGCGATGGCCTCCCTCAGCTTCCCGACGGAAAATTTTTGCCCCCCATGGAAATGAATTGTGTGGAAAAAGTTGTTGCCCAGCGTATCAACGAAAAATTCAAAAACACTCCCTGCCGAATGATCATTGGCCGTTGCGCCAACCTCACCGTACCCCACAATGGCCGTAGCAATTGCCAATACCGTAATCTCTGCAGCAGAGGCTGCCCATATGGAGCATATTTCAGTACCCAATCGGCTACCCTTCCAGCCGCTATGGCTACAGGCAACCTCACCTTGCGGCCTTATTCTATCGTCACAGAAGTGATGTACGATAAAGATAAAAGGCGGGCAACAGGGGTGCGAGTCTTAGATGCCGAAACTTTACAGACCTATGAGTTTTACGCCCGTATCATTTTCCTAAATGCCTCTACCCTGGGTACTACCTGGATTTTGCTGCACTCTACCTCCGACGCCTTCCCCAATGGTTTGGGCAATAGCAGCGGCCAGGTGGGGCATAACCTCATGGACCATCATTTTCGCTGTGGGGCTTCGGGAGAAATGGAGGGTTTTGAAGACCAATATTATTTTGGCCGTCGGGCAAATGGCATCTATATACCTCGGTTCCGCAACCTTGGCAAAGAAAAACGCGATTATATCCGCGGATTTGGCTATCAAGGTAGTGCTAGCCGCCAAGGTTGGTCGCGAGGTATTGCCGAAATGGGCTTTGGGGCTGAGTTTAAAGAAGAAATATCCCGCCCGGGTCAATGGGTTATGGGCTTGGGGGGGTTTGGAGAAACTCTCCCTTATTATGAAAACAAAGTCACGCTCGATTACAGCAAAAAAGATAAATGGGGCCTGCCCGTACTCAATATCGATTGCGAGTTTCGGGAAAATGAAAAGAAAATGCGCGAAGACATGATGAATGACGCAGCCGAAATGCTCGAAGCTGCTGGATGTAAAAATGTCAAAACCTTTGATGCAGGCTCCTGGCCAGGAATGGCCATCCATGAAATGGGCACCGCACGAATGGGCCGCGACCCCAAAACATCTGTGTTAAATGCCTATAATCAGATGCACGATGTGAAGAATGTGTTTATCACCGATGGAGCTTGTATGACTTCCTCGGCTTGCCAAAACCCCTCACTTACATATATGGCCCTTACCGCACGGGCGGCCGATTATGCTGTGAAAGAACTCAAAAAAGGAAATATCTAATTTTTATTGTTAAAAAACTCTTCATATGAATCGTAGAGAAGCACTCCGTCGCGTAGCTTGGCTCATGGGAGGCACCCTTACCGCAGGTACTCTCAGCGCTGTATTGTATAGTTGTCACCGCCAACCAGAAGAGGTTACCGATCATTTTACCGATACCCACAAGCAAACCTTGACTTCACTAGCCGACATTATCTTACCTCGTACCGATACCCCCGGAGCACTTGATGCTGGTGTGCCAGATTTTGTGGTAATGATGATTAATGAATGTTATCCAAACGACCAACAGAAAAAATTCCTGGAAGGATTAAATGCCTTCAACGACCAATGCCGTCAAACATATGGAGAGGATTTTGCAAGCTGTTCTCCCGACCAGCAAAAACAGCATCTTTCTGCCGTTGAAAAACAGGTTTTTGGCTCCACAGATGCCTCGCAAAATCATGCATCAGACGCACTTCCTTATTTCTATCGAACCGCAAAAGAACTAATCCTCCTTGGCTATTTCACCTCAGAGCCCGGAGCTACAAAAGACCTGGTTTATGTACCTGTGCCAGGAAAATATGAAGGTTGCATTCCGCTAAAGCCTGGTCAGCACGCATGGGCTATGTAGGATAATGCTTTCTCGCAAACAACCTAGCCTACTTGAAAAACTCGAGTAGGCTTTTTTTTAGAAAAATTGGCTACTTAGCTTTAGCTTTTGAAATCCCTGCCCCAATGGGTTCGCTACACATTACTCGTATTTGATACGATTGTCTACGATATGGCTATTGTTTTTCAACATATCGAAGAGCTGGGAAAGTATATCAGACTGGTGAGTAGATTCCATATTTTGTTGAATCGTTTTGAGGTCAATGCCTGGTGACTCCTGGTATACAGAGTCGACCCGTAAGAAATACACCCCATTGTTGCCGGGGATAGCAGGAGAGACTTGATGAGGTTTGAGTGAAGGATAGAATGCATAACCGATTACTCTAGGCTCAAACCCTGCACCCGGAACATAAGGTGCTGTAAAGTTCACATGTTGGGCTTCCTGAACTTGAAATTTCCATTGTGCAGCCAGGCTATCGAGCGAAACGGGCTTTCTTACTTTTTGAGCAATCATTTCGGCCTTTTTATGGCGAATGACTTCGGCTGCTATTTGTGGACGTACTTCAGAAAGCGGGGCTACTCCTTTTTTACGAATCTGGGTGAGCACGGCTACTACATATCGATTGTTTAAGTCAAATACATTCGACACTTGATTGAGCTTGGCATCATTATACATCCACTGAATGAGTGGGCGTGCCTGACCAATTCCAGGAATTACATAATCTGTAGCATATACTTCGGGAGCCTGTCGGACAACCAATCCTTGTTGGCGGGCATTTTTCTCAAAAGCCTCGCGCGTTTGGCTCATTCCTGCAAATTGGCTGGCCTTACTAAATACATCATTATCGGTTTGCTGACTAGGCACAATTTGCTTGGTGAGAAAAGCCACTTTGGCCATTGGCTGAATATCGCGCTGGTCAAGTATTTCAATATAAAAATATCCTAAATTGCTTTTGACTATTTTCTGGCTACCCTTTTTTCCGTCAAATAAAATAAACTGCCTGACTTCCGGACTAAAATTGGGATCCTGGATTTGATCGGCACTGAAAGTATACTTACCTCCACGTTCTCGGCTACCTGGATCATCGGAATATTTTGCGGCTAAAGCAGAAAAAGAAGCGCCGTGTTGGATAGCTTGTGCAATACTGTCGATTCGCTGCTTGGCCACAGAATCGGGCGTGGTTTGGGTGCTGATTAAAATCAACCGCACATCGACCGTGTCGGGCAGGTTTTTTTTGTCGATCATCTTGACAAGCGTATAGCTACCATTGTCTAAGTAAGGCCCAAGTACTTGCCCAGGTGCCAACGCAAACACTTGCTGACGTTCTGAAGTCTGTAACTGATCTATCGGCTGATAACCATCATAAAAAGGAACATCGGAGTTTCGGTTGATGAGCCCAGCAATATTTTCGGCATTGGCTTGTTTTAAATCTGACGCCAATGCTTCTAATTGCTTTAAAATTTGGGCACTGTCGGCCGAAGTAGGAATCACATCAAATGACACATATTCAATACCTCGGCTGGCTTCTTGTTTAAACAGGGCTTGATGTTGATCTAAGTAGGCCTGTAGCTCTTGATCGGTATATTTCACTGCACTATCGGGAATAGTTGTATAGGGAATAGACACATAGTGCATGGTAGCAAAAGTACTCCTGTCTTTCAGGTCTATTTCGGCTAGCCATTTAGGATAATAAATGGATTGACGAACTAAGTCGTAAAACTTACGTTGGGGAATAGATCTTTGCAAATATTCCTGAATTTGCTCCCAAAACTGGCGGGCTTGACCCGTTTGGTCTTGATCGATGTTGCGAATAAATTGTACCACCCGACTTGGATCGAATTCTCCTGTTTGTGGGTTTTTAAATAAAGGAATAGACTGAATTTGTGGATCAGCATCGGGAGTGACCGTACGATCAACTATCTCTTCATTGGTTACCATGATGCCCAATTTTTTATATTCCTCGCCTAAAATCACATCACTCAGCAGCTGGTTCCATACTTGTTCCCGAATTTGCTGACGAGCAACGTCGGTAAGATTTGGGTTTTGCTGGCGTGCCGCATTCTCAGCTTGTTGTTCTTGATTGGCAAATTCTACATAAGGAATTTCTACTCCATTAATTTCTGCAATGGCATTGCTATGGTGGAAAAACGAACGCGGACCTACGAAAGCGTCCATCAACAAAAATGCAATCAAGCTCACGCAAATCGCTACCACCATTAGGGTTGCATATTTATCCCGAATCTTCTGTATGACCGACATATTAAAATTTTAGTTTCTATTTCAGGGGAAGCAAAAATAGAATAAAATACCTGTACGGGCAAACAATACCTTACCGGAATAAGTGGTGAATCTTTTCTGAACATCTCGTGTATTTATTGGGTAAAACACCGCCTGCATTTGGAATAAATCTAAAAAAATAGTCGACCACGGTTCTATTAGAAAACATGTAAAGCAGTTTTCCTTAAGTCATTCCATATCTGGTAGCTATTTATTCACAAGCCAATGAATACCTCTTTTTACACAGTATATTTTTTCCACGCTCGTGGAAAAGCCTTATTTTTTGAGCATCAAGATATATGTTCTTTGTGAAAACTAAGTGAAATGACTCTGGATAAAATGGGAATATCTAATTTTGTAAACATAGCGTTAATTTTTTCCACTAATTCACAGTCGTAATAATAGTGGAAGATTAAAAATTAATTTCCTCTTTTAATTATTACCATCATGATTCCAGATGTGGAAAATGAACTTCGGTTACAGGGTTATCTCAATCGGCCAATTGATCCAGATCTAGATCTGGTTGAAGAAATATTGCGATTGAAGAAAGAAAAGCAAGCCGTGATATTGGCTCATTATTATCAAGATTCAGACATTCAAGACATTGCAGATTATATTGGTGATAGCTTAGGGCTTTCTCAGGAAGCTGCCCGCACCGATGCTCGAATAATTGTTTTTGCTGGGGTACATTTTATGGCCGAAGTGGCCAAAATTATTTGTCCAGATAAAAAAGTGTTGCTTCCTGATTTACGGGCGGGTTGCTCTTTAGCCGATAGTGCTCCAGCAGAAGAGTTTCGCAGGTTCAGGGAGGCTCATCCCGATCATGTTGTGATTTCTTATATCAATTGTTCTGCAGAAGTAAAGGCTTTAAGCGATATCATTTGCACATCTTCTAATGCCGAGAAAATTATTCAAAGCGTACCGCCCGAAAAACCGATCATTTTTGCCCCCGATAAAAATTTAGGTAAATACCTGATGAAAAAAACGGGCAGGCAGATGTTACTTTGGAATGGCTCGTGTATGGTACATGAGTTGTTTTCTCTAGAGAAGATTACTCGATTGAAGATGAGGTACCCTGATGCCAAGCTGATTGCTCATCCTGAGTGTGAAGAAGCTATTTTGAATATAGCCGATTTTGTTGGTAGCACCACTGCCTTATTACGTTTTGTGGGTAAAGACTCTGTCAAAACTTATATTGTCGCAACAGAATCGGGTATTTTGCATCAAATGGAAAAAACTTACCCCGAAAAAACTTTTATTCCTGCTCCACCAGAAAACAGTTGTGCCTGCAATAATTGTCCGCATATGAAACTCAATACTTTAGAAAAGCTTTACTTGTGCCTATTCTACGAGCAACCAGAAATTGTGCTTGATGAAGAGCTTCGCCTGAAAGCCTACCGCCCATTGGCGAGGATGTTGGAAATTTCTGCTAGCTGATAAAAAAATTGCGTAACTTGGAATAAATAAATCCCTGACACAACTTTTTGTTGAGCAACTACGTTTATGTATAATAAAATTTCTCCTATGAAAAAATCTTTTTCTCTCTATCTTTTTAGCTTAATATTTGGCATTGGATTTTTGATTGGGGGCTTGGGTTGTAAAAAAAGTCATAATTCATCTCCCAATAATCCTTCGACATCTAATCGACTTTCCGATGAGGATTCCCTTAAGTATTACATATACCATTACATGCTGGTAACTTTTGATGATGGAGCTATGGCTTATTTCCACGATTCGCTTCCTTTGTATCTTTGGTATAATCAAGTGCCTATTAGCAGCATTAACCCACTCGATGATTCCAAATATCCGAAAGCGGAGAATTTGTTATCGTCCATCATCAGTTATCCCATTAATCCCACAACAGGCAAGCCTTATGATCGTTATAGCTTTCTAGATCGTTCCGGCAGTGTATCTGATTTATTGCAGGGAGGGGTAACCGGTGATATGGGCTTTCAACCCACCTATGCATATGACAATAGTAATAACTTACATCTTATTGTGCTTTATGTGTATAAAAATTCTTCTGCTGGGCAGCAAGGCGTGCAACGTGGTTGGGAAATCACGGCAATTAATGGAAATACTAATATTTCCGATCGAAATATGGTGGTGAATGCGATTTATTATTCTCCTAGTGCTAGTTTCACTTTTAAAAAGCCAGATGGCTCATCGGTAACACTTACCATCCAATCTACCCAATATGTTGTCAATCCGGTTTTATTTGATACTGTATATACTTTAAACAATGGGAAAAAGGTAGGATATTTTGTATTCAATCAATTTATTGATATTTACGATAATTCAAAAAATCCTACAGAAACCAAAAATGAACTCGATGCGGTATTCAAAAAGTTTTCTGACTCTGCGGTTAGCGTTATCATCATGGATGAACGGTATAATGGGGGAGGATCGGTAACTACGGCCGAATATATCGACAATAAACTTGCTCCGGCTAGTGCAAATGGCCAAGTGATGTATAGTTATGTATACAATAATAAGCTTACCAAGTACGCTAGTCAATTAGGCCTTCCGAACAGCATCTCTTTTTCTAATACGGGATCTTTTACTCTTGATCATATATTTTTTATCGTTAGTCACAACACAGTTTCAGCAAGTGAATTAACAATAAACAACCTCAAGCCTTACATAGATGTGCAGCTGGTGGGCGATACTACTTATGGTAAGCCAGTAGGCTTTTTTGGTTGGCCTATTTATGATTATGACTCTACAGGAAAACAGCAGCATTTAGCCGATTTGTATTCGGTGAATTTTCAAACAAAAAATGCCAACGGATACGGAGACTATTTCACCGGCATGGTGCCCAATAAATTTGAGTACGACTATGTAGGCTATAATTGGGGAGATCCCAACGATCCTAATTTGCAAGATATTTTCAATTATTTAACCACAGGCAGTTACCGCACTCGTGCTGCAGCCAGATTAGTCAATGAACGAGCCGCTTTACGCATGATTCCTGGAAGCTTGCCTATGCAGCGTTTTGAAGGAATGGTTAATTTTCGCTATTCACAGGAATTACACCCTGCCAGGATGCGATAATCAGTAGTTTTCTATGAGAATTTGTAAACAGCATGTTCTTTCTTTCTCGTTGCCAATGCTGGCTTGGGCTGCATTGATTTCCATATCTCTTTTCGAAGGAGCTTGTCGTAAACACAATGATGTTAAACCATCAACCGATAGTACCCAACAAAATGGAAATACCATACTTTCACTGAGCGATGAAGATTCCTTGAAGTACTATATATATAGATGGATGTTGGTGACGATTACAGAAGGAGCAGATACCGTAGTAAAGATTCCCCAATATCTTTGGTATAAAGAAGTGACTGCCACCATCAATCCTTTTAGTTCCGCCTTTCCCAAGGCAGAAGATCTATTGAGTTATATCATAAGTTTTCCTAAAAATCCTTCCGATAGGTATAGCTTTTTAGATAGAACAGGGAAAATCTCCAGTCAAATTCAAAATGGGCAAAGTGGACTTGGAATTGTTCCAGGAAAGGCTTTTTCATCGGGAACCATCAATGGCGATATGGGTTTTGAAGTGGCTGGCGCACAAGCCAATAATCAAGTGTATTGGTATGTGATTTATGTATATAAAAATTCTTCTGCCGGGCAGCAAGGTGTGCAACGTGGTTGGCGAATTACGGCCATTAATGGAAATACTAATTTTAGCATAACCGATCTTTCAAATGCTCTTTACAATAGTGCATCTGCACAGTTTACATTTCAAAAACCCGATGGCACAAGTACAACTCTTACTATTTCGGCTACTAATTATACCATTACACCTGTGTTGTTCGACACAGTCTTTTATTTCAATAACATTCCAGTGGGTTATTTTGTGTTTAATCAATTTGTAAATGTATACGATGCTACAGGCAACCCTACAGAGGCTAAAAACGAATTGGATCAAGTTTTCACTAAGTTTAAAGGGGCTGGAGTAAAAGATGTGATTGTAGATGAGCGCTACAATACGGGAGGCTCTGTCACTACAGTGGCGTATTTAGATAGCTTATTGGCTCCTGCAAGTGCTGCAGGTAAGCTCATGTATAGCTATGTATACAACGATCGGATTACAGCATATCTCAATCAGCTCTCGGGATTTCCCCAGAAAGTATATTTTGGAAACACTACGGGTGGGCTGCAACTGGATCATGTATTTTTTATCACCAGCAGAAGCACGGTTTCGGCCAGCGAGCTTACTCTCAACAATCTTAGGCCTTACATGAGTGTACTCACGGTGGGCGATACTACTTATGGCAAGCCAGTGGGCTTTTTCCAGTGGTCGATCAGCGATTATGATTCGTTGGGCAAGCCACAACATTTAGCCGATTTGTATGATGTAAATTTCCAGACCCAAAATGCTCAAGAGCAGGGAAATTATTTTCAGGGTATTCCTCCCAATAGTGTACAGCCCGATTATATTGATCTGAACTGGGGCGATTTACGCGACGCCAATTTACAAGCGATTCAAAACTATATTCTTACAGATAATTTTCGTGAAACCATCAGCCCTTATCGTGTAGCACCTTCTGCAGGGGTGTATTCTCGCACCACCATGCCGCTTTCTCCTCATCGATTTCAGGGGATGGTGTTGTTTGGGGTTAGAAAAAAATAAGTTCTCCTAAAAACTGCTAGAATTATGCGAATTTAGCAGCCGTTATGGCACAGCAAACTTGGCCAGGCGAGTCCTTACATTTTGATGATAACGAGATACTCCATATAGCCAGATCAACGCTGGAAAAAGAAGCCACCGCATTGCAACAGCTGATTAGCTATGTAGATGAGGCGTTTGCACGAGCTGTGAGGCTTATTGCGCAGAGCAAAGGCAAAGTGGTGATTACGGGCATAGGCAAGAGTGCCATCATCGCACAAAAGATTGTTGCCACATTTAACTCAACAGGCACTCCAGCGATTTTCATGCATGCTGCCGATGCTATACATGGTGATCTCGGGATGGTGCAACCCGAAGATGTGGTGATCATGGTTTCTAAGAGCGGAGAGTCTCCCGAAATCAAGATGCTTCTTCCGCTGATCAAGAATTTTCATACTCCAGTGATCGCAATAGTAGGCAACATGCAGTCGACATTAGCCTTACAAGCAGATCTGGTATTAAACACAACGGTTGCCGAAGAAGCTTGTCCCAACAATCTGGCGCCCACAACCAGTACCACTGCCCAGCTAGCCATGGGCGATGCATTGGCTACGGCGCTGATTCAGCTAAAAGGTTTTAGTGCGGAAGATTTTGCTAAATTTCATCCAGGAGGCACGTTGGGTAAAAAACTATATCTCCGGGTAAAAGATCTTTCTGTACACAATGCTAGGCCAGCAGTGCATCCCGAAAGTTCAATAAAAGAAGTGATATGGGAAATTACCAGCGGCCGATTGGGTATAACCGCCGTGTTAGAAGGGGCAAAACTAGTAGGTGTGATCACGGATGGAGATTTGCGGCGTATGATGGAAAAATACGAGCAATTTAATCGGCTTACGGCTCGAGCGGTGATGACTACACAACCCAAAACAATTCATCGAGAAGCCTTAGCCGTAGATGCTTTGCAGCTCATGCGACAGCATAATATTACGCAGGTAGTTGTGCTCGACGATGATGGGCAATATGAGGGCATCATTCATTTACACGATTTGATCCGGGAAGGATTGATATAAAACCCTAACTCATCATGAACAAACATGCTTATGTGGTAATCATGGCCGGAGGCATTGGAAGTCGCTTTTGGCCCGTGAGCCGCACCGATAAGCCCAAGCAGTTTTTAGATATTTTACATACCGGCAAAACCCTGATCCAGCACACTTATGATCGGTTTCGACGCTTTATGCGACCAGAAAATATTCTGGTGGTAACGCATCATCAATATGTATCGATGGTGCGCGAACAGTTGCCCCAGGTGCCTATTGAAAACATCCTGCCTGAGCCATCTCGCAAGAATACGGCACCTTGCATTGCTTATGCTTCTTTTCGGTTGTATAAACAAGATCCCCATGCTAATATTTTATTTGCTCCGGCCGATCATTTGATTTTAGAAGAAACCAGTTTTGTCAAAACCTGTTTAGAGGCATTTCAATTTGTCAATGGCAGAGATGCATTACTCACCTTTGGCATCAAGCCCACTCGCCCCGATACGGGTTATGGCTATATACAATATGAAATGCAGGAAAACATAGACAATATATTTAAAGTCAAAACTTTTACCGAAAAGCCCAATCTGGAATTGGCCAAGACTTTTTTGAAAAGTGGCGATTTTCTGTGGAATGCGGGCATTTTTGCCTGGGATGTGCGAAATATTTTGAAGGCCTTTGAGCAATTGCAACCAGAAATGTATGAATTATTTTCATCGGCTGCTGAGGCGATGTTTACACCCGATGAAACGGAAGTGATGGAAATGACTTATGCCCAATGTACCAATATTTCTATTGATTATGCAATCATGGAGAAAGCCGAAAATGTGTATGTCATTCCTTCCGATTTTGGGTGGAGTGATTTGGGTACATGGAATTCGGTGTATGAAAATATGCCACGGGATTATTTGGAGAATGCTGTAGTTGCCCAAGATGTGCTCATCGTTGATGCCACACGCTGCATGATCCATAGCAGTGGCAAGCGTTTGCTGGTATTACAGGGGTTAGACGATTTTATTGTGGTAGACACCCCCGATGTTTTACTCATTTGTAAAAAAGAGCGCGAGCAAGATATCAAAGAATATGTAGCAGAAGTCAAACGCAATATGGGAGAAAAATACTTATAAGGATCATTGAATTTATTGAATAGAGTATTTGTCAAAACTATATAGAGCCTCCCATGGGATTTGAACCCACGACCTGCTATTTACGAAACAGCCGCTCTAACCAGCTGAGCTAAGGAGGCTAATTTGGCTGCAAACCTACAGAATTTGTCCAATTTTACGATGTAATATTGCTTTATGAAAATTGGCCTCTTGTTTGGTTCTTTCAACCCCATTCATCATGGTCACCTGATCATTGCCAGCTATTTAGCTGATGAAACCGATCTGGATAAAGTTTGGTTGATAGTGAGCCCACAAAATCCGCTTAAACCCTCATTGGGTTTATTAAACGAATACCATCGTTTGTATTTAGTGCAGCTAGCCGTTGAGAATGATCCTCGGCTTGAAGCTTCTGCTATTGAGTTTTCTCTGCCTCGACCTTCATACACGGTTGATACATTGATTTATTTGTCGGAACGTTACCCGCAGCATGAGTTTGTGCCCATTATAGGTAGTGATAGCTTACAAAATTTTTCTCGTTGGAAGAATGCTGAATGGTTACGCGATCATGTACGTTTTTATATTTATCCTCGTCCAGGTCATGTTGTAGATGCGAGCACCCTTCCTCCTCATTGGCAAATGGTGAATGCGCCACAGCTTGAAATTTCGGCTTCTCTTATTCGGCGTCGTATTCGAGAGGGTAAGTCTATTCGTTATTTTGTGCCTGACCGGGTTGCACAAGAAATAGAGCGAAGTCATTATTATCGTAAATAATGGTTCGACAGGTTATACCAAATGAATTGCTTAACTTCGGCACAAGGTAAAATGAGCTGCATATGGATAAACGTATAAAAGAATCTAGCGCCTTTGTGTTGGGGCTAGCCGTGGGCGTAATCGTGGGTTATTTTTTGCGCTCTGAAAAAGTAGATGAAGTTGTGCAAGAAATCAAAGGAAAATTGAATAAATGGCGGGCAGATCTGGAGGGAGAATTAGATAAAGGCGCGGATTGGTTAAAAGAAATGACAGCCTCGGAAGAAGCTTAATGTTATGGAAGAAAACCTGTATAGTTTTTTTGAGCAAACCCGAAAATTGCTGTTACGTTATCTTCGAACGCGTGTATCGTTGTTACGAACACAGCTTTTGATTCGGGTAGTGAAGGCAATAGGGTTACTGCTCATGTTATTATTGATTTTTTTTATTGCCGTTTTGGTGATCATTTTTTTAGGAATGGCTTTGGGCTTTTGGTTGGGGCATATGTTGGGGAATATGGCTTTGGGTTTTTTGATCGTAGCCGTTTCCTGGTTTTGCATACTCGTTGTTGCTTATTTGTTTAGGCGTAGGCTTTTCTTTGATCCTATTGCTAATTTAATTGTTAGAACCTTTTTTGAGGATGAAGCATAGTTTTAAATCACTACAAGAGGAGCATAAGCAACTGCGTCGGGAGCTGCTTGAGCAAGAAGAGGCACTAGCCCGGCAGTGGGTATTTTTTTATAACCACAGTGGGGAATTGTTTTGGAATACATTCTTGGATTTGAGTAAAGGACTGGGTAAAAGCTTATGGAAAGTGGTTTTTACCCAAAAGAGACCTTCGACTTTTCTTTATAAAGTTCTCTTTTCGGTAGCGCAATTTTGGTTGTTGAAAAAGATTTCAACCAGAAAAAAACGTAGCCAGTCGCAAGTTGTTCAGGCTTAATTACCCCCACACACGGGTTCCTTCGCTACAGTTTTGGCAAATATCGATATACTTCCGGCCTTTAAGCAATTGACGTCGAAAATAGACATAAGCATCGTTGTGCCAGATGGTGTTAAAACTTTCTTCTTTTAGGTTACCCATTCGATGTTGTGCATTTTTGTCAAAGCAACAGGGCACCACCCATCCATCCCAAGTCACTACAGGCGCATGCCAGAGTTTCCAACAATGATTGGCCAATTTGTTTTTTAGCCGATATGTGCCATCGGGCATTTTCCGATATCTCGAATAATGATCCAGATCAGGAATTAAGGGATGGCCATATTGATAATCGTAAATCTGTGCCGTTTTAAACCTTACGTCGTCTACTCCAATTTCTTTAGCCAGGCGTTTGATTTCAGGGATTTGGTGTTGGTTGGGTTTAACCACTAAAAATTGAAAGAATACATAGGGAGTAGGGGAGCGAAGGGTGTGTTTCCATCGAACAATTTCTTTTGCACCCTCGATCACCTTCTGCAGATTCCCTTCCCGGCGGTATTGCTGGTATACTTCTTGGGTGGTCCCGTCAATAGAGATGATCAGTCGGTCTAATCCACTCTCTACAGTTTGCCTAGCATGAGCTGGGTCTAGAAAATGCGCATTGGTAGAAGTTGCGGTGTATATACCTTTTTGAGAAGCGTAGCTTACCATTTCCAATAGGTGAGGATGTAGGTAGGGCTCCCCCTGGAAATAAAAAATCAAATACCAGAGCTCATCTTGAAGTTCATCGATAATAGATTTAAAAAATTCCGGATTGATCTTACCTGTAGCACGTGTAAATGCGCGTAGGCCGCTTGGGCATTCTGGGCAGCGCAAATTACAGGCGGTGGTAGGTTCAATAGAAAGCGCAATGGGAAGCCCCCATTGCCGGGGGCGGCCTGTTAAACGACTCACATAATAACTGCTCAATACTTTTCCCGCATTTAGGTAGCGCTTCACAGTACCTTTTCGAAGAAATCGGATCGCATCTTTTATCGTTGCCGCGTTCATCTCTATGAAATGGGGAGGTATCGAAGGTAAGATTTTTCGGGAAATAGCTCGAAATGATTGTCTTTTCGTAAACAATGAGGATTTATTCAAATCTCTTACTTCAGGGTTGGGCTTATTCAAGTTATTTAACGCAATTGGGTGTTGTTTAGGGAGGCGGATATGAGGCCTGCATGGGTTTTGTTAAATGGGTAGTGTGTAACAATTGTGGAAATTTTATCGAGCCAGGGAATGGAGCACTGTTTTGCCCCGGGTGATGGCCAGGGTTCTCGCATATGGATGGCTAAAAGAAATATTTTTGTTGAGGGAGAAGCTCAGTACAGAGATCGGGTGGTCTCGAGTACCTCTTCTACCCAGATATGATCGGCTTCTTTTTTTCGCAAGCTCAAGTGATAACCTGCCACCGCTATGGATATAGGGTCTCCAAACAACGCAATTTTTTGTACTTCTACCAGTTCACCTGGCACACAGCCCATTTCCATGAGCTTGAGGTAAATATCGTCTTGTTCGAAAGAGCGGATGATAGCTTTTTTGCCTACGCCCAGTGCTGATAACCGGATCATAATTTCCAAATTCTTCACAAACCTACGAGAAAAACCTCAATTTTGTTTCTACAATAGTTGCACATATGGTTTTCAGGTTGGCATCCATTTCGTTTTATGCACAAGACACTGCGCTTCCTTTTCATCGAGGATTTACCCGAAAACGGGTGAAAGAAACTATTCATTTATTGCTGGCTCAGGAAAATAAGCCCATTCGGCAGCTGGTGTATGTATTTTGTACCGATACATATTTACTTAGCTTGAATCAGCAATATTTACAGCATGATACCCTTACGGATATTCTCACTTTTGATCTTTCAGACAAGCCGGGTGAGATAAAGGGGGAAGTGTATATCAGTTTAGATCGGGTTCGAGAAAATGCCCAAATGTTTAGCGTTGCGGTTGATGAAGAAATACTTCGGGTGATTTTACATGGAGCATTACACTTATGTGGGTATGGTGATCACCTTCCAGAAGAGCAAAAGCAAATGCGAGCCCTTGAAAACCGTTACTTGGAATATTTTTTTCATCCACATTTGTCTGGTTTGAATAAAACCCCTAGTTCCACGTGAAACATTTTGCACAAATTTTGTTGGTTGTTCCATAGATAAATCATTTTTTTTCTAGCATGACACGAATAGGTTTTCAACGTTTTGTTTACTTTCTCAGTTTTCTGGTTTGTGCTTCCCCTTTCGGTTTTTCTCAGACCCGTGGGTGGTTTGCCACAGAAACAACAAGCTATGCCCGAGACAAAAACATGGAAAAAGCTATCCTGGAGGTGATCAATCGCATGCGGAGTCATCCTGCAGCCTTTTATACCCAAGTGATTGAACCCTATGTACGCCAGAAACCAACCGCCATTCATTTTACTCACAGCTACGTGCATTCGCTTCGTAAAGAAATGCTGGCTTTATCTGCTCTTCCTCCTTTGGTTGAAAACGATACCCTTCAACAGACAGCCCTCGAACTTGCTCGGGATATCGTAGAGCATCAAGGTGGTCGACTTTCCCACAACACTAGCCAGGGCCTCGATTTTGCCCAACGCTTTCAGCAAGCAGGTATAGGTTGCGGGGCAGAAAATTTATATACGGGCACCCATCGCACGGCAGAAGATGTCGTGGCCGACTGGCTGATTGATCAGGGAGTGCCTTCTTTGGGGCATCGGAAAAATTTACTCCATTCTTCATATACTCGAGCAGGCTTAGTGGTATTGACTAACCCCAAGGGACAAATTTGGGTGGTGTTGGATTTGGGTTGTGACCCCTGAGCAAGAAGGTTTCACGTGGAACCTTTTCTTCGATAAAACTAGGCTTGGTTTATTTATTGGGCTCTATTTTATAGGCTAATCTGTGTGTGCAGAGAGACGCTTCGATTCCCGTAACTTTGTGGGTTAAATAATAACCATGTTCCCCGTATATGATGTGATTGTGGTTGGGGCTGGCCATGCCGGTTGTGAAGCTGCTGCTGCCGCGGCCAACCTGGGCTCCTCGGTATTGCTGATCACGATGAACATGCAAAACATGGCCCAAATGAGCTGCAACCCAGCCATGGGCGGAATTGCTAAAGGACAGATCATTCGAGAAATTGATGCCATGGGGGGGTATTCGGGCATTGTAACCGATCTCACCACGATTCAATTTCGCATGCTCAACCGGTCTAAAGGCCCTGCCATGTGGAGCCCGCGTGCACAAAACGACCGGATGCAATTTTCCTGGACGTGGCGACTAAAATTGGAGCAGACTCCTCGAATCGATTTCTACCAAGACATGGTAACGGGCCTGATCGTAAAAAATGGCCGCTGCCGAGGAGTAATTACCCAATTGGGCCATCATATTGAAGCCAAAGCCGTTGTCCTCACAAACGGTACATTTTTGAATGGGGTGATCCATATCGGAGAAAAACATTTTGGAGGAGGAAGAATGGCTGAACGAGCAGCTACAGGCATTACGGAACAACTGGTAGAATTGGGTTTTGAAAGTGGCCGACTGAAAACGGGGACCCCACCACGCGTGGATGGCCGAACACTCGATTATTCCCGAATGGAAGAACAAAAAGGAGACCCCATCATTACGGGATTTTCTTTTCTCAACACGCCCAAGCCCACCCAGCAAAAAAGTTGTTGGATCACCTATACCCATCGAGAAGTACACGAAATTTTAAAAACAGGCTTCGATCGCTCCCCCATGTTTCAAGGGCGTATCCAAGGAGTGGGTCCGCGGTATTGCCCAAGTATTGAAGATAAGATTAACCGATTTGCTGATAAAGAAAGACACCAAATCTTTGTTGAACCCGAAGGCTGGCATACCATAGAAGTGTATGTCAATGGATTTTCGACTTCTCTTCCGGAAGAAGTGCAGTATAAAGCCTTACAAAAGATTCCCGGTTTTGAACATTGCAAAATGTTTCGGCCAGGCTATGCTATTGAATATGATTTTTTCCCACCTACCCAATTACAACTTTCTTTGGAAACACGACTCATTGAAAACCTCTTTTTTGCTGGGCAAATCAATGGCACCACGGGATATGAAGAAGCGGCCTGTCAAGGCTTAATGGCCGGCATTAATGCGCATCGCAAAATTCATGATCAGGAACCCATTATCTTGCGACGCGATGAGGCCTATATTGGCGTATTGATCGACGATTTGGTACACAAAGGAACCATTGAACCTTACCGTATGTTTACCTCTCGAGCTGAATTTCGCACCCTGCTTCGGCAAGATAATGCTGACCTTCGACTTACCCCGCTTTCTTACCAAATTGGGTTGGCGTCGGAAGAACGAATGGCGCGCGTACAACAAAAAGAAGCTCAGGTCAAGCAAATTCAGCAGCAATTAGAAAACTTTATCGTTCTGCCAGAACAAGTAAACCCAGAACTCGAGCAAATGAACGTTCCCTTGCTCAGGGAAAAACAACGTGCTGCCAAATTTTTACTCCGACCAGAAATTTCTTTGACCAAGCTTATGGATTGGATCCCGGACATCCGGTTGCTGATCCAGCGTTACAGCCAGGAAACCTTAGAACAAGCCGAGATTCAAATGAAATACGCAAGCTATATCGAAAAAGAAAAAGAACTTTCTCGAAAAATGCGTCAATTGGAAGAAGTGCCTATTCCAGAAAATTTCCCCTATGAAAAACTACAAGCCCTTTCCACAGAAGCTCGGCAAAAGCTCAAGGCCTACAAGCCTCGTACACTAGGGCAGGCAAGCCGGATCAGTGGCGTGAATCCTAGCGATATTCAAGTGCTCATGGTGTACATGGGCAGGTAAATAACTTTTAGTTGAGTACCTGCTCTTCGATATTTTCAGGAATTTCTCGCCATTCGTATTCCTGATTGCGAAGCTGTGGCTCAAAACCTGCTTCACGAATGGCTTCTTGAATCGTTCGATAGGTAAAACGATGAGAAGCTCCTGCAGCGCTCACCACATTTTCTTCCAACATGATGGATCCAAAATCATTGGCGCCAGCATGCAAACATATCTGAGCAATTTTTTTACCCACGGTTAGCCAGGAAGCCTGGATATTGGGAATATTGGGAAGCATGATGCGGCTCATGGCAATCATGCGCACATATTCCTCTCCAGTTGTAAGGTTGTGTACGCCCCGAATTTTGGCCAGCAAGGTATCTACGTCTTGAAATGTCCAGGGGATAAATGCCAAAAACCCCTTTGCATCAGCAGGTTTTCGGGCTTGTAATTCGCGAATCTTAACCAAATGAATGAATCGCTCTTCTATGGTCTCTACATGCCCAAACATCATGGTAGCAGAGGTGGTGATATGCAACTGATGGGCTTCGGCCATGATATCGAGCCATTCTTGAGCACTACATTTGCCTTTAGAGATCAGCCTCCGCACCCGATCCACCAGGATTTCGGCCCCTGCTCCTGGCAACGAATCTAGCCCCGCCTCGCGTAAGGCAATCAACACCTCCCGATGGCTCATTTTTTCTAATTTACAAATATGGGCTACTTCAGGGGGCCCAAGCGCATGCAAGCGTATGTTGGGAAATTCTTGTTTGATTTGTCGGAAGAGATTCGTGTAAAATTTCAATCCCAATTCTGGATGATGCCCTCCTTGCAATAGCAATTGATCACCCCCCCAGCGAATGGTTTCCCGAATTTTTCGCCGATACGTATCCATGTCTGTGATATAGGCTTCGGGATGGCCTGGAATGCGATAAAAATTGCAAAACTTACAATTGGCCACACATACATTGGTGGTGTTTACATTTCGGTCGATTTGCCAGGTAACTTTCCCGTGAGGTACTCGCTGGCGGCGCATTTCATCGGCAACCACCATCAGCTCGGCTAAAGGAGCCTGTTCAAACAAATAAACCCCTTCTTCTACACTCAAAAATTCTCCACGCAAAGCTCGATCATATAATTCCTGCTTGTCCATATCAAGATTAATGTGTATAACAAATGTACGGCAAACTTGGTTTGAGCAATAAATCTGTGTTGGAGATTACCAAGAAAATATGCTAACTTACAGATATATGAAACGAGTTTTCCTGATTGCTTGCCTAGGCTTAAGTTTTTCGGGTTTTTCACACGCCAGAGTTATAGGCTTTCAGGATAGTTTACGTAAGGCCCGATTGATTACCGTGATTCCTTTTCGTCAGTTTGTAGATGGGGTAATTTTAGTGCACGCGCAAATCCGGTTTCCGGGAGATACCAGTTTGCAAAATGATACGTTGAATTTTATCCTAGATACGGGTAGTGGTGGAATTTCTCTCGATTCCCTTACGGCTGCAGAACTTCACCTCCCCCTCTCACCCAGCGATATCGTGATCCATGGAATTGGCGGCTCAAGAACAGTTCCTTTTGTCTATAACCTAAGCTTATTGCTGCCCGGCTTGCAAGTAGATGGACTAAATTTTCATGTGAACAATTACGATATGATCAGTGCCTTGTATGGCATACATATCGACGGCATTATAGGCTATAGCTTTTTGAGCAAGTATATCGTACAAATCGATTATGATCATCATCAGCTTCGGGTTTATACGCCTGGTAAATTTGATTATCCAGAAAAAGGATTGTTGCTTAAGCCCTTATTCGCAGGCATTCCAATTATTCGAGAAAGTCTCAGTAATAATCGGCAACAGGTGAACAGCTTTTTTTTTTCGATACAGGGGCCGGGCTATGCCTGTTGTTAAACAACCAATTTGTTAAAGATTTTAATTTACTCCCCCACCAACGCCGCAAGCGAAAAAAGATTTACCCCACAGAAGCTCAAGGGTTATTGGGCAAAATGATCATGCATATCACCACGATGAAAGAATTGCATATTGGGAATTACTCGTTTAAAAATGTACCTGCATTAATGTTTGACGATATTTCCAACATTACCAATTATCCTTTTGCTGGGGGAATTATTGGAAACGAATTGCTTCGCCGATTCAATATTGTATTGAATTATCCGGCACAAGAAATTTTTCTTTCGCCCAACCAACACCTGCACGATCCATTTGATTATTCATACACCGGACTTTCTTTTTATTACCTGGATGGGAAAATACAAGTCACCAACGTGATTTCGGGCTCTCCTGCCGACAAGGCAGGGTTTAAAGCAGGGGATGTAATCATTTCCGTGGAAAACAATTTTAGTGGCAATATCCAGGAATACATCCAACAATTGAAAAACCCGGGGACACATGTTCGCATCATCATTATGCGCGGACATGAATTGTTGGTCAAATATTTGCGAATTAAAAGCTTCTTATGAAGCATCAAAGACTTGCACGAGCCATGCTGGGCTTTATGTGGTGCTGGTTGCAGGCTTCATGGGTTGGAGCACAACCTGCTGTTAAGCCAATAGCCGTTTTACCCTTTGTAGAAGATGGCCCACGCATCCTGATCAAAGGCCTTATCCATCCTTATACCAGCGATACCCTCTTTTTTATTTTCGACAGTGGTGCAGAGCTAAATATTCTCGATGCAAGCGATGCCGCATTGTGGAAACTGAGCTACACCCAGGAAACAGGAGTGAGCGGTCTATCAAAAGGGATGACTTATTTGCCTATCGTACATCCAGGTAGCTTACAACTGGGGCAGGCGATTTTACCGCATGCGAGCTTTTGTATAGAAAACCTGAAACCACTCAACAGCCCTTCATATACAGTAGATGGCATTTTAGGATACCCACTCCTGGCAGCGTATACCGTGAAAATTGATTATGATCATCATTTGTTTATCTTATACCCGCCAGGAAGTTTTCCGTATGACAAAAAGGGGCAGGTATTGCGCATGGATCTTGATGTTTATACCCCAATGGTAGAAGCAGCAATATCGTTGGCCAATGGTACTCAGCTCAAGAGTAAATATCATATCACATTAGGAGGCAATTATGGGGTGCTATTCAACTATTCTTATGTTCAGAAATATCATATAGATCGGTTTTTTCAAAAAGATTCGGGAACTATTACCGTACAGGATATGTTGCGAACGATTGATTATGTAGATACTGAGCTGCCTGCCATTGAGGTAGGTAAATATCGGTTGCGTCTGGTACCAGCTACTTATTCTCCAGAAGTAGATGATGGAAATCCCCAACAAGAGATTGCAGGTGCTGTTGGGTACAAGGTATGGAAAAAGTTTAACTTAATTTTCAATCTTTCTCGTCATGAGCTCTATCTCGAACCCAATCAACATTTTGGGCAATAACTACAAGGTTTGGTAAATTGCAGCTTCACTCAATCTTGCCCATCATGATCCATTTTGAACGATTCACCCTATCTAATGGCCTCAAAGTATTAGTGCATGAAGATCCACATACGGCTCATGTGGTAGTAGATGTGCTCTATAATGTGGGTGCTCGTGATGAAGATCCCGAAAAAACAGGATTTGCACATTTATTTGAACATTTAATGTTTGGAGGATCGGTGCATATTTCCGATTACGACACTGAGGTAGAAAGAGCAGGCGGGGAAAATAATGCGTTTACCAGCAACGATATCACCAATTATTACCTCAAGCTTCCCGCTGCCAATTTAGAAACAGCTCTCTGGCTAGAAAGCGATCGTATGCTGGAGTTGGCTTTCAGTGAAAAAAGCTTAGATGTACAACGCAAGGTAGTGTCTGAGGAATTCAAAGAACATTATTTGAATCAACCCTATGGCGATGTTTGGCAGCTCATTCGGGAAATGGCTTATCGGGTACACCCCTATCGTTGGATGACCATTGGCCGCGACCTTGCTCATATTGAGCAAGCCCAATTGGCAGACGTAAAGGCCTTTTTTTATCGACATTATCGCCCCAATCAAGCTATCCTTGTGGTGGCTGGGGGCGTTCAAACCGAAGCCGTAAAACCTTTAGTAGAAAAATGGTTTGCCGATATTCCTCCTGGTGAACCCTATTTGCGCCAATTACCTCAAGAACCCGAACAGCAAGAAAAACGCAGCCAAACGGTTTACAGAGATGTGCCCGCCGATGCGCTTTACATGGCTTTTCCGATGTGTGGCCGTTTGGATCCCAATTATTATGCTACTGATTTGCTAAGTACGATATTGGGCGATGGGCAGTCGTCGCGGCTGTATCAGCAGCTCGTAAAAGAAAAAAAATATTTTAGCCAAATCACTTCCTATGTACTCGGAAGTGCAGATCCAGGATTATTGGTTATCGAAGGGAAATTATTGCCCGGCATTACTGCTGATCGAGCAGAAGCAGCTATTTGGGAAATCATTACAGCAGTACAGCAAGAGGTATTAGAGGCCGAATTACAAAAAGCAAAAAATCGTACGGAAAGCCTTTTTGCTTTCGAAGAAAACAATCTTTTGTATCGAGCCATCAACTTGGCCTATTTTGAATGGCTTGGAGATGCAGCTTGGATCAATGCCGAAATGCAGCACTATGAGGCAGTGACACGCCAACAGATACAACAGGTAGCTTTTTCGGTCTTACAGCCTCATCGGGCCAACGTGTTGTATTACTTGAGTCGATCTTTGCATCCAGATGCAGCCAAACAGGTCTCTGAGCTTGCCGCTGTATAGAGATTTTGTCTACAATTGATCATCAAAAACACTTCAATAATGCCTTCCGTTGTTGATAGAACGCTTCGACCACTTATTCATGAACCAGTAGAATTTGAGGTTCGGTTAAAACCTTATAAGCTCATTCGGCTAGACAATGGCATACCGGTATACCTGCTCTCAGCATCTCATTATGAAACATTTTCTCTAGAAGTTGTGTTCCCAGCAGGCGATATCTATGCCAGCCAGGTATTGGAAGCTGCGGCTACCAATCGTTTGATGCAAATGGGTACCCAGCAGCATAATGCTCAGCAAATCCACGAGACGATAGAGTTTTATGGTGCATACCTACAGCATTATACCGGCCCCATGGTGGCCGGTTATTCTCTCCTGGGGTTGAGTAAACATTTGCCTAATTTATTGCCCATACTGCATGAAATACTTACTGAGCCTGTTTTCCCAGAAGAGGAGATAGCGTTGTATCGGCAAAATCAAAAACAACGATTGCGTATCGATATGAAAAAATCGGACGTCGTAGCCGATAGATTGATTGATGAAATGTTGTTTGGTAGCCAACATCCTTATGGCTGGCATGAGCAAGAGGGTGATTATGATGCGGTTCACCGCGACATGCTGCTAGCCTTTCATCGAAAACATTATATACTTCCTGCCGCTAAAATTTTTCTAGCCGGGAAAGTAGAGGATCAATATCTTTCTTTATTGAACCAATATTTTGGCCAAGCGATCACCCCAGATGTTGCCCCACAAGCTCAAGTGCCAGCGGCTCAGCCTGCAGCAGTTCATCGGCTTCAGAAAATTATCGATGAGCAAGCATTACAAGCTGCAGTTCGTCTGGGTCGAATAGCGCCTGGACCGCAGCATCCCGACAGCTATTTATTAAAATTGCTCAACGCCGTGTGGGGTGGCTATTTTGGCTCCAGGCTCATGAGCAATATTCGGGAAGAAAAAGGATATACCTATGGGATCCATGCAGTGCTTTATTCACTCGATCCAGAAACGGCTTCTTGGATCGTGTCTGCCGAAGTAGGGAAAGACGTAGCAGATGCCACGACAACAGAAATATTTCGAGAAATGAATAAACTTTCTACGGAATTGATTCCAGAAGAAGAATTACAGGTAGTCAAAAATTACCTGATTGGGGTGCAGTTAGGTAGGCTAGATGGACCATTTGAACAGATGCAGAAATGGAAATCATTGATTTTGATGGGGCAAGATGAAGCTGATTTTGCTCGACAAATAACTGTTTTTAAAACGGCTACAGCTGAGGATCTCATTGAAGTGGCGCGGCGCTATTTTGTTCCTGAAATGTTTTATGAGGTAAAGGTGTTTTAAATAGAGAAAAAACCAATCTCATTTTTGTTATATTTTCACTTCAAAATTTTTGTTGTGCGATTTATAGCCCGCATTTTGGTTTCTGGTTTAGCCGTGTTAATCACCTCCTATCTATTGCCCGGCGTACATCTTCAGAATTTCATCACTGCGGTATGGGTGGCTTTACTGCTTGCCGTATTGAATACCTTCGTCAAGCCTTTGCTCATCATTCTCACCCTGCCGATTACTGTGTTTACCCTGGGTTTGTTTTTGCTGGTGATCAATGCCTTTCTCATTTTATTGACGAGCCATTTGATTTCCGGTTTTCAGGTAGATGGTTTCTGGTGGGCGTTGTTGTTTAGCATAATCTTATCGATCATTTCCTCGTTTTTTGAAAGTCAGCGTAGGCAAGCAGAAGAGGAAGGTTACTAAAAGATAAATCCATGTATTTCGATCGCAAGGCATTGTCTGATGAGACCTTGATCCACATATTCAGGTGTTTACTTTGGCCACGCATGATTGAAGAAAAAATGCTGGTTTTATTGAGGCAAAATAAAATCAGCAAATGGTTTTCTGGCATCGGGCAAGAGGCAATTGCCGTTGGGGCCACGCTAGCCATGGATGAGGAAGAATGGATTCTACCCCTGCATCGAAATTTGGGCGTTTTTACTACTCGAGGGATGCCTTTACATCGGCTGTATGCACAATGGAAAGGATTACCACAGGGCTATAGCAAGGGTAGGGAACGATCTTTTCATTTTGGTAGCCATGCACATCATATCTTTGGCATGATTTCTCATTTGGGTTCCCAGCTTTCTGTTGCCGATGGAATAGCCTTGGCAGATAAATTAAGCCACTCCGGGAAAGCAACGCTGGTGTTTACTGGAGAAGGAGGTACCAGCGAAGGGGAATTTCACGAGGCCCTAAATGTGGCTAGCGTATGGGACTTACCCGTTATTTTTTTGATTGAAAATAATGGATATGCTATTTCTACTCCTACCACCGAACAATACCGATGTGAACGCTTGTCAGATAGAGCAGTAGCTTATGGCATGCAAGGGATTACTATAGACGGCAATAATGTGCTGGAGGTTTATCATGCCGTTCAACAAGCTCGTCAATACTGTATTTCTACTCATAAGCCTGTATTAATCGAATGCCTTAGTTTTCGCATTAGGGGGCATGAAGAAGCCAGTGGAACGCGCTATGTACCCCCAGAATTGATTACTGCCTGGAAGGCAAAAGATCCCGTAGATCAATATGCTCATTATTTACTTCAGGAAAAAGTACTTACTGCACAAGATATTCAAGATATCCGCACCGAGTTTCAGCAACAAATCGAGCAAGAATTGCAATTGGCAGAGGCTTACCATCCATCGCTACCGGATATAGACTCAGAGGTTGGCGATGTGTATGCGCCCACTCCTCCATTGCCTTTAGCTATTAGTGGGAAAATGCGAGAGAAAAAATTCATCGAAGCCATACATGAAGCATTGGAACAAGCCATGCAAGAGCACCCCGAGCTGATTTTAATGGGGCAAGACATTGCTGAATATGGCGGAGTGTTTAAAGTAACGGAAGGGCTATTGGCACAATTCGGTAAACAACGGGTTCGCAATACGCCTTTGTGCGAAAGCGCTATCGTTGGGACTGCATTGGGGTTGAGTGTAAAAGGCTATAAATCTGTCGTAGAAATGCAGTATGCCGACTTTGTTTCTTGTGCCTTTCACCAGATAGTAAATAATTTAGCCAAGATTCACTACCGATGGGGGCATGCTGCAGATGTAGTGATCCGAATGCCAACAGGCGCGGGTTTGAGTGGAGGACCTTTCCATTCCCAGAGCAATGAAGCCTGGTTTTTTCATGTACCAGGATTGAAAATTGTATATCCCGCCACTCCTGAAGATGCTAAAGGTTTGCTTATTGCAGCCATAGAAGATCCCAATCCTGTACTATATTTTGAGCACAAAGCCTTGTATCGCCGTGTCTCTGGCTTAGTGCCCGAGGCTTATTATGCCGTTCCCATAGGCGAGGCCCGTGTAGTTGCTGAAGGCGAAGAATGCACAGTAGTGGCATACGGAGCCGCTGTGCATTGGGCGTTGGATTATGCAGCCGCACATCCAGAAACCGATATCGAAATCATTGATTTGCGCAGTTTATTGCCTTTAGATATGTCCACGATCGAGCGCTCTGTGAAAAAAACAGGTAGGGTATTGGTCTTTCATGAAGATACTCTTGTGGGCGGCATTGGCGCCGAGATTTCGGCACGCATCACCGAATCGTGCTTTTCCTACCTCGATGCACCTGTCATGCGTTGTGCTAGCCTCGATACTCCTGTTCCTTTTGCTCCCCACCTAGAAGCCCAATTCTTAGCTAAATCTCGCTTCGAAAGCATTCTTCAACAACTCCTGGCTTATTAGATCAACAGATCTCCTACAATCATACAATCATATTTCTAATACATTAGAATAAATTATATTTATTATAATTGCTAGTTTATATCATAAACACAAGATTGCTATTTTATAAAATCATCTATTACGATTTCGTTATTGATTAATTGATTTTTATTTATATTTATATTTTTAGCTTTATATTTTTGATTTTTTAAAATTTTTAAGCAAAATTTCTTAAAATATTTTCATTTTATTTAAATAAAATTTAATTACCTTTGAATATTAATAAAACATTATAAAATTATATATTCATTTATTATTAAAAACTTTAAATTGATTTTTATGCGGAACAAATTACCCCATTTTAGCCGATGTTCAAGGGCCCCATGGGTAAAGGCGGTGATGCATCGGATGTCGAGTTTGACGGCCAAGAAATGGATGCTTACTCTTTTGTTGCTTTGCTGGCTATCTATGCCGCTATGGGCACAATTGGTGCATCCAGATCCTGCTGGCACGGCAACAGGCACCGCCAGCGATGTGCCGGCTGCACAGGCTGGCAAGCCCACTTTCCAAGAATTGGCCGATGCCGTTGGCCACAATCGCATTGCCATCAATATCGTATGGACTCTAATCACGGGTTTTCTGGTTATGTTTATGCAGGCAGGCTTTGCCATGGTGGAAACGGGTTTTACGCAGGCTAAGAATGTGGCGCATACCATGGCAATGAACTTCATGATTTATGCTATTGGGATGCTGGGATTCTGGATATGTGGCTTTGCTTTTATGTTTGGAGGCATCGGTTCTGTTGCTGCTCTGGGGGGCACGGCCGGGCTTACTCATGAAGTGACCATACATCTTTTTGGGAAAAGCTTTGGTATTATTGGAAATTCAGGCTATTTCCTCAACAGCAGTGTGTACGACGTGGGGGTATTTACCTTGTTTTTATTCCAGTTGGTGTTTATGGATACTACGGCAACGATTCCAACTGGAGCCATGGCTGAGCGTTGGCGATTTAAATCTTTTGTGATTTATGGATTTTTTATTTCCATGATTGTTTACCCCTTATTTGGCAATTGGGTATGGGGTGGAGGCTGGTTGGCGCAATTAGGAGTGAATTTTGGGTTGGGACACGGACATGTAGATTTTGCCGGCTCTTCTGTCGTGCATGAAGTGGGTGGAGCGGCAGCACTAGCAGGTGCATTGGTTATTGGCCCCCGATTGGGTAAGTATACCAAAGATGGAAGACCGAATTCCATACCTGGTCATAACATTCCTATGGCCATTATCGGCACGTTTATCTTGGCTTTTGGTTGGTTTGGATTTAATCCCGGTTCTACCCTAGCCGGCACTGATTTGCGCATTTCCGTGATTGCAGTAAATACCATGTTGGCTAGTGGTGCAGGCGCTTTTTTGGCTATGTTGTATACTTGGTCTACCTCTGGAAAGCCCGATCCGGGAATGATGGCCAATGGTATGTTAGCTGGGTTAGTAGCCATTACGGCTCCTTGTGCTTTTGTCAATTCCACTTCTGCAGTAATTATTGGGGCCATTGCAGGAGTATTGGTCGTAGTGGTGGCCAATTTCGTTGACCGTAAGTTGAAGATTGATGATCCAGTGGGGGCTTTTGCTGTCCACGGAGCCAATGGTATATGGGGGGTGCTTTCGCTTGGCTTATTTGCAGATGGAAAATATGGAGATGGTTGGAATGGCGTTTCGGGCACTGTGCGTGGATTGTTTTACGGAGATGCGGGTCAGTTTGCAGCCGAATTGATCGGTGCTGTTACCTGCTTTGTGTTTGTCTTCAGTGTAATGTATGTTTTCTTCAAGCTGTTAGATAAAGTAGTGCCCTTGCGAGTACAAGAAGAAGTGGAAGAAAAGGGTTTAGATGTTCCAGAAATGGGCGTAAAGGGCTATGTAGGAGATCAAGTAGAAATCCCCGTTTATTAATAGCCAGCCAACAGATATAGTCACATTAAGTCAAGCCTGCTTATGATTTTTTAAAACTTATCGAATCATGATCAAGTATTTGCCTACAAAGCTGGTTACTCCACTGCGAACTTTTCTAAAAGATAGTCGTTC
Source organism: Thermoflavifilum sp. (assembly GCA_023511875.1). Lineage (GTDB taxonomy): Bacteria > Bacteroidota > Bacteroidia > Chitinophagales > Chitinophagaceae > Thermoflavifilum. The sequence continues at coordinate 47,970 of JAIMAQ010000007.1, forward strand.
TGCAGGTGTGATTTTAATCGTTTGTACCATGTTTTCTTTGGTGCTGGCCAACTTATCACCTATGGGGCAAGTATATGTAAACTGGTGGACGAAAGCTGTATTTGGGAATTTGATGCAAGGGCAATTGCCGAATAGTTTGGAGGGTTGGATTAATGATGTGTTGATGAGCTTTTTTTTCTTCTTTGTGGGTGCTGAAATCAAAAGAGAGATGATTGTAGGTGAGCTAGCCTCTTTAAAGCGATCGTTATTACCGGTGTTGGCTGCACTTGGAGGCATGGTTTTTCCAGCATTGATTTATACTGTGTTTAACAAGGATACACTGTACCATCATGGTTGGGGCATCCCGATGGCTACTGATATTGCTTTTTCGTTGGGGGTATTATCGTTGTTAGGCAAACGGGTGCCTGTACAACTTAAGATTTTCCTGATGGCATTGGCCATTATTGATGATCTAGGAGCTGTGGTGACCATTGCGCTGTTTTACGCGTTGGGCCTACACATGGGGTATTTGTTACTAGCAGGCGGTATTTTCGGTTTGCTGATTCTTTGCAATTGGGTAAAGTGTAAACCACTCGGGATCTATTTGGGGTTGGGTGCCCTATTGTGGTGGAGTTTATTTCATTCTGGCGTACATCCCACCATAGCCGGAGTGGCCTTAGGTTTTAGTTTGCCACTTTCGCGCCTCAATCAAGTGGAATATTTCTTGCACAAACCCGTACATTTTGTAGTCCTTCCACTCTTTGCATTGGCCAATACTGCAGTAGCTTTTCCCGATTCTGGCCAAGAAATATTGCGTTCCACCATTAGTATGGGTGTGATATTGGGCTTATTTGTAGGGAAGCCATTAGGAATATTTTTATCTTCTTTCATGGCTACTCGACTGGGGATAGCTTCTCTTCCTTCGCAAACCAGCTACCAGCAATTGTTTGGAGCGGGTTTGTTGGGTGGCATTGGATTTACCATGTCTATTTTTACCACTTCACTGGCTTTCCATACTGCTGAGGCAGAAGCCATAGCTAAGTTGTCTATTTTGTTGGGATCTTTTTGTTCGGCTCTTTTAGGATATATGTATTTGTATGGCCTTACTCGGCAGACAAGAAAGCGAGCCGCAACATCTTCTTCTCCTTCACCAGAGGAGTTTGTTGTTTCAGTAGCCTAATTCCTTCTAATCATTTTGATTTTATCATTCATTGTTAATTAAATCATTTTCTCATGAAACTTTTTTTTCTCTTTTTACTTCTTGACTGCATCTACTTAACAGCATTTGCACAAACAGATTCAACTAATCCTCGTGTTCAAATTTCTGGTTATGGAGATGTTTATTATCAGTATAATTTCAATAAAAATGTTACTGATAACAAAACTAGTTTTACGAATTCACAAAATTCTTTTGAGCTTGGTATGGCCTCAGTGAAATTTCAAGGGCAATATCGAAAAGCTGGATTCGTAGCCGATCTTGGTTTTGGTAAAAGGGAGCAGGAATTTGCTTATAACGATGATGGCATTATAGCAGCTATTAAGCAGTTGTATCTCCAATATGCCATTTCAGATCATTTTATGCTCACTATGGGAAGTTTTGCCACGCATATGGGTTGGGAATTAGTAGACCCAACGGGCAATGTGAATTATAGCATGAGCTACGCTTTCTCTTATGGTCCTTTTTTTCATACGGGTGTGAAAGCCGATGTGAATTTTGGAAAATGGACAGCCATGCTGGGCGTATTCGATCCAACAGATCACAAAACCAGCTTTTATAACAAATACAGTGGCCTCATCAACAATCGGAAAAATATCGGTGCGCAGCTAAGTTTTGCTCCTTCACAAACCATGAAAATATATCTGAATTATTTAGAAGGCAAGGATTCTACAAAAACGATAAACCATCAACTCAATCCTATATGGACTTGGCAGGTAAATAGCCAATGGAATATTGTATTGTGTGAATATTTTAGCTTATACAAAGCTCCTTTCACTACTATGCAAAGCTGGAGCAGTAGTGCCTTGTATCTAAATTATCGGTTCATGCCTCATTTTGGTTTGGCATTGCGTACAGAATATTTTGCCGACAAAGACGGGGTAATTAGTTTTTCAGATGCCGATCCGGTGAGCTATTCTGGTGGAGCCCAAATTTGGTCGTTTACCTTCTCGGGGAATATTCATCTTGGGCAGTTGATGTTGATTCCTGAGTTTAGAGTAGATCATGCCGATGAAACCATTTTTAATAAGGCCAATGGTTCCCCCACTAAAGGCACAGCTAGAGTGTTGTTTGGGGCTTATTACACTTTTTAATCTTTCTTAAAACATTTTTAGGGTGTATGTATCCTGTAAAATGGAGGTTATTCCTGTAAAAGCTTATTGATCAGCGATTGAAATTCGGAAATGGTTTGCTGGTAATATATCCCCGTTCCCGGCCCTGCAAACCCAGTGTGGATGTAACGAATACGACCCGATTTATCGATGAATAAAGTTGTAGGGAAGGCCTGAAAATGTTGGATATTGGGCAATGTCTTGGGGATCATTTGCGGGTCATTGTATGTTACGCCAGTGAGCAACATGGGATATTTCACCTGAAAGCGTTGCTGGAAACTCATCACGGCTTTTCTAGCTTCCTGAAAATTGGCCGAACGTTCGTAAGCAAGCGCAATTATTTCCAGTCCCTTTGGGTGATATTGCGCATATAGCTCGCTCAGGAAAGCCGTTTCATCCATGCAATTGGGGCACCAGGAACCCATGATTTCTACCAACAGCACTTTCCCGCGATAATCGTGCAAAGCCACGGTATCTCCATTTAAATCTGGAAATTGAAAATCCAGCAATTCTTTCCCTGGGATCACTGTAGTAAGCGATAGGGCATTGGGCAAATGAGCGGTAGAATCTTTCTTCGCCCACCAACGTGCATATCCTGCATAGCCAGAATAAAATTGTCCGTCGACAATCGTTGAATCATTTTGGATGAAGCCGGTATACAGATACAAGTCTCCTCCATTGAAAGTAGATAATTTCAACGTATCGCCATCCACTATGCCAGCCAGGAAACGATCGTCGCCATCGCTATGCATAAAGGTGCCATAAAGCGTATCTCCTTCTTGATGAAATAAGCCCACGGCAAAAGAAGTATCGCTTCTGCCAGAACGAAGGTAGTAAGTAGCCCAGGTACCAGAAATTTGATGTTTTGCATGATGGTGAATCTCAAAGCGGGTATTAGCCGGAATGGCACGAAATAGAAAATGCTGATCGCTGTCTGGCAAATGGCGAATCCACTGTCCTTGCAAGCTTCCATCATTTAAGGCTAATCCGTTAAAATCACTATTAAACAAGGGCATGTGGAGCATAAAGTGCTGACGATTTTGTACAATGCTATCGATTCGAATTTTTTCGCTGCCATTGATGATGTAGGCAATGGTTTTTCCTGCACTATCTACGATTTCCAATTGAAAAGGTATGCCAATACCATCTGGGCGATAAATATATGCTCTATAAAATCCAGCTTGCAAATGCATAGGGTGCTCCGAATGCAACCAGGCGCAACCGCTGATTAACCCCATGCCGATAAGCAGAAAATATAATTTTTTCATACCTTATAGCTTAATTTCTTCGCCAGAGCGGCGGTCAATAAAATGATATTCGATCAAATAATAATTGCTATCTTTTTCTATACGGATCCATTGTTTAAACTTCCACCACCATTTAAGTTGCTGGGAGATCAAGCCTTTGGTGAGGTATCCATAAAGAATGGGGTTTACGCGCAAAACCAGGTGTCGGTGGCCCTCGTCGATCAGGTATTGGATATTTTTTTCGATTTCGTCTACGATAAGCAATGTGGAGCTGATGGTGCCTGTTCCTCTGCACACAGGGCATACTTCCGAGGTAGAGATATTGACTTCAGGCCGTACGCGTTGACGCGTAATTTGCATGAGGCCAAATTTGGAAATCGGCAAAATCGTATGTTTGGCTCGATCGCTGGCCATGAATTGCTCCATGGCTTTGAGTACAGCCCTTTTGTTTTCGGGCAATTTCATGTCAATAAAATCCACAATGATGATGCCTCCTAAATCGCGCAGCCTGAGCTGACGGGCAATTTCCTCGGCTGCCTCCAAATTGGTCATCAGTGCATTTTGTTCCTGGTTGTTGCTACTGCTTTTGTAGCCACTATTTACATCGATCACATGAAGTGCTTCCGTAGATTCTATGATCAAATACACACCACTATCGAGATTTACTGTTTTACCAAACGAGGCTTTTACTTGCTTGGTTACTCCATAGTGATCGAAGATAGGTGCGTGGTTATGATAAAAATGGACAATATCTTGTTTTTCGGGAGCGATTTTTTGGATGTATTGTTTGACTTCTTGATATAGGTTTTTGTCGTTTACTACGATGCGGTTAAAGCTTTCGTTGAGCAAATCACGCAAGATGCTGTTGGTGCGATTTTGCTCGCTCATAATTTTTTGAGGAGGCTGAGCCCGATACAGGTTGCGCTGTATGGTCTTCCACATCTCCACTAGCTGCAGGAGGTCTTCATGAAGCTCGGCCGTTTTCTTGCCTTCGGCAGCCGTGCGCACAATGACGCCAAAATTGGCCGGGCGAATGGCCTCAACAATATGCTGCAAGCGTCGTCGTTCTTCGGCGGAATGAATCTTTTTAGAAACGGCAACAATCTCGTTGAATGGAGTGAGTACTACATATCGACCGGGCAAAGAGATTTCGCAACTCAGTCGTGGACCTTTAGAAGATATCGGTTCTTTCAAGATTTGAACTAATATTTCAGGCTTGCCGCCGAGCACCTCTGTGATTTTGCCTGTTTTGATGATTTCGGGTTCTTTTTTAAAATGCGCAAAGTCGAACCCACCAGGCTCCTTATCGTGGATAGCCATCTGCGTAAATTTCAGCACAGAGCGAGCATATGGGCTGAGATCAGTATAATGGAGGAAGGCATCTTTTTCATAGCCCACATCTACAAAAGCCGCATTGAGCCCCGGTATGAGTTTTTTTACTTTTCCGAGGTAAATATCTCCTACGGCAAATTGGCTATCTCCACTTTCATGATGTAGTTCAACAAGCTTCCGATCTTCTAGCAGGGCAATGTCAACACCCCCTGCATGTGCATTTATAATGAGCTCTTTATTCAAGCATCGTGAAATTTTGTTTGAGGATAAGAAATACGCCTAATGAAAACACATATGACATCCGTTCAATAGGATGTACCTTGGGCAGGAAAAATTATTTCCTGAAATGTTATTTTTTCTTCTTATGTCGGTTTTTCCTGAGGCGTTTCTTGCGTTTGTGAGTGGCGATCTTATGTCTTTTTCTTTTTCTACCACAAGGCATAACGTAAAAATTTTAGTGAACAAATAAATTTAAGGCATCGTTTGTATGAGACTATCGATTTCTTTATCGAAATCGGGATCTCTAATCAAGGCTTTACATTGCTGAAAATATCGGATAGCTTCTTGCCGATGGCCAGTTTCCCGATAGGCCACTGCCAAATAATACAAGGCTTCTGCATTTTGAGGTTGAAGCAGAGCTACTTTTTGCAGATGGTCAATGGCTTTATCATATTGCCCAGAATTGATCGATAGCCGACCTAGAAGTAAATGCGCAGGCACATTGTTGGAATCACGTTTGACCACCGATAACAATTGTTGAACGCCCTGCATTACTTCGCCCATTTCTACCATGGCTTGGGCTTGCATGACAAGCAGGGTATCGTTGTGGGGATCGAGGCTAAGGGCTTGTTGGATGAGGGTATCGGCTTGCTGAGCTTCCCACAAATGCAGTGGTCCTTGGGCGGTTTGTTGAAGATGGTTAAGGAAAAGACCTGCGGCAAACTGTAGGGATTGCGGATGCGCTTGAAGCTGGGCGGCTTTACCAAAATAGTAAGCAGCTAGATCGGGTTGCTTAAGGCTATCCCATAAATGTGCCAGTTGGCGATAAACCTGAATTTGCTGTTGCTTCACATCGCCCCGCACCACGCTGTTTTCCATTTCGGCGATTCTCAGCTGCAGGCTAGTGGGCAACATTTGCTTGGCCTCACGAATAAGGCTGTCTGTAGAAATGGCCGGAGCCTGTTGGGCAGAAGAAGCCATCATGGTACCCGCCTGCCCGTTGTTTTTCGGAGGAACACGGGTTTCTCCAAAAGCATACAACAAGACAATGGCTATCCCTGCAAGAATACACAAGACTATCTGGGCGCGTTTCACCTTAAAATCAAGCTTAAAGGGACTGCAAAGTTACGAAGTTTTCAGCTTTTTGACTTCCTGGATGAATTCTTTAGAGGGCTTGAAAGCAGGAATATAGTGCTCGGGTATTTCCACTGCAATGTTTTTTTTAATATCTCTACCAATTTTTGCAGCCCTTTTTTTGGTAATGAAACTGCCAAATCCGCGAATATAGATGTTTTCTCCGCGCGACAGGGAGTCCTTAATTTCTTTGAACAAGGCTTCCACCGTCACCAGCACATCCACTTTCGGGATCCCAGTTTTTTCGGCAATGTGGTTGATTAGGTCTGCTTTTCTCATTAGCCGGCATTTACCTCATTATCAAATTTAATATAAAATCTTCAATACGAGAATTTTTGGGCGGCAAATTTCGAAAAAGATCAAATTTGCTCACAGGTTCCAGAATAAACAATTGGATAATGGGCGACTCAGGGAAGGAGGTTTTTACACGTTTGCTCATGCGTTGGCATCGCCAGGACAATGGCCGACAAATGCCTTGGAAGGGCATTCGCGATCCCTATCGGATATGGCTGGCAGAAACCATTTTGCAACAAACGCGGGTAGAGCAAGGATGGGCCTATTATGAACGTTTTGTTCAGGCTTATCCTACGCTGGAACAGTTGGCCTATGCTGATGAGCAGGCCGTATACCGCCTTTGGCAGGGTCTGGGTTATTACAACCGCTGCCGCAATTTGCTCCACACAGCCAGAGAGCTGGTGCAACATTATGGTGGGGAGTTTCCCCGAAGCTATGACGGATTGCTTTCCTTGAAGGGAATTGGCCCCTATACTGCAGCGGCAATTGCTTCATTTGCTTTTGGGTTGCCGCATGCAGTGGTAGATGGAAATGTGCTTCGTGTGCTGGCTCGCTATTTCGCTTTGCACATCCCTGTAGATCTCCCAGAGGGGAAAAAATTGTTTAGCCAATTGGCTCACAAACTTCTTGATGTTCAAGATCCTGGTGCGTTTAACCAGGCAGTCATGGATTTGGGCGCAACGATTTGCAAGCCTCGTCGTCCGGCATGTAACCATTGCCCATTGGCCGTAAAATGTCAGGCTTTTCATCTGCAACAACAAATGCAATTTCCAGTAAAAGCTCAATCAAAATCGATCCAATCGAGGTATTTTCATTATCTGGTGATTCGATTTCAAGCAAAAACGTTGTTGCAACGGCGTATCCAGAAGGATATCTGGCGTGGGTTATTTGAATTTCCCTTGATCGAAAAAAACGCTCTCTGGGAAGTCGAGCATTTGCAACAAACACCTGAATGGCAGAACCAATTACCTACCGATGATTGGAGCTTAAAAGGCGTTATAGATCTCCAGCAGCAGCTCACCCATCGGCGCATCCATGCTCGCTTTTTTTACATTGAAACCCCCGTTGCTCCCCATATTTCTCCTCATCAGCTCCTGGTGGGCTGGGATGATCTTTGCCAATACGCATTGCCGGGCATTATCGTTAAATATTTGCGCCGTAATCCGTATAGTATTTTGTAAAATTTTTTTCATTTCATAAAAAAAATTAATTTTAGCAAGATGGCTGTTATATCACTTAAACGATCTCATCATGAGAGGGGTAAACAAAGTTATTTTGATAGGTAATCTGGGGAAAGATCCAGACATACAAAGGGTAGACGGCTCGGTTCCTGTCGCCAAATTTCCGCTGGCTACTACCGAAACATTTAAAGATCGGTCGGGCAAGCAAGTTTCTCAAACCGAATGGCATAATGTGGTTCTTTGGCGAGGATTGGCAGAGCTGGCCGAGAGATATCTCAGAAAAGGAAGCCTGGTTTATATAGAAGGGCATTTACATACCCGTAGCTGGGAAGATAAAGATGGAAATAAAAAATCGATCACCGAAATAGTAGGCGATAACTTGATCATGCTCGATAAAAAACTGGAAGCCCATACTGGATCGCAAGCGGCTGCTGGCACATCGTCGCCGGCTAACTACCCCAACGAAGAAGCTTCACCCTCTCAGGATTCTTCTTTAGGGGATGAGCTATCTGCAGATGAAGAGGAGGATTAATTCCTGATCTGCCCGATATTAAATGATTGTAATATTGCGGAAAACTTTTGGAAGTGAATTGATTTATCGGTGCATCATTTCATGTTTATGATTGGCGTATTTGCCTTATTCAATCCCATTCTTATTCATGCATTGTTATACCTTTATATAGGAGCCGAGCAAGAGCTGCCTGTTCAAAACATTACTTTTTTTGCTGCACTGCTTGTGGTACTTATCTTGATTTCTGCGCTGATATCAGGCGCAGAAGTGGCCTTTTTTACACTAGGAGAAAAAGAACGAAATATATTGCGCACTAGGCAAAGGCCTGGTGCTCGTCAGGCAATTCGTTTACTAGAGAATCCAAGATTGTTAGAAGCCACTTTGTTGATTGCTAATTATGTGATTAATATCTGCGTAATTTTAATTGCCAATTATTTAATCGATTTGTTTATTACTTACAAAGAACATCCTGTACTTTCTTATTTGATTAAACTGCTGGTGATTTTGGTGGTTGTGGTATTATTTGGCGAAATTATTCCTCGAGTATATGCCACCCAATACAATATTCGGGTAGTGCTTTCCAGTGCAGGTGTCGTTTATGCCTTGCAGCGAGCATTAAAATTTGCGAGTAGTTTTATTGTGAAAACATCGGCAAATATTGAAGCCACACTCGAAAAAAGTAGAGAAGCAGATTTTCTGGAAAAAGAAATTAATGAAGCCGTTGATGCCACCATGGGCAAGGGCTCTTCGGAAGAAGAGAAAAACATCTTGAAAGGGATTATCAAATTCAGCAATATCACGGTTCGACAAGTTATGCGCACTCGACTCGATGTGAAGGGGATCTCATACCAACTTTCATTTCCAGAAGTACTCAGACAGGTTGCGTTGTTGCGACATACTCGATTGCCTGTTTATGAAGAAGATCTTGATCATATCAAAGGCATATTGCATGTACATGATCTATTGCCTTATCTGCATGCAGACAATAATTTTGATTGGCATTCCGTACTGAAACCTGCATATTTTGTTCCAGAACACAAACTCATTGAAGACTTGTTGCAAGAATTTCAAACCCGAAACATTCATCTGGCTATCGTAGTAGATGAATTTGGGGGTACCTCGGGGATAGTGACATTAGAAGATATCGTAGAAGAAGTCGTTGGAGATATTCGAGATGAATTTGATGAAGAAGAAAATTTATATCGCCAGCTTGATGCACATCAATATGAATTTAATGGCAAGATTATGTTGAACGATTTTTGCCGGATTTTAGATATTCCGCCCGATACCTTTGATGAAGTAAAAGGTGATAGCGATTCTTTGGCTGGATTGGTATTGGAGATTGCTGGGAAGTTTCCACAGGAAAAAGAAACCATTTCCTGGAAAGAATTCACCTTCACGATTGAAAAAATGGATCGCATGCGAATTGAAAAGATTAAGGTGAGTAAAAATCCAATTGTTGATGAAGCTTGAAAGAAAATATTTTTTGTTGGGTATATGGATGGCGATGATTGCGGGGTGGATGAGTTGCAATCACCCGCCTACACCGAGGCCAAGAGGTTATTTCAGAATAGACTTACCCGAGAAAAAATATCAACTATTCGATAAACCAGGATATCCTTATACATTTGAATATCCTGTATACGCCAATATTGTAAAAGATACGGTTTTCTTCGATACTGTGCCCGAAAACCCATATTGGATCAACATTGTATTTCCAGGCCTTAACGGTAAAATATATCTCACGTATAAAATTATTAGTAAAAAACAGCCTTTGCAAACGCTTTTGAATCAGGTATTTGAAATGACAGATAAGCATGATTATAAAGCCGATTATCGAGATGAAATTCGTATTCATACGCCTTATCATGTAGATGGTATATTTTTTAGTTTAGGTGGTGATGTGGCCAGTGCTAAACAATTTTTCGTTACCGATTCAACTCGCCATTTTTTGCGAGGGGCACTTTACTTTTATGCCGTACCTAATGCCGATTCTTTGGCACCTGTGAATCAATTTGTGGAAAAAGATATGTGGCATTTGATCCACACTTTGCGGTGGAGATAGCCAATATAAATGTTTTATTTAAAACTTATTTGATGATTTGGATCGATGATGTGTTGGTAGAAGATGCAGTAGTAGAAGCTCGATTTGTTTGCGATTTATCGGCTTGCCATGGGGGGTGTTGTGTAGATGGAGATGCAGGTGCACCTGTAGAGCAGCAAGAAATAGCGCAGATCGAGCAAGCTTATGATGTAGCCAAAGCCTATTTACCGCCCGATCATCGGGCATGCATTGAGCAAAAAGGTTATGTCGTGCAAGATCCTGAATTTGGTACGGTAACGCCACTATTACCTAATGGGATGTGTGCTTATGCCATTGTAGAAGATGGTATCGTGAAATGCACGTTAGAGAAAGCTTTTTTAACGGGTAAAAGTTCTTTTCGCAAGCCTTTATCTTGCCATCTTTATCCTTTGCGTGTGCGCCAGATAGCAGGTCGCACGGCATTACTATATGAGCCGCGTGAAGTATTGTGTAAGCCTGCGCAGATTTTGGGTAAAAAACTTGGCATTCCAGTATTTCGTTTTGTAAAGCAGGCTTTGATTCGTAAGTTTGGAGAAGATTTTTATCAGGCTTTAGAACACATTGCAGATAAGTATTTCCAGCATCGGAATGCCTGACAAATAGACGTTTATGAGCGACCAACAGGCCATTTTTTTAGCCAAGAGTGCTGTAAAAGCATTTGATCTGGATCATCGAAGAAAGATTAATTTCAATATTGGAAAATACCAGCAAGCTTTTGAAAAAGGTAAAACTCAGTTTGTAGATTTAGCCACTGCCAGGGAAAGGGCTAAAAATATAAAGTGGCGGGCTATTGAGCAACTCGATGTTATGCTCGAGAATTTTGAAATTCAATTTACCCAGAGAGGAGGCAAAGTGATCTGGGCAGAAAACGCCGAGCAAGCCTGCAAAGAAATTGTGCGTATATGCCAGGAAAAAAAAGCCCAAACGGTGGTCAAAAGCAAATCAATGGTCACCGAAGAAATCCACCTCAATGAGGCATTGGAAGCGCAGGGCATTAAAGCCATAGAATCGGACCTCGGCGAATATATCCAACAACTAGATGGCGAACCGCCTTATCATATCGTCACCCCTGCCATGCACAAAAGCAAGGACGATATTGCCCGATTGTTTAGCAACAAACTAGGCACACCAGCCAATCTTTCTGCTGAAGAGCTCACCATGGTGGCTCGTCAGCAACTGCGTAAGCAATATGCGCAGGCCGAAGTGGGCATCACGGGTGCCAATTTTATCCTGGCAGATATTGGAGGCATTGCGCTTACCGAAAATGAAGGAAACGCTCGCCTCACCACGTCTTTGCCTCGCACACATATTGCGGTAGTGGGCATTGAAAAGATATTGCCTTCTTTTACCGATTTAGCGCTCTTTTGGCCTTTATTAGCCACTTTTGGCACGGGGCAAACCATTACGGCATATAATACTATTCTCACGGGGCCACGTCAGCCTGGCGAGATTGACGGTCCTGAAGAAATGTATGTGATATTGTTAGATAATGGCAGAACGCGCATTCTGCAAGATGAACGCATGCGCGAAAGCCTATATTGTATTCGTTGTGGGGCATGTTTAAACGCCTGCCCTGTATACAAAAATATTGGTGGACACACATATGGCACCACCTATAGTGGCCCTATCGGTTCAGTGATTACGCCCCATTTGCAAGGGATGAAAGAATACAAACACTTGAGTTATGCGTCTTCTCTTTGTGCCAATTGTACTGAAGTATGCCCTGTGAGAATCAATATTCATGAATTGTTGCTCATTAACCGACATGAAGCGGTTGAATCACATGCAACGAATGGAAGCGAAAAGATGGCTTGGTATTTTTGGAAGCAAGTGAGTTTGAGTCGGAAAAAAATGAATTTGGTAAGTGGAAAAACCAAAAATTTTTTTCTCAAAAAAATGTTTGCCAAAAGTTGGGGGGAAAAACGGGAATTGCCCACATTTGCTCCTCAATCTTTCAATGAGCTCTGGAAAAAACGAAAAGAAAAGATTTAATTTTTCACCATAAATCTCATACACACGATGAAACCATATATCTGCACTGTATTGGCTATAGGGCTTTTCGCAATAGCCAGTTCTTGTCACCACAATACACAGCAGGCTCAGCAATCCAGTACTCCTGCATCTACTCCTTCGGTTACCCAAGTTGCAACGCCTGCTTTGCCCGCAGTGCCAGCAGGAGCTAAAGTGTTTTTTAAAAACCTGAAAGATGGTGAGGTTGTGCATTCGCCATTTACGGTGGAGATGGGTGTTGAAGGCATGCAGGTAGATTCGGCAGGGCCAGTGAAGCCAGGATCAGGGCATCACCATTTGCTAATTGATGATGGCGATTCAATAGCTACTGGAGAAGTGATCCCTAAAGATTCTACACATTTGCACTTTGGCAATGCACAAACGCAAGTGGTATTGAACTTGCCCCCTGGTAAACACAAGCTAACCTTGCAGTTTGCCGATGGTATGCATCGCTCTTATGGTAGCCAAATGGCCACCAGCATCACCGTTCAGGTTAAATAAATCGCCGAATTTGTGCCGTGCTGGTAACAATTTATTGCCCGTACATTACCCAACGATTGCATTATGTGTGCAAATTCATCTGGCAACAGCAGCTCGGGCTTGAATTTGTTTTGACTACACAATATAGCGGTCAACCAGGGCAAGCGATTATCAATTATACACACGAATTTCATCCAGAGGCTTTCACCATAACACCTCATGGGTTGCTCTTTCAACATCACATTAGCCCACAATGTCCTCAAGTTATTGCTTTTGCATATACATGTGCACTTTTCCCTACCAACAAGGCATCAGATTTTCCATTCGATATTTTTGCAGCAACTTTTTACTTGATTTCTCGATATGAGGAATATCTTCCACACCAAACCGACGATCACGGCCGATTTCCACACTTGCTGAGCCTTGCATGGCAACAAAATTTTTTATTAGAGCCCGTAGTGCATTATTGGATAATGGCTTTGCGTGATGCCCTTCAACAAAAATTTTCTTTTCTGCGTTTCAAAAAAAAGACAGCACAAATTCTACTTACCTATGATATAGATATTGCTTTTGCTTATTTGGGTAGAAGCTGGTTCAGGCTATTCATGGCTAGTTTGCGAGACATGTATAAAGGTATGTGGAATGAAATTTATTATCGATATCGGGTATGTGCTAAAAAAGCATCAGATCCATACGATGTATTTGATTGGCTACATGCATGGCATATAGCACATGGGCTAGAAGCTATTTATTTTTTCCCAACCGGGCGATATGGAAGATATGATCGACACATTGCTCCGCATCACCCTATGTATCGGGCATTGATTAACCGCATATCTTCGAGATATCCAGTAGGTATTCATCCAACTTATAGATCTTTTTTAAACGAAAACAAATTAAAAAAAGAAATTCAACGATTATCAGCTATTATTCATCAACCAGTAAAATTGAGTCGGCAACATTACATTCGGTTACATATTCCAGAAACTTATCGCCAGCTAATTTCTGCGGGCATTACACACGATTTTAGTATGGGATATCCCCTACATCCTGGATTTCGTGCTGGAGTAGCCGATCCATATTTTTGGTATGACTTGGAGCGTGAACAAGAAACACAGCTTCTTATTTATCCATTTTGTTGTATGGATACGTGGTGGGTACAGCAAAAATATAGTCCCGAACAATATGCCATGCAATTGTGGGAAATGTGGAGAAAAGTAAAAACCGTATCGGCGACATTTATTCCCATATTGCACAACGTATATGTGAGTACGCATCCACAGTTTTATGAATATCGCCTCGCATATCAACGTGCGATACAACAGATTGTTGCAGATCAGTGAAGAAAATGGCGCGTGTGCGTAATAACCATGCCCATATTATGTTCGCGACAATAACGAATAGAATCTTCATCACGAATAGAACCTCCAGGATGAATGACAGCACTGATGCCTACTTCATGAGCTATCTTCACACAATCATCGAAAGGGAAAAATGCGTCTGATGCCATCACAGCTCCATGTAAGTCGAAACCCGATTGATGAGCCTTATCAATAGCCTGTCGTAATGCATCTACTCGAGAGGTTTGTCCACAACCCTTGCCAATGAGTTGTTTGTTTTTTACTAAAGCAATAGCATTCGATTTTAAGTGCTTGCATACTAAATTGGCAAAGATCAAATCGCTTCTTTCCGCTGATGTGAGTGGTCGAGTAACTTCATTCCAATCGGTATAATTTTCTTTATCGGCTTGTTGTTGCAATACACCGTTTAATATGCTTTTGAAATACTTTTCGGTAGATATAGAAGATTTTTGTTTGAGTAAAATTCGATTTTTCTTTTTAGTGAGTATTTCCAATGCCGATGGAGTAAAATCAGGGGCGATACATACTTCAAAAAACATTTCATGCATAGAGGCGGCGGTAGATTCATCAATAGTTTTGTTGCTAATAAGTATGCCACCAAAAGCACTTTCTCGATCGCCTTGAAGAGCGGCTTGCCAAGCTTCAAACACAGTAGCGCGCGAAGCAATGCCGCAAGCATTGGTATGTTTGATGATAGCAAAAGTCGTTTCTTCAAATTCTGCCATGAGCTTACAAGCAGCATCAATGTCTACAAGATTGTTATAAGAAAGGGATTTGCCATGTAATTGATCAAAAAGCTGATGCAAATCGCCAAAGTATTGTGCAGATTGATGTGGATTCTCACCATACCGAAGCAAATAAGCTGGAGATGCTTCTGCAAAAAATATACCTGTATCGGCAAATTGTTCAAAATAACGAGTAATCGCCATATCGTAATGAGTACAATAGGCAAAAGCTTTTGCAGCAAGCCATTTTCTTTGGTCATATGAAATGGAGCCATTTTGCTCATCAAGCCATTGGAGCAATAGTGGATATTCATTTGTGGAAGCGATTACAGCAACATGCTCAAAGTTTTTAGCTGCAGCCCGAATCAGCGAAACGCCACCGATATCAATTTTTTCAATGATCTCTTTTTCTTCTTGAGTCGAAGCCACTGTTTGTTCAAATGGATATAAGTCTACAATTACCAAATCGAAAAGCGTTAATCCATATTGTTGAATATGTTGTTGATCTTCGAGATGATTTTTTCTGGCTAAAATCCCTCCAAATACTGCAGGATGAAGAGTTTTCACACGCCCGCCGAGAATAGATGGATAACCCGTAAGCTGCTCCACAGCTATGCATGGAATGCCTAATTGCTCGATAAAACTTTTTGTACCGCCTGTTGAATAAAGTTGAA
Organism: Thermoflavifilum sp.; assembly: GCA_023511875.1. Taxonomy (GTDB): domain Bacteria; phylum Bacteroidota; class Bacteroidia; order Chitinophagales; family Chitinophagaceae; genus Thermoflavifilum. The sequence goes on from JAIMAQ010000007.1 coordinate 63,528, forward strand.
CCTGTAGTTGATGAAGCTTTTTGCAAATGGGTTCAAGGCCATCTTTATGATAAGCGGAAATCAGTGCTCGTTGAATCAATAAATCACTCATGAATTTATAGGTTTAAAATAAAAGCTCCTTTTTCAACAGTTGGATGCAGGCGCAAATTTAGGCTTTCGCAAACAGTTTTCCATTTATGTACATGAATTGCGGTATTTGACCCATCTAAAATAACTGCTTTGATTGGCATTTGCCGAAGCCATTGTATGTCTGGTGCTGCATTTTGGCCAATGATGAGGTAAGCAGAATCTGAAAAATGCAAAGAATATGGCCATGCTTGTATTTTTCCGAAGGCCTGAATAAATCGAATCTGGTTCCAAATAAACATTTGTATACCTCTCGAGGTATCGCAAGTCATTGATATGTGCTGAATAGATAACAAACGATGACTTGCTTGCAGAATATCTTCATGCGAAATATTATCTTTTGTCCAGCAAGTTGCTCTATTTCCCGAGATCCATTCCATTAAGCTATGTTGCGGAATGTGATAAACAATAAAAACATTTTGCCGAATGTGATGGAAAGCGTTGTATAGGCTAAAGATACTCATACCGAGTAAGGTCAATAAAACCCCATAAGCATACTCTACACGTTTTTGCATGACATATGCCATTGCAAGAAAGATGATCAGAAACATGCCCAACATTTCCCACGCAGAAATATAGAGTTGATCCAAGCGCACCCAATCGATCTGTTGAAAAAAACGTGTAGTATAGTGTAGTGCATTAATGATCCATTCCATACAATAAGCAACCGCCACTGAAAAGATATGCCAAGGCGAAGCAATGAGCACCACGGTTAATATAAGCAAGATGCTCGATAGAGGAACAGCAATTAAATTGGCAAGCAGAAAAAATAGAGGAAATTGATGAAAATAAAATATGCTTAACGGAATGATAAGCAGTTGTGCAGAACAGGAAACGGCAACCATAAACCATATTTTCTTCAAGCCCATCCATTTTGGCTTCCAGAGATTGTTCCAGAAACGATAGTACAATAATATTCCAGCAACGGCTAGAAAAGAGAGCTGAAAACCAATATCCATAATCCATGCAGGATGTATACACAACAAACATATAGCTGCACTAATGAGCGTATCCATAGACACAATTGGTCTTTTTAGCAAGTGATGTGCTACCAACAATAGGCTAATCATAAATGCTGCTCTGCTAGCCGATGCAGACATGCCCGTGTACATCACAAAAAGCCATATACCAAGAAGAGTTAGCAAAATTTTTATTTGATGAGGCACATGAAAAAAATCAAATAAAAAAGCCAGGATAACAAAAATCACAGCAATATGTAATCCAGAAATGGCCAAAATATGAATAGTGCCTGTTTGTGCATATTGCTGTACAATAGCAGGATCGAGGTCTGAACGATCACCGCTAACAAAAGCATAAGCAAATGCTCGACTTTGTGGCTTCTGCAAAAAAGTGTAAATTTTGTTTTTGCTATATAATTTCCAATGGTAAAGTATTTTTTGCCATATAAATCCAGATGCAGGTTTGCGAATCTTCCAATCGGAATTGTTTAAAAAAACTTGAAAATAAATTCCCTGATACGCTTGATAGCCGGCATAATCGATCATACCCGGGTTTGCAGGAGAAGCAATGGGTGCTGGCCTTTTGAAGAAGATGAGTGTATCCCCAATTTGGGGTAGCCGATGGGGATAGGGTTTTTTTACATAACACCAAACCTTTCCCAAACATGTTTCTGGAGGGTCTTTCCGATGGATAAGCATACATGCATTTACCAAAAACTTAGTATAATGGAGCCTCTCGATGGGTGCTGTTTGGCAAACACCTATCCAGTAATCATCTGCTTGCAAATGCTTACCCAGCCAATTAGGGCGTTGCGTGGGGTCTTGTATCCAACTCAACAAATATCCCATGCACATCCATAAGCACATCAACAGACTACCATGCCAGGGAATCAAGCTGAGCTGCGCAACAGCAGGAAGTCGAATGAAAACACCTATGATCGTCCATATTGCACTTATTGCTCCAAGCCCAATCACAAACATTCCTTGAACCAAATGGAAATGATATAAGAAAATACCCACTATTAAGGCGAGCAGAATGCGCAGATTCGATGGGTAATGCATAATGGGCGATTTGCTGGTAGTGGCTTTTCATAGGATATGGAGAAAAATAATTGCTTTTTCTAAATCATGCAAGGGGCGGAATCTGTCATTCTATACTGATTTTTTATTTTCTAACCGATAGGTGACGCAAGCCTCTAGAGGTTTACCGTAACTTCGGCCTATCAAGCGATTTCGTATGAAAGCCGCCCATATAAATCCAGCATTGTACAAGCGTTATGCATATCCCGTTCCTCGCTATACCAGCTATCCACCAGCGCCACATTTCGATCATCATATCCAAAGTGAGCAATGGGGCGAGCTGCTGGCTAAAAATGAAGAGCAACAACCCCAAGCTCAATGGTCGATCTATGTGCATTTGCCCTTTTGCGATACCTTATGCTATTTCTGTGGTTGTAATATGATTATCACCCATCGCCCAGAAAGAGTAAATCGTTATTTGCATTATCTACATCGAGAAGTAGTATTATGGCGTGAGCAGCTTCCCGATGGCCATCTGGTAGATCAGATGCATTGGGGAGGAGGAACGCCTACCCATCTTTCACCAGAACAATTAAAAAATTTATCTGACCATATCCACCAATTTTTTGTATTTAGTCCACAAGCCGAAATAAGTTGTGAGGTTGATCCACGGGGTTTAAGCTTTGCGCATTTGCAAGCTTTGCGTGAAGCAGGGTTTAACCGAATAAGCATGGGAGTGCAAGATATTGATCCACGGGTGCAACAAGCCGTCAACCGCATTCAGCCCCTATCGCTCACCGAGCAAGTTATAGAATGGGTAAGAAAATTGGGGTTTCATGGCTTGAATATTGACTTAATGTACGGATTGCCTTTCCAAACGGCAGAATCTTTTTTTCAAACAGTACAACAGATCATTCGCTTACGGCCCGAGCGCATTGCTGTGTTTCATTATGCACATTTGCCTGCAATAAAAAAACATCAATCTTTAATATCCGCAGCAGACTTGCCCAACACAGAAGAAAAAATCCGTATGTGGCTACAAACGATTGATGCACTTACGGCAGCAGGGTATATATTTATAGGATTAGATCATTTTGCCTTGCCAAACGATGAACTTAGCATTGCTTTGCATCAAAAGCAGCTCTATCGCAATTTTCAAGGATATAGTACACGCGCTGGCACCCATTTGTTTGGGATGGGCATAACGGGTATTAGCCAACTGCCAGATGCTTATGCCCAAAATGAAAAAACCGAACAAGCTTATTTCCGATCCATAGATGCTGGCCAAATCCCCACAGCTAGGGGTTATGTGATGAGTGCAGACGATATCAAGCGCCGTGATGCCATCATGCAAATCATGTGTCATCGACAAATTGATAAACAAGCATGGTCTACCCGTTTTGCCTTGGATTTCGATCAGTATTTTGCCGATTGTCAAGAAGAACTCAAACAACTAGCCAACGACGGGCTTATCCAAGTCAATGCACAACGAATTGAGGTAACCGACATCGGCGTTTTGTTTTTGCGGCAAATTGCCTATGTGTTTGATGGGTATAGGCAATCTTCGCTGAAACCAGTCTATTCCGCCTCGTTATAACGCGATGAGATATGGCTAAGCAAGTGATCATTTTAGGAGCAGGCATCACAGGGCTTTCGCTGGGCTATTTCCTTCAACAAAAAGGTATTCCCTTTCTTTTACTCGAAAAAGAAGCCCAAATTGGTGGACATATCCGTAGCTATCGGGTTCAAGATTATCTCATCGATGCCGGGCCCAATACCCTTCAAGGCAATCAGCCTATTGTCAAGCAACTTATTCAGCAATTAAGACTCGAAAACGAACTGCTATTTGCTCCTCCACAGTCGGCCAAACGTTATATCGTAAAAGGGGGTAAGCTCCATCCATTGCCGCTAAAGCCACAACAGTTGCTGCGATCAAGATTGCTTTCCTTCAGCGCTAAGTTACAATTGCTTCGAGAACCCTGGATAAAACCCACTACTAGCGAAGCTCCTGAATCAATTGCTCAATTCATTAGCCGCCGGCTTGGTGCAGAATGGGTAGATTATGTGGTGAATCCCTTTGTGGCAGGTGTATTTGCGGGCGATCCCCAACAATTAGATACACGCTTTGCGTTTCCTATCTTGTATCAAATGGAGAAATCCTACGGCAGCTTGCTCAAAGGATTGAAGCAAATGGCTGCTTCTCGGAATAAACAACACCAATCGAATGCATCTGAAGGGATGTTTAGCTTTCGTTCAGGAATGCAGGTATTACCCGAAACATTGGCTCAGCAAATAAGAGAACAACTCCGCGTACAGACAAAAGTAATCCAGATACGACCTCATGCCTCTGGATGGGAGGTAATATATGAGGAATTGGCATCTGGAAAACAAATTGCGCAATATGCAGACATACTGGTGTCTACTCTTCCTGCCTATGCGCTAGCGGAAATCTTGGGTGAAGAGTTTCCGATGGTGAAAAAACATTTGTCGGAAATCATTTACCCTCCTGTGTTAACCTATTTTCTTGCCTATCCACTTGACGCGATTCCCCGCCCGCTCGATGGGTTTGGATTTCTGGTACCGGAAAAAGAAAAGCTATCTTTCTTGGGAGCTATTTGGACATCTGTTTTGTTTCCTCAACGAGCGCCAGCACATCAAGCGGCATTTACGCTTTTTTTAGGGGGCATGCGGCATCGAGCCATACTTGGCCAAGAAAAGCATTGGATGACCACTGCTCAATCTGAATTTGAAGCCATCATGGGTATTCAAACCCCTCCGGTATTTTCTTTTCACCAGCTATGGCGGAAGGCCATACCTCAATACGACTTAGACTATAGTGCGCATGAGGGGGTGTTTAGTCAATTTGAGCACACACACCCGGGTATCTTTTTAGCTGGTAACTATCGGGGAGGCATTTCGGTGGGTCATTGTATCCGTTCTGCTCATCAGCTGGCCGAGCGCATAGCACAACAAATATAGATCACCTCGGTGTCAAATTATTCTTTTACCATTTATCGGCTTCATGTACCGTTCCTGTAATTTTTTTTCTACAAGGTAGTATGTATTGCATAGTATTTAAAAAATACATAGCTTTGCAATGTGATATGATTAAATCGCGACGCAATGAATTTAGATAACACACAGTCGCAGATGCGCAAAGGGATCTTGGAGTTTTGTATTCTGGCCATCATTCGGCGGGGGGAGGCTTATCCATCAGAGATTATTGAACAGATGAAAGCAGCAGGTTTGCATGTGCTGGAAGGAACGCTTTATCCATTGCTCACCCGTTTGAAGAACGCAGGACTGTTGAAATATCGTTGGATAGAAAGCCCATCAGGACCTCCCAGGAAGTATTTTTCCATGACGCCTGAAGGGGAAGCATTTTATCAGCAATTAGCAGAGACCTGGCGAGAGCTTGTAGAGGCAGTAGATACATTAACCAAAAGCTAATAACTGCAGATTCCAAAATATTTTCAAAACATCCACTGTATGAAAAAGATCATCAATGTTCACCTAGCAGGCTTGCTCATCCCCATGGAAGACACGGCCTACGACCTGCTAAAGTCGTATATAGAAAGTTTGCAACGCTATTTTGCACAAGAGGTGGGTGGTGATGAAATCGTGTCGGATATAGAAAATCGTATAGGCGAGTTGTTTCAAGAGCGGTTGAAAAAAGGCAATCATTGCATCACAGATGCCGATGTGCAAGCCGTGATTGCAGCTATGGGTAGGCCCGAAGAGCTAGGAGAGGAAGCAGGAAGTCTTCCTCCTACAGCAGCTCCAGCCGACACTATTAGGCCTCGCAAACGCTTGTACCGAGATCCTGATGATAAAATCTTGGGAGGAGTATGCGGCGGATTGGGAGCCTATTTTGATGTGGATCCGGTGATTTTTCGGTTAATTTTTGCTTTGCTGCTTTTCGGTGCAGGAACGGGAGTATTGCTGTATTTGGTATTGTGGATAGCTGTTCCAAAGGCTCGTACGGCCGCTGAAAAGCTTGAAATGCGGGGGGAGCGTGTGGATTTGCAAAATATTACACAGGCAGTAAAAGAAGAGCTCAGCGGCGTGAAAAATAAGGCACAAGATTTAGGAAAAGAGGCAGCCGATGTGTTTTCCACTCGTAAAAAAAAAGATGATAGTGATCTAGGAGATGCTTTAAGAGAAATTTTCTTAGCCATCTTTCGGGTATTAGGGTGGGTAATAAGGCTCTTATTAATCTTTGTAGGTATTCTTCTCATCTTCATTTTAGGCGTTGTGCTGATTGCCCTAATCAGTTCCTCAGCTTTCATTTTACCTTTTAAGATGTACATCTGGCCTGGCTTTTGGCCAGGAAGCCTATTTTGGCCAGCTATCATACTGGTCTTGGGGGTGCCTATTGTAGCTTTGATGATCTATGTCATTCGTAATCTCACTGGTGCTGGTCGGGCACATCCTGCTTTAGGATATACCTTAGCCATCTTGTGGGTCCTGGGTTTAGTGGGTTGTTTGTGGTTGGCTTGTGATATAGGGCATCATTTTCAGGTGAAAAGAAGTGTGCCTCAAACCTTTTCTTTGCAACAACCTCGTGGAAATACGCTGTATGTGAAATGGGCAACGGTTGATGATCGCCATTTTTCTTACGGATCTATACGCGAATGGAATGTATTGCTTCATCATCGGGTAATTGTGGGCAGAGATTCATTGTTTTATCCCAACGTAAAGGTGCACATTATTCCTGCTCCGGCACTCGATAGTTTTCGAATACAGGTGAATCGTGTGGCTTCAGGAGCCACAAGTGAAGAAGCATTTGCTTATGCTCGCCAGCTAAGTATTTCCTTATGGCAAGAAGATTCTGTATTATGGATTCCTGAAATGGTACCCATTCCAGCGGGTACGCCCTTTCGCTACCAGCATATAGAAATCGAGATTTTTGTACCCAACGATAAACAAGCTTTTTTGATGGGATCGCCAGGCTTTGATGAGCCCGACTGGAACGATGAAGCACCCGATACCGATGCGGCCATCACACATCCTTCTTCATCCACTCCATCGCAATCGGCTGTTTCCTCTTCATTTTCATGGAAAAGATGGGCCCCACATTGGTCGCATCAAGCTGATTCGGTTGCAAGCACTCAATGGATGGATGGATTGTTTTATCTGTTTTTTAGCCTGTTTAACATTCAACCTAAATAAAAATAAAAAATTTTTCCGCTTAAGGAGGAATTTTTTCCCGATTCGCACATTCCTTGTTCAGGAATCGCCATAGCTTTGCAAACTTCTGATGAGGCATGAGCGAAAAAAGCTTCAGCATAGCATTAGTCGGGAATCCCAATTCTGGCAAGACTTCTTTATTCAATGTACTCACGGGTTTAAACCAGAAAGTGGGAAATTTCCCGGGGGTAACGGTAGATAAAAAGATAGGCTACACGCAACTGGACTCGCATGTACAAGTCAAAGTGATTGACCTACCGGGAACTTACAGTATTTATCCGCGTAGCACAGATGAATGGGTGACTTTCGACGTCTTACTGAATCCTCGAAATCCCGAACATCCCGATCTCATTGTATGTTTAGCTGATGCTTCCAACATTAAGCGTAACTTGTTATTTTGCTCGCAGATCATCGACCTGAAAACCCCTGTGGTCATTGTGCTCACGATGATGGACATTGCCCAGCAAAAGGGCATCCATATCGATCCTCTGGCCCTCGAACGCGAATTGGGCGTTCCAGTTGTGCCTGTTAATCCCCGCAAGGAGAGAGGAATTGCTGCTTTGAAAAAAACGATCTCACAAACCATTGCTGGCCAATATCAACCTCCTGTTACCGATTTTATCCCCATCAGAGAGCTAGCTCCTGGTATCGCAGATCAGGTTCGAAAATACGTGGAGCTCAAGGGTGATTATCCGGCGCTTTTGGTTGCAGCTCATTATGAACAACTTCGCTTTCTCAACGGTGGCCAACGATTGGCTATCATGAATATTTTAGCCGAGCAGGCATTTAATCGTGCCCGTATTCAGGGTGAGGAAATCATGCAGCGGTATCAACGGATATCCCAGATCATGCAACGTGCGGTGGTCATCAACGACCCTCATCGCAAAAGCCTTATAACCGAAAAAATCGATCATGTATTGCTGCATCGATTCTGGGGGTATGTGATCTTGCTGGCCGTGTTGTTTTTGCTATTCCAGAGTATTTTTTGGCTTGCCCAGTATCCTATGGGCCTTATCGAGCAAGCATTTACGGGGATCAGTACCTGGCTAGGTGAGGTTTTACCAGAAGGCTGGTTTAGTGATATGCTGATCAATGGCATTGTGGCTGGGTTGAGTGGTATTGCCGTTTTTGTGCCCCAGATCATGATTTTGTTTGGGCTTATCACCATTCTAGAAGATACGGGCTATATGGCTCGGGTAAGTTTTTTGAGCGATAGGCTCATGCGGCAGGTGGGTTTAAACGGCAAATCGGTTATGCCCCTCATTAGTGGACTGGCCTGCGCAGTGCCGGCTATCATGGCTACGCGTAGCATTGAAAATTATAAGGAAAGATTAATCACCATACTGGTTACACCGCTCATGAGTTGTTCTGCGCGATTGCCTGTTTATATCGTTTTGATCTCCCTAGTGATTCCCGATCGCTATTTGTTTGGATTTCTGAGTTTGCAGGGGTTGGTGATGATGGGGCTATACTTGTTGGGCTTTTTTGCTGCGCTTATCGTAGCATGGGTGATGAAACATTTAATCCGATTAAAAGAGAAAAGCTATTTCATCTTGGAATTACCGGTATACCGAGCTCCTCGATGGAAAAATGTAGGTATCACCATGGTACAGAAAGCACGCATTTTTGTTACAGATGCAGGCAAGGTGATCATGGTGATTTCTATGATTTTGTGGGTGCTGGCTTCGTATGGCCCACACCAGCAAATGATGCAATTACGCACCCATTATGCCGAGCTTATCCAGCAACATCCGTTGCAAAAAGACGCTCTTTACACCCAGTATCAGGCTGAGAAATTAGAACATTCCTATGCGGGGATATTGGGCCATATCATTGAACCGGTGATTAAACCGTTGGGATTTGATTGGAAAATGGGTATTGCCCTCATCACTTCATTTGCAGCCCGAGAAGTATTTGTGGGCACTATGGCTACTTTGTATAGTGTGCAAGGCGGTAAAGATGCCGATCGAGATACTTTGCGACAAAAGCTCCAACAAGCCCGTCATGCCGATGGGTCGAAAGTATATACCTTGCCTGTAGGTCTTTCGCTCATGATTTTTTATGTTTTTGCTATGCAATGCATGAGTACATTGGCTGTCGTAAAACGTGAAACCAAGTCTTGGAAATTCCCCTTGATTCAAGTGACCTATATGACGGGATTGGCATATATTGCTAGTTTTATTACCTATCATATTTTTTAATTTAAGAAGCTTTCGCTCAAAATTGTTTCAAATACTAGGCTATTTTGCTTGACTATTTTTACCGATTTGCTTAACTTCGTGTGCGCTTTTAAATAAATAAGCGAAAAGTATAATTTGTTTGCCTATTCCGTTTTCATAACGCATTGTCTGCAGACATTAAGTTTCCTGTGATATGGGTAAAAGAACCGTGAGATCATCAGCAGAAGAAGACCTTCTTTCTAGTCGAGCAGTAAAATCCCAATCCATCGAAGAACTGCCAGATATTACTTCCTCGGCATATTTACATGCCCAACTTAAACTACATTTCGGCTTTGATTCTTTCAAAGGCAATCAAGAAAAAATCATCCGCAGCGTATTGATGGGCCGAGACACATTTGTGATCATGCCTACAGGCGGTGGCAAATCGCTTTGTTATCAATTACCTGCTTTAATCAACCCTGGGTGTGCCATTATTGTTTCTCCACTTATTGCTTTAATGAAGAATCAGGTAGATCTGATTCGTTCTTACAGCAGCAAAGATCATGTGGCTCATTTTTTGAATTCCACGCTATCCAAATCTGAAATTCGGCGTGTACGATCAGACCTGTTATCGGGGAAAACCAAGATGCTTTATGTGGCGCCCGAAACCCTTACCAAAGCCGAAAACCTGAGCTTTTTCCGGGATCTTCAAATTTCTTTTTTTGCTGTCGACGAAGCCCATTGTATTTCGGAATGGGGGCACGATTTTCGTCCAGAATATCGTCGACTCCGAGAAATGATCAATGCGATCAACGACGCACTTCCCGTTATTGCTCTAACGGCTACGGCTACGCCAAAGGTACAGAGCGATATTTTGAAAAATCTAGAGTTAAAAAATCCCAATGTTTTCATTTCTTCTTTTAACCGCCCCAACCTCTACTATGAGATTCGGCCCAAACGTAAAAAAGAACAGACGCTGAAAGAGATAGTTCGCTTTATCATGCAACATCGGGGTAAAAGTGGCATTATTTATACCCTCAACCGCAAAACCACTGAGGAAATTGCTGATATGTTAGTGGCCAATGGTATCAAAGCAGTAGCTTATCATGCAGGATTAGATGCGGCTACGCGTACGCAGCGGCAGGATATGTTTCTTATGGAAGAAGTCGAAGTGATTGTAGCCACCATTGCTTTCGGTATGGGTATCGATAAGCCAGATATTCGCTATGTTATTCATTACAATATTCCCAAAAGCCTTGAAAATTATTACCAAGAAACCGGTAGAGCTGGCCGCGATGGTCTAGAAGGGAAGTGTATTTGTTTTTATTCACACAAAGACATACACAAACTAGAGCAACTGATGCGCGATAAGCCACTTAGCGAGCGCGAAATGGGGGCTCAGCTCATCAACGAAATGGTGGCCTATGCCGAAAGTGCCGTTTGTCGTAGAAAATTTATCCTCCATTATTTTGGGGAACAGTTTACGGAAGAAAATTGCGGTCATTGCGATAATTGTTTGAATCCGAAAGAAAAAATCGAAGTCAAAAATCGAGTAGCTATTGTACTGCGCACCATTCAAGCGCTCAACGAACGTTTTGGAATAGACTACATAGTAGACGTTATATGTGGCCGGGTCACCACTCAAATCACTACTTATAAGCATGATAGCCTACCCGAATTTGGTAGTGGGAAAGAACATGATGCACATTTTTGGAATTCACTGATCAGGCAAATGATGCTAGAAGGCCTCATTGAAAAAGATATTGAAGAATATGGCTTGTTAAAAATTACCGAAAAAGGCCATCAATTCCTAGCCAAACCTTATCCGATTTATTTTTCCCTCAATCATCAATTTGATACAGATGAGGCCGATGACGATGAAACACCCACTGGAGCTGGTGTAGGAGCAGTTGATCCTGTCTTGTTTGAAATGCTCAAAGACTTGCGGAAAAAAGTAGCTAAAGAAAAGGGGCTTCCTCCTTTTGTGGTTTTCCTGGAAACCTCTTTAGAAGATATGGCTACACAATACCCCACTAACCTGGAAGAACTTGAGCGCATCCAGGGGGTGAGTAAAGGCAAAGCCCTGAAATTTGGGAAGCCTTTCGTGGAGGTGATTAAAAAATATGTAGAAGAAAATGATATCGAAAAGCCCGACGATTTTGTGATGAAAAGCGTAGTGAATAAAAGCGGGCTTAAAGTATTCATTATTCAAAATATCGATAAAAAAATTCCACTCGAAACAATTGCTCGATCCAGAAATCTCTCCCTTTCTCAGTTGCTCGATGAGATGGAGACCATTGTAGCCAGCGGTACCCGATTGAATGTAGATTATTGTATTGATGAAGAGCTGGATGAATATGCTAAAAAAGAAATCATGGACTATTTTAAACATTGCGAGACCTCTAGCTTAGAGGCTGCCCGCGAAGCCTTGAGCGATGGAGATTACACGGTAGAGCAGCTCAAGCTGATGCGAATCAAATTTTTAAGTGAATACGGCAATTAATTTGCCTTGGTGCAGAAACGAAAATCCTTATCTTTGCGGCCCCTGCCAGCAGGTTTGGGCGATGGTGCGGTAGCTCAGTTGGTAGAGCAGAGGACTGAAAATCCTCGTGTCGGCGGTTCGATTCCGCCCCGTACCACCAGATATCTTCCCATCTTTTCGTTTGGTTTAAACAAAAGAAAGAAAAATCCCGGCAATAGCCGGGATTGAAGGTTTTTCGATGCCTTTCATTGATTAAAGGCTCTCGTCGTGTTGACTAATATCTAGTCCGATTTCTTCATCTTCATCACGCACCCGCAAGGGATAAAGCCAGTTAATAAGCTTAAACAGTAACCAAGAAACACAAAATGCGTAAATCACCGCCACACACATGCCTAAAAGTTGGTGCCAGAAAAAAGAAACACCTCCGTACCAGAGCCCATTGTTTCCAGCGGGGTTGATTTTTGTACTAGCAAACACTCCCGTTAATATCATACCCACCATTCCCCCAATACCATGGCAGGGGAAAACATCAAGCGTGTCATCAATGGAAGTTTTCGATTTCCAATACACAGCCAGATTAGAAATTACAGCTGCTGCAAAGCCAATGAAAATACTTTGGGGGATACCTACATAACCAGCCGCGGGTGTAATAGCTACCAATCCCACTACTGCGCCGATGCAAAATCCAAGAGCAGAAGGTTTCCGGCCGCGTATGGCATCAAAAAAGATCCAAGACAAACCTGCTGCGGCCGATGCTGTGTTGGTCGTAGCAAATGCACTCACCGCAAGTGGGCCAGCCGTGAGGGCTGAACCTGCATTAAAACCAAACCAACCAAACCAGAGCAAGCCCGTACCTAGCAACACATAAGTAATGCGTGCTGGTTTAGTAGGAGTTCCATATTGATGAACCTTGCGGGGTTTCAGTACCAGGGCACCAGCTAAAGCAGCACATCCAGCTGAGATGTGCACAACCGTGCCCCCAGCAAAATCGAGAACCCCCAATTTATATAAAAAACCATCGGGAGACCAGGTCCAATGTGCCAGTGGGGCATAAACAAATAAGCTAAACAGAATCATAAACAACACATAAGCCGTAAACCGTATTCTTTCGGCCGTAGCCCCTACGACCAATGCTGGAGTAATGATGGCAAATTTCATTTGAAATAATGCGTATAGCAAAAGCGGAATGGTGAGCACCACCTGACCATTGACGCCTAGATTAGGGGCATGTGCGTTGAGACCATGAAAGAAAGCAAAGGTCAACGGATTACCGATTAATCCATGCCAGCTGTTTCCAAAGGCCAGGCTGAACCCGCACACTACCCAGAGCACACTCATAAGCCCAGTGGCAATAAAACTCTGCAACATGGTGGAAATCACATTTTTTTTGCTCACCATGCCCCCGTAAAAAAAGGACAGGCCTGGAGTCATCAGCAGTACCAGCGCAGAGGCAATGAGCATCCACGCTATATCGGCTGTCTGATAAGCCTTGCTTTCTGGGAAATCGGCTACTACTGGGATAAATATGCCGGCGATGGCAATGAGTGCTAGCACCAGAAAGGGTAAGGCCGCCATGAGGCCCGTATGCTCGTGCCGGCTTAACGCTTTTTCAATAGTCGCTTCGGTTTTGATAGAAACGTTCTCCATAAGGTTTAACATACACAAAATTTAAATTAAAAAATATTTTATTTGAATTTTATAAAAGCAAAAATATATTTTTTTGAAAAAATAATATCAATAGAACAAATTTTTTTTATTATAATTTATTTAAACATCTGAAGAGAGAAATACTGCGAAACAGGGGAGATTTTGTTAGGGAAGGAGGAGAGTTAATGATTGCCTAAGGAGCGGCGTTTTTGCTCTAGGGAAAAAAGCTGATCCCGCAGCCGAGCGGCTTCCATGAAATCGAGCTCACGGGCGGCTTTTTCCATAGCCTTTTTCACTTGTTTGATTTGTTTTTCCAATTGCGTGAGGGAGAGATATGCCGTTTCTGGTTCTGCCACTGCTTGCAGGGGAGTGGTTTCTGGTGTAAGTGAAGAGGGCTCGGCGTTTTCGCGAATATCGAGCACTGAGGTTTGACCCAAGATTTGTTGTACTGATTTATAGATGGTTTGAGGGATAATGCCGTGTAGCTCATTGTAGCGGATTTGCTTTTCTCGACGCCGATTGGTTTCGTCGATGGTTTTTTGCATGCTTTCAGTAATGGTATCGGCGTAAAAAATGACTAATCCGTTTGCATTGCGGGCGGCGCGGCCAGCGGTTTGGGTAAGTGAAGTTTGGTTGCGTAAAAAACCTTCTTTATCGGCGTCCAAAATAGCTACCAGAGAAACCTCGGGCAAGTCCAATCCTTCTCGAAGCAAGTTCACCCCCACAATGACATCAATTTTTCCCAGGCGCAGTTCTCGCAAGATTTCCACGCGCTCAAGGGTATCTATTTCGCTATGTATATATTTCGATCGGATATGCAGTCGCTTCAAGTAAGTATCCAGTTCTTCTGCCATTCGTTTGGTCAGGGTAGCCACCAGTACCCGTTCCCCACGTTTTACCCGCTGATCAATTTCATCGAGTAGGTCATCGATTTGGTTTTGGCTAGGGCGCACTTCAATCGGAGGATCCACCAATCCAGTGGGTCGCACAACCTGCTCTACTACTACGCCTTCGCATTTTTCCAGCTCATAGTCTCCAGGGGTGGCACTCATGAAGATGACTTGGTTCAGTAGACTCTCGAATTCTAGGAAGTTCAATGGCCGGTTGTCGAGAGCAGAAGGTAAGCGGAAACCGTATTCTACTAGAGTAAGCTTGCGGGAGCGGTCGCCTCCATACATACCGGCTACCTGAGGAATCGTCACGTGGCTTTCATCGATCACCATCAAAAAATCTTTGGGGAAATAGTCCAGCAAGCAAAAAGGGCGAGTGCCCGGGGCGCGGCGGTCGAAGAAGCGGGAATAGTTTTCAATACCGTTGCAATAGCCCAGCTCTCGAATCATTTCCAGATCGTAATTCACACGTTCCTGAAGGCGTTGGGCTTCCAGGTATTTCCCTTGCGATTGGAAATAGGCTACCTGTGCTGCTAGCTCGTCTTGAATTTCGGCGAGAATTTGCTGAAATTGGTCGCGTGGCGCCAGGTAGAGGTTAGCAGGGAAGATTGCCGCATCATCCATCAACATCAACCGCTTGCCGGTTTCTACATCAAACTGTTCGATACTTTCGATTTCATCACCAAAGAAAATGATCCGCAGGCCAAAATCGGCGTAAGGCAAATAAATTTCCACCGTATCACCCTTAACTCGAAAAGATCCACGAGTGAAATCGACCGTTGTGCGGTTATACAAAGCCTCAACCAATGAACGCAAAAATGCACTGCGACTAATGGTTTGACCAGTATGGATGCGAATGATATTGCGGGCATATTCTGTGGGGTTACCTATGCCATAAATGCAACTCACACTGGCCACCACAATAATATCCCGCCGCCCCGAAAGCAAGCTGGAGGTGGCTTTTAGCCGGAGCTTATCTAGTTCATCGTTGATCGACAAATCTTTTTCAATGTAAGTATCTGTGACAGGAATATAGGCTTCGGGCTGGTAATAATCGTAATATGATACGAAATATTCCACTGCATTTTCAGGAAAAAATTGTCGGAATTCTCCATAAAGTTGGGCAACCAGGGTTTTGTTGTGCGTTAATACCAGGGTAGGCTTTTGCACATTTTGGATGACATTGGCAATAGTAAAAGTTTTACCCGATCCGGTAACACCCAATAAGGTTTGAAACTTTTCTCCCCTGAGTATTCCTTCTGTTAATTGAGCGATAGCTTCTGGCTGATCGCCTGCAGGTGGATAGGCAGAAACTAGTTTAAAAGGCATACGTTAAAATTACGAATTCTACACCAGCCAGTCATCATCAGGTTTTACCCAAACCTGGGCTAAACGCATTTTTTGACAAGGGCTTAGCAGTTTCCAATTTTTGAGAATCAGCGGTATAGCTGCATTTTAGGTTGGCTTTGGCGGGTTATTGAGGTAATGCTACTTTTGCAGGAATATTTGACGTAAACATTTCAAGGATGGCTTATAAAGATATTGTTTCTATCAGTGGATTACCGGGTTTATACGAAATGTTGTCTAGTAAAGCCGAGGGCGGCATTGTACGTTCTTTACAAGACAAATCGACCCGTTTCGTTTCGGCTCGTTTGCATCGGTTTACCCCTATTGAAACCATAGAAGTATTTACCACCGGTGCCAATGTGCCTTTAGCAGGGGTTTTTAAAGCTATGCAGGCTCAGGAAGACAAGCATCCTATTCCCGATTCTAGCAAGGCCAATGAAAAAGCGTTGCGGGAATATTTTGATCAAGTCTTTCCGGAACTTGATGATCAAAGAGTGTATTTGAGTGATCTAAAGAAAATGGTACGCTGGTACATGCAGCTCAAAGAGCACAATTTATTGCCAGTCTATACTACGCCCGAAGAGCCATCCGAGCAGGGTACTTCTGCTTCCACAACAAATGTTTCGTTGGAAGAAACTGCTGAGCCTGGTTCCCAAACTTCCTCATCAAAGTCTAAATCTACTCGCTCACGCAAAAAAAAGAATACTGAGTAGCATGGCTAGTGTGATGATTTCTCCTTTGGTTCGGCAATATTTGCCTTACCATTTCCGGCTTAACTCACTTAGTGACTTAGAGCCTTATCTGCAAGATTTGGAGCAGCGCACTTTGGGTAGTGTAAACGAGCTGATAAGCTGGCTGCATGATTTGAGCGAATTGGAAGCTGTAGTAGATGAAGATATAAGCTGGCGGCAAATTCACGTGAGCCAGGATACTAGCAATGAAGCATATCTACAAGCATATCAATTATTTTATCAAGACATTGCGCCTGTCTTACAGCAATATGCACAGCGCTTTCGAAAAAAACTGGTAGCATGCCCTTTTGTCGATCAGCTCGATCGTCAATTTGAACCGTTTTTACGACAGACGCGAAATGCTATTTCTTTGTTTAAAGAAGAAAACATTCCGCTACAAACAGAGTTGGCCATGCTGCAACGCCAGTATGGGCAATATACTGGTGGCCTCACTGTGAAGCTACAGGGTCAGGAGCTTACTTTGCCGCAGGCTGCACGTTTCCTAGAGCAGGCCAATAGAGCAATTCGGGAAGAAGCTTTTCAACACATTGCACAAGTTCGACTTGGAGTGCAAGAGCAATTGGATGATTTGTTTGACCAAATGTTGGAAAAGCGCCATCGACTGGCACTACAAGCCGGTTTTGCAGATTATCGAGAATATCGTTTTCGGGAGTTAAATCGTTTTGATTATACCCCAGCCGATTGTGAGGCTTTTCATGTAGCCGTAGAAAAACACGTAATGCCGCTGGTGGCTCGTATTCAAGAAAAAAAACGTCAGGAGCTGAATTTACCCGTATTAAAGCCTTGGGATACCGATGCAGTGCCTGAGGGAAGTCAACCTCTTCATCCGTTTGATCGAGTAGAAGAGCTCGTACAAAAAACGATTTCTTGCTTAAGTCGAGTAGATAGATTTTTTGGTGAAGTACTTTCGGAAATGCAAAGGCGAGGTCATTTAGATCTAGAAAGTCGTAAAAATAAAGCCCCAGGCGGATTCAATTGTTCTCTCGCCGAGCAAGGGTTGCCTTTTATTTTCATGAATGCTTCTGGCCAGTGGCAAGATGTGGTAACGCTGGTTCACGAAACAGGTCATGCCGTGCATGCGGTGTTGAGTCATCCTTTACAGCTGCAGGCTTTTAAGGAATATCCCATGGAAATAGCCGAATTGGCCAGTATGAGCATGGAACTGTTTTCTATGCAAGCTTGGGAGGTGTATTTCAGTAATGAAGATGATCTACAACATGCTCGCCGATTGCAAATAGAGCGTATCATTGGTTTATTGCCTTGGATTGCCACAATCGATGCCTTTCAACATTGGTTGTATACCCATCCAGGCCACAGCCGGGTGCAAAGGCAACAGGCTTGGCTGCAAACGCTCGATAGGTTTTCTACAGGGTTGGTAGATTGGTCGGGCTGGGAACAGTATCGTGCGATAAGCTGGCAAAAGCAGTTGCATTTGTTTGAAGTACCTTTTTACTACATCGAGTATGGTATTGCCCAATTAGGGGCAATAGCCATGTGGAAGGCCTATGAGCAAAATCCCAAACAAACCCTTAATCAGTATCAGTGCGCCTTGCAATTGGGCAACACCCGCAGCTTGCCAGAGCTCTATCGAGAAGCCGGAATAAGGTTTGATTTTTCTCCCGAATATATATCAGCCCTTGCGCAGTTTTTACATAATCAACTAAATCAAGTGTACACCCATCAATAGCGCAGGCTTTATTTAAGGTGCGGTTAAGGCATGCCGGAGCTGCTGTAAAGCTTGTTGGTTTGCCCGATCAAATAAGGCCTGGTGAATATCTTGTTTTTCACGTGTGGTCAGGTGCCAATTTAATGGGGCCGATTGTTGACCTGGCTGAGGAATATATTGAAAAATGATGTGGCGGAAAGGCACTTGTAGAAAATGTCGCGCATAGCTGATCATATCGTTTTGATAATAGTTTTGAAAGGAAGCCCAATTTTTTTGTACGATAAAAAGAGGTTCCCATAACATATCTCGCAAGTCTTTTTGCGGAGCCATAGGCGAAAGCGTATCGCGGGGGTTATCTCTAATTTGCAGAAAAATCACTTCACTCGTGTGGGTATTGATCCAGTGACGAAACACATGTAAAAATCGCAAGCCCATCTCCTGTCCGTAGTTATCCCTGAGTCCAGCGTCCATCACATCGATGATCGGGCGTGTGGGCAAGTACACGTTGGGTAAGATATATGGAAAAGTTGCGCTCATCCGCAGGGCATCGGTAAACAGCAATTTTTCAGGATGCAAGCCAGCAAAATAAGTCATGAAGTCGATGGCATCTATAGGTTTATCGGTTGAGTCAATGCCTGCAGGCATTTTTGGATAAGTTAGGTAACTCATGTGTTGTGGGGAGATGAGCAAGCAGCGGCCATCGGCAGTCACAGTAGCAGTAACCAGTAATAGAGGAATGAGGGCCAATGATTCCGGTTTACGATAGTCTTCTAAAGATTTGTTGAGTACGCCGTGGGTATTTAAGTTGAGTTGTTGTTCAAAAGCATATCCTCGGTCTTTGACATATCGGTTACTATCGATGTAAAAAGATTGGAAGAAAGAAAAATAATCATTAACGGCATAATAGGCCATAATGGCATTTAGTAGGTCTTTAGCGATATTATCGACATAAGCGTGATCATAAAGGTCTATGGCATGAGTGGTTACATAACGGAGATATAGTTCCCGAAAATAAGCTGCGCCCAGCATTCCTCCCGAGGCTCCCGTGATGAGCACGGTGTGCTTCATCAGCTGATCATGGGTGAGGCTATCGGCATACTGCAAAACTTCCAGAGCCCAAGTGGCGGCACGACTGCCTCCCCCGCTCACATTGATCACTATCAACGAGGGCTTGTCTTCGTGTTGTTTTTGGTACCAGTGCTCCAAAATTTGTTCGGTTACAAAAGCATCTTGTTGGGTGCGTTT
Source organism: Thermoflavifilum sp. (assembly GCA_023511875.1). Taxonomy (GTDB): domain Bacteria; phylum Bacteroidota; class Bacteroidia; order Chitinophagales; family Chitinophagaceae; genus Thermoflavifilum. The sequence continues at coordinate 83,011 of JAIMAQ010000007.1, forward strand.
GCGAGTAAATAGGCTATCAAATGCTTGTAAGGTGTAAGCTGGGCGCGATTTCCGGTTACGATAATCCAATCCATAAGCCTTACTCCGGGTGTCAATGATATCGTATTTAATCAGTAGGTTTAAAACGATGAGTAATCCAGCAGCAATGGGCAGAGACCAGCTATGAAAAAAATAACTGAATGCACCTAAAAGGCCCATCAATACAGTGAGAAACAGCAAAATGCTACTACCTGCAGGAATACGAAAAGCAGGTAAGCTAATCAAATAGCTAAGGATGACCATCAATACCAGGGCAAACAATATGGAGAGTACGGCGGCAAAATGATGTTCCCGAAAAATAGACGATAAAAAAGCTGGATCATAATGCGAAACATCGCGGGCCCTGCGTATGTGCAAGGGACTATTTAAATAATATTTTACTGGCAAAGCTTCTTCATCAGTATACTCTTCTTTTTTTAAAATTTGCGACAAAATCTTGCGTGTACCGCCCATGCGTTTTTGCAAAGATTTCAAGATGGTGCGGTCGGCATTAAAAAAATAAAAAAAAGAAATAAAAATGATCGCCAAAATACCAATGGTATAAGCTTCTATAAAGAAACCTATGGTGGCCCAATCAGTTAATTCTTCCTCTCGTTGATAACGCACCAAGTGCCAAATGAAAAACAGATAAAACAATACGGGGATAAAGGCATTGTTTAAACAATACTTAAAAAAAGGTTGTGTGGTGGTCGCTAAAAAACGGAAGCGTTTACTATGTAGGATAAAGGTGGTAATATTCCACGACATCATAAAGGTACCTGTGGTGATGCCCAAGATTAAAAACCCATAAAATCCTACTTGTCCTAAGTATTCTGGAGCAAGAAATAAGGTATGGGCACCAAACGATCGGGCAAAATATCCACCCACCATGGCAAACAGCATTACCCAAATCAAGATAAGCAGTGGATAATGCCGCAAATGCAGTAAAGTTAATTGTACCGGGAAGAACCGATAAAAAACAAGCTTAAACTTTTTCATGGGTGCTGGCGATGAAGAAAAATAAGCCGATTTACTCAAATTTTTACAGGTTCCCGGCTAATGAAAAGCATCCATATCAACGATAGTAACAACAGCATACCCACAAACTGATGGCTAACGGCCAAGGCAATAGGAATATGCACATGGCTATGTAGCACAGTAAGGATGCCCAAAAGAATTTGTAGACATGCTATCGCAAACGGCAACCAACGCGTGCGATACAATAGGCTGGTATGGCTAGCCTGGCGGCCTTTCCAACCTACGATGAGCAGCAAAATAAACAGCAAATAGGCCAGTAGGCGGTGTACAAACTGAACCGTGATCACATTATTTATCAAATTCCTCCACATCGGATGATCTTTCCATAATCCTGGAGGAATAGCATATCCATTAATATCTGGCCAGGTAGGTGCAGCCATAGCGGCATGTAGTCCAGCCATGAAAGAACCATAAGCCAATTGTATGACCAGGAGGAAAAGGCTCACCCCAAGCCATCCCCGTAATGAATGCACTGCATAAAGCTGATCTCTTCGAATCAACAACAGGAGGGCAAACCAAAACGTATATACCAGCAGCACCATGGCCGTGATAAAATGAATAGCCAGTTTAACATGATCTACACGCGTGCGTTCGCCAACAAGTCCACTTTTTACCATAATCCAGCCCACCAATCCCTGTAGCCCACCCAGTATGAATAAAATAATCAAAGGCCCAACCATGGCGCGAGTAAATCGTTTTTGGAGTAAAAAAATCACGAAGAATACGATAAACACCACGCCTAAAGCACGTGCCCATAGCCGATGTAGCCATTCCCAGAAATAAATATGCTTAAAATCTTGCAAGGTAAAATTGCGGTTCTCTAATTGATATTGAGGAGTTTGTTGATACAGTTCGAAGACATGCATCCATTGTCGATGGTTTAAAGGGGGAATAGCGCCCATGATGGGGTCCCATTGGGTTATAGAAAGTCCAGATCCAGTGAGTCGTGTAATACCGCCCAGCCATACTTGGCCCATGATCATGAAAACTCCTACGAGCAACCAAATGGCTACGGGCTTAGTTTGAGGAGAAACTAGTGAATCGGTTGGCATGTTGCAAAAATAAAGGTTATCTTGCCACAGCTTTTGGTAAAATCAGTTTTATATCATCTCATTCGGCCAAATGCATTCAACAAGCTTATTGCCTTTTTATGCAGAAAACCAACTTGAAGCTGGCTGTGATGAAGCCGGGAGAGGATGTTTAGCAGGTCCTGTATTTGCTGCTGCAGTAATCTTACCCCCAGATTTTCACCATCCCTTATTAAATGACTCCAAACAACTTACCCAGTCCCAACGTGAAAAAATTAAGACATATATTGAGCAGCATGCGCTGAGCTTTGCTGTGGCGGCCGTTGCCCCAGAAGAAATTGATCGGATCAATATTTTACAGGCTTCTTTTCGGGCCATGCATCTAGCTATCGATGGTTTACACCTCAAGCCTCAATTATTGCTCATCGATGGCAATCGTTTTAAGCCTTATCCAGGCATTCCACATGTGTGTATCGTGAAAGGTGATGGCCAGTATGCAGCCATTGCAGCTGCTTCCGTGTTGGCCAAGACTTATCGCGATGCCTACATGCTTGAGTTACATCAGCAATACCCAGAATATGGCTGGAACCAAAATAAAGGATATCCAACAGCAGCACATCGCCGGGCCATTGTTCAAAAAGGCCTATCGCCTTATCACCGCAAAAGCTTCGCGCCCTGCCAGGTGTTTCCTTCTTGCGCTCAACCACCACTCCATCATCAGATATGAGATTGTTAGTATTTTTGCTTACGCCCTTTGATAAACGATTGGCAGGATATGCTTAGACAAACACAACAGCAAAAACTCTTACAAAAACTCTCTCCTCAGCAGATTCAGCTCATGAAGCTGCTGCAAATCCCTACTGCCAATCTAGAAGAACGCATCAAACAAGAAATTGAAGAAAATCCCGCACTCGAGATGAGCGATGAGTCTCATGAAGAAACAATGTTAGACGAGCCAGAACTCATCAATGAAGAAAATGATATCTATGACGAACAAATTGATGAAGATCCAGATGGAAGTGCTGATGAATATGAAAATATTGATGTATCGGAATATCTGATGGACGATGAAGATGATATTGCCGATTATAAACTACGAGAAGAGCATGCTCCAGAAATGGAAGAAACCCGTACTATTCCGATTCGGGTGGAAACTTCCTTTCAAGATTATTTGCTCGATCAATTGGGCATGCTTTCTCTGGATGAGCGCCAACAACAAATAGCCCGACAAATCATTGGTAGTATTGATGATGATGGATATCTACGGCGCGAGGCTTCGGCCATAGCCGACGACCTTTCTTTTTCACAAAATATCTTTGCCACTCCCCAAGAAGTAGAACAAATTATTTCCTTAATCCAAACCTTTGATCCTCCAGGCGTTTGCGCGCGCAACTTACAAGAGTGTTTGCTGCTCCAATTGAAGAGAAAATCTTCAACCGACCCTGTAGTGAAACAAGCACAAACCATACTCACGCAGTATTTCGATGCTTTTATTAAAAAGCATTATGAACGGATTCAACGAGGATTGGGATTGACAGATGAAGAACTCAAATCAGTAATTCAACTCATTACTCATCTCAATCCCAAGCCAGGTAATAATTTCGCTCCAGATAATAAGGCCGAAAGCTACATCATACCCGACTTTTTTATTTTCAACAACAATGGCAAACTCGAGCTCACATTAAATGCGCGCAACGCCCCAGATTTACGCATTTCAACAGAATACCGAGAAATGCTGAAGGAATATGAAAAAGGAGCCAAGAAAGACAAACGACAAAAAGAAGCCATCTTATTCATCAAACAAAAGATCGATGCAGCTAAATGGTTTATCGATGCCATTAAACAACGCCAACATACCTTACTCACCGTGATGCAAACCATCATGGATTACCAGCGCGATTTCTTTTTAACAGGCGATGAAACCCAGTTAAAACCGATGATTCTCAAGGATATTGCCGAACGTACAGGGCTCGATATTTCTACTGTATCGCGTGTAGCCAATAGCAAATATGTTCAAACCGAATATGGCACCTATCAGTTAAAATATTTCTTTTCCGAATCTCTACCTACCGATAGTGGAGAAGAAGTATCTACCCGTGAAGTAAAAAAAATTTTACTAGACCTCATTGAAAATGAGAACAAACGTAAGCCACTCAGCGATGAAATGCTTACCCGTTTACTTCAAGAAAAAGGATACAATATTGCTCGCCGCACGGTGGCCAAATATCGTGAACAACTAAATATTCCCGTAGCCCGTTTACGCAAGCAGCTCTAGCCATGACAACATCTGAGCCTTTTTCTCACCGAGCCTCTCCCACTGAAGTTGTTTCTGAATCAGGCACTCAATGGCCATACCTACTTCGTTGGATGGCACAAAGTATTTCGATATTGTTTCATCCGTTGTGGATTCCTTTTGCTGTGAGCGAATTTTTGCTTTGGGTACACCGCTATGAATTGCCACAGATCAACGACTATTTCCACTTTCGGGTAATGAGCTCGATAGCGGTGAATACCTTGATCTTACCGTTGGGAACTATTGTATTGCTTAAAGCCGTGGGTTTTGTGCAGTCTGTGCAGCTCCATACCCGCCAGGAGCGCATTGTGCCTTATATGGCTGTGATGATTTATTACTGGTGGATATATCGTGCCTTTGCTTACGATAAAAATTTCCCCCAAGTACTCACACCGTTTCTACTCGGGAATTTTATCACCATTATCCTGGTGTTTCTCTGCAATATTTTTTTCAAAATCAGTGCGCATGCAGCAGCAATGGGCAGCGTGGTGGCCGTCATGATTTTGTTGGGGCAAGATCCTTATCTCAATCCCACATTGCCCATCTTGGTGGCTATTTTACTCTCAGGGATTGTGCTTACCAGCAGGCTTATCGTCGATGCGCATTTCCCCATGGAAGTATACACGGGGTTTGTAGTAGGATTTATGAGCCAAATATTGGCCATGATCTGGATACGGCTATGAGTTGCGCAATTTAGCTGCGTAGCAATGTACTTTTTTTGCTCTTAAAGACAAAAGAATCCCAATGATGAACTCGGGATTTATGCTAATTTTGAAGAAATTGTTTTTATATTTTATTTTCTATGGCAGAGACAAATGAAAAACTGAAAGCCCTGCGTTTAACCATCGATAAGATCGAAAAAGACTTTGGCAAGGGTGCTGTAATGATGATGGGAGAGAAGGCCGAGCGGCAAATGGAAGTCATCTCTACGGGTTCGTTAGGGCTCGATTTAGCCCTGGGTGTGGGCGGCTTTCCCCGAGGCAGAATCATTGAGATCTATGGCCCAGAAGCCACAGGTAAAACTACGATTGCCATTCATGCCATTGCAGAGGCTCAGAAAAAAGGGGGTATATGCGCCATCATCGATGCAGAGCACGCTTTCGACAGCAGTTATGCTCAGCGGCTGGGCGTGGATGTGGACAACTTGCTCATTTCTCAGCCCGACTATGGTGAGCAAGCGTTAGAAATCGCAGACCGACTCATTCTTTCTGGTGCTGTGGATGTGATTGTGATCGACTCGGTAGCTGCTCTTGTGCCTAAAGGCGAGCTGGAAGGAGAAATGGGGGATAGCAAAATGGGTCTTCAAGCCAGATTGATGAGCCAAGCACTGCGCAAACTCACCGCTACTATTAGCAAAACCAATAGCTGCTGTATCTTCATCAACCAGCTCCGCGAAAAGATTGGAGTCATGTTTGGCAACCCCGAAACCACCACCGGCGGCAATGCCTTAAAATTTTATGCATCTGTGCGCCTCGATATTCGACGCATCAACCAGATCAAAGATGGCGAACAAACAATTGGTAACCGCGTAAAGGTGAAAGTCGTGAAAAACAAAGTGGCTCCTCCTTTTAAACAGGCTGAATTCGACATCATCTTTGGGCAGGGAATTTCTAAAGCGGGTGAAATCGTTGACCTGGCTACTGAATTAAACATTCTCCAAAAAAGCGGCTCTTGGTATAGTTATGAAGGCAATAAGCTTGGGCAAGGGCGCGATGCTATTAAGCAGTTACTGCAAGACAATCCTGAGCTAATGGCCGAGCTGGAACAGAAAATCAGAATCGCTGTGATGGGCGAAAAATAATTTTTTTAATCTAAATGAGGTAAATATTGCATAACAGGCAAATAATATCTCATTTAGGTAAAAAATATTCTTTTCCATTTCTATTTTGTTGGTGCTTCGCTAATTTTGAAAGATTTTTGTTCACGATGATTGTTTGTTCACATGTTTAATCTCATTCTGTTTGGTCCTCCCGGAAGTGGCAAGGGCACACAAAGTCAGCTTATTATCGATCATTATCAATTTACCCACCTGAGCACGGGCGACATGCTTAGAAATGAAATTGAACGTCAAACCCCTTTGGGGCTTGAAGCAAAGAAATTCATGGATCGTGGGGCGCTTGTGCCGGATGAGGTGGTAATTGCTATGATCAGCAATCGACTCGATGCTCAGCCAGATGCAAAGGGATTTATTTTTGATGGCTTTCCGCGCACTACGGCTCAGGCGCAGGCTTTAGACAAATTATTGGCATTGAAATCCACGGCTATTCATCTGGTTCTTTCGCTACAAGTGCCCGAGGAGGAGCTCATCAAGCGTCTACTATTGCGTGGACAAACTTCTGGACGTAGTGACGATGCCAGCGAAACAGTAATCCGTGTCCGTATTGCCGAATATTATAACAAGACTTCACCAGTGGCCGATTACTATGCCCGTCAACATAAATTGCACCAAATTCAAGCAGTAGGTACCATTGAAGAAGTTTTTTCCCGACTGAAGGAAAAAATAGATAAACGCCTGTCTGAACTTAGTTTGCATCCCCTATCTTCGGGCTCTCGCTCATAAAATTTGGTGCAGCTTTGGAAAAACAAAACTTCGTGGATTACATCCGCATCTATTGTCGTTCTGGCAAGGGTGGCAATGGATGTGTACATTTCATGCGCCTGAAGTTTCAACCCAGGGCTGGCCCCGATGGGGGCGATGGTGGCCGTGGTGGGCATATCCTACTCAAAGGCAATGCCCAGCTATGGACCCTTTTACACCTCCGTTGGAAAAAACATATCGTGGCTGGCGATGGACAGCCGGGGAGCAAAAACAACCGTAAAGGCAAAGATGGCAAAGATGTAGTCATCGAAGTGCCTTTGGGCACTATAGCTCGAGATGAAGAAACAGGAAAGGTAGAAGCAGAAATTCTAGAAGATGGACAAACCGTCATCTGGATTCCCGGCGGCCGTGGTGGTCTCGGCAATGCTCACTTTGCTACACCTACCCGGCAAACCCCTGAATTTGCTCAACAGGGCGAGCCCGGCAGTGAAGGTTGGAAAATTTTAGAACTAAAACTATTGGCAGATGTAGGATTGGTGGGCTTCCCCAATGCCGGCAAGTCCACGCTATTGTCGGTGATCTCAGCTGCAAAACCAGCTATCGCACCATATCCTTTCACCACTTTGCAACCCCAGCTTGGTATGGTAGCTTACCGAGAAGGTAAATCGTTTTGCGTGGCCGACCTGCCGGGCATTATCGAAGGCGCTGCAGAAGGCCGAGGTTTGGGATTGCGTTTTCTTCGACATATTGAACGCAACTCAGTATTATTGTTTGTGATTCCTGTAGATAGCCCAGATCCAGTGGCCGAGTGGCAAATCTTATTACACGAATTGGCACAATATAATCCCGAACTCTTGCACAAACGCTTTGTTATTGCACTTTCTAAGGCCGACTTGCTACCCGACGATAAACAATGTGAATTGCGTAAGCAGTTTCCAGAGGATATACCTGTAGTTGTTATTTCGGCACATCAGCATAAAGGACTAGATGCATTAAAAGATGTGCTATGGCAACAATTACAGAGAAAAGCTTAGTCATTTATCCACCACTCGCCGCAGGAATCTTGGCAGTAGCCGCCATTTGGGAAGAGTCTGCTCCGGGCAAAGGAATGCGATTCAAGGCTGCCATTTGCTTTTCTACCCAAGTTTGGTATTGTTGTTTCTCATCGGCAGGTACAGGCATAGCCGCTGGGAAATGTTGTTTCAACGGATCTACTTCTACCCCATTTTTCCAAAACCGATAACACACATGCGGTCCAGTAGCAAGCCCCGTATGACCGACATATCCTATTACTTGCCCCTGATGCACATATTGCCCCACTTTCACTGCTCTTCGGCTCATGTGCAGGTATTGGGTGGTGTATTCTGCATTATGGCGGATCTTCACGTAGTTGCCATTAAACTTGCTATAGGTCGAAGCAATCACCACTCCATCTCCAGTTGCCAATATAGGAGTGCCTTCTGGAGCGGCATAATCGGTACCCAGATGTGCCTTCCATACATGTTGGATAGGATGAAACCGATGTAAGGAATATCGAGAAGTGATTCTGAAGTATTTGAGAGGTGCTTTTAAAAAAGCTTTGCGCAGGCTTTTGCCTTGTTCATCAAAATAACTGCCTTGCTTACTGCTATCGGGCTGATAATAAAAAGCATAAAAGGTTTCACCTGCATGTGAAAATTCGGCCGATAAGATTTGATCCGGCCCCAATGAACGTCCGTCAACAAATTTTTCTCGATACACCACCTTAAACCAGTCGCCCGCTTGAATACTAAAAAAATCGATCGTCCAAGCATAAATCTCTGCCATTTGTATGGCCAATGCGGGGCTAACGTGTTGTGCATCTAAGGTTTCGTATAGCGAACTTTCAATAACACCCGATACAGTTTTTACCTGTGTAGTCACCGGTAAATCACCAGCATAGGATTGTTCGGGATGTTGCAGGTTCAATACCACATAGTGCACAGGATTTGGCTGATATACCAAGTATAGCGGTTGCTTGTTGCTTGTATCAAGCGAAAAAAACAACTCATAATGATCACCAACCTTGATTTGACGGGGATTGAATAAGTCTTTGTTTTGATCTCTCAACGCAAAAATCTGTGTGCTGGAAATGCCATACTGGCCTAATAAGGTCGATAAGAATTCGTTTTTCTGAATCGTGCCCGACACAATGTGAAAAGAATCGACATGCAATCCATAGCGAATGGTTGGCGGAGGTGTAATTGCCTGTTGGGGTATCGTATCTTGTGCTACTCGCTTGCCAGATCGGAAATTTTTGGAGCTAAAATAAAAAGCAATAGCCAATCCTATAGCCAGCGCTAAAATCAAAGCCAAGTAAAAACGAAACCCTGGTTTCTGTAATTTCATTTAAGAATTTGATTTAATAAACAAAAATTCAACTAGGTGAAATAAAAAATTTTATCTGAAAAATTTATGCTTTAATCCTGATTTTCACTCGCAAATATTGCAAAGCTCGCCCGCAGGGCGTTGGAATAGTTTAAAAAGAAAGTTAAAATTAAACAATCGTCGCACGAGAAAAATCGATCAATGCTTCTTGTCTCATGGAAAACATATGCGAAACAATTTACTTGGATACTCTGTCTGTTGTTGTGGACGAGTAAAACAACTATTGCGCAGAGCCGGATAATAGTGATTCATCCCGTTGATGAAGGGGCAAGAATATGGATGCAGCAAGAAAAAATTCCTATTTGGCAAAGCTTTTCTTCAGGCATTGATAGTACAGTAGATACTTATTATTTGCAGCATCTCATTCAGCGATTGCAAGCATCTGGATATTGGGCAGCATCGATAGATAGCAGTGTTTGGCGGGCCGACACAGTAGATATTTGGCTTTATGCGGGTCATCTATTCACGTGGGGAAAGATTGGCCAGGGGAATATTCCCAATATGTTCTGGCACAAAATCTATACTGATAGGTTTAATTCCTCAAATGTAAAAGCTCTACGCCAAAGGTTGTTAGAGGCTTATTTAAATCATGGATATCCATTTGCCAAGCTATGGGTCGATAGCTTGCGTTTGCAAAACGATACGCTTTTTGGCATTTGGCATGTTGATTCAGGGCCTGTAGTGATGATCGATACCATTCTCCAGGAAGGTACTGCACGCCTATCTGCAGGCTATCTGGCATATGTGCTCGGTATTAAGCCTGGAGATGTGTATAATGAGCATCGATTAAAAGCCCTCAACGAGCGGATTCAGGCAATAAACTTCCTCCAACAAACAAAACCTTGGTGGGTAGAATTTAGGACCAATCGGGCCATCTTACATCTTACCCTCGACGCCCGCAAAGCCAACCAGTTCGATGGCTTAATCGGATATCAACCTGCCATTGAGGCTTCGGGTAAAGGGCGGATGGTTGGCCAGCTCAACCTTCATTTGGTGAATAGTTTTCATGGAGGTGAAGTGCTCGACATGCACTGGGAGCAGTTGCAATATGCATCCCCCGCTCTTACCCTATCGGCTCAGCTACCAGTCGTTTTTCATACTCCTTATGGTGTAGCTGGGCAATTTGGTTTGTTTCGAAAAGACAGTAGTTATATTCAGTTACATAGCCGATTGGCATGGGTGTATAGCGCTCAACCTGGAAACACTTATCAAGTCTACTGGCAACAGCAACAAACTCGTTTATTGCAGGTAGATAGCTTGGCAATTAAGCTCAGTAGGCAGCTACCACCTTATATCGATCAACAAGAAACCTTGCTTGGATTGGGTTGGCAATACGCATGGCTCGATCAACCCCTAAACCCACGAAAAGGCATCAGCTGGCAGCTAAATGTGGAAGTAGGCCAGCGAAAAATCATACGCAATGCCACCATTGTTCAGCTACAAGATACGGGTCTTCCGCCATTTTCCTTTGCTAGCTTGTATGATTCGCTGCCGCAGCACAGCCTTATTTGGAAACCTCATCTGGAGCTGGTATATTACCATCCGCTGGGGCAATATGCTACTTTAAGAACAAGTTGGGTTGGAGCGGGCATATGGTCGACGAATGTATTTCTCAACGAATTGTACCAGATCGGCGGAGCGCATCTGCTCAGGGGATTTGATGAACAAAGTATTTATGCTGCCCAATACTTGATATGGAGTCTGGAATACCGTTATCTCGTAGGTGAACAAGCATATGTATTTGCTTTCAGCGACAATGCTTATGTGCGTGAAGCTTATTGGCAAGGGCAAAAGCAGCAATGGACGACCGACTGGCCAACGGGTTTAGGGTTGGGATTCGCATTTCCCACGCGGGTAGGCTATTTACAGCTTAGTTGGGCAATAGGACGCCGACGGCAAATACCTTTTCGGCTGCAACAATCGCGTATTCACGTGAGTTATACCAATACCTTTTAAAAAATCTCTTGACGCTTCCTAATTTTGCTAGAGATGTACAGGTGCCAGCTTTTCTTCATTTTCCTGATTTTATTTAGGTTGTTATTGCCCCAAGTAAGCAAGGCACAACAGGCCTTTATCCATGAAGATACGGTGCAAGATACCCTACATCGTACGGATAGCTTCGCCCATTTCCACCGGGCCGCAACAAATCCTGCACAAGCCAGTACACGTCAATCAGCAGATACCATCAAACGCATCTTCTTTTCCGACAGTATGCGACTCGTCCAGCATGCCGATAGCTTGAAAAAGATTGCATTAGCACGAGAGCAAAAAGAGTTGCGATATCAACAGTGGCTGCATGACAAATGGGTGCATCAGCAGATCTTTCAGCATCCTGCACATCCTATACTACAGCTATCGCCTCTTAGGCCTCGCCAGCTCAGCAAAGAGCAAGAAGATGATCTGTTGTTTTATCTGGGCATCTGTTATCTGTTTCTTTTGGGTTTTATTCGAACGGGATTTCAAGCATATTTCAACCAGGTTTTTCAAGCCTTTTTGCATCCTACACAGGCTATTCGCAAGCTTCGAGATCAACTGACACAGCGATTTCTTCCCGGCATGTTAATGAACTTTTTTTTCGCCATCAGCACGGGTTTTTATCTTTATTTGATATTGAGATATGAGCAGTATACGGCTCAACATCAAATATTGTTGTTAGTAGGTGCTCTAAGTGGTGTACTGGCGGTGATCTATTTGGTGAAATATGCCATACTCAAGCTGAGTGGTTGGTTGTTTGGTGTGCAGGAGCTCACTAGTGGTTATGGGTTTATATTGATGTTGGTCAACAAGGTATTAGGCATAGTGCTAGTTCCTTTTGTATGGCTATTGGCATTTGGTCCAGTTTGGGTACAACAGGTGGCTTTAGAAGCTTCACTCGTAGTGGTTATTGGCTTATTTTTGTATCGATATGTTCGCTCCTATGCATGGGTACGCCAGCATATGATTTTCAGTAGATTTCATTTTTTTCTTTACCTTTGCGCTTTCGAAGTTGCGCCGGTATTAGTGATGGCAAAAATTATCCTGAAGTGGCTGCATGGAGGGTTTTAAAAATGCCCCGAAAATAAATGGAGCTTATGGCGAGTAAAACAGGGCAATCCAATCAGGTTCCAACAAGAAAAATTCGGCGTATTTTGATTTCTCAGCCCAGGCCTGAAAGTGAAAAATCTCCCTATTTTGATCTGGCAAAGAATCATGGAGTAGAGATAGATTTTTATCCCTTTATCCGGGTGGAGGGCGTTTCTGCAAAAGAGTTTCGTAAACAACGTATTGATATTCAACAGTATACCGCAGTCATATTTACCAGTCGGAATGCTGTAGATCATTTTTTCAGGATTTGTGATGAGCTGAAGGTGAAGGTTTCACAAGACTGTAAGTATTTCTGCATCACTGAAGCTGTAGCTTTGTATTTGCAAAAATTTATCCTCTATCGCAAGCGAAAAGTGTTTTATGGGGCCGATGGCACCTTAAAAAGTTTGCTCGATGTGATTGCCAAGCACAAGCAGAATGAAAAATTTTTAATTCCCTGTTCCGACCAGCATAAGCCAGATATTGAAGAATTTTTAGAACAGCATCATTGCCAATATGCTACGGCTATGCTTTATCGCACCGTGTCCAACGATGTACGCGAAGTGGTGGGCAAAGGCTATGATGTAATCGTATTTTTTAGTCCAGCTGGCGTAAAATCTTTGCTAGAAAACTTTCCCAATTTTGAACAAAACGGCACCTATATCGGCGCATTTGGTGCTAATACTTCTCAAGCCGTAGAAGAAGCCGGGTTACGGCTCGACATTCGGGCACCCCTTCCAGATGCCCCCTCAATGGTATCCGCACTAGATTTGTATCTTCGGAAATTAAACCAGAAAAAATAATCCCTCAAATAACCCTTGCTCGCATACCATTCGGGTGGTTTTTAACGTTAATATAGCACGAGATGTACTCGTGTAAGAAGGTGGGGAGCACCCATTTTGTTTTTTTATACTTGAAAAAAAGAATTCATACCAGTAAAACAATATTTGATATAGAATGTCGTTATAAGAAACCCGTGCCTTTGATGTGCGGATAAATAAATAGTGGTTCAAAACAGTAAAAATTTTACCTTATTGGCTGCTCATATGAAACATACCCTTATGAATTACCAAGTATTTCGCTTACTAGGCTGCGTCATAGTGGCCTCATTACTAGTAAGCTGCGGGAGAAATGCGGCGAAGAATGCTCAAGGTCAGCTCATAGGCGTGCAAAACAGGCCACATTATAAGCCACCAGTACCATATGGTATGGTCTATATTCCTTCTGGCTTTTTCCATGAAGGCCCGAGCGATCAAGACATTATGTATGATTTTTCTGCTCGAAATAAAGCCATAACCATTGCCGGGTTTTATATGGATGCTACAGAGATTACCAACAATGAATATCGGCAATTTGTATATTGGGTAAGGGATTCCATTGCCCATACCCTATTGGGGCAGGTGAAAAAAGATAAAGAAGGAAATAGTTATATCGATTGGAAAGCCCGGATCAACTATAATGATCCGGCCACTCAGCAAAAATTAGCTGCCATGTATTATACGCCTGAAGATCGGATCTATGGGCGAAAAGATATCGATGTGCGGAAGCTGATTTATCATGAAGAAACGTATGACCTAAAAGCGGCAGCTATGGATAAGGGGAAGAGCCCACGTTCAAGCTTTATTGTCAAGCAAGATATACCCATTTATCCCGATACCTTGTGTTGGATTCGCGACTATAGCTATTCCTACAATGAGCCCATGGCCAAGATGTACTTCTATCATCCGGCATTCGATAATTATCCTGTAGTTGGGGTTAATTGGAATCAGGCTACAGCGTTTTGTGTGTGGCGCACCAATTTGTGGAACAGCTATCGTGAATCGCATCATTTGTATACCGAAGGGGATTTTCGGCTGCCCACAGAGGCAGAATGGGAATATGCTGCTCGAGGTGGTCGGGTAGAATCGCCTTATCCTTGGGGGGGGCCTTATTTGCGCAACAAAAAAGGATGCTTGCTGGCCAACTTCAAGCCAGGCCGAGGCGACTACGCGGCAGATGGTGGGCTATACCCAGTGCGCGCCGATGCCTACTGGCCAAATGATTATGGATTGTATAACATGGCGGGTAATGTGAGTGAGTGGACGTCGAGTGCTTATTTTGAAGACGCCTATTCGTTTGAAATGGATTTTAACCCCGATATCGAGTACAATGCTAAGCCCAATGATCCCCCAAAAATGAAACGTAAAGTCATTCGGGGAGGCTCTTGGAAAGATATTGGGTACTATCTCCAGGTAAGCACTCGGCAGTATGAGTACCAGGATACCGCGAAATGCTACATAGGTTTTCGGTGTGTAATTTCGTTCCTGGGTCGATCGATGAGCGATTTTAGTAAAGGAAAATTAAAGTAAACTTTCCTTGAAGATGGGTGCCATTTCCGTGAAAAACGTTTAGTTAACATTCAATAAATAACCACAACACATGAAATTCTTTGCCACCAAACGAGGAAGAGAAACCTTAAACGTCATCTTTAGTATAGGCGCATCAATTGTGATTTTTGGTGCCCTTGCCAAAATTGAGCACTGGGGAGGAATACTTGGCCATGCACTCGAAGCAGGCATGATTACCGAAACGTTTGTATTTCTGCTCATGGCCTTCATTCCACCGGAAAGAGAATATTATTGGGAGAGATTTTTCCCCAACATCACCGAAAGCCCAGAAGAAGAAATGGAACGCACGGGGAAAGTAGAGATCACCCCTATAGCCATTGGAGGTGGCCATCCTGTATTGGGGCAGATGGATCGGATGATGCAGGAGGCCAATATTACGCCGCAAGTCTTACAAAAGCTTAGCGAGCAATTTCAGCGTTTGGGCACTACGGTGTCTCAACTAGCCGATGTGTCGCAAGTGATCCATGCTACCCAAGATTATGGTTCACGACTACAAGAAGCTTCCGAAGCCCTTTTGGCTATGCGCCAAGCCTATGCCGATGCAGCCTCGGCTGCCAGCTATTTTACTCAAGCATCGGAAGCTACG
The DNA here is from genome assembly GCA_023511875.1 of Thermoflavifilum sp. Taxonomy (GTDB): domain Bacteria; phylum Bacteroidota; class Bacteroidia; order Chitinophagales; family Chitinophagaceae; genus Thermoflavifilum. The sequence continues at coordinate 98,369 of JAIMAQ010000007.1, forward strand.
CGTAATTTTCATGAGCAAATCCAAACGATGACCAAAAATTTATCATCGCTTAATGCTATTTATGAGCTGGAATTACAAGATACCAATCACCACTTGAAGGTGATGAATCAGTTTTATACCCAGTTGGCCAATGCCTCACGTAATCTGGAAAGCAGTTTAGACGATACCCGGAATACGCAAGAGCAAATAGCCTTACTGGCTAAAAATCTGTCTCAGCTCAATAAGGTTTACGGCAATATGCTCTCTGCCTTGCAAGTGAAAGCGTAAGCCATAGCCTATGATCTCATGAATCGAGTTTGTTTATTTGGTTTTTTAAAGTGATTACACTATGGCACTACCCAAAGAGCCCCGGCAGAAGATGATTAACCTGATGTATCTGGTGCTGATGGCTATGCTTGCCTTAAACGTATCGGCTGAGATTCTCAATGCCTTTAAAACGGTCAACGAAAGTATCAATAATTCTAACAACGCAATTACCCAGAAAAACGACTTGGTATATCAGCAATTTGAGAAACAGTTGAGTATCGATCCAATTAGAGTAAGGCCTATTAAAGAAAAAGCAGATCAGGTGAAAATGCTTTGCCAGCAAATGAATCAGTATATTGATAGCCTAAAGCAAATCATCATTCAAGAAAGTGGCGGACTGAATGATAGTGGCGAAATTAAAGATATGTCGAATCTGGATGCTCCCTCCCGCGTAATGGAAAACCAGGGGCAAGGAGCAATTTTGGAGAAAAAAATTCAAACCCTGCGCCAGCAGCTCCTGAGTATGTACGACAACCCCGTGGAACGAGAACAAGCTGCCCAAATATTGCCGCTAAGAATTGAAATGCCTAAAAAAACCATTAATAACAAAAAAACGTGGACCCAGGTCAATTTTGAAATGGTGCCGACTATTGCGGCCATCACCATCCTGAGCAAGATTCAAAACGATGTAAAAAATTCAGAAGCGCAAGTTATCGATGATTTGTTCAAGAAAATTGGGCAGCAAGAGTTTGTCTTTGATACGTACAAGCCCTTAATTTCCGCTAATGCCAATTATGTAATTGCTGGCCAAAAATATCAAGCCCAAATTATGTTAGGGGCATATAGCTCAACCATTAATCCTACCATTACGGTAAATGGCCAACCCATACCCGTGCAAGATGGAGTGGGAACCTTTACTACAGTAGCATCGAGTGAAGGATTACACACCTATAACGTGGCTATTAGCTTAAAAGACCAGAACGGACAACTCAAGACTTACACTGCTACTGCAGAGTATATGGTTGGCGCCCCAGCCGTATCGGTTTCGGCCGATAAAATGAATGTGCTCTATATTGGAGTAGATAATCCTATTTCGGTTGCTGTAGCAGGTGTTCCCGCCGAAAAAGTGAGCGCTACGCTCAATGGCCCGGGAACGCTTATCAAAACGGGCCCAGGAAAATATATTGCTCGAGTAACCACGGTGGGCACGGTTGCTGTAAATGTAAGTGCAGAATTTGACGGGCAAGTGCGATCTATGGGGTCTATGGAATTCCGTACCAAACGCATACCCGATCCGGTGGCCGAAGTAGCCGGCAGTAAAGGCGGAGTCTTAAGTGCATCTGTGTTTAAAGTGCAAAAAGGCGTGGCAGCCGTTTTGGAAAATTTTGATTTCGATGCCAAGTTTGTCGTCACCAGTTTCACTATTGGTTTCAATGGAGCAGGATTTTCAGACTATGTGGAAGTTCAGTGTAATTCTGCCTATTTTAGTGAGCAAGCTGAAAATTACATCCAACGCTGCCAGCCCGGCACAAGGGTATTTATCGATAATATCCATGCTCGTGGGCCCGATGGAGTAACCCGTTCCTTGCCCCCCATTTCGTTTAAACTCAATTGATGACTATAAATTCTTGGGTATATGAAACATCAAGTTGTTCGGATCTTCGCTATATGGGCATTATTGCTGTGCTGGTTGGCAACCGATCTCTCAGCACAGGCTACCCGCACCACCACCCGCCGAAGAAGAGCTACCACAGGCAATGTGCAAACCAACAATGCCGCTGGTAATGCTATTGTAAACCCAGCCACAGGCAATGTGGTAACTCCACCTTCTACGGCTGTGGATACGGCTGTGCCGAAACGCGCCGATAACATATTCGGAAGTTTAGAGATCACACCTTCTTTACGCAATGATAATGTGGTGGTGAGAAACCTCAATAAAGATCGTGCTCCTTTGGCATACCAATATATTCGAGAAGACGATGCCGTTTGGGGGCGTAGGTTATGGGAAGAAATTGATGTGCATGAAAAAATCAATTTGCCTTTTTCTTATTCTGGGGAAGAAGGCCATCCAAACCTGTTTTCAATCTTGGTAAAAGCTATTCTAGATAGCCAGGTTGTGGCTTTTGACCCTATCGATGATCGTTTTACTAAGATCATGAGCATTGATCGAGTAAAGGAAATTCTCGTAGGCAAGCCCGACACCATTCGGGTAGTAGATCCTGTAACCGGTAAAGAATCGATTCAGGTGGTTACCCGTGAACTCAATCCACACTCTGTTACCCGATATCGTATCAAAGAAGATTGGGTATTTGATAAACAAACTTCACAATTATACGTGCGTATAATAGGTATTGCACCCATGAAGGCAATTTACAATCAAGAAGATGGCTCTTTCCGCGATGTGACACCTTTGTTTTGGTTGTATTATCCCGATTTAAGGCCCATCTTGGCTAAGTATGATGTGTATAACCCGAATAATTATATGATGCGCATGAGCTGGGAAGATTTATTTGAGTTGCGTTATTTTCATGCCTATGTGGTGAAAGAAGATAATCCTTTCAACCGTTCGATTAGAGACTATGAAAAAGATGGCGTCCGCAGATTGCTAGAAGGGGAACGTATCAAAAACGATATCTTCAATTGGGAGCAAAACCTTTGGTCTTATTGAGCCAGGCATTTCCATGGCATTGAGTCATAGCCGAATCTGGAGCAAGTTTGCCAGATGCGGCTTTTTTTAAATCATTTTTCCATGAAATTATTAAGAGCTATTGTGGTGATTATTTTAAGCATACTAGTTATTGCTAGCTGCAAGAAAAATGATAGTACTCCCACTGGCCAGGCGGCTCTTGTGGGTAAGTGGCAAGGCCAAAAAATTCAAGTAGCTTATCTGTGGAATGGACTAAAATTGTATGATACTACCGCAAACATTACACCGCCCAATTATCTGACTATAGAATTTCGAGTTGATTCAGTCGCTATTATCAATCAGCGGCTAACTGTTTTCGGTGACTCTACGGCAAGAGAAGATACTGCCTATTATCTGGTAAACGCAAATCAAATCGTCATTACTGGTGATATCCAACATTCTCAGCTAGGCCAAACCTTCACTTATCAGCTTTCTGGCAATCAGCTTAAGTTGAATGGAGAAACCAACGACACCACTTCACAAGGGATAGAAACGTATCAATATGTTTTTTATTTAAACAAAATGTAAGAGGCCTTTGGCTCATGATGCATAGAGTTGCTCGATGATATCGTGATACTTTTGTTCGATTACTTTTCGCTTTAACTTAAGAGTGGGGGTAAGTTCGCCTTCTTCAATAGTCCATTCATGAGGCAACAGGGTAAATTTTTTAATTTGCTCTACATGATTAAACAGTGGATTATACCGATCAACAATACTATGGTATAAAGCTATTACGCGTGGCTCCTGAATCACTTGTTGTGGATCTTGAAAAGGAATATTGTTTTTTTCACACCATTTTTTTAAAGCAGCAAAATCAGGTACAATCAAAGCCGAGACGAATTTTCTTCCATCACCCACAACCATCACTTGTTGAATATAATGTGATTCTTTAAGTTTATTTTCGATGGGTTGTGGAGCCACATATTTTCCTCCAGATGTTTTCAGCAATTCTTTTTTTCTGTCGGTGATTTTTAGAAATTTCCCATTTACCAATTCTCCAATGTCGCCCGTATGCAGCCAGCCGTCTTCCATCACTTCTGCGGTTAGATCGGGTCGTTTGTAATAGCCCATCATCACGTTGGGGCCTTTGCAGAGGATTTCTCCATCGGGAGCTATTTTTACTTCTACGCCTTCGATGATTGGCCCTACTGTGCCAAACATTCGATTTTCTATTTCAATGCGATTTACGCTGATGACGGGTGAAGTTTCGGTAAGGCCATATCCTTCCAAGCAGGGTATGCCTGCAGCAGTAAAGATTTTCAACAGGCGAATTTGTGCAGGAGCAGAGCCAATGACTATGGCTTGGATACGACCGCCCAAAGCCGCTCTCCATTTGGCATATACCAGCTTGTCGGCCAATTGCAATTGCAAGCGATATAGCAAAGGTTGTGAAGGTCTAAGCTCATAACGCCGCGCTAGGTTAAGGGCCCAGAAAAATATCCATCTCTTCAGGCCATGTAGTTGCAAGCCGGCTTGAACGATTTTTTCATATACTTTTTCTAGTAAGCGTGGTACAGTAGTAAAAATAGTGGGTTGTACTTCTTTGAGGTTGTCGCCAATCTTATCCATGCTTTCGGCATAGTAAATAGGAACCCCTGAATAAAGGTATAGATAGGTAATCATGCGTTCGTATACATGGTTTAAGGGTAGAAAGCTCAATGCACGCGCTCCTGCAGATAGTGGTAGATATGGGCGGCAGGCCAATACGTTGCTCACAATATTGCGGTGGCTAAGCATGACGCCTTTGGGGATGCCCGTTGTGCCGGAAGTATAAATAATCGTGGCCAAATGATGGGCTTCAATGCTTTGCATCGTGCGTTCGAGTTGTTCGTCGTTCGACTCACTCAGCAGTGATTTCCAGTGTGGAATATTTTCTAATAGATCGAAGCTGTATATGCCTTGCAAGTGTGGCAGCTGGTGGCTGATTTGCTGTACTTTTTGATATAGGGAGAGATCACCTGCAAAAATGATTTTTACATCGGCATCCTGAAATACAAATTGCAATTCCGATTGGCTAATAGTTGGATATACAGGTACCAACACGGCTCCGCACATCTGGCAAGCCAAGTCTACAATGACCCATTCGGGGCGATTGGCCGATATCAAGCCAATTTTATCTTGATACTCGGGCTGAAAGTTGTGTGGAGAAATGCCCATTTGCTGAAAGCCCCGGGCCAATGCCCGGCTTAACTCGAGTACTTCCTGCGTAGCATAAGTGCGCCATTTGCCATGCTCTTTGGCGGCCAACATATCGGGAATAGGATCCGATCGATGAATCAGTGCCAAGTCAAACAACCGTTGAGGAGTAGTGGGCTGCATAGACTAATTATTGAATCCTTAAATTACATGTTTTCCCGAAATGCAGGCCAATAAAAAAGCCGGTTCATCAACCGGCCTTCCAACAAATAAGATTTTACAATAGGATATGTAAAGCGCTCAATGTTCTTTTTCCCAGAGATATTTGAGGTAATATTTATCCTGGTTGTCTTTGTTGTTGTCGAAAAACGTGTTACAAAAATGCGCTACTAACACCAAAAACCAAGTGCCTGAAAACCATCCTTCCCAAGGATATACATCACCTTGCATGCGCGCATTGTGTGTTTTATAGACTACTAGCCAAAGGATAAGCATGGCTACAATATATACAATTAGGTGTATGAAGAATAAGGACTTTTTGGGAGCATGATAGGGATGACGTGCATAGCTTTTGGGTTCCATCGTCAAAAACATATTTGTGCAAAGATAGAAATATTAACAGAATCGAGGCCATGAAATTTGTTGTTCAAGGGTTATGGAGTTGAAAGGCAAAATGCCCATCGTTGTAATACTGGCCAGAAACGAGTTGGATAGGATGTTGCTGATGGTAGGATAAAAATTTTTGCAGGCTTTCTGTATGCAAGTCCATCCATTCTCGAAAAGCAGCTGCACTTGCGGCGGGGCCAAATAGCCATTGGTTATAAGCTTCAAATACCTCAGCTTGAATCATTTCTCGCTGATAATCGAAAAGGGCAAATGGAAATTGATGGGCAAAATATTGCTCCCAATCGAGCAAAAAGCGTATCCGTAGCATGGTAAGGGTTTCGGGAGTGACACCCGTGTTTACCACGGCAGCTTGTTTGGCCAATGTTTCTAGAAAAGCTTCTCGAAAATTCTTGGCTGGAGTGTTGGGCTCAGGCAGGGGCACTTGGGAAAGTATGCCACTCGCAAATAGTCGTTTGTAGGTATCAAACAAAATGCCCTTGATTTCTGCCGTTCGTAAGGTAAAGCTTTCCATGTTCACAAAAATTTCTCCATACAAAAGGGTCCATACCATGTCGTCGGTATAGTAATAGGTGCGAGCCGCATTGTAATAATTGTTGGGATAATTGGGTGCCATTTGAATGCCTTTGATCCAGCTGAGCAGAGCCGGTTTGTATTTATCCTGATTGAAATACAACAAACCCAGTTGATTGTAAAGCGCACCTTCTTGTGGAAATCTCTTGATGCCTTCTTCGAGCAGCTTGATGGCTTTTTTGTCGTCTTGCCGCGATTCGGCAATCTCGGCCGCTATTTGATAAGTGCGGGCAGTGGTTTCGCGGCTTTTGATCAGTGGGGCTATGGTGGCTTCGGCACGGTCGTAGTCTTTACGCATCAAGTAAGCAGTAGCCAAGTCTTGCTGATAGAGTTGATTATCAGGATATTGTTGAACAATTTGTCGTAATACAATGATGGCATTGGCATAATCACCTGCACTCATGAAACGTTGTGCAGTGGCATACTGCGGAGGTACACGGTCTTCTTCAGTCGTGGATGAGGTAGCCTGAGAGGAAGCTGGCATAGCCCAAATACCTGCCAGACCCATGCAGAAAAGTAGGGTTTGAAAAACCTGTTTCACACGCATGCAGCTGTTTTGGGGTAAAGCTAAAGAAATGCTTGTTAACCGCCAGTATCTAGAAGTGAATGTTGTGCAAAATATGCTTCAAACAAGGTTACAATTAGAATTGCGACTGCTCAGCAACATATTGCTCCACAGGATGCACGATGGCTTTTTCCTCTAACGAGTGAATAAACAATCCATCGGGTAGCTTAGGTTCAAACCATGTTGATTTTGGCGGCATGATTTTTCCCTGATCGGCTACAGCAAAGAGTTGTTCGGTGGTTACGGGATGTAGCAAAAAGGCGACTGCCATTTCTCCACTGTTTACTCGATTTTCCAAAAAGTCTGTACCCCTTATGCCTCCTACGAATTCAATTCGCTCATTGGTACGTGGATCGGTAATTCCCAATATAGGATCTAATACCAGGCGTTGCAGCAAATGAACATCGAGCGATTCTACAGGATCATCAGGAATTTGCTCAGGTTTGATGCGCAAGCCATACCATTTTTGCTGCAGATACATGCCTATTTCGTGTGGATGTTGTGGGCGAAAAGCAGTTTGTTGTGGTCCAACAATGTCGAATAGGTTCTGCAATCGAGAAAGGAAGCTTTCGGGCGACATATCAAGTAAATCCCTTACCAATCGATTGTATTCCATGATAAACAGTTGATTGGCGGGGAATAAAGTGGTTAAAAAATATTGATAGGGAGATGCGGAGTTTATGGCATTTTGTTGCAGCATTTCTTCCCGAATGCGGGCAGCAGAAGCAGCTCTGTGGTGCCCATCGGCAATATAAGTAGCAGGGATTTGGTTTTCCACTATATGGGTAATCTGAGCTATGGCCGTGAGATGATCTACTATCCACACTACATGTTCAACCCCGTCTTCTCCTAAGAAATGGTAAGCAGGGCTGTGAGTAGATTTCCATTTTTCAATCAAGGCATCGAGAGTGGGTAAGGGGCGATAGGCCAAGAATACGTTACCGGTTTGGGCTTGGGTAAACCGAATGTGTTGGATCCGATCTTGTTCTTTATCTGGCCTGGTGAGCTCATGTTTTTTGATTTTGCCCAATTCATAATCGGCTAATGCCGAAAGGCATACCAATCCCGTTTGTTCCAGCATTCGCGCTTCAAAGGGATGGCGCATGCGCTGGGTATAGATATAATAATGCGGAGCCGTGTCTCTCATCAATATTCCTTGCTGTAGAAATTGTTGGAGGCGTTGTGCTCCTTCGGCATATACGAAATCGGGAAAAGGGGAGTGTGCCTCTATCCATTCTGGGAAATGGATTTCAGGTTTAGAGATATGATAAAATGAATCGGGATTTTCACGAGCTATTGCTGCTGCTTCTGTTGCACTTAGTACATCATAAGGCTTCGATACAATGCGAGAAGCTTTATCGGGTTGAGGTAAAATAGATCTAAATGGGCGAATTACAACCATATCTTCTTCAGGTTTTAGATTCATCAGCCATGTTTACGGGCAAAGTAACGCATGCTTTCTACCAAGTATTGCACGCTTTCAAGGGGCATGGCATTATAAATAGAAGCCCGAAAACCGCCTACCAGCCGATGCCCCTTGATGCCCACAATATCTTCTTTCTTACAAAACTCCAGAAATTCTTTTTCCAATGAGGGGTCGTTCATCACAAAACACACGTTCATCTTACTGCGGTCTTCAGGTGCGGCTGTGCCACGGAATAAAGGATTTTCGTCGATTTCTTTATACAGTAAAGCAGCTTTTTGTTCATTTCGTTTTTCTATAGCGGCGATACCTCCTTGTTCTTTCAGCCAGCTGAGTGTGAGCATAGAAATATACACCGCAAACACGGGAGGGGTATTGTAGATCGATTCATGTTGGATATGCACAAGATAATCGAGTATAGTGGGTATTTTGCGGCTTACCTTACCCAATATACTTTTTCTCACCACTACCAAGGTAACGCCGGCAGGGCCCATGTTTTTCTGGGCGCCTGCATAGATCAGGGAAAAACGATTGAAATCGAGCTGGCGACTAAAAATATCACTGCTCATATCGGCAACCAGGGGCACGTTGACTTCAGGAATTTGATGCCATTGGGTGCCGTAAATCGTATTATTGGTGGTGATATGCAAATACTTAATACCTTCAGGGATAGTAAATGATTTGGGAATATAGCTATATTGGCGATCTGCCGAGCTGGCTACAATCTCTACTTTTCCAAACAGTTTAGCTTCGTGGATAGCTCTGCTCGCCCATACTCCAGTGTCAATATAGCCCGCGGTTTCGTGCTCATCTAGCAAGTTAAAAGGTACTTGCATAAACTGTGTACTTGCGCCGCCGTGTAGGAAAAGAACTTCAAAATCATCGTCGAGTTGCATCAGTTCTCGTACCAAGCTTCTGGCATTTGCCATGATCTGCAGAAACGCCTCGCTACGATGGGAAATTTCCAGGATAGACATGCCCAAGCCATCAAAGTCTATCAATGCTTTACTGGCTTTATAGAGCACCTCGTTGGGCAACATTGAGGGGCCTGCATTAAAGTTGTGCACCTGCATCCGTTTAAATCAAATTAACTGATAAGATATGGTTAAGTATTTTCTTTAGGGTTAACAACAATGGGTTTTCATTTTTTTCATTTTCTTCACGGATGAAAATATCAAAAGAAGAAAATGACGAATTTGTATTGCTCAATTATTAAATAGGATTGATATAAGGTATAAGGTTTTTTAACAGGCGACGTAAAGGTAGAACTCTTTTTTATTCTTTAAAAGGGCTTATTATTTCCGATCGTTCTTTCCATTCGATGTGTTGCAATCGTTGCCATTCTAAGCTATCGGCTTGGTTGAAGTGAACGTTCAGGCATTTGTGTAAATCGGGTTGCCCGGCATTGACCCAGGCGGTGTACCAAAAGTTGGCAACCATGGATATAGAAAGACGCATTCGGCGTTCTACCATGTGGTGCATAGCTTGCTCATAAGCTTCGAGATAGGCAGTGCTATAGCCGCGTATCCATTTATGGTTTTTTAGGTAATATGTTCGTTTTAGTTTGCGGGGAAATTGGGCATCGAGTAAGCGCCTAACCCGAAGCACGGTATCGGCGGCTTGAGCACTCTCACGAATAAGTTGCCAAAGTGTTGCATCAGGCTGTGGGAGAAATGTTGCTTTTCCCACCCAAAGTTTAAACTGGGGGGATAGTCTTTCCGGAATATAGGTTTCCCAGAGGGCATGCGTACCTTTTTGTCCGGTAAGTTGGCCGTCGTAGTTGCTAGAAGCATGCAGTGGCACACAGGCATCGGCAATATAATGTCCAAGATCGGCCGAGAGCTTCAAAATTTGTTGGCCATCGCAGGCTCGGAAGGCGTTGACCAGCTGATAATATACCTGCATGGTATTCCAGGGCAAAATGCCATTTTTGTCGAGAATGTTTTTGGGCCAGCGTTGTTGGGCTTCTGTCCAGCTGCAGGGCCATTGATGAGCGTCGTATAGGTCGGCATCGAAATAATGACGCGGAGCCTCAGCAGGATAAACAAATTTTCTGCGATCGGCATCTATTGCATGATCGGTGAGAAATTCTTGATAAGGTTTGTATAGCACCAGCATTTCTGGGGGCAGACTATACACTGCTTGATGATGAATAAGGGTGTGGGCAAAAAACCCCCATCCAGTGAGCCGATGAGGCAATAAGATGGCTAAACATAAGCCAAGGCAAAGGCTATACGGTAAATACGATTTCATATGTGTTGGGGCTGATCTGCATTGGCGACGTCAAAAATAGACATGTTGACCACTCCACCCGATACCGCAAATTTCATAGCCTCGCCAGCACTCACCCGGTTGAGGGGTCGTATGCGGCTTCTGCGCACCAGGTACATTTTACCTGCTACGGCATACGACTGGGGAACATACACGGCTACTAGATCGTCGATGCCTAACCATTGCATATCGGCCTGGGTAATAAACCCAATCTCCCAAACATCAGGAGCATAAATGCTTACCAATACGGGATGATCGAACTTGCGTTTTTCTCCTACAACAGCATCAAACAAATCCTTCACTGAAGTGTAAATATATCGGATGAAAGGGGTTTTTTCTAAGATGCGATCAAACAAATCAAAAATTCGCCCAATAATAAACCAAGAGCTCAAATAGCCCACGATGATGACGAATAAAATAACCATTATAAAGCCTATTCCTTTGATCCTGAAGGCAGCGGGAACGAGCTCCTTGGGGAATAAATTATCGATTGTAGTGAAAATCCAGTATAGTGCATAGATGGTGATGGTAATAGGCGCCAGCACCAAGAGGCCTTGAAAAAAATATTTCACAATTCCTCCAGCGGTGAGTCTTCGTTTCATAGTACAATTTTTACACCTGCAAAGGTACAACCTGAGCGAGCGGTTAGGGTTTTTAAGAAAAAAGATATTTAGAAAACTTTTTTGAAATGAAAAGTTTTCATAGTTTTGCGTTGCTTTTATGGAGAAACTATGCCTAAAAAACAAACTTCCACACAAAAAAATGTACATGATGCAGTTGTGAGTCGGGTGCTGCAAGTGAGTCGGCGCTTGTTTCAGACCTATGGGTTACGCACCATGACGGTCGATGAAATTGCCCGCCACTTAGGAATGTCGAAGCGCACGCTCTATCAATTGTTTCGCGACAAAAATGAGTTGGTACGACTGGTAGTCAAGCAATTTACAGAAGAGATGCGGGAGCAATGCGAGCTCATTTGCCGGGAGGCTCACGATGCGATTCATGAAACTTTCCAAATGTTTCAATATTTAGATGGCATTTTCCGTAATCTCAATCCAATTGTATTTGTGGAAATGCAGCGTTATCATCCCGATGCTTTTATGCTGTTTGATCAGCATCAGCATATGTATACCAAACAATTGATTTTGCGCAACCTGCAAAGAGGTATTCGAGAAGGTTATTATAGGTCCGACTTACACATGGAAATCATTGCTCGTTTTCGGCTCGAGTCGGCCTTAATACCATTGAATCAAGACATTTTTCCCAAAGATCAATTTCCCTTACATGAAGTGCAGCATGAGCTCATGCTACATTATTTATATGGCATTGCCACTCCCAAAGGTTATGAACGCATTCAGCAATATGAGAAACAATTTAGCAAATCGTAAACAAGTGATTATGAATAGGCTTATTCGTCGTGTAATTTCCATTAGCTTATTGATGATGTTATGGGTAGGAGCATATGCACAAAACAGCCAATTAATTGTTCATCGCTATTCGCTCGATAGTTGTATTGCCTATGCCCTTGCACACGAATTAAATACACAAAGCACTCGAATAGATGCCCAAATCACGGCTGCCAAAGAACGGGAGGTCACTGGGCTGGCCTTGCCTAGGATAACGGCTAGTGGGCAGTTTCAGGATTATTTAAAATTGCCCACCACCTTGTTTCCCGACGTGTTCTCGCCTGCTATATATGGCATTTTGAAAAAAGAAAATTTGATTCCGCAAAATACGCCCATTCCACAAGGTGGGTTAACTCCGGTTCAATTTGGCACACAATACAACGTGAATGCAGGTGTCAATGTTTCCCAAACCTTGTTTGATCCGAGTGTATTTGTGGCTTTGCAAGCCAAACAAACGATCTTAGAACTCGCACAAAAAAATGTGAAACGCACCGAACGAGATCTGAAAGTAACTGTGTCGAAAGCATATTATAATGTATGGATTGCGCGTAAGCAGTTGCAAGTAGTGGAAGATAATATACAGCGTTTACAACAATTGTTGCACGACACGCGTATTATGTACCAAAATGGATTTGCTGAAAAACTAGATGTAGATCGCTTACAAGTACAACTCAATAATCTAGAAGCGCAACGCATTACTATGCAAAATATGGTAACGCTCAGTGATCAGTTATTGAAATTCCAGATGGGCATGCCTTTGACCGATAGCTTAGAACTAACCGATTCGCTCACATTTAATGATGTTCAAAGCGATTTATTGCAAAATCAACCCGTTGATCTTCATCAACGTATTGATTACCAAACCTTGCAAACGCAGTTACGCGTTAACCAATATGATTTGAAACGATATCGACTTGCCTGGCTACCATCGTTATCTGCTAGTGCTAATTATGGGATCACTGCTTCACGTACTACATTCAATCTTTTTGACCATAATGAGCCTTGGTTTAAAAGCTTTTATGTGGGATTAAATCTTTCTGTACCATTGTTTGAAGGATTTCAAAAGAAGAATCGGATAGATCAAGCAAATCTCAATGTAAAGAAAACGCAGATTCAATTGCAATTACTCGATCAAAGCATGCGATTAGAGCTTGAACAAGCGCGCACAAATTTGAGTAATTATTTGTTAAACGTGGCTTCGCAACAAAAAAACATGCAACTCGCTCAGGAAGTATATGAACAAACCATTAAGAAATATGAAGCTGGTGTGGGTTCAACCATTGAAATCAACAATGCTGAAGGAGATATGCAGCAAGCTCAGCTGAATTATTATACAGCACTTTATAATGCTATGCTGGCTAAAATCGATTATTTAAAAGCAATTGGTAAACTATAAAAAATTAGGTGTCTATGCTGATTAAAAATGCTTTTCATCGTGTCTTGTGGTTGATGGCTTCCGTGGGAATCATTTGGTTCTTTTCTGCATGCAATGCCAAAACCGATCAACATCTTTCAAAGGAGCAGCAATTGCAAAAACTGCTGGCAGAACGCGATCGTATCAATCAGGAAATTGAATCTCTGCGACAGTCTTTGCCAACCACACAAAAAACAGCCACGCCTGTGTCTGTGATTACCTTGCAACCACAAGTATTCAAGAATTATATTGAAGTACAAGGCCATGTGGATGCTCAGCAAAATGTGAATGTAAACCCAGAAATGTCGGGTATTGTAACAGCTATTTATGTGCACGTGGGGCAGCAAGTGCATAAAGGACAGGTATTAGCACAACTAGACGATAAAGTAGTGCGTCAGCAGTTGGCCCAATTGCAAACGCAACTGGAGTTTGCGCGCGACTTGTATCAACGGCAACAAAATCTTTGGTCGCAAAAAATTGGTACTGAAGTGCAATTGCTGCAAGCAAAAAATAATTACGAAAACATACAAAAGCAAATAGACGTTATACAATCACAACTTGCCTTGTATAAAATGGTTTCTCCCATTGATGGAAGAGTAGATGAAATAGATTTGAAGATAGGTCAAGCCGTTTCGCCAGGCATGAGTACGATTCGTGTGGTGAATTTACATGATTTACGGGTAAAAGCCGAAATAGGTGAAAACTATATTACACAGGTTCATCAAGGAGATCCAGTAGAAGTAATCTTCCCCGATGCGCAAGATACTTTGCATACACGATTGAGCTATGTATCGAATGTAATTGATCCCAACAGTCGGGCTTTTCAAGTAGAAATTAAGTTGCCCTCAAATTCAATTTTTAAACCTAATATGATGGCGGTGATTCGGGTGGTAAATTATGTGAATCCCCGTGCAATTGTGGTACCGATCAATGTAGTTCAACAAACCGAATCGGGCAATTATGTTTTTATAGCAGAAGGTAATTATGCCCGACAGGTAAACGTGGTAATAGGGAAAGCATACAAAGATCGCGTAGAGATAGTCAGTGGCTTGAAACCGGGTGATCAACTGATAATAAATGGATATCTCGATCTAGAAGATCATTCACCCATACAAATTGTTCATTGATATTTTTAAAGCATACCGTTTAATGTGTGTGTTATGAAAGATATTTTCAAAGAATTTAAGCCCTCTAGCTGGTCAATTGATCATCGCACGAGTATTTATTTGTTTACCATTATCCTCACATTGGCCGGCATTTTTGCATATATCAATTTGCCTAAAGAACAATTTCCTGAGATTACAATTCCTACGATTTATGTGACCACTACTTATCCCGGCACTTCTCCTGAAAATATGGAGAAACTAGTCACGAAGGAAATTGAAAAACAGTGCAAAACCATTAAAGGAGTAAAACATATTACTAGCAATTCTTTCCAAGATTTTTCGCTGGTAAAGATTGAGTTTAATACAGATGTAGATATCAAAACGGCTAAACAAGATGTAAAAGATGCGGTAGATAAAGCCAGGGCTTCTACCAATTTTCCAAAAGATTTGCCGCAAGCTCCCGATGTGCTCGATATCAATTTATCTGATCTACCTATTCTGTATGTAAACATTTATGGTAATTATGATTTAAAAAAGCTCAAAAAATTTGCGGATGATCTGAAAGATCGCATTGAGAGTTTGCCAGAAATTAGTCGTGTCGATGAAGTGGGTGCACTGGATCGCGAATTACAAGTAAATGTCGACATGAATAAGATGGCGGCTGCTAAGCTTTCGTTTAGCGATATTCAACAGGCTATTGCCAATGAAAACCATACTATTTCAGGCGGCAACGTCAAGATGGATGGTGTGGATAGAGATGTAACGGTAAAACAAGAATTTACTAATCCTGCACAAGTAGCCAATCTCATAGTGCGTACACCAACGGGAGGAGAAGTGTATTTGAAAAATATAGCACAAGTAGTAGATACATTTAAGGAGCAAGAGAGTTATGCGCGTTTATATGGCAAGAATGTGATTACGCTCAACGTGGTGAAGCGAAGCGGCGCCAATTTGATTGATGCATCGAATCATGTACGGGAAGTGATCAACGACATGCAAGTGCATAATTTCCCGAAAGATCTCAACATTGTAATTACTGGTGATCAATCAGATCGAATTCGTACCACATTGCACGATTTGATCAATACCATTATCATCGGATTTATTTTGGTAGTGGTGATTTTAACTTTTTTCATGGGCGCCACCAATGCCGTTTTTGTGGGCTTATCGGTGCCGCTGTCAATGTTTTTGGCTTTTGTGTTGATGCCGGTATATGGGTTTACGTTAAACATGATTGTGTTGTTTTCCTTCCTGTTGGCATTAGGAATTGTTGTCGACGATGCGATTGTGGTTATCGAAAACACCCATCGTATTTTCAACAATGGAGCAATGGATATTCGAAAGGCGGCTAAGATAGCCACAGGCGAGGTTTTTCTTCCCGTACTGGCGGGGACCTTAACTACTTTGGCTCCTTTCATTCCATTGGCTTTCTGGAAAGGGGTAGTGGGTTCGTTCATGTTTTTCCTTCCCGTTACTTTGATCACT
Organism: Thermoflavifilum sp.; assembly: GCA_023511875.1. GTDB lineage: Bacteria > Bacteroidota > Bacteroidia > Chitinophagales > Chitinophagaceae > Thermoflavifilum. The sequence continues at coordinate 114,301 of JAIMAQ010000007.1, forward strand.
ACCCTATTGGCTTCTTTGTTTGTAGCGTATATCATTAATCCTGTATTTGCAGTCGATTTCATGAAGCCTCATGATCCTGAGGGAAAGCATCGAGGAAAATGGACACGCGGGATGACGGTAACCACGATTATAATGGGCGCAATAGCCTTGATTTTTTATTCGGCTGCACTATTGGCTGGTAGCAAAGCTGCTCTGGGTTTAGCCAATTTCACGGTGATCATGCTGGCTATTCATTTGTTATACCGATTGATCATAGAGCGTTGGGTACATCATTTTCAACATCGAGCCTGGCCAGCTTTTCAACATGCGTATACTCGATTGTTACGTTGGGCTTTAGCCCATCCAGTGAAGTTATTGCTTGGCACTGTGGGGTTGTTTGTCGTGGCTATTTTCTTTTTCGCCATTCGCAAGCCACCCGTTATCTTTTTCCCCAATCCCGATCCCAACTTTGTCTATGTGTATATTACCATGCCCATTGGTACCGATCAGGCCACGACAAATTTGGTCACGAAAGAAGTAGAACGCCGAGTAGATAGTGTTTTGGGCATTGATCCTGTACATAATAAATACAATCCTATTGTGAGCTCGGTGATTTCTAATGTGGCAGTGGGTGCAGCCGATCCCAACAGCGACGATGCATTTGGTACGCAACCCAATAAAGGTAAGGTTACAGTGGCGTTTGTGCCATATAATGAACGACATGGGATTTCTACATGGACTTATTTAAACCAAATTCGAAAGGCAGTAAGAGATATTCCAGCTGCACAAATCACCGTGGATAAAGAATCGAGTGGACCTCCACTGCCCAAGCCCTTAGTGGTAGAAATTACAGGCGATGACCTTGATAGCTTGATTGCTGTTTCTGAACGATTAAAAACTTATATCGATCAACAGGGTATTGGGGGTATTGAAGATTTAGAGTCGGACTTTCACAACAATAAGCCTGAAGTGATATTTAATGTAGATCGTGAATTGGCCAATCGAAATGGAATTTCGTCTGGGCTAATTGGTCAAACCTTACGCACGGCTATTTTTGGAACTGAGGTAAGTCGTTTTCGTGATCCGCGAGCCGATGAAGATTATCCTATCGAACTCCGCTTGCAACACAACCAACGCAATAATGTAGATATGTTGCGTAATCTCATTTTCACCTATCGCGATATGGCCGTGGGTGGTATCATCCGTCAGGTGCCTCTTTCTACATTTGCCGATATTCAGTATGCCACTACTTACGGGGGCATTAAGCGAAAAGATCAAAAACGCATCATTTCCCTTTCTTCCAATATTCTCACTGGGTATAATCCCAATCAGGTCGTGCATCAGGTGGCCGAGGCGATCAAACGATTTCCTTTCCCACCGGGCATCACGGCTCGCATGGGAGGTGATCAGGAGCAACAACAGGAAACCATGCATTTCCTCACTACGGCTATGCTGGTGGCCATTGGGTTGATTTTCCTGATCTTAGTCACTCAGTTTAATTCGCTAGCTAAGCCGCTCATCATCTTGAGTGAAGTGTTGTTTAGCTTGATAGGTGTGCTTATTGGGGTAGCGCTGTTTAAGATGAATATTTCCATTGTGATGTCGGGTGTGGGCATGGTTGCATTGGCGGGAGTGGTGGTGCGCAATGGGATTTTGTTGGTAGAATTTACCGATCTTATGCTCGAGCAGGGCATGCCTATCCGTGAAGCTTTGGTAGAAGCTGGTCGAGTGCGTATGACACCCGTTTTGCTCACGGCATCAGCTACTATCTTAGGCTTGATTCCTCTTGCATTTGGAATGAACATCGATTTTGTCACCCTGTTTACCGATTTCAATCCTCATATTTTCTTTGGTGGCGATAGCGCAGCTTTCTGGGGACCACTTTGCTGGACTATGATCTTTGGATTGGCCTTTGCTACTTTCCTCACGCTGGTGTTGGTGCCTGCTATGTACCTCATCAAGTATAAACTATCGGGCATGAAAGGATTCTTTGGAGGGAAATGGGTAGAATTTACTGCACTCATTCCCCCCATTTTCTTGCTATTGCTGTTGGTATATTGGGTGTGGGGAAGAAAACATTATCCCGTGCCTGGCGATGCATATGAAACAACTAAAAGTGAATATCCAGCATATCCAATGGCATGAATTTAAGTAAGTAAATGTTTTCTAAAAAATGTGTGGAGGGATGAGATGTATCATAAAGCTTATTCGGTAGTTACGATGAGATAAAATATCATGGTGAATAGGATTTAACGGTTTTTGTATCACATAGCCGGCTATACGACACGATTGTATGAGCCGGCTAATTATTTTCTATGATTTTGATTACCCGATGATAAATTTTTTAGCTCCTAAAAAGTTGGATTATATGCGCAAATCGTGATTTTCCCAAGCGCTCCAACCATTTTCATGAAAGAAAACCAGGTATTGTGTGGCAACGGTATAAAAGAGATTGGGTGAAGCATCGCTAGATTGAAGCTATGCAACTGATCACATATTGATACTTTGTTGTAAAAATACATTTGTGAGAAAGAAACACATTGCTGATGTGATCAGCTTATAACCGAGGAAATATTGTACGTATAGTTTTGAAGTTTTTATCTAAAATTAATTATTGCAAAATTGAGACGGGTTGTGCTATGATTTGCATGATCGATTGGGTAAGTCGTTCGCAACGAGGAGCTTCGAAGGCGAGCAACTCTTGCTCAGGGATTTGTTGTTGCAAGGTTTTTTTCAACATTTGTCGAGCACGAAACAACCGCACTTTAGTATTAACCAAAGAGAGGTGTAGCAATTGAGCCGTGTCTTTCAGGCTATATCCATTTAATTCTTTCAGCACAAAGGGCAATCGATAAGCAGGAGGTAGTTGCAGAATAGCCTGTTCTAGCAAGTGCTTGATATCGCGTTTATCCATATCGGTTGTGGTTTTCTTATCCAACATATCCATAGGCAATTCTGCAGGTGTTATATATGGCTTGGTATGGTAGCAAATATGCACCATTATCGTAGCCAACCATTTTTGAAAGGCTCTTGGGCGTTTCAACTGGATGAGCTGTTGATATGCTTGAATAAAACTTTCTTGCATAGCATCTTCGATATCTGATTCAGAAAGGCCATAAGCTTTACCAATCCGATAAAGCATGGTATTATATTTTCTCACCAGAATGGCATATTGTTCTTTATTTCCAGCTAAGATCTCTTGAATCACGGCCTCATCTTCTCTATGATCTATTGAAGTCTCCATCGCATGAATGGGTTTTGTTGTTGGTGATCAAATGCACGCATTCCTAAAAGGTTATTGCTACTGTTGACTCCTGATAAAACCTTTCATCGTAGGATGTAAGGTACAGAAATAATTAGCCGAACGATCAAATATTTTACTCCAAGTATCACCTGCAAGGAGATTGGGAGAAGCCCAAGCCGAATCGAGTTGGGTAACATTATGCACAACGATATCTTGATTTACAAATACCACACGCGTTGGGCCAGAAATGAATAACGTATCTGGAATAAATTTTAACCCTCTGATATAAACGGTATCTACGGCTATTTCAGTGGTTTGCTGGTTGGGATGGGAAGGATGGCAGCCCAGCCACAGCAGGGCTACCATGATCCACACGAGTGATCTCATTTTCTTCGAGCTACATCCTTCCCACATGTGTTTCATATTCTTTGTATGGTTCATCAGGAGCGAAATTGGTTTGCAATATTTTCAGCATGTTGCAAATGTTCTTGCAGGATAGGCAAAACCTTTTCTAACAAGGATTTGAGTTCGCCATTTTGTGCTTGGGGAATGAGTACATCTTTTACGGTTTGAATCACCGCCTGGTGATAATTCACTTCATTTTCGATATAAGCCTGGTCGAAAGCTCGTCCCGTCTTGGATTTAAGCATTTTAGCCGTTTGGGCTTCTTGCTTTTTCAATGATTGGCTTACGGTATTATCCTGAGGCGTTACGTGTAGCTTTTTCACTAGTGCCACGGCTTGGTTGATCACCGATTGGTGATCGCGTTGCATGGTTTGGGCAAAATTGCGAATGTCGGCACTATGGCTTTTTTTCAGGGCAATGCCTGCATAATCAATGTCGACCTGATTGGCGGTCACAGCTACAGATGCGATTTCGGGATCGCTGAGTTTGGGAGTTTGTGCTTGAACAGTGCTCAAGAAGCTGCTGCAGATGAGTGCTACGGCACCCCAGCCAATTGTTGACCATTTAGTATTCATGGTTGATGAAGATTTAAGATGAAGAAAAAACATTACACCTTAAAAGAGTGAGGTGGGGAGAAAAAAGTTACATGGCCTCAAGGAAAGAGGCATATTTACGAGAGAAGTATGGATGTGTGGACTTAGGTGAGTACCCTTTCTACGATCTCACCCGTTTGTTTATCTTTTAAGATCAGTTTACGGGCGCCGTAATGGGTGATTTCTTCTTTGACCAAAAAATATTGTTCATCGAAGTCGGGCAGTTCTTTCTGTTGCTCCACTTCTGTTTTGCCGCGCCAGATCTCGAGTTGCACGGGTTCCCATTGTTTGCTAGCTGCCGAGCGATAGGCTGCATCTAGGATAGCATTTACGATATATCCATCGTAAAAAGTTTCTTTAGGAGATCGTTTTTCTTCCCAGGCGTTGAGCATATCGGTAAACATGTGGTTGTAGCCGAGCTCGTGGGGCTCGTCGGCTACGGGGAAAAGCCAGCCACTCTCACTTTCGGCTTTTTCGGCGGTATAGCCTGCTCCTTTTCCAGAGGTAAATACTTCAAAACCCGTGCGTAGGAAATTATTGATCCAGATGGTGCCTTCGGTGCCCATCACTTCGTCGCGCAGGTCTAGTCCACCTCGGAAGGTCCAGCTCACTTCAAACTGTCCGATGGCGCCATTAGCATATTTGACCAATCCAATGGCATGATCTTCGGCATCGATAGGCTTCACTTGGGTATCGGCCCAGCACATCACTTCTACGGGGCGGATATCCTTTCCGATATAGGTGCGGGCTATTTCCACGCAATGGCAGCCTAAGTCGAGGATAGCGCCTCCACCTGCCAGCTCTTTATTCCAAAACCATTCGCTATGGGGGCCAGGATGCGTTTCTCGTGATTTAGCCCAAAGAATGCGCCCCAACGCGCCTTGTGCAATCAGTTGTTGAGCTTTTAGGCTTTTGGGGGTGTATACCAGATCTTCCAGATAACCGTGGAAGATACCTGCTTTTTCTACTGCTTCTAGCATACGCTTGGCTTCTTGGGCATTTCTGCCCAAAGGTTTAGTCACCATCACCGCTTTTTCGGCCTGTACACAAGCCATGACAGCTTCTTCGTGCAGATGATTAGGCAAGCATACGCAGACGATATCTACTTCGGGCCGACTGATCGCTTCTTGCATATTTGTAGTCCAGACAGGCACTTGATAGTCTTGTGCAAAATGTTCGGCGCTTTCTGTACGTCGTGAGTATACGCTCACCAGGCGATCTGGGCGGCGATGGCTCACAAGAGCATCCGCATAAAAACGCGCAATGAAACCAGATCCTAATATAGCAATACCAGCCATAGCAAATATTTTTAACGTGTTCTAAGCTATTTCCGTTTTTTCTGTGATCACTTGTTGCTCTACTTTACGATCTTGAAAAGCCAATACGAAGAATATCAACACGATCAAGGCAAACACCGAAGGGAGCCACCAAAATTGATTCCATTGGCTAAGGGTGAGTTTATCGGCAGTGCCCAAGAAGCTGTTGTATACGGCACCTGCTATTTGCGCACCAATAAGCATGCCCACTCCATAGGTGACCAGCACAATAAGTCCTTGTGCTTGTCCGCGAATCTCTGGTGTAGATTTTTTATCTACATAGATCTGTCCGGTCACGAAGAAGAAATCGTAACAGATGCCATGCAAAGCAATACCGAGAATGATCATCCACACCACTTCATGGGGAGCGCCAAGGGCAAATAGTGCGTAGCGTACTGTCCAGGCCAGCATGCCCATAGCCAGCATCCATTTCACGCCTAAGCGGCGGAAAAATATCGGCATGAGCAACATAAAAATCCATTCCGACATCTGGCCAATGGTTTGTGTAGCAGCAATGTTTTTAAAGCCAGTGCCTTCGAGGAAGAGCTGGGTAAAATTGTAATAAGCTGCCAGCGGAATGCAGATCAAAAACGAGCAAAGGAGAAAAATATAAAAAGGTTTACTCCCCAGCTGTTGCAAGGCATCGATGCCGGCTATACTGCGAATAGAAACGACCTTGCCAGCTGCTGGCGGTGGTGTATGGGGCAAACTAAAGCTATATAGCCCCAAAACCAAGCTTGCTGCTGAGGTAAGGTACAAAGGCAAAGCCGTTTGCTCAGGACGCAGGTCGCCTTTCACGAAATACACCAGCACGAAACTAATGACAAGCCCGGCTACGATCCAGCCAATCGTGCCAAACACCCGAATGGTAGGGAAATTTTTCTCCTGATCGGTGATGTGATGAAAGGTAAGGCTATTGGCCAAGCTCATGGTAGGCATGTAGCAAATATTGTAGGCCAGTAGCAGCAAGATAAATAGCAAAGGATGCCCTACAGCCTGCGGGGTGAGAAACATAAACAAGGCGCCCAACAAATGGAGCACTCCCAGCACACGCTCTGTTGCAAAATAGCGGTCGGCAATTAATCCCACAAAAAAAGGAGCAATGATAGCCGCAATGGGGTTAACCGTAAAGGGCCATTGGGTGATGTTTTTCATGTCGTGATTCGACATAAACACGGCAATGGTGGTGTACCAAGCTCCCCAGATAAAAAACTCGAGGAACATGAGCAGAGAAAGGCGAATACGCAAGCTCAACGACATGGTAGTGGAATTTTTATCTAAAAATAATCAGATCAGGGCACGATAATAATAAAAATTCCCGAGCTGTATGAGAAAAAATTTAAGCAAACCATTGTGTTTTTGCTTATGGGTTGCTGATCAGGAAACGACTACCATAAAAGGCATGAGCGGAGTAACCTTAATGATTATTAAATGCTTTGACAGGTTATGTTGAGATATACCTCGTTTACTCCATCATCTGAAAAAGCTTCTCTAGCAATAGCTCCAGCTCTTCGGCAGTCCAGTTTTGAGCCCAAACGCGAGGTATTTCATAAGGGTTAATGTCTGGTGTATCGAGATCTGTGGATGTGGAACAAGCCAATCGATAGCCGGCTTTTTGAACGAGTTTTGGTGTGAATTCGTTGTAATGCCCATGGGGATAAGCAAAGTATGCAATGGGCTTACCCAGCAGGGTTTCAAGGTGTTGCTTATTGGTGATGATCTCTTTCCATTGCTGGCGGCGCGACATCAAGCCCAGTGCGTGGTGATGAAACCCGTGTCCACCAATGCTAATAAGCGGGTCGGCAGCCATTTCCAGCAGCTGGTTTTCGGTGAGCATAGGAGGCAATACATCTGCAGCGTGCCCGCATCTGCGCAATAGTTCTCGTGCCCATCGCTGTTCTTGCCGAGGATTGGCCTTCATCCGTACATGCCAAGCATGATAGGCAACCATGGCATCGCTAGGCTGGGTGACCAATAGGCTCGATCGGGCTTGTTCGTCGAATACATCACGGCGGGGCAACACATCTGTTATGGGGGGCACAGGATCATGGTCGAGATATACATGATCTACCACTTCCCACCAGCATAAGTAATCGGGCTGTAGGTAAGCCGAAGGAATAAAAAAAGTAGCAGGTAGCTTGTAACGCTGTAACAACGGAAACACTTGCGTATAATGCTCTGCATATCCATCGTCGAAAGTCAAACACACAATTTGCTTTCCAACTTGTTGGGCCTGGACAACATTTAAGATTTCGCTCAACGGCCTCACCTCGAAAGCCGATGCCAGCAATTGTAATTGTTGTTCAAAAGCTGCAAGATCCACACTCATGTTCCATGGGTCGGAACGGTGTACCTGTCCAATATGGTGATACATGAGAACAACTGCCCTTAGCTGAAACGGTTGGGTGGGTTGAAGATGAGATTTTTTGAATAAATGCAACAACATATGTGTATGAAGTATTTTACATAGCTAATACAATGGCTTTGGCGGCATTGATCACGGGGTAATGCGGATCATGATCGTTCTTTTCACCTGTAGTAAGCTCATCATCGGCTAATCCATATAAAAACGCTGTAGCCGCTAAAACATTGCTAGAAGTATACAATTGAACGTATACTTTAGTTGAGTAACTGCTGAGCATCTGCTTGAATAAAGCAGCTGTAGATGAGCTTTGCCAATGATTTCTCCACCCGTCATGATCAATGTCACTTCTGCCAGACACCCTAATGAGCAAGCTCCTCAAAGGTTTTAATAGGCGATCGCATTTAGCCATGGTTTGCTTAAGTATAAGGTTTGGGTCAAAGGGATGTTCATTATATGGATCGGCAAGCATGTACTTGTACAAAGGTAATCTAGCACAGTTGCTTCTAGTTGATCGTTCCATACCCAGCACACCAGCCAACAGAGCTGGTATCGATAGCCGCTGCGGGTAGCGGCGCTAGCTCGCCCAATGGGAATTTCTGAAAAACCCCATCGACGCCGCTTGACCGATATTTTCCAATACACTGGCATTATTGTAAGATAGATAAAATTTGGCCGCTATTCAACAGCAAATCGTTTTTCATCTCACTCAAGTATGCATGGCACAAAGCTTTATGGCTATAGCCATTTAAACCTAAGTAGGGATGGCCATGAAATCGGGTTTCGACAAAAAGAGAAGGCGAGGGTTTAATGGATCACCACAATCTTTTGCTGGCCTATATAGCTGTTGTCGCGCGCATCATAGAATTCTATAAAGTAGGTAGCATCTGAAAGTTGTTGCACCTGGATATCTTGATCTCGCGTTATCGTCCATTGCTTAAGCACTTCACCGGGCACGTTTATGAGCAGCATGCGTATAGGATGTTTCACATTACGCAGGTGCACAGCAAATTGCCCATTGTTGGGGTTCGGGGTAATCAGGATCTGGATAGCCCAGGGCACCTTCATGATGCTGGTGTAGCGAATACAGCCACTAAGCCCCACCATCTTGAGGCGGTAATAGCTCCATTGATCGGTGGGGTTGTAGTCGTTGAGGTGATAATAGAGCATTGATGAGCTGAACCCGCCGGCAGCTTGGCTTTTAATGGTATCAATATCTTGAAAGTTGGCCTCTCCCTGAATTTGCCGTTGTACCACATAGTAGGCCATGTTGCGCTCGCCCACACTATGCCAGAACAACTCTACATAATCGGGACTGGTGCGCACGGCCAGCAGATCGTTGTAGTGGACCGAGGGGCACACATCACCACTGTAGATGAGTGTCGATACCGAAAGATATTGACCGCTTGCAGTAGAGTTATTGAGGTTAGGGGCATGGAGCTGCTGGCGAAGATTCATATAGCTATCACTGAGGCGAATGTTGCCATAAGCAATTTGTCCGCCGAATACACGACCCAAGCTGATGCTGTCGACATCCCATAGCCCTTTTGTGGGGTTGTAGAGCGATACGTAGCTACTGTCGCGATAAGCAGCAAAGCGAGGCCCTTCATCCGATTGCTGGTGTTGGAGCAGCACATGGTATTGCATGTCGGCATTGCTGGCCTGTATATACCAGGTTTTGCGGACATAATCGAGGTCGTTTACAGAACCGCGGATGGCATGGGTATAGACATGGTTGAAGACACGCATGCCCATGCGGCCGCTGCCACGGGTGAGCATCACGGCTCCTGGCGAATAGCTATAGGCATCGGTACCGATAGGGAATGCCACGGCACTATCGCTTGGCTGAATACGATCGCGATAGAGCATGCCGCCAAAAACGCTGGTGTCGGTCACCACGTAGCGTTGGTTGTCGTAGCCCGTGATGTTGCCCGCGTCGCCATCGCCCACCAGCAGATTCCAGCCGTTGAGGTAAAGGCGCCCCCTTTCGAAGCGGAGCTCATGGCGCACGTGCAGGTCGCCCAGATCGCCGAGCGATACGCCTTGCTGATTAGCAATGCTCAGGTTGGGAAATGCTGGACCCTGATCAGTAGCCAGCGAAAAACCACCCTCGATGGTTTGCTGGCCGCCCGAAAGAGGGGGCAAGAAGCGAAACAAGCCACCCTGGCCAGAATGCCCATCTATGCTCTCATCGGGCAGGCTGGCTTGTGGGCTGTTGATCCAGGCCGTGCCAGCGAAGTTCACTACGGCGCCTGACTGTGTACCCAGGCTGCCGTGGTTGATCATGGGAGAAAAAATAGATACCGTGTCGTTAGGGAAAACAAACAATTGCCCTCGATCGGGGATATATGCTGCATACGACTGTGCTTGCAGGCTTCTGGAAGCCCACCAGCTACAGCAGAAAAATAATATGGTGCACACCACCCTTCTCATAGGCTATTGGATGATGAGGATGTCGAATGTGATATTTTGAGTCGAGGGATTTGCATCGTTGTTGCCAGTGTTAATAATGTTTATGGTAACTGTATTAGGTGCAGTAACAGCTGCCCACCCTATGCCATAGTGAGTGGGAAGCCCTCCCCGTGGGTTGACAATTACAATGTTGCCTGGATTAGCACCTGTAACAGTCACAGATATCTTTTTGCTTGTTGTCCAATCAAAATTAAAATTAAAAGGAACAGACGGCGTCACACTGGTTTTGATGATATTAGTCAGAGGCGTTCCATTGGCGCCCAATTCGAAACTCCCAATCACATGGAGATTGGCTTGGGGATTGCTGGTGCCGATGCCAACATTGCCGGCATTAGTAATTCTCATTTGTTCGGTATTATTCGTCTTAAATACCAGATCCTGGTTGTCTGTTGTGCCCAGGAAATTGGTGCCGGGTGTAGTGCCCGCATTGCCTGTGAGCGACCAGGCATTCAAGGCTGTAGAGGGGTTTTGCCATTGAGGGGCATTGCCTGCTCCTTGCGATACCAGCACTTGACCAGTGGTACCCGCACTGCCGCTAGCTATCAGGGCGCTACCCAACGTTAAGCTACCTGTGAAATTTCCTGTGCCATTTACGTCTAATGTATAGCCAGGCGTAGTGTATTTACCTATGCTCAGGGCATTCTGGAAAGCACCATAGTTATCGGCAACCAGTAGTTGGGGGTTGTCTGGGCTTGTTCCTCCAATATGAAACTCAGGGCCTCCTGATTTTACATAAGTGGGTCTGGTTTCAAAACGAATATTCCGTTGCGTACTTACGACTTTAAAAGCGAAATCAACCAATTGAGGACTGCCAGGGTCGGGCATTTGAAAGACAGCGCCATTTGAGCCGGTAATGTTTTGAAGGGTTAATAATACTCGCCCATATAGATTTCCTCTAGATTCTAGGGTTAATCCTGCGGTGTTATTGGCAGAAATGGTATCTCCAGTGTTGCCCGAGGCCAAATGAAGAGTGCCATTGACAAATAAATTATGAATGTCGGGTTGTTGAACGATGCTGTTCCCTAAGCTATTGCTTCCCGTGAAAACAGCCAGGTAATTTGGAGTACCAGAAAATTTATTGTTTACATAATTCTGTGTAGCCAGCTTACCGGAGGTAGTATCGGCAGTGATCACTCCAGTAGAGTTATTTACATTTACACCGAAGCCGCTGGTATATCTATTATTCACATAGTTGGTGGTTGTTACTTTAGTTGTATCTGCAGAAACAACGCCTGTAGAATTATTTACATTCACACCGAAGCCACTTGTATACCTGTTGTTTACATAATTCATCGTTGTTACCTTCGTCGTATCTGCTGACACTATTCCAGTTGAATTGTTTACGTTGACGCCAAAGCCACTGGTATATCTGTTATTCACATAATTCTGAGTCGCTAACTTGGTAGTGTCTACATTCAACGTAAATGATGGGTTATTACCCAAAGTATTACTCCCCCCACCTGTTAGGCCATATCCCGCCGTCACGCTCACGCTCTTGGCGTTAGCGACAGGGTCTGTCTCTGTTACTACGCCTGTGTTTGTGATCACTCCTGTAGAGTTGTTCACACTTATACCAGTGCCTCCTGTGTATCTATTGTTTACATAGTTCTGTGTAGCCAGCTTACCGGAGGTAGTATCGGCAGTGATCACTCCAGTAGAGTTATTTACATTTACACCGAAGCC
>JAIMAQ010000028.1 GCA_023511875.1 Thermoflavifilum sp.
TTATGAAAATTTCGAGGACTAAAATTTTTTGATACAATTTATGAACAACAATCCTTCTTTCTTTGTCTTGAAACAAAGAAAGAAGCAAAGAAAATTCAAGACTGCCAGAAAAATAGCTGGGGCATGTTCCTTCTTTCTTTGTCTTGACACAAAGAAAGAAGCAAAGAAAGTTCAAGACTGTCAGAAAAATAACTAAAATCAACACCATTTTTCTGAAGGTCGGTTGGTACAACTGCACAGTCACTGAGTAGCAATAGTGTATCGAAGTGAGCGTAGTAGAAAAGCTTATCTGATAAGGAAAGAAGAACTTTCAAGGGCAGATTGGTGGAGGTTACCGGACTCGAACCGGTGCCCTTTTGCATGCCATGCAAACGCTCTAGCCAGCTGAGCTAAACCCCCAAACTGGTTGCAAAGATAAGGTTTTTGCCAAACCCACGATTCAAGCTTTAGGCCTCAGCTTTACACATTTCCTCCAAATCCCTTCAACCCTTCTTAAATTTGTTGGTCTACTGCAACCCGATGTACTATGAAAAGTATTTGGCAGCAAATTCTTCGGTATCTGTATCTGCGCAAACCCGACCCTGAAGCCCCTCACAATACCAATATTTTTCTCATGCACAGCATGAATCGCATTTCTATTTTACTGTTTTTAGTGGCGGTCATCATCTTGCTGGTACGTTTGTTAAAGCATTTGTGGTGAATGCCATGATCTTTTCTGCTGCATGTTGAGCGGCATTACCCGTGTCGAGCAGTTCCCATAGCCTTGCATAAGCCTGCTGGATACGGCTTCTGGCTTGCTCATCGTACAATAGCGTATACAGGGCTTCTACAAGCTCTTGCTCATTGACCTGATGCTGAATTTTTTCTTCCACCACTTTTTCTCCGAGAATAAGATTCACCAGCGAAATATAAGGCACTCGAATAAATCGCTTAGCCAGCTGGTAAGAGATCCAGCTGCTTTTATAGCATACGACCTGTGGCACGCCAAACAAAGCCGTTTCTAAGGTGGCCGTTCCCGAAGTGACCAGTGCAGCCGATGCATGCGCGAGCAAATCGTAGGTTACCCCACTGGCCAACATCACATTGGGAAGATGCGTATACGATTGCATAGCCGTATCGCTCAAAGAGGGGGCTAAGGCTACGATAAACTGGCATTGCGGAAAGTGAGGAGCTACGCGCAACATGACGGGCAATAGGCGGTCGACTTCTTGATGGCGGCTTCCCGGAAGTAAGGCTACAATGGGGCGTGAAGTGTCGAACATGGCTCGGACTTGGGTACGGGCTTGCTTCACCACTTGTACGAGGGGATGGCCTACATAGTGCACCCGATAGTTGTGTTGGGCGTAAAAAGCTTCTTCAAAGGGCAGGATGACGAGCATGAGGTCTACATCGCGCTTGATCTGCTCTACCCGCCTGGGTTTCCAGGCCCAGACTTGTGGGGAAATGTAATAGATAATGCGAAATCGCTGTCGATGCGCCCAGCGAGCCATTCGCAAGTTAAACCCTGGGTAGTCGATGAGGATGAGGGCATCGGGTTGAAATTGGCGAATATCTTTTCGGGCAAATCGAAAATTGCGCATGATTTTGCCCAGATGGCGCACCACTTCCGCAAAGCCCATGAAAGCCAGCTCCCGATAGTGCTTCACCAGCTGCCCGCCGGCTTGCGCCATTAAGTCGCCCCCCCAGCAGCGGATAACGGCCTGATCATCGAGTTGACGGATGGCCTCGATGAGGCGGCTGCCATGCAAGTCGCCAGAAGGTTCACCCGCTATGAGGTAATATTTCACGTTTGCTAAGAAGTTTTTAGGTAAAAATATTCCAATGGTTTTCCAGAAAGGCTTTCAGCTGGTAGTTGGTCAAGTCAAAATGGGTGGGCACTACAGAGACGTATCCATTTTCCAGGGCCCACACATCGGTATCCTGGCCATTGTCTAGGCTTTGAAAGCGGCCTGTTAGCCAATAATATTTTTCTCCTCGTGGGTCACGTCGTTCATCAAATTCTTCCACCCATTTGGCATGAGCTTGTCTGCAAATTTTGATGCCTTTGATTTGCTCCATGGGTAGGGCGGGAATGTTGACGTTCAATAAGCTACCCTTGGGCAGGTTATCGGTATTGAGCATTTGCTGCGTGAGCCGATAGGCGATTTGCTGGGCAGCACTGAAATCGGCCTCGAATCGATAGTCGAGTAGGGAAAATCCAATAGAGGGGATACCCTCGATAGCGGCTTCCATAGCTGCACTCATGGTGCCCGAGTAAATGATGTTGATGGAGTGGTTGGCTCCGTGATTGATGCCGCTTAGGCAAATATCGGGAGCTCGGTGCAGGATCTTATCTTTAGCCAGCTTTACGCAGTCGACCGGTGTTCCAGAGCTCTGGTAGGCATCAATGCCTTCAAATATTTCCACGGGATAAAGGCGCAAGGGCACTCCGATGGTGATGGCATGCCCCATGCCCGACTGTGGACTATCGGGTGCTACCACCACTACTTTACCGAGGCTTTTTACGGCTTCTACCAGGTACCGAAGCCCTGGAGCCGTGATGCCGTCGTCGTTGGTGATGAGGATGATTTTTTCAGACATGATTCAGGCTTGGGAGCGAAAATAGCAAACTCCCTTGGCATATGGGTTAATTTCTCACCGGGCGGCCTTGTTTGAGCACACTTTGTAGGCGTTCCAGTGTTTTGGGTTCTCCACAGAGCGAAAGGAAGGCTTCTCGCTCCAGGTCGAGCAAATATTGTTCGCTGACAAGGGTAGCCTCACTCAAGTCGCCGCCGCTCATCACGTAGGCCAGCTTTTGGGCTACCTTCGCATCGTGTTCGCTGATGTAGCGCCCCTCTTGCATGGCGTAGATACCCGTTAAGAAAAGTCCTAATGCTTCTCGGCCAAGCACTTTGATCTGTGGCGGGCTGGGTGGCACGTATCCCTTTTGGGCCATATCCCATACGCGACGCTTAGCATCGGCCAGTAGCCGGTTAGCATTCATGGTCACTTGGTCGTAGCCTTTGCGAAGCAAATTAAAGTCGAAGGCTTCCGTGGCCGATGTAGACACTTTGGCCATGGCAATGGTGAGAAAGCGGTCTTGCAATTTTGCTAGATCGATTTCTCCTGCTTTAAAGCTTTCGCTGGCGCGCAAAGTCATTTCTTTAGTGCCGCCACCGGCAGGGATGAGTCCAACCCCTACTTCCACCAATCCCATGTAAGTCTCTGCATAGGCTTGTACGGCATCGGCATGCAGGCAAATTTCACATCCCCCACCTAAGGTGAGTCCACGCGCTGCCGCTACCACGGGCACGCTTGCATAGCGAATCTTGAGGCTGGTTTGTTGAAAAGCTTGAACAGCCCAGGCCAATTCGTCCCATTCTTGCTCGAGAGCCAGGGTCAAGATCAGCGCAACATTGGCTCCTGCAGAGAAGTTAGTCGCTTCTTGCCCAATGATGAGGCCCTCGTAGTGTGCTTCGGCCAAATCAATAGCTTTTTGAATACCTTCAATCACTTCGCTACCAATGGTATTCATTTTGGTGTGGATGGCGAGGTTGAGCACGCCGTCACCCACGTGGTAGAGGGTGGTACCAGCATTTTCCCATACGATTTGCTGATTAAGGTTGCGCAAGTAAATGATTTCATGGCTGCCGGGAATAGCTCGGTATGTGCCTTCTCGTTGGTCATAGTATTGCACCCGATCACTATCGCGTTGATAAAATTGGGTATATCCTTTCTGAATCATTTCTTTTACCCAGGGCGCAGGAGTATATCCAGCTTTTTCCATTTGCAACACTGTTTCAGGCACATCCAATGTTTCCCAGATTTCAAAAGGCCCCAATTCCCATCCAAAGCCTGCTCGCATGGCATCATCGATTTTATACAGCTCGTCGGCAATTTCGGGGATACGATGCGACACATACGCCAGCAGGGGAAATGTGAAGCTTCGGAAAAACTCACCTACGCGGTCTTTATTACGGTGTAAGAAACGCAAACGCTCGCCCAGATCCTGGATATTTTTAGCCTGTTCTACGATGGGGCTATTGAGTTTTTGGCGGGGTTCATATTGTTGGGTATTGAGGCGTAGGGCCAGTATTTCCGACTCGGTTTTTGATTTTACTTTTTTATAAAATCCCTCTCCGGTTTTATCACCCAAGCGTTTGTCTTCTACCATCCGTTGTAAGAAGCCGGGGATTTGGAAAAGCTCGCGTTGTTCGTCGTTGGGGCAGTTGTCATACAAGCCACGAGCAACATGCACCAGTGTGTCTATGCCCACCACATCTGCCGTGCGAAAGGTTGCCGATTTAGGATGGCCAATGAGTGGACCGGTTAAAGCATCGATTTCTTCTATTTTCCAGTTTTGTTGTTCCATGAGCCGAAAGATGAGCATCATGGAAAAAACACCAATGCGATTGGCGATGAAGGCTGGCGTGTCTTTACAAATTACTGTGGTTTTGCCCAACACGCGATCTCCAAGCTTAGTAAGGGTTTCCACGACTTCGTTTGAGGTATCTGGCCCAGGAATGATTTCGAGCAGGGGAAGATAACGGGGTGGGTTAAAAAAATGCGTTCCGCAGAAATGCTTGCGGAAATCGCTGGAGCGCCCCTCGGCTAGCATATGGATGGGGATGCCAGACGTGTTAGATGATACGTAAGTGCCGGGTTGGCGATAGGCCTCTACCTTTTCAAACAACGCTTTTTTTACAGGCAATTGTTCTACTACGGCTTCAATGATCCAGTCGCATGCAGCAATTTGCTTTAAATCGTCTTCAAAATTCCCCGTGCGAATACGTTGCAACACTTGCTGATGAAAGATAGGCGAGGGCTTCGATCGGATGGCTGCTTGTAAAGCATCGTTTACGATACGGTTTCGGAAAGCAGGGCTTTCTGTAGTAAGTCCTTGTTGTTTTTCCTGATCGGTAAGGGCCGATGGCACTATGTCGAGCAGTAGTACTTGTAGCCCAGCGTTGGCTAGATGGCAAGCGATGCGGCTGCCCATAATGCCAGCGCCGAGTACGGCCACCCGTTGGATGTGTTTTTTCATGTGTAGCAGATTTAATGGCTATACTGGCTCAAATTAGGATATTTCCAGCAAAGAATATAGGCGAATGTGATGGGATTAGAAGCTGTGCAAAAAATAGAAATCAAGTTTACATGTTTAAAAAGAAAATGGCTCCAGACCTGAAAATTGACAATCAAAAACACAGGCTGGAGCGGTTATTTTCTTCAGATGACTGTATTGCACTGAATGAGTTTTGCCTACATCGACCTTCAGAAAAATAGCGTTGATTTTAGCCATTTTGCTGACAGCCTAGAATTTTCTTAGGTTTCCAGGTAAAGAAAGAAGATTACATGCTTCTCAATAAAACCAAATATCATCAATATTTTTCATGCATGTCTTCTTCTTACATAGACCTTCAGAAAAATGGCGTGAAAAAATGGGCGAACATGAGCGTGAAACGGAAAATGAGGTGAGATATGAATAAGAGTTGAAGTATCAAAAAGCTGATTCAGTACACACAAGCTCATAGGGGTATTTCATTTTCCGTAGCGAAATGG
>JAIMAQ010000029.1 GCA_023511875.1 Thermoflavifilum sp.
CGATTAAAACGATAAGATACCTTAAAAATTTTGCAGCTTGCACTACAGTTTCAATTCCTCTATGGTGCGATTAAAACGAAAATGCTTAACTCATAGGAATAATCGTATATGCTGTTTCAATTCCTCTATGGTGCGATTAAAACGTTCCGGATGGTAGCAAGGTTATCATCATCAACAGAGTTTCAATTCCTCTATGGTGCGATTAAAACTTAAGACTACCTATTTTTTCATACACAGATAAATCGTTTCAATTCCTCTATGGTGCGATTAAAACTTTTCATTATGGATAGAATTATATTTAGATTACAAAGTTTCAATTCCTCTATGGTGCGATTAAAACGTGAAAAGCCCTGGACAAGGGAACTCTGGATATATGTTTCAATTCCTCTATGGTGCGATTAAAACTTCTTTATCCAGCTCATAACGGGTACGTACAAAGCTGTTTCAATTCCTCTATGGTGCGATTAAAACTTAGTAACAAATCATGGATATTCATCTGCCATGCAGTTTCAATTCCTCTATGGTGCGATTAAAACTTCACATAATCCACCTGCTTACGCTTTTCTTGCAACGTTTCAATTCCTCTATGGTGCGATTAAAACTTTACAACCTTGGGATTGCCGATGCGGAAGCCGATTAGTTTCAATTCCTCTATGGTGCGATTAAAACTGATATATCTCCAGCAAATCATTCATCGCCAGCGAAGTTTCAATTCCTCTATGGTGCGATTAAAACTTGTTCTATCGTCAAGTATAGCATCAAATTGCAGGAAGTTTCAATTCCTCTATGGTGCGATTAAAACCAGCCAGGCGCTCGGCAGCACTCAGTTTCGCCCAAAGGTTTCAATTCCTCTATGGTGCGATTAAAACAATATCTTTATGCCTTTGCAGAAGTGATTGCAGCGCGTTTCAATTCCTCTATGGTGCGATTAAAACTTTATCAGAAACCGATACAAACGCGGAACAAAAAAGTTTCAATTCCTCTATGGTGCGATTAAAACTTCTGAATTGCCCAGGCTTGTAACACAATTTGAACGTTTCAATTCCTCTATGGTGCGATTAAAACTAGCAAGTGCAATAGACTTTTATGTTAACAAAAGATTGTTTCAATTCCTCTATGGTGCGATTAAAACAACGAAGACAAAGACATGCTAATTGTTTTTATCATGGTTTCAATTCCTCTATGGTGCGATTAAAACTGACGATTTCGGCTGTATTAACAGTTTCAATCATTGGTTTCAATTCCTCTATGGTGCGATTAAAACAGTTTATCGATTTTTTCGCACAAAGCCCGGCGTAAGTTTCAATTCCTCTATGGTGCGATTAAAACTGGTTATAATCCTACGTTGCAAAAAGATATTGATTTGTTTCAATTCCTCTATGGTGCGATTAAAACGGTCGGTATAGCAAACCAGAAACCTGTAGGCATGTAGTTTCAATTCCTCTATGGTGCGATTAAAACTTTTCATTGTCCTTGGAAAGATGATAATTTGATTCATGTTTCAATTCCTCTATGGTGCGATTAAAACTAGGTGACCACGACCAAAACGAGTACAGCCGTTCACGGTTTCAATTCCTCTATGGTGCGATTAAAACCTATGACAAACTGCATCATGGTTAATGTCCCTCGTAGTTTCAATTCCTCTATGGTGCGATTAAAACTACTTCATACTCCTGTGATAAGTACATATCCTATTCAGTTTCAATTCCTCTATGGTGCGATTAAAACATTAAAGAAATTCGCATTATTCCTAAATACAAAGCAGTTTCAATTCCTCTATGGTGCGATTAAAACTTTAAGTTTCAGTAAATTAAAGCATTATCTTTTTAGTTTCAATTCCTCTATGGTGCGATTAAAACGATAAGATACCTTAAAAATTTTGCAGCTTGCACTACAGTTTCAATTCCTCTATGGTGCGATTAAAACGAAAATGCTTAACTCATAGGAATAATCGTATATGCTGTTTCAATTCCTCTATGGTGCGATTAAAACGTTCCGGATGGTAGCAAGGTTATCATCATCAACAGAGTTTCAATTCCTCTATGGTGCGATTAAAACTTAAGACTACCTATTTTTTCATACACAGATAAATCGTTTCAATTCCTCTATGGTGCGATTAAAACTCCCACCTGTAGAGGTGGGAGTCTTCTGACGACAGTTTCAATTCCTCTATGGTGCGATTAAAACAAGCATTTTAGTTAAGGAAAAAGTAAACTTGCAAGAGTTTCAATTCCTCTATGGTTCGATTAAAACAAGATTAAAGAAAGCAGTCAGACTAAAATATAATAATTTTAAAGAATTATGGGCTAATCCGTATGGAGGTAATACTATAATGGTAGAGCAACAAACTTTATTAGACCAATTAGTTTCATTCGGGCCGCTAATTAGAAATGTTCTGGGCGAAGAAGTAGCGCTTTCAGTTTCCGATACTGAAAAGTTTTTATTATACTCGCCGGGCAAAAATCTAAACCACGGCGTCAAAATAGGTGATCCGGTCAAACCGGGAACCCTGACCGCGCGTTCTTTAAGTTCCGGCAAGCGCGAAGTCGCCGTCATGGGACCGGAAGTTTACGGAATTCCTTACACTGGTAAAATTACATGTGTACGTGATAAGAATAACAGAGTCATCGGAACTTTTGGCATATGGGAACCCACCACGAAAATTGAGAGTGTCAAAGGAATGGCGGAAAACCTGGACAAAGCCGTTACAGAGATATTTTCCAATTCAGCAAATATGGCCGCGACCGCAGAGGAGATCGCGGCAACGATCCAGAACCTTACCGGCAATGCCCATCAAATGAAAGAGGATGCCAATAAGACCGATCAGATCCTTGAATTAATCAAAGAGGTGGCCGGACAAACGCACCTTCTGGGCCTCAATGCCGCCATAGAAGCTGCCAGAGCCGGTGAAATGGGCCGGGGCTTCAGTGTTGTAGCCGAAGAGATCAGAAAGTTGGCAAGTAAGACCAACTCTTCTGTTAAAGAAATTAATGACGTTTTAAGATCGATCAGCTCATCGATAGAATCCCTTTCAGAACAAATTTCCCGCATAGCGGCAACTTCAGAGGAACAGGCGGCCATCACTCAACAGATTAACTCCCATATCCAGCAAATTGACAAAATGTCAACCGATCTCGCCGAGCTTTCAAATAATTTATTATACTCTTAGCATAGAATTGTTAACAAGCACAGGAATTTCAGTCAGACAATAACCCCTGCCGGCGCTTAACGGCAGGGGTTGGTCGCATGATTGGAACAGACCCGGAATTTCCCTGCTTCATTTTATCCTCGGGGAAACGGTCCAGGGAAAATATGTGTGAATTAAAATCTCAACCAATCCTATTAAAACACCGGATATTAAAATTCCGGAAAGGGAAAAAGCCAGGTGGAATTATGTCATTAAAGGCGGGATTTAAGCCTGTATCTTTTGAGATATGTTGTAAACCTGCATCTCTGTCTGAATTATACGTTTTGCGAGAAAATCCTGGTTGCTTTCCAAAATAAAGATTCTACCCAACGCGGTATCCAGTTTTTCTTCCAACCTCGCCTGGGATTCTTTTAAGAATGAAAATTCCACCTTTAATTCTGCTACGTCGTTCTTTAACCCGGCAACTTCCGTCGTCAACCCGTCAACTCTCGCAGTCAATCCGTCAACTCTCGCAGTCAACCCGTCAACTGTCGCAGTCAACCCGGAAACTCTCGCAGTTAACCCGTCAACTTCCGTCTTCAATCCGGCAACTTTCGCCGTCAACCCGGCAACGTTCGCTGTCAACCCGTCAACTTTCGCCGTCAACCCGGCAACGTTCGCTGTCAACCCGTCAACTTTCGCCGTCAACCCGGCAATGTTCGATCTTGTTTCCTCCACCGCGGCATTAGTATTTCCAACAATACGGATTAGTTCTGCAAGCATCCTTTCCATTTGCGCTAAACGTTCTTCAGACACTTTTTTATCTCCCCCCTTTTCATTAGGATTATTCTAACATATTTTCATACCCTGTTGTAAAAATTATCCTCGGCACGGCTTTGTTTTCTCAAAACATCAGCCGGTGGCCGTTATCTCTAAGCCACTTTTTGAAATTCCGGTATTCCGGACAGTACTTTTCCACCAACGACCAGAACCTGGTTGAATGGTTGGGCTCCTTCAGGTGAAGCAGCTCATGCAAAACGATATAATCAATCACCGGTAGAGGAGCCATCACCAGACGCCAGTTGAAGTTCAGGTTTTTCAGGCCGGAGCAGCTTCCCCAGCGGGTTTTTTGGTTCTTGATGAAAATCCGGTTGTAGGACAAGTTTAGCTCCTCGCTTATCACCCGCACCCGTCCGGTGATAATCTCGCGGGCCTTGAGGCGGTACCACCGCTCCAATAAGGTTCGCTCAGCGCCCCGACCAGCGGCGGGTAGCCTAATCACCAGTTTTTCACCGTCCGGCAAAACTTCCGGGGTCTCACCAGGGCGATGGATTGATTCAATTGTATATTCCTTGCCAAGAAACATTGCAAGCCGCGGTTCACTACAATTCCGGCTGCTTTTTTCAGTCACCTGCTTAAAATAATCAAGCTTATCCAAAATCCAGTTCTGTTTTCCTTTAATAATGCTTTTCAGCCTTTCAAGATCAAATTGTTTCGGAACGATAACCTCCAGTCCGGTACCGATAGCGACCTGCAGGCGGAGGTTCTTGGCTCTGTCGCTGACCCGGATCGAAAAAGAAACGGTTCGCCCGTCCAGGTTGACAGAACATGGCTGATTATTTTTCCGTTTCAAACATAAATCCTCCCGCAAAGAACATTACAATTAAGAGAATTATATCAGCCTGTGAAAGACAAGAATAGACCTTCGGCTGAAAAAGAGCAAAGTCATAAACGAAAGGTTTCCGCCGGAATGGAAATAATACTTTTACAAGGTAGACATTTTTTCATATAATATTTTTTATTACTTTAAATTTTTAGCGATCGAAGGGAGTTTCAAAGTTGATCCGGTTGACAGGGTTAAAAATTCCGGTCGATGAAGACAAATCACAGATTAAAAGAGCCCTGATCAAGAGACTCAGAATCAATGAGCGAGATCTGCTTGATTTTAAAATTTACAAACAATCCATTGACGCCAGAAAAACAGATATGATTTACTTCGTTTATTCTGTGGACGTAAGGCTGTCCAACGAAGATGCCGTACTAAAAAAGCTCAGAAACGATAAAAATGTATCCGTTACCCCCCGGATGGAATACGAATATGTCAAACCGGGCCAGGAAAGACTGGCACACCGGCCGGTTATCGCCGGCACCGGCC
>JAIMAQ010000030.1 GCA_023511875.1 Thermoflavifilum sp.
GAAAGAAGCAAAGAAAATTCAAGACTGCCAGAAAAATGGCTAAAATGGGCTCCATTTCGCTACGGAAAATGAAAAACTCTTATGAGCTTGTGTAATGCTGAATCAGCTTTTTGATACCTCAACTTTCATTCATATCCCACCTCATTTTCCGTTTCACGCTCATGTTCGCCCATTTCTTCACGCCATTTTTCTGAAGGTCAATGTTGGAAGATGATTGATGATGTTTGATTTGATGGAGAATGGTGTATTCTTCTTTCTTTGTTTGGAAACCAATTCAAGACTGCCAGAAAATCTAAAGGCTGGTTTGGCAAAACTTCACGGTTAATGAGTAGCTATGGTATATTGAAGTGAACCTATGGTAAACCCAAAGCACGCATCTCCATACACTTCATGATTGCGATTTTTTAAGTCTGCTTTAACAAAACTTTACTTCAAATACATGTCGACAATCATTTGGCAATGAGCATTTGTTTAGAAGCTACGATAACGCACATACTTTGGTGACGTTTGTATTTTTCGTAAATTTAATTGATGAAATCTTTGGGAACATCCAAACTATCAGATGAAGAAATTCTTCGACGTTATCGCCGGGATCATCACCCCGAATGGATAGGGCTTTTGTTTGAGCGGTATATGCACCTCGTGATGGGAGTGTGTATGAAATACTTGAAAAATCTTGATGATGCAGAAGATGCTACTCAGCAAATCTTTCTGAAAGTCATGGATGAAGTGAACAACACAGAGATTAGGTACTTTAAAGGCTGGTTGTATCAGGTAACCAAAAATTTTTGTTTAATGCAGCTCAGGAAAAAATCTCCTAACGATCCGCTTGATGAAACAGACGATTCTTCCCAAGCAATTGTTTTCCCAGAAGATGAAGAACAATTGCAAATTAAAGATGAACAGCTAAGCTTATTAGAAGAAGCTATTGAGCAGCTCAACCCACCACAGCAAACCTGTATTCGCCTGTTTTACTTGGAAAAACATTCGTATCAAGAGATTGCAGAGCTCACCGGTTATTCCCTCATGCAAGTGAAGAGCTATATACAAAATGGAAAAAGAAATTTACGAATCATGCTGGAGAAAAAACAAAAACAACTGAACAATGGATAAATCGTTGGCCCATATTTTTGAACATACACATTGCTTGAGTCCAACAGAAATGCTACATTATGTAGAGGGTAAGCTTTCTCCGACAGAGAGGCGTCGAGTGGAGTCACATTTGAGCAGTTGTACCTTTTGTAGTGATGCTGTTGACGGGTTGTTACATGTCGACGACCCTGCGCGTTTTGTGAATAACCTAAATCAAGTGCATCGTCATATTCATCAACAATTGAAACCCCGGCATGTTTTATTCTGGAGATCTTATCGTACCTCTCTTTACCTCGTGCTCATGATCATCATTGTTTTAGCCATTTTATTATTCACTTTTTATCTTGTACATTTCTCTTTACTCAAACACCTGCATGCACATTTGTCGATTATTGTACACGACATATGGCTTTTATATTCATAAAATACGCCTCCCTACAGTGTAACCAACAAATCTAGCAAAGATTAATATGAAATAGAAGCAAAATTTCTGTGCAGATATTAACAAATTCATTGTTATTTTGCTGCGTAATTGTTTTCTCTCATGGTTATTGGTATTTGCAAAGAGCCGGCAGGCGAAAACCGCGTATCTTTTTTGCCCGATACTGTCAAACAATTGATTCAGCTGAAACAAGAGGTATGGGTGGTTTCTGGTGCAGGCGATGCTGCATATGCCGCCGATGCAGATTATGCAGCTGTGGGAGCGAAGGTGGTAGATGAGAAAACCCTGTTGGAGCAAGCTCATGTATTGTGCAGGATTCATTTTCCTGAAGAGGAGTATCTCAACAAGGCCCAGCCCAAAAGTATCTGGATAGGCATGTATCAGCCGCTTTATCATCCCACAGAGATGCAACAGATGGCTTCTCGGGGGATGACCGTTTGTAGCCTCGACAGCATTCCCCGTACAACACGTGCACAAAGCATGGATGTATTGAGTTCGCAGGCCAATATTGCTGGCTACAAAGCCGTTATCTTAGCAGCGGCTCACTATCCTCATTATTTTCCCATGCTCATGACTGCTGCAGGTAGTATACAGCCGGCAAAAGTATTGGTACTGGGTGCTGGAGTCGCAGGTTTGCAAGCCATAGCCACAGCACGTCGCTTGGGTGCTGTAGTAGAAGCTTTTGATACGCGGCCAGTGGTAAAAGAAGAAGTCATGAGCCTGGGAGCTAAGTTTATCGAAGTGGAAGGAGCTGTCGATGCTTCTCATGCAGGCGGTTATGCCGTTGAACAATCAGAAGATTTTAAAAAACGACAACAAGAAAAAATTGCAGCTACAATTAAGAAAGCGGATGTCGTGATCACTACGGCTCAGATTCCTGGGAAAAGAGCTCCGCTGCTGGTTACCCGCGATATGATTGAAAACATGCGTGCGGGCTCGGTAATTGTGGATCTAGCAGCCGCCACAGGTGGCAATACAGAGTTGACGCGCAATGGAGAAACAATAGTTCATCAGGGAGTAACTATCATAGGCAATTCAAATTTACCGTCTACCGTGCCTGCCGATGCCAGTAAACTGTATGGCCGCAATCTTTTGCATTTTCTCCAACTGCTGATTCAACCAGATGGCCAAATACATTTTGATTTTACAGACGATATTGTATCGGCAGCCTGTGTAGTTTATGAAGGACAAATACGTGACCAACGCATTGCACAAACCATTCAACACGCATAACCGCTCATCAAAAAATTGATATTATGGCAAGTTTACTGCAGTTTATTCACACCCATCTGGAGATGACCTATATCGTGGTGCTTTCCATTTTTTTAGGGGTAGAAGTCATTTCACGAGTGCCCTCTGTATTGCACACCCCATTGATGAGTGGAGCTAATGCCATTCATGGAGTAGTGATCATTGGTGCCATCATTGTCATGGGACAAGCTGATCCGCACAATTATTTCGCTTTGCTCATTGGATTTTTGGCCGTCATTGTGGGCACATTGAATGTAGTAGGTGGTTTTGTGGTTACCGATCGCATGCTCGATATGTTTCGGTCACGGAAAAAAACAAAAGCTTGAATCAGATTTTTCCATCAAACTATTGTTGAATTATGGGTCTTGCCTTACTTTCTTTGTGTTACTTGATTGGCTCTGTGACTTTTATTGTGGGATTAAAAATGTTGTCCCATCCTCGAACTGCACGACGAGGTAACATGGTCGCAGCTGCTGGGATGAGTATCGCTATCTTGGGAACCATATTTTTATACCAAACAGATGATGGCGAACATTTGCATAATTATGGCTGGATTGTATCGGGTTTGATCATTGGAGGCATCATAGGTACCGTGATGGCTCGTCGGGTGAAAATGACCGCCATGCCAGAAATGGTAAGCCTGTTTAACGGTATGGGTGGACTTTGTGCTGCTTTGATCTCCGTAAATGAATTTGATCGTCTTTTGCATACCGATCCCTTGCTATTGATAGCAACGGTATTGTCTTCTGGGGAAAATCTTCTATTGCATGCAGTGATCATTCTAGCGGGGTTGGTTATTGGAAGCGTTTCTTTCTCGGGAAGTATGATTGCTTTAGGTAAGCTGGCAGGCAAAATTGGCGTGTGGAGATTTCGCGGGCAGCAAATACTCAACATTAGCGTATTGGTGCTTACCGTGGTGTTGGCAATTTGGTTGCTGCTGGGAAAGACCACGGCACAAGCGACTGTATTTGCGGCTATCATGCTGTTGGCCTTGTTATATGGAGTGCTGTTTGTGATGCCCATAGGTGGTGCCGATATGCCTGTGGTGATTTCGGTATTAAACTCTTGTACAGGGATTGCGGCTGCATGCGGTGGTTTTTTATACGACAATCAAGTTATGCTCACTGGGGGTATTCTGGTGGGCTCCGCAGGGGCTATTCTTACCGTGCTCATGTGTAAAGCCATGAATCGCTCTCTGAAAAACGTTTTGCTCGGGGCATTTGGAGGGACTCAGTCAAAAGCTGCAACTCAAGGTCAACAAAGCTATAAAGAGATCAGTGTTAGTGATGCTGCTGTGGTGCTGGCTTATGCCAAAAAAGTGATGATTGTGCCCGGCTATGGATTAGCAGTGGCTCAAGCACAGCATACTTGCCATGAATTGGAAAAGCTGTTGGAAGAGCGTGGGGTAGAAGTGAAATATGCTATCCATCCTGTGGCGGGTAGAATGCCTGGGCATATGAATGTATTACTGGCCGAAGCCGATGTGCCATATGAAAAACTGTTGGAAATGGAACAAGCAAATGAAGAATTTGCCACAACAGATGCTGTACTGGTGCTCGGTGCCAACGACGTTGTAAACCCAGCTGCTAAAGAAGATCCTGGAAGTCCTATCTACGGTATGCCCGTGCTGGAAGTGGAAAAAGCAGGTACTATCATCGTAAATAAACGAAGCATGAAACCCGGTTATGCAGGAATTGAAAATATGTTGTTTTATCGACCCAAAACATCTATGCTTTTTGGCGATGCCAAACAAGTACTCCAACAGTTGATTCAAGCTATCAAGGAATTATAAATCGATTATATCTCGGTTAGTAAAAAATACCCGTCTACACGTCGTTCCCCAAAAGACCTCAGACAAATGGCGTTAATTTCAGCCATTTTTCTGACAGTCATGAACTTTCTTTGCTTCTTTCTTTGTTTCAAGACAAAGAAAGAAGGAGCATATCGTTCTCCATAAAATCAAACATCATCACATCAATTTTTTTCATATCTTCTCGCCAAATGACCTTCAGAAAAATGGCGTGAAGAAATGGGCGAACATGAGCGTGAAACGGAAAATGAGCTGAGATATAGATAAGAGTTGAAGTATCAAAAAGCTGATTCAGCATTACACAAGCTCATAAGAGTTTTTCATTTTCCGTAGTGAAATGGAGCCCATTTTAGCCATTTTTCTGGTAGTCTTGAACTTTCTTTGCTTCTTTCTTTGTTTCAAGACAAAGAA
>JAIMAQ010000031.1 GCA_023511875.1 Thermoflavifilum sp.
AGCACATCTAAAATAATCATTCATTGGGATTTTTCTCTGTTTTAATATCCCGGATTCTGAATAATGCGTGGGTTTTGATCGATTACACTTTGCGGAATGGGTGCCAGGTACATTTTTGGATCAAATTCATGTTTAGGCGGATAATTGATAGGAATTACTGTATATTGCCAAGCTCCTTTGTCATCATTTGGAGAAGAGTTGGTAATCATCATTCCATGTTGTGGCCTATTCAATACACTATCAGCAATCTTCCATCTAATTATATCGTAGAATCGTTTATTTTCAAAACAAAGCTCCACATCACGCTCTTGATGAATTTCTTGCCTCATTTGATCTTGGCTCAAACCTGGTTGCAAATCTGGAATACCAGCTCGTCTTCTAATAGCATTAACGGCATTATAAACAGTTTGATCTGGCCCGTAGGCTTCATTTTCAGCTTCAGCATATCCTAAAAGCACCTCTGCATATCGGAAGTATATATAATTTGAACCACTTACGGGTCCGCCTCCAGGCCGAACAAGAGGATTAAGCCTTTTCTTAAAATAATATCCCGTGTTGCTCACATCTCCTGTACTAAAATTAATCTCATTTAAAGAAGGATGCACTTTATCTATCCGAGTATATATCGTATCTGGCCTAGGCATCCAATCCATATAATACGGAGCTCCATCATATACGATCCAGTCATAAAATCGTGGTTCTCTATTTTCATAAGGATGTTGAGGATCATATCCCGATGTGGGATCGGTAATAGGTTTACCGTTAGCCATATAAAAGCGATCCACAAGCTCTTGAGTAGGATTGTAATTTCCCCAAGTGTAATAAGCGCCCAAAATATAAACTGGTCCACCATATTGCTCAAAAGTTGATCCTAGTGGAGTATTTGCAACATATTGTCTATCCCATATCACTTCTGAATTATATTTGTTTCCCGGGAACCATAAACCATGCGAAGACAAATCAGGAAATAAATCATAAGGGTGGCCATTTCCATAATTATCAATAAATTGTTTAAACGTAGCTGCAGCTGCAGCCCATCTATTTTTATCATAATTTCCAAAACCACATACAGAATCCGGATTAGACCCAACAGCTGGAACAGGAGCATTAAAAGCCGGACTAGCGGCATATAATTGTACCCATCCTTTTAGCATTAAAGCAGCTCCAATTGTTGCCCTTCCAGCATCTGCATCTGTAGGTCCATACTTTACTGCTAAATAATTGTCATTTATAATTGAATCAAGTTGAGAAACAATAAAGTTAAATGTTTGTGCAAAACTACTTCTTGGTACGTAAAGTTGAGAACTATCCATGGTATGGCGATCCAACTCATGTGTGATAATAGGCACTCCACCCAATAACTCCCATAATTTGGAATAAAAAAATGCTCTTAAGAATCTAGCTTCATCTATCCTTTTATTCATCCAAGTTTGAGAAAAGTTTTGTGCATGTTTACGCACTTCATCAATAAAAGTGTTGCATTTTCTAATATTAGCATAAGTAGAAGCATAACTGAAATTATATACTCCTAATCCTAATGGCCCTCCTACTCCTCCCCATGGGCCAAAATAGGTCGCACTTGGATTAACAATTCCTTGCTTCCAATTGTAAGAAGTATAATAAAAGTGCTGGGCAGCATAATCTGTAAAATTATCCATATTATCTGGTGAGTTATTACAATCTGGTAGGTTATTATATATATCATTCAAAAACAAATCCGCCGTAGCTTCATTGGACCATTGGGTGGCATCTGTTAGTACAGACTTATCTGGATTATCTAAAAAGTTATTAACGCATGAACTAAGAAAAAATATCGAAGTAATTAAACATATAATGTATAAGCGAGAAACGATTTTATGTTTCATTTTTTTCGAGTTTTAGTTTAAGAATAAATTAGAAAGTGACATTAAGTCCAAAAGTGTAAACTGATTGTATAGGATAGAAATAATCAATAGAATTCCCATCAAAACTATTACTAGTTGTCTGAGGATCCATAAATTTTAGCTTGCTTATTGTGAAGATATTTTGACCAGAGAGATATACCTTAAATAAACTCATTCCTAACTTTTCTGAGAAACTTGATGGAAAGGTATATGAAATAACAGCAGTTTTTAGCCTTAAATATCCCGTATTAACCATCCAAAAATCTGAGGTCTGCGTATTATTGGCGTATGGAGCCTGATTAGCCCTTGGATATCTTGCATTCTGCGAATTGACAGTCCACCTATGGTTATAATACTCATAAGTAGAATTACTGTTATTATTCCAGAATGGAACAGTTTGAAATCCTATGACATTTACACTAGAGATAGCAGATCCTTGAAAGAATAGTGTAAGATCAATCCCTCTCCAACTAAGACTCGGTGTAAATCCATAAGTGATTTCTGGATACTGAGGATGCCCTATTACCGTTTCATCATTTGCATCAATCTTTCCATCACCATTTAGGTCTGCGTATTTAATGTCGCCAGGATGTAATGTCCCAAATTGTTGAACTCCCCATCCGTCTGTAGCATCAATTATTCCATCACCATTTTTATCATCTGTCGTTTTAAATAAGCCAAGTGAATGATAACCAAACGGTGTTTGATATGGCCTACCTGTTCTTCTTCTGCGTGGATTTTTGTAGGTAGCAGGCGTTTCAAATACTTGAATCATTTTGTTTTTGAAGAAGCTAAAATTACCCGTAAAATCAAATAACACTTGGCCAAACTTATGATGATAAGAGATTGACGATTCAACACCATTATTCGACATTATTCCTGCATTCTGTTGTGCTAAATTTAAACCATATTCAACGGGTACTGTAATGGCAGGTGGTAACAGCATGCCTGATCTTCTTTCATGAAAATAATCAAATGAAAAGTCAAAATCGTTTTTAAAAGTAAGATCAAATCCAACATTTGTTTTAGTTGAAACTTCCCATGTTATATTTGGATTAGCTTCTGTGGAAATATAAGATCCTTGAACCAGAGTTCCACTTCCAAAGGCATAGGAGTTTCCATACAAATTGTAAGCACTGAGATATTGGAATGGACCACCAGCTAGATTACCTGATTTTCCCCAAGAGCCTCTTATTTTTAAGTAGTTAATATATGGCTTTAACCCATTGAAAAAATGTTCTTGAGAAATGATCCAACCAGCTG
This sequence comes from Thermoflavifilum sp., assembly GCA_023511875.1. Lineage (GTDB taxonomy): Bacteria > Bacteroidota > Bacteroidia > Chitinophagales > Chitinophagaceae > Thermoflavifilum. Next base: position 3,147 of record JAIMAQ010000031.1, read on the forward strand.
AAAATGCTGGAAAAAATCCCCATCTATGTCCAGGAGCGAAATAATAGTGCCCATCTTCTCTACCAGAAGCTTCTAATAAATATTTATCATTGTAATTATAACTTACACGATATACAAATCCAACTTGACTTCCGCTTCCCGATGTTCCACTATTATCAAAATCGTTCTTATTTGAACTACCCATGCTTAACTCATCGATAGGTACTACGAAATTATTTCTTCTAGCAGAAAACTGATCTGAAGTATTTTTTAAGAAGTCTGATACAAGAAGAAGTTCAAGATTATGTTTACCAAATGAGTTTTTGTAATTAATATATCCCTGAAAATCAAATTTCTGATTCCTAATATATTGTTCGTTTAGAAAGGTATACGTAGGAACATTACCTTCAGAAGTAGAAATCTGTCTAATGTATGAATATGGGTGAGTGCTGGTATCCAAGATATAATAATAATAAGGAGTATGCCAATTTTTGATAAAATTATTTGCTGGATCATAAGCAAAAACTGCCTTAAGGGATAATCCTTTTATTAAAGGTATCTGTTGATTGATTTGAAAGGTAATCATTTGTGTGTTCAGGTCATTATGGTAATATCCTCCCTTTAATATGGCAACAGGAGCATTTCCAGACGATTGCCCCCACAATCCATTGCTAAAAAATAAAGGATCAATAGGAATGAATTTATACAAGGAACGTATCAACTGGTTAACATTTCCTCCCAGGTCTATTGAATGCGTATTCTCAATTGATCCAATTAGTGAAGCAAATATCTTAGTGGTATTAGTTGCATCTACATTTAAACTCAAATTATAGCTATACCTCCTATACCATACAGGATCAAACATTCCCCTTTGATCTAAAAAGCCAACTTGTGAGTAGTATCTAACTTTTTGTGTTCCCCCACTTAATTGCAAATCATAATTTTGTATTGGAGCACTGAAGTGAGGAATAGTTTTACTAGCATTACTAATTGGATAAACATCTGGGTTTGATTTATTTAACGATGTATAATTATTAATAAAATCATTTCCAAAAGGAGGATTGGAACCATTAGGGTTTTCATTATAATATGCTTCATCCCTCAGGCGCATATAATCTAAAGCATTCAACATATGTGGATAGTAAGTGGGCTTTTGAATGCCGTAATAAGCGTTAATATTTAATTTTGGAGTTCCAACTTGACCTTGTTTAGTAGTGATGAGAATTACACCATTTGCACCACCTAATCCATAGGGAGCCACAGCAGCTGCATCTTTGAGCACAGTTATTGATTCAATTGAATTTGGATCAATTTGATTAATATCACTTCTAATTACCCCGTCTACCACTATTAGTGGTGCATTATTTCCAGTTGTACCAATCCCTCTAATGTATAGTTGAGGGTTATCTGCACCTGGCTGTCCGCCTTGAGCAACCATCATCATACCACTTACCCTGCCCACAATTGCATTAGATATATTGGGTACCGGTGATTCTGCAACTTCTTCACCTTTTACATTTGCAATCGAACCTGTTAAACTTACTTTCCTTTGCGTTCCATACCCCACAACCACTACTTGGTTGAGCCCTGTGGCGGTAGAATGGAGTTGAATATTAA
>JAIMAQ010000008.1 GCA_023511875.1 Thermoflavifilum sp.
GATGGGTTGTTACCCAAAGTATTTGTCCCACCTCCACTAAGTCCATATCCTGCAGACACAGTTATGCTCTTGGCATTAGCTACAGGGTCTGTCTCTGTTACTACGCCCGTATTTGTTATAACACCTGTGGAGTTGTTCACACTTATACCAGTACCGCCTGTGTATCTGTTGTTCACATAGTTTTGCGTAGCCAACTTACCAGAAGAAGTGTCTGCCGAAACAACACCTGTTGAGTTATTCACATTTACACCGAAGCCACTTGTATACCTGTTGTTTACATAATTAGTAGTAGTAATCTTACTCGTATCTGCTGACACTACTCCAGTTGAATTGTTTACGTTGACGCCAAATCCACTGGTATATCTATTATTCACATAGTTGGTGGTTGTTACTTTAGTTGTATCTGCTGAAACAATGCCTGTAGAATTATTCACATTCACTCCGAAACCACTGGTATACCTGTTATTCACATAATTCTGAGTCGCTAACTTGGTGGTGTCTACATTCAACGTAAAAGATGGGTTGTTACCCAAAGTATTTGTCCCACCTCCACTAAGTCCATATCCTGCAGACACAGTTATGCTCTTGGCATTGGCTATTGGGTCTGTCTCTGTTACTACGCCTGTGTTTGTGATAACACCTGTTGAGTTGTTGACGCTTATACCCGTACCGCCTGTATACCTGTTGTTTACATAGTTCTGTGTAGCTAGCCTGCCAGAAGAAGTATCTGCCGAAACAACACCTGTTGAATTATTTACGTTCACTCCGAAACCACTGGTATACCTGTTGTTAACATAATTCTGAGTCGCTAACTTGGTGGTGTCTACATTCAACGTAAAAGATGGGTTGTTACCCAAAGTATTACTCCCCCCACCTGTTAGTCCGTATCCTGAGGTTACACTTACTGTTTTGGCGGTAGCTATAGGATCGGTTTCTCGAGAGGCTAGGTTAGCGAAGTCTACGATTTTAATCCATACACCATCTTTGCGAATCATTAAGCAGCTATCGCTAGTGCCTACATAAAAAATGAGCATGCCATCGGGTATGGGGTTGGGATGAAACGCATTGGTATCGGAGATCCGAGGCAGAAGCAGGCCTTGGTTAGTGCTTTCTAGCTCTAGCAGAGCCGTTTTGGAGATCTGAGTGGGGTTATTGCCCAGCTTCAATTGCTGGGCAATAGCTGGGCTGGCTATCCCTGCCATCGCCAAATAGATTCCGCATAATAGGTAAATACTTTTTTTCATAGGGAAATGGTTTGTATTCAAGACGCAAGTCTTGAAATCAGGGTGCAGTTTTTCCCGCGAGCACTATCCTGGAGTATTTTTTCATGCCTGGCTGTTTGAATGGGAAAGGCTTAACACGCTTGGGTTATTTTTGAATGATATACCAGTTGGTCCCATCGGTTTGCAGGGTCACAAAAGTCCAGTCGTTATAGATGGTATAGCTGCTTCCCCCTTCAATACTTCCCCCACTAGGCGTAATGGTAAGCGCATTATCGATACCTCCTGTGCCAACCTTTTTGATCACATATACCCGACCGGGGATGTTGGTGGGATTGGGAAGGGTAACGGTGATAGGTCCGCTGGTGCAATTGGCCAGGATGGTATGATCTTGCGCAGTGGCGGTATAGTTGCTGCTTATGTTTTTGATCGCTAGGGCAAAAGAACCATTGACTTGTAGGGTAGAGTTGGGCGTGGTAGTAGTGCCCACGGCGAGCGAGTCGCGGAAGCTTTTGCTACCCGCAAAGGTTTGAGCTACGGTATCTATTACTCCACGCACATTGTAGGCCGCATTGGGAATATTGATGATGGTTTTATCTGTAGCGCTGCTATCGATGTAGATGTCGTGCTGGGAGGCGTCTTTGCCAGTTTGGAGTTGTTTAAATGCCGATTGGTTTAATGTTTTTTGCAGCACGACACCCGAAGAATTACGGATCAACACGTTGTTGCCATCGGAAGAGCTAGCATTTCCGATATTGCTGATGGTAAGTGTGCTGGAAGTATTTCCATTCAATACCGTATTGCCATTCACCGTAGCATTGCCGTTTACGGTAGCGTTATTACTAAAGGTGGCAGCACCAGTTACATTGATTGTACCGCCTACATTAGTATTGCCTGATATCGTAGCGTTGCCTGTCACGCCCAAGTTTTGATTGATTTGCACATTACCAGTGAAGGTTTTGTTCCCGCCAAAGGTTTGGTCGGTAGCCGTAACGGCGCCAGGGTTTGTTGCATCAGCTGCATGCAGGGTAATGACTTTATTGGTATTGTCTACGGTAAGGCCATTGGCATTGGAGGCAGAGGAGAAAGCGTAGTCCCAATTAGCGGCTGCATATTGCAGTTTTTGCCAGTCGGCATAGGTAAGCAATCCAGCCGTTTGTGTGGTGTTGTTTACCACGGGGATGTTTAGCTGGATGGTGCTGTCTGTAGAGTTTGGCGTAAACTGCAGGTTTGGATTGGTGGCCGAGCTATCTACCGTAAGGGTAATTCCTTCATTTTTCAGTCCGTTTAAAAATCGGATAGCGTTACGGAAAGCTGCAGTGGAAAGGGTTTTTCGTTTGATGATATACCCATTGGTAGGGTCGATCACCAATACTTGCAAAGAATCAGTAGTTTCTTGCACTTGCGGCAGTTTAAGGGATTGATCGGCACCAATTTGGATGACATCGGTATTGTTGGTACCTATGCTCATAGGCTGGGCGTCGGTAGTACCCAGGAAATTTCCTATTCCGTTGGTACCTGCATTACCTCCACGACGCCAGTAGGCCGTGGTATCGTCGGCTACGGCAGAGAGCTGAGCCCAATAACCATTCCGGCGCACATAGAGCCCGGCATTGGGGGCTTTGCTTAGGTAAATGATCATGCCATCGGGTGGGTTATACCCATTAATGGTAGTCGTGTCGGTCAGGCGAGTGAGCAAAAGCCCCTGCCGATCGCTTTCGAGCTCTAAGATGGCAGATTTCTGAATGTTGGTAGGATTAGACCCAATCTTGAGCTGGGCAAAGCTCTTTGTGGAAAAGAGCAGAAACAAGAACACAGATGTGCATAAGGCACACCACAGGCGGTTGGTGAACAGTTTCATAGGATACTGGTTTTTATAGGCAACAATAAAATACGTAATAAAATAGAGAAAGGTTTTGTTCTCTACTCGCACATTTTCTGTTACCCTAAACCCTACCTGGCTTTACCCAATGCCCCTTCACAGATTTAACCTTTCGTTGAGCAAAATAAAAAATATTTTTTTAAAAATACAAGAATTTAGTATATCATTTTTTTAATAACGTAAAAAATTTAATATGTATAAAGTGTCTGGATAACAGGAATTCATTTAAGAAGCCAGCCTTGTAACAACTTTTAAGTTTTTTAAGTGCTAAAGGGAGGGAGCTGCAAATTTAGTAGCTGCTTGGAAAAATGAATCCAAAACCCGAAAGGATGGAAACTTTTTTATAAGATGAACTGCGCAGACCCATGAATTTTGTATTTTCCAAGCAAATTTTACCCATGAACCGTTGTCTGTGCTATGCCTATCTATTGTTAGGCTTGGGCATTTTGTATAGCTGTAGCCATAAACCACAAACGCTCTTTCGGCTGTTACCAGCTTCCCGCACGGGAATCGACTTCAATAACGAGGTGCAAGAAAATGACTCGATTAATCCGATTGATCTAGAGTTTTTGTACAATGGTGGAGGTGTGGCTGTAGGTGATTTTAACCGAGATGGCTTGCCCGACTTGTATTTTACTGGTAGCTTAATGGGCAATAGGCTATACCTCAACAAGGGTAATTTGCATTTCGAGGATGTGACCAAAGAGGCCGGGGTGGGCGGTATGGGGCGCTGGTGCAATGGAGCTACCGTAGTTGATATCAACAACGATGGATGGCCTGATATCTATGTGTGTGCTACGATCAGCAAAGACCCCAATAAACGTCGCAACATGTTGTTTGTCAATCAGGGGCTCGATAGCAACGGCGTGCCGGTTTTCAAGGAAGAAGCACACGAGTATGGGCTCGATGATACGGGTCATTCGGTAATGGCTGCATTTTTTGATTACGATCATGATGGCGATCTCGACATGTATCTGGTAGAAACTACGCCGGCGGGCCGTGGCAGCAGCACGTTTTATGGACCTTTGAATCAACTGGCTCATGCCAGTTCAGATAAATTGTTTCGCAACGACTGGAGCGATTCACTGCATCACCCCGTATTTACCGATGTATCTGCTCAAGCCGGCATTCACGATGATGGCTATGGTCTATCTGTAGATATTGCCGATTTTAATCACGATGGTTGGCCAGATATTTATGTAGATAATGATTTTCTGTCAAACGACTTGCTATATATTAACAACCACAACGGTACGTTTACGGATGCTATTAAGCAATATTTTAAACATACTTCACAGTCGGCCATGGGGAGTGATGTTGGTGATGTAAACAATGATGGATTGCCCGATTTGGTTAGTGTAGATATGGCGGCCGAAAGCAATTTTCGTAAGAAAAAAAACATGCCCGCCGAGAATTATGTGAATTATCTCAACATGATAGCCTATGGATACGTTATCCAATACGGGCGTAATACGCTGCAAATCAATCAAGGCCCCAGCTTGGGCGAGGGTGATAGCGTGTGCCATCCGGTGTTTAGTGATCTGGCATACCTAGCCGGAGTAGCCGAAACCGATTGGAGCTGGACGCCAAGCTTAGCCGATTTCGATAATGATGGCTGGCTCGACTTGATCATTACCAATGGGTATCCTAAAGATGTGACCGATCATGACTTTATTACCTATCGCAACATGGCCACCAATTTGGTTTCTAAGCGCGACATTTTGCAGCAAATACCCAGCATTAAAGTACCCAATTATGCTTTTCGCAATGATGGTCATCTGCATTTTCAAAATGTTACCCAACAGTGGGGAATGGATATCTCTTCATTTTCAAATGGAGCAGTGTATGTCGACTTAGACAATGATGGGGATCTTGACTATGTGGTCAACAATATCAACCAGACGGCCTTTGTATTTGAAAATACCCTCAACGATGCTCATCATATTCGGGCCAATTTTCTTCGGGTACGGCTCATTGGGGATTCCCTTAATCGAGACGGTATTGGCACTACGCTCATGCTGTTTGCACACGGGCAAATGCAAACGCGCTACCATCAACCTGTGAGGGGTTATTTATCGAGCGTAGATCCCATCGAGCATTTCGGATTGGGTAAGACCACTGTGGTAGACTCTCTTATCGTGATTTGGCCTAATGGGGAATATCAAAAGCTCACTCATATCCCGGCCAATCAGCTTTTGACGGTCGATATTCGTCAAGCCAAATATCCCTCGTTGGGTGCTCCCTTCGATGCCCTGCCCGATCATTCGCTGGTAAAAGATACGCTCGCCTTACACTTTTGGTACGACCGACCTGCAGTGGATGCCACGGCTCTGTTTACCCAGATTACTTCGAAAGCGGGCATTCATTACGTGAACCATGACCCTGATTATGTAGACTTCAACGTGCAAAAACTCCTTCCACACAAGCTTTCTCAATATGGTCCAGGCATCGCTGTAGGCGATATCGATGGTGATGGCCTGGAAGATATTGTTTTGGGAGGAGCTACAGGCCTTGCGCCTACAGTGCTCCGACAAACTCAACCCGGAAAATTCACACAATTGGATTTCCTCCATCTAGCTCGCGACTACAACCGCCAGTCGGAAACCCGTGGTCTTCTGCTCTTCGACGCCGATGGAGATGGCCGCCCCGACCTCTATTTGGCCTCAGGAAGTGTGGAACAACCGGCTGGTTCAATGGCCTATCGCGATCAATTTTATCACAACTTAGGCAATGGCCATTTCCAACTCGATACGGCTGCCATTCCGTTTAATACCACCAGCAAATCGTGTGTGATTGCGGCAGATTTTAACCGAGATGGCAAGCCCGATCTGTTTGTGGGTGGGCGTGTGTTGCCAGAAGAGTGGCCTAAGCCCGTGTCGAGCTATATTTTTGAAAATAAAAGTACGCCGGGTCATCCCCTGTTTGTGGATGTGACCGATCAAGTAGCTCCCATGCTCAAAAACATAGGTATGGTGAGTGCCGCTATCTGGACCGATTTCAACAATGATGGCTGGCCCGACCTTGTCTTGGTTGGCGAATGGATGCCCATCGTCTTTTTGGAGAATGACCACGGGCATTTTCGGGATATTACAGCACAAACTGGCTTGCAAAATGAGTTGGGCTGGTGGAATAGCATCGTGGCAGGCGATTTTAACAATGATGGTTTGATAGACTATATCGTGGGCAATCTAGGCCAAAATTCCTACTACCGCGCTAGCCATACTTATCCCATGCATGTGTATGCCAAAGATTTTGACCAAAATGGCAGCTACGATGCTATACCTACCATGTATATCCCCGATGATCATGGGGTGAAGCATGAATATCCTACCGAAGGCAGAGACGACTTAATCAGGCAAATGATTGGCATGAAGCGTAAATTTCCGACTTATAAGGCTTTTGGCTATGCCACCATTCAAGATATCCTTACTCCTGAAGATATGAAGGGTGCGCTGGTGTTGGAAGCTAATCAATTTCATTCGGTATATCTGGAAAACAAAGGGAATGGCCATTTTGAAATGCATGTGCTGCCCGTACAGGCTCAGGTAGCGCCTATTTATGGCATGGTTACGGGCGATTTTAATGGCGATGGTAATCTCGACGTGGCCTTGTGTGGAAACGATTATGGCCCCGATCCCAATACGGGCCGATATGACGCATTGAATGGCTTGGTGTTATTGGGAGATGGAGCAGGTCATTTTCGTCCATTAACCATTTTACAAAGTGGCTTTTATGTGCCGGGCGATGCTAAGGCTATGGCCTGGATAGATCTGGGTGGAGGGCAGCCAGGACTGGCCGTTACACAAAATAATGGGCCTCTGTTGCTGTTTAGACCTCGTTTGCCCCTGCATTTAATCCCCTTGCGTGCCGATGAATACGCAGCCATCGAACACCTCTACAACGGTAAAACCCGTAAGGAAGAAGTATTTTGGCAGGGAGCATTTCTCTCTGCATCTCCGCATGCTTTGCTGGTAGATAGTACCGTGAAAGCTGTGGATGTCTTCAATATCGTGGGCCAAAAACGCACGTTGGTGGCGCCTTTCCACTAATATAGCTGGGCATGCTCTTCTTTCTTTGTCTTGAAACAAAGAAAGAAGCAAAGAAAGTTCAAGACCTTCAGAAAAATGGCTAAAATGGGCTCCATTTCGCTACGGAAAATGAAAAACTCCTATGGGCTTATGTAATGTTGATTCACCTTTTTGATACTTCGACTCTTATCTATATCTCACCTCATTTTCCGCTTTACGCTCATGTTCGCCCATTTCTTCACGCCATTTTTCTGAAGGTCGTTCTTGCGCAACTGCGTGATAACTGAGTAAAAAAACTTGTCTTTTATGAAAATTTCGAGGACTAAAATTTTTTGATACAATTTATGAACAACAATCCTTCTTTCTTTGTCTTGAAACAAAAAAAGAAGCAAAGAAAGTTCAAGGCTGTCAGAAAAAAACGCCATTTTTCTGAAGGTCGTTTGGCGAGGCTTCACGGTTACTGAGTAGCGAAGCGTATCGAAGTGAGAGGAAAGCGAAAAAACACTATCTCAATATAGACGTTATATATGTGCGACTAATAAACTCAGTAAACAGCAAAAGGGACATAGATGATTAAAACAATTTATTCAAGGCATCTATGTAGGCTCGCACAGTAGCTACCACAATATCGGTGGAATAACCATATCCATAGCATGTTTTGCCTTGATGGCTTACCGTCATATTGACCTTACTCACATCTTCACTACCGCCATGAATGGCCTGAATGCTCAATTCTTCGATATTGACATGTTTGTCGATAATCTGTTCGATCGCTTTCACTGCTGCATCTACTGGTCCATTACCTGTTGCTGTAGCCGATTTTTCTTCACCTAGCACGCGTAGTTTAACCGTAGCCATAGGTTGCAGTGGTTCGCCACACATCACCTGTAGCAGCTCTACATGCAGGGCATTTTGCTGATAATGTTGATCCACATCATGCCCCATCAGCCATTGCAGGTCTTGATCATCCACTTCTTTTTTCTTATCGGCTAGCTCCAAGAAACGTTGATACACCTCATCGAGATTCAACCTATCGATTTGATATCCCAATCTTTCTAAACGATGCTTCAAGGCATGACGTCCACTACGTGCAGTGAGAATGATGGCATTCGAAGGGATACCTACATCTTCTGGATTGATGATTTCATAGTTTTGACGATATTTCAACACCCCATCTTGATGGATACCTGAGCTATGTGCAAAAGCATTTCGGCCAACGATGGCTTTATTGGGTTGCACGGGCATACGCATCATCTTCGATACCATGTTGCTGATGTGGTAAAACTTTTTGGTTTGGATGCAGGTATGCAACCCGAGCGTTTGTTGATGAGTTTTCAAGATCATGACCACTTCTTCCATAGAAGTATTGCCTGCTCGCTCTCCTACACCATTGATCGTGCATTCTACTTGACGAGCTCCTGCCTGTAAACCGGCAATAGAATTGGCTGTAGCTAGTCCCAGATCATCGTGGCAATGCACAGAGATGATAGCCTTGCCGATATTTGGTACATGCGTTTTCAGATAACGAATCTTATGGGCATATTGCTCTGGTAAACAATATCCATTGGTATCAGGAATATTTACCACAGTGGCTCCTGCAGCGATGACGGCTTCAATCATACGGGCTAAATATTCCACATCGGCACGGCCAGCGTCTTCGGCATAGAATTCCACATCATCCACAAAGCGTCGAGCGTATTTCACGGCATCTACTGCACGTTGTAAAATTTCTTCACGGGTGCTATTAAACTTATAACGAATATGAATGTCTGAAGCTCCAATCCCCGTATGAATGCGTGGTCTGCGAGCAAAGCGAAGGGCTTCAGCAGCCGCATCGATATCTTTTTGATTGGCACGCGTAAGTGCGCAGATCACAGGTTCTTTTACTGCCTTGGAAATCTCTACCACACTTTGAAAATCACCCGGGCTGGATATGGGAAATCCCGCCTCAATGATATCTACCCCTAGGGCTTCCAATTCACGCGCAATTTCAATTTTCTCAGGTGTGGTGAGCTGGCAACCCGGTACTTGCTCACCATCACGCAAAGTGGTATCGAAAACATACACACGATTAGGATCGTTCATGATAAAATGATTTTAAAATGGTTAACCATATTTCGGATTATCCAGCAAATCCAGTTCAATGCATCAAAGTCTTTGAATGACCTGCTGCCCCATGGCATCGGTACCTACTATCATGTGATTAGGTGTATGCTTATCGGCAATGTCAAGAGTACGGTAACCAGCTTTTAGGGTTTGATCCACTGCTCGGATTACGGCATCTGCCTCTTCCTGAAGCCCAAAGCCTATTTGCAACATCAGCGCAACCGAAAGGATGGATGCTAGCGGATTGGCAATGCCTTTACCAGCAATATCGGGAGCAGAGCCATGAATAGGCTCATATAGGCCCGTACCATCGCCTATAGAAGCAGAGGCCAGCATGCCCATAGAACCCGCAATTTGTGAGGCTTCATCGGTTAAGATATCGCCAAATAAATTGGCCGTGACAATCACATCGAATTGCCTGGGATCGCGAATGAGCTGCATAGCAGCATTATCAACAAACATGTGGGTGCATTCCACATCGGGATAATCAGCCGAAAGCCTTTGGACCACGGCTCGCCATAATCTCGACGATTCGAGCACATTGGCCTTATCTACCGAACAAAGTTTACGCCTACGCTTACGTGCCGCTTCAAAAGCTTTACGTGCAATGCGTTCTACCTCATAGCGATGATAGATCATTAAGTCTGATGCCCAGCTACCATCTTCGGCTTTTTTCTTTTCTCCAAAATATACATCGCCCGTGAGCTCGCGGAAAAACAAGATATCGGCACCTTGCAATACTTCTGGTCGAATACTGGAGGCGGCCAGCAGTTCGTCGAATAACTTGATGGGGCGTAAATTGGCATACAAGCCCAATTCTTTTCGAATACGCAACAAACCCTGCTCGGGCCGTACAGGCAAATGTGGATCTTGATCGTACTTCGGATGGCCAATGGCGCCAAACAAAATAGCATCGCTTTGCTGAGCTTTCTGTAAAGTTTCATCAGGCAAAGGATTTCCCGTGGCCTCTATAGCTACATGCCCCATGAGCCCTTCTTCAAAATGAAAATCATGTTCATACTTCTGAGCAATTGCCTGCAATACTTCCCTACCCCATCGGGTAACCTCAGGCCCAATGCCATCTCCAGAAATCACTAAAATGTTTTTATGTACTTTTTGCTGTGTGGCCATAGTTTAGCTTCCACTCTATATATTATAATTATACCCAACTATTTTTCATTTGCTTTCTCATAAGCCGTGATGGCTGCATCTAAGCTTAACAAATAATCTATATCGTCGTATCCATTGAGCAAACATTCTTTTTTATACAAATTGATATCGAAATACTCTGCTTCTCCGGTAGCCAGCAAGCGAAGCTGCTGCTGCGGCAGATCTACCTCGATCTGGGTATTTGGATCTTGGTAAATAGCATCAAATAAGCGCTGCAAGAATGCATCGGAAACCTGCACAGGAAGCAGAAAATTATTCAGTGCATTGTTTTTAAAGATATCGGCAAAAAAACTACTCACTACTACTTGAAAACCATAATCGACCAAGGCCCAGGCCGCATGTTCACGAGAAGAGCCACAACCAAAATTTTTTCCTGCTACCAAAATACTTCCTTTATATAGAGGATTATTCAACACAAAATCTTTCTTGGGCTTATTCTCATCGTCGTTTTCATAACGCCAATCGCGAAACAAGTTTTTTCCAAAACCCTCGCGCGTAGTGGCTTTCAAGAAACGTGCAGGGATAATCTGATCGGTATCGATATTTTCTATCGGTAGCGGCACTGCCGTAGAAACAATATGCCTAATGGTACGTTTACTCATTAGATGTTGAATTTGACGATTAAAGGAATTCTCTTACATCTACTATTCTACCCGTGATCGCTGCTGCTGCTGCGGTGAGCGGACTAACCAAGAAAGTACGAGCCTGTGGCCCTTGTCGGCCTTCGAAATTGCGGTTTGAGGTCGACACACAATATTTACCCGGTGGAATTTTATCTTCATTCATGCCCAAACATGCCGAACATCCTGGACCCCGCAGCTGAAAACCTGCTTCCTCAAATATGCGATCAATGCCTTCCCGACGTGCCTGCTCTTCGACTTGCTTGGAACCCGGTACCACCCATACTTCTACATGAGGAGCTTTTTTCTTGCCCTTCACGAAATTAGCCACCAGGCGTAAGTCTTCCATACGCGAATTGGTACAACTGCCAATAAAGACATAATCCACAGGCTTATTCAGCAAATAAGTGCCGGGTTGGAGCGACATATATTGTAAGGCACGTTCAAAGGAAGGTCGTTCCTTCTCTGAGAGCTGTTCGAGTCGAGGGATGGGTTGGGTGATTTTAATACCCATCCCTGGGTTTGTGCCATAGGTAATCATGGGCTCAATATCGGCAGCATCGAAATGCAACTCTTTATCAAACACTGCATCGAGATCGGAATACAATGTTTTCCAATAGGCTAATGCACGATCCCAATCGGACCCCTTGGGCGCAAACCTACGCCCTTGCAGATAAGCAAAAGTGGTCTCGTCTGGAGCAATCATACCTCCACGTGCACCCATTTCAATGCTCATGTTGCAAATAGTCATACGGGCTTCCATGCTTAAGCTGCGAATGGTTGATCCTGCATATTCCACAAAATAACCCGTGGCACCAGATGCCGATATCTGCGAGATGATGTAGAGAATAATATCTTTTGACACAACACCCTTCTTAAGTTGCCCATCGATGGTGATGCGCATTTTGCGCGGTTTGTATTGCCATATGCATTGAGTAGCCAATACCTGCTCAACCTCCGAAGTGCCAATACCAAAGGCAATGGTTCCCAACGCTCCATGCGTAGACGTATGGCTATCGCCACAAACAATAGTCATGCCCGGCTGAGTGAGCCCTAGTTCTGGGCCAATTACATGCACAATGCCTTGAAAAGGATGCCCCAAACCATACAACTCAATCCCAAACTCTTCACAATTGCGCGTAAGCATTTCCACCTGGCGGCGTGAAAGCTCTTCGCGAATAGGTAAATGCTGATTCAAGGTGGGCACGTTATGATCGGCTGTGGCATGCGTACGATCGGGCCTTCTTACCCGAATGCCTCTCCTACGCAGCCCATCAAAGGCCTGCGGACTCGTCACTTCATGAATAAAATGGGCATCGATATACAACACATCGGGATAGCCTTCTTTGCGCTGCACCACATGCGCATCCCAGATTTTATCGAATAATGTTTGCCCCATAAACACCATTTTTATCTCAACGAAACGATGGCTTTACTTTTTACCTCCCTCAAACCTACGGCCATTCACGAGCTCAGTAGAATTTTATTTCTACGAAATTACGATATTTACATTTCTAATGTTTAAAATAATATATTGATTATCAATTACATAAAAAATATTTTACCCGATGCCCAATCAGATCAACGACGCACTATTTCAGTTAGTGAAAACGCTGACGAAGTCGGAAAAGCGTTTTTTTCAGTTGTACTTAAAAAGCCGGAAGACCAAAGATGATTTGTTGTTTGTGAAGCTGTTTGAAGTGATGGATAAAATGCCACGTTACGATGAAAAGCTCATCTTGCAAAAAATACCTGCCATTCGCAAATCGCAGCTATCGAATTTAAAAGCGCATGTATACAAACATTTGCTTACCAGCCTACGCCTGTTGTACAAACAAAAAGATCCAGTACTGGAGCTCCGCGAGCAGTTTGATTTTGCACGGGTATTGTTTGACAAAGGTCTTTATCCACAAAGCTTAAAAATGCTTAATAAGGTTAAAGAGCAAGCCCGCAGACGTCATGAGCTGCTGCTCTGGCAAGAAGTATTGGAATTTGAAAAAACGATTGAGTCGAGGCATATCATGCAAGATATTGAACATCGCGCTGCTCGCCTTCGTGATGAATCGAATCAATTAAGCCGTCAAATTGCTAACCTGAGTTATTTATCTAACCTCTCCTTACAGATGTATGGATGGTACTTACGAATTGGCCATGTCCGCAACGAACAAGATGCACATATGCTTCGAGAATATTTTCAAGCCGCCACCCAACATGTTGATCCTACGCACCTGAGCTTATATGAACAATTGTATTACTATCAAGCCTGTTGTTGGTATCATTATGCCTTGCAAGATTTTATTCATTACTTCCGTTATGCACAAAAATGGGTGGATGTTTTTACACGCCATCCCGCTATGTTAGAATCCGATATTGCACTTTATCTAAAAGGCATGAACAACTTGCTGAATGCGCATTTTTACAACAATTACTACGAAAGATATGTAAGCGATCTGCAAAAATTAGAACAAGTAATTAGCCAGTATCAGTCGCAATTCGACGACAATACAGTTACCTCAGCTTTCGCTTACTTATACACGGCTCGCATCAATAAACATTTTCTTGAGGGCACATTTACCGAAGGATTACGATGGGTACCAGAAATCATCGAAGGTATTGAACAATTTCACGAAAGGCTCGACCAGCATCGTATTATGGTATTTTACTACAAAATTGCCTGTTTATATTTTGGTAGTGGTGATAATGAACAAACGATAGTGTATCTCAATAAAATCATTCATTTGAAAGTGGGCGATTTACATTCCGATTTACAATGCTTTGCGCGTATCTTACATTTAATTGCTCATTATGAGCTTGAAAATTATTCTCTGGTAGAATATTTGGTGAAATCGGTATATCATTTTATTGCTAAAAACAAAGACCTCAGTCAAGTGATGCAAGAGATTATTCGTTTTCTACGCAAGAATGTATATGCCAATCCGCGAGAGTTAAAACAATCTTTTATAGAGTTAAAAGACCGGCTGCTGCAAGTGTCTACTAATCCATACGAAAAACGTTCGTTCCTGTATCTCGATATTATCTCATGGCTAGAAAGCAAGATCAGTAGCAAAACTGTACAAGAAGTCATCCGAGAAAAATTTCTTCATCATATACCCAGATATTGAATTTATTCATAATCTTCAATACCCAACTGACGACGTCCTTCAGGGGTCATCATCTCAAAGTTCCAAGGGGGCTCCCATACGATATTGACTTCAATAGTTTTGTTGGGGAATAAAGGTTCTAACACATGATGTATACCAGCCTCTATGGCCTCGCCCAACGGGCAATGAGGTGTAGATAAAGTCATGGTAATGACCAAACGATCGTTGGTAGTGAAATCTATATCATAAACCAACCCCAGGTCAATGATGTTTACAAACAACTCGGGATCAATCACTTGATGCAAAGCATCCACCACTTTCATCTTGTCATGAAAGTACGGATCTTGTATGGACAGTTCCAACATGATCAGGAATTTGTACGCGGTGAAACAATATCTCTACCACATTTACAGCATAACATAAAGCCATCCCCAACCAAGATAACGCAGCTGCATAAGCCAACCATTCATTATGTGTAAATACGGCCAACAACCATAAGCCGATAGACAGCAGGTATAGCCTGAACTGCCATTGCAAGCGCCATTCAGTATACAACTGACGAGGTAATGGGATCTTGAATTTACCATTCCATTGCTTGTAACGCGCATTCCACACAATGAAAGGCAGCGTTTTAAATGTTTGTCCTAAAATCAAACTGCTTACCCAACCCATCAACAACAACATGCCATAAATGATACTCCATTGATGATCCCATCTATATACCACAGGCAATAACAAAATAGCCAATAAGAGAAAAGCAAAGGCGAGCATACTGTGTTTCATTTGCAGGTCTAATGGCTTTCTCACGCGATGTTGAAATGCATCGTATACATATGATATCTGAAACGCTATGCCGGCAACTATCATAACAGCTGCTATCCCACTGAGCCAATCAATGCCCTGAAGGGGAGCCTGAATCAGAAATATGATAAGTCCGCCATTTTGCCAGAAAAAAGCTGCCCTCAGGCGATTTTCTTTTTTAGATTTACCCAACAAAAACATGGGAATAAGTTTACTGCTCACTCCCGAAATCAATTGCAAAAACCAACCAGCTAATCCCACATGTGCATGAATCTTTAACCAAATAGGTATAGGCACCGATGTGGAAGGATATACAAATTGCAAAGCGGTAAACCATCCCAGTGAAGTAGTCATCACAAACCAACTCGCAGCAGATACCAAAAAGCATTTTTGCATGTGATGACGATCGCAAGCCCCACCGGTAGAAACCACATTGATCCAATAAGCTACGCTTGCCAGCCAAATGAGTCCGCCTCCAGTGAGCATGAGCCATCCTGTTTGAAACCACCAAAAAGCACTAATTAACAATAAGGCTCCTGTGAACATGCACAAAAAACTCAACAACGACAACCTGCTGCTAAACAAATGATGTTCACATATTACGGGAAGAAGTTGATATGTTGCTCCCATCATGATCATGCTAGCCCAGCCTATGGTAAACATATGCACCACAGATACCAGATGAGGAGCCGCATAATAGCCTTTCAGCTCTGGAATGATAGCAAATAAAGCTACCGCTATGCACAACAAAAAGAATGCACCACCGGCATAAAAGGGCAACACAGCATAATTCTTTGGTGCCTTGCCAATTTGAATATCAGCCATGGGTAGCAGTTTGAACAATAAGCAACCACACTTCAGTTTCTGATTCCTGATAAATATAGCTGCGATAACTCGAATCATGCAACTCTTCAAGCAAATATATGGGTACACGCTTATGCTGTACCAGCAAGGCTTCTCCAGGTGCCAGACTGGGTAGAATAGATAGGATCGTATGCATGGGTTGAGGCATTTCTAGATGCCGAACATCTACAAATTTCCGTTTGGATTCAGGAAAAAGCGCCAACATTTCTTCCCATTTCTGAAGATTACAATAAATGATTGCAGGTGCATCATCTTCATCATATGCAGTTGATGATTCTTGCTGATCAGACTTTAAAAAATAGGTATAATACAATCCATCCGATTTTTTGATGGTATGGCTCATTGCGCCTTTTTTCCCTAATAATTGAATGAGGGGAATGGGTTCAAAGCTATTGATGATACACAAAGCCTGCCCGAACTGCAATCCCTCATACGCATGCAAAATATCTTTAAGCGGATCTTGACCTTGCTCGAGTGTTGGGCGCACATCCATCTCCACAATATCCTGGCTTGTTAATGTAGTGAGCCATTGCGGCAATGATTCTTCTTTTGCTTGCTCAATCGCTTGCTCTTCCCATTGAAACCCTATTTTTTCTAAAGCTTGACGAAAAGCTTCCAGCGTGCAACCTCCCATAGAAGCCGCTTGCGACACAGTAACCCGAGACGCGAACACCTTACGTAATAGAGGATTTTTTAATTTTTCTAATGGCTTAGCTAAAGAAGCAATTGCGTCTATGGCTTCTGGATTCTCCCGAATGATTTGTGAAATACGGGTATGCGCATTGACTATCATGTGTGTCATACATCATTTCTTAAGATGAAGATCCCCAAAAAACATCGGCATAATCGTCTTGCATAGCTTGCTCATGCAACGCTGCTATGGGTTTCGACACTTCAACCAGGAAATGATGAGGCAAGGCTTGCTCAAGATGCGGGAAAAGAACATCTTCTTCGAAATGAATATGACCCATTAATAAATCAATCAAAGTTTGATATGCAGCTACACGTTGATGATCTCGATAAAAAATTTTTCTCAGTTGTCGACGTATTTCATTGTGCTCTCTATATGCTTGCAAACAAAGCTCATCTTTCACCCTTCCAAACAACAAGTTTTCTTCTTCACTCAAATGCTCGCGCAAATGAGTAAACCAAAAATATTTTACATATTGTAACAAACGTTCTGGATTTATTTGTTTCTTCAGGCCCTGCTTAATACGCCAACAAAACATTAGATCGTAATGATGATCCTTCCCCAACGAACCCAAAGCTTCATCACGGTTGATAACCCATTGTTTTTTCATATGCAAATGGTTTGAGGAAATTTATTCCTCTAATTTACAAAAATTATACGCTTACATTACGCAACTGTTTGACGATTTTCTTCCTCTAATGCTATGGCCTTGGGAAACAAGATGTTATTTTCTAAATGAATATGCTGATATAAGTCATTTTCAAATTCCTCCAATTTCAGATACAAGAGCCGATAACTCTCGCAAGCATCTTCTGGTAATGTGTAGTTCTTTGATGCAGTATGAATAGCCTTTATGAGCCTAGCAGCTTCATCATGATCCATGACCATCATGTTAATAGGATTTTCAATACTCCCAAAAGGTGGATGTTGAAACGGCTTGTGTTCACTTTTTGCTTTAACCATTTCTTTTATGAAAGGAAATAAAATACGTTCTTCTTTCACTTGATGGGAAAGCATTTCTGCCATTAAAGCCGCAGTATCCTGAGCTATTTTCAACAACTCTGGATGATTGGCTCCATGCCGCTGTGCTACCTTTTCACTGAGATCTTTGAGAATGGGTGCTGTTTCACTCACATATCTGTGGTGAATATTCACTATATAATCTGCCAGAAAATCAAGTTCCCATTCGTCAAAACGATGAAGCCTGTCGACCGGTAGATGCTCTGCCTCAGCTAATGCACGCTTTACCTCTTCTACATCTACACCTGCTGCCTTACAGGCTTCATCGAGTGAATGATTACCGTGGCAACAAAAATCAATGCCTAAACGTTGTAAAACTTCTGCTTTGCGTTGATCTGTTGCCGCAATTTGTCCTACTGTTAATGATTTATTGACTTTTTTTTTACCAATTTCCACTTCCCACCATTGTGGACCTTGTTGCTTGTACTCCCAGGTAAATGTATCACCTCGTTCAGCCAATAGTTGATAATACAATGGCTTAGGATCATGATCGTTCAAGATACTGAAGCTATCGCCTTCTTGCAAAGCATCAAAATGTTCGAAAATAGTAGGATGCTTCAACTTGGGTGGAATCTGGGTAACGTCTAATTGATGTGTGTGTGCCATAATGTTGCATTGTTTAAGTGAAACCATTTAAGATATAGGAAAAAAGATTTTTTTCATGGTTGTCCAGCCAATCACCAACAAAACGGGTATTTTCAACAATTCAGTCAGTACAAATACCCAATGAATAGCAGTCATGGGCAATATATGACCAGCAATAACTTGCTGTGCCTGCTTATCGAGTGCTGGAAGCAATAGAAAAGATTCTATCAACATGATCAGCCATAAGCCGATCACCCATATGCGAATATGTTTAAACTGCGAGATCCACAACCAAGTAACTAAGGTTAATAAAATCAACATCACCCATTGTATTTCTTGGGAAACATGAAATACAATACGCCCTATCTCTACACCTACAGACAAACTCAAATGAGGAGCCTGAAACTTCACAGGAGCTTCCATAAAACTAATAGCCGAAAAAAATCCAAACCAAAAGAAACTAATCAACACCATAAACTTTTGTGCAAGCGTTCCTGAAACGATAGAAGCTTTCGTGTAAACATTTTTACCAGTATAAGCAGTAGCCCGTTCCATACTAAAAATATTAAAATACCTTTTTGTCTTTTATATCAATAAAAATTGAATTTTTATCGTTTTAAAATAGGTTTATGCGCATCTTCCTCAGCAAATTGAGCTATGGTTGTTGATTGTAACGAATATCTGATTTGTTCTCGAATTTGTTTAAACTCTTCATGCAACGGGCAGGGTCTTGATTCTGAACAATAACGCAAGCCCAAGGCACAGCCTTCAAATACCTGATCTCCATCCATAGCAATCACCACATCTTCCAAAGTCTGCTTCATGGCTCGCTTATCTAGATAAAAACCACCATTAGGCCCTTTGGTAGATTGAATAATGTTGCGCTTGCTCAGGTATTGCAGAATCTTGGCAATAAAGTGAAGTGGTGAATCAATTCCTTGGGCCACTTCGCGAATACTAACTTTTTTCCCATTTCTGCTCTGATGAGCAATATAAATCACTGCACGTATGGCATATTCACAACTTTTTGAGAAAATCATTTGATGAATTTTAATACAAAAATAATAGGCTCAAAGCAATAAATAAAGGAGTTTTTTATCTTTTTTATGATTTAACATTTTGCTGACAAGTTGATTTATGTTCAATATTTTAAATCCAACATAAACTTTTGGAGTATCCTCATCTGTATGTTATCGGGCATAAATCTTGTTAACCAATTGTAAAATGGTTTCACTTAAAATTTGATCCTATGAAACGTCGATTCATGATGCTAGCAATGATCATTGCAGCAACAAGTTTAAGCCTCCTGTCTTTTCGCTCTCCTCACCGGGTGAAGGCTCAATGGATCGAGAAATCTCCCGTCATGGAGGATACATTGCCTCCAAAAACAGATTCTGCTAGCCAGGCCGACACATCGGGAGAAAAATTGGATACCCCACAAATGGTGATCGACACCGGGCAGGGCGGAAACCTCATGTAATGCTCTAAGGCCTGCATGGAATAAAACACTTCATTACCGTGTGGGCCTTTTGTTCATGCTCTTTCCTGATTAAAAATGATACATGATTTGTGCGGTAAAGAAAAAAAAGGGATTCGATTCGTTTTTCGTAAAGCCGGGTGTATTCATAGGTAAGATGAAATAAGGGGTAACTGAAGCCTGCCAATGAGCATAGCTACAAGTAAAAGGCAGTTGTACTTCAAAAGAAAGCAATTGATAAGTTTTTACGGCTTTTTGCTGTTTTTGCGTGATTTGGCCAATAGGAAGCCCAAGCAGAGCAGATTGCTTAATAGCATGTGTGTAATAGGTTTTATAAAAAGTTTGCGTTCCCGCATCTACTGCCAATGAGGGTTTCCACATTATTTGTGGCTGATGCATAAGGCTGATGGGAAAAGTAATTTGTACATGTTGTAACCAATCATGATCTTGTTGACGCTCCCAGACATAACTATTTTCTAATTGCGCTTCTATATGCTTGGTGTGAAACATGAGGTTCACATCTCCAATAGCCTGCAAGGAAGCCAATAAGCTAGCGTGAGCAGTATCGACCCAATATTGGGTGTAAGAAAACACTGTAGAAAAATGATCACTCATTCGCCAAACATACCCCGGCGTCAGGCTCCATCCTTCCCAAGGCTGGTGCCCATGCTCATGTAAATA
This sequence comes from Thermoflavifilum sp., assembly GCA_023511875.1. Taxonomy (GTDB): domain Bacteria; phylum Bacteroidota; class Bacteroidia; order Chitinophagales; family Chitinophagaceae; genus Thermoflavifilum. The sequence continues at coordinate 20,247 of JAIMAQ010000008.1, forward strand.
GGGAATAGCACTGAGAAAAAAACCGGGTTTGGAGGTAATGGTGAGCGAAGGCATCAAATAAGCCATAGAAGCAGAATCGCGACGACCACCATACGTAAACTGAGAAAGATACGTGATTCCCACATGAAATTGAACGGCTGCGGTAGAGTCCTTAGCATGCCCTTGCTGGGCACTTGCAGGAAGAGCAGTGCATAAAGAAATCACCCACCAAATAAAGTGTAACTTGATTTTCATAGTTGGTTATTGAAATCCAAAAAAGGAAAAAAGATCAGGCCGCAGCGACCTGATCTTTCAGGTAAAATAAGATTTAATGATGTACACCGCCGTCAACCCGGGTGTGGCTAGAAGCTTTTACCTCATTCTTACCTGCTTGAGCTTTCAGCTCAGCATTGCCCTGCTGATGAGCATTCACTGAACCACCCTGAACCGAAGTTTCTGTAGTTGTAGAGCCAGAGGCTGAGACCTGAGTATGCTCGGCAGTTTGATGGGCTTGATGGGCTTTTTTTCTCGCTTCACGAGCGGCCCTGCGAGCCATTTTACGTTCATGCTTCAATAAGGCATGTGAAGAGGCATTCACACTAGTGCTTTGCTTAGCTTCGGCTTGTGCAGCTTCATTTAGGCCCTTGCTGGCTACTCCCCCCGAAGCAGAAATTGCCGTAGAAGCTTGTCCGTTTAATGTTCCTACGGTAGACTGAGTGGTCTGAACAGCCTGATGGGTCGTTTGCATAGCCGCCTGCGTGGCCTCATGGGTAACGGCCTGTGTAGCGGGTACAGTAGCATGTACGGCTGCCTGAGTAGCCGATTGTACGCCCACATTCACCTGTGCTTGTGCAGACAATACCCAAGCAGAGCAAAACATACCGGCAACTGCTAAAGAAATCTGTTTTTTCATAGCTTTTGGTTTTAAGGTGAATGAATGAAAACGAATTGAAAACTGATTTTATAAATCCAATTACTATGCCACAATTATATTTGTGAAAAAACCAAAAGGGATGGCTGTTTCCTAATTATCACTAAAAACCCAAAAGGAAACGAAATCGTGTAAGGCAATGATTTAATTCGAAGCCTCTTTTTTGGATGACCAGATCAAGTGGCTTTGTTGTGCCAGCAACATGAAGTCGGCCAAAACGATAGCCGTTACGGCTTCTAATACCACGGGTACGCGTAAGGCAATGCAGAGATCATGCCGGCCTTTGACGCTAAAGGGTTCTATCTCTCCCGAAGCCAGGTTGAGGGTATGTTGGGTTTGGGGAGTAGATGAGGTGGGTTTGACGACTACGCGAAAAACAAGTGGGTTGCCATTCGTGAGCCCCCCTACCACCCCACCTGCGTGATTTGTAGCTGTGCGACCCGAAAGATCGATCAAGGGGTCATTGTGCTGGCTGCCCAACATCTTAGCAGCTTGGAATCCTGCACCAAACTCGATGCCTTTGATGGCGGGAATAGAAAATACGGCATGAGCAAGCACCGATTCTATAGAATCGAAAAAAGGCTCCCCCAATCCAATAGGCAATCCAATAGCTTCACATTCTACAATGCCGCCAATCGAATCTTTAGCCGCAATGGCTTTTTCCAATCCTTTCTCGATATCGGTTTCTCCCCCAATTTCCACAATACGTGCCCGTACTTGAATGGGTGTTTCTCCACTTTGTAATATTTTTTTAGCTACAACGCCTGCTGCAACTAGCGGCAAGGTGAGTCTTCCGCTAAAATGCCCTCCTCCACGGTAGTCTTCAAATCCGCCATACTTAACACGCGCAACAAAATCGGCATGCCCAGGGCGTGGAACATCCCTTTGTTTTTCATAATCGGCCGAACGAGTATTTTGATTGGCAAACCAAATGCAGATGGGTGATCCAGTAGTATGTTGCTGAAAAACACCCGAATGAATGACGGGCTCGTCGGCCTCTTGGCGAGGTGTGGTACCTTTAGCTCCAGGCTTTCGGCGAGCAATATCTTCCAAAAAATCGGCTTCCTGAAGCGGAATACCAGCCGGACAACCATCAATGATAATGCCCACTGCTGGGCCATGTGACTCACCAAATATGGATATCCGAAAAATTCTACCAAAACTGTTCATACCAAGATCGGGTTAAGATACCACTGGAAAGGGCTGAGCGGGCTTGATTTTCCCGCCAATCTGGCTAAGATGTATCCAGAACTCGGGATAAGATTTGTTGACGGCTTCTGCATGTTGAATGATCACATCTCCAGATGCTCGAAGTGCAGCTATAGCCGCCGCCATGGCAATCCGATGGTCGTGATGCGAAAAAACTTTTGCAGCTTTTGGCCTGCCCCCGCGAATAATCATATCATCGCCCAAAAGCTGAATATTAATGCCCATTTTGCCAAACTCTTGTTGCAGAGTTTTTCCCCGATCGCTCTCTTTATGGGCAAGCCTGCTCACCCCCTTAATGCGTGTAGTGCCTTTGCAATATGTGGCCAATGCCACCAGGGGTGGGAACAAATCGGGGCAATCTGTAGCATCAAATGAAAAGCCGTGCAGCTCTTGGTGATGTTGCACAGTAAGCCGATCATCATCCCAGATGAGAAAAGCTCCTGCCTCATACAAGGCTTGTAAAATAGCTCTATCGGGTTGGGCAGACTCACGAGCCAGGTGCCGCAAGGTCACTTGCCCGGCTATTGCCCCAGCCACCAGCAAAAATGCCGCCCCACTCCAGTCGCCCTCCACGGTATATGTCGTTGGCCGATAAGTTTGTCGAGATCCAAAATAAAACCTTTCATAACCCTGCCTATGCACCTTTACCCCAAACTTATCCATAATTTGCAAGGTGAGATCCACGTATTCCTTACTTTTCAGATCGTGTACTTCAATGCTCACCTCTTCGGCAACTGCTCCATATGCCATGAGCAACCCCGTAAGAAACTGGGAACTCAATGAACCGTCAATGGTTAAGGAAACGGGCCGTAAGGGACCTTTCACTCGGATGGGGGGTAATCCTTGGCGCGTTTGGCAGGCTACACCAAGCCGAGGTAACACTTCTTCAAAAAATTGCATAGGCCTATTGAGCAAGCTCCCCTCGGCTTGTATAATAAGCTCTTCGTGATGCAAGGCTGCTATGGGAGTAAACAGGCGTATACACAAACCGGCCTCTCCGCAATGTATCGTGTGGGATTGGGGATGAATACCCTTGCTCCAGATTTCTACCTGCTGGCCATCGATATGTACGGTAGCTCCCAATGAGGTGATTACACCCAATGCAGCTCGACAATCGTTGCTGAACCCTGCATGTTGAATCACCGTTTTCCCTTTGGCCAGCAAAGCCGCCGCCAGCGCCCGTTGCATGGCACTCTTCGAAGAGTTGGCCGTGATTTCTCCTTCAATCTGAGATGGACTAACCGTGATTTCCATGGATTACAAAGGTATATGATGGAATGCATTCCATTCAATGGGCTGCCATTAATAACGACTTAAGCTCATCCATTGCAATGGGCTTCATCTGGGCTTTGCCAATCGCTTCCAATAACACCAGATGCAAAACATCTTTTTCTCGTTTTTTATCGTGCAACAAACAATCCCACACGAGATCCCAATCTAAAGATGGACTGTTAGTAGGCAATCCATAGGCTTCTAATAACCGTAGAATACGGTTGGCATCCGCAGCATTTAGCCCGGCCAACTGCCCAGAAAGCCGACTAGCCACGGCCATTCCTATGCTGATTGCTCTCCCATGCGAAATGTTCAACAATTTTTCGATAGCATGGCCAAGGGTATGTCCAAAATTCAACCAACGCCTCATCCCCTTTTCTCGGGGATCGGCTTGTACCACATGCAGCTTATGTTGCAACGACACATCGACCAGGTGAGCAACCACTTCCATTTCTCCCCGCAGAGCCTCTTGTGCATGTTGTTCCAAATACACAAATAATTCCTCATCGAGTATGCAAGCATATTTAATGATTTCAGCAAAGCCATTTTGCCATTCTGCAAGGGGTAAGGTATGCAACCAATCGAGATCGATCAAAATGAAAGCGGGTTGGCGAATGGTGCCAATGAGATTTTTATATGGGCCCACGTCGATGCCATTTTTTCCGCCAATACTAGCATCTACCTGGGCAAGAAGTGTGGTAGGCAAGAAGCCAAAAGCAATACCCCGCATGTATATAGAAGCCAGAAAACCCGTTAGATCGGTCACCACACCCCCACCTACACCTACAAGCGTGTAGCTGCGATCTACTTCCATATGGATAAGCTGCTCAATGAGCCAGTGGAGTGTATCCCAGCTTTTACTCGACTCTCCGGAAGGCACCGTGATTGCAGGCCATGAAGCCAGCATATCGGGATAAAGGCGTGCTACCTCTTCATCTACAAGCAATATAGTTCGATCCGCAGGCACCAAATTCCGGAGTTGGTTGCGGGAATGATTGACATAATAGGTGGTCGTTTGCCCGTCGATAGTACGTTGGAAAAGCCGGGGCTTAGCCATGTTTTAGGAGTTTTTCTCGGGATGTTCTTGTTCCATCATCACTTTATGCTGGCGGTTAATCGATTCGAGATGTACGGCATCGTAAAATTTCAAGATAAAATCCTTGCTTAACCCCAGCTTTTCTCCTTTCTGAAGAGCTCGTTCCAAGATCTCGTTCCAGCGATTGGTTTGGAGGATGGTGATATTGTTTTCTTTTTTATAAATACCAATTTTCTCGGCAATTTTCATGCGATTGCCCAAAAGGGTAAGGATTTCATCGTCGATATGGTTGATTTGTTCACGAAACTTTGCCAGGGCATTGAGAAAAGCTTCTTTTTGGGTAGTCTCTTGTCGCCATTCGATTTGTGCCAGCATTTCGGCCAGGCGTTCAGGGGTGATTTGTTGTTTGGCGTCGCTCCAGGCTTGGTCGGGATCGATATGGGTTTCGATCATGAGTCCGTCGTAGTCGAGGTTAATCGCTTTTTGAGCCACTTCAAACAGCAGATCTCTGCGGCCACAGATATGACTGGGATCGCAAAGCATGGGCAGTTCGGGCATACGGCGTTTTAGCTCAATAGGGATATGCCACATCGGTGCATTGCGATATTCGGTGTTTCCGTAATTCGAAAAACCGCGATGGATGACGCCGATATGAGCAATATCAGCCTTTTTAAGTCGTTCTATACTTCCCTGCCATAGCTCTAAGTCGGGATTCAGTGGGTTTTTGATAAACACGGGGATCTGGGTACCACGCAGTGCATCGGCCAGCTCCTGCACCGAAAAGGGATTAACAGTGGTACGTGCGCCAATCCAAACCATATCGATACCCTCTTGCAAACACTCTTCTACATGGCGAGCTGTAGCTACTTCTACGATAATTGGCAAACCCGTGATTTCACGAGCTTTTTTTAACCATTGCAGCGCCTCGGTACCTATACCTTCAAACATACCCGGCTTGGTGCGTGGCTTCCACACCCCAGCACGAAAAGCGTCGACACGACCTGTTTTGGCAAGGCGAATGGCTGTTTCCAGTACCTGAAACTCCGTCTCAGCGCTACAGGGACCCGAAATGATGACGGGTTGCTTGTTTTGCAATTTCTGCCAAATCAATTGGGCAGTGGCTAATTTTTCTTCCATAATATGTGCAAATTAAAAGTTTGAAAGTTTATCTATCGGTTAATGAATAATTTTTCGGATAGCATTGGCTTCCTGAATCAGCTTATAAAAGCCTTCATAATCTTCATCGATTAGCATTTGCTTGATCCGTTTTAGCTGATGAATATGCTCATACAACACGTCTAACACATTGTGACGATTTTGTTGAAAAATGGGTATCCAAGTGTCGGGTGAACTCTTTGCCAATCGTACTGTAGAAGCAAATCCTCCACTAGCCAAATCGAAGATGGCTTTCTCTTCTTTTTCCTTTTCCAATACGGTGAGGGCTAAAGCAAATGAGGTGATATGCGAAATATGCGATACATAAGCAGCATGCAAATCATGTGAGGCTGAATCCATGTAAATGATTCGGCTGCCAATGGTTTCGTAAATATTTTTTACCTGCTCTACTGCATCTGGATCGCTATCGTCGAGGTCGCAAATCACCACATTCTTTCCGTGAAATAGCTGTGGTATAGCGGCTTCTGGACCAGAATATTCTGTACCTGCCATGGGATGCGTGGCTACCAACCTGCCTCTACGAGGGTGTTGCTTCACCGCCTGTAAGATTTTCTCTTTGGTAGAGCCTACTTCAATCACCACTTGACGGTCGACTCGATCGAGTACCGTGGGGAGTAGATGGAGAATAACGTTGACTGGAACGGCTAAAACAATGAGATCTACCTTGTCGATAGCTTCATCCAAGCAACAAATACGATCTACCAATTTTTTTTGTACGGCTTTTTGCGCATGATCGGGATTGGCTTCCACCCCAATCAATTCGGTGGCTAAGCCCGATCTTCTTAACTCCAGAGCTAGAGAGCCTCCGATTAATCCTATGCCCACAATAGCTACTTGCATGTTGAAATAGTTTGAGAAAACGATAATGATGCTTGTTGAATGCGTTTCCAGGCCTGGTCTAAGACCTGCTCGGGCTGACAAAGGCTCAAACGCACATACGGCATTCCTTGTTCGCCAAATATTCCCCCCGGGGTGATGAATACCCTAGCTTGTTGCAGCACTGCATCGCTAAAAGCATAACCATCGGGCCAGCCATCAGGAATTCGAGCCCAAACAAACAACCCGGCCTGGTGGCGGTTGCATTTGCAACCCATCGTGTCTAACATAGCCCATATCTTATCGCGACGACGCGCATATGTTTCGTTTAGGCTTGCATACCAAGATGCAGGCATGGAAAGAGCTTTGGCTGCTGCCATTTGGATAGGCTGAAACATACCCGAATCCATATTGGTTTTAAAACGAAGAATTTCGTTGATCCGTTTGGCACTCCCACAAAGCATACCCACTCGCCAGCCCGCCATGTTGGCCGATTTGCTCAGGGAATTGAGCTCTAATGCTACTTCTTTGGCCCCTGCAATGCTCAGCAAGCTCATGGGTTGCGGATTCAGGATGAAACTATAGGGGTTGTCGTGGCAAAGTAAGATATCGTGCTGCTGGGCAAAACGCACACATTGTTCAAAAAACTCTCGGGTGGGCAAAGCACCCGTAGGCATATGCGGATAATTGAGCCACATGATCTTTACGCGGCTGAGATCTTGCTGCTCAAGAGCCTCCCAATCGGGCAACCAGCCAAGCTCCTCTCGCAAAGTATAAGTTCGGCAAATAGCACCGGCTAGCTTTGAGGCTGCACGATAAGTAGGGTATCCTGGGTCGGGCACAAGCACTTCATCCCCTTCATCTAAATAAGTCATGCTGATATGCACTATCCCTTCTTTCGAACCCATCAAGGGAAGAACTTCGGTATCCGCATCGAGCCGCACTTGATACCATTCTCGATAAAAACTGGCTATAGCCTCGCGCAAAGCTCGTATGCCTCGATAGGATTGATAGCCATGCACATCCACACGAGCAGCTTGTGCAGACAAGCTTTCTATTACCTCGGGATGCGGAGGCAAATCGGGGCTACCAATGCCTAAATTAATAACGGAATCACCTGTTGCATTCAGGAGTTCGATTTCCCGAAGTTTTTTCGAAAAATAATATTCTTCGGTGCCCTGCAAGCGCCTGGCAAGCGTAATCTTACTCATATCGTTAATCCTTTTTGATAAATACCGAGAATTTTGAGTTCATGGGTGAGCGGGCGAATGGTTTGGATCACCGATTCGAATTGGCTGAGCGTTTCAAATTCCATGTCTACATGAAAATAATATTTCCATTCAGAGCCAGGGATAGGATGTGATTGCAGTTTTGACAAATTGATTCCACCTTCGGCTATTTTCACCAACACCCTCGCCAAGCTCCCGCGAGTATGATCGGTTTGGAAAGAGATAGAAGATTTGTTTACCCCATCGGGTAAATGTGGATCAGCATCGCGACTGATGATGAGAAAACGCGTATAGTTTTTTTTCATGGTATGAATATTTGGGGCCACAATTTTGAGCCGATAGATATCGGCTGCTAGCTTGCTGGCTATAGCGGCTACATGCTTTGCTCGATATTGACGAATATGTCGGGCACTTAATGCAGTATCTTCGGTTTCTACCAGTTTCCATTCGGGATGCTTTTCTAAATACTCGGCACATTGCAATAAAGCCATGGGATGAGAATGCACTTCTCGAATATCGGATAGGTTACATTCGGGAAGCACCATCAAGTGTTGACGAATGTTGAGATAAACTTCTCCAATGATGTGTACATCAAACCGTTGCAAAAGATGATAATTGGGAAGTATACTGCCTGCAAGAGAGTTTTCGATAGCCATCACACCCCTATCCACCTCACGGCTATGTACTTTTTTCACCACCTCAGAAAATGTTGCACAGGGCACCATTTGCCTTCCATCCACGTGAAAATATTCCTGAGCAGCTATTTGATGAAAGCTTCCTTCAAAACCTTGAATGGCGATGCGCATACAAATCGGTATTAAAAAAAATCCCGCCTCGGTGGAGGCGGGATCTATATAAGCTTTGATGATCTAATGGCTACTGTTTCTTTATAAGAGCCCCGCCTCCTTCAGCGAAGGAGAAGTAAAAGTAGAAATAGTAAAACGGCGAATGTGCCACCGTGGCTTGTTTAAGATTTACTATTTCTCTTGCGGAACTCATAAATAATATTCAATGTCTTAGCAAAGATAAAAAAGGATTTTTAGTTTTTCCAAAAATTCTTAGAAAAAAATAAAGGCTGCTTGAGCAGCCTTTATTAGTTTCACCAAGCTGGCCATTACATATTGGCATGCGAGGTATCAGCATGTTGAGTGGTGTCTACATGCTGAGTGGTGTCGGTAGTTGCAGGAGCTGCAGGAGCTGCCTGTTCGGTCGACTGTACCGAAGTGGTGTCTTGACTGCTTTTGTTAGCTCCACTTCCACAAGCTGTGGCCAGCATGCCCACTAAAAGGGCCAACATTCCGAATTTTAACACGTTTTTCATTGCAATGAAATTTTAAATGAGTGAATAAACTTTCCCATTTATCCAATTTTTGCAAAAAGGTAACCCATTATCCGAAAAAAATTTTTTGGTTATTTTGGGTTACCTAAAAACCTTATACAGGATTAATCAGTGAATAGTATTTCAGCAACGCAGAGAACCAAAGACGCGGTATTATTAGAGCGGCTTTTGCATCACGATCGGAAAGCTTTGGAGCAAATTTATGATTCCTGCTTTCCGGTGATCAGGGCCATGGTCAAAAAAAACAATGGCTGGGAAGAAGATGCAGAAGATATTTTTCAAGAGAGCCTGATCATTTTATTGGAAAGGGCGCAATCGCCTGATTTTGTATTGACCTCGCGGCTAAATACTTATCTCTATGCCGTGAGCAGGCATTTGTGGTTGAAACGGCTCGAGTTGGCACAACGGCATTTGCCCTTGTCCGACGTAGTTGCCGAGCTATTACCCGTAGCAGATGATGTAGCCAGGCATGAAGAACATGATCAAGAGTTCCGACTCATGGAAGAAGCTTTGAATCAACTAGGAGAACCCTGTCGGAGTTTGTTGGAACAATACTATATTTTCAACAAAAGCATGGCCGAGATTGCTGAAATCTTTGGTTATACCAATGCCGACAATGCCAAAACACAGAAATACAAATGTTTGATGCGTTTAAAGAAAATATTTTTTAGTCGTGCTTCCCGGAAGTAGGGCAAGCAGCTTTAACCTAAATGAAAAATAATTATGGATGCTAAAAGCAAATGGATAGACCAAATTCACCGGTATTTGCAGGGAGAGATGGATGCAGCCGAAGAAGCCCATTTTCAACAATCTTGCCAGCAAGATCCCCAAATCGAGGAATGGCTGGAAGAAGAACGCCAATTTGTATACATCTTGAAAAACGGTTTTCACCGTCAGTGGATCCATGAGCAATTCTCGTCATTGAATCGGATGGTAACCAAACGCTCGGCTTATCCAGGTTCTCGTTTGGTGAAAACCAGTAAAGAATGGCTGGCTCATATTGCCGTGGCTGCCACCGTTGCGCTCTTAGTATCACTGGTGGCTTTTTGGTCGTTTAACCAGCTGTATATCCGCCCCAATAAGATGGGTTATGTTGACCTGCGTCGGGCAATCGACAATATTCAGCGTTCGCAAGATGCCTTGATGAATGATATTCATCATAAAAGGCCTACTAACCCGGGAACTTATGGAGGAACTGGCTTTTTGATTTCAGAAAACGGATACCTGGTTACCAATTATCATGTTGTGCAACGTGCCGATTCTATTTATGTACAAGACAACAAAGGCAATGCTTATAAGGCAGAATTGGTATTTCAAGATCCTCATGTAGATTTGGCTGTATTGAAAATCATGGACAGCAGCTTTTGTATGAACAAAAGCCTCCCTTATAAACTCTCTCCCGCCGAAGCTCCATTGGGCGAACAGGTGTTTACCCTGGGTTATCCAAAAGATGAAATCGTATATGGAGAAGGATATATCAGCTCAGAAACGGGATATCGTGACGATAGCACTGCTTATCAACTATCTATTCCAGTGAATCCTGGAAATAGCGGAGGGCCTTTATTTGACAGCAGAGGTCGAATAATCGGTATCATCAGTGGCAAACAAGGAGAATCAGATCGGATTGCATTTGCTATTAAAGCTTCTTACCTGAAGGCTATTCTCGACAGCTTGCCTCATGATTTCAACAAACGCCATCTATTGTATAGTCGCTCCTCCACCTCTTATCGACAATCTTCTCGAGAAAATCGTGTGGCCCAACTGCAACAATTGAAGGATTATGTGATGATGGTGAAAGTATATAACTAATCTAGCGTAAACAGCCTTCCTATTCACTTCATACCACGCATGGCGAATCTATGCGTAGGTATTTACGCATGCAATCGGACAAGACATCTTACCTTTATCCCTGAAAGCTAATCGTTTCATGGATCTACACTTGAAAGAAAAAGTATTCATAGTTACGGGCGGTACAAAAGGTATTGGCTCAGCCATAGTAGATACCTTAGTACAAGAGGGGGCTTATGTGGTTATCGTGGGTCATCATGAGCTCGATAATCAACACAAGCTGCAATCTTTGCATGAGCAAGGATACGAGGCCTGGGCAATAACAGCCGAGCTCACGCACATTGAAGATTGCCAAAAAGCCATTGCTTTTACTTTAGACACCTTTCATCGAATAGATGGTTTAGTCAATAATGCGGGCATCAACGATGGCGTTGGTTTAGAAAATGGTGATCCAGGGCGATTTGTATTATCGCTCCAAAGAAATCTGGTTCACTTCTATGCCATGGCTCATTACGCATTGCCCGCCCTCAAACAAAGCCAGGGTGCTATTGTGAATATAGGTTCAAAAGTTTCGTTGACGGGGCAAGGCCATACCTCTGGATATGCTGCGGCTAAAGGAGCTATCAATGCCCTGACTCGTGAATGGGCAGTTGAGTTGTTGCCTTATCGGATCCGCGTCAATACCGTGATTCCGGCCGAGGTGTGGACACCATTGTATGCCGCTTGGATCCAGCAATTTCCCAACCCAGAGAAAAAATTGGCCTCTATCACCCAACATATTCCTCTGGGTAAACGCCTGACTCGCCCTGAAGAAATTGCAGACACTGTGGCATTCTTACTGTCGGACCGATCTTCGCATACTACCGGGCAGCTTTTGGTGGTAGACGGAGGTTATACACATCTCGATCGAGCTATTGATGGTTAATTGACAGCTGAAGATGATTATGCCTACTCATCAGATCCATTATACGCGTTGTCCGATTTGCTTCTCGGAACAAATTGCATTACAAGACAATATTCCAGATCACGCAATTTCTAAGAAGTATTTTGAAGTCTGGAAATGTAATCAATGCAATGGCTTTTTTACCCAAGACATTCCCGACGAATCGGCTATCGATGCTTATTACCAATCGGATCAATATGTTTCGCATAGCGACACGCGGAAAGGATTGCTTTTTACTGCATATCATCTGGCCCGAAAAATATCTATGCAACTGAAATACCGGTGGATAAATCGAGCTATGCGCCGATATGCTTCTTTTTCCTTACCCAGGCCAACGCGATTACTGGATATAGGTTGCGGCACGGGTACTTTCTTGCATTTCATGCAACAAAAAGGCTGGCATGTGAATGGGGTGGAACCCAGCGCTACTGCTCGCAATATAGCGCGAAACAAATATCAACTTCAGCTCGATACACCCGATCAATTGCCTTATTTCCCTGCCCAAAGCTTTGCCTTGATTACCCTTTGGCATGTATTAGAACATATTCATGAGTTGCATGATACCTTATCTCAAGTGCGTCATTTGCTCCATCCAGGAGGCTTATTGATGATCGCCGTGCCCAATGCAAATGCACGAGATCGTCAACTTTACGGCTCATATTGGGCAGCATACGATGTGCCTCGACACTTATATCATTTCACTCCGGCCTCTATGGAATATTTGCTCAACATGCATCAGTTGCATTTGCTAGAAGTGAAACCCATGCGCATGGATGTGTTTTATATTGCCTGGCTAAGCGCTCGATATCAGCATAAACGATGGGCTGCATTACAAGGATTAAGGGTTGCCACTCGATGTTGGCTTTATTCTTGGTGGCATCCGCTGAAAGCCAGTTCCCTACTGTATATCATCCAATGCTAAAGTTTATTCCTCATTAACGATCCATTCACCATTTTTAGAAATTTTTTGGGTGCGAGTGGTATATAATTTGACCAGATAACAGTAAATTTCATTTAAAATATTAAGATCTATGAAAAAGTTACTGATGTCGATGGCCGTTCTGGCCATGCTTTCCGGTGCTGCATTTGCCCAGCATGTAAAAAAAGACACGACTGCCAAAAAGGCTGCTAAACAAGAGCATGTGATGAAGAAAAAAGCTACTCATCACATGAAAAAGGCAAATGAAAAAAAGAAAAATGAAAAGAACGGCAAGTAGATGATCTTTTTAGCAGCAGAGCGCAGGTTTTTTGCCTGCGCTTTTTTATTTTTCAACTTTCATTGCAGCATGCATACTTACTTATACTACACAACGTATGCTGAAGAAAAGAATTCATCATAGCATGTATGATTACTAGGCTGGTATATTGTTCAAACTGCCAATAAACTATGTACTTCTGCAGCTAATATGAGTCTTACACTCTATCATTCGATATATTACATCGTAACAGACGATTTCATTTATTTTTCTTTGAACCTATCTCATGCCCTTTCGCTTCAGCACTGAACTTCTTTAATTTAATTTTCTCTTTTTGAAACACTTACCTGTTGCTTGAATAACAATAGATTAACAATGTATAACAATCGATTAACCTTCTAAAATAGCTTTGAATATTAATTTTGAATCATCTAATAGCTATATCTGCAGCAGCTTTAAAAAGGCCGCTGCACAATAGCAGAGAGTAGTAATTTTTCAAAGGGTTAAGACCTCCTTGTTCTCAAGGAGGTATTTTTTTTAAATATGCATCAGCAACAAGAAATCTATTGTTCGGTCCGTTTCAGAAAGATTATCTTACCGAATCAGGAAGACTTACCTGCTTGGGGTATACATAATAATTCCGATTTAAATGCAAAATAGGTGGAGTTGAATCCTTCAAATATTTACTCATAGGCAATTGTTGCCATGCTGTGGTAGCCTCCAAACGGAGGGGATGATCATTGATCGTTAAGTCGATAGGCATACGAAAATGCGGAATAGTGTTTTCCCAGCGATAGTACAGCTTTCCATCTCGAAAAGCATATGCAAACTCCGGAATTTGAGTAGTACGCAGATATTGATCAAAAACAGGTTGCAGATTTACATGTGCTTGTTGAATAATGTTTTGTTCAATTTGCGAAGAAGTAACCGTTTGATGCCAAAAAGTTTGGTTAAGCCCGCGTAATATTTTTCGCCAAAGCAAATCATTGTGTATAATTTGTCGGATCATGTTGAGCATATTACCTCCTTTGTAGTACATATCCTCAGATCCTTCATTATTCACGCCATAATATCCAATAATAGGTTTATCATTCTCAATATTTTTTCGACAGCCAATAACATAATCTTGTCCTGCTTTTTTCCCATATTGGCATTCTACATACAATGCTTCGGCATAATTGGCAAAAGCTTCATGAATCCACATATCGGCAATATCTTGATCGGTAATGTTGTTGCCAAACCATTCATGTGCACTTTCATGTACGATAATAAAATCCCATTTTAATCCCCATCCTGTACCCGATAAATCTCTACCGAGATAACCATTTTGATAATGATTACCATAAGCTATACAACTTTGATTTTCCATGCCTAAATAAGGAGTTTCTACCAATTGATATCCATCGCGATACCACGGATAAGGACCAAACCAATATTCAAAACATTTGAGCATCGATTTCACTTGTTGAAATTGTGAATGTGATTGCTTCAAGTGATAGGGCATAACCCAGTAGTTCAAACTTAGTTTACCTTTTAAACCTTGATACTCGTCTTGCCAATGCACATACTTACCTATGTTTACCGCCACATCATAATTGTTAATCGGATCATCTACAAACCATACAAATGTTTTAGTATGTGTTGTAGGATGAGAAATTACTTTCCGAAGGCGTCCATTAGAAACATCTATCAACGTATCGGGTATCGTGATGGCTATTTGTTGGCTATCGGGCTCATCGGCCAGGTAATCTTTACATGGCCACCAACTACTGGCTCCAAGGCCTTCACAGCTCGTTACTACCCAAGGATTGCCTAAGCTATCTTTTGTCCAGGTAACTCCACCCGACCAAGGCGGACGAATGGCTTCATGGGGCTGCCCATGGTAATAAAGTGTAATCGTTTGTAAACTATGCAAAGGTTGTAAAGCTTGTAATCGAATAAAATAAACATTACCCTCTCGGTAAAAACTTAATTGTTGCCCATGTTGTACTGCACTGTCTAACTGCAAAGGTTGCATTAAATCAATTTGCATGTCATGAGGCTGCCCAACTACGCGATATGTGATGGCATTATATCCTGCAATTTGCTTTTGATGAATGAAGAATTGAACATGCAAATCATAATACACTACATCCCACCAAGCGCGTTGAGGCGTATTGGATCCACGCAACGTATCTTGATGAGTAAATCGTTGTTGTGCTGTTGAAACATAACTTGCTACACAAAACATGAAGCAATAAGCCAAGCCAAGAAAAAAAGATTTCATGTGCAACCGATTATGGATTCAAATGTAAAACAAACAAAAATAAAATCTCTTCTGTGCATGACCTCTTATGCTTTTGTAAAACTTGTAACTTTATGCAACAATCTTCACACAAAAATCTTTGACCTATGGAATGGATAACAGCTATCAATCCCGCTACAGAAGAAATTATCAAGAAATATCGCCCCGATTCAACCAGCGTAATACAAAAAAAGTTAAAAGCAGGGGCTCATGCATTTTCTTCCTGGAAGCAAACTTCGTTTGAGGAACGCTCGCGTATCTTGCGCAATGCTGCTTCCATACTGCGTAACCGAAAACAAGTATATGCCGAGTTGATGGCTATAGAAATGGGTAAACCGATTGCTCAAGGACGTTCTGAAATCGAAAAATGTGCTTGGGCTTGTGAATATTATGCACAAGAAGCCGAACGCATGCTGAAGCCTATTGAAGTACAAACCGATGCTACACGAAGCTTTGTGGTGTTTGAGCCTTTGGGACTTATCTTAGCCATCATGCCATGGAACTTTCCATTCTGGCAAGTCTTTCGTTTTTTAGCTCCACACCTCATGGCTGGCAATACTGCAGTACTCAAGCATGCCTCAAATGTACCAGGCTGTGCATTGGCCATAGAAGAAATTATGCGTGAAGCCGGTATACCCGATGGGGTGTTTCAGACATTGATGGTAGGATCGGCCGAAGTAAAAAACTTGATTGCCCATCCAGCCATTGCAGCGGTTACCCTTACGGGCAGCACCGAAGCAGGAAAAGCCGTAGCCCGACAAGCAGGGGCATATCTGAAAAAAACGGTACTCGAACTTGGCGGTAGTGATCCCTATGTAGTCTTGGCAGATGCTGATATAAACTTGGCGGTAGATATCTGTGTAAACAGCCGACTCATCAATAGCGGGCAAAGTTGCATTGCCGCTAAGCGGTTCATCGTTGTCCAGGAAGTGTTGCCAGCATTTACAGAGCGCTTTGTGGCCCGTATGCAAGAAAAAAAATGGGGCGATCCCTTCGACGAATCGGTCGATATAGGCCCAATGGCCCGAGTTGATCTCCGCAACCAATTGCATCGTCAGGTCATGCGTTCCGTGCAAGCAGGCGCCAGATGCTTGATAGGCGGAAAGATTCCTCAACAAAAAGGCGCCTTTTACCCACCCACCGTACTCACTAAAGTCAAAAAAGGTATGCCTGCTTTCGATGAAGAATTATTTGGACCAGTGGCTGCTATCATTGCTGCACGCGACGAAGCCGAGGCGATCCGCCTGGCTAATGATAGTTCCTTTGGCCTGGGCGCTGCCGTTTTTACACGTGACCTACAAAAAGGCGAACGTATTGCGGCACATGAGTTACAGGCAGGCAATTGCTTTGTAAATGCCTTGGTGAAATCGGATCCCCGATTGCCTTTTGGCGGAATAAAATCTTCTGGCTATGGAAGAGAACTTGGATTGTTTGGCATACATGAATTTGTCAATATCAAAACAGTCTATATCGCTTGAGCCAGAAAATTACGGCATACCAAAAGCATTATTCGCCTTTGAGTACGGGAAGGATAGGCGTACCCACAGACCCATTTGGCACTTGAATATGTAACAAAGCAGCCAGGGTAGGTGTAATATCGGTCATATTCACCCACTCATAACTTACCCCATGCGGAATATGCCAGCCCATAAATAGCAAGGGAATATGGGTGTCGTATGGATTCCAAGCGCCATGTGTTGTGCCCGTACCACCTGCATGCCCGGCAAACCAAGCAGGATCGGGAATCACCACCACAGGACCCGTACGTGGAGCATAATATCCATTGATGATCATGTCTTTGATAGGTTGTGGTATAGGCGCTTCACCAATATGCCGAATATCGACTACCATTTCAATACCCGGTTGTATCTGCAGAAAAGCAATCGTTGCCTGAATCAAGGAATCTTCCTGAAGATGGTGAGCCTTGATGAGCTCTTCGTTGAAATTCACATGATAATTTGCCAGAGAAAGCACAAGCGGAGATGTGCTAAATCGTTGTGCTAAATATTGGTTTAATTCCTTCGTAATAGTACCTGTTTCTAAAAAATTTGCGGGAATATGATGTGCCTGCATAAATCCAATAGAATGTGCTACCCCATGATCGGCCGTTAGAAACACGATATAATTACCCTTTCCTACATATTGATCTAGAAAATGAAAAAATGCTGCTAAATCGCGATCTAAACGCAAATAAGTATCTTCTACCTCAATAGAATTGGGCCCATACATATGCCCCACATAATCGGTAGAAGCACAATTGATGGTCAGAAAATCGGTAGCCGGGCCGTGGCCTAGCTGGTAGCCTTCTACGGCAGCACGTGCAAAATCGAGAGTAAGGGTATTTCCAAATGGGGTATAACGCAAGGCCTCGTGATCTTGCGCATAAATGGCAGGCATATTGTGCGGAAACACAGGAGCTTGCTCGCCCACAAATTTACCTTCCCAAGGTTCATCATCGGCTGTACTTTCGGTGTATTCTTGAATAGGATATAAGGTGTTCCAGGGTGTGCTCATCAAGCGTTGAGGTTCATGAGCGGCATTAAATTGTTCTACCCAATGAGGAAGATCATGCATGTAATAGGTACTGGTGATAAAGTTGCCAGTTGCATCATCCAACCAAAAAGCTGCAGTGGCGGTATGGCCTGCGGGTAAGATAGCCGCACGATCTTTGAGCGAAACCCCTACTACACGCGATTGAAAATTGGTGGCCAATCGCAACTCATCGGTAATCGTTGTGGTGAGCAGCCAATGAGGCGACATCTTGCCCACGTTGCCCAAGGTGCCTACCGTTTGTACACTATCGTCTTGTGTACAATACCAATGTTTCCCAGTTCGTTGGTCAATCCAATCATTACCTACAATACCATGAATAGCAGGCACACTACCCGTGAATATGGTACTATGACCTACAGCAGTGAAAGAAGGAATATAGTTGATAAACGTATTTTCACAAGAAAATCCTTCCCGCAATAACCGTTTAAATCCATTCTCTCCATACAGGCGATGATAACGATACAAATAATCCCATCGCATTTGATCTACCACAATGCCTACCACCAGCTTCGGGCGAGACAATGATTGCGCTATAGAAATCTGGTGATAGATTGACAAGAGCAGGAATGCTATTGCGCTTTGGAGAAATAAACGTATGTGATGCCGCATGTGAATGAAAATTTACCTATAGGCAAAAATCTAGAAGTTTAATGAAATGTAGATGAAATATTGAATAATGTATTGTTTAATTTTTATTTACAAATGGGTTTACGTCTACCCGTTGGTAGAAAGATAAGCCTGCGCCAGTCGTTGAAATTGGTCGATCTGCTGGGTTTTCCATTCATTGGATTGATGCAATTCCTGTTGCATGATTTCAGCCACCACCGGAGCCATTTGCAAAGCGGCACGGGCATCTACAAACAATACCCTCAATCTTCGGGCTAGCACATCTTCTACCGTGCGAGCCATCTCAAATCGAACTGCCCAAATCACTTGTGCTTTACGATATGGCAAATTCTGTATAATAAGGTCTGCATAACTTGGATCTTCCTGCTGTAACGACAATATCTGCTGCCAATCTGCCCCATACACATTCCATTCTAATGCATTGGATGGGTTATCGTGTGGCAATTGCCATCCGTGAATGGGCCATGTACGTGTGAGGCAATTGCGTGGAGATAAGCCAGCTGTACGAATAGCACAATCTACAGTATCTTCGGCCATTTTTCGATAAGTGGTCCATTTACCGCCAGTGATAGTGATTAAGCCAGAAGCGTTGACCTGCAGATAGTGCTTACGCGAAATATCTTTTGTTGAGCCCGCAGCTTTTTGAGGAACAGCCAGTGGTCTTAGGCCGGCAAACACGCTGCTAATATCGGACCGTGTTGGTCGATGGATCAGATATGTAGCTATTTGATCGAGAATAAAATCTATTTCTGCGGGCAAGGGCTTCGGCTCTAAGGAATAGGTATTGACGGGAGTATCGGTAGTGCCCGCAAGCAGAAAGCCATGCCAAGGCACCAAAAAAACTACCCTTCCATCAGTTGTTTTAGGGATAAGCATGGCTTGCGCACTCGATCCTATCCACGAGCCAGGAAGCACGATATGCACGCCTTGGCTGGGCTGCACCAGCTGTGGATGCCGGGGTTCATCTAACTGAATCAACTTATCTACAAATACGCCTGTTGCATTGATCACCGCCCGAGCACGAACTTCATATGTTTGCCCCATTTCCTTATCTTTCAGACGTACTCCTTTCATCTGTCCCGAAGCATCTTTTACCCAACCCTCTGCTTGCATATAATTGACCACCGTTCCTCCAGCATCTACGCAGGTTTGAGCCAGATGGATGGCCATCCGCGCATCATCGAATTGAGCATCGTAATAGCGAACGCCCCCAATAAGTCCGTTTGCACGCACGCCAGGCAAAACCTCAATAACCTCTGCACGCGATAACCATTCCGATTTACCGATGCGCCATTTACCAGCCAGCATATCGTAGAGTTTCATTCCAGCCCATAGCATAGCCGCATCTTTCCAACTGTATATTGGAATCACGAAGGCAAGAGGCCTTACCAGATGCGGCGCATTTTGCAGTAAGTATCCCCTTTCTTGCAAGCCTTCTTTCACCAACTGTACGTTGCCCTGCGCTAAATAGCGTACTCCCCCATGGATAAGCTTAGTGCTTCGGCTCGATGTACCTTTAGCAAAATCGTGTTGCTCTACTAATAAAACTTGAAAACCTCTCGTAGCCGCATCTACCGCCACCCCCAAACCAGTAGCCCCACCGCCCACAACGACTATATCCCATTCTTTCACTTCACGAATACGTTGAATAGCGATTTCTCGATTCATTTTATTTCGATTACATTTCTAATTAATTTCTTATGACAGTGAATTTATCTGTAAATGTAAGTAATCGAAATATAAAAATGGGAAAAATATTTTCTATACTGAAAAACTTTATCATTTTTGCGTTAAGCTCCATGATATGGCTAATCTCACTCATCGGCATCAGAAAATACTCCAAAGGCTTCAGGAGAAGGGATATGTACAGGTCAATGAGTTGTGCCAGCAATTACAGGTTTCGGCCGTAACAATTCGAAAAGATCTCAAATTATTAGAGCAAAAGGGGCTATTGTTTCGCTCTCATGGCGGAGCATCTCTGCACAATCCTTACATCAACGAGCTGCCTGTAAATGAAAAAGAAAAAATTCGGATAGAGGAAAAGAGGCGTATTGGAGAAGCTGCCGCCAAGCTCATAGAACCCGATGATGCCATCATCATTGCATCGGGCACCACCGTTTTGGCATTTGCGCGAAGCATACGCCCACGCCATCATTTGACCGTGATTACGGCATCACTCAACGTGGCACTCGAGCTAAACCGACATCCCGAAACAGAAGTTATTCAACTGCCTGGGGTTTTACGAAAATCTTCGGCTTCTGTAATTGGCACCTATGCCGAACAACTATTACAGCAATTTTCCTGTAGCAAGTTGTTTCTAGGGGTTGATGGAATTGATCCCGCATTTGGCTGCACCACCACTAGTCTCCAGGAAGCCACTTTAAACCATTGTATGATTCAAGCTGCGCGTAAAACTATCGTACTGGCCGACTCCTCTAAATTTGGCAAGCGTGGCTTTGGAAAAATTTGTGATATAGATGAGGTGGATCAAATTATCACCGATCGAGAAGTTTCAGATACGATCGTCAAGATTCTCGACGAAAAGGGCGTTGAAGTGGTTCGGGTATGAAAATTCATTTCACCCATGATGCCCCAGCAGTAAAAAGGTCAGTACGCCCAAGCCTGCACCTATGCATGGCCCCAGAATAGGTATCCAGGCATACGACCAATCGCTATCGCGCTTGCCAGGAATGGGCAACAAAGCATGCATGATGCGTGGCCCCAGATCTCGTGCTGGATTAATGGCATACCCCGTATGGCCGCCAAGCGAAAGACCAATGCCCAATACCAATAGCGCCACTGGCAAGGCATCGATTGCACCTAATCCCACCTCGGGGCGGGCCATGTAGAGCACGCCTACAATAAGTACCCAGGTGGCAATGATTTCCGTGAGCAAATTGTAGAAACGACTGCGAATGGCTGGTTGGGTACAAAAAGTCATCAGGATGAGGTTGGGATCATTGGATTCGTCATAATGCTTTTTATAACTGAGCCATACCAGCCATGCACCTATCATAGCTCCCACCAGCTGCGCCAAGATATAAGGCAATACCTGGCTCCAGGGAAATTTCCCCGCAAGGGCAAGTGCCAAGGTAACCGCAGGATTGATATGTGCTCCGCTATAAGGCGCCACACAAAACACGCCCACATACACAGCCATAGCCCACCCGAAAGTAATCACTATCCAACCGCTTTGAAAACCTTTGGTGAATTTGAGCAATACGTTGGCCACTACTCCGTCGCCCAGTAAGATCAGGAGTGCTGTGCCCAACATCTCTGAGAGATAAGCATTCATAACTAGGAATATGATGATGAATTAATAGCTATCTGTTGCCGCCCAACAACGCAGGGCTTCGAGGGCACGATTCCAGCCCTTCAGCTTAGCTAATCGCCATTCATTTGGTTTTTCGGGTCGGAAACGTATGGATTCTTGCCATTGCAAACGAATCGTTTCCATATCTTTCCAATATCCAACACCTAAGCCAGCCAGGTAAGCCGCACCTAATGCAGTAGTTTCGATGATCGCCGGACGTACTACATCAGTACCCAAGATATCGGCTTGAAATTGCATAAGCAAGTTGTTGGCTGAAGCACCACCGTCGACCCGCATTTCCGTAATTGTTAACCCTGTATCGGCCTCCATAGCTTTTACCACATCGTAAGTTTGATAAGCAATGCTTTCCAGAGCTGCACGAGCCAGATGTGCTCGGTTGCTACCCCGCGTAATTCCCACAATAGTGGCCCGAGCATGTGGGTTCCAATGAGGCGCCCCAAGCCCAGTAAATGCAGGCACTACATATACTCCCTCGGTATCGGTTACTTGCCGGGCCAAGGCTTCCACTTCGGATGATGAGCGAATCAACTGTAAGCCATCGCGTAGCCATTGCACCACAGCACCACCAATAAAAATACTTCCTTCCAAAGCGTAACTGATTTGCCCATTGACTTCCCAGGCTATGGTGGTGAGTAATCGATTACGCGAAGTAATGGCTTGAGTGCCTGTTTGCATCACTACAAAACAACCTGTGCCATACGTATTTTTCACCATACCTGGCTCTGTACACATTTGTCCAAACAAAGCGGCCTGCTGATCGCCTGCAAGCCCAGCCAATGGAACAGGATGCTTAAGCACATCGCCCGAGGTTTCTGCAATTACGCCACTCGATGGCCACACCCTTGGCAAGATGGTCTCCGGAATTTCAAACAATGCCAGCAATTCCGGATCCCATTGCCGTGTGTGAATATTGAATAACATCGTACGCGAAGCATTCGTCACATCGGTGGCATGTACGCTACCCCGAGTAAAATTCCAAATCAACCAGCTGTCGATTGTACCAAACGCTAGCTCACCGGCTTGCGCTCTTTGTCGTGCACCGGGTACATGATCTAAAATCCATCGAATCTTCGTTGCCGAAAAATACGCATCGGGTAATAATCCCGTCTTCTGTTGAATCAGATCTCCTGCATCTTGTCGCAACCGATCGCACCATTCAGCAGTGCGCCTATCTTGCCAAACGATTGCGGGATAAATGGGCTGCCCTGTTTGTCTATCCCAAACCACAGTAGTTTCTCGTTGATTGGTAATGCCGATGGCCGACACTTGCCGACCGTTAATGCCTGCACGAGTAAGTACTTCCACAGCCACACCCGCTTGCGTAGACCAGATTTCCACAGGATCGTGCTCTACCCAGCCAGGTTGGGGATAATATTGGGAAAATTCTTTCTGCGCCACGGCCCGAACCTGCCCCAATTGATCAAACAAAATAGCCCTGGAGCTGGTAGTGCCCTGATCGAGCGCCAAAATGTAGGAATCCATAAAAAGAAATTGTTTCGCAATGAAACGAAAAAAAATGAAACTATGCAAGAGAGAAAGCAGAAATCTTGAAAAAATTCAACGTACTTCTCTACGCATAAAAGAAACGTATGATAAGGCGAAGCAAATGGTGGTAATGGCAACAAGTCCCGTAATTTGCGGCCAAACGATTAAGAGGCTTTGACCCAGTGGTAACGGATTGGGAATAGCACCCACGATTTGAGAAAGCGTAAGAGGCCCAAACGTACGAATGGTAGGCCTCAACAACACGGTGGTAATATCGGAAAACAGCTGACCCGGCGAAAGTCGAGATAAGTTTGCAATCAGCTGCTGCGCTTGCATAACTTCGGCGGCTGGCGCTAAATCGGGAGAAGGAACGATAGCACTAGAAATTAAGTTCAGGATAATGGGAAAAAACACAGTAAAAAACAACCATACCGCAATACTCATCAACGCCGAAGTAGCTGCTTGTTTAAACAATACCGAAAACAATATAGACAGGTTCAACCAAAAGGCTACATAAATAACCGTAACAAGCCAATAACACACTATTCGTAAAAATTCGCCTACAGTGGGAGGAATGCCAATCACCAACAATCCTGCTCCCATAACCAAAAAACTCAGTGCAAAAAACATCACCCCAATCACAATGAGAGCGGCTACAAATTTAGCATTGATGATATCATCGCGATGAATGGGTTGCGACATTAAGCGGGCTAATGTGCGTCCATGCTGCTCTGAATTAATGGCATCAAAACCCAGGCTAATACCCAATAATGGACCTAGAAAAGAAATAAATGCATGAAATGGCGGCAAGCTTCCAGTAGTAGAAGTAAACAATTGTAGAAAGAAAAAACCGGGAGCCGTAGCCGATTCGCTATTGTTGGGACTGGTTAATGCTTGAATAGATGTATACAACGAACCCATACAGGTGAGCACGATAAGTGCGCCCATAATCAGAAAACGCCAGCTTCTTACATGATCAGCAATTTCTTTATACACCACTACCCAAAAGGGATGTACGTGTCGTTCTTCGGCTTTAGCTTTTTGTTTTTCAATATATTGATGCACGCGAAACATCCATTTTCCCATATGTTCACTCCAGGTATTCATCATTGAATGGATTCTGATTCAAAATAGCGATGATAAATATCTTCTAATCCATGTTCACGCTTAGATAGTGCCAGCAAATCAATTCCCTGCATCACTATTGTTCGAGCCACTTGTGCCGTTACATCTTGTGTGGCAGATATGTGCAAACGCTCATCTTCAATATCTACTTTTGCGACACCATTTATTTGCAATAATAATTGCTTGAGGGCTGAAATGGTATCCCATGAAGAATTTCTTTCCCAGTGAATGATAGCCTCAATGCGAAAAGGCTCGTTGGCAAATAATTCTTGTGATAGCGAGGCAATGTCGCCTACAGCAATCAATTTCCCCTTAACAAATAATCCAATACGATCACATACTTCTTGCACCTGCAACAAGTAATGTGAAGATAATAATACCGTGATCGCATCTTCGCGACTCAGTCGCACGATGAGGTTTAAAAAATCTTTGGCTCCTGTTGGGTCAATACCCAACGTAGGCTCATCCATAATAATCACTTCCGGATCTTTCATCAATACATCGGCCAATCCTAAACGTTGAATCATTCCCCGAGAATAAGTTCCCGTTTTTTGATGAGCAGCATCTGCCAAACCCACGCGAGTCAACAATTGCAGGGCTTTTTCTCGAGCTTGTTTCTTCGTCATCCTATTGAGTTGGCCCGTATAGATTAAATTCTCTATTCCGGTTAAATCTTCATAAAAACGCACGTTATCTGGCAAATAACCTACTTTTCTTTTTACTTCAACAGGATGCGAAACAGGATCGATACCACATACTTGCACTTCACCCGATGTTGGCTCAGTGAGTCCCAACAACATCAAGATAGTCGTAGACTTCCCTGCACCATTTGGGCCCAATAAGCCAAAGATCTCTCCCTTATTAATAGTTAAATTCAGGTGATCAACAGCTATCGCCTGATCATATTGCTTAGTTAACTCCCGAAGAATGATAATGGGTTCACTCACCTTCTTCCATATTTACGGAACAGGTAATAAATACTTCCTAAAGCTATCAAAATGATCAAAACGCCCACCCATCCCCAAATCATAGGGGTTTTCACCGTAACTCGAAAATCGGCTTTTGCATTGGTTTCCTGGGTGCTGGCACGAATGGTTACGAGGTAATCACCTGCTATGGCATGTTTATCGGCCTTGATGGTAGCACGTAGATCGGCTGTTTTGCCCGGAGGGAGCTCATCAATGGTTTTAGGATCAAAAGTTACATCCCAATTGGTAGGTGTACTCGCATTGAATGTTATTTTCTTTAAGCTTGCAGATCCCGTATTGGTTACAGTAATTTTTAATGTTTTCTGACTACCTGCAGTTACATCAGTGCTCAATAAACCACTGGGCGTACTGAGCGACATACCATAATTTCCCGTTATGGTCACAGCCAATTCCAGCTCTGCACCTGTATTTCCCGAAGAAGCCATCACAGGAATTTTATACGTGCCCGCAGGTACTTGATCGGGTGGATGTACTTCAATGGTTAGATTTTGTGTAGCATTGGGGCCAACCAATACAGAAGCTACTTGTTTATATCCATTTGCTTTAAAAGCAATATCCCAACCAGGAGGCACTTGTGCATCTAAAGCATACAGTTGAGTATCGGCTGTAGCATTTTGTAAATTGGTATTAAAGGTAAAAGTAGAATTAGCAGCACCTTCAAGATTGGGTTGATCGGTAGTAAAAGCTGTTTTATACACGCCACGCTGAGCTACCACTACAGTAAGGGGAAGTACTACTGTATTTCCTGCATGTAAATAAAAACGATAAATCCCTTTGTTTACCCGCAATGGCACGGTAACCTGCAAGGTTATAGTTTCTTTTTGGTTGGGCAAAATAGCAATCTGGCTCACCTCCCAATTGCCCGATTTCAAACTATGATCCCAACCGCGTGGTAAACCAGTTACTGATAAATCAACATTTTTTATTGTTTTGGTATTGTTCATGACATCTACCGAATAGGTGATCGTTTGCCCAGGATGAACACTGATGCGCATATATGGCGTGTACAAACGAATAGCAGCGGCGGTATGTGCAGTATCAGATGCTTGTTGAACAGTACCCATTGAAACGCTGCCATACCCTATCCAAGATAAACTGATTACATAAAGTACAAAAGCTAGCATGCGATAACCGTTTTATATGTGTTAAATGAATGCATCGCTTAAGATAATTTTTGATTGCTCGTAAGCAAAAGAATTATCGGACAGCAATAAACTGCTCGACATAAATGTTTAAAAAGGGAAATGAGGAAAAAGAAAAAATGAGCGGAAAAATAATCAGGAACAAATAGATAGTGGATACGGAGCTGACGAGTTTTACTAGCTTTCATCTCATGTTCATTTGTAAACAGTGAAAACAGTACAAACGAGCAGAGAGTGATCAAAATGTGCCACAAACATATAAATTGAACTTCCTTCTTATTGTTAGGAATAAGTTAAAATTATGGCTGGACCATTAGCCCAGCCATTCTAAAAAACTTATGCAAAAATTGATGCTTAGGGGGATGATTTAAAGATTATTGAGCATGTACAATTTTGCTAGCTCCCGATGTAGACTGATTCACCTGAGGATTACCTCGATAAGTGATCTTGCTAGCGCCAGAAGCATCAATATCCAATTTTTTCAATACATATACATCTGCTTTGGATGCACCAGAGAGATCAAGCTTAAGCTGATCTGCTGCAAAATTTTCCGCAGATATCTTACTTGCACCAGAAGCTTCAATTTTGGCTAAGGTTGCCTTGCCTTGCAAATTTATCTTTGAAGCACCTGAGCAGTCGGCATGAAATTCTTCAGTCGAAAGGATCAAATTGGCCTTCGAAGCACCACTAAGTTTTACATCAAAACGCGGAACCATATAATTATTGCTTGTGGAAAGATTACTGGCCCCGCTCACATTCACTCGCCTCACATCAGGAGCAGATACAAATATGCGAATACTGTGAGTAGGGTAAAGAGAAATGGTGGGCTTTTCGCGAATGATAAGCACATCTCCATTTTGCTCAACGATCACATAAGGCTGAATGTTTTCATCTGTTTCTACTTCAACACGTGCTGTAGAGTCTTGTTTGAGTATAAGCTGAAAAGCGCCGCTCAAACGGATTTCATTAAATTGACTTACTGGGCGCGATTGGGTAACCACATGCCCATCGCCCATGATACGTTGTGCAAAGCCTGCACAACTGCTGAAGAAGATGGCTATTCCCATCAGCGGAAGATAGGCCTGTCTGCTAAATAAATTTTTGAAGAAAATCATTAACTGTTGCATATACGATGTGTTTAAAAAGTGAATGAATGTAGCATATGAGAAAAGTTAAGATAAAAATTTTAGAAAAAGATGGAAGGAGAAGAATCTCCCTCCTTGTCAACTAAAATCCAACTATTAAGAATTTCCACGTTTGATGCGATTTTGCTCTTCTTCAATACCACTTGCTTTGGGTGCTTTCACTTTTATTTGCTGGTTGCCAAACCTATAGGAAAAATTAATTCCTATTCTTTGTGAGTTCCAGCTGTTACGAATATATGCATTGACCTGCTGATAAGAAATGGTAATATTTGGGCGCTGGGTATGAAAGATATCATTGGCATACAATTTAATCGTTCCTTTGTTGTGCAATATATTTTTCTGAAACGCTAAGTCAATACGATATAAAGATCGCAAATTGTATACGCCATATTGCATAGGAGAACGAAAGAATGCGGTGAGTTCGGCTTTTATTTGAGCAGGAAGTTGAATCTGCTGAGAGGTATTGATAGTCCAAGCAAGCTTACCATTGTTTAGCTGTAATGTAGTCAATTGACCTTGGTAATGCTGATAAAATATGGAAAAGAAATTGCTGGTTGTCCACCACTGAGTGATGCGAATAGGCACGGTTCCATTAAGGCTTAGTTGGTTGGACTTGGCTAAGTTGCCTGTAGTTTGATACCCTGCCTTGGTTGCTGAATCTATGATCACATACTCCATCATCACATCACGGGTATGGCTATAGTTAATGGAAAGATTGTATTGTTGTTTCCAGCTATATCCCATTTCAATGGCATCGGTAAGTTGTGGCTGTAAAAATGGGTTGCCCACCTCATAGGTATATTGGTCGATGTAAAAAATAAATGGATTGAGTGATTGATAATCAGGTCGGTCTATCCTACGATTATATACAAAACTCAAAGAATGCTGATCACCAAAATCTTTTTTGATCATGATGTTGGGAAAGAAATCAGTATAATCTCTTTTGATCAATGAATCTTGAATTATTTGGTGAGCAAGGGTATGTGTATGCTCTACCCGCAAACCAACTTGTAGATTCCATCTCGGGCCCAAAGTTCTAGAAAACAACGCATAGCCTGCCATAATATTTTCAATATACACAAAATGATTAGTAGTATTGCTGTCGGTGATCCATTGTTGATCGGGTATATGATACAACTCGTAAGCAACTTGATTATCACTTTTCACATGACTATACTTAGCACCCGCTTCCAATTGCATTTGATGATGTATAGGTAAGGTATAATCTGCTTGAGCCGATTGGATTTGTATAGATGAACTCAGCTTACCTTTTCGATGTAAGGGATCGTGTAAAGGTTGTCCGTTTGCAAGAGTATATTGGGTTTGATCATCTTGATCAGTATTGCTGCGATAGGGAGCATGATTGAACTCAAGTTTTAGTTCTTGTCCAGAAGTATCGATTTTAAGGGAATAGTGTAAGTTATAAGCTACATTATTCCAATGACCATTCATATGGGTTTGCGGCACCACCAATGAATCGGGCTCAGAATAGAGATTATGCCTAAACGCAATAGGCCCATGGCTACGATCACGTTCTTGTCCAGCATAGCCATTGATCATCATGCCTATACTTTGTTGATCGTTGAGATCATAGTCAAATCCTGCTTTAAACTGATGATTGACTGCTTGAAACACCATGAGCGATTGCTGTTGCACATGACTAGCCAACGTGGTTTTCGCATCTGACGAATAAAAATCACGAATAAGGTTTAGCCGATTATAATTTGTACCATCATAAAGCTGATAACCAGCAAAAGTTTGCAGCTTGTGATGTACGTAATAAACATCTACTCCCCCATATCCTGCGCCATAATGCCCTTGTTGATAACCTATATTGGCCGTACCATTTATGCCTTCTTGTGTATTTTTCTTCAAACGGATATCGATAATACCAGCTCCTCCTTCGGCGTCGTATTTTACAGAGGGATTGCTAATCACTTCAATCTTATCGATTGTTTCTGCACGGAGTGATTTTAATAGTTGAGCCAGTTGGGTGCCCGACAAATGAGTAGGTCTGCCATTGATGAGCACCGTTACACCCGATTTCCCTTTCAGGCTAATATTACCATCCTGATCTACCATTACCCCGGGCGCCTTTTGTAAAATATCCAGTACATCACTACCTGTTGCGGCCGGACTATTGGCGATATTCATCACTACCTTACCTGGTTGTTGTTCAATAAACGGCTTAGTTGCGTTAATCTGCACAGTTGCCAGTACATGTGAAGCTGGAGTGAGTACCACATCACCTAAGTCTGTACGCGTTTGACTCGGGAGCACATGCACCTGTCTACCACGTGGTGGCATGCCAATTAAAGAAGCTACCAACCAATAATCGCCAGGCTGAGGAATAGATGTTTGAAACCTGCCTAAGCTATCGGTGATAGCACCATCTACCAAAGCAGAATCGGAGAGCCTAAATACCCTCACCGTGGCAAAAGCTTGAGGATGTAGGGCCGTGTCGATCACCCTACCCATCAACATGTAGGTTGGTGAATGAGTTTGCCCATGTACTAGACCAGCAGTCAGGCTATAAAAACCGAGTAAAAAGATCCAAAATTTTCTCATTACTTTTAATATTTAAGTAGTTAGTTAATTTGAATACTCAGCAAAAATAGGTAGTTTGTTAAACATAGTAGTATGAAATACACAAAAGGTATTTTAGCTAGATGAGCGGTCAGTCAGGGGGTGTAGGGCTATGTAGAGCGAAAAGGGTTACTTCTTATCCAGACGCCTGAAAAAGCTGGTAGGGGCTGGAATGTTTAAGGTGCAGGAACGAGAAGAGGGTTCTTTTTTCGCACGTAAAAAATCAAGATTATCCCTACAATAATGAGCAGAACAGAAATTAACTCTGCCTGAGTGGGATGGATACCCCAGATATTGTATTTAGTATTGACCCGAATGAGTTCCACGAAAAATCTTTCCACACCAGCCATAATCAAATAAATGGCCGTGAGTAGTCCTGGCCTGAAAATACGTTTTCTGAGATACCAAAGCACGAAAAACAAGATCAAGCAAGCTGTGAGCTCATAAAGAGGAGTGGGAAACACGGGGACGGGCAGCATAGCACAATGAGGGCCTATACAGCCAGGAATAGGTATACCCTCGCTATTGATATTATGTGGATAGGTGAAGGCAAAAAGCCAGTCGGGCAAAAACGAGAGCCAATGTGGCTTAGGAAAATAAGCGTGGGGTACGTGGTCAAGGCTGCCATAGTTCATTAAGAAAAAATCCTGGTATTTCTGTAAGGTTTGTTGAAATTGGCCAGGAGATGCAGGTACTACGCCACCATAGCCATCATTGGCATAGGCGCTGTTATAAATTCCCCAGTCTCCATCGCCTGCCATTTGACAACCTATTCTACCCAGCCCGTATGCAAGCATCATCACAGGAGCAAAACTATCGGCCAATTGCCACAAATCAATTTGCTTTTTGCGGGCATACCATGCTATGCCTAGTCCGGCCACAAACAATCCCCCGTAAAAGGTAAGCCCACTAAAGGAAAGAAAACTATGCAAGGGATCTTGCATATAGCTGTGCCAGTTTTCCAAGCTATCGAAAATCTTTGCTCCAATCAACCCACCAATCGCTGCAATCACTGTAAAATCACCTACGCGTTGATGAGGCATAATGAGCTCTTCACGCATCACTGGTTTAGGCAGTTGTTGCTTTTTCTTTGATCGATACCGCAGAAAAGCTAATAGCAGAGCCAGGATGATTCCACCAGGCATACTGCCAGCAGAAGAAAGAATAAAAGCCTGTGGTTGATCTACAAAAAACTCCCATTGTTGAATTGCGCCTATGAATTTATATCCAACAAGAAAACCAATGAGGGCATGTATAAAAATATCAGATGCACTGGGAGGCTTACCCACCCAATATTTTTCTGTTACTCCTTTGATCCAACCCAATTTTTCTCTACGTTGTAATTCTTTGATGAGCACCAATGCGGCAACCAGGAATGCGATAGCTACAAAAAAGCCAAATGTTTGAATAGGAAGACGGAGATAAATGCCAAATAAATCGCGTAGTAGATCGGATAGTGAAGGATACATACAAAAAAATTTGGTGATCTGAAAGCACACTATGAACAAAGCCGAATTTCACAGTGCCTCAAACCACCAAATTATAAGTTATGTTTCAAACTGCCAAGTACCTATATTAGGTAAAGTGTTTGAAAATTTATTTTTTAACAATATTGATCAAAAGCAGCCATCAAACTTTGTGCAATTACTTGCGCTGGTCTTCCTTCAATCATATGCCTTTCAATCATCAACACCAACTTTCCATCTTTAAATAAAGCAATTGAAGGAGAGGAAGGTGGATAGGGTAACAAATGTTTGCGAATTTGTTCCACTGCTTCAAAATCAAATCCAGCAAAACTAGTTACCAGATAATCGGGCTTTTTGGCTGCATGTGCCAAAGCCATTAATACGCCTGGCCTGGCTGTACCCGCCGAACACCCACAAACAGAATTGATCACAACGAGCGTAGTACCTTTTCGTGCAAGCGCTTGTTCTACTTCTTCAGGTGTGAGTAGTTCTTCAAATCCATTTTCCGTTAATTCAGCCTTCATCGGCAATACCAACTCAGCAGGATACATGTTTATTTATTTTTCTTTCGCAAAGATAATAAATTCTGTTTATAAGAAAACAAATCTCCCATACTCTACACATGTGTGTATAAAACAATATGTACAGCAAACATGTTGAATGATATGTTTACCGAAAAAATAATTTAACAATTATTTGATATTGACAGTTCTTTGACAGTAAAAATTTATATCACCAATGCATGAGACGACGAAGATGATCGGCTAAAAGAGTACCCATTTCTTGTTGCTCTGCTAGATCAGGATGCTCCCCACAACCATGATCATATCGGTGTGGAAAAAAGAAATAATCTACTCGATGATCTCCTTGCAAACGAAGTGTGTGACAAACAGCTCGAATATAAGTTTGCAACACATGATTGAGTTGATCATTGGCCATAGGGCTATTCAAGCAAATAATTTGTGCTTGCGAATAGAGTTTTCTCACGGTATGAATAAACTGTACATATGCCGTGCAAAAGTGTACTGAGTCTTGAATGCCATCATTTTGCCCTAAACATATGGTTACTACATCGGGTTGGTAATTAGCAAAATTCCAAGCAATACTATCATCGCGCATGTTTATCTTATCAAACACTTGTGGCATTGTTATATGCATTTGACAACAACTATATATCAAACCTATTCCTGAAACTGCAGTTAAATGCCATTGTGCATTCAACAAGCGTGCAGCCACAGCTCCATAGCTCATGTATGCATTATGTTGATCATACCATGCCCCTTTACCACATGGAATGACAGATGTATCAGCTCCAAACCCACAAGTAATTGAATTCCCTATACATTCAATCTTTCTTTTGGGTAATGGATTGGGTGATAATAAAGCAGTGCATCTTATGCCTAAACAAGCTACATACCCATTCCCTGTTTCTGTATCTTTACATACCAACACATGATGCACAGGTTGAGCCCGATTTCCTCGAATCAAAATAGTATCTATATCATGTGTAAGATGCAACCGCTGTGGAGGTAGATCGTCTACAACAATTTCTATATAATTTTGATGTTGCCCATATAATTGTTGATCTTGCACAATCAGATAAATACTATCACCCATTGCTTGAAAACAAAAATAACTGCCAGGCAACCATAATCTAGGTTGATGAGGTCTACTAAAATCAATTCGACCAACATACTGA
This sequence comes from Thermoflavifilum sp., assembly GCA_023511875.1. Taxonomy (GTDB): domain Bacteria; phylum Bacteroidota; class Bacteroidia; order Chitinophagales; family Chitinophagaceae; genus Thermoflavifilum. The sequence goes on from JAIMAQ010000008.1 coordinate 53,596, forward strand.
ATTCTTGAATCATCTCCTAGATACGTGCGTAATTGAGCTTTTACAACAAGCCCACTTGTGAGGATAATTGCTAACAAAAAAAATATCTTCTTCAATGGGATATGCAATACAATCATCATTATTTAAATAATGAAATCACCACTTAAAGATTACCAGAATTACTGACAAATGCGATATAACGACTATCTGGCGACCAAGATGGTGTATTTATCGTGCCTTGTCCACCATATACATAAGCAAGAACTTTAGGCTGCCCACCACCAATAGGCATCATACGAATATATACACGCTTATAAAATGGATGGTCATCGGCCTTTACATCTGGTAAATAAGATAAAAAGACTATCCATTGACCATCGGGTGAAATATGTGGAAACCAATTTTGAAATTCATCATGGGTGAGCTGTTCGGGTGAGTTGCCATCTGCATGCATACGCCATATTTGCATGTGACCCGAACGAACAGAATTGAAATAAATATATTTTCCATCTGGGCTATATTCTGGACCATCATCGAGCCCGGGTGAAAAGGTCAACCGTTCTTCTTCCCCACCCTGCACGGAAATACGATAGATATCGAAATCATGATTTCTCTGGGCAGTGTACACCAGATATTGGCCGTCGGGCGACCAACCATGTAAGTAAGATGGCCCTTGAGGAGTAATCAATCGTGGTTGTCCGCCTGAAATAGGCATCACATAGATATGTGAACGGTTATCTCCTTCGGGAGTGTTACTTATGCCTAGCCATTGTCCATCAAATGAAATGACATGGTCGTTATTGTTTTGTATGGCATTGCCTGAAGGAATGAGTTGCACTTGATGAGTGATTAAAGAAAAACGATACAATCGGCCGTCTTTGTTGAAAATAAGTGACTGCCCATTCTTGGTCCAATTCGGTGCTTGAATGGATCCAGAATCGGTATGTACAATCCAACGATGCCCTGTAGCTATATCTAATATTTCCAAATAACTGCCTAAATAGTCATGATAAGGGATCAAACTTGCTGGTGCAGGACGAATGATGCGAACATTCCGAAAGATGGCTTGCTCATATGCATGCGCCTGGTGTGCACAGATAAATAATCCGGCATACACAGTATCTGGGAAATGCAGGCTATCTACCTCAACAGATTGCAGGGTATCTCCCCAACGAGCCGCAGAAAGAATAAACCGATTTCCAGATCTTTCTAATTGCAACACCCATGCACTATCTTCTGGAATGGTTTGTTCTTGCGTAAGCCCATTATTTACCGATCGATATTGCAAAGAAATCAATCCATTGCCATGGGCCACTGCGCTTACTTGTGCCGAATGAGGATCTAGGCTTGTGAGCACCATCCAGCCGGCTTTTCGATGAGGTTCCTGGCTAGGATATGGCCAATATATCTCGGCTTGCAAAATAAAGTCTCCCGTTAATGGGGTAAACACATAATGAAAAGCATCGGTCTGTGCCCATGTATTATCACCAGAACCTTCCAGCCAATAGGTTTGCCCTATGGGGTTATAAGCCGCATGACCTGGAAGCGCAACCGAACCCACATCTTGTTGTTCGGAAAATATGCCAATGGGCAATGATGTTTGTGCTGCAACTGGAAAGATAAAAGAGATCAAGATGCAAAGCAACGTATAATGCTTCATCAAAAGCAACATATAATACTTCATCATAAATACAACAATCTACAGCACAAAATAGCAAAATTCACCACGATATGCAAGTCATGAAAAAATAAAATAGGCCTTCGTGTAGAAGGCCTATTCAAGAATAAAAACAAATTTAACTTATTCGGCTTTACTATCGGCCTGATCGTATTTGGCTTTTACTTCATTATATTTATCGGTTTCATTTTTTCGGGCATAAATCGCTTTTAGTCCAGAAAGTGCATTCTTATAAGCCAGCATTTCATTTTGATTGAGTTTAGACTTAGCATCGAGAATATGATAAGTTTTATCTAAGTAAGGTAATGCCAGGTTGAGTAAGCTATCTTGGATATGTGCAATTTGTTGTGCTTTTTGCATTTCCTGTTGAGAAGATCCCAACTGTCCTAATTCTCTACCATATTTAGCAGCATTATTGTAATACAACAAGCCAAGATTGAAATTAGCGGGATAATCGTCGGGTTTGAGCGCAATAGCTTTTTTATACATGTCAATAGCTTTTTGTTCTAATTCCTGCGCATTTGCAGGTGGTGTAGTATCGTTACCTTGCTCATCGGTTGGATGTGCGAGATTATCGTAAATAATGGCTAAATTTAAGATCAGGTTATAGTTATCAGGATGTTGTTGTACTTCGTTTTCCAGCTTGCTGATCAACTCATTGGTCTTACCAGCTTTTTCATAGAGCTGAATTTCCAGATTATTAAAATTATCATTTGTAGGAAATAACTTTTTACCTTCCTCAGCAGTAGCCACAGCGCTATCAAACTGGTTACGATCCATATACATATTGGCGAGTGTGTAATACAGGTAAGGCTCTTTATCAAATCCAAGCTGGGCTGCTTTTTGAAAATAAGCAAATGCAGTATCTTCATGATGACTTTGAAGAGCTACGTATCCTGTATAGAATACCATTGCCGTGTCGGTAGGGATTGATCCCACACCTTTATCGTTTAAGAAACGAGCTATTTCCCAAGTACGCATAAATTTATCATATGCCGAATCGAATTTTTGTGTATTTACATCGGCATAAGCAGCATTACCCATCACTACATAAATATCGCTTAGATTTTTAGACAAGGTCAATAAGATTTCTGGATCTTTGGGGCTAAGCTCTACGGCTTTTTGATAAGCTTCAAATGCTTTCCAGGCTTCTTGTGGATCTTTTTTTTCGGTGGCAATGGCGCCATGAATTTCGCCACTCAAATACCATGTTTTTCCTTGATTACCTGTTTTAGGGTCTTGCAAGGCTTGCTGGATATCGGTCAGGGCCTCATTGTAATTTTTATTTTTGAAAGCATCTTCGGCCTTTCTCACTAATTTATTTTGCGCAAAAGCCCAACCACTAAATACAAGTAAAAACAACACTAAAAAAGTTTTTTTCATAATACAAGATATATTTAAGTTTCACAAATACGCTTGCAAAATACAAGATCATTCGCAAAAATGCAATCTGGATTTTGTATATGCTATTTTGAATCTTCCAATTCCGTGCCATTGATGAGGTCTTCTTCCACTCGAGCAATAGAAGCTATTTCGTCGTGCTCATCGAGTTTGATCAATCTCACGCCTTGTGTAGCCCGGCCTGTTTCACGAATGTCAGACACAGGTGTACGTATGGTGATGCCCGATTTACAGATGATCATCAGGTCGTCGTCGACCGAGACGTCGAGTATACCCACCAGGGAACCCGTTTTGGAAGTAATGTGAATGGTTTTCACGCCTTTACCTCCTCTATTGGTGATTCGATATTCGTCGATGGTGGTGCGTTTACCAAAGCCTTTTTCCGAGACCACCAATACATTTTTCCCTGTATCTTCTTTTTTCACACAAATCATTCCAATGACTTCGTCGTTTGCATCTTCAAGTGTGATCCCTCGTACTCCAATAGCTCCCCTACCGGTTTCGCGTACGGCCGTTTCTGGAAAGCGGATGGCTCTCCCAGTTTTCACGGCGATCATCACATCGCAAGTGCCATCGGTAAGCTTGGCATCTAAGAGCTGATCACCTTCGTTGACGGTAATAGCAATAATACCGTTTTGACGCATGCGAGAAAAATCGACCAATGGTGATTTTTTAACGATCCCCTTTCGTGTACAAAATAAAATGTAATGGTTGTGGATATACTCTTCATTATCCAGATCTTTCACTGCGATAACGGCACGCACTCGGTCATCGGCCGATAGGTTGATGAGGTTCTGGATGGCTCGCCCTTTAGCCTGTCGCTCTCCTTCTGGAATTTCAAATACCCTAAGCCAATAGCATTTGCCTTTTTCGGTGAAAATGAGCATGGTGTCATGATTGGAGGCAACAAACAAGTGTTCGATGAAGTCTTCTTCTCGAGTTTTGCCACCGGTAATGCCTCGCCCGCCTCGCCGTTGTTGTCGGTAATCGGAGAGAGAGGTGCGTTTAATGTAGCCAAGATGTGAAATGGTAATGACTACGGCTTCATTGGCAATGACATCTTCGATGCGCATTTCCGTGGTGAGATACTGGATCTCTGTTTTGCGTTCATCGCCAAAACGCTCGCCTACTTCTTTCAGCTCATCTTTAATGATTTGCATGCGCAGGGGTTGGTTGGCAAGGACTTCTTTGAGGTAGGCAATTTGCTTCGATACTTCTTCGTGTTCTTGGCGAATTTTGTCGCGTTCCAATCCCGTGAGGCGTTGTAGACGTAATTCCAAAATGGCTTTGGCCTGCACTTCGGTGAGCTGAAACTGAGTCATCAAGCCGTTTTTAGCCGTTTCCGGGTCAGCCGATGAACGAATCAGGGCAATTACTTCATCTAAATGATCGAGTGCAATTAAGTATCCTTCTAAAATATGGGCACGCTTTTCGGCTTCACGAAGTTCAAACTGGCTGCGACGTACAACGACTTCATGCCTGAAGTCTACAAAAGCTTGAATGAGTTCTTTGATATTCATAAGCCGAGGCCGCCCGTGTAGCAAAGCCACGTTGTTTACCCCGTAAGATGTTTGCAGCTCAGTATGTTTGTACAGTTGGTTGATGATCACTTGGGGAATAGCATCGCGTCTCAAATCAATGACGAGCCGCACCCCTTCCCTGCCCGACTCGTCGCGCACATCGCTAATGCCTTCGATGACTTTATTGTTAACCAGCAAAGCAATTTTTTGATGCAGCTCGGCCTTGTTTACCTGATAGGGCAATTCATAAATGATGATTTGGTCTTTCCCATGTAGACCCGTCTCCACCCGAAGTTTACCCCTCACCACAACACGACCTCTACCCGTTTCAAAGGCTTGTTTCACTCCTTCATAGCCGTATATAATACCTCCTGTGGGAAAATCGGGGGCCTTGATATGTTGAATCAAACGATCAATAGTGATTGCTGGATCATCAATATAAGCCAGGCAAGCATCTACAATTTCGCGCAGGTTATGTGGTAAGATATTGGTGGCCATGCCCACAGCTATCCCAGAAGCCCCATTCATAAGCAGCTGAGGAATGCGAGTAGGTAATACCGTGGGTTCTTTGAGGGTATCATCAAAATTATTGGTAAAATCAACCGTATCTTTTTCAATATCTTCTAGCATCGCCTCGGCAATGCGTTGCAAGCGGATCTCTGTATAACGCATAGCCGCTGGAGCATCGCCATCGAGCGAGCCAAAATTGCCATGGCCATCAATGAGGGGATAGCGCATGGTCCAGTCTTGAGCCATTCGCACTATGGCATCGTAAATCGCACTATCGCCATGCGGGTGATATTTACCCATCACCTCACCCACAATACGGGCCGACTTTTTATACGGTTTATTGCTGTTGTTCCCCAATTCGTTCATGCCGTATAAGATGCGGCGTTGAACTGGCTTTAGTCCATCGCGCGCATCGGGAAGTGCACGGCTAACAATTACCGACATGGAATAGTCGATATACGCCGTTTTCATTTGCTCTTCAATATTGACCTTAATAATACGGCCCTGCTGACTTTCGGTTTGCTCTTCCATGGTAATGTGTTCTGGTAAAATCGCACAAAATTAGCGTATTCTTTCGGCAAGTCGTTGGAAAAAACCGCAACAAAAGCATCTAGCCGAGCAGAAATACTCATTCAACATTTTTTCGTATATACTGAGATCATTACATACGAATAGTTTTGCATGATTCTTGTTTTATATGGGTAGGTAACTGATTACAAGAGCTTACTTAGCTGAAAAGATGAGCGATCTGGCAAGTGATTGAAAAGAAATATAGATATTTGCTCTGCCAGATTTCAACTCTGCCTCAGATCGTTATCGCTAATTCACCTACAAAGTCCCACACACCATTTTCTAGAGTTGGCAATCAACTCCAAGAAATCTAGGTGTAGACGTTAAAAATCATGAGTTATGTCTTTATTTCAATCGAGAACTAGGCAAATCCTGTTGTTTGGGGCAGGAAAATCTTCCACCTACTTGATCAATTACTTACTCGAGCATGCACCCAAAGAGAAATGGCATCTCACGGTGATTGATTACAACATCATGGCTGCTCGAGAAAAAATTGGTCGCTCGTTTTATGCTACAGCCGATGCATTTGACGTCAATGTAGCCCAGGATGCTCTGGAAATGTATCTGGAAAGAGCCGATATAGTGATCTCTTTATTGCCCCCATCTCTACATGGCATTATTGCCGAGCAATGTTTGCTCTTCAAAAAACCTTTGCTTACGGCTTCTTATGTAGACGAGCAAGCCCAAACGCTTGCAGAAAAAATACAGGATGCCGGTATTTTATTTTTGTACGAAATGGGGCTCGATCCGGGTATCGACCATATGTCGGCCATGAAATTGATTCATTCCATTCAGCGTAAGGGTGGCGATGTGCTGTCGTTTGCTTCTTATTGTGGTGGACTGATTTCCCCAGATAGCGACGATAATCCTTGGGCCTACAAAATTTCCTGGAATCCCAAAAACATCGTTCGGGCTGGTAAGGGAGGAGCTGTATATCGAGAAAATGGTAGCAACATAGAAATTCCTTACACTGAATTGTTTGACTGGTGTGGTAAGCACGAAATAGAGGTCCCTGGCGTGGGCAAGCTGGCCTATTATCCCAATAGAGACTCATTAAAATATTTAAAATATTATGGGTTGGATGATATTCGTGATTTTCAAAGAGCCACTTTGCGCTATCCAGCTTTTTGTGAAGGCTGGCAGGCCCTTATTAAGCTAGGCCTCACTGCAGAATCGCCTCATTTGCCCACCGATGGAATCAGCTATCGCGCCTGGCTGGCGAATTATTTAGGCTTCACTTCGACGGAAAACCTCGAAGAATCAGTTGCTCAACGATTGAGCGTGAAGCCCCAGGCCCGCGTGATGCGTCAATTGAAATACTTGGGTTGGTTTGATAATACGCCAATTAATTTAGGTACCATCACGCCCATTGAGTTGCTTCAATACCTCATCGAAAAAAAACTTGCCTTGAAGCCTTCCGATAAAGACCTCGTAGTGATGATGCATGATGTGGTATTCGAAAGAAAACATATTCAAACGCGCATAAAAAGTTATCTGATCGTTGAAGGCGAAGATGCTACCCATACAGCCATGGCCAAAACAGTTGGACTACCCTTGGCCATAGCCACTCGGCTGATCTTGAATGGAAAGATTCGTTTAAAAGGATTGCATATTCCCGTGCACCCGGAGATTTATCAACCTGTGTTGAAAGAATTAGAGGAATATGGTATTCGCTTCGAGGAAAGCTACGACTGAGCCATGCGCTTGACTTCCTGGGCGAGAATAGCTACTCCTACTGTGGCTGGCTGCTCTATGCATCGCCAGTGGGGATTGAATTCAATATCGGGAATCCTTCGGTCAATGATAAATATGGGCACTTCAGGTTTAATTTCACCCAAATGAAATAAAAGTCCAGCTGCCGGATAAACCTGCAACGAGCTACCGATCACGGCAAACACATCGGCCTGAGCCACCCATTCCAGCGCTTTCGACATAGCCGGTACTGGCTCACCAAACCATACCACATGTGGGCGCAACTGTACACCATCTTCTGCTACATCGCCCATATGCATATCTCCTTTGATCTCATAGACGAGTTGGGGATTAAGACTGCTGCGCATTTTGAAAATTTCACCATGCAAATGCAATACTCGAGTAGACCCAGCACGCTCGTGGAGATCATCTATATTCTGGGTTATGATATACACATCTACCACATCTTCCAGCTCGGCCAATTGGCGATGGGCTGCATTGGGTTGTGCTTGCATCACCTCGCGGCGACGCATATTATAAAAATCTAACACTAATTGTGGATTACGCTGCCAAGCTTCTGGTGTAGCCACTTCCTCTATCCGGTATCCTTCCCATAACCCACCTGCATCGCGAAAAGTTTTCAATCCACTCTCTGCGCTGATGCCTGCTCCTGTTAGGACGACAAGCTTTAACCGGGTTTGCATAACGTTCTGGTTTTGGCATTCACCTTACGATTCACGCACACCACCCAATGATAATATTGCCTGCCATTCACTTTCGGTGACAGGACAAACTGAGAGCCGAGGTTGCCGCAGCAAAGCCAAATGACGCAAGCGAGGATCGGCCTTCATTTCAGCCAGGCTCACCGGCTTGGGCAAAGGCCTCACGGGTTCCAAATCCACAGCCACCCAGCGCGAGTCGTCTGACGTAGGATCGGGATAAGCCGTGCGTATCACCCTGGCTATCCCCACAATTGCCAATCCTTCGTTGCTATGGTAAAAAAAGACTTCATCTCCTTTTTGCATGGCTTGTAGATTGTTTCTAGCCTGATAGTTTCGCACACCATCCCAGCAGGTAGATCCGTCTTGAACAAATTGCTCCCAAGAATACACAAAAGGTTCAGACTTGACTAACCATTTTGCCATAATAAAGTAGAATAATCATAATACAGTAGAATAATTTGGATTACCAGCCTGAGGCTAAAACATCGGCCACGTGCATGACTTGAAGGGAAAGCTGCCGATGTCGAATGATGCCCTCGAGATGCATCAAGCACGATAAGTCGGTAGAAATCAGATATTGCGCCCCAGTAGCTATAGCGTGATCTAGCTTTTGCTCACCCATACCTAGAGAAATCGGGGCAAATTTTACGGCAAAGGTTCCTCCAAAGCCACAACAAGTTTCTCGATCTTCCATTTCAATCAAACGCAATCCTCTAACATGAGCCAGCAATTCACGTGGGCCGTCTTTGATTTGACATTCACGCAGCGCTGCACATGAATCGTGATAAGTAGCTATCCCATGGAGCTCTGCTCCGAAATCGGTAACATGCAATACTTTAGTCAAAAACTCGGTAAATTCAAATAAGTTTTGACGAAGCCATTTCACCTCATTGTGCTGTGCAGAGTTTTCAAACAATCGAGCATAGTAATTTCTCACAAAACCCGTACACGATGCACTGGGGGCAACGATATAATCGGATGTATGAAAATCACGCAAAAATTTTTGGGCTACGGCTTTAGCTTCATCCCAATAACCAGCATTAAAAGCAGGCTGCCCACAGCAGGTTTGCTCTGGGTTGTAATGTACTTCACAACCAGCTTTTTCGAGCACTTTCACCATGTTAAAACCCGTTTCAGGATAAATTTGATCTACAAAACAGGGAATAAAAAGCTGTACGCGAGTCATGATAGACAAAAATAAGAGTGCTCCACACAAAATGCATCCTGCTGTATTCGGGTATGCAAGCATCGTAGCAGCAGCTCGTTCATCGCTGCCATTGTCGCTTTTGGTGGATAAGCTTCAGCGCTGCTATCGCCGCTTCTTCACCTTTATGCCCATGCGAGCCACCCGCACGTGCTTTGGCCTGATCTACACTGTTTACCGTAAGCACACCAAAAATGATAGGGGCAGGCAAGACTACGTTTAAGGCTCCAATACCCTGGGTTACAGCCTGACAAACATATTCAAAATGCGGAGTTTCTCCCCGAATGACACAACCCAAAGCTATGATGGCTTCTGGCTGAAATCGCTCGAATACCTGCCTACACCCGTACGGCAGTTCAAACGCCCCCGGCACCTGCATCTTTTCAATATCAATCACCCCATGTTGCACCAACATGCGCTCACACCCTCTCACCAACTCGTCTACGATAAAAGCATTCCATTCGGTGTGCACAATGCCTACTACACCTTCTTCTACAATAGGAATGGATGCAGGATCTAAAAAGCGTTCGTTGTGTATCGACATGTATAGATCTTCGGCTAGTAACCCTTTCGCTTCAACAAATCAGATGATAATGCTCCAACTCTTTTGCTCAATCTTGTACAACTCCTAATCGAGCTAAATATTTATCAATATCTCTACCTTCTGCACTCAATGGATATTTCCTTTTGATTTCCTGATATAAAGAAATAGCTTCTTGAATACGGCCGGCTTTTTCACAGGCCAAAGCTGCCCGTTTCAAATAAAAAGGAGTAAATAAATCATTGGGGTTGTAATAAGCGGCCTTTTTATAATAAGATATGCCTTTATCGGTTTGACCCAACTCCATATAGGCATCACCCAGTAAGCCATAGTCTTCAGCCTGAATCACTTTATCGCCAGGATCGAAACTTTTGAGATAAGGAATAGCTTCTTGAAATTTTCCCATGCGCAGGTAACATACACCGGCATAATATTTAGCCAGATGGCCTACACGCGTGTCTCCATATCGCTTAATGACTTGCAAGAAACCGTAATTGTTCCCATCACCATACAAAGCTTTCTGTAAAGAGTCTTCCCCAAAATATTGTTGTGCTTTGAAAATCATACTGGCGGCTCGCTTATTGCGGGGAGCGAGATATAAATATTTATATCCAAAATATGCCCCTACAACAAATACGATCACAATAGCAATGGAATTGATCACGCGGGCATGATCGAGGTAAAAAATTTCAAGTCGATCAAAAAAATGCTGGAAACCTGTTGAACGTGAACCAGCGGAGGATTTATGCTTATCGGCCATATGTTAAACAATGCATTCAGTCTACAATAAACGGATAATCAGGCTGAACATACACATCGTGATAGAGCTCAGCTTCATCGGGCCAGGGCGATTGTTCGGCAAATTCTACAGCCTCTTCAATTTCTTGCTTTACTTTTTCTTCAATAGCCTCAATTTCTTCCGCACTTGCCCAATGATTTTCTTGAATCACATGCAACACTTTGGTGAGTGGATCGCGTTTTTTATATTCTTCCACCTCTTCTTTGGTTCTGTATTTTGCAGGATCACTCATTGAATGGCCACGATAGCGATAGGTTTTGATTTCCAATAGGGAGGGACCCTCACCCGCTCGGGCACGTGCAACAGCTTTTTCAATGGCAATGTGTACTGGTTCAGGATTCATGCCATCAACTGCTTCGCCAGGAATAGCGTAAGAATCGGCATAGCGATAGATATCTACCGTTTTGGAGCTGCGTTGCACAGATGTGCCCATAGCATATTGGTTGTTCTCACAAATAAATACTATTGGCAAATCCCATAGGGCAGCTAGATTCAATGTTTCGTGTAAAATGCCTTGACGTGCAGCTCCGTCTCCAAAAAAGCATAGCACCACATGATCTGTACCTTTATATTTCTCCGCAAAAGCCAGGCCTGCGCCCACACCAATTTGCCCACCTACAATGCCATGGCCTCCAAAAAAATTATGCTCACGGGAAAAGAAATGCATGCTCCCCCCTTTACCTTTGGAGCAACCCGTGATCTTCCCATACAACTCGGCCATACAAGCCTTGGGTGAGATGCCTTTGGCAATGGCAAGCCCGTGATCGCGATATGCCGTGATAAATTTATCGTCGGGGCGTGTGGCGGTCATAGCACCTGCAGCAACGGCCTCCTGACCTAAATACAAATGACAAAAACCTCTGATTTTCTGCATTCCATACATTTGCCCCGCCTTCTCTTCGAAACGACGGATGAGCAACATGAGCTCATACCAATATAAATAAGTTTCTTTGCCGAAAGGTTGATGATTTTCCTTCCCGCCCGATTTCACTCGTGGTTTGCTTTCTTTGGTTTGCACGTCTAAAAAGAATTTGTCTGCAAACCTACAAGTTTTTACCCAATAGACCAACAACGCCAAATGTTGCGTAATTAAAAGAAAATGACAGAAACAAGCATTGCTCGTAATTTTACCCACAAGATGGCTGCTTTCGAATCATATATCAAACAGATCCGCCTGTTTCAGTTTAAAAATTTTACCCAGCAGAAAATCCAATTTTCTCCGTCGCTGAATGTGATCACGGGCCCCAATGGCACGGGTAAAACCAATTTGCTCGATGCCGTGCATTATTTAGCTCTCACAAAAAGCTATTTCCATACAACCGATCAGCCAGCTATTCAATATGGAAAAAACGGATTTCGCCTGGAAGGAGAATGGTGGCAAAATGGGGTAAACAACCGCATTGTGTGTGTAGTGCAGGAAGGCATGAAAAAACAAATATCACTCAATGAAATTCCCTATCAACGCATAAGTGAACATATTGGCCGCTTTCCAGTGGTTGTGATAGCCCCCGACGATATGCATATGATCATGGGAATAAGCGAAGAGCGACGCAAATGGCTAGACTCCTTGTTGAGTCAATCATCTATAGAATACCTTTCTCACCTCATCACTTACCAGAAAATCCTGGCACAACGCAACCAATTGCTTCGACAAATAGCTGAGCATCCCTCCGGCGCAGCAAATGAACTTCTAGATGCCTATGACCAGCAATGGATTCCACAGGCCGAATACATCTATCAGTATCGCCAACAAATTTGCCAACAACTGATTCCACTCACCATTCAATTGTATACCACCCTATCGGGCAATCGAGAAAAAATCGAACTGATTTATGAGTCGCAATTGCACCAAAAACCAATGACCCGTTGGCTACAGGAAATGCGCACACGTGAAATGCAAGCTGGCCGCTCACTAGTAGGTATTCATAGAGATGATCTACAATTTTTGTTGAATGGTTATCCGGTAAAAATTCATGGCTCACAGGGACAACGAAAAAGTTTCTTGCTGGCACTCAAGCTGGCACAACTTCAATTGCTGCGCAAACAAAAAGGTATTACCCCCGTGCTCATGCTCGACGACATATTCGAAAAGCTCGATCCCAAACGTATTCAGCTGCTACTTTCCATCATTCACCTGGATGGATTCGGACAGGTGCTCATCACCGACACCGATATGGCTCGTTTAAGCCATTTACTACCTAGCACTTTTTCCCATGTACAATTTATTGCACTGAATTAGACACAAAACCCTTAAAATTAAAATTTTGTAAACCGCACTCAAAATCTTATCATGGGAGCTGTACATTCTTTACATAACTTTGCTCATTAGAATAAGTATTACCCGATGTGCGCAATTAATACCTGGACTTTATCTGCTACAACTTGTATATGAAAAGATTAGTAGCATCCATAAGCCTTCTCATATATGTAAGTGCTGCCGCTTTTACCGCACTCAACCTTCATTATTGTGAAGGGAAATGGATGACTACTCCTGATCTGATCTATAGTCATTCTTCTCCCGCAACCTGTCATAGTTGCAACTCCGCACCTGAAAAAGATTGCTGTAAGCACCCTAAAATAAAACTAAGCTTAAGTCCTGATCAATTAATCTTTTCTATAGATCAAATACATGTATACTTACCCCATCAGGCTTGCATTTTGCCTACTGCTACCCTATCAGATGAAAAAGAAAATTTCCTCATTGCTACAGGATTCATTTCCCCTCCTTCTCGAGCAATACGTATAGATGATCGACTGGCTTATTTGGGTTCGTTCTTGATTTAGCATCTTTTCTCTTCACATGCTTTCCTTTTTGTGCAATACATGCATAAAAGATAGTATCCAGTTTGTGAAAAGAATCATCATTATCTATCACTTAAATCAAATATTCATATGCATAAACAAGGCCTTTTAAATCAAGTCATACGAATAACAACACTGATCATAATCTCCATCAGCATCACAGTATATGCATTTGCCCAAAACCATCCCATTCGTGAATACTGGCTGACCATCCGTGAAGAGCAAGTAAACAAAGCAGGCAAATGGGTTCGTGCAATCACCGTAAATGATTCTATTCCAGCACCCACTTTGTATTTTACCGAAGGCGATTCTGCTATTATTCATATCCATAATGAGCTACATGAGCCTTCGTCTATTCATTGGCATGGCATCTTAATTCCTAACTACTATGATGGAGTGCCATATTTAAGTACACCTCCAATTGCCCCCGGTAAAACGTTTACTGTGCGGTTTATCATTCGTCAACATGGTACATACTGGTATCATTCTCATTCCATGTTACAGGAGCAAAGTGGATTATACGGAGCTATTGTGATATATCCTAAAGGAAGACATCATCACTATGATCAAGAAAAAACCATTGTGCTTTCAGATTGGACAAATGAAAATCCTCATCATATCTTGAACAATCTCAAGAGGAATTTAGAATGGTATGCCATTAAAAAAGGGCAAGCACAAAGCTTAAATCGAGTAATTGCGCATCATGGTTTCGCAGAACGGCTCCAAATGGCTTGGCAACGCATGCCACCAATGGATGTATCAGATGTATACTACAATGCTTTCTTAGCCAATGGCCAGCGCTCTTTAAGCTATCCAGATGTGCACCCTGGTGAACGTATTCTTGTTCGAATCATTGATGGCTCATCGTCTACCTTTTTCCATTTGCAGTTTTCTGGAGGAAATATGCAGATTGTTGCAGCCGATGGACAAGACGTGAAACCTATAGAAGTCACTCGAATGCTTATCGGAGTTGCCGAAACCTATGACCTGGTACTTACCATACCAGATACGGGCATGTATGAACTGCGTGCTACTGCACAAGATGGATCGGGATACACCTCAGTATATTTTGGAAAAGGTAAACCACATCCTGCACCTACACTTCCTAAGCCAGATCTCTTTCATATGGAAGGCGTAATGATGGAAGGCATGGCCGGCATGAAAATGAAAATGGATCATATGAACATGCAGATGAGCCAGAAAATGATGGATAGAGAAATGCCTTACATCCAAAAAGCCTACATCGATCGAGAAGATATCGACATTGGAGGATCAATGAGTATGCATATGCCAGGAATGCATATGGACAACATGGATAATACGAATAATATGAATATGGACGGTATGCACATGCATAAGCATGAAATGTATAACAACAAAATGGATAGCACATCCATGAACGGAATGAATAACATGATGCATATGCATACTGAAATGAACCATCCTACATCACCCGCACATGTGCAGCAAGATTCTATCATTTTCAATTACGATATGCTGCAAGCCCTTCACCCTACAAGCTTTGATACTCTCCTTCACCCTGTTCGACACCTGACTTTCAACCTCACAGGCAGCATGTGGCGATACATATGGAGTATCAATGGAAAAACACTATCTGAAAAAGATTCTATTCAAGTAAACCAAGGGGAAATTTTGCGGATTACTTTGAACAACCAAACAATGATGTATCACCCTATGCACCTGCATGGCCATTTCTTTCGAGTCATCAATGCCAACGGAAGTTTATCTCCCTTGAAACACACCGTAATTGTTCCACCCATGCGGTCAATCACCATCGAATTTGCAGCTAACGAATCAGGAAACTGGTTTTTCCATTGCCACATTTTATATCATATGATGGCAGGTATGGCCAGAACTTTTCTATACACCAACTATACACCTCCAGATACCATGAAATACTTCCCCATAAAAAAACTTCTCAACGAAGATAATCATTGGTTTTTCTGGGGAAACACAACACTGGCCTCGAATATGGCTGAAACATATCTCTCTTATTCTAATCATAAAAATTGGATTCAGGCTAAAGGTAAATATGGCTGGAACCATCAACTATATGAAACGGAAGCTACATATGAACGCTTCGTGACCCGTTATTTACGCCCTTATGCAGGTATAGTGAGCAGCAATCAAGATGAATATTTAAATTACTTTAAAAATTATCCCAATCAAGGAAAACAGATTCCTTCTACAGATACGCGTGGCATTATAGGTGTACGTTATTTATTGCCACTACTCTTAAATGCAGACCTTCGAATCGACACACGTGCTCATGTGAGATTTACCCTGAGTGGCGAAACCTGGGTATTCCCAAGGGTATGGTTAAATTATATGGTGAATACCGACAAAGAATGGGATATACATGTTGAAGGTATGATCAATCAGTATATTTCTTTAACGGCTGGCTATCATTCAGATTATAAATGGGGAGGAGGCTTGCTGTTGAGATTCTAACAGATAGCTGCCCATCTCTATTTATATCATGTACATTTGATTATTACTTATTGATCAAGGCCTTAGTGATAATCAATAAACGGTAAATAGGGAATCTGCTCGCTTATCTCATATGGTCTGTAGCTTACAATCAATATCCGCTCGCTATTGATCTGATGATTGCCTATTGTTCAATAGCTGGGCGGATATTTTCTATCCCTATTGGATGGTTCATGTTTTTTAAATAGGTAATTGATTTTCACAGATAAAAGAAACTGTTTCAACTATCAATTTGTATCCATTATCTCCCTGATGCATTGACAAGCTATTCATCAATAAATTGATCTTTCATTTAAGTAAATACCCCCTAAAATAGATCACCCTAAATTTTTCCGCTTTGGGATAATTTTTTTCCTGATTCAGACAATCAAATAAATCCCACATCTTTTTCTTTGCCTAAAATTTTTTGAGAATTTAAACCAACTGCAATGAAAAAGAGTATTTTTATCCTGCTAACATTCTCTGCATTTGTCGCGCCTGCTCTGGCACAAGACCGTATATTTACTTATACTTATCAGTCAAACGTATTAACCCCTAAAGAGCGAGAAATAGAAATCTGGAATACTTTCCACTTTCGCCGGGAAAATTTTTATCGGGCTTTTCAAAACAAAGTGGAATATGAAACCGGTATCGCCAGAAATCTTCAATCGGCCTTCTACTTCATTGTCAATACCAGCAATGGATATAACTTAAATCAAGACTCCTCACTCAGTTCCTCTACTTCTATATCCTTCGCCAATGAATGGAAGTGGAAGCTTAGTGACCCTGTAGCTAATGCTATCGGTAGTGCATTGTATACCGAAATAGAATTATCTAAAGATGAGTTTGAATGGGAAAATAAAATTATTTTGGACAAGAAAATAGGAAGAAACACCATGGCTTTAAACCTGGTAGGAACGTATGAAAATGAAAAAGAATTAGAAGCGAAATTGCTCGAAAATGAGAAAGTGTTTAAAGGAGAATTCGATTTTGGTTATGCATATTTCCTTGGCAAGGGATTTAACATAGGATTTGAATTAAGAAATGTGAATAGAATTGAACATGGAAACCTAGAATACTCGACCTTTTTTGCAGGACCTGTGTTTTCTTATTTCCGAGAAGGATTCTGGATTAATCTTACCATATTGCCACAGATCAAAGCTTTTAAAGGCGCCACCGACAATGAATTGGAATTGAAGCATCACGAAAAAATAGAAACTCGCCTTATGTTTTCCTTTGCTTTATAAATGTTCCTTCATGAAAAAAACTATATCCATTATAGCCATCATGATGGTACTATACGCTTGTGCTAGCAAATTGTATGTACCTTCTGCGGTAAATGTAGAAAAGGCAAAGAGGCTGAATCCAGCAATCACGGAAAATCAACTCAAAGTCGCACGCAGCCTATATATTTCCCACTGTAGTAGCTGCCATAACCTACATTTGCCTCATGAATATACACGAGATCAATGGATAGATATCCTGAATAAAATGCAGCCTAAAGCAAAGATCACAGACCAACAAAAGGCTTTGTTACTCATTTATTTAACGAGTGAATAATTTGTAAAATATATTTTCGTCATCATCATTAAATGATAAAATGGCTATGATTTATCGCCAAATAAAGATATCTACGATATCTATTCTACATTGATCAATTTAACTTAAAAAATATATTCAACAGATTACTGAAAATGTGGAGTGATTAAGGAGAACTTTTTCAAATAATGGCTAAATACTCACAACAATTCCAGCAGCCAATTTTGTGTTTTGATATTTTTAAGAGATTGCATGAGCACCAGGGGTATAGAAAAAAGGAAACATGGCTGCATATTTCCCAATAATTGAAAATAAAAGTGTAAAATGACTTTTTCAAAATATTGTACTCAGTTTATTATGTATAAATCTGAAATATAAAAATTTAACCAATAATGACATGACTGACCATATGCATAGCCCATAGAAATATAGGATAACATTTGCTCCGTAAGCTGATTTTTTGTTTTAACTTTATCTTACAAAAAAGTATGTTTGCCTTTTTATAATTCCTTCTAGCAAGGAATGGAAAAGTTAACTGAGTAAGTTGCAGCTGATCAGTAATAAACATAAAAATATGCAGATGAAAAGTCATGAACTTTCACTCGGAGAAGCCTTAAAAATTTTCTTAAACAAAAGCCCCATGCGGCATAAGCTCAATGAGGCACGCGTGAAACAGCTATGGGAAGAGCTTATGGGTAAAGCAATCACTAAGTTTACAGATGATATACAACTTCACGACAGCAGGCTGATCATTACTACGCATGTGGCGCCCTTAAAACAAGAGTTAATGTATTCTCGGGAGAAAATCAAGCAACTCTTCAATGAGGCACTTCAAGAACAGTTGATCGAAGAAGTGATTATTCGTTGAGTAAGCCCGAAAACCGGCTGGTATCGGGAATATCTAGGTACGACCACTTGCCCTTTACTACCCCTTGCTTTAACAAAATCATACATGGATCGGTACGTGCCATCGTCTTCAATACCGTAACGTCGCCAACCAAAAAGGGAAACTGAAGCCGATGCTGTTGTATAAACCCTTTCAGATGTGCTGCAGAAGTTACGCCATATATATGTAAGGGATAATGTTGAGCAAAACTTTGCAGAGCTCGCATGGCATGATCCCATCCATTATGTGCCTTATCGGGATGGTTGACTATAAACAAGATTACGGGCAATGAATCGTGCAATACTTCTTGTGTAACATCTTTGCCATCGAGTGTCTTTAATACAAAATCTTGAATAAGTGGAGTGGCATTTCCTTTTTTTACCAATCGAGTTTCACGTTTTACAAAATGCCAGCTGGTATCTTGCCAGGGAAAATTATCTTCTGTGAACGTTTTTTGTTGGCCATTTTTTTCATAAATCAGTTCGGTAACGTATTGATCAGGAGTAGATCCTGGTGGGGATTGCATTTCTTGAATGATGTTTTTTCCTACTGCATAAGGTAAGCAATCCACTATTGGCAAATGTCGTAATACATATACCTGAAGGGCAATCACCGCAAGGCCTGCAAACCAGGTAATTGGCCCACTTAAATTATGCCAGAGTGGACGAATATGTTTTCGCTCTACGAATAAAAAGATAATCAACACCAATAATACTACATCTTTCCAAAAGGTTGCTGCATCGCTAATAGGTACACAATCTCCAAAACATCCACATTCTTGCACCTTACCCGTAAACCAGGCAAATCCAGTGAGAAAAGTAAACAACAGAATAAATAACAATAAAATCACTGCAAACAGTCGTGCATGATATCCGAGTAAAATAGCTACACCAGAAACCGTTTCGATAAGAATCAATATCACACTCAACGCATCAGAAAATGGATTTAAAAAGGGCACATGTAAAGCCACAAAAAATTCTTGCATCTTATAAGATAATCCCAGAGGATCATTGGCCTTGAGCAATCCAGAAAAAAGAAACGATAACCCCACTATTATGCGTGTGAATGCAAGCAATATTTTTTTCATCATACCTGCTGTTTAATTAATGCAAATACAGCATAATTCAAAATATCTTGAAAATTACTAGCAATATGTTCTTTGATATCGGGTTGTGCATCTCGGCTAAGCATTTGGCGAATACGCAATAGTTTAGTCAAAATTAAATCTACAAACGATTCCATACTCATCTCACGCCAGGCCTCTCCATAATCATGATTTTTTTTCATCATCAATTCTTGTGTTTGCTTGACCACCATATCATAATGTTGTAAAGCCTCTTCCATCGGCAAGTCAATACGTTCATCGCCCTCGAGCTTAAATTGAATCAAAGCAATGATTGCATAGTTAACTATGGCAACCCATTCATCGTGCACTGTTTCTGGAATTTCTTGATGCTGCTTTTCCTGGATGGTGCGGATGCGATAAGCCTTGATGTATATTTGATCGGCGATAGAAATGGTTCGAAGTACACGCCAGGAAGTGCCATATTGTTGAATTTTTTCGGCAAATACTTGTCGGCAATGGGCAATGGCTGCCCGATAAGCAATAAGCGTATGATTTTTTTCAGTCATAATATCGCAAATACCCGATGAAAATGTAAACTTGCAAAAAACACCAAAGGTTTAGATGGCCAAAAATACAGTTTTCCCACATACCTGGACGTTAAACTGTGCAGGACGTTTGTTGGTGATTCGCCCGCCACTAGTGATGGGGATTATCAATATCACCACCGATTCATTTTATGCGGGAAGTCGGCATAGCCAAATCGATGATATCTTGTTTACTACGGAGCGTATGCTGAACGACGGCGCCACGCTCATTGATCTAGGTGCGCAAAGCACACGGCCTGGGGCAAAAAGCCTATCGGCCGATGAAGAGCTGCAACGCCTCCTGCCTGCTCTTGAAGCCCTCACACATCGCTTTCCTCAAGCCTTTTTTTCGGTAGATACTTATTATGCAAGAGTGGCACGCTACGCCGTTGAAGCCGGAGCTGCCCTGATCAACGATATCAGCGCTGGCCAAATGGATACAGACATGATCCCTACCGTAGCCACTCTCGGCGTACCTTACGTGATCATGCACATGCAAGGCACACCAGCCACCATGCAAATAGATCCACGATATGAAGATGTTACAAAAGAAATATTGGAATTTTTTATTCAAAAAATATCACAATGCCGTAAGGCTGGTATACATGATTTGATAATTGACCCTGGATTTGGCTTTGGAAAAACAATAACACATAATTATCAATTGTTACATCATCTTCATGTGTTTCAGGTGACGGGCTTGCCTCTGCTGGTTGGGCTATCGAGAAAATCAATGATCTACCGTGTGCTCCAATCCTCTCCAGAGGAAGCTTTAAATGGAACCACCGCGTTGCATATGCTGGCATTGGAACAAGGAGCTGCTATTTTACGTGTGCATGATGTACGCGAAGCTGTTGAAGTCATCAAGCTCTGGCAATATTATCACGAATGCTGAATAGAAATCACTACTTTCGCAAATAAAGCATCACATGAACTGGAGCATATATGTGTTTGGTGAACACATCCGAATCCTCAATATCCTGGATGTGCTTATTGTGGCTTTTTTGATATATGAGTTGTATCGCCTGTTGCGTGGAAGCTTGGCGTTTTATATTTTACTCGGACTCATTGTGGTATACCTGACTTTTTTATTGGTTAGGTACCTGCAAATGCCTTTACTCACTGATATCTTCCAAAGCATATTGAGTGTAGGTGTCATTGCATTGATTGTGATCTTTCAACCCGAGATCAGGCGCTTCTTATTGATGATTGGTAAAAACACACCCTTTGCCAGAGATGGTTTTCTCAAAAATTTTTCATGGCCATTCTTTCAAAAGATAAAAGAAAACGATGAAGAGGAGCACATTATTCAATTTATATTAACGGCCGTGGAAAATATGGCTCATTCTTTCACAGGAGCCTTAATCGTTATCACCAATACTTATAAACTACGATTCGATACCACTACTGGAGTACTTATTGATGGACATATCTCTGCTCGTTTAATTGAAAGTATCTTCAAGAAGGGTAGCCCGCTGCACGATGGCGCGGTAATCATTGCTAACAACCGTATCGTTGCGGCTAAAGTAGTCTTGCCTGTCTCAGAAAATCCAGATCTTCCTCCCCGCATTGGCTTACGTCATCGCTCAGCAGTTGGTGCTACTGAGCATAGCGATGCGCTAGCCATTGTGGTTTCAGAAGAAAGGGGTACCATTTCTTATGCAAAAGCCGGAAAGTTGTACCAAAATGTAACACTGGAAGAACTTCGCGAACAATTGCGGCTGAAAATTGTAGAAAAGCAATGAGCCGAAAACCTCCACAGCGGCTGATTGTGTTTTATGATGGAGAATGCGTGCTTTGCAATCGCGCCATACGCATAGTGCTTCGTGCCGATTGTAAAGATGTATTCCGCATCACTCCCTTACAATCGGCTTTTGCACAACACATCATTCACCAACATCCACCACCTCTACCCTCAGCATCTACGATATTGCTGTGGGATCAACATCAATGGTATGTGCGCAGCTCAGCGATTTTGCAGATATGTAAGCATCTTTGTAAGGGCTGGTCTATTTTGTATATATTTCGTTTGATTCCCCGACCATTACGCGATGCTTTGTATCAATACATTAGCCAACATCGTTATAGATGGTTTGGTAAATACCCTCACTGCCCTTTACCAGACCCAGTATACCAACACAAATTTTTAGAGTGAACCTTATTTTATGGAAATGAGTTTATTTTTACGAAATTCATTTGAAAAGCATATGCGCACATTTTTATCGCTTGTTGTCATCATTGCATACGCCACCTTCGTCTGCAGCTGCCACCCATCTTCTTCTATACAAGATCAACACAGCTCTGTAGGTGTTACCAATGATACCAGCACGATCGACGGCCATCCAGCCTGGATCATGCAAGGAAATATCTATGAAGTAAACGTTAGGCAATACACTCCTGAAGGCACTTTTCAAGCTTTTGCTCGAAGCCTGCCTAGACTAAAAGCTATGGGCGTGCAAACCCTCTGGTTTATGCCTATTTACCCCATTAGTCAAAAAGATCGCAAAGGCAAGCTGGGCAGCTACTATGCCGTGGCTAATTATGAGGCTATTAATCCAGAATTCGGGAACATGCAAGATTGGATAAACCTGGTCAAACAATGTCATCAGATGGGGTTTAAGGTGATTATAGACTGGGTAGCTAATCACACTGGCGCCGATCATTATTGGATTACCGCTCATCCCGATTTTTATGTGCACGACAGCGCAGGGAATCTGGTGAAACCCAATGGATGGGACGATGTGAGGCAATTAAATTATGCCAATCCTGCTTTACAAGATTCAATGATTCAATGCATGAAATTTTGGGTAACCCATACAGATGTGGATGGCTTTCGTTGCGATTATGCTGTGGGGCCACCAGCCTCGTTTTGGAAAAGATGCATCGATTCGCTGAGAAAAATCAAAAACTTGTTTATGCTGGCTGAAGCCGAAACCCCTGTGATGGATAGCATAGGCTTCGACGCCACATATGCTTGGGAAGCATTTCACATCATGAAGCAAATTGCAAAAGGAGAACGGCCTGCTTCGGCACTCGACAGTGTGCTCATGAAAACTAACGAGACTTATCCAGCGAATGCACTTAAGCTGTATTTCACCAGCAATCATGATGAGAATAGCTGGAACGGCGCAGATTATGCCACGATGCTCGGAGCCTCACACGCGCCCTTTGCCGTGCTTACCCAAACACTTGAGCGATCGATACCCCTCATCTATAGCGGCCAAGAAGAGCCAGTGCTCGATAGCATTAGCTTTTTTTACAAAGACCCCATTCCTTTTGGGAAATACCAACGTGCTGCATTTTACCAAACCCTTTTACAATTGCGGGCCCATAATCCCGCACTCGCTGCCAACGCTTCATTTCACAAACTAAAAACCAATCGGGATGCTGCAGTGTTTGCATTTGTTCGCCAAGCACAAGCACATCGAGTGGTGGTATTGACCAACTTAACCAATAAACCGCAAACTTTTTCTGTACAAGATAGCTTGCTGAATGGCCAATTTAAAGATGTTTTCTCGCATCAAACCTTAACGCTTCAACCCAACTCTACCTTTCAGTTAAAACCTTGGCAGTATCGGGTATTGGCTTATTAGAGAAGCAACAACTAACCCTGAAGCTTAACATTTCACACAGTATGCATTAAAAACGCTCCAGCGCAGAAAAGAAAAAATCACATTCAATGCGGGCGTTTTCATCGGAGTCGGAACCGTGAATGGCATTGCGTTCTACCGACTCTGCATAGAGC
Source organism: Thermoflavifilum sp. (assembly GCA_023511875.1). Classification (GTDB taxonomy): domain Bacteria; phylum Bacteroidota; class Bacteroidia; order Chitinophagales; family Chitinophagaceae; genus Thermoflavifilum. The sequence goes on from JAIMAQ010000008.1 coordinate 77,324, forward strand.
TTGCGAATAGTATTGGCTTCGGCTTTAGCCGGATCTGTAGCCCCAATGAGCTTGCGAAAATCTTCTACGGCATTATCTTTTTCCAAAATCGCTGCAACCACTGGACCACTACTCATGAATTGTACCAGGCTTTCATAAAACGGTCGTTCCCGATGCACGGCATAAAAAGCAGCCGCTTTTTCTGGGCTCAAACGAGTAAGCTTAAGCGCTGCAATTCGAAAACCAGCCTCTTGAATACGTGACAAAATAGCTCCTGTGTGTCCCTTCGCAAAAGCATCGGGCTTGATCATCGTAAAGGTAAATCTCCCCATAACTTGTTTTTAGTGCGCAAAGCTAAGGCAGTTTTTGCCTGAGCAAAAATTTTGCTTTTCCGTAATTTCTGGTGAACTTCGCACCTTGCCAGAATGGAAGATGAAACCGATACTGGAGTTATTGCCTCTGCTAGCTACACCTCAACGCATTACCATCATCATGCATCAAAAACCCGATGCAGATGCTATGGGCTCATCACTGGCATTGTACCATTACCTTAAACTTAAAAATCATCGGGTGCAAGTGGTTTCTCCAACCCTATATCCCGATTTTTTGAAATGGATGCCAGGTGCCGATCAAGTCATCATTTACGAGACACATCCCCAAGAAGGCACAGAAGCTTTGCAGCAGGCACAGATCATTTTCTGCATGGATTTTAACGCATTTCATCGCGCTCGCCCTGCCGATCAAGCCTTGGCCGAGAGTAACGGCATCAAAGTAATCATTGATCATCACTTACAACCAGAACCTGTCTTTGCATACGGCATCAGCAATGTACAAGCCAGCTCTACAGCTGAATTGGTTTACGAAGTCATCGTAGGATGGGGCGATCAACCACTCATCAACAATGAAATTGCTCAATGTATTTACGCCGGCACGATGACCGATACGGGATCATTTCGCTTTGCCGCTACCTCTGCTCGAGTACATCGAATGATAGCCGATCTGATGGATAAAGGCCTTCAACATGAACCTATCCATCAAGCAATCTATGATAATTTTTTAGAAAACCGCTTGCGCTTTTTAGGCTTTGTCTTGTCAAACCGCATGGAAATATTCTATCCATACAATGCTGCTCTCATCGCTGTTCCCGCCAGCGATGTTCGCCGCTTTAACTTAAGTAGCGGAGATACAGAAGGTTTGGTCAATTATCCCCTCTCTATTCAAGGCATTAAACTATCTGCACTGATGGTGGAAAATCAACATGAAATTCGCATTTCTTTTCGTTCTAAAGGAGATTTTGATGTAAATGAATTTGCTCGAAAATATTTCAATGGTGGAGGACACCAAAATGCTGCTGGAGGCCGCTCTACTGAATCACTGGATGCTACTGTTGCACGTTTTAAAAAAGCTTTGGAAGAAAACAAAGAGGCTCTTGCCAAACCGTTAAAAAAAACCTGATCCTACACATTCCCGAAAAAATCCGCTAATTTGCACGTTTCAAAAAATAAATAGAAAATTCCTATCGTTTATGTCTCATACAACTCACAAGTCTACCCGCGTATCCTGGAAATGGCTTCACACTGGATGGTTTTACATTTTACTCGGGGCTAGCCTGGCCTCCTGTCAATCCCATTCTGGTTATCAAAAAACGCCAGGGGGAATCATGTATAAGATTCTCGATTCGCACAAAGGTCCCAAACCTAAAGTTGGCGACTACCTCAAGCTGCAAATCACTACATCGGTTGGCGACACTGTGCTCATGGATACCCATAAAATGGGTGGGCCCACACGCGTGCAGCTCCAAAATCCACAGGGAAAATTTGATATTATGGAAGCCCTAGCGCTGCTTTCCGCAGGAGATAGTGCTATTTTCTTGATCCCAGCCGATTCGGTGATTCCCGACATCAGCCGATTCCCCTATATCAAAAAGGGAGACAACCTCAAAATAGCTGTCAAATTGCTCGCTATTCAAAATGCACAGCAGATGCAGGAAGACCTGCAAAAAGAGCATGCTGCACAACTGGAAAAAGATGAAAAAACCATCGAGGATTACCTAAACCAACATCATCTCACGGCCACCAAAACTCCCGGCGGCGTATATATCGTGATTCATCAGCAAGGTAATGGACCCGTTCCCCAACCCGGCGACCAAGTGCAGATTAACTACACCGGTCGAAGCCTGGATGGAAAACCTTTCGATTCTAATGTAGATACTTCTTTTCAGATCGTACACCATCCACTAGAGCCTTTTGTATTCACCATTGGCCAGGGACAAGTGTTGAAGGGTATGGATGAAGCCATTATGCAAATGAAACAAGGCACCAAAGCTACCATCTACATCCCTTCCGGTTTAGCATATGGCCCTGCTGGTCAGCCACCCGTGATCGAACCTAATGAAATTCTGGCTTTCGATATCGACTTACTACAAGTGAAGCCAGTTGCTAAATCCAACGCCCAGGCTTCGCACTAATCAAGACTCAATTTGATTCCATTATATCCTGCCCCAGATATTTCTGGGGCTTTTTTGTGGCACCTGTATTCTTCAACTTAACCGGTGCTTCTGGAAATTGCGTAGATTTGTTGATCATGATCGACACACATACCCATAGCACCCTTTCAGCGTATTACCTGCAATTAGAAGAACAATATGTGGCCCACAATTATCATCCATTGCCCGTAGTCTTCTCTAGAGGGCAGGGAGTATATGTTTGGGATGTGGAAGGGAAAAAATATTATGATTTCTTATCGGGCTATTCAGCACTCAACCAAGGACATGTCCACCCCCGCCTGGTGAAAGCCTTCACCGAACAAGCACAAAAGCTTACCCTCACCTCCCGGGCTTTCTACAACGACCAGCTTGGCGAAATGGCTCGCTTTCTGACGAGTTTGCTAGGTTACGACAAACTCTTGCCCATGAACACAGGTGTAGAAGCAGTAGAAACTGCCCTAAAGCTGGCACGCAAATGGGCTTACCAAGTGAAGGGAGTTCCGAAAAACAAGGCAAAGATTATTGTCTGTGAAAACAATTTTCATGGCCGTACGCTGAATGTGATCTCTTTTAGCACCGACCCACTTGCTAAAGAAGGATTTGGACCCTATATGCCCGGATACGAAATTATTCCTTATAACGATCTAAAAGCTCTCGAAAAAGCTCTACAAGACCCCAATGTAGCCGCATTTTTAGTTGAACCCATACAGGGTGAAGCTGGCGTAATTGTGCCCGACAACGGCTATTTATCTACAGCAAAAGATTTATGCAAGCAGGCTCACGTGCTTTTCATTGCCGATGAAATCCAAACCGGACTTGGCCGTACTGGTAAAATGCTTTGTTGCGATCACGAGCAAGTAAAACCCGATATCCTGATCCTGGGTAAAGCCCTTTCAGGCGGCATGATGCCCATATCGGCTGTATTGGCCAACGACGAAGTGATGCTTACCATCGGCCCAGGCGAGCACGGTTCTACTTTTGGCGGGAATCCATTGGCATGCCGCATTGCCCGAGAAGCCGTTCAGATCATCATCGACGAGCATTTAGCCGAAAATGCCGCCATACAAGGTGCCTATTTTCGAGAACAGCTCCTCAACATGCATGCTCCACTGATTCGCGAAGTGCGTGGAAAGGGACTGCTCAACGCTATTGTCATCGATCATCCCCATCCAGATGCAGCTTGGAAACTTTGCTTGCTCATGCGAGATCATGGATTATTGGCTAAACCTACTCATGGCGATCGCATCCGCTTAGCCCCCCCTCTTACCATTACTCGCGAGCAAATAGATGAATGCTTAGCCATCATGGAAACGAGTCTAAAAAAATTTAGCTCAACCTATTGAGGAATGGAAACTACATTCCCGCATCAAGAAAATCTTCCTACATCTACTGGCACTGCTAGTTTTTCAGAAGCTTTATTCATGTCGCTAGCTTTCACCCTCGCCTTAAATGCTGCACACCTTCCCGTAACACTAATCTGGAAAGCCGGGCTCTTACAAGGTGTTCTCTTCGCCCTTTTGCTGAGTTATGGAGCTTATCACACTCAACTCAACTGGCTCCGACCAACTCCGCCTTTTGACGAAACAAGCCTAACTAAAGCCATAGAACGATTGATGGAACTGGGATTGCCCGAAGCATTGTGCAAAGAAATGGTACTTCAAGAATGGGAAGAAAACCAGTCCTTACGCTGGGAGCCTGTTGACAATGAGCATCTTGACCAAAAAACCATATCGCATATCGCCATGCGAGAAGCACTGCTAGTAGGCACTTCTGCTTTGGGAGGTTGCGCAGTGGTCCTCGTTAGCTACTGTTTTACTACCCCATCCATAGCTCCCTGGATCTCCTTAGGAATAGCCATGTGCGCATTGATAGCTCTTTCATTATCGATTCCACATGCTAATAGACGCCAAAAAATATTAGACTGGACCTTACTGCTGTTGATGGTTTCTGGCTGTGCCCTTCTAGTAGGACATCTTTTCTATATTTCCTGACGAGTGGCCGAATCTTGAGGATCTGCAGGTGGAAATAAAATGGCTACAAAAGTGGCTATACTCGCAATTAAGTTTACAAAAAGCCCCCAACGTTTCGTTGGACAATAACCGGCTTCACAATGGCTAAACAACAAATAATTACGCATCATCCAAGCAACCAACAAGGCACCTAATACCAAATTTATGCGTTTGCTCCAAAGCCTGTTTATCAACATATTCACTATAATCCAGAAAGCAAAAAATAGGTATAAAATGCCTGGCTTGCCTAAATTAGTATGATCGGTATACATACCCGTTAAAGTAGCCTGCAAAGGATCAATATATACCCACGGCAAAAAAACAGAAATCATCACAAGTAAAGCACAGGCTATACCTATGTAGGAACGATTCTTTATCATTGTACAATAAATTGAACATATTTTATTCGGTGCACAAATCTACTTGAGAAAATCTTACCATGAAACCATCTGATCAAGTTTCATCTGAAAACATTTTATGGTTAAAAGACCAAATGGAACTTTACATGTTATTACACATTTAACACAATTTTGATTAATATTATTATAATACGCGCCAAACAAGTATAGAATTTGATGAAACATCTATGCATTCATTCACTTTAAAAATCTTAAAACCATGAAATACCAAAAATTCAAATCAGCCAAATGGCCTATATTAGTAGCCATCACATTCGCAGGATTATGGATGGGTTGTCAGAAAGATCCCATGAACAATTTATCGATCGATGACACCCATTTGTATATCACCAACTATGATACAACGGTTAATTTCGCTAATTACAAAACATTCAGCATCGTTGACTCAGTTGCACTAGTAAGCAACACGCAGGGTAATTCTAGAGAACTTACACCCGCCGATCAAGCATTGCTTCAAGCAATCATTAGCCAAATGCAATCACGTGGATATGTATTGGTAGATAAATCACAAAACCCAGACCTGGCTATTAACGTTACGAAGGTCAGCAATTTGTACACGGGTGTAAGCATTTATCCTGGATACTGGGATAACCCACTGTATGGCTATTGGGATCCATTTTATTGGGGTTATTATGGATATAGCTATTATTTTCCACCCACTTACCAGTTTTATCAAGTCAACCAAACTTATTACACCATTGATATGCTTGATCTGAAAAATGCAGCCAAAAACAACAATCAACTTAAAGTTATTTGGAATGCACAGATCAGAGGAGAAGCTGTGGATGATCCTTCAGCCGTTAATGCCGAGATACAAGCTGTGTTTAACCAATCTGCTTATTTGAAAACCATGTAATTCTATAAACTTAAAACCGAAATGAAGATGAAAACAATATTTCGTATTCCGTTCATATTACTGGTTATTGGGCTGAGTACTATTTCTGGATATGCACAAGTTTTTTATCCACCTTATCCACCCAGCCCTTATCGCCCTCATCCATATTCCCGACACAACGATGATTACACAACCTATAGCAATCGGCCTAGCAATCATCCTTTGCTATTTAGTTTAAACTACAATGTGTCGGGACTGCTCGGCAGCTCACATGATTACATTGGCAAGGTGAGCCCGCGCGGCTGGAATGCTTCTTTGTTGTATCCCATCAATAACCATTGGGCTGTGGGACTGAGTGGTGGCTATCAAGATTATTACGAAAAATTACCTCGGCAAATTTATCATCAACCCGGAAGCGATATTTCAGCAGTGCAAACACATGTAATTGAAACCATTCCTATCTTGGCTACTGGGCAATATTATTTTTCTTCAGAGAAAAACTTTCACCCATATGTTTCCTTGGGCGTGGGTATAAATAACATTAATTATCAAAAATGGTGGGGTGAATATGAAGAAAGCCATAACAGCTGGAACTTTGCTGTATCGCCAGCTGTAGGCCTGCAGATACCTTTCACCAAATCACAGACGGTAGGATTAAACGTACAGGCCGGTTATGCGTATAGCCCATACAACTATAACGATGTAAAGAATGTGAGCAATTGGTTTGGACAAATAGGATTGTTTGCACAATTGAAATAAGCAATTGCCTTGTTAAAGTATAACAATGCAGGCAGGGGCAAATTATTGCTCCTGCCTGCATTGTTTAAGATGAAGATTTGCTGCCCACGTGTTGCTCAAAAAATGGTTTAAGCAAATCAATGGGTACAGGGAAGATAGTGGTAGAATTGTTTTCGGTAGCGATTTCCCGAAGAGTTTGCAAATAGCGCAGGGTAAGTGCACTGGGTTGCTCGTTGAGGATCTTAGCCGCATCGGCCAGCCTCTGTGAGGCCTGGTATTCTCCTTCTGCAGCAATTACTTTTGAGCGGCGCTCACGCTCCGCCTCAGCCTGCCGAGCCATAGCCCGCTGCATTTCTTGAGGCAAATCAATTTGCTTGACCTCCACGTTTGATACTTTAATCCCCCAAGGAGCCGTATGGGCATCAATGATTTGCTGAAGTTTTTGATTAATTTTTTCACGTTGTGAAAGAATATCATCGAGCTCCGATTGCCCCATAACGCTACGCAAGGTGGTTTGCGAAAGCTGTGAAGTAGCAAATAAATAATTTTCTACTTCAACAATAGCTTTCTCGGGTTCAATGACACGAAAATATACTACAGCATTCACTTTGATCGATACATTATCGAGCGTAATCACATCTTGTGTGGGCACATCCATGACCACAGTGCGTAGACTCACGCGAACCATTTTATCAATGATCGGAATTAAAATGATGATTCCTGGACCCTTTGCCCCGCCTAACAACCTACCCAACCTAAAAACTACGGCTCTTTCATACTCTCGCAAGATGCGAATAGCATTGAATAAGATCAAGACGATAAAGATGATCAATACTAAGGTAAACACAGAGAGCGATTGCATATGACTATTTTTTAAGGTGAAGAATGAGCAGATTGAACATACAGTTTAAGGTTTTCTACTCGCAAAACAATTATTTCTTCGCCAGCCGCTATGGGATTACCTATGGCTACAGCTTGCCAACGCTCACCGTGTAGCATGACTTCGCCCTCTGGCTGCAGGGGTGTCAATGCACGCCCTCTTTCTCCAATCATGCCTTGCACACCCGTCACAGGTTTTAAACTTTGTGCACGCAAACCAATACCAATGACCACGAAGAAGAATAAACCAGTGAGCACAACGGCAAAAATGATAACGCTCCACGATAACCTGATCACATCAAATGAAGAATCCGGCTTAATTAACATCATAGACCCAAGCAACAAGGAGATGATTCCCCCCAACGCAAGTGCCCCATGGCTGGCTATTTTGATCTCTAAAACAAATAAGATCACCGAAAAAATGATCAATCCCACACCAGCATAATTTACTGGAAGGGCATTCATGGCATAAAAAGCTACTATCAAGCTAATCACCCCTATGATGCCCGGCAGCACTCCACCTGGATTGTAGAGCTCAAATAAAATTCCAAACATCCCTAAAAGCAATAACACATAAGCCACATTTGGATCACTAATGAGCGACAAAAATTCTTCAGAAAGCGTCATAGGCAAAGGTTGCAACGTGGCAGAGGCAGTCCGTAAAACAACCGTATCTCCATTGGCGAGCGCTATCTTCTTTCCATTAATTTTATCTAACAACTCTCGATCATTGGCTGCTATCACATCAATTACGTGCTCCTTGAGTGCTTCGGTTTCTGTGATCGACACACTGTTGCGCACCGCTTGCTCGGCCCAATAAAAATTACGATGCCGCTTCTCAGCTATTGTACGGATGAAAGCCGCCGCATCGTTGGTTATTTTTTCGTTCATCACACTATCAACCTGCTCTCCCATACTCACAGGATGTGCAGCTCCTAGATTGGTGCCAGGTGCCATGGCCGCAATATGAGCAGCTAAAGTGATAAATACACCCGCAGAACCTGCATGCGCCCCAGCAGGGGATACATATACAATCACTGGCACAGGCGCATCGAGTATATCCCCCACAATGCTGCGCGTCGATTCAAGCAGTCCACCAGGTGTATTGAAATGAATCAAAACCGCCTCAGCTTGCTGTTGTGCGGCCCGATCTATGCCTCGATGAATATATTGTGCCGTGGCCGGGTTAACCGTACCATCGAGAGTAAGGGAAACGATCATAGGCGATTGTGCGCGGGCAATAGTGCTAAAAAAAACAATGAGGCTCATAAGTACTTGCTCACGACATATAAGCTGTAACGGCACAGAAAAGTGGTATTTGAGTATCGATGCAACCATGGTCAATCTTTCTCAATGCGACAAAGAAAGATACAACAATTTATCGGGTATTTGCATACGACGAGTTTCATGCCTGGAATACGATCAATTGTGCAAATTCAGTTTTTCTTTTTCAACTCAAACCAATCCACTACTCTCATCGTATATTTCCCTAAAAGCCGGCTTTTACCACATGTTTATTTTATTTTTTCACTCATTAAAACCTTACACACATGTTACACAAATCCAAATGGGCTTTTCTGCTCATGCTATTTCTAGGAGCATTTCACATGAGCAAAGCTCAATCATCAACCGAAAAAACAGTATTGGTAGGCGGAGCGCCTATGTACCCATCGAAAAACATCATTGAAAATGCCCTGAATTCAAAAGATCACACCACATTAGTGGCTGCAGTGAAAGCAGCTGGTCTGGTAGAAACCCTAGAGGGGCCTGGGCCTTTTACGGTATTTGCTCCTACCAATGAAGCTTTTGACATGCTTCCAAAAGGTACTGTAGAGAATTTGCTAAAACCAGAAAACAAGGCTCAGCTTACTTCGATTTTGACCTACCACGTCGTTCCTGGTAAATACGATCAAAAATCTCTTTTGGAACTGATCAAAGCCCAACATGGCACCGCTAAGCTCAAAACTGTTGAAGGCCAAGAGCTAAGCTTTGAGCGTAAAGGTAAAACGGTCTGGGTCATCGACGATCAAGGCCACAAAGCCATGATCACCATCCCCGACGTGTACCAATCCAATGGTGTAATCCACGTCATCAACCGCGTATTACAACCTTAAAATTATATCGCATAAAGTACTGGCTAAAGAGCAACGCTGCAGCGTTGCTCTTTTTGTTTGTTAAAATCAGCTGCTGACAAACTGGCATCATTTAGTTTTTGCTAACTTTGTTTCCTAATGTGCATATCTTCACAACGATGAGTAGATTTCATGGTCGGTTGACATTTTTTGATGAAGCTCGGCAGGGTAGTCCAGTGATGCCAGCTAAAAACAACATGGGAGCAGCTAATCCTTCACGCCATTGCTACATAGAGAGCTATGGTTGCCAAATGAATTTCAACGATAGCGAAATCGTGGCCTCCATTCTCAGCAATCATGGTTTTGGCATCACCCCCAACCTCCAGCAGGCAGATCTTATTTTGATCAATACTTGCGCCATCCGAGAAAAAGCTGAGCAAAACATTCGAAAACGTTTAACGGAGTTTCGATCGCTCAAAAAGCAACGCCCTGACTTGCTAGTGGGCATATTGGGTTGCATGGCCGAACGGTTGAAAGCCAAATTGCTTGAAGAAGAAAAGCTGGTAGATCTGGTCGTTGGCCCTGATGCCTACAGAAGCTTACCTGCCCTCATTGCCGAAGCCGAAACAGGCCAAAAAGCAGTGAATGTGTTGCTTAGCCGCGAAGAAACTTATGCCGATATTAGTCCAGTGCGCTTGAATAGCAATGGGGTCACAGCCTTCGTGTCGATCATGCGGGGGTGCAACAACATGTGCACCTTTTGCGTGGTGCCCTTCACCCGCGGACGGGAACGAAGCCGTGACCCACAATCGATAGTACGCGAATGCCAGGAGCTCTTTGATCAAGGCTATCGCGAGGTAACCTTGTTAGGACAAAACGTAGATTCATACTACTGGATAGACACACACACCAACCAAGCAACCACCTTCGCCCAACTCCTGGAAAAAGTAGCCCAAATAAGCCCTTACCTGCGGGTACGATTCAGCACTTCGCATCCCAAAGATATTACCGATGAAGTGCTCTTTACCATGGCTCGTTATCCCAATATCTGTAAATATATTCATTTGCCTGTGCAAAGCGGCAGTACCCGTATCTTGCAACTCATGAATCGAACTTATACCCGCGAAGGCTATCTCAAAAAAGTGCAAAGAATCCGCGAAATATTGCCCGATTGCGGACTTTCTACCGATATCATCGCAGGTTTCTGTACCGAAACAGAAGAAGATCACCAGCTGACCTTGAGCCTGATGGATATTTGCCAATACGATATGGCGTATATGTTTATGTATTCAGAACGACCAGGCACCCTGGCCGCTCGTCGTTATCACGATGATGTGCCCCCAGAAGTAAAAAAACGACGCCTTAACGAAATTATCGAAAAAGAGCGTCAATGGGCATGGGAAAATATGCGCCAAGAAATAGGCAAAATTAGAACGGTACTCATTGAAGGCCCTTCTAAACGCAGTGATGAAGACCTTTGTGGCAGAACCGATCAAAACAAAATGGTGGTTTTCCCTAAAAAGAATTTTCGGAAAGGTCAATATGTACAGGTTCGTATCACGGGATGCACGGCAGCTACCTTATTGGGAGAAGTGCTGGAGCCCGCAGCAGAGATGGTTTGAATCATTCGGGTAAAGACTAAATTAAAAAACCTATCAAAACCTCATTCGCATATGCCCGAAATAGATGTGGAACTACAAAGCATTAAAAACCGATTTGGCATCATCGGTAATTCACCCGCACTGAATTACGCCCTGCGGGTAGCTATGCAAGTAGCTCCTACTGATCTTACCGTGCTGATCATGGGTGAAAGCGGTGTGGGTAAAGAAGTTTTTTCTCAAATCATCCATAGCTTAAGCGCTCGCAAGCACAATCCATTTATCGCCGTTAACTGTGGAGCCATACCCGAAGGCACTATCGACTCAGAATTGTTTGGCCATGAAAAAGGATCTTTCACTGGAGCAGTAGACTCTCGAAAAGGATATTTTGAAACAGTAAACGGCGGAACTATCTTCCTCGATGAAATCGGGGAAATGCCCTTAGGCACACAAGCTCGCCTGCTGCGCGTACTGGAAACCGGTGAGTTTATCCGCGTAGGATCTTCACGCGTACAAAAAACCGATGTACGAATCATAGCCGCTACCAACAAAGACCTGCTGGAACTCACACAGTTACATAAGTTTCGGGAAGATCTCTACTATCGACTCAACACAGTACCTATCCGCGTCCCACCTTTGCGCGAGCGCAAAGAAGATATTCCCCTGCTGTTCCGCAAATTTGCCATAGACTTTGCCGAACGCTATCGAACCGTGCCCGTGCAACTGACTCCCGATGCCATCGAATTGCTCATCAACTACCCTTGGCGAGGTAATGTGCGTGAACTGAAGAATGTTGCCGAACAAATTTCTGTATTGAGTCAGCAACGCGTAGTTAATGCAGATGAACTACGTAAATATCTTCCGGAACAACAGCTGATGAACTTGCCCGTACTGGCTCCCCATCCAGAAAAACAAGAAGAGTTTTCTTCAGAACGCGACATCTTGTTTAAACTCTTTTTCGACCTAAAAAAAGATGTCAACGACCTCAAAAAAATGTTTTTCGACCTTCTACAACATCCCGAAACCTTATTTCAACGCAGCGGTTTCTCGGTTGAAGCAGCATCGCATCCCGATCATCATGGGCAACCTAGCATGATCACTGGAGGAAATTCTCCTATCATCATCCGTCAACCTCAACAAGAACCTTTTCAAGCACACGAAAAAGTAGAAGAATCACTTTCTATTTCTGAAAAAGAAAAAGAGCTCATTATCAAGGCGCTCCGTAAACATCGAGGAAAGCGTAAAGATGCGGCTATGGATTTGGGCATTTCAGAACGTACCTTATACCGCAAACTTAAAGAGTATAATATCCATGAATAACTCGTTATTGCGCTGGTTATGGATATTTCTGCCTGCCGTGCTACTCGCTGGATGCGGCATCTATAGTTTCACAGGAGCCAGTGTAGACCCCAACGCCCGAACCATTAACGTGCATTTCTTTGAAAATCGAGCCCCAATTGTAAACCCTACCTTAGCACAAAAATTTACAGAGGCTCTTCGCAATAAAATCTTAAACCAAACGCATCTCACTCAGGTCAATTCCGATAGCGTAGACTATGATATCAGCGGAGCAATTACTGGGTATACAGTAACCACCTCTGGTGTAACAAACGTAGAGCAAGGAGCCACTGATAGGCTTACCATCACCGTCAACGTGGTGTTTAAAGACAACTTAAACCCTAAGAAAAATTTTACCCAAAGCTTTTCACGCTTTGCCGACTTCCCCGCGAATCAATCCATTGACCAGGTGGCCGATAAATTAATTACCCAAATTAATGATCAACTCACAGATGATATTTTCAATAAAGCTTTTTCCAACTGGTAAATCCATCAATGGTGTAATTTTATATATCGAACGATGAGCGAAGAAAAAATCATTGCACAACTGTTTGAGGGTAATGCGTTCTCTGATCTCCATCATGATCAAATCGAAGAAATCATTGCCCGCTACCCGTATTTTGCCTTGCCACGATTCTGGCTGGCTAAAAAAAATATTCAACAGCCCTCTGCATTTGATCAATCATCTCTGGTTCGAGCAAGGCTTTTCGCCTTTAATCCTTTTTTATTTTACCAATACTTATATCCATCCTCTACAGATACCCCAACTGATCAAACGATTAGCACTTCTACACCTCCACCAGTGGCTATATCTTCTTCATCCCCAACCACTGTTACAGCAGAAATGCCAGATGCAAACCCTACCGAGCAGCATCTGGAAACCCAAACGGCACGGTCTTCTTCAGCTGGAGAATGGCCTGCCGAAACCCATACAGCATCAGAGCCTCTCTCTTCTCCCTGGATAGCTCCGCTGTATACCCGCGATTATTTTGCCTATGCAGGCATCAGCCTGGCTCAAGAAGAGTTTGATCAGAAAAAACCCACTTCAGATCAGGTAAAAAGTTTTACCGAATGGTTACGCAGCACGCGCCGGCCGCAGTATAGCAACGATCCCGACGCATGCGAAGAAGAAAATACCACCGAATCTTCATTTCAAGTAATCACCGAGGCCATGGCCAACATTAGGCTACAACAAGGACAACCGGATAAAGCCATTGAAATCCTTGAGCATCTCCGCTTGTTGAATCCCGAAAAAAACGATTATTTTGCAAAACGTATTGAAGAAATCCAAAACCAAATTACACGCTCATGATTATTTTCATATCCATATTAATCCTCATTGCGAGTGTATTGCTTGGACTAGTCGTGTTGATCCAAAATCCTAAAGGAGGAGGGCTTTCGGGCACATTTGGTAGCCTGGGTACACAGGTCATTGGTGCTGGCCGCACGACCGATGTCATGGAAAAAACAACCTGGACATTAGCTATCGTGATTGGCTTCTTGTGTTTGGCTTCTGCCTTTTTTATTCCGCGGCAATCCACTACCACACAGCCTTCTGCAGTGGAAAAAGCAATTCAAACAATGCCTGTAACACCATCGGCTCCTACATCTACACCTTTGCCCGCGCCCACCACCCCATCCAAGAGCCAAAACCCTGGTGGCAAGTGATTGCCCAATGCAGGTTGACAGTAAACAACTCCATATGACCAGAAACCATATCCATGGTTCAACGTCGCGCATCTCGCCCCCGTAAAAAAACTCAACAAGGCCATTACAGGTCTGTTTGGCTCATATTCATTATAGTTGCTCTTTCATTTGCGGGGTATTTTGCTTATCGCATTTTTCGACCTAATACCTACCCATTTCAAGAAAAAACATATGTATATATTCCCACTGGTGCCACCTATAAGCAAGTATTGAAAGAGCTAAAAGACCAGCATATTGTGCGAAATATACGTGATTTCGATTGGTTGGCACGTAAATTACATTACCCTCAACACATTCATCCTGGCCGCTATCGCATTAGTCCAGGCATGAGCAATTTGCAACTCGTACGTTTATTGTATTCAGGGCGTCAAACACCCGTGAGACTGGTTATTGGAAAGCTGCGTACCAAAAAAGATTTAATTCGGCTGGTGAGTCACCATCTCGAGGCCGACTCTGCAAGCATGGCTACTTTACTCTCCGATCAAGTGTATTTACGACAATACGGGTTAGATACCAATACAGCCCTATGTGTCATCATTCCCAATACATATTTCTTTTTTTGGAATACCTCGGCCGAAGGTTTTTTTAAGCGCATGTACCATTATTACCAACGTTTTTGGGATAGCACCAGGTTACAAGAAGCTCAAAAAATTGGACTTAGCCCCATTGAGGTAATCATCTTAGCTTCTATTGTCGAAGAAGAAACTGCACATGATAGCGAAAAACCTCTCATTGCCAGCGTGTACCTCAACCGATTACAACGGGGAATGCCATTGGCAGCCGATCCTACCGTTAAATATGCAATAGGTGATTTTTCCTTACGCAGAATTTATTCCAAATACACCCGTTTCGATTCGCCCTACAATACATATCTCTACAAAGGATTACCTCCTGGCCCTATCTGCACGCCCTCTCCTGCTAGCATCGATGCGGTATTGCATGCACCCAGAACCAATTATCTATATTTTTGTGCAAAAGCAGATTTCTCGGGCTATCACACGTTTGCGAGTAGTTATGTCGAGCACCTCAAAAATGCCCGTAAATATCAAGCAGCTCTCGATAGCCTGCATATTGAATAACGAATCTAGTTTTACTTCCGAAAATAACCACACCTGGCAAATACTCGATGATCTTCTAAGCTTTATTTTCATAAGGTACAACTTGATTTAACTACCCCAGGCACCTTCCTCTTATGTATAGGCATAGGGAAACCGATTAATTTTTATTCTTCGACGAATATGGAAATCATCCGATACAATTTAAAATGATTCTTTAATTTGGAGTATTAGAATATTGAAGGCATGAAGCGTTTCAACTGGATAAAGAAAAATTATGTATATCTGGGCATTCAACAATGCGTGAGATTATGTAATTATATCTATTTGCAAACCCATCCAAGGATTTCTTTATACGATATCAGTAGATTTTTATTCCGGGAGATTGTACGCGATAAGCTTTTCGATAAAGCAGCAGCTGTTGCTTTCTTCTTTATCCTAGCCATTCCACCAGGATTTATTTTCTTGTGTACATTATTGCCATATATTCCCTTAAAAGGGCTGGAAAATTCGATATATACCTTGTTGCATGATATTACTCCAAATCAGCGAATATATCAATTGGTGAGGAATGTGATTTATGATTTTTTACACACACCAAGAGCCGGGTTATTATCGTTTTCATTTTTATTTAGCATTATCAGCTCGTCTACGGGTGTGCTGAGCATCATGCGCTCTTTTGAAAAAACATATCCAGGATTTAAGAAACGAAGTTTTCTACAAAGCAGGATTACAGCCATTAAAATTACTTCTTTACTGATTTTATTGGTATTGGGTTGTTTGATCTTGATTGTAGCCCAAAGAATCATCTTGAAGTATGTATTTGAAGCTTTGGGGATACACAGCCAGCTAATTAGGATCATCGTTGATGTAGTGCGCTGGATATTGATTTTGATGTTATTCTTTACTATTTACTCTTTAATTTATACCTACGGGCCTTATACCGATCAACGTTGGAAATTTGTTACACCAGGCTCCTGGTTTAGTACGCTACTTACTATTGTAACCACACTGGGTTTTTCGTATTATGTCAATCACTTTAACAGTTATAATCGCATTTATGGATCTATTGGAACTATTTTGGTGATGATGATCTGGGTTTATTTAAATTCAATCATTCTTTTGCTTGGCTTTGAACTCAATGCTAGCTTACGCATTATAGAGCAACAACAATCAACAGGAGAAAATAACTTATTTCAAGGCCATAGCAATCGCTCCACGTAATTCATCGGCCGTAATCTTACCCTGATACAATCTGCGAAATCCTTTTGAGGCATTAATGACAAGTGTGGTGGGCACTACTCCCATCCATTGCCCACCTAGTACTTCATTAATAGCATTGGGATTGCTTACATTTAGCCAGTAAACTGGTGATTGCAAATGATGATCATGCACAAAGCGCTTGATCTGATCTGGATAGGCAGAAGGGTCATCGAGACTCACCAGCATTACATGTACGGGCTTATCATGTAGCGAAGCAGCTACTTTTTCTATATCGGGCAATTCGTCAACACAAGGCCTGCACCAGGTAGCCCATAAATTAATCACATATACTCCATCATGTTTTTGGGTAAATGATTTCAATTGAGACGTATTCAGCTGCTCAATATGTTGAGCATGCACAGAGAAAACAAATGCACTCAGCAAGAAAAGCAAAAATATTTTTTTCATTGTTTAAAGTTTTTACAAATATAATATTCAAAGTGTTTGACGTAGCCATTGGGCTTCAAGTATAGCCTTCTGCTCGGCAAAACGGTTGGGCTGTGCATATGCTCCTGCCAACCAACGTTGACGAAAAGCCTCATACAAGGTAACTGCACAAGCCACCGAGATATTTAATGATTTCACCATACCCACTTGTGGAATCAAGAAATTGCCATCGGCTAGTGCACATACATCTTGGCTTACTCCTTCTGCTTCATTACCAAAAACCAAAGCTATTGATTGCGTCAAATCCATATCGTACAAAGATACCGCATCGGAAGCTAAATGCGTGGTATAAATCTTGTGATATTTTTCTCGTAAAACCGAAAAGCACAACGATAAATCAGTAAAGTTATGTATCGTTAGCCATTGCGCTGCACTGGCCGAGCTTTTTGCTCCCCATTTACGATGAGGAGGAATTCGTGTGTTGAGCACATATATTTCCTGTATGCCCACTGCATCACAACTACGCATAACTGCCGAAATATTGTGTGGATCAAAAACATTTTCCAACACCACAGTGAGATCAAATTGCCTTTTACTAATCACCGATCGAATGCGTTGTATGCGTTTGGGAGTCATTTATTGGGCTTTTGTTGAATGGGCATGCATTTTTTTTCGAAAATATGTACCATTAAAAAAACACTGAATACCACGATAAGCACCACAGCCACCCACTTCTTCAATACGTAGTTGATGAGCAGAAAAATGAAAATCAATAGCACAGGGGCCTTGATCATCTTTAAATGTTCCTGTTGAACGATTCATAAAATGCCCTATGCCTTGTAACTCTCCACCACACTGTGTTTTAGGATCATAAAAATGAATAAAGAATCGAAATGTTTGTTTATTCTCTCCATCGCGAATCGATACAATACTTAGATCTCCTTTTACATAATCTCCCGAAAAAGGATGGCGAGCAGGCAAAGTATCAATGGGGTTATAAACCTCTTCGAGTGGAAGTGCCCCATTAGCATTAGTAAGCACAAGAAGAAAATTTCCTTCTGGATTCAATGCATAAACCCGCTCTCGCAAAATGCTTCGCTGATCGGAAGTGTGAATATGTTGATCCAGTGTAATAATCCCTCGCTTATCAATTTTAGCATCATAGCGATCGGCTTGCCAATCAGGGCCAATATAAGTTAAACGAAGGGCTTGATGAAAATGATGCTTTCGATCAAAATAACACAAAAAAGCTACTGCCTTTTGGCCTTGTTGCACCCGAATAATGAGAAAATGACCATTTTGATACGCTATAGCCGCTATTGGAAATACTTTTACTTGCCCATGTGAATAACTACTTCTCCAAATACTGTCGGGGAAAAATTGAGATACTACTTCCGGCAAAAAAGCAACAGAATCGGGAATCGACATGTTTAGGCTATCGGGATTGATTTGATAGGGCAATGCACGATTAGGGAACAAAGCCAATAACTCTTCAAAATTAGTTGCCAGTCGCTTAGGCCCCGAAGATTGTTGAGTGGAATGGCAACCCCAAAACATCAGGATTAACAATAGGGAAGATATGCGCATACCGTATATCATTAATCATCATGAGTGAATTCACCTAATGCAAATATGAAAAAATTTGCCTGACCCAAGTGTATATATCAATAATCAATCTCATTTACCAATACCAAAGTGGATTTCGCCGAGCACAGGCAATGTATCTTTTCATATTTAGCCAAAAGGCTAGAATCATGTAAATAATCAATGGAGAACCCACAGTGAGAAAGGAAATATAAATAAACCACAACCGAATGTGTGAGCTAGCAATGCCCAAACGCTCACCTATGGCTGAGCACACACCAAATGCCTGCCATTCTAAAAAATTTCTCACACGTTGTACAATATCCCATTTGTGACTATGGTATGGAAACCGGGCATCCATAACAAATTGTATGAACAATGCTCAAAATTACATATTTTTAAAAATTATAATCCCACATTCAATGCATGCTTCACTGCATGATCCGACATTAAGAAAACTTTCACAATCCTATTTTCGCAAAGTAGGAAGGAATGGTATTTTTGTACATTCAATATATTTTCAATGAAAACAGGATCTGTTGAGCAACGCCCATCAACTAAAAAAAAATCTCCCAAGAAAAAATCGGCTCTACGTGAATGGGTAGAAGCCTTGATCTTTGCCGTGATTGCGGCTACTATTATCCGTACTTTTTTCTTTGAAGCATATACGATTCCTACTCCATCTATGGAGAAAACCTTACTGGTAAACGATTTTCTATTCGTCAACAAGTTGAGCTACGGCCCACGCTTACCCATGACGCCATTGGCTATTCCTTTTACCCTGAATACAATACCCATTTTGCATGTCAAGAGTTATTCCGACTGGCCACATTTTGGTTATCATCGCTTGCCAGGCTTCACCCATGTGAAACGCAATGATGTGGTGGTGTTTAATTATCCAGAAGGCGATACTGTGGTTTTGCAAACGCAAGAAACCGATAGCTATTATCGACTGGTGAGGCATTATGGACGAGAAAATGTTTTGCACAACGCACACTACACTATTGTAACCCGCCCAGTAGACCGTATGGAAAATTATATCAAGCGATGTGTAGCCATAGCCGGCGATACCTTGCAATTGATTCGAGGAAATGTATATGTAAATGGTCAACGGCAACCCGACCCCCCAGAAATGGAAAAATTTTATCGGGTGGTTACCAACACTACTCCATTCAACACCGATCGGCTCAATGAGCTGGGCATTGGCATGCCACTCGATATTCAACAAGCAGGCGATCGATTGATTTATTATTTTGACCTTACTCGATCAGAAGCCCAAGCATTACAAGCATTTTCTAACGTTATTTCTATTGCTCCACAAATCGATACTACCGTAGATCCAGACGCATTTCCATTTGATACCACATATTTTAAATGGTCGAGAGACAACTATGGGCCTATTTATATTCCCAAAAAAGGAGCCACAGTGCGGCTTACCATGGATAATTTACCCTTGTATGAACGCTTGATTACCACTTATGAGCATCATCAACTGGCTGTGAAAAATGGAAAAATTTATATCGATGGCAAGCCTACTGATCACTACACTTTTCAGATGAATTATTATTGGATGATGGGCGATAATCGCGATAATTCACTCGATTCGCGCTATTGGGGTTTTGTGCCAGAAGACCATATTGTAGGTAAGGCTTGGTTTATTTGGTTTAGCTACGATTCACATGGTATTCGCTGGAGGCGGTTGTTTAAAGGAATTCATTAAAATAAAACCATCTTATGCCTGAATTTACCTTGGCATATGAACGCTACACCAATGATGACGCACTAACACCGGCCGATCGCCACCTGCTGCAAAAAGCTCGAGAAACTACCCGTAAAGCCTATGCACCTTATTCATTTTTCCAAGTAGGAGCGGCCATTTTATTACAAAATGGGCAGGTGATCTGCGGCGCCAATCAAGAAAATGCTTCCTTTCCCGCTGGTATTTGTGCCGAACGTGTAGCACTATCTGCCGCATCGGCCCTGTATCCTGGAATAATCATTCAGGCCCTTGCCGTGAGTTATCTACCTGTATCAAAAGAAACGGGGATGCCCCTAAGCGAAAAAGCCAATCATCCCATTTCTCCATGCGGTATTTGTCGGCAAAGCTTATTGGAATATGAGCAACGACAAGATCATCCTATTCGCATTATTTTGGGAGGCATGCGGGGTGAAATCATTGTTATCCCCACTGCAACATCCTTATTGCCTTTTTCTTTTAGTGCTAAAGATCTAGCAGCAGAATAATAACCCGCATTAGAACGGATAACCCACTGCAAAGCTAAATACTAGATTTTTCCCTAACCATTTAAGATTAAAAGGCCGAAAGCCATTGGGAAACCAGCCATCATGCGCCGATACCGATGGATCTTTCAACGGTGTAGCCATATCTAAACGAAGCAAAAAATAATTGAAATCGAGCCTTAAACCAAACCCCGATCCTACGGCAATTTGCTGATAAAGCTTATTGAGCCGAAATACAGCGCCAGGCTTATTCGGATCAGATCGTAGATTCCAAATATTACCCACATCGGTAAACAATGCACCTTTCAAGAAGCTTACCCCGCCAAACAATTGCAAGATATCAAACCGATATTCTAGATTGCCTTCTATCTTCATCTCACCTGTTTGATCTACAAACACCAGGTTAGACGATGCCTGGTATTTATACGAACCCGGCCCTAACGTGCGCAAATGCCATGCCCGCATGCTGTTGGGACCGCCAGCAAAAAACTGCTTAATGTAAGGCACTGCCTGCGACCCACCATAAGGAACAGCCACACCGCCCATGATTCTACTCACCAACGTAGCATGTGACCAGTTGTAAAAATGTTTATACTCCGCTGTGAGTTTCACATATTGGGAATACCGAAGCGTAGTGAGCCGAGTAAAATCGGTTTGATTTCTGCTCAACAATTTTAACATGCCATCGATTCCTTCCAGCAATAAGCCCGATTCGTCGAGATCAATACGAAAATAATTGAACTGTCGTTGATTGGCCGATAGCTGATTGTTGTATATAAAAGAAATATTTTCTCCTTCTAAAAAAACAGATTGAAAACTATTGCGCAAAAACTGATTGGAGTCGAGCTCTTGCTGAAAAGCCGGGCTAAAATTTGAATACTTGTTATAAGCCAACACAAAAGGCTTTACTATCCACGATTTGGTCTGGGTTTCATTCCACGTATATCCGAAAGAAGCATAATAATTTTGAAATTTATAAAAGTCAATTCTGTTCATATAATCAAAACCCGTATTCAAGTTGGTCTTCGCATTGGCAAACCTGCTCAATCTTCGCAAGTCAAAAGGTACAATAAAACGTGGAAAGTTGAGATTTATCTGTCCGCTCATTTCCTGCGCATAAATATTTAATGCCGAGTCGAGTTCTACACCCCCCTTTAGCGAAACCGTGAGAATATTGGCTGCACGATGTATATTCCGATTCATATAACTTAGCCCAATAGAAGAACCCAGCTCATAATCAGATCCAGTAGTACCCTCTAGCGATATACCTACTTCCTGTCGTTTTTCTGGAATCAGATATATATTGGCATCGAGCCATCCCGTATCATTTACTTGCAATTCATGAAACTGTACATTCACAAACTTCCATTGGTTGAGGCTATTCAGCTGCCTTACGGTTTGCTCATATGCTGTTCGAGAATACAAATCGCCTGGCCTAAAATACAATGCCCGCATGAACACGCGAGGACGAAATAGATTTCTGCGGGTGAAGATGGTAAAATATCGTTCAGGTATTTTGTAAAACTGATTGGTATCAATGGAGTTAATATTTAGCGGTAAATCGGGAAAAACATTGATTTTTCGAATGTAATATTGGTGGAAATCACTGGAATCCTCTGGCTGGTTAATGACTACTTCAATGTTGAGTGTGGGCTTTTCTCGGCTTCGGCTAGCTGAAAAAACATTGAAGATGCTCTCAAATGGATTGGTGGTTGTTTTTAACAATGATGTGTTAATCGTATCTACAACAAATAAAATATCATCTGTACTAAAATGATAATATCCATGATCATTGAGCAGCCGAGCAATGCGCTCGCGTTCATTGATCAGTAAATCCGTTTTATAAGGAATCCCCTTATGCAACAACGACAAGGAGGTGTCGGCCAGCACAATCTTACGAATAGCCGTGTCGGAAATTCGATAACTGATTTGGTTGATGAGAAAATTTTTGCCCGTGTTCACCAAATAAGTCACTCGTGCTTTTTGCTTACGAATATGCACTTGATCATTCACTGTAGCTCGAAAATAGCCTTGATTGATCAAGTAGTCTAACATATTTTCTACCGTTTTGTGGGTTTGGTTAGAATCATAAATCACAGGAGGCTTTAGCCAATTCTTATTGATCAGCCAGCTCAACAAGCGATTTCCTTTTCCAGTAGTATCAACATGATTGTACAGCCATAGTCCAATACGGGCAATGCGCAGGGTTTTGTAATTCGGCGCTTGTAACAAAATAGAAGACGAGCTTAAATCATTGCGAATATTTTCTCGCTCATTCTTGGTAAGGTTTTCTCCTTTTAATCGAATTTCATTGCTGATGAGCAAAGCCTGATTTTGTGCCAAATACTTGGTGTTGGAGCAAGAGGCAACCATTAGTGCCCAACAAATAAGCAAGAGCGAGAAACCTTGTTGTCGAAGTTTTTGTATGCTAAAACGCTTGTACACATGAATGTGATATATACTTGTAAATGAGAAACAACTTCTATTCTGCATATGAGATGCAGAGAAGTAGTTAATTTTACCTGAATTCAAATCCTATACCACTTGGTTTCGAAGACGCAAATTAAACATATTCGTTTACTCCATTTGAAAAAGTACCGAAAAAAATGGGGTCAATTCATCGCAGAGGGCGATAAGGTAGTTTGTGAATGGATTCAAGCAGGCACTTATACCATTGAACAATTGTTTGCTTTGCCTACATGGATCAGCAAACGAGCATCGCTGTTGCAAAAGCTTGATATACCCATAGAAGAAGTTAGCCCTCAACTATTGGCACAGATGAGTGCCTTACAAACGCCTCAAGAAGTGCTGGCTGTAATCAATATACCCGCTCCCGTTCATTTGCCGCCCCCAGAACAATGGCCTAACCCTCTCGTGCTAGCATTAGAATCCATTCGCGATCCTGGCAACTTAGGAACCATCATTCGTATTGCAGATTGGTTTGGCATTCCGTATATCTGTTGCTCACCCGACTGTGCTGAGCCATATCAGCCAAAGGTAGTGCAGGCCAGCATGGGTAGCTTGGCAAGGGTACCCATCGTTAGCTCTCCGCTCATAGCATTGCTCGACCAATATCCTCATGTAGAAATCATTGCAGCTACGCTTCAAGGTAAGCCAGTACAACAGGTTGCTATGCCTTCTCAAGCCAGCTTGCTCGTTGTGGGCAATGAAGCCCATGGCCTTTCGCCCAATATACTTAGCCGTGCACATCAACAAATTACCATTCCCCGCATAGGCCACGCAGAGTCGTTAAACGCAGCCATCGCTACGGGTATTCTCTGCGCTTTCTTCACCCTTCCTCGTAACACACTTATTGAAACCTGAGAGCTTGCACGGGATAAATGCGTCGTACTATAAACGAAGGAATAAACAGCAACACCACCCCTACGAATAAGGTGCCCAGATCAACAGCCAGCACCTGCCATAGCCGAATCTCAATGGGCGCATAAGAAATGTAGTAAATTTCTTCTGGCAAAGAAAAGAAATGGGTGTATTTCTCTAAAGATGCTAACCCCAATCCCAATAGATTGCCCAATAAGATACCTGTAAGCAGGATGAAGGCCGACTGTCTAACAAAAATCAATTGAATCTGTCCATTGCGCATACCAATCGCTTTTAAAATGCCCACCATATGCGTTCTTTCTAGAATTAAAATCAAAATAGCCGTGGTCATATTAATCACGGCTACCAAAACCATAATCACCAAGATGATCCATTCGTTGGTGGTTTGTAATCGCAGCCAGTCGAATATATTGGGATAGATCTGCCGAATAGTGATGCTAAACAATTTTTGAGGCAGCACCTGCTCATATAAATACTTATTAACCCTATCCATGAGCCGATAATCATGCAAAAAAATTTCATACCCCCCAATCTCATGCGGCTGCCATTGATTCATCTGGGCAATCAGCCGAAGATCGCCCACCACATACGTGTTATCGTATTCTTGCACTCCCGTACGATATATCCCCGATATGCTCAATACTCGCGGCCTTGGCGTTTGCCCATTTTCCGAAATAAAATACACCACCACCCGATCACCTACTCCCACATTGAGCTCTCGAGCCATATGCGCCGAAATCAAGATTTCTTGAGCATATCCCGAGTCGGGAAACTGTGGTAAATGCCCAGCAATGAGATATTTTCGCAAATAACGCCAATCATAATGAGCATTTACGCCTTTAAAAATCACCCCATCTAAATCTGCTGACGAACGAATAATCACCGATTGAGTAGCAAAAGCATTAACCACATCCACTTCTGGCAAACTGCGCAACGTTTGTAACAGACTATCGTTTTGCAAAAATGGTGGCGGCGACGACAAGGATGCATAGTCGGGCTGATACAACTCCACATGAATATGCCCCCAAAAACTAAAAATCTTCAGGCTTACCTCTCGTTGAAAACCATTCACTAGAGCAGTGGCTAAAATCATTACCGCCACGCTCAAAGTAGTAGCCGCAATAGCAATACGAATAATAAACCGAGAAAAGGTTTTTTCCCGATTAAACGCTATTCGCCTGGCTAAAAAATTGGTTACGGAAAACAACGACGCCCAAGTGTTTTGTCTCTGCAAAATACATCAAATACCCTTATAGCCATCTGCATCAAAATGCTTACCTTGCTAAAATCCAAAATAAGCCACATGAAGACATGTCCAATACGAATAGCTTGGCTAACATTGGCTTATTCGATATACGCAACACAAATAAGCCCCGCCCAGCCGCACACCCAAGATACTACAATAATCAACTGGATTACTCCCGATCATGTTTATCAACCTTATATCAAAACCGTGCAATTCTATCCTTCCGATGCACCACTCAATTACCCTATCATTGGTCTCAACAGCGGTCAAACGCTTACCCTTAGCTTCGACGACTTGCAAGGCGATGTAAAAGATTACACTTATACGATTGTACTTTGCAATGCCAACTGGTCGCCTGCTGCAGTGAACCCTTTCACTTTTATCAAGGGCTTCTCCGAAGATCGCATTCATCAATACCGCTTTTCCACTTTCCCCCAACAACGCTATACCCATTATACCCTTACCTTCCCCAACAACAATATGGCACCCAAACTTGCGGGTAACTATCTCCTTAAGGTTTATCTGAACAACGATACTTCACAACTCGTATTTACTCGGCGCTTCTTGGTGACCAGCAATCAAGTGCAGATTCAAGGAAAAATTGAACAACCGCTGAATCCTAAAATCTTTCACACTTACCAGAAGGTAAATTTTCATATAGATACCCGCAACCTGAACCTGAGCGATCCATTTTCCCAAATCCATGTATGGATCTTACAAAACAATCGATGGGATAATGCCATTCACGATATTCGGCCTACATTCGTGCGAGGTAGCGTGTTGGAATACAATACCGAAAATGATTGTGAATTTCCAGCCATGAAAGAATGGCGTTGGATTGATCTGCGCAGCTTTCGGCTACAAACAGAACGGGTGGCCCGTATCGACGAATCGCAACGAGCAATCACCGTGTATGCGAAACCCGATTATAGCCGAGCCGATCAGCACTACCAGCAACGTCGAGATATTGACGGGCGATACACTATCGAAATGATGGAATCGGGTTACAACCCCAATACCGATGGCGACTATGCCACCGTGCATTTTACCTATATTACCCCTCAACCTTTTCCCGATGCCCGCCTGTTTATTTTTGGAGAATTGACCAATTATGAATGTAACCCTTCCAACGAATTGCATTATAATCCTGCCGATAGTGCGTATGAAGGAACTCTTTATCTCAAACAAGGATATTATGATTATGTGTATGGACTGGTAAAGCCTGGCTCCTCGGTGCTCGATACCCGCCTTACAGAAGGTAATTGGTGGGAAACGGAAAATCAATACACTATCTTAGTATATTACCGCGCGCCAGGTAGTTTGGTCGATGAGCTGGTGGGGGTTACCCTACTCAATAGCCTCACCAATCGCTAATGAGTTTTTAGCTAACCCTCGTAATTTTGAATGCCAACATGAAAATTCTCAGAAGCCCAGAAATTCGTGCCGCCGATGCTTATACTATTGCGCATGAACCCATCAGTAGCTTAGAGCTGATGGAAAGAGCCGCTACCCGATGTGTAGAATGGATCACTGCTCATTTTTCAACTGACTATCCCTTTCGAATTTGTTGTGGTACGGGAAACAACGGTGGCGATGGACTAGCCATAGCTCGTTTGTTACTTGAAAAGGGCTATCGGGTCAATTGCTTATTGATCCTTTCTCGACCTACCCTTTCTCCCGATTGTACAACCAACTTGCAAAGGCTGGAGAGTATAGGGCATCACCCACTACGCATACAACATGCCCACGAATTTCCTATGCCCGATGCAAGAGAAATACTCATTGATGCTGTATTGGGTACAGGCATTACACGCCCAGCAGAAGGACTCATTGGCGAATATATCCACTGGGTCAATGACCTATCCAATACCCGTATAGCCATCGACTTGCCCACTGGTATGCCTGCCGAGGGAAATATGGAAAAATTTCCTTGCGTAAAAGCACAGTACACCCTCACCTTTCAACAAGTTAAGCTCAACTTCATGCTTCCACACTCAGGCGTATATGCCGGGGAAGTCATCGTGCTCGATATTGGCTTGGATCGCCAGTTCTGGGAATCGGCTAGTACACCTTATTATACCATCGATATCTCGCTCATCCAATCTATTTATCGAATCAGGCAAGCATTTACCCACAAAGGCAGCTATGGCCACGCAGTATTGGTTTGTGGCAGCAAAGGTAAAATGGGAGCTGCTGTGTTAGCCGCTGGTGCATGCTTGCGCGCAGGAACAGGCTTGCTCACCTCATGCGTACCAGCAGAGGGATATGCAATTTTGCAACAAACACACCCCGAAGCACTTTGTGCGGTCTTAGACCCGGCACTTTCATTTAGCGATATCCTGGGTGAGGCTTCTCGCTATCGGGGGGCTGGCATTGGCCCAGGAATAGGTACATCTGCTTTATCTACACATTGGTTAACACAGTTTTTTAGCTGGTATCGCCGCCCCTTGGTACTCGATGCCGATGCTTTAAACCTCATTGCCCAACATCCAGAAATGTTTTCTCTCATCCCCACCCACAGCATTCTTACCCCCCATCCTAAAGAATTTGAACGCTTGTTTGGAACTACGGCCAATGACTATGAGCGGCTCGAGCTGCTACAAGCAAAAGCCCAAGCATTACAGCTGATCATCATTCTTAAAGACCACCACAGTTGTGTAGCTATGCCCGATGGGCGTTGCTATTTCAATACCACTGGCAATCCTGGCATGGCTACAGGAGGCAGTGGAGACGTGCTCACGGGATTACTCACTGGACTACTCGCCCAATCGTACTCGCCCGAAGAAGCTGCTCTACTGGGTGTATACGTTCATGGGCTGGCTGGCGACCTAGCTGCTGCACAAGTTTCTGAAGAAGCCCTCCTAGCAGGCGATTTGGTGAATTATTTGGGCAAAGCCTTTCAAATGATTCGCCACAGTCTACCTGCACATCAGCGCTTTTTTCGATAATGTTAGGTGAAGTTGCTTCTGTTTTTTGTGGATAAAAACTATTTTTGCCGTCCCATAAAAAAATGTGAAAGTTTTATGCATCATGGTTTTTCATATGTCATCCCGGCTATGGGTCTGCTGGCCCTAATTTTCATGTTATTTAAAATCAATTGGGTATCGCGCCAACATCCAGGCAATGAAAAGATGACCGAAATCGCTCGGCATATCGCTGATGGAGCGATGGCTTTTTTAAAGACGGAATATAAAACCCTCACCTATTTCGTCATCATCGCAGCTATTTTATTGGGCTATATGGGTTATGTAAACCCCCATTCCAGCTGGATTATTGCCTTGGCCTTTATTTTTGGTGCTATTCTCTC
Organism: Thermoflavifilum sp.; assembly: GCA_023511875.1. GTDB lineage: Bacteria > Bacteroidota > Bacteroidia > Chitinophagales > Chitinophagaceae > Thermoflavifilum. The sequence goes on from JAIMAQ010000008.1 coordinate 105,808, forward strand.
GGCTTTCGCTGGCTTCAACGGCATGCGCATAGCCACCAAAGCCAATGTTCGCACTGCCGAGGCTGCTCGTACAAGCCTGGCGCAAGCCTTGCGCGTATCGTTTACGGGTGGGTCGGTAATGGGCTTGGGGGTAACGGGATTGGCTGTCCTTGGACTGGGAGCCTTACTCATCGTAGTGTTGCATATATTTGGAGTATTAGATGCACAAACTGGCGACTTACAAAAGGCGCTGGAAGTGCTTACGGGCTTTTCTCTAGGAGCAGAAAGCATTGCCTTGTTTGCCCGCGTGGGTGGGGGCATTTATACCAAAGCGGCCGATGTAGGAGCCGATCTGGTAGGAAAGGTAGAGGCCGGTATACCCGAAGACGACCCGCGTAATCCTGCTACCATCGCCGATAATGTAGGCGATAATGTAGGTGATGTGGCTGGTATGGGTGCCGACCTGTTTGGTTCATTTGTTTCTACCATCATTGGAACGGTGGTCTTGGGTGGAGAGATTAGCAAAAATCCAGATACGCACGACGCTTTTGGTGGATTATCCCCCGTATTGCTGCCTATGGTTATCGCTGGAGTGGGCACCTTGTTTTCCGTGTTAAGCACGTATGTGGTACGCATCAAAGAAAATGGCGACGTGCAAAAAGCTCTTAACCGAGGCAATTGGTTGGCCATCCTGCTCACCGCCATAGCAGCCTATTTTATTACCATCCACATGTTGCCCCCACAACTTAATTTACGTGGACAGGCATTTACTTCAACAGGGGTATTTGGTTCTATTGTGGTAGGGTTGATTGTGGGCACCCTGATGAGCCTGATCACCGAATATTATACCTCAATGGGTCGCCGGCCCGTATTTCGCATCGTGAAACAATCATCCACTGGGCATGCTACCAATATCATTGGCGGCTTGTCGGTGGGTATGGAATCGACTGCATTGCCTATTGTGGTGTTGGCCGCAGGCATCTATGGCTCTTATGTACTGGCCGGTCTTTATGGGGTGGCTATTGCTGCCTCGGGCATGATGGCTACTACGGCTATGCAACTTTCTATCGACGCATTTGGCCCCATTGCCGACAATGCTGGCGGCATAGCAGAAATGAGCGAGCTACCCAAAGAAGTGAGGGCTCGTACGGATATCTTAGATGCGGTAGGCAATACCACTGCCGCAACGGGTAAAGGTTTTGCCATAGCATCAGCAGCCCTAACCTCCCTGGCTTTGTTTGCCGCTTTTGTAGGCATTGCCATGCCTAACCCCGCCGATCAACATATCGATATCTATCAGGCCAAAGTATTGGCTGGCTTATTTGTTGGGGCCATGATTCCCTTTTTGTTTTCCTCGCTTGCTATTGCTGCAGTGGGCAGAGCAGCTATGGCTATGGTACAAGAAGTGCGTCGGCAATTTCGCGAAATACCAGGTATCATGGAGGGCAAAGGCAAGCCTCAATACGACCGTTGTGTGGCCATCTCTACCAACGCCTCCATACGCGAAATGCTTCTCCCAGGCTCATTGGCTATTATCATCCCCTTGATCATAGGATTTGCCTTCGGACCAGAAGTATTGGGCGGATTTCTGGCTGGAGTAACCGTTTCGGGCGTACTCATGGGTATTTTCCAAAGTAATGCAGGTGGAGCCTGGGATAATGCCAAAAAATCTTTTGAAAAAGGTATTGAAATCGACGGTGTAACCCACTACAAAGGCTCTGAACCTCATAAATCTTCAGTGACCGGCGACACAGTAGGGGATCCGTTTAAAGACACTTCTGGCCCCTCTATGAATATCCTCATCAAGCTCACCAGCATCGTTTCACTGGTCATTGCTCCTACATTGGCCAATATCTATGGTCCTAACACATCTACGAGCACTGGCTCTTATCAACCCCAACAGATTTCACAGCCCAAAAGCCACATTCAAGCTACATCGCAAACCCAGGCCTCGCCCGCAAGCACTTATCAACTCAGCGTAAGCGATATGAATCGCCGATAGGGCTTTATTGTTCATCGAAAATATGCAACTTATCCTGTCATATCAGGGTAAGAATTGCCTGGCTGTGAGCATAGCAAATTTGATAGAGACCAAACAATTTCGGAATTTTGTATGATTGAAAACTTTAAACCATTTTCATTCAACCCATGATCACCGTTTCAGAACAGGCTAAATCATACATCGAACAACTGCTACAGGCAGAAAATCATCCAGCAGGCACTTTTGTACGCGTCAGTGTAAAAGGTGGCGGCTGCGCAGGCCTTGAATACCAATTAAAATTTGATACTCAATTGCAAGAAGGTGATCAAGTGTTTGAAGACAAAGGGTTAAAAATCGTTACCGACTTTCGCAGCCTGCTCTACCTTTACGGCACTGAGCTGGATTATTCAGGTGGCCTTAACGGAAAAGGCTTGATTTTTAAAAATCCAAATGCCACCAAAACTTGTAGCTGTGGCGAAAGTTTTGCTGTTTAATGCCAAACGTTTAAAAAATCTGAACTATGCCCACAACAGACCAAGACATCTTACAACAATATGCCGATCAAGATTATGCTTTTGGCTTTGAGACACGAGTTGAAATGGACATTTTACCTCCGGGCTTGAATGAAGATACGGTTCGTTTTATCTCGGCTAAAAAAGAAGAGCCCGAATGGTTGCTACAATGGCGTCTCAAAGGATTGGAACAATTCCGCCGACTTAGTAAAGATATGCCCGAATGGCAAAACTTTAAATTACCTCACATTGATTTCCAGGCTATCTCTTATTATGCAGCACCTAAAAAGCGAAAACTGAAAAGCCTGGATGAAGTGGATCCAGAAATCCTGGCCACTTTCGAAAAACTGGGCATTCCCTTGGAGGAGCAAAAAATGTTGGCTGGCGTTGCCGTAGATGCCGTGATGGACAGTGTGTCGGTAGCTACTACTTTTCAGGAAAAACTCAAAGAGAAAGGCATCATCTTTTGCTCTATGGGCGAAGCCGTGAAGCATTACCCCGATCTGGTAAAGAAATATTTAGGCACGGTAGTGCCCTATTCCGATAATGTGTTTGCTGCACTTAATGCAGCTGTGTTTTCTGATGGCTCATTTTGTTACATACCCAAGGGGGTGCGCTGCCCCATGGAGCTCTCAACTTATTTCCGCATCAATGCTTCAAACACAGGGCAATTTGAACGTACCCTTATCATTGCCGATGAAGGTGCTTATGTGAGTTATTTGGAAGGGTGCACCGCTCCCAAGCGCGATGAAAATCAATTGCACGCAGCCGTAGTAGAACTCATTGCTCTCGACCACGCCGAGATCAAATATTCTACCGTACAAAACTGGTTTCCTGGAGACAAAAATGGCAACGGCGGTGTATTCAACTTTGTCACCAAACGGGGTATCTGCAAAGGTCCTCATTCCAAGATATCCTGGACCCAGGTGGAAACAGGCTCGGCAATTACGTGGAAATATCCTAGCGTGATCTTACAGGGCGACTATTCCGTGGGAGAATTTTATTCTGTGGCGATGACCCGCAATCATCAGATAGCCGATACGGGCACAAAGATGATTCATCTGGGCAAACATACCCGCAGCCGCATCATCTCTAAAGGCATCTCTGCTGGCTATAGCCAAAACAGCTATCGCGGGCAGGTGCGGGTGGGAGCTCGAGCCGATCATGCTCGAAATTTCACCCAGTGCGACTCTTTATTGATAGGCGATAAATGTGGAGCACATACTTTTCCCTATATCGACTGTCAGAATCCCACAGCTATTCTAGAACACGAAGCCACTACTTCGAAGATTGCTGAAGATCAGATCTTTTATCTGAACCAGCGCGGGCTCGACAACGAAAAAGCCGTGGCGCTGATCGTAAACGGCTACGCGCGAGAAGTGCTCAACAACTTGCCTATGGAATTTGCTGTAGAAGCCCAGAAACTGCTTGCCATATCGCTCGATGGAAGTGTGGGATAACCATGCCAATCAAATGTTCACAAAGATTGATTAAATAAAATGGTACATCGTATGCTCTTGATTAAGAATCTTCATGCTCAAATAGAAGGAAAACCAATCTTGAAAGGAATCGATTTGGAGGTTCGACCTGGAGAAATCCATGCTATCATGGGCCCTAACGGCTCAGGAAAAAGTACACTTGCCGCCGTACTGGCCGGCAATGAACAATATGAAGTCACCGATGGAGAAGTGTGGTTTGAAGGAAAAAACTTGTTGGAGATGCCTCCTGAGATCCGTGCCAGAGAAGGATTGTTTATGGCTTTCCAATATCCCGTGGAGATCCCCGGTGTTTCGAATATCAATTTTTTGAAAACGGCCATCACTGAAATCCGCGCCTATCGCGGATTACCACCACTGAGTGCCAAAGAATTCATGCAAAGACTTAAAGAAAAACAAGAGCTAGTGGAGTTCAATGCCTCATTGGTAAATCGCTCTTTGAACGAGGGATTCTCTGGGGGTGAGAAAAAACGTAACGAAATCCTACAACTCGCCATGCTGGAGCCCAAACTTGCTATTTTAGATGAAACCGACTCTGGGCTCGACATCGATGCCATTCGCATCGTAGCTAATGGCGTCAACAAGCTACGCTCTCAACATAATGCATTTATCATCATCACCCATTACCAACGTTTACTCCAATATATCATCCCCGATTATGTGCATGTGCAATACGATGGCCGTATCATTAAATCGGGAACAAAAGAACTGGCCTACGAGCTGGAAGAACGAGGATACGATTGGATCAAAGAAAGTGTACAGGCTTCTCTAGAATAAGCCGTTGTACACCCAGTTCCATTGCGTATGTAAAAAAAGTATCATCGACCATGAACAAATCGATATTTAATTCGTTTTATCATTACTTAATCGATACCTATCAGCAGCTACAAGCACAAGGACAACTCACTCCCTTCAGCTGGCCGGCTGCTTTGTTGACCCATAAACAACACGCTTTCGAAAAGTTTAATGAGCAAGGCTTTCCGTCTACCAAGCAAGAAGATTGGAAATATACCAACTTAGCCGCACCATTACAACAAATCTATCAGTTTCCTGTAGTCAGCCCCGCTTATCCAGATTTGAAAGCGGAAGTTCAGCGACTCACTATTCCACATTTACAAGCTTATCGAATTGTCTTGCTAAATGGTCGCTTTGAACCAAGCTTATCAGACCAGCTGCCAGAAAGTATGGGCTGGCACACCGATGCAGATGCCCTTCACCATTATTACGCAGAAGAATATTTTGCCTCACTGGCCGATGTTACACAAGTACCACTTGTATGGCTAAATACCGCATTTGTGCCTGGCTTTCATTTGCTGCATATTCGAGAAACGGTAGATCGACCCATACATGTGATGCATCTGTACGCTACCCAACAGCCAGCTTTTATTCCGGAACGGTTATTATTAGTGGCTGAAGAAGGTGTTCAAGTACAAATAACTGAATCTTTTCATCAGCTCACCGATGCACCTACGTTTATCAATTATGTAGCCGAGCAATTTCTCAAGGAAAAAGTGGCTATGGATGTATATCTCATCAACCAATTACACGCCCAAGCTGCATTCTTTCATCATAGCGAAATTTATTTGCATAGCCAAAGTACATTTCATCATCTCAACTGTTGCTTCCCCGAAGCGCATTTTATTCGCAACAACATCAATGCCCGATTGCAAGGCTCACAATCAGAAGCTAATCTTTGGGGCATATATCTGGGCAATCAACAACAATTGATCGACAACCATACTATCGTAGATCATCAAATGCCTTCTTGTAATAGCAACGAATGGTATAAAGGCTTGTTGCAAGAGAAAAGTACAGGCGTGTTTAACGGAAAAATCTTTGTAGAAAAAGGAGCTCAACAAACTAATGCTTTCCAAAAAAACAATACGATTTTGCTCAGCCAGGAAGCCACCATTCATGCAAAGCCACAATTGGAAATATTTGCCGACGATGTGAAATGCTCGCATGGATCTACTGTTGGACAAATGCAAGAAGATGCCCTGTTTTACTTACGTACGCGCGGACTGAGTGAACGCACAGCCAAGCAACTGCTGTTGGAAGCATTTGCATTCGACATTGTATCGAAAGCCCAGAACCAGGCAATGGAGGATCATATCATGCAACTCATTCGTGATCATTTAGATTTATCGGCCGCCATTCTTCCACAATCGGCCAGCCCGGCCCATGTGCGTAAAACATAAAATTTACATCCAGTGAAAACAGCTTCTGCCATATTACCATACTTTGTTTTTCAGAATAAACCTGTCAGGGAATATTTCCCGGCCTTACATCAACAAGTATATGGGCAATCATTGGTGTATTTCGATAATGCAGCCACAACCCAGAAACCTCAAAGCGTTATCGATGCAATAGCTACTTATTATGCTACTATAAATAGTAATGTACATCGCGGAGTTCATTACTTGAGCCAACAAGCTACCGAAGCTGGTGAAGAAACCCGCAAACGTGTGGCTGCTTTCATCCATGCTCGCCATGCTCACGAAATCATTTTTACGCGTGGCACTACCGAAAGCATCAATCTGGTTGCTTATTCTTACAGTAAACTGGCCTTGAAAGCTGGCGATAATATCGTCATCTCTGCTATGGAACACCATTCCAACATTGTTCCCTGGCAAATTGCTTGTGAAGATCATGGGGCTGAGCTTCGCGTAATTCCCATGGATGAAAATGGAGAGCTGCTGTTACACACTTTAGACAACTTATTGGACGCTCGCACGCGCCTAGTGGCTATCACCTGGATATCCAATGCTTTGGGTACCGTGAACCCCATTCAAGCCATCATCCAAAAGGCACATGCATTAGGCATTCCCGTGCTCATCGATGCCGCACAAGCCGCTCCACACATCCCTATCGATGTGCAAGCCATCGATTGTGATTTTTTAGCTTTTTCCGGACATAAAATGTTTGGCCCTACTGGCATCGGTATTTTGTATGGTAAAGAAGAATGGCTCGATCGAATGCCTCCTTATCAAGGTGGTGGGGAGATGATTAAATCGGTAAGTTTCGAAAAAACTACTTACAACGACTTGCCATTTAAATTCGAAGCGGGCACGCCGCATATTGAAGGCATCATTTGCCTGAAAGCGGCCATTGATTTTCTCGAAGCATTACCATTGACTGAAGCCCATATTTACGAACAACAATTATTGCAATACGCTACTGAGCAACTGCAACAAATCCCTGATTTACGTATCATTGGCCAGGCCAAGAAAAAATCGGGTGTAATATCTTTTATCATCGAAGACACTCATCCATACGATGTAGGTGTATTATTGGATAAAATGGGAATTGCCGTGCGTACAGGTCATCATTGCACGCAACCTATAATGGATTTCTTCGGTATTCCCGGCACCGTGCGCGTTTCACTGGCTGTGTATAATACTGTTGCAGAAATAGACCGACTGGTACAGTCTTTGGACCGAGTGGTAAGTATGTTAAAATAAAGTGGTAACTTGTGATAAACCTGAAGCCCATGACGATTAATGAGATTCAAGACGAACTGATCGAAGAATTTAACTTGCTCACAGATTGGGTGGATAAATACGAATACCTCATTCAATTGGGGAAAGACTTGCCACCCATCGATCCCCAATATAAAACAGATGAGTACTTGATTAAAGGCTGCCAGTCGAAGGTTTGGCTACATGCTGAGTTAAAAGATGATGGAAAAGTATATTTCACGGCCGATAGTGACGCGATTATTTCAAAAGGCCTAGTGAGCTTGGTGATCCGCATTCTCTCGGGGCATACCCCTGAAGAAATTGCTCAGGCCGAACTTTATTCTATTGATCGTATTGGGCTAAAAGAACATCTTTCCCCCACCCGATCCAATGGGCTGGTATCGATGATCAAACAAATGAAACTCTATGCAGTGGCGTTTCAATCTACACTCAAAAACGCTTAACTATGGAAATCGACGATCAGGCTGGCTTACAAGAACAGATTATCCCGGTGCTCAAAACCGTATATGATCCAGAGATTCCCGTAAATATTTACGATTTAGGATTGGTGTATGAACTGCGTACTAATCCCGAAGGAGAGGTATTCTTGCTCGTCACCCTCACGGCCCCAGGCTGTCCTGTGGGAGCAGATATCGTAAGCGAAATCGATGAAAAAGTTCGTCAAATTGAAGGAGTAAAAGATGTACATGTGGAACTCACCTTCGATCCACCTTGGAATATGGGGATGATGAGTGAAGAAGCTAAACTGGAATTGGGCTTCCTATGATCTGTTGCCCCTCTTAGCTGTTTATAACATGCATATCTGCGATCTGATTCTGCTATTTTACAACAAGACAATCCTACGAGAAATTGTGTATTGTTGACTCATCCGTGAAATTGATTTGAAATAAAAACTCAGCTATTTTTCTGACAGTCTTGAACTTTCTTAAGTTCCCAGACAAAGAAAGAAGAGTACAACATTCTCTATAAAATCAAACTTCCATCAATCTTTTTCATATCATCTTCTCACATCGACCTTCAGAAAAATGGCGTGAAGAAATGGGCGAACATGAGCGTGAAACGGAAAATGAGGTGGGATATGAATAAGAGTTGAAGTATCAAAAAGCTGATTCAGCATTACACTAGTTCATAAGGGTATTTCATTTTCCGTAGCGAAATGGAGCCCATTTTAGCCATTTTTCTGGCAGTCTTGAATTTTCTTTGCTTCTTTC
>JAIMAQ010000009.1 GCA_023511875.1 Thermoflavifilum sp.
TCTTCACGCCATTTTTCTGAAGGTCATTTGGGGAGAAGATATGAAAAAGATTACTGGAAGTTTGATTTGATGGAGAATGATGTAATCTTCTTTCTTTGTCTTGACACAAAGAAAGAAGCAAAGAAAGTTCAAGACTGCCAGAAAAATGGCTGAAATCAACGCCATTTTTCTGAAGGTCGTTTGGGGAGAAGATATGAAAAAGATTACTGGAAGTTTGATTTGATGGAGAATATGTCTCCGCCATATTTCTAGTAGGCCTTAAATTTTCTTAAGTTCTCAGACAAAGAAAGAAGGCTCCATCCCAGCGGAATAAGCAGATGAAAAAAGATGTATGTGCTCGAAAGAGTACTCGACAAACACCTCGTAGAAGTATTACGCGCACGCTGAGCTGTTTATCCTATGAAGCTCATCCAACGGTGTGATTAATCATATGCAATTCCCATGAGCTCGCGAGCCCGCTGTAAGGTCGTTTGGGCGCTATCGCGGGCTTTTTCCGCACCAACCTTGCGGATTTTTTTGAGGTATTCCACATCATTTTGCAAATCGGCAGCCCGTTGCCTGATAGGTGCTACTAGCCGAATCATATCGTTGGCAAGTTGTTGTTTCAGTTCGCCATAGCGAATGGTACAACGGTCGTATGCTTCTTCAAAATGGGCAACGGTTTCGGGCGAAGAAACCAGCTTAAGGAGAAGAAACAAATTTTCGATTTCGGGCGATTTGGGGCTATGAGGCGTCGATGGCCCCGCATCGGTTTTGGCGCGGGCAATTTTTTTACGAATCAACTCATCGGAATCGGCCAAATAAATAGTAGCCATTTCATTTTCACTTTTACTCATCTTGCCTTTGCCATCGAGGCTTGGCACTTTGAGCAATTCCCCTGTTTCACTGAAGGCCATAGGTTCGGGAAATAAAAAGCCAAACTTTTGATTAAAACGAGAAGCCAAGTTACGTGCCATTTCCAGATGGGGCTCCTGATCCTTGCCCACCGGCACTTTAATAGCTCTGTGAATGAGAATATCGGCTGCCATCAACACGGGATAGGTGAGTAAACCCGCATTGATGCTTTCATGGCGGCCCCGAATCTTTTCTTTGAAAGTGGGCACTTTCTCGAGCTCTCCTTTGTAAGCCAGCATGTTGAGCAATAGGTAGAGCTCAGCTTTTTCGGGTAGATCGCTTTGCACATAGATTGTAGCTTTTTCTGGATCCAATCCACAGGCCAGGTATTCGGCTAGTACCCGATACACTTGTGTGCGCAATAATTTCGGATCTTGATGGGTGGTTAATGCATGATAATCGGCCACAAAAAAATAGCACTCGTAACTTTCCTGCATGTGTAAATATTGGCGAATGGCTCCAAAATAATTTCCCAAATGCAGAAAACCTGTGGGGCGAATGCCGCTGACGACAATTTCACGTTGTTGCATGCGCCGCAAGATAATGCATCTAGCGGAAAACAATAATTTGCCTTCTTCTCTTGCGGTGAATATTGAGCCTTGATTAAAATAGCCAGAATTCTGTTGAATTTGTATTTTCAATTTTTGATCAAATACTCAAAACTTCAGCATCGTCATGAATAAAAAAGGAAAACCTAAACACATTGCTATTGCTGGCAATATTGGTGCAGGTAAAACAACCCTTACGGAATTACTCGCTCGCCATTATCAATGGATGCCGCAATATGAAGACGTGGAAAACAATCCGTATTTAAATGATTTTTATGAAGACATGCCTCGATGGGCATTTAACCTGCAGATTTATTTTTTACACCATCGGTTGAAACAACTCCTCGAAATCCAAAAAGGAAATGTAACTGTAGTGCAAGACAGAACGATTTATGAAGATGCAGAGATTTTTGCTCCCAACCTGCACGATATGGGTTTGATGTCGAAAAGAGATTTTGAAAACTATTATGATTTGTTTCAAACCTTGCGTGAGTTAATCAAGCCACCCGATTTACTGATTTATATCAAGGCTTCTGTACCTACTTTGGTCGACAATATCCAGAAGCGTGGTAGAGAATATGAAGAAAACATTCGTTTAGACTATTTGAAAAGATTGAATGAGCGGTACAACCAATGGATCGAGCAGTATCGTGAAGGTCCCGTGCTGGTGGTTGATGCCGATCACAACCGCTTTGCTGAGCGGGAAGAAGATTTAGGAGAAATCATTGCTCGCATCGATTCGCAACTCTACGGCTTGTTTTAATCAGGGCTTGCTTAGTTGCCATTCTTGAATTATTTTTCATTGACCTTGGTGTGCCTTAAGGTCTTGTGATAAACCCTTTAAGCAAACCCTATATGTCTTCGCTACGCTCTGCTATTGTGCACTGCATGGCCATTTTGTTGTGGGTTGTTCCCGCATTGGCCCAGCAGCAATCGGACAATGCCGTCCCCTCCGCTTTGGAAGTCTTAAATGATGCTACCAATGGTTCTGAGGAAATAGGTGAACAGGCGGAAGAATGGGTTTCGGAGCTGGAATACTATCTGCAACATCCACTCGATCTGAATCGGGCTACAGCCGAGCAATTGTCTGTTTTTCCTTTTTTGAATTCCCTACAAATACAAGCATTCCTCAATTATCGAAAACTCCTGGGAGCGTTTACCAGTGTATATGAGCTGCAGGCTATTCCTGGGTGGGATTTAGCTACTATTCGCAAAATCATGCCTTTTGTACGTGTGCAGGAGCAGCATGCGGCCATATCTGTGGCTTCGCGAATGCCTATTTTTCAAGCAATAAGCCGCTATCAACGCGCATTTCCTAAGTCGTGGGGATATGTCAAAACTACTGGAAGCCGCTACTTGGGCAGCCCAGATGCATGGTTGATCAAATGCCAAAGTTGGGGCGATCGTTATCGAGCAGGCTTTATTGCAGAAAAAGATGCTGGTGAACCCTGGTTTCGAAGCTTTAACTCCAAAGGTTTTGATCATTATGGGGCATATCTAGAATTAAGAAAACAAGGTATACTAGAGCGCATCACGGTGGGAGATTATGAAATCAACTTTGGGCAGGGATTGGTGAGTTGGCAAAGCTTTAGCCTTAATCATTCGGCATATGCCCTGCAGATCGAAAAAAATGCAGAGCCTATACGTGCACATAGCGGAACGGCCGAGAATGGATATTATCGGGGTATAGCCGCGCAACTGCGGGAAGGGGATTGGCAACAAGTCGTATTTTTTTCATACACTTCTCCCGGTGCCTACTGGGATAGTGCTGATGGGCATCGGGTGATCACTTCTTGGGATCAAAATGGCTATCACCGCACACTCACGGAAAGCACACATCGCGGGGTGACTCAACTTTTTGCTGGAGGAGCTCGACTGGGCTATTATTTTTCTGCGGGTCATGTAGGTTTTAATGCAGTGTATCATCGACTCACTGTGCCCGTGCAAAAGAGCCAGAAAACGTATAACCAATTTGCATTCTCGGGCAATGTTTTATACAACATTAGTGTAGATTATGCTTTTAGCATAAGCAATCAACATTTTTTTGGAGAAGCTGCGTGGTGTGCAGGCAATCGCCTGGCTTTCTTGCAGGGCTGGATGATGCAGTTGAGCCAGACGGTAGATGTAGGCTTGCTTTTTCGCCATTATGACAAAGCTTATCGTGCGTTTTATGCCAATGGATTTAGCGCGGGCGGGGAAACAGCCAACGAAACAGGCGGCTATTTGGCAACGGAAATGCATTGGCCGCGCTGGCAAGTGTATGCCTATGCCGATGTATATCATTTCCCTTGGTGGCGTTACCAAATCAGTGGGCCCAGCAGGGGTACAGAAGATCTGCTTCGGATCAGTTATCAACCTATCAATGCTCCATCTTCATCTGCAACGATTATGTTACAGGTGCGCTACCGTCAGCAAGCCAAAGATGTAAAGACTAATAATGGCCAACTACCCTTGCCCACTCAATTGTGGCAAACTCAATTTGGCTGGCAATGGGAGCGGAGTTCTTGGTGGTGGGCCTGCCGTGGCTTTTATCACGTTTTTCGGCAAACCGATAGTTTGTATCGGCAAGGAGTGGCTATCTATGGCGAATGGGGTCAACAAGTTAAGAATCGTTTTTCATGGAATACTCGCCTGGCCTGGTTTAATGTGCCAAGCTACGAAGCTCGTATTTATACCTACGAGCGATCGGTGCTCTATCAATATAGCTATCCGTTTTACTACCACAATGGTTGGAGGGTATATCTCAATCTTCGCTACAGGCCTAGCAGGCACCTGAGTGTAGAATTACGCTGGGCTTCCACCTGGTATCTAGATCAACAGCAGATAGGTACTGGGCTCGACCAAATCGATGGTTCCAGCAAGCATCAACTAATTGCACAAATAATTTGGAAATGGTAGGGTTGATTAGAAAAAAGATATTCTTTGTTGAAAAGATTTAGAAAACTAATAAAGGTAAACACAACGTTAAGAAATGTTATTTTTTTGTTACTTTAGCCATATTGTTCACAACAAAACATGCATGCTTATGAAAAGGAAAGCATTTTACACCTTATGCCTTCTACTATGCCTTTCCCTGTGGGGCGTAGCGCAAACCCGAGTAATCACAGGCAGGGTGGTTGATCAGCAACAAGGTAGTCCATTACCTGGAGTAACCATCAAAGTAATCGGGACAAATGTAGGTACGCAATCTGGGCTGGATGGCTCTTTTCGCCTAGAAGTACCAGAAAATGCCCAATCCCTTCAGTTTAGTTTTGTGGGGTACAATCCTCAACAGGTCAACATCACGGCTGGGCGCAACAACATTACGGTGAGTCTTTCGCCCAATCCTAAGCAGCTCAATGAGGTCGTGGTAGTGGGTTATGGCCAGCAAAACCAGAAGGAGCTCACGGGGGCATTGACCCAAGTGAGTGGTAAACAAGTAGAGAATGTGCCCGTAGCTTCTATTGATCAAAACTTGCAAGGTAAAGTCCCCGGTTTGCAGATTGTAGCCACCAATGGCCAACCCGGTGCCGCGGTAAACGTGCGCCTACGTGGCATTGGATCTTTTAATGCTGGAGCTGGCCCGCTTTGGGTGATTGATGGGGTGCCGGTAAATGCGGGAGATCTTTCTCGAGGTACACCTACCACCAATGCCTTAGCCGGTTTAAACCCCAACGATATTGAGAGCATCACGGTTTTAAAAGATGCTGCCTCTGCATCTATTTATGGTTCTAGAGCGGCCAATGGGGTCATCTTGATCACTACTAAACGAGGTAAAGCAGGCAAAACCAACATCCGCGTAGATGGCCAATACGGATGGAATACCATCGCTTTATCTAATACTGCCAAGCCTCTTAATACCCATGAATTCTATACCCTTACCAAAGAAGGATTAATCAATGCAGGATTTGCTAGCAACGATGCGCAAGCTACCAATCTTTTCTTGCTTAATTGGGGAGATACAACTACGAATACCAATTGGCTAGATGTAGTAACCCGAACAGGGAAGCAACAACAATATAATATTTCGGCTAGCGGGGGTAATGAAAAAACCACCTTTTATTTGTCGGGAGGCTATTTTCAGCAACAAGCTGCCACTATTGGTTCAGACCTTACTCGGTATTCTACCGATTTCAACTTGAATCATCGGCTTAGTGAGAAAATTAGCTTTGGTATCAATACCAATGTTTCGGATGTTGATCAGCATGGCCCTTATGCAGGAGGAGCCTTCCGAAACCCACTATTATCTGCCTATTTTTTGCTTCCCAACTTGCCCGCTACCGATAATTCAGGGAGGCCAGATACTTCGTTTACAGGATCGGTAACGGGATTATATAATCCATTAGCCATTAAGGAATTTGATCGGAACAACTTTAATGCTTTTAAGATTTTGAGCAATTTTAGTGGAGAATACAGCATTCTAACCAACTTGCGATACAATATGCGGTTTGGTATCGAATACGATAATCTCCGTGAAATGCAATATTGGAGTCCTTTCTATGGAGATGGGAAAAATTATCAAGGATTAGGCACACAAAATATTACCAATATCTTCAACTGGGTATGGACCAATACTTTAAACTATCGTTATTATTTCAATAGCAATACTTACTTCAACATTTTAGTGGGTTATGAATCACAACTCAATCAATTTAAGGTAACTGATGTGGAAAATCGGGTCTTCCCTTATAACTTAAACTTATACGTATTGGCTGTAGCCAACAAGCCCACCACTGCAAGCAACAATGCTAGTGATTTTGCCATAGCATCGGCTTTTACCCGAGCTGAGTTTAATTACCAGAATCGATATATTATTTCTGGTTCATTTAGACGTGATGGTTCTTCTCGGTTTGGAGCCAATAACCGGTATGGGAATTTTTATTCGGTAGGTGTATCCTGGAATGCCGATCAGGAAAAATTCTTTCAACAAGGTAGCATCAGCAATTGGATCAGTACCTTGAAGTTAAGGGCATCGTATGGAGAAAATGGAAATGCCGATATTGGCAATTATGTGTGGAGAGAATTATATGGATTTACCTCCAGCCTATCGTATAACCAAATTGGAGGTAGTGCTCCCAGCACACCCGGCAATCCCAATCTTACTTGGGAAAAGAACAAGCCTTTAGACATTGGAATAAACCTGGGTCTATGGAGTAATCGATTGAACATAGATTTTGACTGGTATAATCGGAAGACTACAGATCTGTTATTTAATGTTCCTGCTTCTTATACTTCTGGTTTTGGTTCTTATCCCGATAATATTGGCTCATTGCAAAACAGAGGCATTGAGCTCACGGTCGATGCAAATCCCATTAGATCGGCCGTCAATTGGGATATTGGCTTTAACTTGTCTTTGAATAAAAACAAAATTCTTTCTCTGCCCAACCATAAACCTTTTGCAAATGGAGCATTTTATGAAAAAGAAGGATATGACATCCAAACCTGGTATGTACGCAAATATGCCGGTGTAGATCCACAAACGGGTAATGCTCAATGGTATTATGATCCAGAAAATTATAAAGATTCGCTCACGACGAGTTATTCAAAAGCCCAGCGTATTTTGTTTGGCAGCGCTTCACCCAAAGGCTTTGGAAGTGTATTCACTACCCTGTCTTACAAAGGATTTAAGTTGTATGCTCAGGTGTATTATCAATGGGGAAATTATGTAAGAGATATTTGGGCTCGCTATACCCAAGGAGATGGTTTTGGGGCATTTTTTAACAAGACGAAAAAAGAATTGCAACGCTGGCAAAAACCGGGTGATAAAACAGATGTGCCTAAATACATATACAACAATCCTACTAGTTCAAATGAGTTCTCCACGAGGTTTTTGTATAAAGGCGATTATGTACGGCTTAAAGAAATTCAGTTGAGTTATGACTTTAGGCCACAACTGCTGCAGCACTGTATATGAATACACTTACTGTGTATGTAAGAGGGGAAAATTTGCTGACCTGGGTGAAAGATAAAAACCTCGTATACGATCCAGAAGCTGCTGGGATATCGGGTCAACTCAATCTCACGGTGCCTACCATCAAAACCATTTCTGTAGGGCTTAATCTGGGGTTCTAATTTCTTTGAGAACATTAAAATGCTTATGTTATGAAAAAATATTTCTTTCGCATATTGTTCCTCGCGATAGGCTTGCTTGTTCACCTATCTTGCTCTAAGGAATTTCTCAATCGTACGCCATACGATGCTTTACCTACCAATTCGGCTTTAAATTCGGTAACCGATTTACAAACCGCGTTAAACGGTATGTATTCCGGTTTAAAAAGCGTAAACTTGTTTGGTAGAACTTTACCTATTCTCGGAGATCTATTGGGCGGGAATATTTACATCAGCACCAAAAATTCGGGTAGATATATTCCTTATCAAAATTTAAGTTATACCGTTGCCGATGGAGATGCGTCGGGCATTTGGATTGATGCTTACAATACAATTCTCAGGGCAAACAACATCATCAATGCCAATGTGCCGTCCTCGCCAGTTGTAGATAATATCAAGGGGCAGGCCAAGGCCGTGCGCGCCTTACTTTACTTTGAGCTCGTTACTCATTTTGCCCAGCCCTATGCCGTAAATGCCTCGGGTGAAGGTGTGCCTATTGTATTGAAGTATGATCTGCTTTTAAAACCAGCTAGAAATAAGATCAGCGAAGTGTATTCCCAGATCATTCAGGATTTAACCGATGGGTACAACACTATGAATGGTTTAAATGTTAATTCATCTTACATGAATAAATGGGCTGCTCGCGCTTTGCAGGCAAAGGTATATTTATATATGGGTGATTATAACAATGCTAAGCAAGCTGCCCTGGATGTAGTGAATAATAGTGGTTATACAATGATTAAAAATTCAGACTATTTGGCTTATTGGGCCAATCCCAATCCCAGAACCGATAAAAAAGAAACCTTATTTGAAGTAAGTTTCGACCCTGTTAATAATTTAGCCACCAATTCCTTAGCTTTCTTTTATGACCAAACAGGTTATGGAGATGCCTTGTGCACTGGTGCTTTATATGGCTTGTATGATTCAACAGATGTTCGGAAGCAATTGATCATAAAAGGCAGCTCAGTGCGCGGACCAAATGTCTTGGTCGTGAACAAATACCCAAACAAACCCAAAAACAATGATGATGATACTAAGGTGATTCGCTTTACCGATGTAATGTTGATTTTAGCCGAGGCTTATGCCCGTACGGGTGATGATGTGAATGCATTGTTATGGCTCAATCGAGTAGCCACAGATAGGGATCCTTCTTTTCTAGGATATATAGATACAGGAGCAGCTTTGATCAATGATATCCTCATTGAGCGGCGTAAGGAATTGGCATTTGAAGGCGATTATTATACCAATTTTTATCGGCTAAATCTGGATATTACGAATCGTGGAAATGAATTTCCATCCAGTGCAAGGCCGTTTTTAGCCAGCAATCCCCGCCGCATATTGCCGATTCCACAAGGAGAAATGGATAACAATCCCAATATCCAGCAGAATCCAGGATATTGATACGTCCGAGCAAAGAGCAAGTTTGCAGTGGTGTAATAAGGTTGACGGAAGGGGCCCGAAGGCCCCTTTTTTAACAAAAATTTTGTTTTTTTGTTAAAAAGCAATTAATTTAGGTCAATATTGTCAACCAAAATCCAACTGCTATGAAGAAAGTCTTACTCTTTCTGGTGGTAATGATTTTTACCGCTGCAAGTGCATATGCACAACAAAGAACCATTACGGGTAAGGTAGTAGATCAGAATGGTAACCCCATTCCCTTTGCTACCGTGCAAATCCAAGGTACTACACAAGGTACCACTACCGATCAGCAAGGCAATTTTAGTTTGGAGGTGCCTGCAGGAGCTCTGTTGCATATCTCTTCTTTAGGGTATACGCCCAGAAATATTGCCCTAGGTGATCAGTCGACACTCAGGATTGAACTCACCAGCAGTGCAGCTCAGTTGAATGAGTTGGTAGTTACCGCATTAGGTATTCAAAGAGAGAGACGTGCATTAGGATATAGTGTGCAAGATGTTAATGCTGAGCAGCTCACCGTGAATCATCCCAGTAATCCGCTCAACGAGCTATCGGGAAAGGTTTCTGGGCTACAAATCATCAGCGCATCGGGTACGCCTGGTAGCGCTGTACGCGTGCAATTGAGAGGAGCTACTTCGATATTAGGAGACAATCAGCCCCTTTTTATTATCGATGGTGTTCCAGTAGACAATTCGGAAAACCGTACGGCAAATGATGGAGGAGGTACCGCCGGTGTAGGAGAAGCCAACCGATTGGTAGACATTAACCCCGATGATATTGAAAGTATATCTGTATTGAAAGGGCCTGCAGCTGCTGCACTCTATGGTAGCCAAGCTTCAAATGGGGCGATCATCATCACCACGAAAAAAGGCGGCCCTTTGGGTCGTAAAACCTTTCATGTTACTTATAACATTGCGTACAACAACGATCAGGTAAACAAACTACCCGAACGGCAAAACAAGTTTGCACAAGGCATATTTGGAATGTATCTGGGTCCAGATGCTAACAGCGGGTTAAAGGCTTATTCTTTTGGGCCCCTCATGGATACCATGGTATATGATGGTGATCATACCTACTTATGGGACTCACATGGGCGCCTGGTGGGTAAAAGCCAAAACCCCAATGGGCAAAAAGCGATTGTGTATGACCCTTATAAATTTTTCCAGCATGGGCAAGGATTGATTCACAATTTATCTTTTGCTGGATCAGATAAAGATATTTCTTATCGCGTTTCTATTTCTCATGCCGATCAGGGAGGGGTAATTCCCCTATCGAGGTTCAAGAAAAACACGATTTCATTCAATACCGATTACCAATTCACACCTAAATTTTCTATTGGGAGTGCATTGACGTATGTGTATGATTTTGCCAATCGCCCGCAACAGGGAAGTAACCTCAATGGCGTGATGCTCGGATTATTGCGTACCCCACCGAGCTTTGATAATTCGGCTGGAGTAAGTGATCCTACCGATCCGCGCGCGTATATCTTGCAAGATGGTACAGGCCGTCAGCGTAGTTATCGCGGTACGGGTGGTTATGATAATCCATATTGGACCGTAAATATGAATCCCTTTACCGATAAGACAACCCGGGTATTTGGAAACATTACAGCCAATTACTCGCCATTTAGTTGGCTTACGATAACGAATCGCTTTGGTGGAGATTATTATATTGAAAACCAACATCAGATTTATTCAAAAGGTTCTTCTGGGAGTAATGCAGCAGGCTTGGTATTTGAGGACCAGGTGACCAGCCAAATTATCAATAATGATTTATTTGCAACGGCTCATAAACAGTTTGGCAAAGATTGGGATTTATCGCTCATGGTGGGCAACAATATCTTTCAAAACACCTATAAACGCATTCATGTACAGGGCACAGGTTTGAATTTCAATGAATTTCAGGGCATTAACAATACCCAAAGCCAAACTTTAAGCTTAGGTTCTTCCGAGCTCAGGCGTTATGCCTTTTATTCGAGATTTTCGGCTGGATATAAAGATTATCTATATCTTGACTTAACAGGCAGGTTCGAAACTTCTTCAACACTTCCTTTGAATAACAATACCTATTTTTATCCTTCAGCCAACTTGAGTTTTATTTTCACCCAGGCTTTGAAGATGAATACTTCAGTTTTATCGTTTGGCAAGATTCGCGTTTCGTTTGCACAAGTAGGTAAAGATCTCGATCCATATAGTTTACAAACCTATTGGGTAAGGGCTTCTGCAGGTGATGGATGGACCAATGGCATTATCTTTCCTTTTAATTCTCTCACTGGGTTCCAGAAAAGTGTAGTGCTTGGAAATAATCATTTAAAGGCAGAAAAAACTTCTCAATACGAATTCGGAACAGAGCTGCATTTCTTTAACGACCGCATATATGTGGATTATACTTTTTACCATTATCGCAGTAGCAACCTACTCAACCAAGTATCTATTGCTAACTCCACAGGATATGCAGCTATATACTTGAATGCTGCAGACATGGAAAATAATGGTCATGAAGTCACGCTAAACATAGTTCCCATTCAAGTAAAAGATTTCTCTTGGAATTTAACGGTCAACTGGGCAACCAACCAGAATAAGGTGTTGAAATTAGGCCCTGGTATTGACCGGTTAGACTTTAATGGTTTTGCTGGCATCTTTGTTTCTGCACTGGTGGGTAAGCCTTATGGAGTAATTTATGGTACTGGTTATGAACATCAAATTCCGGGAGATGTTAAAAGCCCACTGGTCATCTATGACCAAGGCACACCTGGTGATGGTCAATATGGTTTACCTATCCTCGCTAACAATCTGGAATACTTAGGTAATCCGAATCCCAAATGGACGGGTAGCCTGGGGAATACGTTTACCTGGAAGGGGATTAGCTTATACGTATTATTTGAAGCACGGCAAAAATATGAAATGTGGAATGGTACTTGGGGAGCTATGACCAATTTTGGGGTGAGTAAAAACACGGAAAATCGTTATACGCAATATATGTTTCCCGGCGTGATGGGGCATTATGATAACAATGGTAATCTGGTTATCGAAAATAAGCCCAACAATATACCTGTAACATTGGATGAAAACTATTATACAGGGGTAGGCAGTGGATTTGCCGTGAACGAACCCTATGTACAGGATGCTTCTTGGGTAAGATTAAGAGAAGTTTCCTTAGGGTATACTCTGCAAGGCAATAAAATTTTCAAACAAGCTCATCCACCTTTTGAATCGATCACCATTTCATTGGTAGGGCGCAATTTGTGGTTGCATACCAAATACACTGGCGTAGATCCAGAAACGAGTTTGTTTGGATCACAGGTAGCACAAGGGTTTGATTATTTCAATAACCCAGGTGTCAAAACCTATGGGTTTAACCTGAACTTCAGATTCTAACGGGCAAACCACTTTTATCTATGAATTTTAAAACACGTACCATGAAACGCTTATCTCTCATCAGCATATGCACAGCCATCATTTTATTAGGCTCTGTAACTTCTTGTAAGAAATATATCGATATCAACATCAGTCCCAATTCACCCTTGAATGTAAGCCCCGACGTGGTATTAACAGCAGCGGAAGTAAACTTGGGGTATGCCGTAGGTGGTGCAGATATTTCACTCATTACCGCAATTTTCAAAAAAGAAATTGTGGGCAGTGATCGCCAATTTTTTGCCTATCAGAGTTACTTTTTTGTGGCCGATAATTTTACCAATATCTGGGGTACCATGTATGAATCGGTGATGAATAATCTGTATCAACTGATGCAAATTGCTCAGGCTAAAAATTACAAGTATTATGATGGCATCGCTAAAGTACTCATGGCTTATTCTATTGGTACGACAACAGATTTATGGGGCGATGTTCCTTATTCCCAGGCCTTTCAGGGAGATGCCAATCTAAAACCAGCTTATGACAAACAACAAGATATTTATACCGCTATTTTTAAATTGTTAGACGATGCTATTGCCGATTTTCAGACCCCAAAAGCTCAAGCAGGTGGTCTCCAGCCAGGTAAAGATGATGTGATTTATAATGGGAAAATTGCTCAATGGATGAAATTTGCAAACAGTTTGCGTTTGCGTTATTTATTGCATACTGTTAAGGTCGACAACAATGCTGTACAAAAAATCTTGAATAACCTAAATCCGCCGGGTGGATTGTTTACCAGCAACGCAGATGATGCGAAAGTACCTTTCTTAAATGATGAATCCCGTGCTAACCCCCTGTATCAGTTTAACGAACAACGCTCTGGTTATGTGAACTACTATTCCTATTTTTCTAACCAATTGATTGCCTTACGAGATCCTCGCCTACCTGCATATTTAGATACGACCGGCTACTACAAGGGGGTGACTAATTTTAATTTGGGTCCATTGCTCGGCTCTATCAACTCACCCGTCACCCTAATGAGTTATGCAGAATTACAGTTTATTCTTGCCGAAGCATATACTCGCTCTGGTGATTATGGGAATGGAAATACTTATTTCCAGAATGGCGTAACAGCATCTATCATGAATGCGGGTGGCAGCTCGAGTGATGTGAATAATTATTTTACAAACAACGCAACTGATCCTCAAGTAAATTATGTTTTATCGACGAATAAGTTGATGACGGTGATCATGCAAAAATATTTTGCGCTTTATTTACAATATGAGTCTTTCTCAGATTGGCGGCGTACAGGTTATCCCAATCTTACCCCCAACACAGGTAATCAGATTCCACGAAGATACCTGTATCCCCAATCCGAACTATCGTATAATCAACAAAATGTGCCTACTGGAACAACCCTGTTTACAAAAGTATGGTGGGATCAGTAAGGAGTATAAAGCTTAATTCTTTAGACCAAGAGGTGCTTAGCTTATCTAGGCACCTCTTTTTATTTAGATATGCTTGTGATGCATTAACTGTAGATTAACGAAAAATCGCATTAGTATTAAGTTTCAGTTAAAAAACATTAAATAATTTAGCACTTGTCAACCAAAATCCAACCGCTATGAAGAAAGTCTTACTCTTTCTCACGGCGCTTCTTGCAAGCGCGGTGTGGTCTTTCGGACAACAAAGAACCATTACGGGTAAGGTGGTAGATCAAAATGGGGATCCTATTCCCTTTGCCACCGTGCAAATTCAAGGTACCCAGCAAGGCACTACCACCAACCAGCAAGGTAATTTTACTTTGGAAGTGCCTGCAAATGCTACACTTCATGTTTCATACATAGGTTATCAGGCTAAGGATGTACCTGTTGGAGATCAATCCCATCTTCAAATTACTTTAGTGAGTTCAGCTAAGGCCTTGAATGAAGTGGTAGTTACGGCATTGGGTGTGCAAAGGGAAGCCCGCTCCTTAGGATACAGCGTGGGAGAAGTGAATAATAAAGACCTGAATGTATCTAAACCCATTAATGTGGCCCAAGGTTTAGTGGGTAGATTGGCGGGAGTACAGGTGAGTACATTGAATAACGGCGTAAATCCTACTGTTAGGGTTCAACTTCGAGGGGAGCGTCATATTTATAGTGATAATCAGGCACTCGTAGTCATCGATGGAGTAGAAGTGAACCCCAATCAGCTAGCCACCCTTAATCCAGAAGATATTCAAAGTGTATCGGTACTAAAAGGTGCCAGTGCTGCAGCACTTTATGGTGCTGAAGCTACTAATGGCGTGCTGATTGTAACTACTCGAAGAGGAACGGCCAGTGGGAAGCCCATTATCAATTTCTCCTCTACAGTTACCCTAGAAAAAATTTCTTATTTCCCCAAGTTACAAGATCAATTTTCTGGATATGGAGGGGAAACGGGAACATTTAATTTAGGGCCAGGAAAGGAAAATTGGCCCGCCATTAATCCTTATACGGGATTTGCTAATTATATTCCCTTTGAAAATCAGCAGTATGGTCCTCCTTTCGATGGGAATCCGGCTAATGGATTTATAGGTGGGGCGAATGCAAAGGGGCAGTATTTTCTCGTGCCCTTCAGGCCCATTAAGCCAGATCAACGTATTGCTTTTTTCAATACGGGTGTAACTACTCAAAATAATATTTCTTATTCTGGAGGCGATCAAAAGAATTCTTATTTGATTAGTCTTCAGGATGTTAACATAAAAGGTGTTGTACCTAAAGATCAAGCCAGAAGAACCACAGCACGATTCAATGGCGTAAAGTCTTATGGAAAATTCACGGCTCAATATAACCTCAGTTATACCCGGCAAACCAGTGATGTGTCAGGGAATGATTTTACGCAATCCAATGGACATTACAATGCTCCAGGAGCTGTAGATCCGCTAGGAAGGTATGGCTCTGGGGGGTGGCCAGTTTATTGGAATATTTTGAATACCCCAGCTAATATTCCCATCACTTCCTTGAAAAATTGGCAAGATACTTCCTCATTTGCCAGTATCAATAATTATTACAATGCATATTATACCAATCCCTATTGGCAAATTGATCAATCCAGGCTACAAAACAGAACGGATAATTTTCAAGGAGATCTCTCAGCTAGTTTACAGTTAACAGATTGGTTCAATATCCTATATCGTGCAGGGGTGGTGTTAAATAATTCCTATGATCATGATTTCCGTTACCCCGTTCAATTTAGTGCTTATTCATCTACCGACCCATGGGGTGCAGGCAATTATCAATCGGGCCGGTCCAGTAGCAGGATCTGTATGGGATGGCAATGATTATACGCGTCGGTTACAACAAGATGTATTGCTCACTTTTACTAAAAAGATTGGAGATTTTTCGGGGACTTTAATCGTGGGTAATACCATTTGGGATCACTATCGGCACTACCAAGGAGAAGGCTCTGCTAACCTATATCTTCCAGGAATGTTTAATATCGATTTCAGACAAGGCGAGGCCGATGTGGAAGAATTTATTGTAGATGAAAGACGCATAGGTACATATGGAGACTTGACTTTGGGGTATAAAAATGGTTTGTTTTTGCATGGCAATTTTCGACGCGACTATTCTTCTCTTCTTGTGAAAGGACATAATGCCTATAATGTATGGGACGTAGATGCTTCTTGGGTGTTTACAGATTTTATTCCTCAGCTAAAAGGCAATATTCTTTCCTATGGTAAAATCCGGGCTGCTTACAGCCAAACGGGCCAAATCACTGTGCCCCCTTATTCCATTCAACCTGCGTTTAATGTTACCGGTGGATATCCATATGGAAGCGTAGCTAGTTTAAGCTTGAGTGGTACCTATAATAACCCCAATATTGTTCCTGAAAATACTATTGAAAAAGAAGTAGGTCTGGAATTAGGTTTCTGGAACGATCGCATTAATGTAGAAGCAGATTATTATCGAGATAATAACCGCAACCAAACCTTACCCGTTAACCTCTCTACCTCTACGGGTTATTCTTCAGCATTTATCAATGCAGGCGAAGTGCTTACCTGGGGTTGGGAATTTGACGTGAAAGTGAATCCAATTATCCATACGCCTGGTGGCTTTATTTGGGATGCAGGAGCCAATTTATCGATTAATGATTCGAAAGTGCTTTCCCTCATTGGCAGCGTGAAAGATTTCAATATGGGACTAAACAACCATGCAGTTGTGGGGCAGCCTTTACCCGTGATGGAACTCACCGATTTATTGCGTGATCCAGAAGGGCATCCTATTATTGATACGACTACAGGCTATCCCATTCGCGATAACACCCCTAAGATTGTAGGCCGCACTACTCCTAAATATATCCTCGGGTTAAATACCGATTTGAAATACAAAAATTTCACCTTAACCATCATTGGCGATTATCGGGGTGGATATGGCTTCTACTCCAATGCGGGCCAGAATCTCGATTTTACTGGCGCCTCGCAACATACTGCCCTCAATGGTCGCCAGAGTTTCATATTCCCTAATTCTGTTTACGAAGAAGCGCCGGGAAAATATGTTCCCAATACCAAGTACTACGTGTATGATGGGAGTATAGGCTTCTGGGTGTATAGCGACTATCGCAGAGCACAAACTAGTTATTGGCTTAATGCGGCTGCTTGGAAAATCAGAACCATAAGCTTGAGTTACGATTTCAGCCAGTTTATCCAAAGAACTAAGTTTATCCACGGAGCCTCATTTACCCTTCTGGCAAATGACGTGTTCATGTTCCGCCCGAAACAAAATTTATGGACCGATCCGGAATTCAACTATACCAATGCTAACAGTTTTGGATTTACTACATTTTATGAACTGCCGCCTACCCGGAAATTCAGTGCAGTACTTAACCTTACCTTCTAAAACTATATAAATGGTTTTTATACAGTTAAAACTAAGACCTATGCGAAAAAACATATATTATTCATTGATATTGCTTAGCCTATTGGTGGCTTTTAGTGGATGCAAAAAGGGATTTCTTACAGACTTAGCTCAAAATCCCAACTCTCCATCTGGAGCTGATCCCTCTTTGGTGTTGCCTGGCGTGTTGAGCACCCTTTCTGCCAACATCAGTGGGGGTGGCACCTATCAACGTCAGGGAGTATGGCTGGGCTATTGGAACTATAGCGGAGGTTATTCATTGAATGCAGATGTTCAAGGCTATAAAATGACTACCGACACCCCACAAGTGTGGGATAATTATTATGGAATTTTATCCAATGCCAATTATGTTGAACAGACCTCTGCTTCCATGCCCAACATGCAGAATTTTATGGCCATTGCCAAAATCATTAAAGCCCTATGTTTCCAATATTTGGTGGATGTGTACAACGATGTACCTTATACACAGGCTTTAAAAGGAACCGCAGACCTGTTTCCCCAATATGATAAAGGATCTGATATTTATGATTCTTTGGTCAATCAATTAGACGAGGCTATTTCCTTGATTCAAAACTCTCCCAATGCAATTAATCCTGGAAGTAGTGATATCATGTATAATGGCAAAATGAATTTGTGGCTGAAATTTGCCAACACCGTAAAATTGAGATTATTGCTGAGGGAATCGAATGTAAGCAGTAAACAAAGTTTTATTCAATCAGAAATTGCTAAAACCGCCAATGTTGGCTATATTGGTTTTGGAGAAGATGCTTTAGTGAATCCTGGCTATTTAAATTCAAGTGGAAAGCAAAACCCGATCTGGGCAAGTTACGCCCTCACGCCCTCGGGTTCTTTAGTCGCCGATGGATATAATTATTTACGAGGAGGAAAGGCGGCGATGGATTTTTATAAGCTGAATAATGATCCTCGTCTGGCTTATTTTTATGGGCAAATTGGCGACGATCCACGAGATCCGAATTTCTTCAAACCCACACTTCCCGTAGATACCAGCAAGTACGCAGCTGATCCATTGGGCGAACAAACACTTCAGCCCTCTAAAGGCTCTGGTTTAGGTCCCGGAGTGTTGAAAGGCTACAATGCCCCTTCCGTGATCATGCTGGCAGCCGAAAGTTATTTTGTTCAAGCAGAAGCAGTTGTTCGAGGATATATGAGTGGAGATGCACAAACCTTATATCAAAATGGAATCAAGGCTTCGTTTGAATATTTAAATGTCGGTGGTCAGCAGTCTGTAGCAGATAATCTGGCACAAACTTATTATAGCCAAAATCTTCCAAATGTGGGTTGGAACGCTAGCACTGATAAGATTAAAGCTATCATTACCCAAAAATGGGCAGCACTCAATGGGATATGTAATGTAGAAGCCTGGAATGATTGGCGCAGAACTGGCTACCCAGTAGTACCTATTTCTGTATACTCAGGAAAAGTGGCAGATCATATGCCTTATAGATATTATTACCCCACTTCAGAATATCAAAGAAATGTAGATGCATTAAAAGCAGTTGGAGGGGATCAGGTTGATCCCTATAACGATAAAATATTCTGGGGTCAATAAAATTAAATATCTTTTCTGTTGAGCTACTAAAACTTTTTTATATGAAGAAAAATATTTTATATAGCCTGCTTTCCTTGACAGCATTTGTTAGCTTGTTGTTTCTCTATTCTTGTTTAAAAAACAATGAATATTATACTGATTTTTCTAAAATCACGCCATCTATTCAATTGCCCTTAGCAGCAAATAATCTGAACAACCCCGTCACTTTTTCTTTTACCACATCGAATATACCCGATACTATACCGGTATATGTAAATGTGGCTTCAATTAGTCCATTGAATACACCTGTGACGGCAACATTAGGCTTAGATACGGGTTATTTAAATCAATATAATCAAGCCAATGGAACGAATTATGAGTTGCTACCCGATAGTGTGTATACCATAAGCAGTTGGGATATTACGGTACCTGCGGGTCAGAGATTGGCTTACAGCAATTTGATTATTTATACAACTAAAATGGATGCAAGCCATAACTACGTCCTTCCCATTACGATTGTGAAATCATCATTGCCGATTGAAAATTGGAATCATTTATTGTTAAATATTGTTGCTAAAAATCAATATGATGGGGTATATGATTATCGAGGGAGGGTTGTAGATCCCAATCGTCCTCAGCTCAGCAATGATTTCAATCAATATGCCGGGAGTACTTCCGTTTATTTAATTACTGCTGGGCCCACATCTGTAGTACAGTATTGGCCAGATGTAAGTGCTAATGCTATCCCTCTTTGGAATACGAATAACAATGCTATAAGCTATTATGGTTCTGCTGCCCCAGTATACACAATTGATCCTAATACAAATCAGATCACTTCAATAACCAATGCGTATTTGAATCCACCTAATAATAGGTCTATCACCATAAATACTGCGGTAAATAATTATTATGATCCTGCTACAAAAACGATCTATGCAAGTTTTATCATGTCGCAACCCGGTTATCAAGATGTTACTGTGTATGATACGTTAACTTATCTAGGTCCAAGACCATAGCCATATTCACACTCCGCTTTACTTAAATTACATCAGCATTTTTAAAAGGCTCAGCAATGAGCCTTTTTTATTTTTATTTCTGATTATCATAATATCCCTCTCATTCAAATTATATATATAGCTTATTTATAACTATCTCATATAAAGTCTGATATATGCTAATTGTGAATTTTTTGTAAACTAAATTTGTTTTTTTAGTTAATAGTTTACTAAATTGCACCAGTCAACCAAAATCAAACTGCTATGAAGAAAGTCTTACTCTTTCTCACGGCGCTTCTTACAAGTGCTGTGTGGTCTTTCGGACAACAAAGAACCATTACAGGTAAAGTGATTAGCCAAGACGGCTCGCCTATTCCCTTTGCCACCGTTCAAATCAAAGGTACTACCACAGGTACAACCTCCAATGAAAATGGCGCTTTTTCCATAGAAGTACCAGCAAATGCTGTATTGCATGTCTCTTCTATTGGATATGAAGCCCAGGATGTACAAGTAGGTGCGCAAAATCAGCTTATCGTACGTTTGCTCCCTACGGCTCAAAACTTGAAGGAGATAGTGGTTACGGCATTGGGTATTGAAAGAAATAAAAATGAGTTGCCCTATGCTGCACAACAAGTAAGTGGTGATGAAGTCACCAACACTCGGCCTGAAAATTTCCTAAATGCACTTTCTGGAAAAGTAGCAGGGCTTGATGTGAAGAGAAACAACAACATGGGCGGATCTACCAATATTGTTTTACGGGGATATAAATCTATCACCGGAAACAACCAGGCCCTTATTGTGATTGATGGGGTTCCGATCGATAATACGAATTATAATTCAAGCAGTGTGAGGAATGGCTTTGGCGGATATGATTACGGAAACACAGGTGCCGACATCAATCCCGATGATATTGCTTCGATTAACGTATTAAAAGGTGCTGCTGCAACAGCCCTTTATGGCTCTCGTGCAGCCAATGGTGTTATCCTGATTACCACCAAAAAAGGAAAAAAAGGGTTGGGCATTACATTTAATATCGGTGGATCTACGGGTAGTATGGACAAATCTACCTGGGTAAAATATCAACATGAATACGGTGCTGGTTACTTTGATCCCGATTATTACACCTATTCCGATCCACCCTCCCCAGATCCCCATTTCTTGTACCAAATTGTGAATGGTCAATATGCCTTGGTAGTGCCTACTACTGAAGATGCTTCCTTTGGAGCTAAATTTAATCCCGGCCTACTCGTTTATCAATGGGATGCTTTTGATCCAAGCTCTCCCAACTTTGGTAAACCCACTCCATGGGTGGCTGCTAAGAATGACCCCACTACTTTTTTTGAAACTCCATATAGCTATAACACCAGTGTATTTGTACAGGGTGGAGATGATCGGCAAACATTTAAATTGGGCTATACCCGTAATGGCGATAAGGGCATTCTTCCCAATAGCCATTTGACGAAGGATATGGTAGATTTCTCAAGCACCTATAACATCACGCCCAAATTAAGCGCTACGGCCAACATTAATTATACCAAGGAATCGGCTGTGGGTCGCTATGGCAGCGGATATGATTCCTATAACCCTGCCACCAATTTCCGGGAATGGTGGGAGATGAATGTAGATATTAAAGAACAAAAAGCAGCTTATTTCCGTACCCACCAAAACATCACCTGGAATATGACCGATCCAGTAGGCGGAGATATTGGCCCCATATACTGGGATAACCCGTATTTCGTGCGGTATGAAAATTTTGAAAACGATCAGCGCAATCGTTACTTTGGTTACCTCATGCTCAATTATAACCCCACTAGCTGGTTAAGTCTCATGGGCCGCGTATCACTAGACCAATACGCAGGGATACAGGAAGAACGTGGGGCTGTGGGAAGTGTAGAGGTGCCCTTCTATAGCCGTTATAATAATAATTTCAAGGAGTTCAACTACGACTTTTTGGCCAACTTTAATAAAGATCTTTCCAGTAGCTTGAACATAAAAGCCTTGCTAGGGGCAAATCTTCGCCGTACCTATTTTAATTCAATATATGCTTCTACCAATGGAGGATTGGTGATTCCGAGATTATATTCCCTTTCGAATTCTTTAAACCCCATTAATGCCCCGTCTGAAGTAGATCAGCAAATTGAAGTTGGCGGTGTGTTTGGAGGTATCACCCTTACCTACAAAAATTTCCTCATCTTAGACGCTACAGCTCGTCAAGATCAATCTTCTACCTTGCCTGCAGGTAAGAATAAATATTTTTATCCTTCTATTTCTGGAGGATTTATTTTCTCTCAGCTGCTGAATAACCTTTCTTGGCTAAGCTTTGGTAAACTTCGACTCAACTACGCTGAAGTAGGTAATGATGCGCCATGGGCATTTATTACAGATGTGTATGATAAGCCCACGCCATATGGAAGCATAGCCTTGTTTTCTGTGCCCAGTACAAAACGAAATGCAAATCTAAAGCCCGAACGTACCCGAAGCTATGAAGGAGGAATCAATCTAGGGTTTATCAACAACAGGATCGGAATCGATGTGACTTATTTCAAAACAAATACCATTAATCAAATTATCAGTATTGCCGTCCCTGCAGAAACCGGATACTCTTCTAAAGTGATCAATGCCGGAAATGTGGAGAACAAAGGCATAGAAGTAACGCTGAACTTGGTTCCTGTGAAAACAAATAGTTTTTCCTGGAATATGGATATCAACTGGTCGCGCTATCGGAATAAGGTGATCAGTTTGTATGGGGATGCTAAAAATATTCAACTGGGCAGATTCCAAGGAGGAGTGACACTGAATGCTACTATTGGTGAACCGTTTGGGGTGCTCAAAGGAAAGGACTTTGTGTATCATTCCACCACTGGAAAGCCAATAGTGAAAAGCAGTGGATACTACCAGATTACTTCAAGCGCCGATAATATCATTGGCAACATTAATCCTGACTGGACAGGGGGAATCTCCAACACCTTCCGGTATAAAGATATTAGCTTAAACTTTTTGATTGATTTCCATCAAGGAGGAGATTTATTCTCCATCGACCAGTGGTATGGGCAAGGTACGGGCTTGTATATCGAATCGGTTGCCCTCAATGCTAATGGCAAATCTATTCGTGACCCAGTTAATCAGGGAGGTGGTTATGTGTTTCCAGGAGTTACTGCCGATGGAAAGGAAAACACCAAATATGTGCCTATTACCGGTCTAAGAGGCTTTGGATATCTGAATATGCCCAATAAAGCCTATGTATTCGATGCTAGTTATATTAAATTGCGTGAAGTGAACTTAACCTATTCACTTCCTCAATCTATTGTTTCCCGCATGCATCCCTTCAAGACTTTCGATATTTCCCTTTATGGAAGTAATCTCTGGATTATTCATAAGAACTTGCCTTATGCAGATCCAGAAGAAGGGCCTAGCTCGGGAAATATTCAGGGATTCCAAGTGGGTAGCTATCCCACATACAGAAGATATGGGCTGAACCTCAAATTTACCTTCTAAAAAACGACCATGCGATTCATATCTTCTTCTTTATTGTTAAATATATTTTTAGAGCATTAAAAAATTAAGCGATGAAAAAGATATTCATAGCCGCTATATTTCTCACAGGAGTATTGGGGGCCTGTACCAAGAATATGTATGAGCTCAACAAAAATCCCAAACAGCCGGAAAACGTGCCCGGTGAAGGCTTATTTTCCAATGCCCAGAAAAGTTTCACAGATCTCATGACCACCCCTAACGTTAACCTCAATATCTTTGAGTTGATCGTTCAATTCTGGGCCGAAATCACTTATCCGCAAGAAAGCCAATATGATTTGGGAGGAAGAAATATTCCTCAAAACTGGTGGACAACACTGTATAGGGATGTGATCAAAGATTATGATCAAGCAAAAGTGCTTATTAGACAGGAAGATGCTTTTTCACCAGCAGATCAAAAGGTAAAAGCAAATAAATTGGCCATCACAGAGATTTGTGAGGCTTATGCTTTTAGTGTGGTGTTAAATACTTTTGGCAATATTCCTTATACGGAGGCACTCGATCCCGAAAACACTACCCCTAAATTTGATGACGCCAAAACAGTGTATTATGCATTACTCGATAGCTTAGATAAAGCTATACAAACTTTAGATCCCAATTACGAAAGCTTTGGAAGCAATGATCTTTTATATGGGGGTGATGTATCGAAATGGATCAAATTTGCCAATTCGTTGAAATTAAAACTTGGGCTCTTGATTGCCGATGTAGATCCTGCAAAGGCAAAATCGGTTGTAGAATCGGCCGCACCCAATGTGTTTCAGTCAAACGACGACAATGCTTTATTCCAATATCTTTCCGCACCACCCAATGTAAATCCGATTTGGACTAATCTGGTACAAAGCAATCGAAATGATTTTGTACCCGCCAAAACGCTTGTCGATACGATGAACGCCTTGAATGATCCTCGTCTCCCATTTTATTTCACCCGCGATCCTAACAATGGTTATTCGGGAGGTATACCAGGTGCTGGAAATACATATGCTAACTTTTCTCATCCTTCAGATAAGACGAAGGCTCCCGATTTTCCAAGCTTGTGGATGGATTATGCTGAAGTAGAATTCTTGCTTGCCGAAGCCGTAGAACGTGGATTTAATGTGGGTGGAACAGCAAAACAGCACTATGATAATGCCGTCACGGCTTCCATAGAGTATTGGGGAGGAACGAGTGCAGATGCCCTTACTTATCTTGCTCAACCCTCAGTTAATTATTTAACCGCTCCGGGCGACTGGAAATATAAGATTGGTTTTCAATCTTGGATTGCCCTTTATTTAAGAGGTTGGGATGCCTGGACCCAATGGCGTAAACTCGACTATCCCGCCTTACAAAAAGCACAAAATGCACTCACCGATATCCCCGTTCGTTACACCTATCCCATTAACGAACAAACCTTGAATAAAGACAATTATGTTCAAGCATCACAAGCTATCGGTGGAGATGATGTAACGACTAAACTATTTTGGGATAAATATTGATTGATGAAATAAACTCTTCTTTCTAACTAGCCGAGCTGCTAAAGCTCGGCTTTTTTATTTGCAGATATTTCGGGTTGAAAATCAAAAAATCGTATAGTGAAATGTACACGTTCACGACGATGAAAGGCAATATCCCAATTGCCGATATAATTGATCCAAGAAGGAACTAACATATGCTGAAAAGAACTTAAATCTACCTGGATATGCACGTTAAAATCAAATAGAAAAGTCTTATACGAAAGTGCATATTGACGAGCAACTATACTATAATCTGATTTTCGAAAATATGTAATCAAAGTATCGATCACAAGTTGATTGGCAAATTGAGGTTTGGCAATGGCTTGAAACACATAACAGGAATCATTGCCAAACATTTTGCTTTGAATGGCAAAATGGTACATGGGCGCAATATCGGGCTCAAAAATTCCTACTTTATGTCCTACAAAAGGAATTCCCGGTATGGGTTGGCCAGGATTAAAAATTAGTTGTTTAAGCTCTTCAATGTGCTTTTCTATTTGATGATTCGGATCTTTTACCTCAGGTTTGCCCCCATGTACTAAATTGTCTTCTCCACACACGGGGCCAGGATCTAAAAAAACATGTGCAAACATTTCTGCGGTATAATATCGATACTTCTGCTTGCGCTTGTTTTTATAAAAATCACCTGTAGTTTTTTCGTGTAATACCTGCAAGGTTCTGCAACCATTACGACGTGTTTGACGGGTGAGGCTTTCATAACTCGCCACCTGGTGATCTTTCTGATCAAATATCCACATATAGTTTTCGGCTGTAAAGCCTATCACGCGTAAGGTTTTAAAGGCTTTGTAAAACGTTGTGTCATCTTTCACTCGCTGAATAAAAAGCGGAATATCAAATCCGCTACGAGAAGCTACAATCGTTACGGAATCGAGCTGAATATGGCGTGCAATATCGTTTACTACAGCCGAGTCTTGCTGTGCACATAATTTTGTGGGTAAATAACTTAAGCTAATGGCAAGTGCCCACAGAAAAGAATTTCGCATAATCAAAATTAAGGAGAAGCGTGCGTGCAAAATGCATGCCTATGACGAATATGATTTCGTCATATATAGGTAGAATCACTCATTTACTTGACTAAGCAAACGAATCCTACCATTAATTTTGCCCCCAATGACTAACCGAACTCGTCACATTCCTAGTTACTTAAATATCTCCAGTTTTCAAAAAATAACTTCGCCAAATACTATTCAAAAAATATCTCCACGGCTGCTATGGCTGATGACGGTGGGTTGTGGTGTTTCGGTAGCCAATATTTATTATTGTCAGCCCCTATTGGGCGCTTTCGCCCGGTATTTTCGGGTATCAGACGCGGCTGCCGGCAATATCAATGTGTTTACTCAAGTGGGCTATGGATTAGGGATGTTATTGGTCGTTCCCCTGGGGGATAAGATTTCACGCCGCACCTTAATTGTAGCGTTGTTTGCGATAGCAGCTTTATTATTGGGCATCACAGGGCTTTCGGCCAATTTATGGATGCTCGATGTATGCAGTTTGCTAGTGGGGTTTACCAGTGTATCTTGCCATGTGTTAATTCCTTATGGAGCTCATCTAGCACCCGATGAGCAAAGAGGGAAGGTGATTGGGCATTTGCTGGGTGGCTTGCTCGTGGGCATTTTGGTATCACGCACCTTAAGCGGATGGGTAGCGCAATACCTTGGCTGGCGTTGGGTGTATGAGATAGCAGGCTTACTCATGTTGTGGATGAGTGTCTTGCTGTGGATAGCATTGCCTCATGAGCAACCCGCTTTTAAAGGGAGTTATATGCAACTGATGGCATCCCTTTGGCAATTATGGCGTGAACAGCCTGTGGTGCGACAAAGCGCTTGGATAGGCGCTACTTTGTTTGGAGCCGTATCTGCTTTTTGGGCTACCATGGCTTTTTTTCTAGAGGCTCCTCCATATCATTATTCCCTATCTTTGATCGGAATGTTTGGACTCGTAGGTGCTGGGGGCGCTATGGCAGCTCCTTTGGTGGGAAGGATTACCGATCGTAAAAGTCCGTTACTGACTATACGCACCGGTATTTTGTTGTTGCTTGCAGGATATCTACTGTTGTTTTTTGCTCGTTGGCATATTGCCATCGTCATCGTAGGCGTTATATTGCTCGATGTGGGCATGCAAGCTGCTCATGTTTCCAACCAAGCACGTAACTATGCCTTGCTGCCACAGGCTCGTACAAGGCTCAATACCTTGTATATGACAGCATTTTTTGGAGGAGGTACATGGGGATCTATTTGGGGCAATATTGCTTGGAATCATGCTGGATGGACGGGAGTATGCGTGGCCGGATGCATCATGGCCGTGATGAGCGGAATAGTTATTTTCCCCCATCTGCGTAAAACCCATAGCTAGTATCAATACAATCAAAAAACATATAGCCGTATATGCACAAGCCTAAACTAATTGTAGACATGGATGAGGTAATGGCCGATCCTATTCGCAAACTTAGAGATTGGTATGCACGTGATTTTGGAGTGGTATATTCCGATGAAGAGATTTTAGGAAAACATTTAGCAGAAATTGTACCTGCAGCTCATGCTGCCGTTTTATATCAATATTTAAACACGCCCGGCTTCTTTCGAGACTTAAACGTGATCGATGGTGCTCAAGAAGTGATGCATGCATTGAATGAACGCTATCAATTGTTTGTTGTATCAGCAGCTATGGAGTTTCCTCATTCGCTGCACGACAAATTTGCCTGGTTGCTAGATCATTTTCCTTTTTTACACTGGCAACAAATTTGCTTTTGTGGGAGTAAACATTTGGTTTGTGGAGATATCATGATCGACGATCATAGTCGGAATTTTCATGCAGGCATAGGCAGGAAGATTTTGTTTACCAGTCATCATAACGTATTTGAGCCCGCAGAAGAGCGCGTCAACAATTGGGATGAGGTGGCGGCAAAATTGCTTTCCTGAACAGCAAAAAATTTAGATTCATCAGGCCATATGCATCTAACTAAATATATAGAAATGGGTTGTTAAGGTTTCCCTAATTCAGGTATAAGCCTTTAGCGTTAGTTTTTATTTAGGAAGCCATTTACTTATTTTTGAGCGTTTAAAAAACACTTACATGTTAGGCATTTTGCTGCAAGCCCAAGCTACAGATTCTTTACTTCGCGTAGCCGATTCTTTGAATAAACTTGCCAATCCCACAACCACGCAAGAATCGATTAGCTTGTTTGACCTCCTGAAAAAAGGAGGCGTACTCATGATTCCGCTGGGCATTCTTTCGCTCATCGCTTTGTTTTTCTTTATAGAACGATATATCGTGATTCGAAGGGCCGGTCGGATCGAGAATAATTTTATGAACATGATTCGCGATCATATCATGAACGGCAACGTTACCGCCGCACGCACTTTAGCCAAGAATACTGATAATCCGGCTGCACGAATGATTGAAAAAGGTATTCAACGCATTGGCAAGCCTATCGATAATATTGAGCGCTCTATGGAAAATGTAGGTAAATTGGAAATTTACAAGCTCGAAAAAAATATGATTATTTTATCGATGGTAGCTGCGGTTGCACCGATGTTTGGCTTTTTAGGCACCATTGCTGGGATGATTCAAACATTTTTCAATATTTCTGTTACTTCCGATATTACGCTAGGAACAATTGCTGGTGGTATTTATGTAAAAATGATTACATCGGCTACTGGATTGATTATTGGTATATTTGCCTATATGGGATATAGTTATTTGAATGCGCAGATCGATAAGGTCATTCATAAGATGGAAGCAGCAGCAGCAGAGTTTATTGATATCTTACAGGAGCCAACCCGTTAAACCATGGATCTACGGAAAAGAAGGCGAGAAGAGGCCAAGGTGGAAAGCTCCGCCCTGAACGATATTTTGTTTATCTTTTTGTTGTTTTTCCTGATCGTGTCTACCCTGGCCAATCCCAATGTAATCAAGCTTTCATTGCCGCGTGCCGAAAGCAATACCAAATCCAAGCAAACTGTAGTAGTGAGTATCGATGCGCAGCAACGTTATTATGTGGGTACCACACAGGTGCCTTTTGACCAGCTGGCACAAGTGCTGGCACCCAAGCTGGCAGGCGAAGCGGTAGATGCCACCATCGTGATTAATGCCGATAAAACGGTACCTATCGACGATGTGGTGAAAGTGATGGGAATTGCTCAACAGCTACATGCTAAAGTGGTGCTGGCCACGGCTCATCCGGAAACATCGGCCACAAACCCTCGGTGATCAAATGTTTTTGCCTAAACTTCATTTAGCTTTGTACCCATAATTGCATGTGTTTGTGGAAGATTCATTGTATCAACGTCGCGGTGTCTCTGCTGCTAAAGATGAAGTGCATGCCGCTGTTCAACATCTTGAACAGGGGCTCTATCCATTAGCTTTTTGCCGCATATTCCCCGACTATCTGGCTCAAGATCCCGAATGGGTGTGCTTGTCGCATGCCGATGGTGCAGGCACAAAGTCGGTACTGGCTTATCTATACTGGCGAGAAACGGGCGACTTGAGGGTGTGGAAGGGTATTGCCCAAGATGCCTTAGTGATGAATCTCGACGACTTGCTTTGTGTAGGGGCGTATCGTCATCTGGTCTATACGTCGACCATTGGAAGAAATGCTCGTTGGATTCCAGGAGAGGTGCTGAAAGCCATAGTGGAAGGTACACAAGCCTGCATAGACCAATTGGCAGCTGCGGAAATCGATATTCATTATCTAGGAGGTGAAACAGCCGATCTGGGCGATCTGGTACGTACCGTAGTGGTAGATGGCAACCTAACGGTGCGCTGGCCAAAAAATCGACTGATTACTAATGAAAAAATTCGCTCGGGCGACCTCATCGTAGGGCTGGCTTCCTTTGGGCAGGCTACATACGAGGATGCTTACAACAGCGGAATAGGGAGCAATGGACTTACCTTAGCTCGGCATGATTTGCTCCAACGCCGTTATGGGATAGAATACCCAGAATCTGTTGATCCCCAACTCGATGAAACCCTTCAATATTCGGGTCCCTATCGCCTCACTGATCAGGTGCAGGGAACAAATTACACCGTTGGTCATCTCCTGCTTTCCCCCACTCGCACCTATGCACCATTCGTCAAAGCTTTGCTCGAACAACATTTCGATAAGGTGCATGGCATGGTGCATTGCACGGGTGGCGGACAAACCAAGCTCTTGCGTTTTTTGCCTCCTGGCCTTTCGGCAATTAAAGATAGATTGTTTGCCCTGCCA
Source organism: Thermoflavifilum sp. (assembly GCA_023511875.1). GTDB lineage: Bacteria > Bacteroidota > Bacteroidia > Chitinophagales > Chitinophagaceae > Thermoflavifilum. Next base: position 29,971 of record JAIMAQ010000009.1, read on the forward strand.
CCACTGTTTCGCCTGATCCGTGAAGCTTCTCGAGCCAGCTGGAAAGAATTATTTCAAGTGTTGAACATGGGCCATCGCTTGGAAATCATCGTAGATGAGTCTGATGCCGAAACGATCATCGGTCTGGCGGCTGCATTTCATATTCCAGCTCAGGTGGTGGGAAGAATTGTGCCGGCACCCGAAAAGCCCAGTTTGCAAATCATTCATCCCGAAGCAGGAAACCTCATCTACCCCTAAACATACTTGGCCAGTGAAGCTTATCTTTGTTTGAATTTTATGCATCATGGATGAAGATGTAATTGTTTCGCTCCAGCATGCTCAAATTTGTCATGGCAAAGCCGTGATCCTGAGCGATGTGAATATTACGATTCGAAAAGGAGAATTTGTATACCTTGTTGGAAAAACAGGAACGGGTAAGACCAGTTTGTTAAAAACGCTTTATGGAGATTTGCCCTTGTGCGGCGGAGAAGGCAGGGTAGTGGGTTTCGACTTAAAAAAACTAACATGGAAAACAGTGCCTTACTTGCGCCGTAACCTGGGTATTGTGTTTCAAGACTTTCAATTGCTCACCGATCGGAATGTACACGACAACCTGCTTTTCGTGTTGAAGGCTACAGGCTGGAAAGACAAAAATCTTATGGAAGAAAAGATTAATAATGTGCTGGAAAAAGTGGGTTTGAAGACCAAAGGCTATAAAATGCCTTATGAGCTTTCTGGCGGTGAACAACAGCGGGTCGATATTGCTCGGGCATTGCTCAATTCACCTAAACTCATTTTGGCCGATGAACCTACCGGCAACCTGGATCCAGAAACCTCAGACGGCATCATGCAGCTGTTGTTTCAAATTTGCCACGATTATCACACTACAGTAATCATGGCTACCCACGATTATCTCGTGTTACAAAAATTCCCCTCGCGTGTACTCCGCACCGAACTGGGCAAGGTAAGCGATTATGCAGATATTCGCCTGTAGGGCATAATCAATTTGAAATGAAATTCATTAATGATGTTGAATAAAATAGCAGAAAAAGAAATAAAAACAAAAAAGCAGTTATCTAAAATGAATGAGAATCATTCAAAAGAATTTGAGCTTTTATGCCATGTCTTTAAAGATACCAATAAAATAATATTGAATCATAAAAAATCGCTTTTGTTAAATGGTGATGTCTTGCAGGAAGATTTCTTTGATAAAGAATATTTTGATTTGATTATTACATCTCCTCCTTACAATGTAGATATAAAATACAATTTACACAATGATGATTTAACCTATGATGAGTATCTGGAATTCTCTGAGATATGGATCAATAACTGTTACAAGTGGACGAAGAATCAAGGAAGGTTTTGCTTAAATATTCCATTGGATAAGAATAAAGGAGGTCAAAAAAGTGTGGGTGCTGATTTAACCACGATTGCTCAGAAAGTAGGATGGAAATATCATTCTACAATTATCTGGAACGAAGGGAATATTTCCAGAAGAACAGCATGGGGCTCATGGTTATCTGCTGCAGCTCCGTATGTCATTGCTCCCGTTGAACTTATCGTAGTTCTTTATAAGAAAGAATGGAAAAAAACTAATGGTTCACAAATATCAGATATTACAAAAAAAGAATTCATGGATTGGACAAATGGACTATGGACTTTTAATGGTGAAAGCAAAAAAAGGATAAGACACCCTGCTCCTTTCCCGTTAGAATTGCCTTATAGATGTATTAAACTATTTAGTTTTGTTGATGATATTATCTTTGATCCTTTTGCAGGAAGCGGAACTACTTTAATTGCTTCTAACAATACAAATAGATACTCCATTGGGTTGGAAATAGATTTTAAATATTGTGAGTTAGCAAAACAAAGAATATTAAATGAGTCGGGAATGTTGTTTTAGTTTATAACGAAAAAGGGATGAGAAAGAATATCAATAAAAGCATTACCGATTTAATAATTGAATATTTCAAGGACCATCCCAATCAAGAATTACCCCACAGGCCAGTTGTTGATTGGGTCGAAGAAAAATATAAAAAGCTTTATCATAGAAAACCAAGAGACACTTGGCGAGCTATTAGAAGGTTACATCAACAAGGATTTTTAATTAAAGTAAAAAAAGGAGTTTATAAGTATGATCCAGAATTTGTTACTAAAAAGGAAATAGAAGATTTTACACCAGAGTTAAAAGAACAAATACTAAAACGAGATGGTTACAAATGTGTAATCTGTGGTAGAAGCGCAATGGAGGGATATGAATTGCATGTTGACCATATCTTGCCTAAAGACAAAGGTGGCAAAGCAACATTGGAAAATGGACAAACACTTTGTTCAATCTGTAATTTTAGAAAGAAAAACTACAACCAAACAGAAAGTGGGAAAAAAATGTTTATTAGGCTTTGGGAAACAGCAAAAAGGATTGGTGACACTGAAACTAAAAAATTTTGTGAGGAAATTTTAAAAACATACGAAAAGTTCAATATCAACGGGCACATTGAATGGAAAAAAGAGTAATTGAGTAGATACAATTTTGGCTATATGCCATTAAAACTACGCATAGCTGCTGTACGTACCAACCATTCTAACCATGAAACCCCTGATTGTCATCTCGGCACAACGCTTTTTCAGAGGGGGAACGGTGGAAGCCGTGCGCCTATGTTTGCAGGCTTTGTCGGCCGCTGTAGGGGAAAAATACTTCATTCGCGCACTGGTTTATCGTCCAGAAGATTATCCCATTTTGCCTCAGGTAGAATATGTGGCGTTTCCACAGTCTAGAAAAGGTTGGTGGCGAAGGTTATATGCAGAATATGTGCTTTTCCCTCGACTGGCAAGGCGATGGAAGCCTGTGATCTGGCTTTCTTTACAAGACAGTACGCCGCCTGTAGATGTGCCCTACCGCGCTGTGTATTTTCATCATCCCCTCGTTTGTACATCATTGCCCTCTTCCATCTGGTGGCAGCAGCCACGCCTCTGGGGGTTAAAAATGCTCTATCTTTTCGTTTATCTACGACATATCCATACCAATGATGCCATCATTGTACAGCAGCACCAGCTCCGTGAAAAATTGATCGAGCGCTACCATCTTCCTCCTGAAAAAGTGTGGGTGATTCCCTTAGTCCATCGGCAATATCCATCCACATGTTCCGCCAGTCCTGCTTCGCCAACATACAGATTTTTTTATCCATCCTATCCATATGCCTACAAAAACCATTTGCTCTTATTTCAAGCGGTTCAAATCTTGGTTAATAGGGGAGTTTCTGGTTTTGAAATCATTTGCACTTGTGGGCGTAAAGAGAATGGATATATCCGAAAGCTAATCCGTCGTTTTTCCCAGTCGCTACCCTTGCGGTTTACTGGGGTGCTGCCCCATCAGGAGGTAATGAATTGGTATACACAATCTCACGCCTTGGTATATCCCTCGCTGGCCGAGACCTGGGGGTTACCACTAAGCGAGGCGGCCTCTTTGGGTAAGCCTATTTTGGCCGTTGATTTACCCTATGCGCGGGAAACACTCACTGGCTACAATCGGGTTTGTTGGTTACCACCAGATGATGCCGAGAGTTGGGCAAATGCTATGCAGACCATGATTGATGGCCATACATGTGATAGGCCTTTGACAAGGGAGACTAAGTTTGTGCAGTCAAGTCAAATCGATTGGGCTCGGTGGCTCCAACAGGCGCTTCAGCAGTTGTCTGAGTAGGCGTAATAGAGCACTCAGCTGAGTGAGAAGAATTTGCCTGAAGCATTTCTTGAAAAAATTGCAACCGAATTTCTTCTTTGCGAGCGATGTCTACCCGCATGCGAATGCGATAGGGCAACCTACGCAAGTGGTTTTCTTCAACAAATCTGGTGATTTGCGAGAGCAGCTCCGTATCCCAATGAAACGGTCGGTTGGGTAACTTAAAAACATGTGGGTCTTCTGGAGGAAGATCGGTATCGTCGTAAGCAATGATCAAAGGCAATCCGGCAGCTATGTATTCACGGACTTTTAAAGGGCATGCTTGATGCATATGTTTTCGATATAGCCCCAGCGTGCCAATACCCACATCTATTTGCGGGTAAAGTTTAGCCAGCTGTGCATCGTTTAATTGACCATGAGAAAGAATATTTTTTCGTCGGCCCGGAGCGATATCGGGGCAAACGAGGTGAAAAAAATATTGAGGCAACCGTTCAGCCATTTGCCAAACCAGGTCAATACCCTGCGATGGTATGCTTGCCGATCCTACAAAGATCAGCTGAGGCTTTCGGGCTGGGTGGGGTTGCTTGAGGGGGATGCGTTTCAAATCAATACCATTGGTAACCACACAACACGGTTTATTGTATTTTCGAAATGCTCGGGCAATCTCAGGGGTTACACAAACAAATCCTTTCACTGCTCGTAAAAGCTGACGGCGCCCTGCTCGATAAATCCATCGTCGGAAGATGGGTGTGAATTTCACCTCTTCTGTATCGATGGTATTGATTTCCATGATCGAAAGGTGCTGACGCAGCAAGCGGGCAAGTCCTGGAAGCCAGATGTGTTGGGTGTAATAGACCAGATCGGGGTGTAGGGTTGCAAGTTCTTTTTTCATTCGTTGTACAGAAATGGCTTGTCGCAGAAAGCGTTCGGCCTTTTTGACCCATGCCCACTTGTTGGCCATGGGTAATGGGTATGGCCATTCGTTAAATATTTGCACACCTTCACATCCACTCAGCCCCTGGATCTGGTATTCGTGATCTCGGACAAGCACCCATATGCTCACCTGAAGACCCGCTTTTCGCCAGAAAGCCACTCGATCTCGTATTTTATAAATTTTACCGCTATCATGTTGATTATCCAAGGTGATGATATATACTACATGCATACAGCAAGGCTTCAGTGGACTTGGGCGACTCTATTGACAAAGCGCATTCATCCCATCAAGATGTAGAGAGACATTTAAAGTTAATCAAATACTGGCATTTTTTTTAAAAAGGCGAGCCATGTGAATATTATGCAAAATTGTACTACCTTTGCAGCTACTAAAAAAGTAAGTATTTTCCAATGTCGTCTTATTTCACTACAGAACAAAAAGCAGCACTCATTCGCGAATTTGGCGGTAACGAGAAAAATACGGGCAGCATTAGCGCCCAGATTGCCCTGCTTACCTATCGGATCAACCATATTTCCGAGCATATTAAAGAACATAAAAAAGATTTCTCAACCACGCGTGGCCTACTCAAATTGGTGGGGCAACGAAAGCGCTTGCTCACCTATCTGGCCAGAACAGATCTAGAGGCTTATCGAGCTTTGATTGAAAAGCTTGGATTAAGAAAATAAACCTGGTTTTCATGACAACTATTCCCAACCCACCAAGCGCGTTGGGAATAGTTTTTTTATAGATCTTATAAAGCAAAATACACTATGAGTTTACAACCTATATCCGTAGAATTTGATCTCGGCGATGGCCGAACCGTGCAGATTGAAACTGGGAGATTGGCCCGCCAGGCCGATGGAGCGGTTACTGTGCGTATGGGCGATTGCATCATACTCGCCACGGCAGTAGCCAGTAAAGAACCTCGAGAAGGCCAAGACTTTTTTCCGTTGATCGTAGATTATCGAGAAAATTTTGCTGCTGCTGGCCGCATACCAGGCTCTTTTTTCAAGCGCGAGGGCAAGCTTTCCGATTATGAAGTGCTGGTGAGCCGGCTCATTGATCGAGCACTTAGGCCTTTGTTCCCCGACGATTATTTTTGTGATGTACAGGTGCTCGTTACCCTCGTTTCTTCTGATCAAGAAGTGATGCCCGATGCCTTAGCTGGATTAGCCGCATCGGCAGCACTGGCCGTTTCGGATATACCCATTCAGGAATTAATTTCTGAAGTGCGTGTGGCTCGGGTTAACGGCGAATTTATTATCAACCCTACGCGTAGCCAGCTCACCCAAGCCGATATGGATTTTATTGTAGGTGCCACGGCCAAAAACATTCTCATGGTGGAAGGCGAAAGCAAAGAATGCCTGGAGGACGACCTTATTCAGGCTATTCAAAAAGCCCATGAGGCGATTAAAATTCAGGTTGCTGCACAGGAGGCACTCAGAGAAAAGGCAGGAGCAAAGCCCAAGCGTGATTATCCTAAGCCCCATCGTAATGAAGCTTTGCGAGAAAAAATTACCGAACTAGCCAAAGATCGCATTTCAGCTATTGCTCATGCCAACACCACAAAAGCCGAGCGCAATGAAGCTTTTAAAAAGCTTCGAGAAGAAATCACCCAGGCTCTGGGTGAGCTTCCTGCCGAAGATCAGCCTCTTGTGGGTTACTATTTTCACGAGTTGCAACGTGAAATTGTGCGAAACATGATTTTGGATGAAGGCAGAAGGCTCGATGGACGTGGGTTAACCGATATCCGCCCGCTCGATATGCAGATAGATGTATTGCCATCCACTCATGGCTCGGCGTTGTTTACTCGAGGAGAAACGCAATCGCTCACCACGGTTACCCTTGGTACCCCGGAAGATGAATTGTTGGTAGAAACAGCTGCACTTTCCGATTATAGCAACTTTATTTTACACTATAATTTTCCTCCCTTCTCGACAGGCGAGGTGAAAATGATGCGTGCTCCTGGCCGCCGCGAGATTGGCCATGGCAATCTCGCTATGCGCTCTCTCAAGCAAATGATGCCCAATGGTGATTATCCTTATACCGTTCGGGTGGTATCAGATATTCTCGAATCAAATGGGTCATCGTCGATGGCTACGGTTTGCGCAGGGTCGCTAGCCTTGATGGATGCAGGTGTACCGCTGCTCAAGCATGTAGGGGGCATTGCCATGGGCTTGATTTCTCGACCATCAGATGGTAAATATGCTATTCTCACCGATATCTTAGGCGATGAAGATCATCTGGGCGATATGGATTTTAAAGTAGCAGGTACACGCGAGGGCATCTGTGGGGTGCAAATGGATATTAAAGTAGACGGATTGAGCATGGAAGTAATGCGTGAAGCTCTTGAACAGGCTCGCCAGGCTAGGCTATTTATTCTCGATGCCATGTACCAATGCATACCCCAACATCGTGATGAGCCCAAGCCTCATGCGCCGAGAGTGGTGAAGATGTTCATTGATCGCGAATTTATTGGGGCCGTCATTGGTCCGGGTGGTAAAATCATCCAAGAAATTCAACGTGAAACAGGCACTACCATTAGTATCGAAGAAGTAGGGGCTACTGGGGAGGTGAGTATTTTTAGCAGCGATAAGAAAAGCTTAGAGAAAGCTGTGCAATGGGTTAAAGGCATTGTGGCTGTGCCTACCGTTGGGGAAACCTACGAGGGTGAAGTAAAGGCCGTGATGCCCTATGGTGCTTTTGTAGAATTTTTGCCTGGCCGTCAGGGCCTACTGCATATCTCGGAAGTTTCCTGGAAACATCTCGATAGCCTCGAGGGTGTGTTAAAAGAAGGAGATAAGATTAAGGTGAAGCTCACCGGTGCCGATCCAAAAACCGGTAAATTTAAGCTTTCCCGCAAAGCCCTATTGCCCAGGCCTGAAGGCTATCATCAGCCGTCAGTAAATGCGTCCAATCGAGGACCGCGAAGTGGGCGGCCGCATTCTCGCCAAGGCACGCCGCACGTGCGACATCCCAGGGGCCCTGCACACCCTGACCAAGAACCCGAAGCATAACCTGCTGTGGCTAATATTATATGTTAATCAAAGAAGGTAAACGCTTTTCTTGCCTTTCGGGTATATTTGTATAGTGCATTCCAGCTTATGTCGGAACTGATGCTCATCATATTGGCTTATCTAATAGGCTCTGTGTCTAATGCCGTATGGATTGGCAAGCGTTTTTTTCATATGGATATTCGAGAATACGGTAGCGGCAATGCCGGAGCCACGAATACTTTTCGGGTATTGGGGCCTAAAGTAGGTACAATAGTATTGGTGCTCGATATGGTGAAAGGAGTTATTGCCGTGGAGCTAGCTTATCTCATTCCTTACTATGCCCAACCCGGGCATGCCGCACAACTGATGAACTTTCAGCTAGCGCTTGGATTGGCAGCAGTGCTGGGGCATATTTTTCCTATTTGGGCTGATTTTCGCGGGGGAAAGGGGGTGGCAACATTGTTTGGAATGGTATTGGCCATACAACCCATGGTGGCACTTATTTGCGTAGGAGTATTTGCCCTGGTTTTGTTGCTCACTCATTATGTATCGTTGAGTTCTATATTGGCGGCAATTGCCTTTCCGATATTGATTTTATTTGTCTTCAAAGCACATCAGCTCATCTATCAGCTGTTTGCCATAGCCATTGCCTTGTTGGTGGTGATTACCCATCAAAAAAACATTCAGCGGCTGCTCAACGGAAGGGAAAACCGAGTCTCCTTCTTTCGCAAACGTAAGCATCGCCCTACAGATCAAGAAAATAAACACTAAAATCGGTATTGTGTTTGGTATATTCGTGGTGAAACAAATCCCTTTACTATGCGAAGCCATCGGTTGAATTTCATGATGGGAATCTTGGTAATCTTGGCAATAGGCCTTATAGAGAGTTGTTCACAAGTGCCTATCACTGGGCGTACACAGCTGCATCTAGTACCTGAGAGTTCATTAGATCAGATGGCGCTTACTGAATACCGAAGTTTTCTTTCGCAAAATAAGGTGGTACCAGCCAGTTCACCGCAGGCAGAGATGGTGCAGCGTGTGGGAGAGCGGTTGGCAAAAGCCATCACCCTATATCTTACCCAACATGGGTATGGCGATAGGGTAGCCAATTACCATTGGGAATTTCATTTGGTAGACAACAAAGAAGCCAATGCCTGGTGTATGCCAGGAGGTAAAGTAGTCGTATACACGGGCATTTTGCCTTATACCCGTGATGAAAACGGGCTAGCCGTGGTCATGGGTCATGAAATTGCTCATGCTATTGCTCAACACGGGGCCGAGCGCATGTCGGAACAGTTATTACAACAGGCCGGCGGGCAAGCATTGGCTATTTTTATGCAGGAGAAACCACAGGCCACCCGCGATGCCTTTCTCCAGGCCTATGATATCGGTACTACTGTAGGTGCTGTATTACCTCATTCTCGTAAGCAAGAATCAGAAGCCGATCATTTAGGATTAATCTTCATGGCACTTGCGGGTTATGATCCACATGCCGCACTCGATTTCTGGCAACGCATGTCGCAGGCAGGTACTGCGCAAATTCCTACTTTTCTCAGTGACCATCCCAGTGATGCACAACGCATCGCAAACATCAAAAAATGGATTCCCGAGGCTATGAAATATTATCATCAACGACCCTGATCCTCTTTTCAGTTGTTTATTGCACGGTGATGGTGCCTTTCATATTCGTATGAATCGAACAGTGATAATGGTAAGTACCTGTGTCATTAAAAGTATAGGAATAAGTTTTACCAGAAGTGAGATTTCCACTATCAAATTTCCCATTGTCGTCGGTTACCGTGTGGGTAACAGGATCATTATTGGTCCATTTCACGGTAGTGCCTTTGGTTACGGTGAGGCTAGCGGGAGAAAAGGCATATCCGTAGATGCTTATGGTATTACCTGTACTGCCTCCTGGCGGGGTTCCTCCTCCTGGGGTGCCGTAATTGTAACTATTAGAGGATTTGCTGCAAGAGGTCCATATCGTGCAGACGCTTCCGATGAGCAGCACATAAAGAAGATATCTCATGGCGTAAAGGTTTTATTCCAATAATACGTCATGAAGAACTCAAAGGTTGCCTTGTAGTCAGACGAGATTATGATAGACGTGTTGCACGTCGTCGTCTTGCTCGAGTTTATCTATTAGTTCCAAAACCTGTTGGGCTTGTTGTTCGGGCAGCTCTACCACTGAAGTAGGGATGTAGATGAGTTGAGATTGTATGACGGGAATGGCTTTTTGTTCTAAAAATTCACTCATTCGCCCAAAGTCGTGAAAAGCTGTGCGTATGATGAGTTGGCCTTCCTCATTTTCGCCAAAATCTTCCATACCGTAATCGATGAGTTCCAATTCTACTTCATCTAGATCTTGCACCTTTTCTTTTTCGATCACAAATTCGCCCATACGTTTAAATAGAAATGCCACTGATCCGCTGGTAGCCAGGCTTCCCCCACTTCGGTTAAAGTGCATACGCAAGTTGGCTACTGTGCGTGTGGGGTTGTCGGTAGCCGTTTCCACCAGCACCGCTACTCCATATGGGGCGTAGCCTTCATAGATGAGTTCCTCATAAGCCGATTTCTCTTTGTCCATTGCCCGTTTGATAGCCGCTTCAATACGGTCTTTGGGCATGTTCACGCTCTTGGCATTTTGAATGATGCGGCGTAGGGTGGGATTGTTTTCTGGATCAGGCCCTCCTTGCTTAACGGCAATTTCAATTTCCTTGCCCAAGCGTGTAAACTGCTTAGCCATCCGGTCCCACCGGGCAAACATTTTAGCTTTCCGAACTTCGAATATCCTTCCCATGGATGATGCAATATCCTTTCCGTGTTTAGCTGATTTTTTCTTTTATTGCTACTTTTTGTTTATTTTTTTGGATGCTGCGTAGCAATTGGATGAGTGCAAAAATACATACAGCAATTTGAATCAGTGCCACGGTGAACACCCAATTTTCAGGAGAGTACAACGACATGATCAGCAAAACAATCGTAACTAAAGCCAAAGGCAAAGCTTCAATCACAAAATATCGCTTGGGCCGCGTATCTAGGTCGTGCACTACATGACTGTTGTGTTGGCTATATAAGTAAAAAACATCTAATCCAATAGCCATCCAGATGATTAGCCGTAGCCAGGTATCGAAAGGCAGAGTGAGCATGACCAAAAAGGGAAATAAGATTCCTAAGAAAGGCACTATGGGGTAGCCTGGTGTTTTAAAAGGACGATGTAAGTCGGGCTTGGTTCTTCGCAGAATTAAAATTCCTGCCGATACAATGGTAAAGGCCAGCAAGGTACCTATCGAAACCAATTCACCCAATAGCCCAATAGGAAATAGCCCGGAAACGATCATGGCTACAAGACCAGTGACAATTGTGGTGATATAAGGTGTGCGGAAGCGGGGATGTAGCTTGCTGAAAGCTTGAGGAAGCAAGCCATCATTGGCCATAGAATAAAAAATACGCGGCTGCCCCATGAGCATCACCAAGATCACGGAGCTTAGCCCAGCAATAGCCCCGATCTTAACGGGGAAACGCAGCCAGAAAAGATCAGGGCCTGCAGCATTTACGGCTACGGCCACTGGGTCGGCTACATTCAGCTCCTTATAATTTACCATGCCCGTCATCACAAATCCCATAGCAATGTAGAGTATGGTACAAATAAGTAATGAGCCTAAGATGCCCCAGGGCATATCTTTTTGTGGATTTTTTGCTTCTTGAGCGGCCGTGGATACGGCATCGAAGCCAATATATGCAAAAAAGATCACCCCGGCAGCCCTAAACACACCGCTCCACCCAAAAATTCCCCAGTTACCTTGGTTTTCAGGGATAAAAGGATGATAATTTTCTGGAACGATATAATGGATACCGAATCCGATAACCAGGAAAATCACCAACAGCTTGACCAACACGATAATATTATTGAATCGGGCCGATTCTTTAATGCCAATCACCAAAAGTGTAGTCATCAAGGCAATGACAAACATAGCAGGTAAGTTCAGGAAAGCTCCTGAGGCCGTGAGCTGGTGCGAAGCGGGATCGTATACCAAAGGAGCATTTGACAGATAAGGTGGAATCACTATACCAATGTCTTTCAAAAAACTGGTTACATAACCCGACCATCCTACGGCTACGGTGGAAGCGCCGAACAAGTATTCGAGAATCAGGTCCCAACCTATCACCCAGGCAATAAATTCTCCCAGGGTGGCATAAGCATAAGTATACGCAGAACCGGCAATAGGAATCATAGAAGCAAATTCTGCATAACACAATCCAGCAAATCCGCAAGCAATAGCCGCAATCACAAAAGAAATCACCACACCTGGACCCGCATATTGGGCTGCAGCCTGGCCAGTGAGCACGAAGATACCTGCTCCAATGATGGCGCCGATGCCTAAGGCTACTAAATTGGTACGGGTAAGTGCACGTTTTAACCCTTTTTCAGTTTCTGCTGCTTCAGCAAAGAGTTTTTGTAGTGGTTTCGTAATAAACAATCGGCTCATAGTAGTGTTTTAAGACCAAAAAATAACTGTGTCATCAAAAAGTCATTGCCAAATATAAAACCTTCATCTCAAAACCTGCTGATTTTTCATGCCTATTGTTTTTGTTCTTGATCGGCATAGGCACTGATAGGCTGACAGGTACAGATTAGATGGCGATCGCCTAAAGTTTGGTTGATGCGGCTCACAGGTGGCCAATATTTATTTTCCTGAACAAAGGGAAGTGGATAGGCAGCAGTTTCTCGCGAATATAGATGCTGCCATTGGTTGGCCACGACCATTTGATGGGTGTGGGGAGCATTCTTTAGTGGATTGTCTTGACGATCCATTTTCCCTTCAATAATGTCTTGTATTTCTTCATAAATTTTCAATAGCGCATCACAAAAGCGATCCATCTCATCGACGTCCTCACTCTCGGTGGGCTCAATCATCATTGTACCAGGCACTGGGAAACTAATGGTGGGTGCATGAAAGCCAAAATCCATGAGTCGCTTAGCTACGTCTTCTACTTCCACACCAGCTGTTTGTCGAAAGGGGCGTAGGTCGATGATGAATTCATGTCCACAGGTATGGTGTTGCCCAGTGAAAAGCACTGGAAATGCTTTTTCTAGTCTGGCTTTCATATAGTTGGCATGTAAAATAGCATGCTCGCTAACTTGTTTGAGGCCTTTGGATCCTAACAGGCGGATGTAGGCATAACTAATGATCAAAATTGACGGCGAGCCATATGGTGCTGCACTAACGGCATGAAATCTTTCGGCACTATTGCCATTGCCCTGCCGATAGCTTGGTTGGTGAAACAACCAGTGATCGGGTAGGTAAGGGGCAAGAAATTGTTTAGCACAGATGGGTCCCATGCCGGGGCCACCTCCCCCATGAGGAATAGCAAAGGTCTTGTGCAGATTGAGGTGGCAAATATCGGCCCCAATAGCAGCTGGCGAGGTGAGGCCAATCTGTGCATTCATGTTGGCCCCATCTAGATATACCAATCCTCCACAATCATGTACAATTTCGCAAAGGGTACGGATATGTTCTTCGAAGATACCATAGGTACTAGGATAGGTGATCATGGCACCGGCCAGTTGATCGCGATATTGCTCGGCTTTTTGGCGAAAATCAATGAGGTCGATGTATCCATTTTCGGTGGTTTTTACCGTCACTACTTGCATGCCAGCCATCACAGCACTGGCGGGATTAGTACCATGTGCTGAAAGCGGTATCAGCATGATTCGGCGATGCGATTGGTTGTGAGCGGCAAAATATCGGCGAATGGTAAGTAGCCCAGTATATTCACCTTGTGCTCCACTATTAGGCTGAAAGCTGCATGCATCGAACCCTGTAATTTGGCAAAGATACTCGCTCAGTCGTTTAATCAATTCTTGATAGCCACGGGTTTGGCTTGCAGGGGCAAAAGGATGTATCTGGCTCCAATGCTGCCAGCTGAGGGGGAGCATCTCAACAGCAGCATTCAGCTTCATCGTACAGCTGCCCAGAGGTATCATACTTCTGGTGAGCGAGATATCTTTAGCGGCTAATGCATGCATGTAACGCATCAGCCGGGACTCAGTATGGTATTGATGAAAAACTGGATGAGTAAGAAAGGCAGAGCTACGTTGTAAAGCAGCTGGAATATGTGAAAAAAATTCGTCTTCAGAAAGGATAAACTGCGATCTATCTTGCCCTTTCAATAAGGCAAAAACATGTAAGATATCGAGCACATCGGAAGTTGTGGTGGTTTCATCTAAGGAAATACCGATATGATGCGGATCGGGATAGCGAAAGTTCATCTGATAGCTTTCGGCTAATTCTCGAACCGCTTCTTGCTGATCAGTTGGAATCCACAGTGTATCGAAGAAATGATGGTGCTTGCAGGCAATACCCAGCTCGGAAAGCCCTTGATATAAGGCTACAGTGAGTTGATGTACTCGGCGGGCTATTTTTTTTAACCCATCGGGGCCATGATACACGGCGTACATAGCTGCCATATTGGCCAGCAAGGCCTGTGCCGTACAGATGTTGGAGGTGGCTTTTTCTCGCTTGATGTGCTGTTCGCGGGTTTGCAAGGCCATGCGTAGAGCACGGTTGCCTTGACTATCTACACTTACTCCAATGATGCGCCCTGGAATGTATCGTTTGAAGATTTCTTTAGCCGAAAAAAAAGCTGCATGTGGTCCTCCAAAACCTAAAGGCACTCCAAAACGTTGGGTAGAACCAACGGCTACATCGGCATCCATTTCGCCGGGAGGTACCAGCAAGGTCAGGGCTAAGAGATCGGTAGCCATTACCACATACCCACCAGCGGCGTGGACATGTTTAATGAAATCGCGATAATCCTGAACGGCCCCTTCATTGTCGGGATATTGGACAATGGCTCCGAAAAAATGCTCATCTATAACAGCCTCTTGCCAGTTGCCTACCACACAGGTAATATCGAGGGGTTCAGCTCGTGTAAGCAAAACATCGATGGTTTGTGGAAATAAGCGATTATCTATAAAAAAATATTGCCTGCTTGTGCCTTCTTGCTGGGAGAAACGATGCAGCATCAGCATGGCTTCGGCAGCAGCCGTGCTTTCATCGAGCAAAGAGGCGTTGGCAATAGGAAGAGCAGTTAGGTCGGCTACCATGGTTTGAAAATTCAACAGGCTTTCCAACCGGCCCTGTGAAATCTCAGCCTGATAAGGAGTATACGGAGTATACCAATCGGGATTTTCGAATAAGTTGCGTTGGATAACTGCAGGCGTGTGGGTACCATAGTAGCCCTGGCCAATGAAGTTGCGAAATACCTGGTTTTGCAGAGATAAAGCTTTCAGCTCAGCCAATAGCTCCTGTTCGCTAATGGCAGGAGGTAAGTTTAATGGCTCATGCAAACGTATGTTTTCTGGAATGGTACGATCGATCAGCTCATCGAGGCTGTTTAAGCCCAAGCGGTGTAAAAGAGCTGCTGTTTGTCCATAGCTTCCAATATGCCGACTTACAAATGAGGCATCATCTAATGAAGAATTGTTCATAAAGTTGACCACTAATGTGTTTAAACACGCAAATTTAGGATAGTCTGTCTGTAAAAATGCGCCGATGTTTCAGAAATAATGTGATCTCCATCCAGATTGTTTCACGAGTTTAATGGCAAAGGGTTGGATTTTTACAGAGGAACGACTATCTTTCTCAAATAATTTATTTTATGACCATCGGCGGTTTTCTCATTTTATTGCTCATTGCAGCCATTTGCGGCGCTATAGGGCAGAGTTTAGCAGGATATAATCTTGGGGGTTGTTTGGTTTCCTTGATTGTGGGGCTAATTGGGGCATATATTGGCACCGTGCTGGCCTCACGGCTCCATTTCCCGTTGTTGTTGGCGATTCGTATTCAGGGTGAAACCTTTCCTGTGGTTTGGGCTGTGCTGGGTTCAGCCATATTTACTTTTGTGGTGGCTCTTTTGCGTGGCCTTATTCGTAAAGCTTAAATTATGTCAAACAGAAGAACCTTTTTAACCCAAATGGGTGGCTTAATCGGTTGGGTAACCGGTAGCCACTTGTGGGCAGGCGTAACAGCAAGTCCCGCAAAGACCAAGACATACGAGCTTTCTCCACTTATTTTTCCTATGTCGGGTGAAAGAGTGCGCGTGGCTACCGTAGGCATGGGAATTATGGGTTTTCAAGACACACGTTCTGTGACTCGGGTGCCAGGAGTGGAGCTTGTGGGTGTAGCCGATTTATATGATGGTCATTTGCGCAGGGCAAAAGAAGTATTTGGAGACCAACTATTCACGACGCGTGATTACCGAGAATTGCTCGCTCGAAACGATATAGATGCGGTGATGATAGCCACGGCCGATTTGTGGCATAATACCGTAGCTATTGATGCGTTGAGGGCGGGAAAGGCCGTGTATTGTGAAAAACCAATGGTGCAACATCTCGACCAGGGGAAGGGTGTGATTGCTGCAGAGCAGCAATATGGTAGGCCGTTGCAAGTGGGTAGTCAGCGCGTGAGCAGTGTGTTGTTTGCACAGGCAAAAAAATTATATGAGGCCGGAGAGATTGGCGAACTCAATCTTGTTGAGGCACGCATTGATCGGCATAGTGCCCTAGGCGCCTGGCAGTATTCTATTCCGCCCGACGCCTCCCCACAGACGATCGATTTTCAAACTTTTCTTAAAGACACGCCACCAGTGCCGTTCGACCCGGTTCGCTTTTTCCGCTGGAGAAATTATCAAGCCTATGGCACAGGCATCCCGGGTGACTTGTTTGTGCACTTGCTCAGTGGCTTGCATTTTATTACCGGTGCTTTAGGACCTACACGCATTTTTGCTACAGGTATGCTGAGTTACTGGAAAGATGGCCGCGATGTGCCCGACCTGATGATTGCCGCGATAGACTACCCTGCTCGAACGGGTTATCATCCAGCATTTCGGGTAATGTTGGAAGTAAATTTCGCCGATGGAAGTGGTGGCGGAAGTTATACCCGATTGGTGGGTTCGGAAGGGATGATCGAAATTGGCGACACAACTTGTGTGTTGAAACGCATGCCTCTGCCTCAGGCTCCTGGCTACGGCGGCTGGGATAGCTTTGAGACTTTTCCTATGGAAATACAGCAGGCATTTGTGAAACAATATGATGAGCGATATCCTTCCAACACTCGTCTGGCACCCCCTGCTGAGCAAATCGTGTTTACTGCTCCTCAAGGTTATGACGATCATCAAGAGCATGTGCAGCATTTCATAGATGCCGTGCGAGGAAAGAAAAAGGTGGTGGAAGATGCTAGCTTTGGTTTTCGTGCAGCAGCACCAGCTTTGGCTTGTAACTTAAGCTATTTTCAGCAGAAGCCAGTTTACTGGGATGCCGGGAAGATGCAATTGGCTAGTTTTTCTGGATAGTTGTTTCTATGCAGCATAGCGATGTGCCTCTCCAAACAGATTCTGGGCTTTCTGTTTTCACCATTGGCCATTCCACCCATTCAATAGAGCGTTTTTTGGGTTTGCTTCAAGCACATGAGATAGCTTTATTGGTAGATATTCGCTCTTTTCCTGGCTCTCGCTATGTGCCCCAATTTAATGCTGAGCAACTTGCAGAGACGCTCTCGAAAGCGGGAATGGCTTATCGGCATCTACAAGCTTTAGGAGGCAGAAGAAAAGAGCTGCCGCACTCGATAAATACGGGTTGGAAGAATGCCTCGTTTCGAGGCTTTGCCGATTATATGCAAACCGCACATTTTGAAGAAGGCTTACAAGAGCTTATTACGCTGGCCATGAAGCAGCACACGTGTATCATGTGTGCCGAAGCCTTGCCCTGGCGCTGCCATCGCTCATTGGTGGCCGATGCCCTGCTGGTACGAGACATACAAGTATGGCATATCATGCCCGATGCGCATCTGGCTCCGCACGTGCTTACGCGTTTTGCTCAGGTAAAAGGAACACAGGTTTGGTATCCTGCTTCAGATGTGTAGCCATTTCCCTTTTGCTGGTTGGTCACCTATTTGGAATCTTCAATCAGTGCAGTAGAATGTTCGGGACGGAGATAGGAACGCAAGGAATCGATATGTTGCCAGCTCGTTTTCACCTGGGCTTTGAGGTCGCCCAATAAAGAGTATAGTCCGAAATAGGTGCGGTTGATATACAGCGAATGTCGTGTGCCTCTCACAATTTTAGAATGGCGTACTTCTGGAAGAGAATACACATAGTCGGTATATGCATAGATTTCGTTGAAAAAATCGGGATCTCCGAAGTCAAATATTTCACGTTGGAAAGGTAATGTGGTGAGGTCAATTAATTTTTGAAACAAATCTGAGAAAAAACGAATTTCTTTTTCTGTATCCGTTGGATGTAAAATACCCAGTTGCCGAAAGATTTCCATTCGGTGGGCCTCGTCGCGCAAAAGTTCGGGGCGGGTAAGGGCAAAATAATGACTATAGAAATCATCTGGTATTTCTTTGACACAACCAAAATCAATAATCCCCACTTGACCATTGGGTTGAAACAAGAAATTTCCTGGATGTGGATCGGCGTGTACTTTTCGCAAGTGGTGAATTTGAAATTGGTAAAAATCCCATAAAGCTTGTCCAGCTCGGTTGCGTACTTCTTGACTGGGTTGTGTATCTAAAAATTCGGGTAGATGGAGTCCTTCGAGCCAATCCATCGTGATGATTTTATCCGAAGAATATTCAGGATAATAATGTGGGAAAATGAGCCCGGGTAGGGAGGAACATTCTGCCGTTAGCTCACGGGAACGTTGCAGTTCGAGTTGATAGTTGGTTTCTTCGAGCAGCTTGGTTTCTACCTCTTCGAAATATTGATCCATATCGGCTTCCTGAAGACCAACGATGCGGATAGCGATAGGCTTCACGATGCGCAGGTCTGATTTCACACTATGTGCTACTCCTGGATATTGGATTTTGACGGCTAATTTTTTCCCATTTTTCCAGGCTTCATGCACCTGCCCAATCGAGGCGGCATGTGAAGCATGGATATTGAAACGATCGAAGAGTTGCGCAGGGGTTTTTCCCAGGCTTTTCAAAAAAGTGTTTACCACTAAGGGGCCGCTCAGCGGAGGTGCGCTGTATTGCGATAAGGCAAATTTTTTTGCATAAGCAGGAGGGAGAAATCCGCGGTCGAGGCTGAGCATTTGTGCTACCTTTAAGGCGCTACCTTTAAGGTTGCTCAGTACATCGTAGATATCTTCTGCATTGGCTTCATGTAGTTGCTCTCTGGGCACAGAAGGATCGATTAGCTTACGGGTATAATGTTTAACATAATTTACCCCTAATTTAGCCCCTGTAAATGCGAAACGAGCTGCACGTTCCACCTTCGTGGTGGGTATGCTATTTTGTTCTTTGGGGATATTCATGCTTTTTTCGTCAAAAGAAACTTACCAAAATCTACAATTCGATCGAGCGTATGGCTGCCTACCAGGTCGAAGCTTAGATTAACGGCTTTTTCGATAGCCGCATCGGTGAGTTCAAACTGCTTGCTATCATCATGTATCCAATATTTTAATACAAACAGCAGTTGTGCCCAGAATCCGTATTTGTATTGATCGGTTAAGAGTTTACGGTTTTTGATTTCCCGTTGTTCGATGCCTGCCTGAATGAGTTTTTCGACGTAATCTAAAAAAGCCTGTTTACATGTAGCTAGCTGATGGTCGGCGAAGGCAGGTAAAAACAACCGATGTTGTTGCAGCAAGATATAGCTTCGGTGATCGCGCAGTTTTTGAATCCAGAGATAATAGAAAGCCAACAATTTCTCGCGAGCAGAATATTGCTGATAGGTTTCATCTTGCTGGAGCTGTTGCACAGTATCTTCGAAAAGCTGCTTCCAAAAGTCTTTTTCTACGGCGCTAAAAGAAGCATATGATTCGTAGAACTCACGTTCGGAAATGCCTATTTGTTGAGCAAAAGCATATACCGAAGAAGGTGGCTCACCATGCTCGAGCCAATATTGCTCATAGGCAGCACAAATTTCACGCGGTGTCATAATCGAAGTTTAATTGTGCATTTAATTTACGAAGAAGATTATGCAATTCAACAAAGAAATAGGCAGATGGTTGAGAAATTAACGTTTTTTTGTGCACATGCGCCTCTTGTTGGATGCAGGCTATAGCCATCTGCTAACACGGCGTTGTGGCTGTGGTAAATGGATGCTAACCAGCATGTTGATGACTTGTTGCGCGTTACACGTGTTGCAAGCTTCTGCCCAAACCCATCAGCGTGCAGCTCAGATATGGAAGAATTTGAGATCAACATGCTTGAAGTTAAGTGGCGATACGCTTGTTATCGATACCCTCAGCATAGTGCCGGGTAGCTTACGTGTATACGGTGTAGCCGATAGTGATTATATCGTCTATCCATTACAAGGATATCTGGTATGGAAGCATTGGCCTGCGCTCGACAGTGTATGCCTACAATATCGGGTATTGCCTCAACAACTCGCTGCACCCATTTTCCGATATTCTCCTCAACTCGCTCAACAAGGTTTTGTGTTGAATACAGCTTATCAGCCCGGTGAATTTCCCTCGCTAAGCAGGCATATGCCAGGCCAATTGGAATATTCAGGTAGTTTGGGGAGAAGCCTCGGTTTTGGCAATAACCAGAGCGTGGTGGTAGGCTCGGCCATGAATTTGCAGGTGTCTGGATATTTGCCCGATAGTATTCGCGTGGAAGCTGCCGTCAGCGATCAGCAGTTACCTATCCAACCTGCAGGCAATACGGCCACCTTGCAAGAGCTCGATCAAGTGTATGTGCGATTTACTCGGCGGGCTGATCGGGTACAACTGGGCGATTTTGACCTTAGTGGACAAACTTATTTCATGCGCTTTTTTAAGCGTTTGCAAGGAATATCGTTTAGTCATGGTTGGGAGGCTTCTCCAGACGACATTTCCAGCAAGGGCTCTTCCAAAATAAAGTTTCAGCTGGCGGGGGCTATTTCAAAGGGTATCCAAGCAAGAAATATCTTTCAAGGCCAGGAAGGCAATCAAGGCCCATACCCTCTACATGGCAATCAAGGGGAACTCAATATTTTGGTGCTGGCGGGTACAGAAAAAGTGTATCTAAATGGGCAGTTGTTGCAAAGGGGAGTAGACCGCGATTATGTGATCGATTATAATACAGGGCAAATCACCTTTACTCCACACCGCCTCATCACTTCAGATAGCCGCATACAAGTGGAGTTTGAATACGCTAATCAATATTACCAAAATATACTTTGGTATGCAGCTGGTTGCTGGCAACCCACATCTCATATAGAAGTGAATATGCATGTATACAACAATACCGACAATCGAAGAAATCCATTGGTGGCCCCACTCGATGCGGGTCAACAGCAGTTTCTTCGTCGAATAGGCCTGCATACTGATCAAGCTTTTTATCCCAACGCTGTACCTGATACAGCCATCACACAACAGGTTCTTTATCGGCGTATCGATACGGTAGTCAATGGCATTCTATACGATAGTGTGTATGTCTTTAGCCAGCAATTATCAACAACAGACACGCTGTATCGGGTGAGTTTTAGTTATGTGGGGGCAGGGCGGGGCGATTATGTATTAAGCCAGAGTCTGCTCAATGGACACGTGTATAGCTGGGTAGCCCCAGTGAATAATCAGCATCAAGGCGATTATGTAGCAGCCGTTTTATTGGTAGCTCCTCGCAGTCAACAACTGGTTACCTTGAGCACCGAGGCTCGGCTTTCCCCTCGAAGCACACTAGAAGGCGAGGTTGCGTGGAGTCGTTTGAATGTCAATACTTTCTCACCTGCTGCCGCTCATCAAGGCATGGCTGCTCGGCTTGGTTTTCAACAGGAGATACCCATTTCACATTTTTTTTCCCGACCTGCCAGCGTACAAACCCAGCTTAGATATACCTTCACCTCCCCGCAATTTCAAGCTTTGCAACCCTATCGCCCCATGGAGTTTAATCGTGATTGGAGCTTACCATTAGATAGCATATTGGCGCCCGCCAATGAACACCTCATATCTTTTTCTACGGGCATCGCTCAACCTGAAGGGTTAAGCCTAAACTATTTATTTCAAGGTTACTGGCGTAGCCTGGATGCTCTGCCTGATGTGGGTTTTCGTGGACTGGCTCATCAATTAAATTGGACCTATACCTATAGGCAATTTTCCACGCAAGCCCAGTTGGCTTTTACCCATGTGTTTAGCCCTACATATTTGGCCAGCATGTGGAAGCCCATTATTTCTCTTGCCAAAACCTGGCATGTTGAAGGCAATGCACATTGGGAGTGGCGTGTTAGCTGGCGTCAGGAAAAAGATGCCATAAAAGCTACACAAGCCGATACCTTACTCCCCAATAGCTATGATTTTCAGGAAACCACTATCGTGATGGAAAGGCAAGCATTGTGGGGCAACATAGGTTTTTCGGCTAATTATCGCAGCGATCTTATGCCTCGAGGCAAAGCAGGATTTGGAAATGGAGTGCAGGGCAAAACCTATCGATTATTTGGTAGCCGTGAAGGTCTGTATCATCAAATCCAAGGAGAATTGGCTTATCGAAATGTGCACATCCAGGATAGCGGTTTTCTCTTTCATCGCGATACTTCACGAACAGATATTTCTGGGGGTCGATTTCTCACTGGCCAAGTGATCGATCATGTGGCTACGAAAAATGGTTTTTTAGACCATCATCTGGTGTATACCCTTACTGGTGGGCAGCAGCAAGAGCTAGCGTATACCTATGTAGAGGTGCCTACTGGGCAAGGCCAATACATATGGATCGATTACAATCACGATGGCATTGCACAAACCAATGAATTTCAGCCAGCTTCTTTTAAAGATCAAGGCAATTATGTGCGGATATATACTCCTGGCAGTCGATTTTTACCTACACGTCTGGTACAATGGGACCAACAATGGACGCTTACGCCGGCTCGTTTCTGGTCAGCACCACCTTCCCGCTTAGCCCGTTGGCTCTCTCAACTGCGTGTGAATAGTCGTATCAACCTGTCTCGACAACGGCTGGCTGGTAGTGGATTTTTATTCAATCCATTTCAACGTTCAGGTGGTGATTCGGCGTGGGTAAATAGCCATACCGAGATGATGCATAGCGTGTTTATCCATCAACTCAGTGCCAGCTGGAATCTAAATTATACATATCAATGGGTGAGCGATTGCCAACAAATGCTGTATGGGCAGCAGATGCATGCGTTACGCCAACATACAGTTCGCCTGCATTGGAATGCCATAGCTGGGTATAGCTTTTCGGGGGAATGGACAGCCGGGCGGACGGTCGACAGCCTTGCTGGCCAGGCTGAACAGCGCTATGATTACACCTTTCAGAGCTGGGCTCCTACAGTGCAATATGTGCCCAATACCCAATGGCGGGTGGAATGGCGATACAACTGGGAACATAAGCAAAATGCTATTGATGCGGGTGGTGAAAGCTACTCGGGACAAGCCATAACGGGTATGCTGAACTGGAGCCGGCTTGCAACAATGCGCTTAGAGATCAGCTGCACCTGTAAATACATCCGTTTCCGGGGCGCAACGAGTAGTGCTGCAGGATTTAGCATGCTAGAAGGACTAATGCCTGGCAGAAATTGGCTTTGGCACATAGGATGCACTCGCCGGCTTGCAGGCAATATAGAACTCGATTTTATTTACGAGGGAAGAAAAACCGCAACCGCTCGAGTCATTCATACCGGTACAGCAACCATCAGAGCGGTCTTTTAGCCGGCTATTGATTTCACAGAAAACCACCTTTTCGCATGTCTACATCTCCCTGGCCAATTAGATAGCCATTTTCATAAATTTCCACTTTGTAGGTGCCCGGTTTGAAAGGAGCATTTTGTTTCCAATCGATATCTACATGCGTCTTCTTTCCGGTTTCATAGTTTACCGTTTTCATGGCGGTATAGAGTTTTTCCGTGCCGTCGGCCAGCGTAAAGCGGCCCGATCCTAAGGCTTCCACAGCCAGGGGTTTGCCATCGGGGTCGGTGATGCATACGTAGATGTCTTTTGGACCAGAAGGTGTAATGCGGTTTTCATCGAGATCAAAACTAACTCGCATCATATCGGCTCGCTTAGCCCGAGTGGTTTCAACTTCTTTACCACTTTTTTTCAGGTGGAGTGGGATGATCTCAATATGAGATGCATGCAATACACTTCCTAGTTGCACTTGTTGTGCAAGTTGCTGATTGACTTGTTGGGCGGTGTCTAGGTTACGTTTCAAAGAATCGCGTTGTTGGGTGAGCACGATTTTTTCGCCTTCCAGGCGTTCAATTTCTTGTTTATATTGTTCAATTGTCGCATTGAGCTGCTGAATAAGTTGGCGAGCTTCTTCTAGCTGTGCTCGAGTAGCATTGCGATCGTTGAGGATGCTTTGGATGCGTGCTTTTAAGGCGCTGATTTCTTTGTTATTGGCCTTCAATAGGCTATCCATGTGGGTATTTTGCGAAGTCAGCTGATCGATCATCGCATTGGCAGCCTCGTATTCCTTTTGCAGCTCATTGCGAGCAGAATCGGTAGAAGCGATTTGCTGAGTAAGTTGAATTTCCTTTTGTTTGTGTTGCGATTTATCGTAAATCAAATATCCCCAGGTAGCCAACAGTGCAACGATGAGGATGATGTACAATAGACTCCGGTTTCCACGTTTTTCGGGAGTGGGGTCGGCGCTTGAAGAAGCACCTGGCTCGGTAGGAAATTGCGTGTCTGCCATATGTTGTAGGTTTTGGTGAAAAAAATGAATCATTTACAAATTAGTAAAATTTTTTTTCTGGTGTTCAAGCAAATATCCTTAACAGATCTTCTCTTTCTCGACATCGAAACAGTACCCGCTGAATCTCATTTTCATCAGTTGCCGGCCATTATGCAAGAACTCTGGATGGAAAAATTATCAAAAACTAAGCCAGAGTCTGAAATGTCTGCTGCCGATGCTTATGCCAATCGAGCGGGCATTTATGCAGAGTTTGGAAAAATTATCTGCATCAGCATGGGATTTTTTTATTATCTGCCTTATGATGGAATAAATAAACGCCTGCAATTGCGCGTCACTTCTTTTAGTGGGGATGATGAAACTCAGGTACTGAACGGATTTTTTGGGGTAATCGAGAGGTTAAACAATAAAGACACTTTGAAATTTGTCGGGCACAATATTCAAGAATTTGATTTACCCTACATATGTAGGCGAGCCATTATTTTGGGGCTCGAATTACCCGAAAAGCTCCAATGGTATGGCAAGAAACCCTGGGAAGTGCCCGTGATAGATACCTTGCATTTGTGGCGGTTTGGAGATCATAAACATTATATTTCTTTACAACTCCTCACCACGGTATTGGGGATTGCTTCTCCAAAAGAAGACATGCGCGGAAGTGAGGTGGCCAGCATTTACTGGCAAGAACATGATTTGGAGCGGATAGCTCAATATTGTCAGAAAGATGTGGTAGCGGTTGCGCAACTTTTGTTGCGGCTACGGCATGAGCCCTTGCTTGCAGAAGATCAAATTGAATACATTAGACAAATTCCAATAAAGTGATTTCTGGCAAGATACCTACGCGGCCCGGATACCCTATGAATCCATAACCTCGATTCACGTAAATATATTGTTGACCTTCTCGGTACAGGCCTGCCCATTGGCGATATACATATTGGCAAGGGCTCCACTTGAACCCGGGTATTTCTACGCCGAATTGAAATCCATGGGTATGCCCCGAGAGTGTGAGTTGAATATCGGGAAACTCAGGGCGGACTTGTGCATCCCAATGGGTAGGATCGTGTGAGAGGAGAATTTTAAACGGGTAGGCTTCAGTGCCTGCATAGGCTTTTTTTAAATCTCCATATCGAGAAAAATGGCGTAATGCACTCCAATTTTCTACGCCTATCAGAGCGATCTGCTGACCTTGTCGATCTAAAATGGTGTGGGCGTTGTTGAGCATGTGCCAACCCATGTTGGCTTCTATTTGTTTCAGTTGTTCTAGATTTTTTGCCTTGGCTTCCGCACTTGGCCATTGAGTGTAATCGCCATAGTCGTGATTACCCAAAATGGAATAAACGCCCATAGGCGCTTTGAGTTGAGAAAAGAGTTCTTGATAATCTGCTAACTCTTCATGATGGTTGTTGATGAGATCGCCGGTGAAAAAAATAATATCGGGTTTTAGGTCCATAGCCATTTGCACGCCTTTGGCTACTAGATCGGGTCGGGTAAAGCTGCCTGCATGGATATCGGAAATTTGCACGGCTCTAAGTCCTCGGAAAGCCTCTGGAAAGTCGGGAAAATGCAGCTTCACATGATGAATGCGATAACGGTATTTATTCGACATGCCATATAATAAACTCCCATACAATATGCCGCCCACAATGAGTCCCGTGGCCGAAAGAAATTGAGATCTACTAATGGTAGCGTCGCGTACAGCATCGCCTATTTCGCCGTGTGGAGCCCAAAGCTTTGCCAGCCAGGCTATACCTCTTCGGATATCATCAATCAATAACCACACATCTACCAAAACCTTTCCTAAGATGGCTCCAATAGCAATGGTATAGCCTGTCATACGTTGGTGCATGGGTATATGCAAGGATGCCGAGAAAAACAGGAACAAGTAGCTTATCAATGAAAAAGCAAGATATGCTCCATATATCAATAGCTTGGCTTTGCCGTGCCAGCCGTGTACTAGCGTGCGTACTGCTTGAAACGCATACCAATCAATAGCCAGTAAAATCAAGATGACCCAGGTGCTGCGTAAGATCGATAACATCGTGCTGCTAAGTTTTATAGTTTTAAAAACGATTCAATTTGTTGACGAATCAGTTCCAAGGTGTGCGGATCAGTAATTTCGCCTTTTTCATTCATCAGTTGCTTAACCAAGGAGAGTGGCAGTTTATTGGGATGTACGATGATGTTTAAGTAATGAAGTACACCTGTAAAATGATCTAATCCACGTAGATTACCGCCTCGTCCCTCGGCTACGCCGGTGAGCAAGGCTTTTTTATTATACCAGCATTCTTTATAACGGGTGAGATCCATAAACATTTTCACTGCACCAGAAAAACTACCATTGTATTCGGGTAAGATGAAGATGAATTTCTGAACCGGAATTATCCAGGAATTCTCGATCTCTTCTAATTGAGGTGTGCGTTTGTTCAGGTCTAATCCTTCTAAGGAAAGCAGATAGGCGGTCACCGGATAGGCTTGCAGCATATCTACATACTGTTGAGCAATTTTTCGGGTGCGACTGCCTGGCCTGTTCGTGCCTGCAATAACGGTAATGACTTCCATGATGATGAGGCAAACCTACATAAAAAGCCAGAGTCGCATATAATCCACATCAGATCCACATCGGTTTGCCGCTTTCGGGAGAATGGTTGTATTTTTGTAAAATTCTATTTAAGCTTAAATGAGCGAGCAATGAAACTTACCTATTACGGGCATGCATGTTTTGCCGTGCAGGTTGGTCATCGTCATATTTTGTTTGATCCTTTTATCACGCCCAATGAATTGGCAAAACATATTGACATTCATCAGATTCCGGCCGACTACATCTTGATTTCACATGGCCATGCCGATCATGTTGCCGATGTGGCTGCTATTGCCAAACGCACGGGTGCTACGTTAGTGTCTAATTTTGAAATCATTGAATGGTTTCAAGCACAAGGTTTTCATCAGGTGCATCCCATGAACCATGGAGGGAGTTGGAATTTTGATTTTGGAAAGGTGAAATATGTAAATGCCATTCACTCGAGTAAGTTGCCCGACGGGGCCAATGGAGGTAATCCTGGCGGATTTGTTTGCCAGACTGCCGAGGGCAATTTTTATTATTCGGGCGACACGGCGCTTACGCTCGACATGCAGCTTATTCCACGATTTGCGCGTATCGATTTTGCGGTATTGCCCATCGGCGATAATTTTACCATGGGTTATGAAGATGCGTTGATAGCTGCTGAGCTCATCCAAACCGAGCGAGTGGTGGGCGTACATTACGATACATTTGGATACATCAAGATCGATAAAGCAGCGGCTCAGTTGGCCTTCCAGCAAGCGGGTCGTCAGCTGTTATTACCCGCCATTGGGGAAACTATTGAGCTATGAGTCGTTGTCGTTGTTTTTCAACTTTATTTAATCATCCATGGGGAAAATCATTGCTTTAGCTAATCAAAAAGGGGGCGTGGGCAAAACCACTACGGCCATCAACCTTTCGGCTAGCCTGGCCGTATTGGAATACAAAACGTTGTTGGTAGATGCCGATCCGCAAGCCAATAGCACTACTGGTTTAGGTTTTGACTTGCGCAATATTCAGCAGAGTGTGTATGATTGCATGGTCAATGAAGCGCGAGCTCGCGATATTATTTTGCAAACCGAAATTAAAGATCTGCAGCTATTGCCTGCTCATATCGATCTGGTAGGGGCTGAATTGGAGCTGATTCACCATCCCAACCGCGAGCATGTGCTCAAGCAAGTGCTCGACCCCGTGAAGGCAGATTATGATTTTATTCTCATCGATTGCTCGCCTTCATTGGGATTGATTACCGTGAATGCTCTCACAGCAGCAGATTCTGTGATCATCCCCGTGCAATGCGAATTTTTTGCTCTCGAAGGTTTGGGCAAATTGCTCAATACCATTAAGATTGTGCAGACTCGCCTGAATACTTCACTCGAAATTGAAGGCATATTGCTCACCATGTATGATGGTCGCTTACGGTTGAGCAACCAAATTTTAAGTGAAATCAGGCACCACTTTCACGATTTAATATTCGATACCATCATCCATCGCAATACACGCCTGGCCGAAGCACCAAGCCTGGGCAAGCCCGCCGTACTTTATGATGCAGATAGCAATGGTGCACTACATTATCTTAATCTTGCCCGGGAAATTCTTCAGAAAAACGATGCTACTCGTATTCAGTTGAAAGATAAAATCATTGCCTGATGTCTGCCAGTTCACATAAAAAAACCAGTCAGCCTTCGGGCAAAGAAGCATTAGGTAAGGGCATCCGCTCTTTGCTTCAGCATATCGATGCTGATTTTAAATCGCCATCCGGTGCATTGGCCGACGAGAAAGTAATGACGGCTACAACGTTTGAACGCATTCCCCTGGATCAAATCGAGGTTAATCCCATGCAACCCCGTCGGGATTTTGATGAGAAAGCTTTGGCAGAGCTGGCCCAATCGATTCAGGTCCACGATGTCATTCAACCCATTACCGTAAGTCGCATTGACCACAAGCAATATCGATTAATTGCAGGAGAAAGACGTTTACGAGCGGCACGTATGGCTGGATTAAAAGATATCCCCGCCTATATTCGCCGGGCCGATGACCAACAATTGTTGGAAATGGCCCTTACCGAAAACCTACAGCGAGAAGATCTCAACGCTATCGAGACGGCGCTGAGTTATCGCCGCTTAATAGAAGAATGTGGGCTTACCCAAGAACAAGTTGCCGAACGCGTGGGCAAAGAACGTAGCACGGTAACTAATTACTTGCGTTTACTCAAATTGCCACCCGATATTCAAGTGGCTGTGCGTAAGGGCGAAATCAGCATGGGGCATGCACGAGCCATCATCAACATAGAAAACGTTGAACAACAATTATTCGTTTTTCATGAGATCATACACAAACAGCTATCGGTGAGGCAAACGGAAGAATTGGTCCGACGCATTACCACTCAGCCCAAAAGCAAACGATCTGCTGCCACCGCTCAACTGCCGCCAGCCTATCAACGCATACAAGATCAGTTGATGGATTTGTTTTCTACACGGGTAAGATTACAACGCAATGCAGCCGGAAAGGGCAATATTTCTATTGATTTTTATTCGGATGAAGAGCTCAATCGTATCCTGGAATTGTTGCAGCGCATCCGTTCGTGATCAAACACCTCCAATGTGGGGTATTCATGGTCTTTTCCGATCGATTCGCTATTTGATCTGGTTGAGTGTGTATGTGATTGTTGTAGCTCCCCATGCATCTGCACAACAAGCCACTTTGAATACGGATACCTTGCCTGCGTCGACAGATACAGTTCTCGTGCAAGATACTG
The DNA here is from genome assembly GCA_023511875.1 of Thermoflavifilum sp. Lineage (GTDB taxonomy): Bacteria > Bacteroidota > Bacteroidia > Chitinophagales > Chitinophagaceae > Thermoflavifilum. The sequence goes on from JAIMAQ010000009.1 coordinate 59,514, forward strand.
CATCACGAGTAGCCGATACGCTTGCTTCAGCTCCCACCGATAGTTCAACACATTACCATGATCCACGTTTGGCGGCATTGTACTCGGCCGTGCTTCCTGGATTGGGGCAAGCCTATAACCATAAATATTGGAAAATTCCTATTGCTTATGCCGGACTGGGTGTGGCGGCAGGAGTTTTTGTTTACAACTATAAACAGTTTATCTTGTTTCGAGATGCTTATCGGCTTAGCTTTACGGGTCAGAAAACGGGGGACCCTTTTGTAGATCAATATGGCCCGCAAGACCAGAAACGGATTCGCGATATTTACCGACAGTATGTAGATTATTCGGCATTGGCGTTTATGGGTGTTTATGTGATCAACATTGTAGATGCTTTGGTGGATGCGCATTTATATTACTTTAATGTTTCTGATAATCTCACTCTTCGCTTGCAACCCGTGATGCATCCAGGCTATATGGGTTATGGGTTAGTCGTGAATTTTTATTCGAAGAAACACATGAGGAATTAATCATAAAAAACTTTTGCAAATAGGTATTTGAATAAATAGATTCATGCTCATATAAGTGAAATTTAAATGGGGGGAGCCGACTCGCCTAAAATAAATTGCTCATTAATGGTAGATATATATGCTTGATCGATCCATTAAACGTTGCCCAACATTTATCTTTGTTCATGTGGTTCAACAAAGAGCATTATTTTAAACTAAATATTAAATCATTTTCTCGTGAAAATAGCCCTTATTGGATATGGAAAGATGGGTAAAACCATTGAACCCATTGCTTTGCAACGTGGACATGAAATTATTTGTCGGGTGGATGTACACAATCGTGCAGAATGGCTAAAGCCCGAAAAATTATCGAGTGCAGATGTAGCGATTGAATTTACTACACCAGAATCGGCTGTAGATAATCTACTGGCTTGTTTTGAAGCAGGTGTACCTGTAGTTTGTGGTACTACTGGATGGTTACAGCGTTGGCCCGAGGTTGAAAAGATTTGCAGAGAAAAACAGCAAACTTTGTTATATGCTTCCAATTTTAGTTTAGGAGTGAATTTGTTTTTCGCCATCAATAAATATCTGGCTGAGCTAATGGCGGCTTATCCACAATATGAGGTACAGATTCGCGAAGTTCATCATACCCAAAAAAAAGATGCTCCTAGTGGTACAGCCATCACGCTGGCCGAGCAAATTTTGCAGCGAATCAGTCGGAAAAAATCATGGGTTAACCGTCCATCTCAGCAGCCCGAAGAGCTTTCCATTCTTTCTGAACGTATCGATCCAGTACCGGGCATTCATGTGGTAGAGTATAGCTCTGCTGTTGATCAAATCGAAATCAAACATACGGTGCATTCGCGAGAGGGTTTTGCGTGGGGAGCAGTGTTGGCCGCGGAGTGGGTACGGGATAAAAAAGGCATCTACACCATGGAAGATGTGCTGGGCTTGAAAAAATAATCAGGTCTTATCTATTGCTTTTTTAACTGTTGCAGGTTTTGTAGCATATCTGCAGTCATCGTTTCCAGATTAAAGGCAGGCTTCCAACCCCAATCATTTCGTGCTAGGCTATCGTCGATACTTTCTGGCCAGCTTTCAGCAATTTGCTGGCGAAAGTCGGGCTGGTAGCACACTTCAAAATGGGGATTATGCTGTAGAAGAGCCTGTGCAAGCTCGGCCGGGGAAAATGAAAACGCATGAATGTTGTAACTGCTATGCAGGCTAATACGATTGGCCGGGGCTTCCATCAGTTCAATAGTTGCTCGAATAGCGTCGGGCATATACATCATGGGCAGGGTCGCATGGGCATCGAGTGGGCAACAATATTTTCGGTTTTCGACGGCAGCATGAAACATTTCAATGGCATAATCGGTAGTTCCCCCACCTGGGGCCGATTTATAGCTAATCAATCCTGGATACCTTAGGCTACGGATGTCAACGCCATAGCGTTCATGGTAATATTCGCACCATCGTTCACCAGCTAGCTTGCTGATGCCATAAGCTGTGGTGGGCTCTAAAATAGTATGTTGAGGAGTTTGTTGTCGGGGAGCTCCTCGGCCAAATACGGCAATAGAGCTAGGCCAATATACCTTATGGAGATTTTCTTCTCGGGCAATTTCTAATACATGGATCAGGCTTTGCATGTTGATATGCCAGGCCAAAGCAGGATTTTTTTCAGCTGTAGCGGAAAGGATAGCTGCAAGATGATAGATCTGGGTGATGTGATGCCGTATCACCAGTACGTGGAGCATTTCTCGATTCATCACATCGAGTGTCACATAGGGGCCTGTGCCCTTCAGCAAGGGATGTTCATCTCGCAAATCGGCAGCAACAACATGCTGTGGCTCGTAAATCTTACGCAGGGCTAGCGTGAGTTCTACCCCAATTTGCCCGCAAGCCCCAATCACCAGGATGCGTTCTTTTACAGGCATAAAATAGTGTCGTAAAAATCTGCTGCAAATTGTTTGATTTTTGGGTTTTGAAAAAATGAAAATAATCCAAATGATGAAAAGGTTTTAGGTTTGCGTGTATGATCAACGAACGTATGACCAACATGCATTTTTTATTTGAAGGCCAGGATTATGATCCCAGCATGTTTTTTCTTATTGCGGGTCCTTGCGTGGTAGAAGATGAGGCCTTGCTCAACACAGTGGCTCAACAGGTGAGCCATATCTGCCAGCGCTTGGGCATTCCTTACATCTTTAAATCGTCGTACCGAAAAGCCAATCGCACGCGAGCCGATGCTTTCATGGGTATTGGCGATGAAAAGGCTTTGAGATTGTTGCAACAGGTGAGGCACAATTTTCATTTACCTGTGCTTACCGATATTCATACTCCACAAGAAGCGGCCATGACAGCCCAATATGTAGATGTCTTACAAATACCCGCTTTTTTATGTAGACAAACTGAGTTGCTCCAAGCTGCTGGAGCTACAGGCAAAGTGGTCAACATCAAAAAAGGACAATTTGTGAGTGGAGAGGCCATGCGTTTTGCGGCAGAAAAGGTGAAGCAAACGGGGAATAACAAAGTGATGCTCACCGAGCGAGGTTCTATGTTTGGTTATGGCGACTTAGTCGTTGATTTTCGCAATATACCCATTATGCAAGCAACTCAGCTGCCCGTAGTGGTAGATTGTACCCATTCTTTGCAGCAGCCCAATCAAGCGAGTGGAGTTACGGGCGGTAGGCCGCAGCTCATAGAGACCATTGCCTGCGCAGCAATTGCTACCGGGGCCGATGGTATTTTTATTGAAACACACCCCGAGCCTGCTCGCGCTAAATCAGATGGAGCCAATATGTTGGCTTTACACTTGATGGAGCCGCTATTAGAAAAATTGGTGCGTATTCGAAAAGCCCTGATACAAGCTTAGTTTATTTTTTTTCTGGTAGATAGCTACGCAGCATCCACGCCATTTTTTCGTGTTTTTCCATTAAACCTACCAGGAAATCATTCGTGCCCGCATCTTCAAATTTAGTATCGGCTTGCTTGGCCATCTTACGAATTTCGCGAATCAAGGTTTCGTGATCGTCTAACAAAATTTGTAGAGCTTTTTCCTGGGTTTCACCGGCTTGTCCTTCGGTAAGATTGGTAAGTTTGAGGTAATCTTCTAAGGTGGCTACTGCATAGTGCCCCAATTGCCGAATACGTTCGGCTAAATCATCGATCATAGTTGCCAGCTCTTTGTATTGTTCTTCCAGAAAACGATGGATTTCCGCAAAACTTCTACTTTCTAAGTTCCAATGATAGTTGCGGGTTTTGATATACAAAACGGTTTCGTCGGCCAACAAGGTGTTGAGTAATTTGGCTTCTTCTTGAAGATTTTTTTCAGGGATACCAATATTTGCTTTCATAATAAAAAAAATTAATAGATAAAAAATTGATTAACCATGAAAATAGTGTCAATAATTATACCATGATAGGTAAATGCCAAAATATCAGGAAGTTAGCCACCCAATATTTTTTTGATTTCATGCAGTTTGAGTAAAGCCTCAACTGGGGTAAGTCGGTTGATATCGATGCCAGTGAGCAGATCTCGGATTTGCTGGAATACCCATGTTTGCTCGTCGAAGATACTAAGCTGATATGTAGGGCTTTGTTGGATATGGCGAGTGACGGGTGTTTGGTCAGGATGCTTTTGTTCGAGTTGATGTAAGATTTCTTCCGCTCTTTTTACTAATTCGGGTGGCATGCCTGCCATTTTGGCCACATGGATGCCGAAGCTATGCCGGCTGCCGCCAGGAGCCAGTTTGCGCAAGAATATAATTTTATTGCCCGATTCGGTATGGGTGATATGAAAATTTTTTACTCTTGGCAAGAATTGTTCGAGTTCATTTAATTCATGATAGTGAGTAGCGAATAAAGTTTTTGGATGCTGAGTAGTGCCCTGGTGAAGGTATTCCACGATACTCCAGGCAATAGAAATTCCGTCGTAGGTGCTGGTGCCGCGGCCTATTTCATCGAGGATCACCAAGCTTCGTTGGGTAAAATTGTGGATAATACTAGCTGTTTCGTTCATTTCCACCATAAAAGTAGATTCGCCGCCGCTAAGGTTATCGGAGGCGCCTACACGGGTAAAAATCTTATCAGTGAGGCTGACACGAGCTTTTGTTGCTGGTACAAAACTACCTGCATGTGCCATGAGGGTGATTAATGCTGTTTGGCGCAATAAGGCCGATTTGCCGCTCATGTTGGGGCCGGTGAGGATAATGATTTGCTGGGAAGAACAATCTAGTTCGATATCGTTTGGTACATAGCTTTCTCCAGGTTTTAGGCTTTGTTCAATCACAGGATGGCGACCTTCACGAATTTCCAATTGCTCACCCTCATGCAACTCGGGTCGGCGGTAATGGTAGCGTAGCGCATTTTCAGCAAAACAAAGGATGCAGTCGAGCCGAGCCACTACATGAGCATTGGCTTGAAGAGCGGGGATATAATCTTGCATGCTTTGGACGAGCGCGTCGAAAAGTTGTTGTTCACGCAACAAGATTTTTTCTTCGGCGCCCAATATTTTTTCTTCATAAGTTTTTAATTCTGGAGTCACGTATCGTTCAGCATGGGTAAGGGTTTGCTTGCGAATCCAATCGGCAGGCACTTTATGGCGATGAGCGTGGGTAACTTCTAAATAATATCCAAAGACGTTGTTGTAGCCCACTTTTAAGGAGGGGATACCCGTGCGTTCTGATTCTTGTTGTTGGAGTTGTTGAAGATAGCTTTTCCCGTGATGAACCAATTGGCGCAGCTCATCTAATTCGGCATCGACACCTTCACGAATGAGTCCGCCTTTATTGGCCGTTGCAGGAGGATTATCGACTAAGGTGCTGAAAATATTTTGCATGAGGCTGGGGCAGGGATTGAGTTGTTCAGCCTGGCGACGCAGGTATGCATTGGCGTTGAGGGAGGTGGCTTCTGGAGAAAAGAAGAGCCGCTGGATTTGGGCGATGAGCTGAATGCTTTTTCCCAGTTGCCATACTTCGCGTGGGGTGATCTTTCGTAAGGGAATGCGTGCCACGAGGCGTTCTATATCGCCTATTTGTCGAAACCAGTTGGCCAACTGATGGCGGATGGATTCTTCCTTAATCAAAATTTCTACTGCATCGAGCCGTTCGTTGATGGCATGGATATCTTGTAATGGGAAAACTAGCCAACGTTTTAACAATCGGGCGCCCATAGGCGTGAGGGTATGATCGAGCACCTGCAAGAGACTACGGCTTTGCTCGGCGATAGGCTCTACTAATTCCAGGTTGCGTAAGGTAAACTTATCCATCCACAGAAAGTCGTTCCGATCGATTCGCTGCACGGAGTTGATGTGTTGCAGGTCGGGGTGTTCTGTTTCTCGAAGATAATGGAGAATAGCTCCAGCAGCTACGATAGCTTCTTTGAGGTGGTCTATGCCAAATCCTTTTAAAGAGTGGGTATGAAAATGTTTGATCAGCAATTCTTCGGCATAGGGATAGCTAAAGATCCATTCTTCGAGCGGATAGGTATAGTATCGCTGGCTAAATTGTTGGCGGAACTGCCGTTGTTGTGGGCGCGCAAAGATGATTTCGGCTGGGCGGAGGCTCTGTAAGAGTTTATCGGCATATTCCACATCTCCTTCAGCCACCAGCATTTCACCGGTGGAGACGTCAACAAAGGCCAATCCAATGTTTTGTTCGCCAAAATGCAAAGCCGCTAAAAAATTATTAGCGTTGTTATCCAGCAATTTTTCATGGAGGGCTATTCCAGGTGTGATGAGTTCGGTAACGCCACGTTTCACCACTCCTTTTGCTTGCTTGGGATCTTCCAGTTGATCGCAAACGGCCACGCGATAACCAGCTTTTACCAGTTTGTGTAGGTAGGTATCGAGTGCATGGTAAGGAAATCCGGCGAGGTCTACTGCTGCCGCTGCCCCGTTAGATCGCTTGGTAAGCACAATACCCAGTACCTGTGAGGCGATGACGGCATCTTCATAAAACGTTTCATAAAAATCGCCTACCCGAAACAGCAAAATAGCATCAGGGTAACGCGCCTTGATAGCCTTATGCTGTTGCATGAGGGGAGTGAGTGTATTTTTGTTTTGGTTCATAGCACCACGAGCAAAGTTAACAAATGATTGGAGGCATAAGGGTTTTGCTTTCTGTTGTAGCTTTGCAGGGCTATGCGTAAGCTCACGATGGCCGAATTGGGTCGAAAAACTGTAGAAGAATGTCGGCAGAGCGAAAAGCTCCCTGTGGTTATTGTGCTCGATCAAGTAAGGAGCATGCACAATGTAGGCTCCGTATTCCGGACGGCCGATGCATTTCAGATACAGGCCATCTGGCTTTGCGGGTACACACCCATTCCTCCACATCGCGATATTCATAAAACGGCGTTGGGAGCTACCGAAACAGTGGCGTGGGAGCATCATGCCCATACCGTTGAGGCTGTGCAAATTCTCAAACAACGCGGATATCAGGTGTGGGCCGTAGAGCAAGCGGAGGGAAGTGTGTATTTACACCATTTTCAACCCGATTTTTCTTATCCTTTGGCTATGGTGTTTGGCAATGAAATGCAAGGTGTACAGCAAGCCGTGTTGGATATAGTAGATGGGTGCTTGGAAATTCCGCAGTTTGGCATGAAGCATTCGTTGAATATTGCGGTGAGTGTAGGTGTGGTAATGTGGGATTTGCTGGCAAAATACATGCATTCGACGGTAGGGCGTATGTCTAGTTTTTATTTGGATACAACCGTTCATAGTGAATAAGCGTATGAAAAGCTTGGTTTTGCGCTATTTATCGCTTGTTAAATTCAGCCATACCATTTTTGCCATGCCTTTTGCGCTGATTGGGTTCTTTTTAGCTATACGTTGGCAGCATTATCCGTTTTCTTGGACATTATTTATCAAAGTCATTCTGTGTATGGTTTTTGCACGAAGCGCTGCCATGGCATTTAATCGTATCTTAGACTTAGAATACGACCGCCTCAACCCGCGCACAGCTCAGCGAGAGCTTCCCACAGGCCAGCTTAGCTATCGACAAGCCGTAGTTTTTACCATCATCAACGCATTGTTGTTTGTATTGACCACTTATTTTATCAATCGGATTTGCTTTTATTTGTCGCCAGTAGCGCTTGCCGTAGTATTGGGGTATAGTTATACCAAGCGCTTTACAGCATTTTCGCATCTAGTATTGGGTTTGGGTTTATCATTAGCGCCTATTGGAGCGTATTTAGCCGTGACTGGCCATTTTCACTGGCTTCCGTTGATTTATTCTGGAGTGGTCATTTGCTGGGTAAGTGGGTTTGACATCATTTATTCTTTGCAAGATGTGAGCTTCGACCAGTCGTTGCGTTTGTATTCCATGCCGGTATGGCTGGGGGAAGCAAGAGCATTACAAGTATCTATCTTTTTACACATGCTGAGTGCAGTGGGCGTAATAGCAGCTGGTTGGCTAGCTGGTTTTGGCTGGCTTTATTGGGTGGGTGTGGCCTGGTTTGTGGGCATGCTGTGGTATCAACATCGGCTAGTGCACCCCAACGATATAAGCCGAGTGAATATCGCATTTATGACTGCCAATGGCATTGCCAGTTGTGTATTTGCCTTGTTTGTTATTCTTGATTTATTTCTCCTTCCCTCTTAAAATTTTAAACATGGGCAGAATTTTAGCCATTGATTATGGGAAAAAACGTACTGGGCTCGCCGTAACAGATCCTTTAAAAATAATTGCCACTGGACTCACCACCGTTGCCTCGCACGAGCTTATACCTTGGCTCAAGAGGTATATGCAAACAGAAGTTGTGGAAAAAATCATCATTGGCATGCCACTCGATCTTCAGGGGCGGGATACAGATGCAACGCCATGGGTACGCGAAATGATTCGTATCCTCCACAAGCATTTTCCACATATTGGCATTGAGGCCATAGATGAACGCCTAACTTCTAAGATGGCGAACCGCACCTTGATAGAGAGTGGATTGAAAAAACAAGCTCGGCAAAATAAGGCACTAGTCGACGAAGTAAGCGCTACCATTCTGCTGCAGGGGTATTTGGCTTCCATTTCTTAATTTTGTTGAATCTCAAACCAAAATGGGTTATGGTTTTGCCTATTGTAGCATACGGTCATCCAGTTTTACGGAAAAAATGTGTGGATATTGCTTCAGATTATCCAGGTTTGCAGCAGCTGATTAGCGACATGTGGGAAACCTTATACGCTTCAAATGGCGTGGGGCTTGCCGCACCGCAAGTTAATGTTCCTATTCGATTGTTTTTGGTGGATAGTAAGCAGCTCACTGATCATTTTGATGAAGAAGATCGTTTACAGTTTGGCGATGAAGTGGGCATTAAGCAAGTGTTTATTAATGCGCATGTATTGGAAATAAATGGTGAGCCTTGGCCATACAACGAAGGATGTTTAAGTATTCCGAAGATTCGAGAAGATATTTATCGCCCCCAAACGGTGAAGATAGCTTATGTCGATGAACAATTTCAACCTCACGAGGAAACTTATGGTGGGATTACTGCACGCGTAATTTTGCATGAATATGATCATATTGAGGGCAAGTTGTTTATTGATTATCTAAAACCTTTGAAGAAAAAATTATTGCGCAAAAAATTAGACGATATTGCCAGAGGGAAAGTGGAGGTCAATTATAAAATGCTTTTTGCCAAGGCTTAATCATATCTTTGTCAAATATATAGATTTTAAATAGTAGAAGATTGTCGCCTGCACCCATTTATAGCGAAGAAGTTTTAATTGCTCTTCTGCGAAAAAAAGATGAAGAGGCTTTTCGCTATTTATACGATCATTATGCAGCGGCCTTATATGGCGTGGTGTTCAAAATAGTGAATCAGGAAGAGATGGCCAACGATTTGTTGCAAGAAGTATTTGTAAAAATTTGGAATCGAATAGATAGTTATGATCCTGCTAAAGGAAAGTTGTTTACTTGGATGTTGAACATCGCCCGAAATACAGCGATCGATATGTTGCGTTCAAAGGCCTATCGACAGCAGGAGAAAAACCGTTCAATGGAAAACAACGTACATCTTCAAGTATCTGATCGGTTAACTAGTACGATGCGGGTAGAAGAAATGGGGCTCAAAAATGTGTTGAATCAGTTGGGTGATGAATATAGAATATTGATTGAGAAAGCTTATTTCCGAGGATATACCCAGGAAGAGATTGCACAAGAGTTGCAAATTCCGTTGGGTACGGTCAAGACTAAAATTCGTAGCGCTTTGCGGAAATTGCGTGCAATTTTACAAGATCAAGACACTCCATAATCAACTTATAAGATTTGGATATTCAAGCATACATATCATCTGGGGTCATTGAGATGTACGTATTGGGCATGCTTAGCGAGCAAGAGGCTGCCGAAGTAGAAGCTTATGCTGTTGCTTATCCCGAGGTCAGGCAAGCCATTGCAACGTATGAACAAACTTTGGAACAATATGCCCAGTTGCATGCTCTGCAACCGCCTGAACATATGCGGGAGCGTATTTGGAAAACGCTCTCAGCAAATGCATCTTCAACGACGCATTCTGCCACACGTTCAATAAAGAGCCGATCACGCTTTTTCAGTCATCCTATTTGGCCATATCTGGTAGCCGCCTGCGTATTGCTGCTGATAGGAAGTTTAATATTGAATGTGCTTTTCTACAATCGCTACCAGCATGTGCAGCAAGAAACTGCGCAACTCAAGCAGCAACAAACCGATTTGCAGCAACAGCTGCGCACTTATGCTACTGCCTTACAGGTATTACAAACGTCTCATTTTACTCCTATCATTTTAAAAGGCGTAAATACACATCCAGATATGTTGGCTACTGTTTATTGGAATAAAGCCAATGGGGAAGTGTATTTACTGCCCAACACCTTACCTCCTCCACCCGAAGGCAAGCAATATCAGCTTTGGGCTATTGTGAATGGTAAACCCATATCGGCAGGGGTATATCCGGTTGACTCCGTGTCGGTACCCATTCAAAAGATGACCACTATGAGTAGGCCCGTGCAAGCCTTTGCCATTACGTTGGAAAAAAGAGGTGGCAGCCCCACGCCTACTCTTTCTGCGATGTATGTGATGGGGAAGGTGAATGGATAAGCCTCTCAATTAGATTATCTCGAAGTAATATTTGGCGGAAAGGGAGGGATTCGAACCCTCGGTTCCGGTTTGGCCGGAACACACGCTCTCCAGGCGTGCCAGTTAAACCACTCCTGCACCTTTCCGAGTGTGGGCAAAGATAACAAACTTGGCAGAAACCAGATTTTAGATAAAAATTTATTTCAATCTATATTGGATCAATTTTTTCTATTTTTACGCGATTTCATTTGATATTTCATTTACCCATAAATCCATTCCACATGCATTTGCTAAAGCGGTATTTTACCTTCAGCCTCGTTTGTTTATTCTTTTTACCCAATTGGTTATTTGCGCAATCGCTCGACGACGCCACTATTTATCGAAAAGCCGATTCGCTCATTCGGCTCATGACGCTCGATGAAAAGGTGAATATGATTCATGCCAGCTCATCGTTTACCAGCGGAGGTGTGCCAAGGCTGGGCATTCCAGAGTTGGTTATGTCTGATGGCCCTCATGGAGTACGTATGGAACATGGCCGGGGATGGACAGAATTAAAGGTCGATGATTCGGTGACGTATCTGCCAGTAGGCGTCTGCTTGGCTGCTACCTGGAATCCTCAATTGGGTTATGCATTTGGTCAGGTACTTGGTAGTGAAGCTAACGCGCGCGGTAAAGATGTGATTTTAGGTCCAGGAATATGCGTGATTCGCACACCGCTCAATGGTCGCAATTTTGAATATTTAAGCGAAGATCCTTACCTCATTTCTCAGATGGTAGTGGGCTATATCCGCGGTGTACAATCGCAAGGCATAGCCGCTTGTGTCAAGCATTATCTGGCTAATAATCAGGAAACCGATCGGTTTTCCATTAATGTAGATATGCCCGAGCGCGCCTTGCAAGAAATATATTTACCGGGTTTTAAAGCCGCTGTTCAGCAAGGACATGTGCTTACTCTCATGGGAGCATACAATAAATTTCGAGGTCAATATTGTACCGAAAATGCTTATTTGATCCATAACATCTTAAAAACTCAATTGGGCTTTAAAGGCGTGGTGATGAGCGATTGGGGAGCCGTGCACAATACGATGGAAGCCCTGATGAATGGAACTGATATGGAGATGGGTACCGATCTCAGCATGTTGCCTCATCCCGACTACCATAAGTTTTTCATGGGCGATACCGTGATCAGTTTGGTGAAACGGGGCATCGTACCTGAATCGGTTATAGATGATAAAGTACGTCGTATTCTATATGTGATGTTTAAAGTGCATAAGTTTGATGATTTACGACCTAAGGGTGAGCGCAATACGCCCGAACATCAAGCCGTTGCTTTGCAAATAGCTGAAGAAGGTATTGTGTTGTTGAAAAATGATGATCAGCTATTGCCCTTTTCTTCAAAACGTATCCGCACCGTAGCTGTGATAGGAGCCAGTGCCGATTGGAAAAACGCTCGTGCCGGTGGGAGCTCACAAGTTCCTGCTTTATTTGAAATCACGCCATTACAGGGCATTCGAGACTTGCTGGGCAAACAAGCGAAAATCATTTATGTTCCAGGATATCGTATCGAAAGGAATTTTCATGCCGATCCAGCCATGATTGGCCAGGCTGTAGAAGCCGCCCGAAAGGCCGATATCGTTGTTTATGTGGGAGGTTGGGTGCATGGTTATTCCGACGCTTGGGATGATAATGCATTTGATGCAGAAGGGGTCGACAAACCCAATATGTATTTGCCTTTCGACCAAGATACCTTAATCCAAGCCGTACTTCAAGCCAATCCACGCACGGCTATTGTGCTTATGGGTGGAGGGCCTGTAGATATGACTCGCTGGATAAATCAAGCCAAAGCTATTATTCAAGCCTGGTATCCAGGCATGGAAGGTGGAAAAGCTTTAGCCGAAATTTTATTTGGAAAAATTAATCCTTCCGGGAAATTGCCCATGACTTTTCCTAAGAAACTCGCCGATAATCCTACGGCCAGATTTGATTCTTATCCAGGAAAAAATGGTTTTGAATATTACAGCGAAGGTTTGTTTGTCGGATATCGATATTATGATAGTTATCATGTGCAACCCCAGTTTTGCTTTGGACATGGCTTGTCGTACACCAGTTTTGCTTACGATCAGCTGAAGGTTGAAAAATCGAGCCCCGATAGTATAACGGTAACATTTACTCTGCAAAATACGGGAAAGATGGCCGGGGCAGAAGTGGCTCAGGTGTATGTACATGAAGAACATCCCCGCATGGTGCGTCCAGAAAAAGAATTGAAGGGTTTTCAAAAAGTATTTTTGCAACCTGGTGAAAAGAAAACTGTCACCATTGGCCTGCCCAGATCGGCTTTCAGTTATTTCAACGATCACCACATGCAATGGGTTATGGACCCAGCTCGCTTCGACATCCTGGTAGGTAGCTCATCAGAAGATATTCGCTTGAAGGGGAGTGTAGATTTTTCACAACAATGAATAGCTTCAAGCTATAGCATCTTGTTCGGTAATTGTGCGCATCAACATGCGCTTGGCAATGGGGAATAGTGTTTCTTGAAAAGGCACGTGCAGAGGCGTTCTTACCAGGTATACCGCAGGGTTAGGTAATACTTTGTGCCATTGAATGATGTCTTTTTTTAAGCTTTCGTAGGTCGTAAAGCGCGTCTTGTGCCAATTGCGCACATATTCCATGCGTATGCCTTTATAGCGCGAACGTTGATGTTCAAACAGGGTAACATGGTATACATATACTTGAACATCTGGCAGATTTTCATATTGCAATAAAGCGTAACCTTCATCTTTGTATAGAGGCAAAATACCCACTGGTTCAATTTTCATTTGTTGCTCTACATATTCATAAATCTGTACGCCACTATCGATTGTGTGTTTCATTTCTTGCAAGGCAAAGCTGGTAATCAGTTCCAGCTCTCGCATCAGTTCATCATCTTGCAACATTTCTTCATAAATAACTTCCAGCCGTTGAAGGTCGACCTGACTAATTTTTTTGGGAAACTGCTCTTGAAGCAGTTTTTTGTTATGGCGAAATGCTAGTAGGTTGTTGTAATGAAAGATAACGTCGGATAGCTGAGGATAAAGTTTGTTTTGATTAAAATATTTGTTAATCTCTTGCAAATAAGCGAGTAGCCGATACTTTTGTAATTCAAAATCTACATACCCTTCGATAAACCATGTGGGATTAAGGTTGATCATAGGCATTGAGCAAATTTTTAAAGAAAAAATTACAAGATTTCTCGCAAATCACCAAATAAGGAAGAAATGATTTACTGCGACACTTGTCAAGCAATAAACGGCGTCTTCCTCTTCTTCTTAACCGTTTCAATAAATACCTCTCCTTGGCTAACGGCGACATCCACATTATATATTTTTTAATAAAGATATATACAACATGCCTCGGCTATTTTTCTGACGGTTTGAATTTTCTTAGGTTCCCAGGTAAAAAAGAAGAGCATAGATTTGTACATTTGTTATGCAGATGATGCAGGCTTATTATTCATGATCCTGTGTTGGGTATTATGAGTGCGATATATGTGCTTTCCGATAGACGGCTATATTCTACTACATTTGTAATGTTATTCAATCTCGATTATGAAACGATACGTCATTCTTGTATTAGGTGTTTGTCTTTACATTACTGGTTATACTCAGCAAAAACTGGTGTCTCGTATTTCTGATAGGCCATATTATGTTGTTCGGGTATATCATATTCCTGCATCGCAATCCATGCAACCCACTTTGGATTTCTTGCAACAGGTATATGTCCCTTATATGCATGCGCGTGATATTGGCCCAATTGGGGTATTTACCAACATAAGGAATGCAGATACTGCGGAGCAACGCATATATGTGCTTACCCCTTATCGAACGCTAACACAATGGGAAGAATATGAACAAGATTTGATGCACAGCAAGCAATGGCTTAACAAGGCTCCCGAATACACCAATGCGCCCGCATCGCACCCACCTTATGCGCGTATTGAAACTATTTTATTACGTGCATTCCCAGATATGCCAGTCATACATAAACCACGTCTAACGGCACCTTATCAGGAACGTGTTTATGAATTACGCAGTTATGAAAGTCCCGATGAAGCCTATGGCTTCAATAAGATACAAATGTTCAATGAAGGAGGGGAAATTCAAATTTTCGATCGCTTGGATTTTGAAGCTGTTTTTTACGCTCAAGTATTGAGTGGTTGTCGTATGCCCAATTTAATGTATATGACGGCATTTAATGACATGGAGTCTCGCAATACTCATTGGAAAGCATTTAGTAACGATTCTGCTTGGCAGCATCTTTCAGCATTACCTGAGTATCAACACAATGTATCGAAAGCCGATATAGTTTTTCTGCATCCGGTGTCGTTCTCAGATTTATGATTCATGAAGATTACGAAAATCAACAGGTACTAATTTGCTTACACCTGCTTCTTGCATAGTTACGCCATAAATAACATCTACGGCAGCCATAGTTTGTTTGTTATGTGTAACAATAATAAATTGTGATTGCTTCGAGAATTCTCGAATCATGTTGGTAAACTTAAGGATGTTGGCATCATCAAGTGGAGCATCTACCTCATCCATGATACAGAAAGGGGCAGGCTTGATAAGATAGATGGCAAACAATAAAGCGATAGCCACTAGTGTTTTTTCACCCATAGATAATTGGCTGATAGATGCAGGCTTTTTGCCTTTAGGTTTGGCTATGATATCGATAGGCGATTCGGCAATGTTTTGGGGATCAATCAAGATGAGGTCACATTGATCCTCATCTGATGAAAGCGAGCGGAATACACGTTTGAAGTTTTCTCGGATTTTTTCAAAGGTGTCCATAAACCTTTCATTGGCTGTTGTTTCCACTTCTTCAATGGTGGCCAATAACGAATTCTTTGCTTCGATTAAATCATTTTTTTGCGCTTGAATGAATTCATATCGCTTTTTGATTTCTTCATAAGCTTCAATGGCTGTTGGATTCACCTCACCCATATTTTCCAGGCGTTTCTTAAGCTTATCGGCTTCTGCCTGTAATTGTTCAACTGGTTGATCGTTTTCACGAGGTTCGTCTAGAATCTCTTCCAGGTTTACGCGAAATTCCGCTAACAAGCGTTCTTTTAAGGCAGTTAGCTGCAGTTTAACTTGATTGATTTGCTCGCGGATAGCCATCAGTAATTGCTCACACTGTTCTCGATTGCGATTTAATTGTTTGGTTTGTGCTTCCTTTTGATGAACAGCATTACGAAAATCGTAATATTCTTTTTCTTTTTGCTGTACGATGGCCAGGCGAGCATCTCTATCGTGCATCAAGCCAATGAGCGTTTGTTCTATTTCTTGAAGTTTATTTTGAGTACTTTCAATTTCTTGCTGGGTATGTATTTGTGCTTCTTTGTTGTGGGTAATACCTTCATTTAATTCATTGATTTTACGTTGTTGAAACTGAATTTCTTGTTCAATAGAATGTACTTTACTATGTTGTTGTGTTTGTAAAATGCGAAGTTCATTATATTGTTGTTGCACCGATTGGTAAGCCTTTTCTGCTTCATTAGTGAGCTCTTGGGATTCAGTGAGTTGTTGTTGGAATTGAGCTAAATCGGTAATGATTTGTTGAAGTGATTCTTGATATGTTTGGATCTGTTCAATCTGTTGTTGGAGTTGTTGATTCAATTCCTGTACCCGATGCTCGGTATTGGTTTGTTGACGTTCTAATTGCTCTATCTGATTTTGAAGTGAGAATAATTCTTTTTCTCGTTGGTTGAGTTGATCTTGTAATTGGACAATTTCCCGTTCATGAAGTTGAGATGAGATATCATTGATTTGTTGTTGATGTGATTTAATTTCTTGTTGCAGTTGGGCCACTTGTGTCTCGATTTCTGAAATGGTCTTTTGTAGCTTTTCTAACTGTTGTACACGACCAATTTTATGTCCAGTAAAATTTGTTATTGATCCACCGGTAATATGAAAATGGCCGCGAATTATTTTTCCGTGCATATCGAGCAAAATGAGCTCGGGGAAATCTTTTTTATCAATATCTGAAGAGAAGCTATCGGGTACAAGGTAAACGTTTCCAAGCAAGTATTCCACCAAGGGCAAATAGTTAGCAGTTGTTTCCACTACCTGCCTAGCAGCGGTCCAGCCGCTAGGTACATTGAGAGTATTTTGGGTAGATGTTGTTGTGGGAATTTGATTAAGGATGAAGAAACTCGCACGTCCTTTGTTGTGTTGATCCAATAGTTGAATAGCTGCTGTGGCTTCTTTTATGTCGTTTACGATATAATAATTTAGATAAGGTTCAAGTAAATTTTCGATAGCGGTTTTATACGTATCTTGTACGCTCAAGACATCGGAAAGCAGTAATGGATTGGATGTCCAAGCCGATTGCTTTTTGAGAAAGCGAATACTTTCGGGATAACCTTCTAGGTTGTCTACCAGTGATTTTAACAGTTGATATTCATTTTTACGCGCATCAAGAGTTCGGGTACGTTCACGAAGTTGCTCACGAAGTTTTTCTAGATCTTGTTGTAATTGAAGAATGTGTTCTTTGCTTGCTTGTTGTTGTGTTTTTAATTGATGAAGCTCATCGCGTATTTGATCAACGGTTTTATGCAATTGTGTTTTACGTTGATGAAGTTGGTCAATTTGTTGGATTCTTTGTTGTACATCTTGTTGATGTTGGCGGATTAATCGTTCTGTGTTTTGTTTGGAGTTGTCGGCGATGGCTATTTTCTTCTCCAGTTCAAACTGCTGGCTACGCTTGTTGTGCTGGATTTGTTGAAGTGAAGTGAGTTTTTGTTTACATGTTTCCCAATGTTGACGAGCGAGCTGAAAACTTTGTTCTAATTGTTCACGAGAAGCTTCAACTTCTTGCAGTTGATTTTTTGCTGAGAGAAGTTGTTCTTGTAGTAATGCTATGTTTTGTTGAACCTGTTGTACTTGATTGCTGGCTTGCGATAAGAACTGTTTTTGTTGCTCATGCTTTTCTTCTAAATGATGGAGATGTTGGCGAGCAAGTTGTTGGGCATTTTCTTGATTGCGAATAGCGTTTTGCAGATCATTGAGCTCTCTTTGGCTGAGTTGCAAATTTTTTTCTAAGCCAATGAGTTGATTTTTATCTTGTTCGAGTTGAGCCTCTTGGGTAGCGATAGTAGCATCTAACTCGGTCTTGCGATTGGTTTCTGTTTCCAGTTGTTTTTCTAGCTCTTGGTAATTCAAATGAAATCCTTGCAATACAGCTTTTGCTAGCTCAATGCTAATGCGTTTATATTCTTTTTTGATTTGTTGATAGCGTTCGGCTTTACGGGCTTGACTTTCCAGGGTTTTCAGGTTATGTTGTATTTCATACAGGAGATCTTCGATACGATTTAGATCGTTTTCGGTGGCTTCAAGTTTTTGTTTGGCTTCTTTTTTTCGGGTTTTGTATACAGAAATTCCAGCTGCTTGCTCGAACATGCGACGGCGGCTATTATCTTTGTCTTTGATGATATCGTCGACCATGCCTAGCTCAATGATAGCGTAGGAATCACTGCTCACGCCGGTATCGAGAAACAGGTTTTGGATATCTTTTAATCGGCAGGCTACATCGTTGAGGCGATATTCACTTTCTCCATTTTTATAAAACCTGCGGGTAATGGTGATGGTAGTAAATTCGGTCGGCAAAATATTACGTGTGTTTTCAAAAGTCAGGGAAACTTCTGCTACACCGCTAGCCGCGCGAGTTTTTGACCCATTGAATACCAGGCCTTCGAGAGACTCTGAACGCAGATTGCTAATTTTATGCTCACCAATTACCCATCTGATGGCGTCGACAATGTTGCTTTTGCCACATCCGTTGGGGCCTACCACGCCGGTGATACATTCGTCGAAATGGATAACTGTTTTGTCTGCAAAGCTTTTGAATCCTTTGATTTCTAGCGTCTTAAGTCGCACTGTCGCAGGTTTTAGGCCAACAAAAATAAAAGGATTTCAGGGAGATGACGAACAAAAGGCCTGAATATGCGAAAAGAGATAAGCCAAAAAGGAGGTTAGGTCTATACGTGTGGAGCATTTGAGGAGGATTGAGCTCCTTTTAAAATTTCATGCCCCATTTTATCGCGTTTGGTTTTTAGATAAAATTCATTGTAGGGATTTGGGCAGATCTCAATGGGCACGTTTTCGACGATTTCCAGGCCATAGCCGCTTAGACCAGCTCGTTTTTTGGGATTATTGGTCATGAGCCGCATTTTGGTTACGCCCAGGTAACGCAGGATTTGGGCACCCACACCGTAGTCGCGTTCGTCCATCTTAAAGCCCAGTGCTAGATTAGCTTCTACGGTATCTTTGCCTTCTTCTTGTAGTTTATAGGCTTTTAGCTTGTTGATCAAGCCAATGCCGCGACCTTCTTGATTCATATAAAGCACTACACCCTTACCCGCTTTTTCTACCATTTGCATAGCGGCATGCAGTTGTTCGCCACAGTCGCAGCGCAAGGAATGCAGGATGTCGCCCGTGAAGCAAGAGGAATGCACCCGTACCAGAATGGGTTCATCTTTTTCCCATTGCCCTTTTACCAGTGCCAGGTGAATGTCGCCCGAATTGGTTTGGCGAAAGGCCACTAGGTCAAAAAATCCGTATTGCGTGGGCATCTTTACGCGTACAACCTCTTCGATCAGCGATTCGGTACGTAGGCGATAAGCAATCAGGTCTTGGATAGAGATGAGTTTGAGATCAAATTTCTGAGCAATTTTTTTCAATTCGGGCAATCGCGCCATCGTACCATCTTCGTTCATGATTTCTACCAAAACACCGCCGTGGGGTGGGGGAAAACCAGCCAGCCGAACCAGATCGACGGTTGCTTCGGTATGACCAGCTCTGCGCAACACGCCTCCAGGCATGGCTCGCAGCGGAAAGATGTGACCAGGCTTGCCCAGATCTTCTTTGCGAGTAGCCGAATCAACTAATGCACGTACGGTCTTTGCCCGATCATGTGCCGAAATGCCTGTGGTACATCCATGCCCCAGTAGATCTACGGAAACGGTGAATGGCGTTTGGTGGGGAGCGGTATTGTGTTGCACCATGAGGTCAAGTCCGAGCTCGTCGCAACGTTCGGCAGAAAGGGGTGCACAAATCAATCCGCGCCCATGAATAGACATGAAATTGATTATTTCAGGAGTGACGGTGTGCGCGGCGCCAACAAAATCTCCTTCGTTTTCGCGTGATTCATCGTCTACAACTATCACCAACTTCCCTTTTCGGATATCTTCAATGGCAGATTCAATAGTGTCTAACATAATTTCAAAGTATTACTCATTCAAAGTATTACTCAAAAATACAAAGATACAATATCTCTACTGGCTAAATGTTTTTCAATAGCCAGTTTTACAGAGAGGGGATCTGTTTTAAAGCAGAAATCTGACAAAACAGCAGTTAAAAAGTTCATAATTTGTTCACTTTATTTAGGAATTTATTTACTTTTTTTGCACCTGAAAACTAAAACCTCATAAGCTATGCACTACAAAAAATTACTCTTACTTACCTGCTTATGGATAAGTAGCATTTTCACAGCTCTCGGTCAGGTCACCAACAGTAGTTTGGTGGGTACGGTTACCGATGTCAATGGTAAGCCATTGGCAGGGGCTACTGTAAAGGCTACCCATATTCCTTCTGGAACCGTGTATGGAACGGTGACTCAGGCTAACGGGAGCTTTGCTATCCAGGGGATGCGCGTTGGCGGTCCTTATCGGGTGCAGATATCTTATATTGGATACCAAACGGCAGTATACGATGGCATTCAATTGAGGTTGGGTGAACCTTATAATCTGGCTGCGCAACTGCAGCAAACAGGTAAGCAATTGCAGGAACTCACCGTAGTGAGTGCACGAAAGCTTGCTCAAGAACGCACAGGTGCCGCAACAGTGATCAACGTGGAACAGCTGCAAACACTTCCTTCTGTGAGTCGAAGTATTATAGATTTTACTAAACTTACTCCACAATCGGATGGAACGAGCTTTGCTGGCCGCGATGGACGGTATAATAACTTGCAAGTCGATGGAGCTAACCTGAACAATAACTTTGGTCTTAGTTCGGATCCCCTTCCAGGAGGAGGCGATCAACCGATTTCCTTAGATGCCTACGAGCAGATATCTGTTAATATTGCACCTTACGATGTACGCCAATCGGGTTTCACGGGTGCAGGTATAAATGCGGTTACCAAGAGTGGAACCAATACATTTCATGGTTCAGCTTACGGATATTTTAGAAATCAAAATTTCATTGGTACGCATGTGGGAGATGTGAATATCAAAAACCAAATTGTTAAGAGCTCGAACTCTATTTATGGAGCCACATTGGGAGGCCCTATTATCAAGAACAAGTTGTTTTTCTTCGTGAATGCAGAATTGGAAAAAGGGAATAGCCCAGGTATCAACTATTCACCAGCGGGTGGTTCCGGCAAAGGAATTGTTTCTTCTACTCCCATTGATTCGCTTAAAAAGCTAGCCGATTACCTGAAAAATACGTACAACTATGATCCAGGTGCTTATGATAACTTCCCCAATTTTGAAAGAAAAAATCATAAAATATTAGCCAAGATTGATTGGAATATCAGCACTAAACACAAGCTTACGGTGAAGTATAGCGATTTCGTGGCTACAAGTGATCAGCAAGTGAATGCAACTAGTGTACCGGGGGGTGGAGGCTTTAGCGTAACGGGTCGTACAGGTACATTAAGTCGACTGCCTAACTCTCGTTTTAGCAATAATTCGATGGCCTTTGCCAATTCAAACTATGGATTTAAGAACATCGTACGCACGGCCACCGTTGAGTTAAACAGCAATTTCAACAACAAGATGGCCAATCAATTTTTACTGGCTTATTCCCGTA
The DNA here is from genome assembly GCA_023511875.1 of Thermoflavifilum sp. GTDB lineage: Bacteria > Bacteroidota > Bacteroidia > Chitinophagales > Chitinophagaceae > Thermoflavifilum. Next base: position 80,887 of record JAIMAQ010000009.1, read on the forward strand.
TCCGTAGTACCCGCACCTTCCCAGGGAAAGTATTCCCTACAATCGATATTTTCAACGGAAGTGGAAGTAATTACATCAGTGTAGGCATGGATCCGTTTACTTATCACAATGATGTGATTAATAATGTGTTTGATGTCACCGATAATTATACTTATTATGTAAAAAACCATACCATCGTAGCAGGTGCTACTTTTGAATATCAGCGCGTAGGCAACATGTTTATGCCTGGTTCAGAAAGTTATTACATATACAACACGCTAAATGATTTCATTACAAATCAGGCACCTGTATACTATGCATATACCTATTCTTATGCAAACCCTGGTGGAGGTGTATATTCTGCAAATTTGAAACTTGGTCAATTGGGCGTTTATGTACAAGATCAATATGATGTAAACAGGGCTTTGCGGTTGACAATTGGTCTTCGTGCAGATAAGCCCATTTATCTGGAGCAGCCCCTTGAAAATCCTGCGATTACCGCCTTAAGCTTCCCTGATGAGCATGGAAACATGACGCATTACAACACGGGGAAATGGCCTAAAGGATCTATTTTGCTCTCTCCACGTGTAGGATTTCGTTGGGATGTGTTAAAAGACAATACATTGATTGTGCGTGGAGGTACGGGTATCTTCACGGGCCGCATTCCTTTTGTATGGCTTACCAATATGCCCACCAATAGCGGGATGTACCAAAATAGTGTTCGGGTGATTGACCCCACACAATTGCAGAATTATAAATTTAATCCCGACCCCAATGCCTATCTCAATAATTTTCCAAAAACCCCGTCTAATACTGTTCCCGCAAATTTTGTGTTGATTGATCCCAACTTTAAATTCCCCCAAGTTTGGCGTACCGATTTAGCTGCAGATAAATCTCTGGGGAATGGATTTGTGGCTACTATTGAAGCCATGTATACCAAGGATATTCATGCCGTGAAGATGCGCAATGCCAATATGAAAGATCCTGATAACACGATCATTGATGCTCCTGGTGTTACAAGGCCTCGATTCTCTTCTACCAGCAATCGATATTACTATAACAATATCGCTACTGCAATTGTGTTAGAAAATACCAATAAAGGATATGCATATTCCATTACTGCTCAACTCAGTAAATCTTTCTCCAATGGGTTTTATGGATCTATAGCTTATACTTTCACACAATCCAAATCTGTGACCGATAATCCTGGCTCTCAGGCCACTTCGGTATGGAATTCCAATCCAAACGTAGGCACCTCCAATGCTGTAGAACTGGGATATTCTTCTTACTTTGTACCTCATCGGATAGTGGCAGATCTTTCTTATCGATTTACATATGCGCAACATTTTGCTACCACTATCTCTCTTTTCTATCAAGGAGAAAACCTAAACAATTACAGTTTTGTCATCAATGGTGATTTAAATAATGATGGAAACAACAGTACAGATCTGATGTATATTCCTAAGTCGGCTAGTGAACTTACCTTCTTGCCTTATACCACTACTGTAAATGGCAACCCTGTTACTTTCTCTGCACAAGATCAGCAAGCAGCGTTTGACAGATTTATCAATAATTCTCCTTATCTCAAAAAGCATCGTGGCGAATATGCCCAACGAAATGCAGCTTTATATCCATGGTACAATGAAGTAGATATAAAAGTTTTGCAAGACTTTTATATCTTGACCGGTAAGAATAAAACCAAACATGATCTTCAGTTCTCAGTGGACATTCTAAACTTCCTCAATTTGATAAACAAAAATTGGGGTATCGTTAAAACCATTTATACCCGCAACCCACTCATCTTTAAGTCTGTGGTAAATGGAGTACCCCAATATAATCTGCAAAATATTGGGGGTAAGCTGGTAGATCATCCATTCCAGGACGTGATTAGTCCATCGAGCACTTGGTATATGCAATTGGGTCTAAGATATAGTTTCTAAGCGGTGGTATTTACACCATATTTCCTATACAAAGCAAGCCCCGGAAGATTCCGGGGCTTTTTGTTTGTAGAAAGTTTGTTAATTTGGTACAATGTATCGCCGAGTGTATTTGGTGTTGGTCATGATTAGCGTGTGCTCTTATACTTTTTTATCTGCTCAATCCCAATATTCTACCAAACGTTATACCGAGTTACTTCAAAGCATAGCTCGTACACAGGTAGTAAAATCAGGCTTTTATTATTCAGGAATGTTCCCTTCTTATCGGGTATATGCTGCATTTCCACATCCAGCTAAGCCAGATAACAATATTTTTTTTTACAGCTTTGATTGTATACACCCTAAATTCACTTAAAGCATTGCTGCCCGATAGTTGCACGACAATCATAGACACTATTGCATATCGTGCTTGTTTGGCTTATCCTCATTATCAAAAATCTATTCATCCATTGAGTTATAATTTCTGGCCAGTTGATCCTCCCGTGGTATTTCCCAATTCTTTTTTGCTTAAACCTTTTCGATACATGAATGCATTACCCGATGATGCTGATGATGCCAGTATAATTTGGTTGTCTTTGCATCCAACAGATAGCTTGGTAGAGGCTTATCACGCATATCTGAGGTTATATGCTAATCGAGTACATCGCCGTATTCGGAATACCTATCGAAGATATCGAGATCTTCCCTTTTATTCGACATGGTTTGGTAAGAAAATGCCTGTTGATATAGATTTTTGCGTTTTATGTAATATACTCACCTTGTTATATACGTATCATGTACCATTTCATCAATCAGATAGTGCAAGTGTATTTTGGTTAGAACAAATGATAGCTCAACGCAAATATCTATATGATGCTGCTTATATTTCTCCCCATTATGCACGTCCGCCCATCTTGTTGTATCATGTAGCCAGACTGTGGTATAATGCACACCCCGAATGGCTGAAGCCTTATGTGCCGCAGTTATGTGCAGATATTCAACAGGTGATGAGCAAGACACACTCATTTATGGATTCGGTAATTTTGAGTACTGCATTGATGCGCTTTGGCGAGAAGCCCGGGTTTCCATTATCGATCAATGATTACCTGCTCGATTGTGATAGGCATGATCCCGAATTTGTTTTTTTTGAAGCAGGATTTTATGCGATGTTGCGTAATCCATTTAAGCGCTGGTTTACGCCATTAAGTTTTATCAAATATTATTTTTATTGTCCAGCATATGAGAAAGCATTACTTTTAGAATATATGGTTACCTGGAATTGGTTAATTGCATCAGATGCATAGCTTGTTGGAATAATTGATGAGTCCATTTCACCCAAGATAAGAGATTTTTGGTTTTTTCCATGTCAATGATCCAGTATTTTCTTTGCGAGGGATTGTATTTAGGCAAATGAGTTTGGCCGCTCTGAATATGTTTCAATTGTTGAATGGCAATATATCCAAATGCAAGTGTACCAGACAGCGAAAGGATGAGATAAGATTTATGTCGATCTGAAATAGGCAAACTTCGTATCATCTTCCACAACTTCATTACCTGTTCTACAAATACTTTTTCAAAGATATACATGTCTTGAATAGCCCATACAGAAGAAACAATATTTTGTGAAGAATCTTTCCAGGCATCAAACAAATCGTTGATCAGTTGAATCAAGACTCCTACTTGAAACCAAATGTTTCTCTCTTCGCAGGAAATGTTTTCTTCGAGGTAATAGCTACACAGCTCAACGGCATATCCTCCTTTTTGAAAGGTGATATCTAATACTTCTTTCGTGGGAATGTTTGAATGCAATTGTTTTCGAGAATCTGCTTGTGCCGCAAACAATTTGTGTATGAGTTCTGTATATGACTGTTGTTGATTTACTTGTTGGTATAACCAATGATGACATTTTATAAATAGGCGTTCTTCATGATTCGCATCTAGAATCTTTTCTGGTGAAAACGACAATGCATACAAGCGTTCTGCTGGCATATGTTGTTGATCAATGAAATCATCGAATAATGAGCTACAAATAAAATAATAAATCATTCGTTGTTTTTCTATTTCAGTGGGTTTACGTCCATGCAACCGAGTAAAGCCTTCTACAACAATTGGATTATAGATTCCATAGCTAACAACAATTTTTTTAAATAGCTCTTTTGAAAGTTTATGCTGCATTTCGGCTTCTTCATTTTGAAGTACAGATATAGCCTTTTTAGTTTCACGTTTGCGTTGTATGAGAATGTACAATGCCCTGAATAAAAGTGTAATCGTGAAACGAATTTGGGAAAGAAAAGACATATGGAGCAATCATCTGTTTGGCAAAGAAACTATAAGTTCAGTAATTTCACAAAAAACTACGTACTATGTTGTTTATGTGAAATCGTAAATTTGTAGAAATCTTTTCCTATGAGTAACGGGTATTTTTATTTTACAGAACCACAAAATGAGCCTGTTTATGCCTATGCTCCAGGGTCACAGGAGCGCTTGTTGTTGAAGCAGCAACTCACTCATTTCAAATCGGTGGAGCTCGATATTCCCATGTATATTGGTGGTCAAGAAGTGCGTACTGGGCAAAGGATAGCCATTCGTCCACCACATGATCTGCAGCATATTCTTGGCTATTATCATCGTGGAGATAACAGCCATATTCAAGCAGCTATTGAGGCAGCCTTGAAGGCTAGAGCTTCGTGGGCAGCCATGCCTTGGGAGCATCGAGCGAGCATATTTTTAAAAGCTGCCGACCTGATTACTGGGCGTTATCGCTATGCCATGAATGCCACAACCATGTTAGGACAAAGCAAGAACGTCTTTCAATCGGAAATTGATGCTGTATGCGAATTAGCCGATTTTCTTCGGTTTAATGTGTATTACCTAAGTGAAATTTATGCCCAGCAACCCATTTCGCCCGCAGGAGCCTATAATCGTTTGGAATATCGGCCGTTAGAAGGTTTTGTGCTGGCAATTACTCCTTTTAACTTCACTTCTATTGGCGGCAATCTTCCTACAGTAGCTGCCATGTGCGGCAATGTAGTGGTGTGGAAACCCGCAGAAACACAAATATACGCCGCACAACAATTTATGCGTATTCTCATAGAAGCAGGATTGCCGGCTGGCGTCATCAACTTGGTATATGCTCCAGGAGCGGAAGTAGGTCGTATTTGTTTTGCGCATCCAAATTTTGCAGGTGTGCATTTTACGGGATCTACGGGTGTATTTCGAAGTATGTGGAATAGCATTGGGCAAAATATAGCTCAATATAAATCGTATCCTAGAATAGTAGGTGAAACCGGCGGAAAAGATTTTGTTGTCGTGCATGCATCAGCCGATGTGGATGCTGTCGTTGCCAACCTGGCAAGAGGAGCTTTTGAATACCAGGGGCAAAAATGTTCGGCAGCCTCAAGAGCTTATTTGCCTAGTAATTTGGCCGATGAAATCAAGGAAAAATTGATTCGTGAAATGAAAACCATGAAAATGGGTGTGGTGGAGGATTTCAGTAATTTTATCAATGCAGTAATCGATGAAAAAGCTTTTGATAAGATTAATGGATATATTGAACAAGCTCGAAAGAGTACACAGGCCAAGATCTTAGCAGGAGGTCATGCCGATAAATCGGCAGGGTATTTCATAGAACCTACGCTGATTGAGGTAAGTGATCCTCATTTTATAACTATGGAAGAAGAAATTTTTGGACCCGTATTGTCGATTTATGTATATGATGCCCAAAAATTTGCTGAGGTCCTCGATTTGGTTGATCAAACCTCACCTTATGCGCTCACAGGCTCTATCTTTGCTACCGATAGAGATGCCATTATCCTTGCCGAACAAAAATTAGTCAATAGTGCAGGTAATTTTTATATCAACGATAAGCCTACAGGCGCTGTAGTTGGTCAGCAACCTTTCGGTGGAGCTCGAGCTTCTGGAACGAATGATAAAGCGGGTTCTATGCTCAATCTCTATCGCTGGTTAAGTGTGCGCACAATCAAAGAAACCTTTGTGCCTGTGAGAGATTATCGCTATCCCTTTATGAAAGAAGCTTAATTATGTTTGTCAAACAGTTGTCAGATCTCATTTGGTTAGATATTGTGTTCAAACAATAGTTGAGGAATATTGTATACTTTTTATGAGTTCAATAACACATATTTTTTATTTTTCAACTTAAAATTATAATGTATGAAACGTACAGCCACAGCCATTTGGAAAGGTACTGGTAAGGAAGGAACGGGAACACTTACCACTCAAAGCAAAGTGCTGAACAACACTCCTTATGATTACAAATCGAGATTTGAAAATGGTACTTACACCAACCCAGAAGAGTTAATTGCAGCCGCACATGCTGGATGTTTCAACATGAAACTGAGTTTTGTTTTAGGCGAAGCTGGTTTTACTCCAGAAAGCCTCGAAACGGTTGCCGAAGTTACGCTCGAGAATGGAACTATTACCCATTCCAAGCTTGTTTTAAAAGCAAAAGTGCCTGGTATCTCTAAGGAAAAATTCCAGCAATGTGCAGAAGATGCTAAAGCCAATTGCCCCATTAGCAAATCGCTTACGGCTAAAATTGATTTGGAAGCTACATTGCTTTAATCATGCAAACAGAGCGAAGTTATGCACATCAAGCAGCCGAGTAGGCTGCTTTTTTTATTTTTGAATGAGCAAGAATTATTTTTATCTTATCATTAACAACACGGTAAACTATGCGTTATCGGATATTAGGCAGTTCAGATTTACAAGTTTCTCCGCTTTGCTTCGGAGGAAATGTGTTTGGTTGGACGGCTGATGAACAAACTTCCTTTCGCTTGTTGGATCATTGGATAGCTAAAGGATTTAATTTTATCGATACTGCCAATACTTATTCACGTTGGGTGCCAGGTAATAAAGGTGGAGAATCAGAAACAATTATTGGCAAGTGGCTTAAGCGCACACACAAGCGAAATGAGGTCATCATAGCCACTAAAGTAGGCAGTGATGTGGGCATTGGAAAACGTACACTAGCCCGTGCACATATTTTAGAGCAAGCAGAGCTTTCACTGAAAAGATTACAAACTGATTATATTGATTTGTATCTATCTCATTATGATGACTTATCCACGCCTATTGAAGAAACATTAGAAGCTTATCAGCAATTGATACAGCAAGGCAAGGTGCGCTATATCGGCGCTTCTAATTTTACATTAGAACGATTGCAACAATCCTTACAAATAAACCGTGAACTTCATCTTCCAAGATACATCTGCTTGCAACCCTTATATAATCTTTACGATCGTCAAGATTTTGAGACTACTTATCGAGATTTTTGTTTACAACAACATTTGGGCGTGATGGCTTATTATGCACTAGCAAGTGGATTTCTAACGGGTAAATACCGCACTATAGAAGATAAACACAAGAGTGCACGAGGCGAACAGGTTGTTCAGAAATACTTGAATCCACGTGGATTAAACATTTTACGAGCACTCGATGAGGTAGCAAAAGATATTCAAGCTACACCTTCACAAGTGGCTTTGTCGTGGTTAATCCATCAACCTACGGTGACTAGCGCTATTGTCAGTGCTACCAATGTGTATCAGCTCAATGAAATCATGCAATCGGCTGCAGTTCAGCTTACAGATAAACATATTCATCGACTTAATGAAGCCAGTGCATACGATACTTCAACCTTAAAAAATTAAGCCAGGAAAAACATGCTTGGGTTTTGCTAAGGGATGAAAGATTTTTTCATGTGATGCAATCATAAAAACCATTCATCCTTTTTGTAGGATAACGCAAGTACTTTAATCTTCCATAAACGATTTTTCCGATACAATATGATCGTTGATTAGTTAGGCAATGAGCAGTATATCCATCATGTTACATGAGTTTAACATAAGTGAGGGAAGCCGGGTAGCATAAATAAAGTTGTTGAGGAATATGCACGAAATAATTGCTATTGAGCAATAAATTGTGCACACGAAAAGTAAAAACAACCCATGATACAATAATTAAAACCCAGAAACAAATGGGCCCGGGTATAATTGAGTAAACATGAAATCTTAAATATGACCCTTATTGAGTAGAGCAGGCCAAAAGCATTTGAAAAAACAACGCTACGATGCCTTTGTAAAGCTTTTCAGCGATTAGCTATGATATTAAGAGGTGTGATGGGTAGTAGCCGATAGTTGATGAGCTTTTTTCATCAATTTAGATTTTAGGTTAGAGGCTTTGTTTTTATGAATTACTCCCCTTTTAGCCAGTTTATCGACCATAGAAATCACGGTGGGCAGCTTTTCCCGATATTGTTCTGGATCGGTAATGGCTTTCAATGCACGCACGGCATTTCGGGTCGTCTTGCCATAATAGCGATTTTGTAGCCTTCGTTTCAGTGATTTACGAACATCTTTTTTGGTTGCCTGGTGATTTGCCATATGAAATCATTGTTCGGTTTGAATGGGCAAAGTTAGGAATTTATTTTTGATTACTGATTACATGAATTTCTAGATTTGTAGACCAGAAAACCTTCGTTAAATTGTGGGTTTGCCCAGGAAGATATCGAAAAAACAAGCGATATTTGCAAAAATACCTGCCCCTTCCTGTATAAGGGAGGTCTACTCCACGAGGTGTAAACCAACACATATGAAAGATTTTTCTTTTGTGACCCACTCTCATCCTGCTTATATCGAACAACTTTATCGGGAATACAAGCAAAATCCGGCGGCTGTAGATCCCGAGTGGGCACATTTTTTCGAGGGTTTCGATTTTGCCTTAACCTTTGGCGACGGCAAGCCGTCGGGCACCGCACTCGATGAACAACAGCTCAATAAAGAACTAGCTGTATATCGGCTCATTGTAGCATACCGTCGGAAAGGGCATCTGGTGGCCACAACCAATCCTATTCGCCCACGCAAAGATCGGCGAGCCAACTTGGCATTGGAATATTTTGGGCTATCTGATGCCGATCTGGATCAAACCTTTTATGTGGGTCAAACGGTGGGCTTGGGCAAAGCTTCGCTGCGCGATATTTTGAATTTCTTGAAAAAATGTTATACCGGAAATGTAGGCGTGCAATTTACCTACATCAACGATCCAGAGAAAGAGGCTTGGATACAGCGTGAAGTGGAAACCACCTTGCAACAGCCACTTCCCCTCCAGAAAAAAAGACGAATCCTGGAAAAGCTCAACGAGGGAGTGGTGTTTGAAAAGTTTCTTCACACCAAATTCATTGGCCAAAAGCGATTTTCATTGGAAGGGGGAGAAACTACCATTCCTGCTTTGGATGCGATTATCGATCAGGCAGCCTTATTGGGTGTAAAAGAAGTGGTTATAGGCATGGCACATCGGGGCAGGTTGAACGTCCTGGCCAATATTTTGGGAAAAACCTATGAGCAAATTTTTAGAGAGTTTGAAGGTGCTTTGCCGGCCGACAATTACATGGGTAGTGGCGATGTGAAATATCATCTGGGCTTTCGGAGTCAGGTCAATACCGCTTCTGGGCATAGCTTAAACCTACAACTTTGTCCCAACCCTTCGCATCTCGAAGCCGTAGATCCTGTAGTAGCAGGGTTTGCCCGAGCAAAGGCCGATACCCTCTATCAGAGCGATTACCAGCAAATATTGCCCATACTCATCCACGGCGACGCCGCCCTGGCAGGGCAGGGGGTGGTCTATGAGCTTCTCCAGATGAGCAAGCTCAAAGGTTATTTCGTGGGAGGCACCTTGCATTTTGTCATCAACAACCAAATTGGCTTCACCACAGATTTCGACGATGCCCGCAGTAGCGATTATTGTACTTCTGTGGCCACCATGATTCAGGCTCCTGTGTTCCATGTGAATGGCGATGATCCTGAAATGGTGGTAAAAGTGGTTGAAATAGCTACCCGTTATCGACAGCAATTTCATGAAGATATTTTTGTAGATATGGTTTGCTATCGCCGGCATGGTCACAACGAAGGCGATGAACCTAAGTTTACCCAGCCACATCTGTATGCCTTAATTGAAAAACACCCCGACCCGCGCGAAGTGTATACCCAGCGGCTATTACAAGAAGGTGATGTTGAGGCTCAAGAGCTGGCAAAAGAAATGGAGAAACATTACTGGCAAATACTTCAAGAACGACTCGATGAGGTGAAGCAAAAACCTTTGCCATATACCTATCAAAAGCCAGAAAAATGGTGGAGCGAGCTTAGAATGGCCAAACCAGAAGATTTTGACCATTCACCCGAAACAGCCGTTCCCGAAGAAATCATTCGCGATTTGTTTTATAAGCTCATGCACTGGCCTAACGATTTTCATCCGTTGCGCAAAGTGGCCAAATTGCTTCAAGATAAGGTGAAGTTGTTTGAAGAATCGGGTAAAATAGATTGGGCAACAGCCGAATTACTGGCCTATGCTTCGATCCTGGTAGAAGGCAAAGATGTGAGGCTTAGTGGGGAAGATGTGAAACGGGGCACTTTTTCACATCGGCACGCAGTGATTTACGACGAACAAACCAATCAAGAATACAATCGTCTTAGCCAGCTGAGTGACAAACAAGGTCGTTTTTTCATTTATAATTCTTTGCTCAGCGAGTTGGCCGTACTAGGCTATGAATATGGCTATGCCATGGCCAATCCGCATGTGCTCACCATTTGGGAAGCACAATATGGGGATTTTGCCAATGGTGGTCAAGTGATGATTGATCAATACATCAGCAGTGCCGAGCAGAAATGGGGTATCATGAATGGATTAGTCTTATTGCTTCCCCATGGCTATGAAGCTGGTGGGCCCGATCATTCCAGTGCACGGCTCGAACGCTTTTTGCAAATGTGTGCCGAGCTCAATATGGTAGTCACCAATATCACTACAGCAGCCAATTTTTTCCACGCCCTACGCCGTCAGCTGGCCTGGCCTTTCCGTAAGCCACTCGTCAACATGTCGCCTAAGGCCAATCTGCGGCATCCCGGCAGCTACAGTGATTGGCAAGAATTTACCAAAGGGCGGTTTCAAGAATTGCTCGATGATCCTGAAGCCGCTAAGCATCCGAGTACCATTCGGAAAGTGCTGTTTTGTTCGGGAAAAATTTATTTTGAATTAAAAGAAAAGCAAGAAAAAGATCATCGCAACGATGTGGCTATCATCAGACTCGAACAACTTTATCCTTTACCCGTTAAGCAAATTCAGCAATTGGTGCAGAAATATAACCAAGCCAGCTGGTTCTGGGTGCAGGAGGAACCGCTCAACATGGGTGCTGCTGGCTATCTCCAGTTGAATTTGAAGATAGATGGCTTTAGCTTTGGCATCATCAGTCGTAATCCCAGCGCAGCACCAGCTACTGGCTTTGCTCGCATTCATCATCAGGAACAAGAAGAGATTATTGAAACTGCTTTTAGCCTAAAATGATTTTGAAAACACATTATTATGCAAACTGTAACCGTACCGCCCATTGGAGAATCGATTAGTGAAGTAACGATTGCCCGTTGGTTGAAGAACGATGGAGATTTTGTACAACAAGATGAAGTGATAGCTGAAATCGAATCGGAAAAGGCCAGTTTTGAAATCCGTGCCGAGATGGCTGGCCGTTTGCACATCCTTACTCCAGAAGGATCAGATGCTCAGGTGGGTAGCACCATTGCCGAGATTGATACCGATGTACCCATGCCTGCTTCAGCTACATCAACAGCAGCATCTTCATCCTCACCTGTGGAACAAGATTCTTCTCCCTCCGATAAGGCTGTTACGGAGGCAACTCCAGAAGCCACTCCAAAAGCTGCCAAAATAGCTTCTTCGATAGAGGTAAAGGTGCCATCGGTAGGGGAGTCTATTCAGCAAGTGACTTTGGCCAAATGGCTAAAGTCTGATGGGGAAAGGGTGGAGCTAGACGAAGTGATTGCCGAATTGGAGTCGGAAAAGGCCAGCTTTGAGCTGCGAGCTGAAGCGAGAGGATTGTTGCATCATCGGGTGGCAGAAGGCCAGGATGTGGAGGTGGGAGCAGTTATTGCGGTGATCGATCTGCAAGCCGATTCTTCTACCCAGAAACCCTTTGAAGCAGCAGTAGCCAGTTCCGAGCCTGAGTTGGCCAGCTCCTCGCCGGCACATGTTTCCATCACCGTAGAGCCTGCGAAGGCTAGTGCGCCTACCGACAGTGCAGCCGCTACTCAGTCTGCACTCCCTCGTGCTACTCCGCTGGCAGCCGCTCTCATGGCCGAGCAACATCTTTCTCCTCAGGAGGTGAAGGGTACAGGCCCCGCAGGTAAGATTCGCCGCGACGATGTTCGCGCCGCTCTTCAGCATCCAGGCATGAAGACCGGGCAAGCACTTTTTAGCCGTAATGAACGCCGTGAACGCATGAGCAATTTACGGCGCACCATCTCCCGCAGGCTCGTAGAAGCCAAAAACGCTACGGCCATGCTCACTACTTTCAACGAAGTAGATATGAGCGCCATTATGCAAATCCGTAGCCAATATAAAGAGGCATTCAAGGAAAAACATGGGGTGAATCTGGGGTTTATGAGCTTTTTCACGAAGGCATGTTGCTATGCTCTTCAAGAATGGCCAGCAGTGAATGCCTATATCGATGGAGATGATATTGTTTATCACGACTATTGCGATATTTCTATTGCCGTGAGTACCCCGCGTGGATTGGTAGTGCCGGTGATTCGCAATGCCGAGAGCCTCTCCATGGCAGAAATTGAAAGAAAAGTGCTCGAATTGGCTACTAAGGCCCGTGAAGGTAAGCTCACTATTGAAGAAATGACTGGAGGTACGTTTACCATTACCAATGGAGGTGTATTTGGCTCGCTCATGAGTACTCCTATTCTCAATATTCCTCAGGCGGCTATTTTAGGCATGCATAAGATTCAGGAGCGTCCTGTGGTGGTTAATGGTCAGGTAGTGGTGCGCCCCATGATGTATGTAGCTTTGAGCTATGATCATCGCATCATCGACGGACGTGAGTCGGTGAGCTTCCTGGTACGCGTAAAGGAATTGCTCGAGAATCCTCAGCAGCTGTTGTTTGGTAAAGACCCCGTGAAAGCCTTGCTCGAGCTGTGATGACCACTCCTTCCTCCACCTTGTTTCAGGGCTATGTACAAAAAGCCTTGTCGTTCTTAGAGGCTTATTCGGGCGATATGCCTTTACATCGTTATCTCAAAAATGCATTCCGACAGCATCCGCAGTTGGGTGCGCGCGATCGGCGCTATATCACACAGTTGTTGTATGCCTATTTTCGAATGGGGCATACTTTGCGCAATGCTTCTCCGCTCGAAAAGATGCTGAAGGGTTATTTCATTTGTGAAGCAAACCCAGTTCCACTTATTCAACAATTGCGTCCTGAATGGCTATCTGCTTTTTCGGCAACTTCGCTTCCAGCGCCCCTGGAAAGAGCTTGCAGCTTTTTAGATTTTCGGTTTGAAGAGCTATTTCCCTGGGGCGATCATAGCAGCGAAGGATTAGATCTGCGTGCTTTTGCCCAAAGCTTTTTACTGCAGCCTCGGGTGTTCTTGCGTATTCGGCCAGGCCATGAATCAGTCGTTCAAATCAGGGGCAATGTGGGTGAAAAGCTCAGTGCACATACTTGGGCATTTCCCGCAAGTGTTGACTTATCGCAACAAGTATCGGGCGTTGAGGGAGGTGATTATGTGGTGCAGGATTATGCTTCGCAGGCGGTGATGCGCTGGCTCATTGATCGATTCATGAAAGATCCCGCGCGTCGTTGGCATGTATGGGATTGCTGTGCTGGTAGCGGAGGTAAGTCGATATACTTATTCGATACCCTTCCCGTGGAGCGATTTATGGTCACTGATATTCGCCCCAGCATCCTGGCCAATTTACACAAGCGATTTCGTTTGGCTGGCATTCGCTCGTACTCCTCGGCGGCAGTAGATGTGGGGCGAGAAAGGGAGCTTAGGCGAGTATTGGGTAGGCAGTCGTTTGACTTGATCATTGCCGATGTGCCTTGTAGTGGTAGCGGTACCTGGGCACGTACGCCCGAGCAATTGTATTTTTTTCATCCCAATCGGCTTGTGGATTTTCAACAACAGCAGCGAAATATAGTGTGGCAGGCTATCCCGTATCTCCGGCCGGGAGCTTATTTTGCCTATATCACTTGTTCAGTTTTTCGAGAAGAAAATGAAGAAGTGGTGGCAGCCATTGCCCAACAAGGATTGCGCTGTATAGATCGGCAACTCATCACGAGTTATGATATTGGTGGAGATGAGATGTTTATAGCTCTTTTCCAAGCCGATTAAAGCGTATCTTTCAAACGAAGAATCACTTCAAAGCCCTTACGCGGTTTTAGCGAAAGGCAATTGCCTTGCTGATCATAGCCAGTACATTGTTGCTCCCAATGAATGAAATGCTGTTTAATGAGTCCTACATGAAGAGCATAATTTTCCCGACTATATGTGCGAAAAGCATAAGCATTGCTTTGAAGACTATCATTTGCTTCTAAGACCACGAGAGTGGAATCGAAATGCATATCATTTACACTATCCGGAACATTGACTTTTTGATATTGATATTGCCATCCATTCAAATACTGGAGTTCGGGATTCAGATTAGATTCGATATACGCGTTGCCATTCCAGCTTAATCCCTGTTGAATAGGAAAGGTGAGCTTAATGAAGCGCAGGTTATCTTCCATCCATTCTATTCTCGTTGGCAATACAGTAATAGTATATGTTTTGTTGGGATACCAATGATCATCGCCTATTTTGCGCAACTGACGTAATACGCGAAACGTTTGTTGATTTGCGCCATCTATGAAAGCAGTGTCTACACGGTCAAATACCTCATACCATATGGTGTCTACCGATCCATCAAAATCGTGATATAATATAGAGTCGAGCCAATAATGCCTTTCCATACCCACATAAATCGGGAAATATGCGTAGCCTATATCGGGTGGGGTATTTATGCCTGCTTTATGACAACCGATAGAGATCAAAAAACCACAACCGCTAATCAGGCAAAGCCAACGGATATACATATGTAGCCGTTTAATGACCCAATGATGAAAATATATTATTTCAAAATAAAGTTAATCAACTCTCAGTGATATGCAAAAACATTATTTATTGGAAAAGGAATAAAAAATTTTGTTCACTCATTTTTCATGAAGCGATAAGCGATTCAAAAAATGATATTATTTCAGAAAAGGCACCACAAAAATTTTTTATTCAAATTAAAAAGATGGACAATTGAATGATAGAGTTGATTGATCTTGTTATTGTTATCATTAAAAAATATTTTGATCAGTATTTTTTACATGCAAGTAAATAAGTGTACGCACAAAAAAATTAAAAGGCGGCTTATAAAGTTGGGCATAAAAGGAAATTTATGTCAAAATTTTTATCCATCAACTTTGTTTTGTCAATCTTTATTTTCATAGATGAGTGTTAGAAAATGCTTTGCATGCGATCAATAAAAAGAGATCCATTGGCCAATAGGTAAATGGTTTTCATCGATCATTTTAAAAAATTTTTTACGGGTTGTTCACAGCGCAGATACCATGCGTACTGGTGACTTATAATAGCGCCACAGATTGGATAGCCTGGTCAAGATAAGTTTAAATAGGGCAAACGGTATTAGTGAATATAGATTCTTCCATTGTTTTTCAGGCAGAAGTTGTCATCAATATTAATGGGAAAGGAAGTTATGGCCTGCGTGCAGGAATAAACTAGTTAAAGCATGGATTATCGAAAAATCCCCAAAAAAGGGGGTTGACAATTAAACTGATGATATGTATCTTTTGCGGTTAGCCTATTCAGGTCAAAATTTTACAGGAAAATATTCTCTATATGAAAAAGATACAAATCCTGCGGTTGGTTTTTGAGAATCATTTCTCATTAGATGAAATACCGGTAGTACGCGCTGCCATTGCTCGTGCCATACCAGAGAACGATGTTTTGTTTCATCATCATCGCGATGATGAGTTGCTATTGTACCATTATCCTTTGATACAGTATAAGCTCAAAGGGAGTCGTTTAATGGTAACCTGTATAGAGCAGGGTTTTGAGAGTTTTCAGCAATTCATGAATTTAAACCATTGGACGCTTGATATCCATCAGCAGTCTACGACGCTGCAGGTAGACCGTGTTTATTTAAACCGATTTACCCTACAGGTATTTGATGTTTCATCTACTTATTTTTTGAGCAATTGGATGGCATTAAATGAAGAAAACTATAAAAAATATTTTTCTACGCCTGCACTTGTTGAGAGGGTACAGTTGTTAGAAAGAATATTAACGGCGCATATTCTTTCCTTTGCCAAGGGAGTGGGTTGGCTTATAGATAAGCCCATAAAAGTGGTACTTCATGATCTGGTGAAAGAACGCTGGAGCACATATAAAGGCATACAATTTTTTACTCCAGATATTTTGTTTTCCACCAATGTGTCTTTACCCAATGATATTGGTTTAGGGAAGGCTGTGAGTGTGGGATTTGGTATGGTAGAAAGGGTAAAAAATCAAGCAAATATTCCATATACTTTAAATCAGAGACAAGATGAGCCTGCAAAACGATAATACCCGTCAGTTACTTTATCTTGCCGCTTTGCTGCACGATATTGGGAAGTTTTATCAGCGGGCGGATGATGGAAATGCTGGGAAGGAGTTCAATTATCTTTCTCAAGAAGTGTGGAAAATGCAGGATGTTTACTGTCCACCTGCCTATAAAGTTCCAACTCAGCATACCCACAAGCATGTACTCTGGACCGCTCAATTTATTAGAGAAAATCAACTGGAGGAGAAATTTAACTTAAAAGGGCTAGAGAGATTAGCATCTATTCACCATTATCCTAGTGAAGATCAAATCTTGGAAAAAATTCTCCAAAAAGCTGATCATTTGGCATCGGGCATTGATCGAACAGAATTGAAAGAAGATAAAGATACTCAGCATGAAGAAAATAGCAGTTTTAAGACTACGCAAATGCGGTCAATATTTGAAAGTTTGCTTAGGGAACAAGAAACCTCATCGCATACAGATGTAGATGAATTATTTAGTTATAAGTATTATTTACCTGTCAGAGAAATTAGTTTTAAAAAAGATGGCTTCCCGCAACTTCAAGCCAATGATTATGATTACAAGAGATTATGGGAAGAGTTTAAAAAAGAATTTGAGGAACTGCTTTCACTCACATCAGATGCAAGAACATTTTCTGAAACCTTTTTTAATCTCCTGCATAAATACACTGTTGCCATTCCATCTAGTACTATGCATTTGCCTGATGTATCACTTTTTGATCACTCAAAAATAGTAGCAGCTTTTGCAACTTGCCTGTACGATTATTTACAGGAGAAAAATAAACTGACTCGATATGATATATTACCTAATGAAGATGCTGTTTTGCTTATTGGAGGAGATATCTCAGGAATACAAACATATATTTACAACATTATTAGTAAATACGCTGCAAAAAATCTAAAAGGCCGTTCTTTTTATCTTCAACTTCTTGTAGATACGGTAATCCAGAAGATATTGAAAGAATCCAATCTTTTTAGCGCTAATGTAGTGTATGCCTCTGGCGGTGGGTTTTATCTATTAGCTCCTAATACTAATGCCACGAAAAAGGTATTGGAAAATATAGAAAATGAAATTCATGAGATTAAAGAAGGGGATATATATACTACGTTAAAGCTATCACTTTATCTCTCTATTGATTACGTTACCATTTCAGAAAATGATATTTTAGGAGACATAACAAATAATAAACTTCATGTTCAGCGTAAGAATCATATTAGCAAAAAATGGAAAGATTTAACAGATAAACTTAATTTTAAAAAACGCAACCGTTATTCTTCACAACTTTTATTGAATTACAATTATTTTTTTGAAGAAGCTGAAAGAGGCGCTCAATTACAAAAGGATAGCATTACAAATGAAGAGATTCTGGAACACGAGAAACCCGTATCAATCGAAGATGGTATTTTGGTTAAAGAAATCACTAAACAACAAATTGATATTGGTAAAAACCTTCATCATACTAGGCATTTGGTTTTATCTTATCAAGAAATTGACTACTGGAAAAAAGGGATCGATTTTTTGTATCATGAAAATCCATATGATCTCAATATCCATTGGTATTTCATTGGAGAAGGTAGTGATAACTCCATACTTAGAGCAGATGATATTCGTGTAACTACTTTAAACGATTTTCATTTTATACGATCTTCTTTCAGAGGAAAGGTGATATCTTACGGTTTTAGTTTTTACGGAGGTAATGATTATCCCACAGATGAAAATGATGAACCTCGATTTTTTGATCAGTTGGCTGGTGAAACTGTTGATGAATTTAAAAGACTTGGTATTTTACGGATGGATGTAGATAATTTAGGGCAGGCATTTATACATGGGTTTCGAGATGATAGAAGAACTTTTTCGCGTTATACTTCCCTTAGCCGTTCACTTGATTTCTTTTTTAAAGGTTATATCAATGAAATATGGAAATATCAACCTGAATTTAAAAAATGGATAAACATCGTTTATGCAGGTGGAGATGACCTCTTTATTGTAGGTAAATGGAATATTGTAATTCAATTTGCTGAAATGATTTATAAAGAGTTTCGTGAATGGACATGCCATAATCCAAAACTTACACTTTCGGCCGGTATAGCAATTGTGCCTCCTAAATTTCCAATACTAAAAGCTGCTGAGATCGCTGCAGATGCAGAGCATAAAGCCAAACAGCATTTATGTAATGGCCATGAAAAGAATGCCATATGTTTCTTGGATATGCCTCTTAATTGGGAAATAGAATTCCCAATTGTTAAAGAATATAAAGATAAGCTTTTCAAATATATAAATCAAGAACTCCTTCCTACTTCTTTTTTATATAAGATATACACATTGCAACGAATGCGAAATGAACAAAAGAGAATGAACAAAAATGAGAGTTGGAGGTGGATAATGACGTATGACTTTTCTAGATTTAAAGAGAGAGTAAAAGATACTGATTTAAAGTTGTTTTTTGATAATTTATTAGCGGATATTTTATGTAACACCATCAAAGGGAAAAAACAACCTACTGAATATCATTTTCTCGATTTATTAAATTTATCCGCCCGCTGGGCAGAACTTGAATTAAGAACTAAAAATTAAATAGATATGAAACAAAATTCTCATCAAAAAAGACACAATCAACATTCCTCAAATGATGCTTCCAACAGGGGGCTGGATAAACATTTTATAGATACTTTCAAAGATAAATGGATTGAAGAAGAATTGGATGAAGAATTTATAAAATATGCTGAAGATTTTGGAAAGTTTTTAAAAGAAAATGATTTTACTACTAGCCAAATTCGAAATTTTTTTGGCGAGGTCAGGCGCATTCAAATGAAAGGAATTTCAAAAGAAAAAACCGCCTTTTTACTCATACGACCTAAACTTGCTTATGCTGCCAGTCGTGCCGGACATTCTGCTAAAGCATTTGAAGCTGTTATGAGAAAAGCTCATGAAATAGTGATGCGAAAAGAATCTCAGAAAGACGATTTCGAAAAAAGATTTAAAAACTTTGTAGATTTCTTTGAAGCCATTTTGGCATATCATAAAGCAGCAGGAGGAAAATAAAAATAAATTCGTATAAACAATTAAAAACGTTTACTTATGAATTATCAACTTAAAAAGAAAATCTTTATAAGGGGTGGAATTTGCTTGCTAACAGGATTGCGGATAGGAGGAAGTAGCTCGGCTATGTCTATTGGTGGAATTGACAACATCATTATTCGTAATCCTATCGACAACAAGCCATATATTCCTGGCAGTTCCTTAAAAGGCAAAATGCGTACACTAATAGAACTACGGGATGGTACCATTGGAAATAAGAAGATGGGTCACGTTGAGCATGGCCCTTCAGAGGATTCAAATTCGTTATCGTGTCGGCTTTTTGGAAATTCAAAAGGCGATGAGCAGCAGCACCCCTCTCGCCTTATTGTTCGTGACTGCCAACTGCTTACCCCTGATGATGTGTTTCGAAATACTGATGTTCCTTATGCAGAAGTAAAGACAGAGGTGGTTATCGATCGGATAACATCAGCTGCTAATCCACGGCCAATGGAACGGGTACCTGCAGGTGCAAAATTTTCTCTTGAACTTATCATTAATATTTATAATAAACATAATGATGAGGAAGAGAAAGAGTTAGTCCAAACAACATTCGAAGCCCTCTTGCTTATCGAAGATGATTATTTGGGGGGATGCGGATCACGTGGTTACGGACAGGTAAAGTTTTATATAGATAGTGTAAAGCAAAGAACAAATGATTATTATAAAGTATTAGATGGTTATGATGAATCGGACTATAACCAAGTTGATGTTCCTGAAAGACTAAAAATGAAAATAGAAAATTACAAATAACCTAGGTTAATATGATTAGTACAAAAAATTATAAAATTGTCAAATTGCAATTTAATGCACCCTTGCAACTTTCAAAGGGATCTATAGAATATACTTATATTGATGATACTCTTCATTCTGATACTTTAAAAAGTGCTCTTTTTGTATGTGCCCTGCAATTGTTTGGAAAAGACGACATAAATGATTCGTTTTTTGATTCCTTTCAAATAGGTTCAGCATTTCCTTATTGGAATGATGTTTATTTCTTTCCCAAACCTTTTATTAAACTTCCACTAAACATTAAAGATGCACCTCAAACTGAAGCTAAAAAACTTAAAAAAATTCAATGGGTAGATCAATTTTTATTTGAACGCATCATTCTTGGGGAAGACAATGAGATCACCCAAAAGTATTTATCAAAAGATGGCAAATTTGTTTCCGAGTACTTTGAAACAAAGTCAGAAGCGCTGGTTTATAAAGTAGAAACTCAGCAACGCGTGCAAGTGAAATATAATGAAGATGCTGAACCCTTTTTTACCTCACGTATACATTTTCATAAAAATGCGGGTTTATTTGTATTAATTGAATGTTCCGATAGTTTTTTCACAGAAAAACTCATTCCCATATTCCGATTATTAGGAGATGAGGGTATAGGAAGTTATAAACATTTGGGCAACGGAAGATTTACACCAAGCTTTGGTAATTTGGACATGTCAGTACCTACTCACGCTACGCATCAATTATGTTTTTCCCTTTACTGCCCCAAAAAAGAAGAAATCGAAAATGGGTTGTTGAATGACGCTTCGTATCAACTGCTTAAAAGGGGAGGTTATCTGGCCAATCCAGAAGATGAAAGTAAAATGAGCTGGAGAAAAAAATCTATTTATATGTTTCAAGAGGGTTCCGTTTTCCCTGCAGAAGTCCATATCCAAGGCAAATTGGCAGATGTATCTCCAGAAAATTTTACTCATCGTGTATGGCGGGAAGGCCGTGCGTTGTTTATTCCTAT
The DNA here is from genome assembly GCA_023511875.1 of Thermoflavifilum sp. Taxonomy (GTDB): domain Bacteria; phylum Bacteroidota; class Bacteroidia; order Chitinophagales; family Chitinophagaceae; genus Thermoflavifilum. The sequence continues at coordinate 102,067 of JAIMAQ010000009.1, forward strand.
TTATAAAAAGTCATAAAAATGATGAACAACCTGGAAATACAAACACTTACTCCAGTACATATTGGTAGTGGACAAATCTTAAAAAAGAATGTTGACTTTATTTTTTATTCAAATATCCATAATTATCCTATTGCCATTATTGACGATTCAAAATTCCTAGCAATTATAGGAGAGGAAAAGATAAATAAATGGTTGCATTGTATTGAGGAAAAGAAGGATTTAAGATCAGAATTTTCTAGAGAGTTAGCAAAAATTTCTCTAGATCAAATTGCTAAAAGAATCATTTATTCTATGACAAATCCCGGTAGGAATGAGCTTTATGAGCATATTCATAATGCTTCATTGAAGCCTTATATTCCTGGATCTTCCTTGAAAGGAGCTATTCGAACAGCTTTGTTATCATATTTATTTCGCACAGAACCTTCCTTTTTTAAAAAGAACTTTGTACTTGGCATGATGAAAGAGAAAAAATACCAAAAACTTAATAGAAAACTCATTACGCATTTTGTAGCTGATGATGAAATAGTTCAAAATAATAAAGATATATTCAGGTTTTTGCATGTAGGAGATGCTATATTTGATCAAACAAAAGCTATTTTCATAACCACATATAGCAAATCAAAAATAGGATGGGAGTTAAAGGATAATCTTTCTCAATGGACAGAGTGCATTCCTGATGGGCTATCTTCTCATTTGAGAATCAATTTTGCTAAGCAAATCATAGAAGCAAATAAAGATAAGCAGATTCAGGAATTAATAAAGGAAAATATAGGAAAAAATTATGTTTACCTGTACTCTAGTCAATTATTTCAAATTATTAATAAGCATACACATCAATTGCTAAAAAAAGAATTAGACTTTGTTAAACACGAAGAGATTGATGATTATTATCGGGAACAGCTTCAACGCATTTTGGATCAAGTGGCAGATTGCAAACAAAATGAGTGCATTTTGCGAGTGGGTAAACACAATGGCTATTTATTTACTACCGGTGGATGGCAAAAAGAGCTTATTGATAAACCGGAATATGATAATCTTATAAATTCAATAAGTAAGAGGAATTATGATAATTTACCATTTCCTAAAACACGAAGATTTGCCAATGTTGGCAAGCCTATAGGCTTTGTAAAGTTAATAATAAAATAAATTACATACATATGCATGCCACTCTTATTGCTACAGTAGGAGCTAGTGATTTACAAGTGTATGAGCCTCACAAAACTTTTTTTGAAAATAGAAATATAAAGCTCCACAAAAATAGAAATCTTCAGGATTATTATATTTTTGAACATCCGAGAGATGTAGGTGAGCAAATTTTAGGAAATTATGAAGCTTTTAAAGATTATATTGAATATCCTATTATTAGGAAAGCAATAGGCTATATCATAAAAGACTTAAATCAAAAAATATCTAGAATAATCTTCATTACCACCGATCAGGATGATGATAATTTCCGAAAACGAGATACATTATATTTCGGAGAAATACTCAAGAAGCTTATTCATAAGGAATACGGTACCCATATCAATATTGAAGCCATCAAGGTTAAGCAAAACATCATTTATTATGACAGCATGTATGAATTTTTCGGTGGAAAAGGTGCAGAGAGATTAAGAAGTATTATAAAAGAAAATAATTTTGTGTATTTGCTTCCGCAAGGCGGCATAGATGCTATTAATACTACTCTTATGCTTCGCTGCATAGAATGGTTTCATCCAAATATTACTCAATTGTCTGTTAATGAAAACGGAATAGTTTCTCCGCTAAATTTTCCTAATCTTTTTATGAATAATATAGAAAAACAGAAAATCTTACATCTTCTTAAACAATTCGATTATACTTCGTTACTTAATTTTACAGTCTCTGATAAATTTCGTATTCTACTTGAATATATTATAGCGGAATTAGAATTGGATACTAAATTGGCTCAGGATAGAGCACAGCATTTAATAACACTTGACTGGGAAAATAGGAACAAGCTTCACGATTTACTAAACAAATTCTCACCCATTCAGTGGCTATATATTGCTACATTTATTAAAATTAAACAAAACCATTATTCGGATGCTTTATTTAGATTGTTTGCATTGTTTGAACTTTTTCTTAATGAGAAGGTAAGTGAATATTTTGAAGAAAAAGAATTTAAAGAGAATATGCCGACAGATAAATGGAATAGTCTATTAAATAAAAAGGGTATAGCAGAATCTCTTCAAGGTGAAACATATAATGGTCAAAGACTTGATTGCTCAAAGCCAAGTAGAATTGTACTCCAGAAGATCTATGAAAAATTTATAAATGATCCTAAAAAAGAAAAATGGTTACTTATTTCTCCTTTAATTGAGAGCTTAAATAATTTACGGAATGATCTTGCACATAGAGGGCGTGGGATAACAAAGGAAAATTGGGATCAAGTTTTTTCTAAGCATAATATGGATAATAGGTCTTTCTTGAGTGAACTAGATCAATTATTTGGTATAAATCCTGATGAATATTTAAATGATATTCATTCTATTTTAGAGAGATATTTAAAATCCTAAAATTTTACCTTATCGTTCTTTGACATTGCGGGACGACAAATAGGATGTAAAAAATCTCCTTTTTGGGGCGAAATTTAAGGCAAAAGACCCATTTTTTTGTGTGGTAAAAATGGGTCAAATGCCCATTGGTGGGCATATTTGAAATATTCTGGGGTGTGCACACTGTCCATTTGAATAAGGATTACAACAACTTAGCCACGTAATTTTCTGTACCATTGGGTGTGCACACTGTCCATTTGAATAAGGATTACAACAAGACAAAAACCCTCATTTCCTCGCTCTTAGGTGTGCACACTGTCCATTTGAATAAGGATTACAACTGAATTTAGTTATCTACAATTATATCTCTAGGTGTGCACACTGTCCATTTGAATAAGGATTACAACGAAGAGACTAGAAGATGCCTTCATATTCGAGGTGTGCACACTGTCCATTTGAATAAGGATTACAACTAGTAATCGAAACTTTCAGTGTGTCTAACTGGTGTGCACACTGTCCATTTGAATAAGGATTACAACGTGAAGATCACTGGTCACGCTACTCGTTAGGTGTGCACACTGTCCATTTGAATAAGGATTACAACCGCGATCGCCTCCGGTGCGCTGGACGCCACGGTGTGCACACTGTCCATTTGAATAAGGATTACAACTTGAGAAGCCAGACCAATCAGAAACATCTGGGTGTGCACACTGTCCATTTGAATAAGGATTACAACTCCTCCGTATAATAGGCGGGGTATTCTGTAGGTGTGCACACTGTCCATTTGAATAAGGATTACAACAGTAATCCCGAATAACAAGTTTCACCCAAAGGTGTGCACACTGTCCATTTGAATAAGGATTACAACTGCAGTAAGCGATACCCTTCATAATGCCGTGGTGTGCACACTGTCCATTTGAATAAGGATTACAACATTCCATAAACCCTCTCTACCAGCTCTGGAGGTGTGCACACTGTCCATTTGAATAAGGATTACAACTTAATTTATCCGACAGATTACTACACACAAGGTGTGCACACTGTCCATTTGAATAAGGATTACAACTCGCCGGGAGTGGGTCTAGAGTATAAATTTGGTGTGCACACTGTCCATTTGAATAAGGATTACAACCAATAGTCCCTAATCACGAGTTTTACCCAAGGTGTGCACACTGTCCATTTGAATAAGGATTACAACCTTGATCATCATCACTTATAAACGAACATAGGTGTGCACACTGTCCATTTGAATAAGGATTACAACAGCTCGAGAAGAAGACGATGGCGCTCTACGGGTGTGCACACTGTCCATTTGAATAAGGATTACAACCGGCTGGGACTTCAACAGCCGCACGCAGCTGGTGTGCACACTGTCCATTTGAATAAGGATTACAACCGCGGCCTGCGCGATCGCCTCCTCGCCGAGGTGTGCACACTGTCCATTTGAATAAGGATTACAACATAAAATTTTCTTCCTGTACTGCTGCAGTTGGTGTGCACACTGTCCATTTGAATAAGGATTACAACGTTGGAGGAGTTATTGGAGTACGGCCGAAAGGTGTGCACACTGTCCATTTGAATAAGGATTACAACTTCTGTAAATATATTGCCAGGAGGCTATCAGGTGTGCACACTGTCCATTTGAATAAGGATTACAACATGTACGGTATAGCATACGTACTACCAGAGGGTGTGCACACTGTCCATTTGAATAAGGATTACAACCACCAATCAACGCTGCATTTTGTGCAAGCAGGTGTGCACACTGTCCATTTGAATAAGGATTACAACTCCATTCGTTTTCTTGTTTTTTTGCTTTCGGTGTGCACACTGTCCATTTGAATAAGGATTACAACAGTAAATGGTTTAAAGGAAGATGGCATGGAGGTGTGCACACTGTCCATTTGAATAAGGATTACAACGTGCTTGTCCAGCGGTTCGACTCCGCTGGGGGTGTGCACACTGTCCATTTGAATAAGGATTACAACTATCCCTAAATATACCCACACGCCCCGAAAGGTGTGCACACTGTCCATTTGAATAAGGATTACAACAATTTAAAGAGTATAAAAGCGATTCAGTTAGGTGTGCACACTGTCCATTTGAATAAGGATTACAACAACCATCTTTCTATATCGAAGTCTCCACACGGTGTGCACACTGTCCATTTGAATAAGGATTACAACAGCGCGTGATCCGGGTGGGGATGGGAGAGCGGTGTGCACACTGTCCATTTGAATAAGGATTACAACCGCTCCCCCCTGCACGAGATCACCGAGGAAGGTGTGCACACTGTCCATTTGAATAAGGATTACAACTTCGGCGGCGACGAGCAGCCGCTCGCACAGGTGTGCACACTGTCCATTTGAATAAGGATTAAAACGCAATCTAGTGGGGGGTAACAATTGAAAGAGATCTATGGGTGTTTATGCTATTCCTATATCGCTCCTAACGGAGCTGTGCAGGAAAATGTTGGGTGTTTATGCTATTCAGATATCGCTCCTACGGAGCTCAGAACAATGATGAATGAAAGTGATTAATTCAATGAAAGCAACATGAAACAAACATGCTCAGCTTCATCATAGCAGCATGTGAATAGAATGGAAATATTCATTGGCAAAAGGTTTTTCCATTATTCTTTTTAAAAATAAATGAACGTATTTTATTATTGAGCTCCGTAGGAGCGGCATGTTAGTAGAACATTACATTTCCGTTGAGCTCCGTAGGAGCGACATGTTAGTAGGTGGAGATTAATAAACATTACATTTCCGTTGAGCTCCGTAGGAGCGACATGTTATTAGGAGCAACATGTGAATAGAATGGAAATATTCATTGGCAAAGGTTTTTCCATTATTCTTTTTAAAAATAAATGAACGTATTTTATTATTGAGCTCGGTAGGAGCGACATGTTAGTAGGTGGAGATCAATGAACATTACCTTTCCGTTGAGCTCCGTAGGAGTGGCATGTTATTAGGAGCAGCATGTGAATAGAATGGAAACATTCATTGGCAAAAAGGTTTTGCCGTTGCGCAACAACATTTATGCACGTAGACTTCTCAGGATAATGCCACCCCCCACCACATCATCGCCTTCGTAAAAAACTGCTGATTGCCCCGGGGCAATGCCTTTCACAGGATAGTCAAATGCTACACGAAGTGGATCGGTACCCGCCAATATGCGCCCCGAACTACCCGGATCGCGATAGCGTACCTTGATCGTCACCTGCCTATCTTGATCCAATGCTGGATATTTCATCCAATTGAGCTTATACACTTCCATGGCTGGGCGATAGAGATCTTTTTCTTCTCCGAGCACTACCGTATTGGTTTCGGGAATGATTTCTGTTACAAATACAGGCTTGCCCAGGGCTACTCCTAGTCCTTTGCGTTGCCCCACAGTATAAAATGGATAACCTTGATGGGTGCCCACCACGGTGCCATCTTGCCAAACGAATTTGCCACCCTGCACGTGGTTATCGAGGCCTGCTACTTTACGTTTTAAAAAACCACGATAATCATTGTCGGGTACGAAACAAATTTCATAGCTTTCGCTTTTACGCGCCAGCTCGGGATAGCCATACGCGAGGGCCATTTCTCGAATTTCGTGCTTGCGATATTTGCCCAAAGGGAAAAGGGTACGGCTTAAGCAGGCCTGGCTTAATCCCCACATCACATAGCTCTGGTCTTTGTTTTCATCAATCCCTTTAGACACAAAATAGCGCCCATTTTCATACTTGAGGTTTACATAATGACCCGTAGCGATATAGTCGCAATGCAGGGCATCGGCTCTACGCAATAGCGCTTCCCACTTGATATGGGTGTTGCACAGAATGCAAGGGTTGGGCGTGCGACCAGAAAGATATTCCTCAACAAAATTATCGATCACGTAATGCCCAAACTCTTCTCGGATATCGATGATGTAATGGGGAAAGCCGTGTTGCACGGCAGCGGCTCGAGCATCATTAAACGAATCGAGATTACAGCAACCCGTTTCTTTTTTACTGCCGCCAGAAGTGGCATAATCCCAGGTTTTCATGGTAACACCCACCACTTCATAGCCTTGATCGTGCAACATCAGGGCTGTAACCGTACTATCGACCCCTCCACTCATAGCCACCAAAACGCGTCCATTCTTGCTCATGGGAAAATTTTATTTTTACAAAATTACAGCTTTCACACCAGCTATGAGGAGCGGAAATAACTGGTAACATGCTTCCGTGTAAGCTAGATATCATTTTTTTATCGAGAGAAAGTAAAATTTTCTTAAAGAAATCAGCAATAAAGGACAGCTGGATCTTTTTAAAAAGATGAAAAATTTCTGAGAATCAATTGGTCAATAACGAACTGTATATCATAACCCAATAGTTTTGCGTTTAACTTTTTTAGAGCTTCAAACTATTTTGTATGCCCAGGCATGTATATCAAACAGGGATCATTGGAAATTGCTCTTATATTGCTCATGTGCATATCAACACCAATATTGAATGGTTATGCTGGCCAAAATTTGATAGCAGTTTTATTTTTGGGGGGTTGCTCGATAAATTGCGTGGAGGTGAATTTTCTATTCGTCCAGAAGGCGAATTCCATTCTCGGCAATACTATATCGACAATACCAATGTATTGGTTACTGAGATCAGCTCCTCTCAAGGGCGGTATCGAGTAATTGATTTTGCTCCGCGTTTTGTACAATACGAGCGCTATTTTAGACCACTCATGTTGGTGCGCAAGATTGAGTTGCTAGAAGGTCGCCCATTAATCAGGGTTACCTGCAGGCCTGTGGGCAATTATGGGCAGATTACACTTCATCCCTACAAAGGAAGTAACCATATTGAGTATCACGGACTAAGTAATCCGGTACGGCTCACTACCGATGTGCCTTTGACTTATATTGATGAAAACAAGCATTTTGTGTTGAATGAAAATAAATATTTAGTGCTTACTTATGGTTCGCCATTGGAAGCACCCTTGCAGCATACAGCCGATTATTTCTTAGAAAAAACGATTGAATATTGGCGACAATGGATTCAGACAACAGGTATTGAAAATATTTATCAGGAAGAAGTCATTCGTTCGTCACTGGCTTTAAAAATTCATCAGTTTGAAGACACGGGAGCCATCATTGCAGCCAGCACCACTAGCTTACCTGAGGCCAATGGAAGTGGCCGCACATGGGATTATCGCTATTGTTGGCTACGCGATGCTTATTATATTTTACAAGCATTTAATCATATCGGGCACTTTGAAGAATTGGAGCGTTATTTTCATTTTTTTGAAAACATAGCTGTGAGTAGTAAAGAACGTTTTCAACCCTTATACAGCATTACGGGTGAAACGTATTTACCAGAGCGGGAATTGGATCTAGAGGGTTATTTAGGCAATAAGCCCGTGCGTATAGGCAATCAAGCAGCCGAGCAAATTCAAAACGATACTTATGGTCAGCTATTGGTTTCGTTGCTCCCTTTGTATGTCGATAATCGCATCAAATATCGGGCACGTGTACATGCAGCGGATTGGATAACGCATATTTTACATCGGATTGAAGCGGTGATGGATGAGCCCGATGCAGGATTGTGGGAGTTTCGCAATGTTCGTCAGTATCATTGTTATACTTATTTGTTTCATTGGGCTGGAGCATGTGCGGCTATCAAAATGGCTGATAAATTGCAAAATAAATCGCTCAAGCAACTCGCTATGCATCTCAAGAAAAAGGCTGCTGAAAAAATTGAACAATGTTATGATCCACATAGAAAAGTGTATACGCAAGCTATTGGTTCTTCTCACCTTGATGCGAGTACGCTTCAGTTGATTTTAATGAATTATCTAGATCCGCGTTCACAACGTGCTAAAGATCATTTGCGTTGCTTGGAACAACATTTAAAGGCAGAAGACGGGTTGTTTTATCGATATAAACATGCAGATGATTTTGGTAAGCCTGAAACTACTTTTTTGGTTACAGCATTTTGGTATGTAGAAGTGCTTGCTCATATGGGGCGTGTAAAAGAGGCCATGCAACATTTTGAAGAGTTAATGAAATATACTAATCATTTGGGTTTATTGAGTGAAGATGTAGATGCAAAGGATGGAAGCCAATGGGGAAATTTTCCACAGGCATATAGCCATGTAGGCGTGATGAATGCTGCTTATCGAATAGCTAAAAAGATTGATGAGCCTATTTTTTTATAAACTCTTCTACATTCACTTCAGCCAGTGTTTCCAATAATGCCCTTACTTCTTGGTATGAACGCAGATAATACTGGGCTGCAGAGATTGTGCTGCCCACACGAATAGTATAGGCCCTTGTAGGCATAGCTCGAAAGGTGTCTTCATCGGTTGCATCATCGCCTATGGCCATGATAAAATCATAGCGTTGTTCTTTCAGTAGGGCGCGTGCAGCTTTACCCTTGTTGATTTCTGCGTTTTTAATTTCAATCACTTTATTGCCAGAAAGCACTTGCAGGCCATAGTCAGAGGAGAAGAATTTGAGGTTATCGATCAATTCACTGGCTCGTTCCTCACCCAGTTCGGTACTCACGTTTCGATAATGCCAAGCCAGTGAATAGCTTTTTTCTTCGATAAACGAACCGGGTGTGCGATGCATATACATTTCCAGAATGTGGCGTATGCTCGATTTCCAGGAAGTATTGAGATCGGTATATTTTTGCCAATCACGCCCATCATCTTTACGCCAAACACCATGCTCAGCAATTAAGTCGATAGGCAAATCGCCCAGCCATTTGCCCAGTGTTTCGTGTGATCGGCCACTGATCACCACCACGCGATTGCGTTCATCACGAGCGAGACCTATGAGTAATCGTTTTAATTCTCGATCGGGGATAGCTTGATTGATATCAGCAAAATAAGGTACCAGGGTGCCATCGTAATCGAGGAAAAAGATTCTTTTTTTAGATTGTGCATAGTGCCTCACCATGTGTTCGGTTACTTGTCTATTCAGCATTTTTGTGGTCAGTTTATCTTGTTGTTGTTTCACTTCTTCTAAAGTTTCGATAAATAAATTTACCCAGTGATATACATTGTATTTAGCAATGATTTCTTGCATGGCTTGTATACGATAAGCTTGTTCTTCTTCAGGCATTTGAATGGCCTGTAGAAGTGCATCAACCATAGCTTCGATATCATTAGGATTCACAATGAGAGCATGCAATAATTCTTTAGATGCACCAGCCATTTCACTCAAAATCAATACACCACGTTTATCGGTTTTGCTAGCTACGAATTCTTTACTCACCAAATTCATGCCATCGCGCATAGGGGTAATCATGGCTATATCGGCGGCTTTGTATAGTGCCGAAAGCATATCCATTTGAAAAGATCGATAGAAATAATAAATCGGCGTCCAGCCGAAGCTGCTAAACTTGCTATTGATAGCACTTACTTTTTTATCGATTTCATCTTTCAGCCATTTGTATTGAGGCACCTGATCGCGCGAAGGCACTATCAATTGGATAAACGAGATCTTCCCCCGTAGGTGTGGATAGTTTTCCAACAACATTTCAAATGCTTGCAATCGGTTGAGGATGCCCTTGCTGTAATCTAATCTGTCGACCGAAATCATGATTTTTGCTGAGCCCACCAAACTGCGTAATCGGCGCTCATTTTGCAGGGTACGATCTTTACGTGCCCAATTCTGAAATTTTTCAAAATCAATGCCCATGGGGAAAGTATCGACCATCACTTCTCTGCCTTCTACCATGATTCTGTTCATCATGACTTCAACGCTCAACAACCGCGAGCAGGAAACGATGAAATGCTTGGTATCATCGAGTGTGTGAAAACCTATCAAATCTGCGCCCAGCAAGCCTTTCAAGATCTCTTTGCGCCAGGGCAATAAACGGAAGATTTCATAATTGGGGAAAGGAATATGTTGAAAAAAGCCAATCGTAACGTCAGGCAAGCGTTCGCGTATCATGGCCGGCACCAGACAAAGCTGATAATCATGTACCCAAATAATATCGTCCTCGTGTGCGACCTGCAATACGTGCTCAGCAAATTTTCGATTTACGCTGCAATAAGCTTCCCAGTCGCTTTTTTTGTAGAGTGTATATGAAGGGAAATAATGATATAATGGCCAAAGCGTTTCGTTGGAAAAACCTTCATAATAAGCAGCAATCTCTTCTTCGGTTAAATATACAGGCATGAGCTTCTCGGCCTCCAGTAAGGGATTTACTTGTGCGCGTTGCGATTCATTGAGAAAAGCACCTGGCCAGCCAATCCATAAGTTGTTATTGCGCTTGTATACACTGCTCAAACCTGTGGCCAGGCCACCTTCGCTCTGCTGTAACTGAAAACCACTCGGTTTGATCATTACCTTTACCGGTAGGCGATTAGACACGATGATCACACGCCGCTCGGTGATTAACCCACCCTGGTCGAAGCTGGGAAGCGAGCTGCTGATGTATGGAATATTTTTTTGTTTATTCTTACGTCTGCTAAATAGCATGCGTGTAAGGGTTTATCTGGGTTTTATCGGACGTAGCAATGTAGCTATCGAATAAATAATGAAAGTATGTTTACTGCTTTACAAAAATACGAAAAATTTCTTCCACTTGGGTCTACTGTGTGTGTATTGCATAGCTTATTTATATGTGTGGGATGGCTCAACTAAAAAAAATTGTAAGCGTATGGAATACTTCATCCCATCAATCATCATCATCCATCATAGTCGATCAAAGGTATCGGGCAGTAATCCATAAATTTTATTTTTTCTGTATATCTTTTACTTGCAGCTAAAAGGAATAGCAGATCATCCTTTTGATCTGTAATCTTCTTTCTTTGTCTTGAAACAAAGAAAGAAGCAAAGAAAATTCAAGACTGCCAGAAAAATGGTTGAGAGCTGTTCCTTCTTTCTTTGTCTTGAAACAAAGAAAGAAGCAAAGAAAGTTCAAGACTGCCAGAAAAATGGCTGAAATGGGCT
>JAIMAQ010000017.1 GCA_023511875.1 Thermoflavifilum sp.
AGACTGCCAGAAAAATGGCTAATTTTTCTGAAGGTCGATGTGGCAAAGCTTCACGGTTGCTGAGTAGCGAAGCGTATCGAAGTGAGTGGGGAGCGAGTGAGTACCCTCTCCATAGGCTGCGCTATTCGGTAACTGCATCTCGATATACTTTTGATAATCGAAGACTTGTCACGCTATTTTTTAAGATTAGTTGGGGATAATATCGATTTTTTATGCAAAATCAGATACAACAACTATGGAAAAAAATGCCCTCCACGAAGGAGGGCAACTCATAAAACCCATAAACCGACAGTTGAAAAAATCAATTGACCTTTTTCATACTGAAGGTATAGTTACCAGCCACACTCAAGTTAAGGGTAATCAAATATTTCCCATCGCTCGGCACAGGAATATTGCTTCCTCCGTAAGTAAGCTGGCCATTGTCGAAACCAAAATTGATCGTCCAATCATGATTAGCGCGGAATTTAAAGCTACCGCTGCTTACTAAGTTCACCGTTACGCTCCAGGTTTGGGTGGTAGGATCAAAACTCATATCGGTATCGGTACTCCAGCCACCGGGTGTAGCATCGCCAATTACCGACCAGGTGGTGCGAGTGGCGCTCCAGGTGAGATTATTGGTATTGGCAATTAGTCGGTAATAGCCTGTACCAGGCACTTGCAAGTTACCAGCACCACCATTGGTGCTTAGATTACCCGAAGCAGTGCCTGCCGAAGCATCGAGCGTCATATTTCCCCCATCACCATAATTGATATGGCTCCAATCGGGTGCACTGGTGAATTTAAATTGGAAAGTACCTCCAGATGGGAAATAGACGTATCCTTCATACACACCATTGGCTTTCACGGATGCCACTTTAGGAGCTGCTGCTGGGTTCCATCCCTGATAATCGCCGGGTACCCAGAGTGAAGGATAATTAATGACCACCTGATAAGGAGTGATTTGCAAACTAAGAGGTGCAGAGTATACGGGCGGCACAGTAGAAGGATTACCATTGTATTGGTTAATGCTTACCATGAGCCTAACGAGTACAGTACTAGCCTGTGCAAATGGAAGGCCAAGGCTTTGCAGGGCAAGGGTATTTAAGCTGGCCACTGTCATCCCCAAGCTGGTTTTGTTGATCCCAACGGGAACGTTTATAGGATTTTGAAAGCTATCGGCTGGAACATCAAATTGCAGGGTATAAGTTACATCTGCATTGTAGCCATAGTTCACCGGAGCCCAGCTAAAGGTGACCGCTGTTTGGTTGGCTTGTGAGCTGTCGAGCACCAGGTTAGTCGTCGAGCTTTGTAATGTAGGCGATGCCTTAGGAAGCTGCAGCACGGCCCGGATTTCATCTTTTTTACAAGCCGTATAACCGAATATCACCAGCATCAGTGTACTGGCCATCAGTAATCGGCTAAGAGATATGTTACGCATGACGCATATGTTTTTTAATGTCAGACCATGAAATCAATAACCGGGGTTTTGCTTGAGATGAGGATTAGCGATGATATCATCGGCCGAAATGGGGTAAAGGTTGAAATGATCATCCACGCCTTGACCATTTTTCACGCCGCCTTTCCAGGGCCAGAGATAGCTAGAAGAGGTAAACTTACCAAAGCGAATTAAATCGGTACGGCGAATGGCTTCCCAATAAAGTTCGCGAGCCCGTTCATCCAAGATAAAATTCAAGGTAAGCTGGCCAGCGGTGATGTTGCCACTCGTGTTTCGATATGCACGTTGTCTGAGCTGGTTAACTAAATTAACGGCGGTATTGATATCACCCCCACTGCCACCCCGCACCACTGCTTCCGCATACATCAGATACACATCGGCCAGGCGGAAAAGCGGAAAGTCGAGATCCACAAAAGTACCTGTAGGATCGGATCCGGGATTACCATGTGAATCCACATTTTTGAATTTCGTGATTGCATAACCATTACTGAAATCCTTGATATCATTGATTTCCAGCGTTTGCCCATTGGTATAAAACATAGCGCGCTTATCCACCGAGCTATCTCCATTAGGAAACAGATTGACGAGATTTTTGGTGGTGCGTAGTCCAGCCCAGCCTCCAATAACTCCATAGTCTGATGCGCGCATGCTGCCTCCTATAGCGGCATGAACGAGGAATGTGGTGTTGCCATAAGATTGCGAGGTAAGCCCATTGGCCCGCAAGGGGAAAATGATCTCACCGGTTTGTCGGTTGTCTGTCTCAAATAGCTGGGCATAATTGCTGGCCAGATGATAGGCCCCCGATTGGATGATTTTATTGCAATAGGTGATACAGTCGGTCCAACGTGCTTGCCCGGTATACACTTGGGCATTCAGGTAAAGGCGAGCCAATAAAAACCAGGCAGCACCTTTATCGGCACGGCCATATTCATTTTGTCCTGGATCGGGTAGCAAGTTTTGCACATCGAGTAATTCTTTTTCGACGTAATTAAACAGTTCCATACGGCTAATTTGAGGGGGCAAAAACTTCCCAACGGGATCCTTTTCCGTGGCAAATGGGGTGTTGCCAAAAAAGTCGAGTGCTACCCAATAAGCAAATGCACGCAAAAAGCGCGCTTCGGCTTTGTATGTAGCAAAATTGGCCGTGTCTTGTGGCGAAAATTTCGACAGGTCGAGCTTATCCATTTCGCGAAGAAACTCATTGCAGGCAGCCACTTCAAAGAACACGCGGTTGTACATGAGTTTTAAAAAGCTCATGTTGGCCGTCCAGTTCATCAAATGGTATTGCTGTAAGTCGGCATCATTCCACGAAATCACGGCTTCATCGGTAGGTAATTCTTCGGCTTCCCAGAAATTTCGGAAAAAGGTGTTTGAGCCCACGTCTGAAGCCTGGATATCGGGCAGGTTGGTTCCATCCTGGCCGCTCAGCGTAAGGCCAGCGTACAGCTTAGCCAGTGCTTCTTTGATGCTTTGCGGGTTGCTGAACACCGTTGCCGATGTTACCTGGATATAGGGCAAGCGGTTTAAATCTTTAGTACACGAGTCAAGCCCCAACAGTCCCAGGGTAAACAGCATGAGCAGCAAATATGGCATAAAGCGTTTCATATACAAATCGTTTGATGGTTTAAAAATGAATATTCAATCCCAGCGCATATGTCCGGGGTAAAGGATATACATTGCTATCGATGCCTCCAAAGACTTCAGGATTCAAGCCACGGTATTTCGTAATCACAAATGCATTCTGCACAAAAGCATTTACCGCAAGCTGAATGCGGCTATGGGCAATTTGGCCAAAATCATATCCCAGCGTGATATTGTCCATCCGTAAGAACGAGGCGTTTTCTACATAGTAATCCGAGAAATATTGGCTGTTCTGGAATTTAGTAAATAAATAGTCGGTCGATGCATTGCCAATATAGCCCAATGAGTTGGAGATGCTGTTGTAGGTATCCATAGTAGAAAGCACGTTGTTGTACACATAATTCCCAATATCGGCACGAGCAACAAACGATAAGCTCCAATGCTGATAGTTAAATTGTGAACTAAAGCCCAGTGTGAGTTTAGGATCGGGCGATTTATACCGATAAAACAAATTGTTGGGATCATTGTTGACATCTTCATATACCCCTTCTATGGGATGACCTGTGGGATCATATACTTGCTTATACACATAAAATGTATATGCAGGATAGCCCACTGTATTGATTTGAATGGTATTGCCCGTACCTCCTGCAATATGACCAACTAATTGGTTTTGTGCAGCAGAATCGGCCGAATTCGAGAGCTTTAAGATTTTATTCTGGTTGTAGGCCATATTGAAATTGAAATTCCAAGTAAAGCGTTGAGTAGTAATTGGTGTGGCATTGATGGTAAATTCAATACCTCTATCTTCCAGGCTTCCAATGTTGGTAAACACATGATTACTGAGGTTACCTAAAGCTGGGGTAGTGATGTCGGCTAGCAAATTGGTGGTCTTTTTGTAATACACATCTACACTTCCATTGATTCGCTGATTCAGGAATCCAAAATCTAGCCCAATATTGTATGTAGCGGTTTGTTCCCATTTGATGTTTTCATCGTAGGCCTCTGCCCGATAAGTGTAATAGTAGCTATTACCAAATGGATATTGGCCAATGCTACTACTGCGGGTATAAATGGGCAAATAAGGATAATCATTACCAATTTCTTGTTGACCCGTTACACCATATCCCAAGCGAAGCTTTAAGTCGGACACCGTGCGAGAATCTCGCAGAAATCCTTCCTGATTAATGCGCCAAGCGAGGGCTACTGAAGGAAAATTACCCCAGCGATTAGCCGGGCTAAACCGAGAAGAACCGTCGCGGCGAATCGTAGCCGTGAGCAAATATTTATCGCGGAAGGCATAATTCAATCGAGCATAGAAGGAAACCAACGTATGACGCGATGAATCGGGCAAAGGAGTGCCTGGAAGAGTATCGCCTTTTTCATTGAGATTGGGGAAGGAAGGACTACCTCGGAAAAAGTCTTGATACTCATACCCAGCCGTTACATCAAAATGGCTTTTCAAGTTGGGTAATGTATGGGCATAGTTCAAATAGAAATCAAACAACTCATTGCGATTATATTGCTCATAATGGCTTCGAAAGCCTCCCTGGGTATAACTCATGGCTGCAATAGCTGGTATAACCACATTGCCCTTCCCCTTGGAAATATCATATCCAGCGTTGAGGTGCGCTTTTAGATCAGGGAGTGCTGGTAAAGTATAATCTAGCTGAATATTTCCTATGCTGCGTTGCACCGTGCTTTTGTCGGAACGCAACATGAGGTCGGCAACGGGATTGCGGGGTGCTTGTGGATTGGGGTTGCCCTGGATATCGGTCCATTCAAAATAGCCTCCAAATTTGCTATTGGGATCATATACGGGTTGCGTAGGATCCATACGTAAGGCATCTCCAATAGCGGCCTGATTAGCAAATCGGTTGTTGTTATATGCTCCTTTTAGGTTGATGGTTGCCTTTAGGCTATTCTTAAAAAAGCTAGGCGTCAGGCTTAGGTCGACACTGGTGCGTTGTAAATAGCCCGTTTTGAGAATCCCATTTTGATCAAGATACCCAACTGAAAGGCGGTAGGGCAATTGAGGTATGCCCCCTGTAAAACTTATGTTGTTATCTGTACTAAAAGCAGTCTGATAAATTTCATTTTGCCAGTTGGTATTGGCATTTCCCAGAAGTGCTTTTTGCTGAGCTGTACCTTGTTGGTTGATGATATCGCGAATTTGTTGCGCACTAAGTACACTTACCTCTTTAGTTTTGGTAGACAAAGAATTTACCGTATTTAAGTTGACCGAGAGCTTACCTCCAGCAGTTCCTTTTTTGGTGGTGATGATGATCACGCCGTTTGAAGCGCGGTTTCCATAAATTGCGGCAGCAGAGGCATCTTTTAACACGGTAATCGACTCAATATCTTGGGGATTGATTAAACTAAGTGGATTAGGCGAGCCAGCAATACCACTATTGGCCAAAGGTACTCCATCGATCACGATCAGCGGATCATTGCTGGCATTAAGCGAAGCTCCACCTCGAATGCGGATCACTCCACCGGCTCCAGGCATTCCACTGCTTGGCGTGATCACTACTCCGGGTATCTTGCCTTGAATGAGTTGATCGGGCGTGGAAATCACTCCCTGTTGAAAGTCTTTGGCATTGACCGTGGCGATAGACCCGGTAAGGTCTTTTTTCTGCTGCGTGCCATACCCAATAACGACCAGCTCATTGAGCGAAGCGGCTGACTGTTGCAGGCTCACTTGCAATGAAGTGCTACTCCCCACCGGCACCACCTGACGGGCATAGCCAACATAGGTAAAAACAAGCGTATCGTGGCCGGGGGGCAAAGAAAGATGAAAAACACCCTGATCATTGGTAATCGTTCCCGCCGCGATGCCTTGAATCTGCACCGATACGCCAGCAAGCGGCTGACCAGTCTTGGCATCTTTCACGGCGCCCTCTATTGCCCTGCCCTGAGCAAAGGCGGTACCCCCCGAAAACCCTAGCCCTATCAGCAACAACCCAAAGAAATATTTGCTGCTGCGGAAGGCGGGCTGCCACATAAACCGATTGAAGAGTTTTGAAATCCGCATATCTGACATGTTTTTTACGAGTGAAAAATGAATGCATGTTGTTTTTTAAGGTATCAGTAATTTTTGGGTGACCGATGATTGTTTGCGAGTAGAAAGTTGTACAAAATACAAGCCCCCTGCTGCATGGATCTTGTTACCAAAAGACCACGGTATAACGTAGTTGCCGGCATACTGGAAGCCATTATAAAGCGTTGTCACTACTTCACCTTGTACATTGATGATGCGCAACTGGATATAATCGTTTTGGGGTAAATAGTAATTGATCTGAAGGCTTTGTTGCCCATTAGCCGGATTGGGAAAGACTTTAAGCGCCATGCTCGATCCCGTATCGGGCAACCATATGGGCGATTTTGTGGAAGAGGTATCTTTCACCTCATCTACATTTCGATCTACAAACACATGATATTCACCCGGTGAAAGAGCTAATGAAAGTGTGGATTGCGATAATTGAAAAGCACTATCGGGGCTGTTTTGCAGCGACAAGTAATCGTACCATTTCCCCGTGTGAGGAAAGCTAAGAGACGCTCCATGAGGCACCACATCAAAATTGCCCACCACCACTACATCGAGCGAATCACCGGTGAGCGTCATGGTTTTCACAGCCCCACTTAGCTGGTAGCTGATTTGTCCATGGGTGAATGTAGAAACGTAAGCAGGGATCTGTCGCAACTTAAACATCCGTTGATACACCTGAAAGAGTGCCCGACGCCGACTATCGTTGAGATAATCCCAACGAATAGGTTTATCGGCCAGGCGGCAGGCTCCACTTGGATCTACGGTTCCGTTGGTGCAAGTATTGATAGAATAATCATACCCCAATTCACCAAATTGCCACATCATCTTCGGTCCAGGTATCAATGCCCAAAAAGCCGTAGCCATTGCATTACGCTTTAACCCAATGGTGGTATCTTTAATGTTATACGATCCACTGCTATTGCCATATTGCTCGTTTTTATACATCAATCTCTCTTCATCATGACTTTCTTGGTAAGTCACCAAATTGGGTTGCGACCAGCCACGAGCAGTGTAGATTCCCCAACTAAAATCCCAGGTATTGCCCGAAGGAGAAGGACTTCCGTAGCCCATGGTGGCTTGGTTGAATGCATCGTTTAAATTACCCCAGAGCATCATGCCTTTTGAGGCATAAACTTTTTCTTCGCTGTTATCGGCAAACATCTCTAATATGCAATAACTACCAGGCTGAATTTGCTGCATTTGCTGATAAATGGTATCCCAGATAGCCACTCGCGAAGAATCATAAGCATTCCATACTGCCAGGCTGCAGTTATTCCCCGTACTGTCGCACGATCTTTTCTGCGTGAAGCCCTTAGCTAGATCAAATCGAAAACCATCGAGATGAAACTCAGTAAGCCAATATTGCATCACTCGATAGGTAAAGATTTGGGTAGCTGGACTCTCATGATTAAATTGATAACCTACGTTAAAGGGATGAGTGGGCACTTGGTTGAACCAGGGATTATCGGCTGCTGGTCGTTGCAAGGCCTTGTTCCAATACATCTGCACCATAGGGCATTCTCCAAATGCATGATTCAAGACTAAATCCATGATCACGGCAATACCTTGCTGATGACAAGCATCAATAAATTGTTTGAGCGCCGTAGCTGGCCCATAATATTTATCGGGTGCAAAGAAAAAGATGGGATTATATCCCCAGCTATCATTTCCTTCAAACTCTGTAAACGGCATCAATTCGATAGTATTTATGCCGAGCCGCTTCAAATAGCTTAAGGTGTCTTTTAATGTTTGCCAATCGTGTGTTGCAATAAAATCACGAACCAATAATTCGTAGATGAGGCGATTGTGTTGGTCGGGTCGTTGAAAGCCACTATCGTGCCACTGATATGGCTGTTGACCCGTTTGTAAAACACTTACTATCCCGCTGGTTTTACCCGTAGGATAAGGTTTCAAGTTGGGATATACCGAAGCAGGAATAGCAGCATCATAGTTGGGATCGAGAATGAGATGGGCATTGTAATCGGCCACTTTAATGGTATCATCTATCACGTATTGATAAGCATATTGCTGCTGAGGGGTAAGCCCATTGATGCGAATCCAAAAATAATTGCTATCGGGCGTTTGATGCATTTGATATGCCGGCAATTGCTGCCAGTTATTAAAATCGCCAATCACCACAATATGATGCTTATGTGGAGCATAGAGTACCAATACCACAGATGTATCGCCAGGCTCGTAATTGATACCTTCTGAAACACCCGCTGGTAAAGGTAAAGTCGTTGTAGGTGGTGCGATATAAAAACTAATACTATCCGCGGTCACTTGCAAGCCATCGTTGCCTTGCACCGTAATCACTTGATTACCCGAATCGCTGAGCACCACAGCTGTTGAAAGCGTATCTGAGAAACTGCTATCGACCAGTTGTCCATTGTAGCGCAAAACAAGCTTTGCTACCCCAGTGGCCGCGGCTTTTACTGGCAGGGTATCACCTTGATGCAGGTTAAGGGGTTCGGGAACAGGAACAAATTTGGGTTGGCGATACGGATAAGTAATGCGTACATGAAATCCCGTATCATACACGGGAATATACATATCACTGCCATCGGCATTACGTAGTGCTTGTGACCCATTTCCGTTACGAAATAAAATCGCTATTTGTTGAATGTGCTCTGCTGTATCAGTAATCCCAAAAAAATTGCGCAGGTTGGAAGAAATCTGATATTCCCAGCGACTATTGCCCAGATAGGTACATTGATAAGTGGGATCGGTAGTCCCCCATTGTGAATGCACATAACGCCAATCGCTACTGCTGGTACTTTTATTTGTAATTACCCCAATGTGCACATACACATCACTCGTAGGCGTATAATTCAATAATCCTTGATTACCAAAATGGGCATCGGCAATGATCCGTACAGAATCCGACTGTTCTTGGATAAATGCAGGCTGAGTAGCAAGCAATTGCCCGCTAACTGGAAAGGCGAGAAGAGCGAGAAAACCGATCAGGTAAAATTGCTTCATGGTAGGGGCATTGCGACCTATTTACATGATTAGCCACCATGCTCAGTGGATGGGTTTCAATGCTTACCCAAGCCAGCTAGCATGTTTGCGTAATTCATACGCAAACTATTCGAAAATTTTGATTTAAACAAAAATTTTTTAAAAGAAGATCGTTAAGTGCGCACAAACACTTACTTACTCTTCAAAAGAAGACTCTCGCGTTGTGTGTAGCGATTATTCAGGCTGGCGATAGACGATGCCATCTTTCATGACGAATTGCACTTGTCGAATGTCTGGGATATGCTTCACGGGGTTACCTTTTACGGCGATTAAGTCGGCCAATAGACCTGCCCGAATGCGTCCTATCTGATCGGAGAGATGAAATACATCGGCATTAACAGCGGTTGCGCTTCGCAGCGCCTCGAGTGGGGTCATGCCATATGCCACCATAGCCTCTATTTCGCGGGCATTATCACCATGAGGGAACACTCCCACATCGCCTCCCATGCAAATGGTTACGCCTGCGCGAAGGGCTTGATCAAAACTTTTCTTTTTAGCGGCGACTCGAGGAGGATCGGGATCTTCCCCTTTATGCCATCCTTGATAGCTGGCAATGGCTTCAACTGCAGCGATGGTTGGGCAAAGAGCAATGCCTTTTTCTTTCATCATCTGAAACAATTCCGAAGTACCATAATCGCCATGTTCAATGGTGTTTACACCAGCCAAAATAGCCCTGCGCATGCCTTCAGGCGTAACAGCATGGACAGCCACGATGCGGCCACTGCTATGAGCCACGTCAACAGCTGCTTTTAGCTCTTCTAGGGTGAAGGTGGGTTCGTTTTCTCCATTGGGCCCCCAGCGATAATCTTCATAAATCTTGATCAAATCGGCCCCTTGCTTAATTTGTTCACGCACAGCCTGCATGATCCCATCCACTCCCGATACTTCTTGCGCACCCTGTGGTACCTGCCAGTCGGGTCGAAAGCCTTTAGGCCCATACGATCCTGTGGCCACGATAGCACGCGTTGCACAAAGGATGCGCGGGCCAGGCACTACGCCTTTTTCAATAGCCTGCTTGAGCCCCACATCGGCATCGCCAGCACCCTCAGTGCCCAAATCACGCTCGGTAGTAAACCCTGCCATCAAGGTGGCTCGGGCATGTACTACTGCACGCGCTACGCGCTCGGCTAGTGATTCATGCAATACTTGATCATCCCAGGAAGTTTCATTGTACGGATGTAAAAACAAATGGCCATGTCCCTCAATCAAACCCGGCAATAACGTCATTCCCCGCAATACCAATATGGTAGCTTGCTCAGGAATATGCATCTTATTAGAATCTCCTGCAGCAACAATTCGATTGCCTTTCACCATCACCCACCACCCTTCATGCAATAGCTCTCCATCAAATACTCGATCGGGCTTCAACACATACACGCGATCTGTAGTTACTTGCTGCATTTGGCTATAGACCATAAAGGGCATTTCGAAAATAAGAAGTATCCCAAATAAAACTGAAACCTTAAGCATATCAAGCCTATTGATTTTTTATCAAATGAAAATAATGCATTTCCACTTTCAGGGCAAGCTATCGTTTAGTCAGGGCGCTTTAACCATTCACTGGGTATACCCACAAATGGCATAAATTTGGCCATAACAACTTCTTAAACCACATTTGTATGACACGTAAACACTTCTTACCAATCACGCTCTTTTGCTTATTGTGCTTGTTTTTAACCAATTTCGTACATGCACAAAACAAAAACTTTTTGGATCAACCTTACTTAGAAGTGGCGGGCAACGCCGATACTTTGGTAACTCCCGATGAAATTTATCTACGCATTCAAATTTCTGAAGCCGATACCAAAGGCAAAATTTCTGTGGAAGAGCTTGAACAGAAAATGGTGAATGCTTTGAAAGCACTTGGTCTTGATCCAGAAAAAAACCTCACTACACGCGATCTAGCCAGTAATTTCCAATCGTATTTCTTGCGAGGAAAGCAAGTATTAAAATCCAAAGACTATGTGCTAAAAGTAGCTACTGCCGTACAAGCCACACAAGTACTGATGAGCCTGGCCGATTTAGGAATTTCGAATATTTCGGTAGATCACGTAGATTACTCGCACATGCAACAAGTGAGAAATTTAATGCTGAGCCGAGCCGTGCAAGATGCACGTACCAAAGCTTTGGCCATGGTACAACCTCTGCACCAATCATTGGGTAAGGCCATCCATATCGTGGAAACCAATGCCTATCCCATCAGGCCTTTACAGGCAAATACTCTTCAAATAGAAGCGCGTGGATTTGCCGCAGACCAGTCGGCTCAGCTTCCTCAAATCGATTTTGAAAAGATCAAAATCGAAACTTCTGTTCAGGTTGTCTTTACCCTTGAATAAATGCATTTGCTATATGATTTACTGGACACGCACGCCATGGTGGCTCAAAAAAATGTTTCCTCATTTTACTTGGGAAAAACAGGATGCTGGTCCCACTGTATACTTAACATTTGACGATGGGCCACATCCCGAAATCACACCATTTGTACTGGAGCAGTTAAAGCAATATCAAGCCCATGCCAGTTTTTTTTGTATTGGACATCGAGTAGTAAAATATCCCGATATCTATCAGCAAATTTTTATTGAATCACACAGCTTAGGCAACCATACTTACGATCATCTCAACAGCTGGAAGGTGCCTTCACGTCAATATGTAGATAATGTACTTTTGGCCGCCGTGCATATCAACAGTCAGCTCTTTCGCCCTCCTTATGGGCGCATCACTCCCTGGCTGTATCGACAATTAAAATCCCGCATCCCTGAGCTGCAAGTGGTGATGTGGAGCGTATTGAGTGGCGATTTCGACACCTCGCTTTCCCCATCATCTTGCACCGAGAGGGTGCTGTTTAATGCTCGGCCGGGATCGATCATCGTATTTCACGATAGTGAAAAAGCTTATCCTCGTCTGGCATATGCTCTTCCGCGCGTATTGAAATATTTTCAAGACAAAGGCTGGCAAATGAAAGCTTTGCCCATGAAAAAAATTCATGCCTGATGAACTGGATCGATACTCATGCACATCTGTTTCTAACGGAATTCGATGCCGACCGTGATGCAGTGCTAGCGCGAGCAAGTCAAGCAGGTGTGCAATACGTGTTGTTGCCCAATATCGATACTCAAAGTTTAGAACCGCTTTACGCCTGCGAACAAGCTTATCCCCAGATATGCAAATCCATGATGGGTTTACATCCCTGTTCCGTTTCTGCCAACGTAAATCAACAATTGCGTACCATTGAGCAGCAGTTAGATCAACATTATTTTGTTGGCGTGGGAGAAATAGGGCTTGATTTTTATTGGGATACCACTTATCGCGAACAACAACTTAAAGCCTTCCGCACCCAACTGCAATGGGCGGGTGAATTACATTTACCCGTTTCAATTCATAGTCGATCGGCCATCGATGCATGTATCCAAGAAGTAAAGGCATTGCAGCGTGGACAACTACAGGGAGTATTTCATTGTTTTACTGGAAATGTATCACAAGCCTTGCAAATCATTGATCTAGGATTTTTACTCGGCATTGGAGGCGTAGTCACGTTTAAAAATAGCACTCTACCTCGTGTGATCCAACAAATTCCTCCTGAATATATAGTGCTCGAAACCGATGCTCCTTATTTGAGTCCCGTGCCGCATCGGGGTAAGCGAAACGAAAGCAGCTACATTCCTCTAATTGGCCAGGCGCTTGCCAATATTTGGCAAAAAGATATGGAAGAGATTGCACAAATCACAACAGCCAATGCATTTCGTGTGTTTACTGCGCTGAACCATTGACGGCTGTTTATGGCCATGCGCAAAATGATGTAGCTTTGGTGTATGACTCGTTTGCAACCTGTGTATCTCGATTATTGCGCCACTACACCCTGCGACCCAGCCGTGGTGGAAGCCATGCTCCCATATTTTACGGAATATTTTGGCAATCCTTCCTCAGCGAGCCATATCTATGGCTGGCAAGCAGCCGAAGCCGTGCAAATGGCACGCGAGCAAGTGGCCAGCTTGATTGGAGCTTCTCCAGATGAGATCATATTTACCAGTGGTGCTACTGAAGCTTTGAACATCGCCATCCAAGGCTTGTATGCCCAATATCGCCATCGAGCCAATCATATCATCACCTGCACTACCGAGCATCATGCCGTACTCGATACACTACGCTTTCTTGAAAAGTATCATGGAGCGAGAGTAACTTATTTGCCAGTTGATGCACAGGGCAATATTGATTTAGCAGAATTGAAACAAGCCATCACCCAGCAAACCCTGCTCATTTGCCTCATGTATGCCAACAACGAAACGGGACTTATTCATCCCATCTCAGCTATCGGAGAAATTGCTTATGCACACAATATTCCTTTTCTCACCGATGCCACTCAGGCAGCAGGCATATTGCCCATCAGGGTGGCTGAGCAGCAAATTGACTTACTGGCAATGAGTGGACACAAAATCTACGGTCCAAAAGGAATTGGAGCATTATACATACGCAAGCGTTCTCCCGGAAAAAAGCTGCAGCTCACTCCTTTGCTGCATGGAGGAGGCCAGGAAAAGGGATTGCGGTCGGGTACGTTAAATGTACCAGCAATTGTGGGCTTGGGTAAGGCTGCCGAGCTCTGCTTGCACACACAGGCAACAGAATACCCACGTATCCTGGGCTTACGAAATCAACTCGAACAAGCGCTTAAATCCGTTGGATGCCTTATACATGTTGAAGATCAACCACGCTTGCCCCATATTTCTCATGTCTATACCCCAGGCATTCCGTCGCGTAACCTGATACCCGCATTGGCAAACCAACTAGCTCTCTCGGCCGGATCGGCTTGCAGCAGCGCTACAGGCTCACCAAGTCATGTATTGAAAGCCATGGGGATGAGTGATGAAGAAGCATTTAGCAGCCTACGCATTAGCCTTGGGCGATTCACCACAGCAGCCGATATACATACTGCTACAACGGCCCTGTGCAACACCATTCAAAAGATGCATCTTCAACCCATCTGAGCAATCCTTATTGCTGACCCGATTGAGCATCAATATAGGCCAATATAGCGTCGATATCTTGGTTCGATAGCTGGGGGAAAGGAGTCATCTGCACCTGGTTATACTCTTTGTAAAGATTGATGGCAGCCGTATCGCCGCTATTAATAACAGCTTGTGAATTGCGAATCCAGTTGTATAGCCATTCCTTGCTGCGCATCTTAGTAACACCAGCTAATGGCGGGCCAATGAGTTTTTCATGAATACGATGGCAAGCAGAGCAATTGGCTTGAAACAATTCTTGCCCTTTTTCAACAAGATTTCCCGTAGAAGCAGTAGCGCTGCTAGAGCTAGAAGATGCGGAGGGTGCCGCAGCCTCAGAAGGGGCGTTGCTTACAGGACCAGAGGAAGATGATTGATTATTACCTCCCCCACCACATGCTGCCAATAAGCAAATACATGCACCAGTAAGACCGCCAATGAACCATTTTTTCATAAAAGACAATATTTAAAACATCAACGAAATTATGGCTGATCGTCGTAAAATTAGTTAAATATTTTGTTGTTCATGGGTGAATATGACAAAAAAAGGAAACACAAACTCGCATAAATCTTATCTTGCAAATTGCTTCTCTTCCATATGAAAGCAATATTCAAAAAAGAAATTAGCCAGTTTCTTAGCCATCTAGTGGGGTATATTTTTTTGATCATTTTTTGGGTGATATGTGGTTTGTTTTTATTTATCTTTCCCGATACCAGTCTGTTGAACGCTGGATATGCCACTCTCGATGAACTATTCAACCTTGCACCTTGGTTTTTTTTGCTGCTGGTACCCGCAATCACTATGCGCAGCTTTGCTGAAGAATATAGTCGGGGTACAATGGAATTGCTCTTTACCAAACCGCTCACCTATACACAAATCATTTTAGGAAAATACCTCGCCTGCTTAGCTCTACTCTGCATAGCCTTAATTCCTACGGTAATGTATTACATGACCATCAGGCATTTTACCGATCCTAGCATTGCACTTGACAATGGAGGCATTGCTGGATCGTACATCGGGCTTTTCCTATTGGGTAGTAGCTTCGCAGCTATTGGGATATGGACTTCCTCTCTGAGTGGCAATACTATCGCTGCCTTTTTGTTAGCCGTATTTGTAAGCTTTTTATTTTATTTCGGTTTTGATACACTGAGCCATTTACCCGTGTGGCAAGGAACACTCGATTATTATGTGCAGATGATAGGCATCGCTTTTCACTACCAATCGATTAGTAGAGGCGCTATCGACACACGTGATCTCATTTATTTCTTAAGCGTAATTTTTTTCTTTCTATACCTCACTTATCTTAACCTGAAATACCGGCTCATACAAGTGAATGAATAAAAAACGTTTATACTTACAATGGCTAAATACTCCACTATCTGGAAGAAATATTTGGGCAGAGCGGCAATATTATTATTGGTCTTGGTGCTGCTTAATATAGCTTCAGCCACAATACATACACGTTGGGATCTCACTGCAGAAAAAAGATTTACTTTATCTCCTTCTACGATTCGCTTGCTTAAACATTTAGATCAACCCATTCATATTTACATTTATTTGAGTGGTAAGCTACCTGCGGGTTTTAGACATTTGGCTGAAAGTGTGCGCGATTTGCTCAATAATTTTCGAAATTATGCTGGCCCCCGCATTCAGTTTAGCTTCATTAATCCCGCCTCATTTCCCGACTCGGTTCGATCACAATTATACGATTCGCTTGTAGCCAGTGGCATTCAGCCATATAACTTGCAAGTTCAACTAAATCCTGCTGAAGGGTATTCAGAAAAATTGATCTTTCCAGGAGCACTGATTGACAATGGGAAGAAAAAAAGAGCCATCGATCTACTGGAAAGCAAAATATCCGATGATCCTTTGGCTTCACTCAACAATGCCGAAGCCCTGCTGGAATATAAATTTGCCCACGCAATTGATCAAGTACAACAAACCCATCCACCATTAGTAGGTTATTTGATAGGTAATGGTGAGCCTTTAGACCCAAGAGTCAATGATGCCCTCACTATTCTGTTCAACAATTACCAAGTAGATACCATACCCTTAAACCGCTACCCTTATATTCCCCTAGATTTCAAGGCCGTGGTATGTATCAAACCCTATAAGCCTTTTACGACATCTGAAAAATTGAAAATTGATCAATACCTGATGCATGGAGGAAAAATATTATGGTTTCTCGACGACTTGAATGCTTCTATGGATAGCCTCACCAGTAAAAACAGTTTTATTGCTTTCGACCAAAATTTACAACTCGAAGATTTATTATTCAGTTATGGGGTACGCATCAATCCAGATTTGATTGAGGATCTGCAGTGCGATATGATTCCATTAGTGGTAGGCCATGTAGGCAATCAGCCCCAAATTCAACTCGTTCCCTGGCCTTATTTCCCATTGCTAACCCCTACCGATAATAGTGTGATTGTTAAAAATATGAATCCTGTTCTCGGCAATTTTGTGAATAGCTTAGATACAGTGGCTGCGCCTGGCATTCGCAAAACTATTTTATTGACTTCCTCGGCATATAGCCGAATAGTGGGATCACCGGTAAAAATTTCTTGGGATGATGCTCGTATGAAACCCGACCCAGCCTTGTTTCAGCATCCATTCATTCCGGCAGCTGTGTTGCTCGAAGGGCGATTTAAATCCATGTTCAGAAACCGACTCGACCAACTTACGATTGATAGCCTAAACCACATATTGCCCCAACCTATAGCAGACAGTAGCGTACCTACAGCCATGATTGTAGTAAGCGATGGCGATATCGCGATGAATGAAGTGCTAGCGCGTCAAGGCCCACTACCCATGGGGCAAAATGCTTATACTCATGTGCAATATGCTAACCGCGATTTTTTTGCCAATTGCCTCGAATACCTTACCGATACCACCGGCATCATGCAAAGCCGCAACAAAACCTATGTGCTTAGACAAATGAATGCTACACAAATCGACCAGCAAAAAACCACCTGGCAGATCCTCAACCTTCTCGTGCCCATCGCTTTTGGTGTATTGCTGGGATTAGCTATTCAGGCTATTCGAAGATCCATGTATTTCGAGAGAAGCTAATTACCTTTGAATGTAAATCATTAGCATACAACGTTTATTGAAATTATGACACATACACAAATCAGCTTATTACTCTTCGCCATTGTGTTGCTTTTTGCTATCGTTTTCGACTTAGGTCTGATGAGTAAAAAAGATAAAATTGTTTCCCCACGTACGGCTATTTGGCAAACATTGTTTTGGGTAACACTTTCTTTAAGTTTTGGGATATGGATTTGGTTTGAAAACGGGCACGAGCTCGCCATCGAATACTATAGTGCTTACCTCATGGAATGGTCGCTTTCTGTTGATAATATCTTCGTGTTTATCCTCATATTTGCTGCTTTTGATATCGGTGAAAAATATTATGGACGGACACTGATCTTGGGTATTTTGATGGCCATTGTCCTGCGTATCTTGTTTATCTTTTTGGGCATTAGTTTGGTGAGTCGGTTTCATTGGATCCTCTATCTTTTCGGGGTATTTTTGGTATATACGGGATATCAGATGTTTGCTACACAAGAAGATCGTGAGTTTCGGCCTGAAGAAAATAGCGTATATCGTTTTTTAAAAAAATATTTTCGGATCAGTGATCAGATAGGCGAAAAAGGCAATTTATTTCTTCGGGAAGAAGGTAAAAGAAAATTATCTCGGATAGGCGTGGTGGTGGCCATGTTAGCAGGAACTGATATTGTGTTTGCGATGGACTCGATTCCGGCAGTGCTGGCTATCTCGCAAAATAAATTGGTCGTATATACCTCCAATATTTTTGCTGTATTGGGATTACGCTCGTTATTCTTTTTACTTCAAGGAGCCGTAAATCGATTTGCTTATCTGCAGCAAGGTGTGGCTGTAATTTTGATATTCATTGGATTAAAAATGTTGGCTGGTTTGGTTCAAATTCATATACCCACTTACGTTTCGCTATTGGTGATTGTGTTGTGCATCGGCGTGAGTATATGGATTTCTATCATCGCAGCCAAACGTCGTTCATCCAACTGATTGCCATATGCCTGCCTATACCCCTCAACAAATATCCACCATCGTAGGCGGAACCATTTATGGTACAGCATCAGAGGCCACCACTATCACTCAGTTGTGTATCGACACCCGCAAAATCCTGGATCCCCTACAATCTTTGTTTATTGCCTTAAAGGGACAAACGCGTGATGGACATGATTTCATTTCCGATGCTTATGCACGAGGTATCCGCTGGTTTTTGGTATCTAAAGAGGTAGAGCCACCTTCCGATGCAGGATTTATTCGGGTCAACGATACCCTACAGTCCCTACAGCAGCTTGCTGCTTACCACCGCAGCCAATTTCAGATACCCGTGATAGGCATTACGGGAAGCAATGGCAAAACGATCTTGAAGGAATGGCTGTTTCAATTATTGTCAAAAGATTATTTCATTGTGCGAAACCCCAAAAGCTACAATTCACAGATTGGCGTGCCGCTCTCTGTCTGGCAAATGGAAGCCAAACATCAACTGGGTATTTTTGAAGCAGGTATCTCCACAGTTGGGGAAATGCAAAAGCTGGCCCGAATTATTCAACCCACCATCGGTATTTTCACCCATATTGGCGATGCGCATCAGGAGGGCTTTACCAGCATCTCAGAAAAGGTGGCTGAGAAGATGCAATTATTTAGCCATGCCCAATTATTGATTTATCGCTCAGATGTCGATCTGATTCATGAGGCCGCTATGGCATTGCAAAGTAGCAGAGAGGCGACTCAGAAGCCTCCTTTACAGGTTTTTCATTGGTCTACCCAAAAACAAGCCAGCTTGCGGGTGATGGAAATGGTGAAGCGCAACGACAAACTGTTGCTTACCTTACTGTACCAGCAAAAAACCCAACAACTGCACATTCCGTTTACCGACGAAGCTTCTTTCGAAAACATGATGCATGCTATCTGTCTAATGGTGGCTTGGGGATACGAATGGGCCACTATTCAGGAACGTGTGATGCGGCTACAGCCCGTAGAAATGCGCCTTTCCTTAAAGCAAGGCATTAGGGGTTGCCTCATCATCAACGATAGCTACAATAGCGATATTCATTCGCTCAACATTGCCCTCGATTTCCTGCAGCAACAATCGCCT
Source organism: Thermoflavifilum sp. (assembly GCA_023511875.1). Classification (GTDB taxonomy): domain Bacteria; phylum Bacteroidota; class Bacteroidia; order Chitinophagales; family Chitinophagaceae; genus Thermoflavifilum. The sequence goes on from JAIMAQ010000017.1 coordinate 19,234, forward strand.
CACCTCCGCAAAACCCTTATCTTAAGTGATATCTTACAAAGCGGCCGTAACGACGAGCAACTCTATCAAGAAGTAGCCGATCTTATCCACCAGAAAGGCATTCAGCGATTGATTGGCATTGGTCCACATATTTCACAATACCCACAAATATTTTCGCGATATCCAGCACTCTCGTGCCAATTTTTCCCGGATACAGCTTCCTTTATCCAAGCTTTTCGCAGCGATGATTTTTTAGAAGAAGCTATCTTACTAAAAGGTGCACGCCCATTTGCTTTCGAACAAATCAGCCGTTTACTCGAACAGCGATTACACGAAACCGTGCTCGAGATCAATCTCAACGCCCTGGTACACAACCTTAAACTTTACCAACAATATCTACGTCCTGGCGTACAGCTGATGGCCGTGGTGAAAGCCTTTTCGTATGGCAGTGGAAGCGTAGAAATTGCTAGCCTGCTCGAATATTATGGCGTCAACTACTTGGCTGTGGCTTATGCCGATGAAGGCATCGAACTGCGCAAGGCCGGCATTCGATTGCCTATCCTGGTCATGAATCCCGAGCCTGGCAGCTTCCAGGCCATGATTCAATGGCAGCTAGAGCCCGAAATCTTCACCATAACCCAGCTCAAGCAATTTGTAGAGGCCGTAAATCAAGCCGGCAAATCGCAATTTCCCATTCACCTGAAGCTCGACACAGGTATGCATCGCCTAGGCTTTGAGCCACACCAATTGCAAAATCTACTCGATACTTTACAGGCCGCTCATCCTAGCATTCGGGTGGCCACGGTGTTTAGCCATTTCGCAGCCAGCGAAAATCCTACTCACGATACATTTACACAGCAACAAGCCCATTTGTTTGAAGAAATGAGCCTGCAGATTCTGCGCGCATTCCCCTATCCCATAAAACGTCACCTGGCCAACAGCGTGGCTATCCATCGACATCCTCAATGGCAATACGATATGGTGCGGCTAGGCATTGGGCTTTATGGCGTGGATAGCGATCCCCACATCCAACAGCAATTGCAGCCAGTGGCTACCCTTAAAACAACAGTAGCTCAAGTAAAACGGCTTTCTCCTGGCGAATCTGTAGGCTATGGCAGAGCAGCTGTATTGGAAAAAAACACCACCATCGCTACCGTACGGGTTGGCTATGCCGATGGCTATCCCCGCAAGCTAAGCCATGGGAAAGCCTGGATGCTGGTGCATGGGCAACCTGCACCCACCATTGGATGGATATGTATGGACATGCTGATGCTCGATGTAAGCCATATTCCTCACGTGCAAGAGGGCGATGAAGTAGTGGTATTCGGAGAAGATTTGCCCATTCAACAGGTTGCCCAATGGGCCGATACAATCCCATATGAAATCATGACCAACATTTCTCAACGCGTCAAACGCGTATACTACCAGGAATAAAATAACTAAGGCCGATACGTAGAATCATTGACTTTGGTAAACCGATACATCGCTAAACCACCCGTTTTCTTATCGTTTACTTGAAAAAAATAAATTCCAGGAGTGAGATGCCGTAAATCTGTAGCAAATAAATTATTTCCTTCAAGCAGGTTTACCATGTACGATTGCCAGATTTTACCATTGAGATCAATCAATGTAATGTTGGCAATAGAACTTTGAGGAGAAACAATCGCAAAATGAATTTGGCCCGTACTATCCCTGTACAAATTACCAATTCCCAACTGCTTCACAGGACGAATGATACTGGCCACAGGTGTATAAAACGTCTTCCCCAATGAATCTTGCTCAGCAATTCGGTAATAGATTTGATTGCCTAATGGTTGACGATCATCAAAATAATATTGCTGAACAACTTGATAGTTGCCACTGATGGTGTTGCCAATCGCCATAAAATGCAAGCTATCTAACGAACGCTCAACGATGAATCGCTCACCCACAGGTGCATTACGAGTAACCCAATGCAAGTGTACCACATCCTCAGAAGCATTATAACTGGCAGTAAAACTGGTGATGGTGGGTGGAAAAAACATCCATCCCACGCTCCATAACCCCAACAAAAGCCAATAGTACATACTTCAACAAAGCCTAATGCCCACAAAGGTAAGGCATAGCCCTTTTCTGGTTCTGCAAAATGGACTAAATTTAACCGATTAATTGAAAACCATTTTAAATTCCTTAAACCATGTCGTACCCCTACCAGATTCGGACATTCGAAGAATATCAGGCAGCCTATCAAAAAAGCGTGCAAGACCCAGAAGGCTTCTGGGCAAGTATTGCCGAACATTTTAGCTGGAAACAAAAATGGGATCGAGTGTTGGAATGGGATTTCAAAGGCCCAGGAGCACCCATCGTGAAATGGTTTATCAATGGCAAGCTCAATATCACGGAAAATTGTTTAGATCGACATTTAGCGACACGTGGCAACCAGCCAGCTATCATTTGGGAACCTAACGATCCAGAAGAACATTATCGAGTGCTCACCTACCGACAGTTACATCAGAAGGTAATGCAGTTTGCTCAAGTGTTAAAAAACAATGGCGTAAAAAAAGGCGATCGAGTCTGCATTTACATGGGCATGATTCCCGAATTACCCATTGCCATGCTGGCCTGCGCACGCATTGGAGCTATTCATTCGGTAGTATTTGGGGGATTCTCGGCACAATCTATTGCCGACCGAATTAACGACGCACAAGCTAGTGTAGTGATCACTTGCGATGGAGCTTTTCGTGGAAATAAAGATATTCCCTTGAAATCAATTGTCGACGACGCATTAGTGCAATGCCCTGGTGTAAAACGGGTGATTGTATACACCCGCACACGTACGCCCATATCTATGATCAAAGGACGCGATGTATGGTGGGAAGATGAATTGAAAATTGTAGAAACACAAGGTAATCCCGAATGCCCAGCCGAAGTGATAGATGCAGAAGACCCACTATATATCTTGTATACCTCTGGCTCTACAGGCAAGCCAAAAGGTGTATTGCACACTACGGCCGGATATTTGATTTACGTCAATTACACTTTCGTCAATGTGTTCAACTATCAGCCCGGCGAGATTTACTTCTGCACAGCCGATATTGGCTGGGTTACGGGACATAGTTATATTCTTTATGGACCCTTATCGGCTGGTGCCACCACGTTGATGTTTGAAGGCATCCCTACCTGGCCAGATGCAGGCCGTTTTTGGGATATTGTAGACAAGCATCGAGTAAACATTCTCTACACCGCCCCCACTGCTATCCGCTCATTGATGGCTCATGGCCTAGACTTCGTTAAAGGCAAAAAGCTCGACAGTTTGCGAGTGCTGGGCAGCGTGGGTGAGCCTATCAACGAAGAAGCCTGGCATTGGTTTCACGAACACATAGGGAAAAAGCGTTGCCCCATCGTAGACACCTGGTGGCAAACAGAAAACGGCGGCATCCTGATCTCGCCTATTGCTACTGTTACCCCATTGCGGCCCTCTTATGCTACCCTACCCCTTCCGGGCGTACAACCTGCAGTGATGGACGAAAAGGGTCAAGAAATCAGTAAAACCGAGGCCACGGGCAACCTTTGCATCAAGTTTCCCTGGCCAGGGATGTTCCGCACCACTTGGGGCGATCATGAACGCTGTCGGAAAACTTACTTCGATCCTTATCCAGGCTATTATTTTACGGGCGACGGCTGCATTCGCGATAAAGACGGCTATTACCGAATCACTGGTCGAGTAGATGATGTGCTCAATGTGAGTGGCCATCGCATTGGTACCGCCGAAATAGAAAATGCCATCAACATGCACAGTGATGTCGTAGAAAGCGCTGTGGTGGGCTTTCCACACCCCATTAAAGGGCAGGGTATATACGCTTACGTGGTATGCACCCATACACACGATCCTGAGCTCACGCGAAAAGATATTCTGGAAACCGTCTCGCGCATCATTGGGCCAATTGCCAAACCCGATAAAATTCAATTTGTCAAAAACCTGCCTAAAACCCGAAGCGGAAAAATCATGCGACGCATCTTGCGCAAGATTGCCGAAGGAGAGATGGAAAACTTTGGCGATACCACCTCCTTGCTCGATCCAACGGTAATAGAAGAAATCAAGCAAGGACGAATGGCCATGAGCTGAAGGCATACCAAAGCTTTTGATGATGCTCCCTCGCAGGAAAGATTTAATATAGATTCTTCCTTACCTGCTCAAATGCACAGGAATGTGTACTTTGTGGCAGAAAGTATGCGTTATGCTTCGCCGAAGATTCAATGGAAAATGGTTATGGGCTGTGGCGCTGGGAGCAACAATTGTTTTTGCTATTCGCGCCTTCCGTACCGACGACCGCTATTTCGATATCATCAAAAGCTTAGATATCTACGCCAGCGTGTTTAGAAATTTAAACACCTATTATGTAGATAGTCTTTCTCCCATGCGGCTCATGCAAACCAGTGTAGACGCAATGACCAGCTCCTTAGATCCGTATACCACTTTTTACCCCGAGCAGGATGTAAGCGACCTTACCTTTCAAACCACAGGAAAATACGGGGGCACCGGCATCGCCATCCGCCGCGAATCTAACCGTGTGATCATTGCCGATGTTTACCAGGATAGCCCAGCAGAGCTGGCTGGAATTAAACCTGGCGACGAAATCGAAGCGATCGACGGAAAGGCTGCCGATACCCTTTCCACAGAAGCCATAAGCAACATGCTCAGAGGTGAAGCAGGTACCACTGTGGTGATTCAGCTGTTTAGACCTTATCTCCACCAACACTTTACCATTAAATTGGTGCGCGCCGAAATCAACATCCGTAGCGTACCCTACGCCACCCGCCTGCCCAATCGGATAGGATACATTTGCCTTCAGCAATTCACTCCAGGATGTAGTGAGGCCGTCAAAAAAAACCTGGATTCATTAAAAAACCTACCCGGTGGACTTTCAGGCTTAATCTTGGATTTGCGTAATAATCCCGGTGGTTTGTTGGAAGAAGCTGTAAAAACGGCTAATTTGTTTTTACCACCCGGACAAACGGTGGTAAGCCTTCGTGGCCGAATCAAAAGTTGGGATCAAACCTTTCGCACAACTGCCCGCCCCGACGATGATAGTATTCCACTGGTGATTCTCATCGACCACCAATCGGCCTCAGCAGCGGAAATATTAGCGGGAGCCATGCAAGATCTCGACCGAGCTGTCATCATTGGCCAACGTTCTTACGGTAAAGGTTTGGTGCAAACTACTTATGATCTCCCCTACGATGCAAAGTTGAAAATCACTTCGGCTCGTTATTATACTCCCAGCGGCCGCTGCATACAAGCTGTACAATATACCCACGATGGACCCTATGCACAACTGGCAGATGTGCCCGATTCGCTTCGCCATACGTTTTACACCAGCCATGGCCGTGTTGTGCGTGACGGCGGAGGCATAGAGCCCGATATTCCCCTACAAAGACATATTTTTAGCGAGATTGCCGAAGATTTACTTTCCAGCCACATGATTTTCGACTTTGCTACTCACTACTTCTATACCCATCCACAACCATCTTCACCCCATGGACTTCATTTTACGGATACGGATTATCAAGATTTCTTATCATTTTTGAAAACACATCATTATCACTTCCAATCTACTGCCTCTCAATTGCTCGATCAGCTGAGCGATGAAATTCAACGTCAAGGCTGGTGGGAAAACCTGAGAGCACAAACCGATTCATTGCGCATTACCCTCCATGAGCTGGAAGAACAACAACTTCTCACCCAGCGAAAAGATATTGAAGTGCTGCTTAAGGCAGAAATTGCAGATCGCTATTGGCCACAGCTGGGAGAACTCATCACTACTCTTCCTATCGACCCAACAATTCAAAAAGCTCGCGACATACTCATCCATAGCCAACAATATCAGGCGATACTACAACCTCATGGAGACTGATTTCGCTTTTCAAATTTGGCACTTACCTTTGAACATATGAAATTCTTGTTGCATTGGGTATACAAAAAACTACATCCATCTTGCATCCCAGGTCTTTGATCTGGTTTTTCGCCGTAGCAGAGATTTTACTGAGCATGCCTGCAGCACATGCTCAACATCCTTTTATCCATCTCCAACAGCCCAGTCGAACTTCATTGGTGGTGCACGATAGCATCCAGTATATTTCAGGAGCTACCTGTAAGAATTGTAGGCTCATGGTGCAAGATAGTTTTGTACACGTATATCCTACTGGAGGCTTTGCGGCAAAAATTTACCTGCACCCTGGAAACAATGTGGTGAAATTAACGGCTTATTATCCCCACGGAGAAAATCATACACTCGAGCTTAGTTACGAGTATATTCCCCCGCAGCCATGGGTAGTCAACAATTTTACTATTGCTCGAATAGAAACAGATCCAGCACAAACATGCTGGCTCCGCCCGGGCGATGTGATTCACATCCGTGTAGTGGCACAGGCAGGATGTAAAGCATACTGGATTCACCATCTTCCCCTTACCGAAACCACTCCATTAGGCGATACCCTGGCGGGCATCTATGAAGGCAACTATGTGGTTGCACCCGACGATGTGTTAAATGGCCCACTTACGGTGACTTTACAAAATGAACGCGGAGAAACTATCTCTGCCCAGACCGACAACGAATTTTTCATTTGGCCATCTACACCCGTGGTGGGAGTTACTACGGGCGAACGCCCTTTTATGCAATACAGCCTGGGAGAGGATAGGCTAGGCGCAGCTAAACGGGCTTACCTCGATACAGCAATATATATGCTTGTAGATGGCCGGTTTGGTGATTTTTATCGCGTATTATTAGCACCCGAACAGCATGCTTATGTGCCTACAGAATATCTGAAACTGCTTCCTTCGAGCACGACTTTGCCTCATGCCATTATGGGCAACTGGAAGGTATGGGGAGATAGCGTATACGATTACGTGCAAGTTGATGTAGGAGCACGCTTACCCTATCAGGTCAATTTGTTGGATCATCCCGGACGTATCGAAGTGACCTTATTTGGTGCTGCATCCAATACTAATTGGATTATGCAATATTTAACTACAAAAGAAATTAACCAGGTAAGGCTTGAGACCCTATCCGATGGAGTCGTCTGCATCCACATTGAGTTGCGCCACCCTAATCCCTGGGGTTGCTCGCTGAGCTATCATGGTCAACAACTGCTCATTCGGGTAAAAAGACAACCCAGCGAACTGAATCTCTCACATTTGCGCATAGCCATTGATGCCGGGCATGGAGGAAGTAATACGGGCGCTACTGGCCCTACAGGTACTCGAGAAAAAGACCTTACCCTTTTGTTGGCCAGCCAACTCAATACCGCACTCCAGCGCCTGGGAGCTCAAACCTTCATGACGCGAACCAACGATACCACCCTGTCTATGCTCGATAGAGAAAAAATGCTTTGGCAAGTACAGCCCGATTTGCTCATCAGCATACACCTCAATGCCTCTGGCAATCCTATAGACGTTTCGGGCACAAGCACGTATTACCATTATGCAGGCTTTCGCCCATTGAGCCTGGCTATTTATCGCCAGCTCGTGGCTACAGGTTTACATGAATTTGGCAATGTGGGAAATTTCAACTTCGCCCTAAACGGCCTCACCGAATTCCCGAATGCATTGGTAGAAATAGCCTTTCTTTCCAACCCTGCTGATGAAGCTCAATTATTGAATCCGGGATTTCAGAAAAAAATCATTCATGCTATTGTAGATGGAATAAAAGATTTTTTGGCAGCTTGCAAAAAGTAAGTCAACCGTCAAAATCTTAATATTGCCCATGCATTCCTTTGTCGATCGCTTAACTTTGTCAAAATGCCTGATATGCATCCAGATGTAGAAGCTTTTCATACTTATCGGCAGCGGATGAACGAGCTTATCCTGAGTAAGCAAAACAAGGTGATCAATCGGCTGTTTAACTTAGATACGAACACCTATCAAGATGGTGCCTTGCCTGCTCGAACCAAAGAAATGCTGGGCTTAGTAGCCAGCATGGTATTGCGATGTGATGATTGCATTCGGTATCATTTAGGCAAATGCAAAGAGTTGGGAGTTACTACTGAAGAAATGTATGAAATCTTTGCTGTAGCCAATATTGTCGGAGGAACTATTGTTATTCCTCACACGCGCCGTGCTGCCGAATATTGGGAAGCTCTACAACAAGAATAACTTGTAAACGTTTATATCTGTATCCAATATCATAAAACATTATTTTTGAATTACATAACATTATGGAAACAACCATTCAACCTCCCCAGCAGCTCACGCCCAAAGATTTTGCTACCGATCAGGAAGTACGCTGGTGCCCAGGATGCGGCGATTATTCGATTTTAAAACAGGTGCAAACCGTGATGCCTACTTTGGGTATCCCCAGGGAAAACATCGTAATCATTTCAGGCATTGGCTGTTCTTCACGTTTCCCTTATTACATGAATACCTATGGAATGCACTCGATTCATGGCAGAGCTACGGCTATTGCCTCGGGTTTGAAAGCCTGCAGGCCTGAGCTGAGCGTGTGGATTGTAACAGGTGATGGCGATGGGCTATCGATTGGTGCTGGCCACATGGTACATATCTTGCGCAGAAATTTTAATGTCAATATCCTGCTATTCAACAACCAGATTTATGGCCTTACCAAAGGCCAATATTCTCCTACTTCGGAAGAAAATAAAATCACCAAATCTACACCCTACGGCAGTATTGATCATCCATTCAATCCACTGGCCTTAGCCTTAGGAGCCGATGCTACCTTTGTAGCCCGTAGCATGGATCGCGATCCTAAACATTTACAAGAAATGCTTAAACGTAGCCATGCTCACCGTGGAGCCTCTTTTCTCGAAATCTATCAAAACTGCAATATCTTCAACGACGGTGCTTTCGAAATCTTTACCGAAAAAGCAACCAAAGCCGACGAGGCCCTCTTCCTCGAACACGGCAAACCTCTTATTTTCGGGGCAAATCGCAACAAGGGCATTCGGCTAGATGGGTTGACACCTACGGTTGTTAGCCTCGACGATGGCTATTCTGCCGATGATCTCTGGATCCATGATGAGCATGATTTGTATAAGGCGCAAATCCTCGTACGCTTTTTCGACAATCCTTCAGCCGAGCATCATTTACCAAGGCCTTTTGGCGTATTTTATCAAGCCCAACGACCCACGTATGAAGATTTGCTTAACCAACAAATCGAAGCCGCAAAAACTAAATGGGGAACAGGTGATTTAGACAAACTCTTGGCAGGTAGCGAAACCTGGACTATTAATTAAACTCTTTTGTTTTAAAGTAATCCTCTAAACAAATACATTTAATGGCTCATCCGTGCCATTAAATTGAAATAAAGGTTTCGCTATATCGACCTTCAGAAAAATTAGCCATTTTTCTGACAGTCTTGAATTTTCTTAAGTCTCCAGACAAAGAAAGAAGGATTGTTGTTCATAAATTGTATCAAAAAATTTTAGTTCTCGAAATTTTCATAAAAGACAAGTTTTTTTACTCAGTTATCACGCAGTTGCGCAAGAATGACCTTCAGAAAAATGGCGTAAAGAAATGGGCGAACATGAGCGTAAAGCGGAAAATGAGGTGGGATATAGATAAAGTTGAAGTATCAAAAAGGTGAATCAACATGCATGAGTTCATAGGAGTGTTTCATTTTCCGTAGCGAATGAAGCCCATTTTAGCCATTTTTCTGACAGTCTTGAACTTTCTTTGCTTCTTTCTTTGTTTCAAGACAAAGAAAGAAGATTACATCATTCTCCATCAAATCAAA
>JAIMAQ010000018.1 GCA_023511875.1 Thermoflavifilum sp.
AAGCTGTTGTAGCTCAGCTGGTAGAGCACTTCCTTGGTAAGGAAGAGGTCGGCAGTTCAAACCTGCTCAACAGCTCAACACATATAGAAATCGTAAAATTTTTATTCAATCATCATTAAACACCAAAGATTAAAAGTTAAAAACACATTACCATGGCAAAAGAAGTCTTTAAAAGGGATAAGCCCCATGTGAACATTGGTACGATTGGTCATATCGACCATGGCAAAACCACACTCACAGCTGCCATCACCACAGTACTGGCGCAAAAAGGCTTGGCTGAAAAAAAGAGTTACGACGAAATTGATGCGGCTCCTGAAGAAAAAGAAAGGGGTATTACCATCAATACCGCACACGTTGAATACCAAACAGCTAATCGCCATTATGCTCACGTAGACTGCCCAGGCCATGCTGACTACGTGAAAAACATGATCACTGGTGCTGCCCAGATGGATGGCGCTATTTTGGTAGTGGCTGCTACCGATGGTCCAATGCCGCAAACCAAAGAACATCTCTTACTGGCTCGCCAGGTAGGGGTGCCTCGTATTGTGGTGTTTCTCAATAAAGTGGATTTAGTAGACGATCCCGAGCTGTTGGAACTGGTGGAAATCGAAGTACGTGAATTGCTTAATTTCTACGGATTTGATGGTGACAATACACCTATTATCAAAGGTTCTGCCACGGGCGCACTTGCCGGTGAGGAAAAATGGGTAAAAGCTATCGAAGAGCTCATGGATGCTGTAGATAATTATATTCCACTACCTCCTCGGCCCATCGATCAACCCTTCCTCATGTCGATCGAAGACGTGTTTTCCATTACAGGTCGTGGTACCGTGGCTACAGGGAGAATTGAAAGAGGTAAAGTAAAGGTGGGCGACAATGTAGAAATTGTAGGTTTTGTACATGAGCCGCTAAAGACCACGGTTACAGGTGTGGAAATGTTCAAGAAAATCTTGGAAGAAGGCCAAGCGGGAGATAATGCGGGATTGTTGTTAAGGGGTATTGAAAAGAAAGATATCCGTAGGGGCATGGTCATTTGCCAGCCTGGATCTATTACCCCACATACCGATTTTAAATGCGAAGTGTATGTGTTAAGCAAGGAAGAAGGAGGCCGTCACACACCATTCTTCAATCACTATCGTCCGCAATTTTACTTCCGCACTACCGATGTTACGGGCGAAGTAGAGCTGCCACAAGGTGTAGAAATGGTGATGCCTGGTGATAATGTATCGCTCACTGTGCACCTGATTGCCCCCATTGCTATGGAAAAAGGTTTGAAATTCGCCATTCGGGAAGGTGGTCGCACGGTAGGAGCAGGTCAAGTTACCGAGATTCTCAAATAATCGGGGTATATTGCCATAAGGTGTTTACCCAAAAGGCCCCGGCTTTGCTTGGGGCATTTGGCTTTACAGGTGTAGCTCAATTGGTAGAGCAACGGTCTCCAAAACCGTAGGCTGGGGGTTCGAGTCCCTCCTCCTGTGCAGATAACACTAAGCGAATACGATGAATAAGATTATCCATTATTTTCAGGAAAGCTACCATGAGCTCGTTCACAAGGTTTCGTGGCCCTCATGGGAGCAGTTACAATCTTCTACCATGGTGGTATTAGTCACAACCATCTTGGTTACGGTGCTCGTTTGGCTCATGGATTTGTTATCCAGTACTGTTTTGCAATACTATTATAAACTATTCTCATGATGGATGCTGTGACCAGCCCCACTCAGGAAACACGCTGGTATGTGCTGCGGGTGATCAGTGGGAAAGAAAAAAAAGTGAAAGAATATCTCGACTTAGAAATCCGACGTTCCGGCTGGGGAGATATTATCAAGCAGGTATTTGTCCCCATGGAAAAAGTCTATAAAATTCAAGGGGGCAAAAAGGTCATGCGCGAGCGTAATTTTTATCCTGGATATGTGATGCTCGAAGTGATAGAAGGTAAGCTAACAGATGAAATCATCAGTGCCATCAACAACATGACCAATGTAATCCATTTTTTGGGTAAGGATAAACCTATTCCCCTGCGGAAATCAGAAGTCAATAAAATGCTGGGCAAGGCCGATGAATTGGCCGATCAGGGGGTAACCATGAGCGAACCATTTATCGTAGGAGAAACCGTGAGAATTATCGATGGCCCCTTCAACGATTTCAACGGAGTGATCGAAGAAGTCAATGAAGAGAAAAAGAAGTTGAAGGTAATCGTCAAGATTTTTGGTCGGGCTACCCCTGTGGAACTCAATTTTATGCAGGTCGAAAAAATCAGTTGAACAAGAATTTTCTGTTTTAAAAGAATAATTGTATCTTTGCGCTCCCTTGAAAATTTGGAAGAACAGGTTTTCTGTTCGCTACACCAAGTAAACCATCTGGTATGGCAAAAGAAATCGTAGGTTACGTTAAGCTTCAGGTTAAAGGAGGTCAGGCCAATCCAGCACCTCCGATAGGTCCTGCGTTGGGCTCGAAGGGTGTGAATATCATGGAATTTTGCAAGCAATTCAATGCCCGCACGCAAGACAAAATGGGTAAACTATTACCCGTAGTCCTCACGGTTTATGCCGACAAATCTTTTGATTTTGTCATCAAAACCGCACCGGCTGCTGCACAGCTCATGGAAGCGGCGAAAATACAGTCTGGTTCCAAAGAGCCCAATCGGGTAAAAGTAGGTAAAGTAACCTGGGATCAGGTGAGGGCTATCGCAGAAGATAAATTGCCCGACTTAAACTGCTTTACCGTGGAAAGTGCAATGAAAATGATTGCTGGCACGGCTCGTAGTATGGGGATTACCATTGAAGGAACTGCTCCCTGGGAACGTTAACCGCAAAATTTTTTCTGCTCATGCTTACCAAAAAACGTAAGGCTGCTGAAGCAAAGATTGATCGTACTAAATTATATTCTCTCCAGGAGGCAGCTGCATTGATGAAAGATATCAATACCACACGGTTCGATAGTTCGGTGGATCTCCACATACGGTTAGGAGTAGACCCGAAGAAAGCCGATCAGGCTATTCGAGGATCGGTAACCTTACCGCATGGAACGGGTAAAACCAAAAGGGTATTGGTACTTTGTACACCCGATAAAGAAGATGAAGCTAAGCAAGCCGGCGCCGACTATGTAGGGCTAGATGAATATATTCAAAAAATTGAAAGTGGCTGGACCGATGTAGATGTGATTATCGCTACCCCATCTGTAATGCCTAAGATTGGTAAGTTAGGAAAAATCCTGGGTCCACGTAACTTGATGCCTAACCCTAAAACAGGCACCGTTACCCAGGATGTAGCCAGTGCAGTGAAGGAAGTAAAAAGTGGTCGGATCAATTTTAGGGTAGACAAAGCAGGAATCGTTCATGCTTCAATTGGAAGAGTATCTTTCCCTCCAGAAAAGCTTGTGGAAAATGCCCACGAATTGATTCAGACCATCGTAAGATTAAAGCCTTCTACAGCTAAAGGTACTTATGTAAAGGGTATTTCCATGGCTACAACCATGAGCCCAGGCGTAAAAATTGATCCTAGATCGGTGTTGAACTAATCATTTTTTTGAAAAGTATATGAACAAAGCACAGAAAAACGAAGTGATTGCCAGGCTAAAAGAAAAATTTAGCCACTATCCGCATTTTTACTTGGCCGATTCCTCTGCACTCACTGTGGAGCAGGTCAATAAATTGAGGAGAGCTTGCTTCAACGGAAAGGTAGAAATGAAGGTCGCTAAGAATACTTTAATTCGCAAGGCGTTGGAATCCATTGAGCCTACGCGTTATTCGTCGGTATTCACAGCATTAAAAGGTCAAACGGCTATTTTCTTTACTGAAAACCCTAAGGAACCGGCTTTAATTATTTCTCGTTTTCGTAAAGAGCAGAAAAGCGAAAAGCCAATTTTAAAACTGGCTTACATTGATTCGGAAATCTATGAAGGGGATACGCAATTAGAGACCTTAACCCAGCTCAAATCAAAAGCCGATTTGCTTGGTGAACTTATTTCGCTTTTGCAATCGCCTGTACATCGCGTTGTGGGCGCCTTGCAATCTGGCGGACAAACCCTGAGCGGCGTCTTAAAAACATTGGAAACCAAAGCAAGTTCCTGATGCCCTCAATCCAGGCTTCCAAGCCACAACATAAATTTGATTTTTTGATTTCAAAAACACACACAACATGGCTGATTTAAAAGCATTTGCCGAACAGCTCGTTAACCTAACCGTCAAGGAAGTCAACGAATTAGCTAAGATTTTGAAAGAAGAATACGGGATTGAACCTGCAGCCGCCGCTCCCGTGATGGTAGCCGGTGCAGCAGCAGGTGCCGGTGCAGCAGCAGCTCCTGCAGCCGAAGAAAAAACCTCCTTCAACGTGATCTTGAAAGCAGCGGGAGCCAATAAGCTCAATGTGGTAAAGGTAGTGAAAGAACTTACCGGCTTGGGCTTAAAAGAAGCTAAAGAGTTGGTAGATGGTGCACCTAAACCCGTAAAAGAAGGAGTGGCTAAAGCTGAAGCCGATCAGCTGGCTGCCAAATTAAAGGAAGCTGGTGCTGAAGTTGAAATCCAGTAAGCCTTTGCTCTTTCAACAACACTTGCAGGTCAAAAGTCTTGCACTTTTGACCTGTTTCCCTTTGATGAAGATGCACAACTAGGGAGTTTCCTAGCTCTGTTTTATTCGATTTTTTGAATTTATCTTCTGCAACGATGTCAAGCACAACACTTCCAGTCAATCAGTCTTCACAACAGCGTGTTAACTTTGGGAAAGTACAGCAGCCGGCAGAGATTCCAGACTTGCTGGCCATTCAGCTGCAATCGTTTAAAGATTTTTTGCAGCTCGAAACCACACCCGACAAAAGAAACAATGAAGGCTTGTTTAAGGTGTTTAAGGAAAACTTTCCCATCACCGATACACGCAATATCTTCAATTTAGAGTTTCTGGATTATTATGTGGATCCCCCCAGATACACTATTGAAGAATGTATTGAACGTGGACTGACTTACTCAGTTCCGCTAAAAGCAAAATTACGCTTGAGTTGTAACGACGAAGAACATGTAGACTTCCAAACCATAGTGCAAGATGTGTTTCTGGGGAATATCCCCTATATGACACCTCGCGGCACCTTTATCATCAACGGTGCCGAACGGGTAGTGGTCTCCCAGTTGCATCGTTCACCAGGTGTGTTCTTCGGACAGTCTATCCATCCCAATGGTACCAAGATCTATTCAGCACGTGTGATCCCGTTCAAAGGGGCATGGATGGAATTTGCAACCGACATCAACAACGTGATGTATGCCTATATCGACCGGAAGAAAAAATTTCCGGTTACCATGCTTTTGCGGGCAATTGGCTATGAAACAGATAAAGACATCTTGCAGCTTTTCGATATGGCCGATGAAGTAAAGGCCGATAAGAAAACGTTGAGCAAATACATTGGTCGTAAACTAGCTGCCCGGGTGTTGCGCAGCTGGGTGGAAGACTTTGTGGATGAAGATACAGGTGAAGTGGTTTCTATCGAACGCAATGAAGTGATATTGGATCGAGATAGCGTGTTGAACGAAGAAAACATTCAACAAATCGTAGACCTAGGCGTAAAAACTGTGTTTCTCCAAAAAGAAGAGCTTACTGAAGATTATTCCATCATCTACAACACGCTTAACAAAGATACTTCTAACTCAGAGCTGGAAGCCGTACAACATATTTATCGACAAATCCGTGGTGCCGACGCACCCGACGATGAAAGCGCTCGCGGAGTCATCGACAGACTATTTTTCTCCGACAAGCGCTATGATTTAGGAGATGTGGGGCGTTATAAAATCAATCGCAAGCTGGGCCTCAATATCCCCCTCGAAGTGCGCGTGCTCACTAAAGAAGATATCATTGCTATTATCAAATATTTGGTGAAGCTTACCAACGGTAAGGCCGAGATCGACGATATCGATCACCTGAGCAACAGGCGAGTACGTACAGTAGGGGAACAGCTTTATGCCCAATTTGGAGTAGGCCTAGCCCGCATGGCCAGAACGATTCGCGAACGCATGAATGTGCGTGATAATGAAGTGTTTACCCCTATCGACCTCATCAACGCCCGCACCCTGAGCTCAGTGATCAACTCCTTCTTCGGTACTTCTCAGCTTTCTCAATTTTTGGATCAAACCAATCCCCTTAGTGAAATTACCCATAAGCGGCGTATTTCCGCATTAGGTCCTGGTGGATTGAGTCGTGAACGGGCTGGCTTTGAAGTGCGCGACGTCCACTATTCTCACTATGGTCGGCTCTGTACCATCGAAACGCCAGAAGGGCCGAATATCGGACTTATCTCTACTTTGTGCGTGCATGCTAAGGTCAACGAGATGGGCTTCATCGAAACGCCCTATCGAGAAGTGAAAAATGGCAAGGTTGACCTCAAAAAAGTTAAATACTTGAGCGCGGAAGAAGAAGATCTGGTGCGAATTGCCCAGGCCAATGCCCCATTGGATGAGGAAGGCAACTTTATCAACGATCGAGTAAAAGCTCGTGAGACAGGCGATTTCCCAGTACTCGACAGGCAAGAAGTGCAGTATATGGACATCGCACCTAATCAGATCGTGGGGCTTAGTGCATCACTCATTCCTTTCTTGGAACACGACGATGCCAACCGCGCACTGATGGGCTCTAACATGCAACGTCAAGCCGTGCCTTTGCTACGCCCCGAAGTGCCCATAGTGGGCACAGGCCTGGAAGCCATAGCAGCTCGCGACTCCCGCACACAAATCACCGCTGAGGGCGATGGCGTGGTAGAATACGTAGATGCCAATGAAATCCATGTTCGCTATAAACGCGACGATATACAACGATTGGTGAGCTTCGAAGATGATTTGAAAGTGTATAAGCTCACTAAGTTCGCCAAAACCAACCAATCGACCTGCATTAACCTCAAACCCTGTGTCAAAAAAGGACAAACGGTAAAAGCCGGCGATTTTCTCACCGAAGGATATGCTACCCAAGGAGGTGAACTCGCTTTAGGACGTAACCTTATGGTTGCCTTCATGCCCTGGAAAGGGTATAACTTCGAAGATGCTATCGTGATCTCCGAACGGGTAGTAAGAGAAGACTTATTTACTTCTATCCATATCGAAGAATTTGAACTCGAGGTGCGCGATACCAAGCTAGGACCTGAAGAACTCACGGCCGACATTCCCAATGTAAGCGAAGAAGCCACCAAAGACCTCGACGAAAATGGAATTATCCGCGTAGGTGCCTGGGTAAAAGAAGGCGATATCTTGATTGGGAAAATTACCCCCAAAGGAGAATCAGATCCTACCCCTGAAGAACGGCTCCTGCGGGCAATCTTCGGAGATAAAGCCGGCGACGCTAAAGACGCGTCCCTGAAAGTTCCTCCATCGGTAGAAGGGGTAGTGATCAATAAAAAGCTTTTCTCGCGTGCGAAAAAAGATAAAAATGCTAAGCAACGCGAAAAACTGGCCCTGGAGAAACTGGAAAAAGTACATCAGAAAAATATAGACGAGCTTAATCAAATCTTGCTCAATAAACTTCAGCAATTGCTCAAAGACAAGGTATCGGCAGGAGTCACTAATAATTTTGGCGAAGTACTTATTCCTAAAGGTGCTAAGTTTACGGCTAAAAACCTAGCCGCCATCGATTACCAAAATGTGAATCCACTGGGTTGGACATCCGATGAGAAGCTCAACGACCTCGTGAATACCCTTTTACATAACTACAACATCAAATACAACGAAGAACTTGGTCGTTACAAGCGAGAAAAATTCAATATTTCCATTGGGGATGAACTTCCGCCCGGCGTGTTGAGGCTAGCTAAGGTATATTTGGCCACCAAGCGTAAGCTAAAAGTGGGCGATAAAATGGCTGGCCGCCACGGAAACAAAGGTATTGTGGCCAAAATCGTGAGGGTGGAAGATATGCCCTTCCTCGAAGACGGTACTCCAGTAGATATTGTGTTGAATCCTCTGGGTGTGCCTTCGCGAATGAACATTGGTCAGATCTATGAAACAGTGCTGGGATGGGCTGGCTGGAAATTAGGAAAGAAATATGCAACGCCCATCTTCGACGGAGCTACTCCTGAAGAAATCGCCAAGGAGATCGAAGAAGCCGGCTTGCCCATGTTTGGCCATACTTATCTGTACGACGGAGAAACGGGTGAACGCTTCCATCAAAAGGCCACTGTGGGCGTTATCTATATGATGAAGCTGCATCACTTGGTCGACGATAAAATGCATGCGCGCTCTATTGGCCCATATAGCCTCATTACCCAACAACCATTGGGTGGTAAGGCTCAATTTGGTGGACAGCGTTTTGGAGAAATGGAAGTATGGGCACTCGAAGCCTATGGCGCTGCGCATACCTTGCAGGAAATGCTTACCATCAAGTCAGACGACATCGTAGGTCGTGCCAAAGCCTATGAAGCTATTGTCAAAGGCGATAATATTCCCAAGCCCGGTACGCCTGAATCATTTAATGTGTTGGTGCATGAATTGCGCGGACTGGGGCTAGAACTCACTTTTGAATAATGGTTTGTACTTTTTGATTTGATAAACATACAAACATGGCCTTAAAAAAAGATAATCGACCAAAGCCAAATTTCAGTAAAGTAACCATCAGCCTGGCATCGCCCGATTCCATCCTGGAAAGATCGTATGGTGAGGTGCTAAAGCCTGAAACCATCAACTATCGCACCTACAAGCCAGAGCGCGATGGCCTGTTTTGTGAACGGATATTTGGGCCGGTAAAAGATTATGAATGCTATTGCGGAAAATACAAACGTATTCGCTACAAGGGTATTGTGTGCGACCGATGCGGCGTGGAAGTCACTGAGAAAAAAGTGCGTCGCGAACGCATGGGGCACATCAAGCTCGTGGTACCGGTAGTCCATATTTGGTATTTTAAATCACTTCCCAACAAAATTGGCTACCTGCTTGGTCTCTCCTCTAAAAAGCTGGAATCTATCATCTACTATGAGCGCTATGTGGTGATTCAGCCTGGTATACGGGAAGACAAGGGTTTAAACGTCATGGATCTGCTTACCGAAGAAGAATACTTAGAGATCCTGGATTCCCTGCCTAAAGATAACCAGCTGCTGCCCGACGACGATCCCAAGAAATTTATCGCCAAGATGGGAGCAGAAGCTATTCAGATGCTGTTGGCACGGATCAACCTCGACGAGCTTTCTTATGAATTGCGCAACCAAGCTGCCAATGAAACCTCTCAGCAACGCAAAGCTGAAGCACTTAAACGCTTGAGTGTAGTAGAGGCTTTCCGGGAAGCTAATCAGCATATCGAAAACCGACCCGAATGGATGGTGATGCAATATATCCCCGTCATTCCACCCGAATTGAGGCCGCTGGTGCCTCTCGATGGGGGTAGGTTTGCATCGTCAGACCTTAACGATTTGTATCGAAGGGTAATTATCCGCAACAACCGCTTGAAGCGACTCATCGAGATCAAGGCTCCCGAAGTAATCTTGCGCAATGAAAAACGCATGCTTCAAGAAGCAGTCGACTCTTTGTTCGACAATAGCCGCAAGTCGAATGCAGTGAAAGCCGAAGGTGGTCGAGCATTGAAATCGCTCAGCGATGTGCTTAAAGGTAAGCAAGGGCGCTTCCGCCAGAATCTATTGGGAAAGCGGGTCGATTATTCAGGACGTTCGGTGATCGTAGTAGGGCCTGAGTTGAAATTGCACGAATGTGGCCTACCCAAAGATATGGCCGCCGAGCTATTTAAGCCATTTATCATCCGAAAGCTCATCGAGCGAGGAATCGTTAAAACCGTAAAATCTGCAAAAAAGCTGGTCGAACGAAAAGATGCCGTGATCTGGGATATCCTCGAAAACATCTTGAAAGGGCATCCCGTATTACTCAACCGTGCACCGACCCTTCATCGCCTCTCGATACAGGCCTTTCAACCCAAGCTTATCGAGGGTAAGGCTATTCAGCTGCATCCTTTGACCTGTACGGCTTTTAATGCCGACTTTGATGGCGACCAGATGGCAGTGCATGTGCCTCTGAGCAACGCAGCTATTCTCGAAGCCCAGTTGCTCATGCTTTCTTCTCACAATATCTTGAATCCACAAAATGGCACACCTATCACCTTGCCTTCGCAAGACATGGTGCTTGGGTTGTATTATATCACTAAGGGTAAACGCTCTACTCCCGATGATCCCGTGCGTGGCGAAGGGAAAATCTTTTATTCTCCAGAAGAAGTCATCATCGCCTACAATGAAGGCAAGATTGACCTTCATGCCTGGATCAAAGTACGGGTTATGGTGCGCAATGCGCATACTGGTGAGCTCGAAAAGCAATTGATCGAAACTACCGTTGGTCGAGTAATTTTTAACCAAACAGTTCCCAAAGAAGTAGGATTTATCAATGCATTGCTCACTAAAAAATCGTTGCGAGAAATCATTGGCGATATCATTAAGCTCACCGATGTGCCCACCACTGCTAAATTTCTAGACGATATCAAGGAATTAGGATATCGTATGGCATATCGCGGTGGCCTCTCCTTTAGCATCAATGACCTCATCGTGCCCAAGATCAAAGAAACGATGATTGAAAATGCTATGGCTGAGGTTGAAGAGGTGTGGGAGAATTATAACATGGGGCTGATCACCAATAACGAACGCTATAACCAAATCATAGATATTTGGTCGCGTGTCGACACCAAGCTTACCGAAGCGCTCATTCAAGAATTGGCTGCAGATCAAAAAGGATTCAATCCCGTATTTATGATGCTCGACTCTGGGGCTCGTGGTTCAAAGCAACAGATCAAGCAGCTAGCAGGTATCAGAGGACTCATGGCTAAACCCAGAAAGAGTGGGTCAACGGGTTCTGAAATCGTGGAAAACCCCATCTTGTCGAACTTTAAAGATGGATTGAGCGTATTGGAATATTTCATCTCCACCCACGGTGCCCGAAAAGGTCTAGCCGATACAGCGTTAAAAACAGCCGATGCAGGTTATCTCACCCGTCGCTTAGTAGATGTAGCTCACGACGTGGTCATCACCGAAGAGGATTGCGGCACATTGAGAGGCATTACCATCTCGGCTATCAAAGACAACGAAGAAATCGTTGAATCACTGTTCGACCGTATCTTGGGGCGCGTTTCGCTTCACGACATCTATCATCCTGTGACAGATGAACTGATTGTGCCAGCTGGGGAGATGATTACCGAAGACATCGCCCGTAAGATTGAAGAAAGTGGTATTGACTCGGTCGAAATTCGTTCGGTACTCACCTGCGAAAGTCGTCGTGGCGTGTGTGTGAAATGTTATGGCCAAAACCTCGCTACTGGCCAATTGGCTCAAAAAGGCGACGTAGTGGGAATCATCGCCGCACAGTCGATCGGTGAACCCGGTACCCAGCTTACCTTGCGTACTTTCCACGTAGGGGGTGTAGCTGGTTCGGCCGCGGTAGAATCGAAGCTTACTTCACATTTCGACGGGGTGGTTCATTTCGATGGGTTACGTACGGTAAGCTACGAAAACAACGAAGGCGAAAAAGTACAAGTGGTCATTGGCCGCATGGGTGAAGTGCGAATCGTGGATCCTAAAGCCGATAGATTGCTCACCACACACAATATTCCCTATGGCTCTACCTTGCTCGTCAAAGAAGGGCAAGCCATTAAAAAAGGCGATGTGATCTGTACTTGGGATCCGTTTAACGCGGTAATTATCTCCGAAATTAGCGGGCAAGTGCGGTTTGAAAACATCATTGAAGGCGTAACTTACCGCGAAGAAGCCGATGAACAAACCGGACACCGTGAAAAAGTGGTGATCGAAAGCCGCGACAAAAATAAGATCCCCAGCATCGTTATCGAAAAAGGTAAGGAGAGCAAGACATATAACCTGCCAGTGGGTTCACATATCGGTGTGAGCGAAGGCGATCAAGTAAAAGCTGGACAGGTGCTCGCTAAGATTCCTCGTATCATTGGCAAGGTGCGTGATATTACAGGTGGCTTGCCACGCGTAACCGAATTGTTTGAAGCCCGTAATCCATCTAATCCAGCTATAGTGGCCGAAATCGATGGAGTGGTGAGCTTTGGTAGCGTGAAACGGGGTAATCGAGAAATCATTATTGAGTCTAAAGAAGGCCAAATCAAAAAATATCTCGTTCCCTTGACTCGCCATATCTTAGTGCAGGATGGTGATTTCGTAAAAGCGGGTACACCACTTTCCGACGGCGCCATTAGCCCAAGCGATATCCTGGCTATCAAAGGTCCGTATGCCGTTCAGGAATACTTGGTCAATGAAATTCAAGAAGTATATCGTCTTCAGGGCGTAAAGCTTAATGATAAGCATATTGAAGTGATTGTTCGGCAAATGATGCGTAAGGTCACCATTGAAGATCCTGGAGATACACATTTCCTCGAAGGAGATTTGGTCGATAAATTCGAGTTCCTCGAAGCCAACGATAACCTCTTCGATAAGAAAGTGATCACCGACCCGGGCGATTCGACCAACCTGAAGGCTGGGCAAATCGTGACCCTGCGGCAGATACGTGATGAAAATTCACAGCTTCGGCGGGCCGACAAGAAGTTAGTGGAATATAGCGATGCACGCCCGGCTACCTCGAGCCCCTCATTGCTGGGGATCACTCGTGCATCCTTGGGTACCAATAGCTGGATATCGGCAGCTTCCTTCCAGGAAACCACCAAGGTGCTCTCGCAAGCTGCTATTTCCGGTAAGACCGATGAGATGTTGGGACTGAAAGAAAACGTCATTACTGGCCATTTGATTCCAGCAGGTACGGGCTTGCGTGAGTTTGAAAACCTGATCGTAGGTTCTAAGGAAGAATATGATATTCTGCAATCAAGCCGTCAGGCCTATCATGTGGATGAAACAGAATAAAGCCGTTGAGGTGATTTCATCATCCCTCCTCCGAGAGCCATTGTTTCTAGTGGGCTAAGCTTTTCTAATAAGAGCTTAGCCCATTCAACTTCAGAAAAATATCGTTGATTTTAGCCATTTTTCTGACAGTCTTGAACTTTCTTTGCTTCTTTTCTTTGTTTCAAGACAAAGAAAGAAGATTACATCATTCTTCATCAAATCAAACTTCCAGTAATCTTTTTCATATCTTCTCCCCCAATTGACCTTCAGAAAAATGGCGTGAAAAAATGGGCAAACATGAGCGTGAAACGGAAAATGAGGTGAGATATAGATAAGAGACGAAGTATCAAAAAGCTGATTCAGCATTACACAAGTTCATAGGAGTTTTTCATTTTCCGTAGCGAATGGAGCCCATTTTAGCCATTTTTCTGACAGTCTTGAACTTTCTTTGCTTCTTTCTTTGTTTCAAGACAAAGAAAGAAGGAACATGCCCTGGCTATTTTTCTGACAGTCTTGAACTTTCTTTGCTTCTTTCTTTGTTTAAAGACAAAGAAAGAAGAATACAACGTATTTATTCTCTTCAATAAAAAACAAACATCCATCCAACCATAGAATTTATTGTTTTTCCCTGATATGATGAGTTGATAGATTAAAGAAAAAGCATCAAATTGCTGCATAGCAAAGTTATCGCCATATGCATGTTGATTTTTATTGGCAGTATGTTCGGCATATGTTGCATGCAAAATCTCGATATCAAGTACATTCTCCCTGGGTATATCAACTGATTGAGGAAGTATTACGTCGGCCCTATGCAGATCCTGCATTATCAACTGTTGAAGCGCTTCGTCGTCATTTGCTCCACGATCATCGCTTGATTGAAGTAGACGATCCAGGTGCAGGATCAAATATGCTTTCTGGTCGGTATCGTCGCATGAGTCAAATTGCGCGCACGGCGGCCAAGCCAGTTCCATTGGCACGTATGCTGTTTCATTTATGTCGGTTTCTACAACCAGCCATGGTGATTGAATTGGGTACTTCGCTGGGGCTCACCACTGCTTATTTAGCGACAGCCGTGCCTCATGCCACGGTCATTACAGTAGAAGGATCTAAAGCTGTAGCGGCAGAAGCGCGAAAGCATTTTCAACAATTGGGCTTGAGTAATGTACATCTTCGAGAAGGACTATTTGCCGATGTACTCCCTGAAATAGTGGCCTCTTTGCGTAAGCCTTTCTTATTGTTTGTTGATGGTGATCATCGATATCATTCTACACGCCAATATGTAGAGCCATTTTTATCTCTATTAGGTGAAGGTTCATGTTTGGTAATCGACGATATTCATTGGAGCCCGGGCATGCAACGGGTTTGGGATGAGTTGCACCATGATCGGCGAATCAACTTGAGTATAGATATATTTTTTTTAGGCTTATTGTTTCGACAGGCGGGCCGATGGGAGGCAGAACATTTTTCTTTACGTTATCCGAGTATATTGTCGTGGTTGATTTGAACATTAGATACCGGCTGGTCTTCTTCATGGATAATGGGGAAATGAGCCGGTGTGCGCAGCAAAATGATTATCATGAGTAATCCACCTAAAGCAATAGCTGCATAAGTAGTCAGGTTAGCTTGGTGTATGCTTTGGCCGAGATAGTGTTGTACCGATGGGAGAAGTTTATTTTGCAATGAATGTTGGATGAGCTCATTTATCGAAGCCGATAAAAAACGATTCCATTTGCCTGGTGCTTGTTGCAGTTGGTGGTTGAGGGTGAAGTTAAACAAGCCGCCCATCAGCGCTGCACCCAAGGTTTGCCCCAGATAGCGAGAGAAGATATTATTGCCCGTGACCACACCTCGTTGTGGATAATTGACCATCGACTGTACACCCACCAGCAATGGGGTAGAGAGCAAGCCAAATCCAGCACCTAAAATGATTTGATCTACAAAAAGCAGCCATGAAGGCATGGGAAAAGGAAATAATAAAAATGCTCCCGCACTCAAGGTAATCAATATAGCGCCTAATAGGGCTGTATTTCGAAAGCCGATGTGCAAGTATAAACGTCCTGAATAGGCCGAAGCTATTGGCCAGCCAATACTGGAGCTAGCCAGCACAAATCCAGCCAGCATAGCACTCCCTCCTAGGGCTACTTGTACAAGTACGGGTAGATACATGCTTGGACCCATCATCACGGCACCCATGATGATCATGCTCAAATTGGCACCCACCATGATGCGGTTTTTCCAAATCCATAAAGGGATGATAGGTTCGGCAGCCGATTGTTCTATTTTATACACCAAGAAAATTAGTAAGATTCCGAGTAAAGGTAATCCCAGTCCAGGCAAGGAAAGCCAAGGCCATGATTGGCCGCCTTCCAATAAGGAGAGGATGAGTAAGGAGGCCGAAAGAAAAATAAGTATCGCTCCGAGAAAGTCAATCTGGTGACGATGTGCAGGAGAATGTTCATGTAAAAATATGATTAAGACGATAGTGGCTAATAAGCCTGTAGGTAGGTTTAAGAAGAAAATCCAGCGCCAGGAAACCCATTGTACCATTGCGCCGCCAATTGCAGGTCCAGCAATGGCTGCAATGCCCCATACGCTCGACAGCCAGCCTTGAATGCGGGCGCGCTCTTGTATGGCATACAAATCGGCCGCAAGTGTGTTCACCGTAGCCATGATCGATCCTGCGCCCAAGCCCTGTAGGCCACGAAAAACAATCAATGCATTCATATTCCAGGCCATACCCGATGCTGCCGATCCTATCAGAAACATGCCTATACCCACAAGCAACACGGGTTTGCGCCCAATCATATCGGCGAACTTGCCATAAATGGGTATGGTTATGGTTTGAGAAAGCAAATAAATAGAGAATACCCAACTCAAATGTGCAAAACCACTTAAGTCGGCCACAATCTGAGGTATGGCCGTAGATACAATGGTCGTATCCATCGCTGCAAGCGACATGGTCAACATCAATCCGGCTAGTATCCAACCCCTCGGTTGATGATCGTTCATAAACACTTTTTATCAGCTATCACCTTTAGGCTTGTATGGAGTACAAATGATGCTCTATAAAAATTGCTTGAATATATGTAAGCGTAAAACGTGAATGTTACATGATGTTTTGACAGGCATAGATATGGTGCGCCATTATTCTATTATTCTATCATGTTCATCATTCCCATCGTTCGTGGATCATCTAAATGGCGAATAATTTCTGTAGCAAATTCACTGGTATGCAAAAGAGTGGCGTCGGACATTTGCCGATAAAAATCGATCGTTACTTTTTTACGCATAATAGCCATAGAAAGTCCGCGTACAATAGCCCGAGCGGCTTCTTCCCAACCCATATATTCTAGCATCATCACAGCGCTTAAGATCAGCGATGAAGGGTTCATGCTATCGGTATGGGCAAATTGGGGAGCAGTGCCATGTGTGGCTTCAAACACAGCATGACCGGTTTCATAGTTGATATTGGCACCAGGAGCTATCCCAATACCTCCAACAGCGGCTGCTGCGGCATCGCTAATATAATCGCCATTCAAGTTCATCGTAGCAATTACCGAGAAATCTTGTGGATTCAGCAACAATTGCTGTAAGAAATTATCGGCAATGATATCTTTCACGATTACTTTTCCTTGTGCATGAGCCATTTTTAATGCTTGATCGGCGGCTTCATGATTTTGTGTTTTCTTGATACGTTCCCATTCTAGCCAGGTAAAAGTTTGTTCCGCAAATTCTTGCTCGGCTACTTGATAGCCCCATTGCCGAAAAGCACCCTCTGTATATTTCATGATATTGCCTTTATGCACTAAGGTAACTGATGGCAGATGCTGCTGTAGGGCATAACGAATAGCTGCACGCACCAATCGCTTTGACCCATGTTCAGAGATGATTTTGATGCCCAAAGCTGTATCATTAGTTAATTTAGGGGCATGTAGTTGTTGCATGAGAAATTGCTTCAATTGTTGTGCCTCTGGAGAAGCAGCAGCATATTCAATTCCCGCATACACATCTTCAGTATTCTCTCGAAAGATTACCATGTTTACTTTCTCTGGATGTACAAGTGGAGAAGGTACATTGGGATACCATTTTACAGGGCGCACACAAGCATATAAATCTAATTCTTGACGCAGTGTTACATTGAGCGAGCGAAAACCTTCTCCAATGGGAGTGGTGAGTGGTCCTTTGATAGCAATCAAATGTGTTTTACACGTATCAACAGTTTCTTGTGGCAGCCAATCACCTACGGCATGATAAGCTTTTTCTCCGGCTAAGATTTCTTTCCAATAAATTTTTCGCTTACCATGATATACTTTTTCTACAGCAGCATTGATCACGCGAACAGTTGCTTTCCAGATATCAGGGCCAATACCATCACCTTCAATAAAAGAAATAATTGGCTCATCGGGCACTTGTAATTTACCATTTACCCAGGTAACTTTTTCTGGCATAATCGACTCATTTAATCGTCAAATTAACATTCATCAGCTCAAACAATCTTTGTAAAGAATTGTTTATTTTTAATTCATCAAAATTACGGATCATGGAACAACATATTGTCAAAATCTTGTCTATTGAACGTGTTACGCACAATGTGAAACATTATCGTGTGCAAAAGCCTGCTGGGTATAGGTTTACGCCTGGACAAGCTACCGAGGTGGCCATACGCAAGCCGGGTTGGGAAAACGAGCGCAGGCCTTTTACTTTTACGAGTTTAAACAGTTGGGATTTTTTGGAATTCACAATTAAGAGTTATCATGATCATCCTGGTGTAACCCATGAACTCGATAGTCTTCAGCCGGGTGATGAATTGCTCATTCATGATGTATGGGGTGCGATTCAATATAAAGGTGAAGGAGTATTTATTGCTGGTGGTGCTGGCGTAACTCCGTTTATTGCTATACTCAGGCAATTATACGCCGATGGGCAATTGGGAAACAATATGTTGATCTTTTCCAATAAAACAAAAGCGGATATTATTTTAGAAAATGAATTCAGGCAAATGTTAGGCGATCGTTTCATCAATACTTTAACACAAGAGTCTGCACCAGGATATGATTTTGGAAAGATTAATGCCGAGTATTTAAAGAAAAAAATCAGTGATTTCCATCAACACTTTTATGTTTGTGGTCCCGATCCTATGGTACAGGATATCAAAAAAGCTTTACATGAGCTAGGTGCACCAGAATCGGCCGTGGTGGTAGAGTTATGAGGCAAAAAAAACGATGCACATATTCATGCATCGCGCTTAAGATAAAGTTTATCAAGCAGCCGATACAGCTTTGCTCACCAGTGCTGCGGCTTCACTCAACAAGATTGCCGATTGCACTTTTAGCCCTGAGGATTCAATCAATCGTTTGGCTTCTTCTGCGTTGGTGCCTTGTAGCCTCACGATGATTGGTACTCGAATATCACCAATGCTGCGATAAGCATCGATGATGCCTTGTGCCACACGATCACAACGCACAATGCCTCCAAAAATATTGATGAGAATGGCTTTTACCTTAGGATCTTTCAAGATAATTCGAAAACCAGCTTCTACCGTTTGCGCATTGGCCGTGCCTCCTACATCCAAAAAATTAGCTGGTTCACCACCACTCAGTTTAATCATATCCATCGTAGCCATGGCCAACCCAGCTCCATTCACCATGCATCCTACATTACCGTCGAGTTTAATAAAATTGAGGTTATATTTCGAAGCTTCTACTTCGGTAGGATCTTCTTCGTTGATATCGCGCATAGCTTCTAATTCGGGATGACGCATTAAAGCATTATCATCTAAATTCATCTTGCAATCTACTGCGAGAATTTTATCATCACTAGTCTTGAACAGCGGATTGATTTCGAGCAAGCTGCAATCGAGCGATAAATAAGCTTCGTACAAATGAGTCACAAACTGTACCATGTTTTTCATGGCTTCGCCAGTCAGCCCTAAGCGAAAAGCAATTTTTCTTGCTTGATAAGGTTGAAGTGGTCCTGCAGGATGCACCCATTCCTTGAAAATTTTTTCTGGTGTTTTTTTCGCTACTTCTTCAATATCTACACCACCTTCGGTGGAATAGATAATCACGTTTTGCCCTTTTGATCGATCGGGTAAGATAGACAGATATAATTCTTTTGTTGGATGAGGTCCTGGATAATATACATCTTGTGCCACCAGCACTTTATTCACTCGCTTGCCTCCAGGGCCTGTTTGCACAGTTACTAAAGTCCCGCCCAACATGTTTCCCGCTATAGTTTTGATTTCTTCTGCATTTTTACCTACAGCTACGCCTCGCTGTTCCGTGCCTTTGATTTTACCTTTGCCGCGCCCGCCTGCATGGATCTGAGCTTTTACCACAGCAAATTCATTTCCAAACTTCACCTTCAAATGCTTATATGCTTCAGCAGCAGCTTCTGGGGTGTCTACGGGAATTCCTTCCTGCACGGCTACCTGAAATTTCTTTAGCAATTCCTTTGCTTGATATTCATGTAAGTTCATCTCAGTATGATTTTCGGCTAAATTAGCATAAGGTGCTTACATAGCCAAATACATAGGCTAAGGCTCTATCAACAAACGATTGCGTATCACAAACCTTCTTAAATACATTAATTTTAAATTAAGCTGATTGCTCAACAAATATTCATAAATATGTATCGCACCTTACTGCTTATCTGCTCGTTGCTTGTTATCCACCTACAAGCCGTTTATGCGCAAGCCGTAGTGCTTACTCACTGGCAACATGATGATGAACAACAATTCATCTTAACTAATGATCGACTAAGGCAAATCATTGTATTGCACAAGGGTATTTTAATACAAGATATTTTACAACCGATTACTGCAGGCGATCAAGCTGGTGGAATCATGACCGACGCTAATTTTCAATTACAGCTGATGTGGACCGGCTGGCGCGCACCAGGCCAATATTTCAATGGAGACCTGCACGTAATGTTTACGGCACAAGATTTCCGCTTTGATCATGCCGATACGCAAGCCATCTCAGCTGATGGCAAAGCTTGGCAGTTGTATTTTAAGGGAAGTTCACCAGAAAACCCTTTACTGCTGCGTATTACGTATAGCTTGCTTCCAGGTAAGAATTATGTACGTCGTCAAATAGCCATTTGTGATACTACTGGTCAAGACCATTGGTTGGAGGCAGTGGCTTCGCGTGAAGGCACTATGCAGCCATGGCAAGGCGAGGCCATACAGGAAGCTGGCGTACGCATCGAAAGCAGTATGCATGTGCGCGCTACGCCCTGGCAACCGTCAACACAAAGGCCAGCAGTGCGGCTAATTAAAAAAGGCGAATTTGGCCAACCTGCAGCGGCCGATTTTAAGCAAGTTGGTGGTGTGTTTATGGGTATTGAATATCCTGCAGCCGTCAATGAATTCACCCTCATCCATGATCAGCAATTGCAGATACATTGCCAGGAATGGGTGGGCACAACTATTGGCGAGCAATGGACGATCACCCATCCTGTAGTAGAAGGATTGGTGCCCGATCATCATGTGCATTTGGCTTTTGATGCCTACCTGCGCGATATTCAGGTGGCGCCCGATACACCTTATCTGTTGTACAATAGTTGGTACGACCTGCGCTCACCTGCATTTACCGATGTGTCGCCCGATCATGTGATGAATGAAAAAAATATCTTACGCATCATCGATCAGTTTAATCAAAACATGGTAAAGCCATATGGCATTCACTTGAATGCCTTTGTGTTGGACGACGGCTGGGATGATTATGCCAGCGATTGGCAGCTGAGGCGTTCTACTTTTCCACATGGACTTATGCCTATCATCAACGCATTGAAGCCCTTGCATACTCGCCTGGGAATGTGGATAGGCCCTACAGGCGGGTATTCTTTTCGCATGCAACGGATTAACTGGATGCGTGCGCATGGATATGAAACGGTAGGTCATGGCGATCATATCATGATGGATATCGCCGGGCCGCATTATTTTGGCCTATTGCAAAAACGACTTACCGATTTTGCACGCATGGGCATTAGTTATTTCAAATGGGATGGCTTGCAATTTTCTTCCAGTGAACCCGATAACCATCATCCCGTGGGGTATTTTTCTGAAATAACTGCACTCGATCATGTCATTCAATTGGCCGATACGGTTCGTAAGATCAATCCCGAGATGTATATCAATATCACTTCAGGTACCTGGATGAGCCCCTGGTGGCTGCTTTGTGCCAATCAAATATGGATGCAAGGAGCCGATTATGGATATGCTACGCTGCCTTCCTTTACCGATCGCGATGCTGCGATGACGTATAAAGACATGGTGTTGTATGATGATTTCCAACGGCACGATGTATGGTTTCCCATGAGCCACGTGATGACGCATGGGATTATCAAAGCCAAGCTGGCCAGCGTGGGTGCCACAGACGATCCCCTGCCTACTTTTGCAAACGATGTGATGCTTTACTTCGGCAGGGGAGTAACCATGTATGAATGGTACATCTCGCCCGATATGCTGCAGCCCGATGAATGGCGTATCCTCAGCCAGGGCTTACAATGGGCAAAAGCTCATGCTCACCTGTTGCGACTCACGTATATGATTGGTGGCGATCCCGCACGAGGTGAAGCTTATGGTTACGTACATTTTGCTGGTGATAGCGGAATCATCGTTGTCCGAAATCCCCAAATGCAACCGCAAACCATACGGGTGAAGCTCGACCCCGCTCATGGGCTACAGCCTGAAGCTAAGAGCTTGGTAGTAGAACAAACTTATCCGCGCTATTGGATATCAGGCGATTTGTACAGTGCTGGAGCCACCCTCACCCTGGATCTTCAAGGCTTTGAAACAGCTATCTATGCCATCTATCCATTGAACCGCGCCCATCGTCCCTTGCTGGCCAACGCCGTGTTTACCCGTACCCCGCTCGATGTCCATCGAGAGGAATGGCATATCCTCGATACCACAGGCGCCTTGCGCTGGCTAAACCCTGAATGGGTGCAACAAGTGAGTGCACAACAACCTTTATCCAATATTTTTGATCTCCATCCTTCCGTGCATGTGCCTGTATTGGCCAATGGGTCATCGCTTCGAGTAAAGGATTCTTCGGTGGATCTGCAATTTAACCTACCCTCCACTACGCCTACAGCCCAATGCATTTTCTTCTTCATTTCCGATAGCACTTATTTTACCCAAGAATTACCTCATTTTACGCTTCAGGTAGATGGCCGTTCCGTGAAACCTATTATCCAACAAT
Organism: Thermoflavifilum sp.; assembly: GCA_023511875.1. GTDB lineage: Bacteria > Bacteroidota > Bacteroidia > Chitinophagales > Chitinophagaceae > Thermoflavifilum. Next base: position 22,002 of record JAIMAQ010000018.1, read on the forward strand.
CGCCTGGCCAGTGGGCAGCTTTATCTTGTAGATTGGACCAACCGGGTCACCATGAAATTGTGGTGCAAGCATCTACTCCAGGTGCGGAATCATGGCGAGGTGAGGTTACTGCTTGGTTGACCGGGCAAGTGCAGGTGAGCCCAGTAAATTACACCATACAATGTCGCACGGAAATACAGCATACACCCGTTTCTCCAAGCCCTTATCCAGCAAACACGGTTTATCGACAATTATATGTAGATAAAGCGCGCATACAGCTGAGTCGATAAAGGATGAAAAAGACTAGGCAGAAAGCTTGCCTGTAGCAGATTGGTAGAACTTGGCATCTTGCAGTTTGCTTGTGATTTGATATAGGCCAATGAGCTCACGGAAGAGATGGTCTAAGATATCCCATAGTTGTTTTTCTTCAGCAATATGAGGCGGTGATATAAGATTTCGCCAGGATTGCATCCATTCATCAACTCGATGAGCTGCCTCATGGCTTGTCACGGTTTGCGTATGCGTGATCATGGCATGAGCTTGTAGCAAGATGTTTTCGAGCAAGTCGAAAACCGGTTTCCATGCGTTGCTGTGAGAGGGGGAAGATGTGCGTATATATTGGCTTAGTGCGTTCAGGGCGCGGGTGGCTCGTATTTGATAACCCAGGAATATAAAAGCTGTTTCAACCTGTTGCTGATGATGTTGCGGCTCTTCTCGCATACGGTTTAAAGAAAGAAAAGCATTGTGATTATCGATTTCTGCACGGCGGCGATAAGAAACAATGTCTTGAAACCGAAGAGTGATGCCATTACACCAGGCATGAGCGAGTACGTGTAAATATTGATGATTGGCTTCGATAGCCTCAGCCAAAAGCATGGGTAAGCGATATTTCTCCCAATAAGGCCAAAAAGCATAACCACTCCACAAAGCCAGTCCAGAACCAGCGATCGTAACCAACAAGCGAATCAGCCCCAATTGCCAGGTGACGGGTTCCAACAAGTGAAACAAGGCAATGACCATAATGGTGATAAAAAATGCAGCTATTGCATATCGTTTTTGTATGAAATAGGCCATCAGAAACGAGCATATCGCCACGATGAGCAGGTTGATGGTTATCGGGAAATGTAGAAAAAACAATGTTGAGCCTACGATCACTCCGCCTAAGGTGCCTTGCATACGTTGAATGGCCTTACGAAAGGTAGCCCCAAACTCGGGCTGGAGCACGATCATCGTAGTCATCGCTAGCCAATAACCATGAGGAATATGTGCATAAAGGTATATGGCAACACCAATGCCCATGGATAGCGCAAGTCGTAAAGCATATCTACACACAAAAGATCGCAGGCTAAACGTAAAGCGCACGCGAGGAATAGATTGCGGCACCGAAGCCGCGCTAATGAATTGGCGGAGATAGAAATGAAAATCGGTTTTTTGGGAAATCCATTTATCCAATATATCTAGGGCAGCCATGAGTTCTTCAAAAATTTCAGCCGTGAGTCGCATCCAGGTAGCCACATCACTCGAAGTCGTGGAGGAATGTGTAGCGTAGGTCGATTCAACTTGTCGGAGCCAAACGGTAGCTGCTTGCTGGCAGCGTTTTACGCTGAGACGCGATAGGTAAACCATTTCGCGTTGATGGGTAATGATACTCAGGGCAATACGTTCTGTGGTGCGGGCAAGATTGTCGAGCAAGTAATACAAAGATTCGCGAGGAAAGTTTTCTTCCGCGATATGTTTGTCTACAGTGAGATGTAGGGCTGAAAGATTTTGTGCAATAGAAGAAGCCATGCGGCGCAGTTCCACTAAGTGATAAAGATGTCGATTTTGTCGGGCGCGAGCCAGTGCTTGTCGGCGGCTCAGCCATTCCATCGAGTCGTTGATGGCTTGTCGGATAGCCAGTTCTTTCTCGTCTAATGAGCTGGGATGGAGAGAAGCGGCAACAGAAGTTGTAGCTTGGCCGGTGAAGGCGGTTGGGGTTAAATGGTTTTTTAGGGATGTAGAAAAAACGGTCAGCCAATCCGACAAAGCTTTCCAGACCAAAGCCACGGAACGGCGAAACGGATTGAATGGCACAAACAACCAGGCAATAGCAATAAACAAAATAGCCAGCCCCCCACCTGTGAGCACCCAACGGAAAAGATGCCAAGCTGTGGTTAGGTTGCCGGGATGATCGAGAGTAAGCAAGTATAACAACAACACAGCTACGACGATGCCTGGCCCAAAACTGCCCGTTTGCCGCACAAATCCGCCAATGAAGGCCAAAGCCATCATCACTCCTGTAGCCAGCCACCAACTGTGGCTTACCAGGGTTCCCAACATAGCACAAACTGCACTAGCTAATGCCGCACCCGCCAGCACCAGCATCTTCAGCGGATAAGTGCCAGGGATTAAGATATTCGAAAGCAGCTGAGCCGTTAGTGCCATCCATACTGCTGGCCCTAATTGATGTGAGTATATTCCCCAGATCAGGGGCAGTATAAAAGCCAATGTTACCCGTGTAGCTCTACCTAATGCGGGTTCAAAATATTCTTCAAGCACTATTTGTTGAAACGACTTCAACTTTTTCGGAAAATTAGCAGATAACCAAGAAATCAAATCATACCTTCCAGAATCCTCAATGGTTAAGGCTTACTGTATGTACGACCATATGCATTTATGCAATGATGGGTGAAATTAAACTTTTTTATTCCTCATTTATCTAATGCCAAACATGCAATGTCATTGTATAAATGAGTAAGAAAAAAATTTATCTCAGTTTTCGATCTCATGTACATTTGCGAAAATTCAATATTGAATTAATGAAATAAATAGCGTATGCATCAGTTTCCTCCTCAGCAAATAGCCATCATTGGTTTAGGTTATGTAGGTCTTCCCCTTGCAGCAGAGTTTGCCAAGAAATATCGGGTTATTGGATACGACATTAATCCCCAACGCATTCAAGCCTTGAATCAAGGTATCGATCGCACGTTGGAAGTAGAAAAAGAGTTGTTGCTGGAGCTCATTACTAAAGGCAAGCAAGCTCATCATACAGGCTTGATTTGTACCCACCGGGTAGAAGATATTCGTGCAGCACAAGTATATATCATCACGGTACCCACGCCTATTGATGTACATAAAAAGCCAGATTTGCGTTTGTTGCTTGCTGCTTCGGCTACGGTAGGACAGGTCTTGAAGCCTCAAGATATTGTGATTTATGAGTCGACCGTCTATCCGGGTTGTACGGAAGAAGATTGTGTGCCGGTTTTAGAAAAACATTCTGGCTTGCGATTCAATCAAGATTTTTATGTAGGTTATTCACCTGAGCGTATGAATCCAGGAGATAAGAAGCATCGTGTGTCTCAGATCAAGAAAGTTACTTCTGGTTCAACGCCTGAAGTGGCCGATTATGTAGATCGGCTATATGCTTCTATTATTTCAGCAGGCACACATCGTGCACCCTCTATTCGAGTGGCCGAAGCCGCCAAGGTAATAGAAAATGCACAGCGTGATATCAATATTGCTTTTGTAAATGAATTGGCCAAGATTTTTCATTGCATGAATATCGACACGCATGATGTGCTCGCAGCGGCTTCTACGAAATGGAATTTTTTGCCCTTTACGCCTGGACTAGTTGGTGGGCATTGCATTGGTGTTGATCCGTATTATTTAGCGCAAAAAGCACAACAAGTAGGTTATCATCCGGAGATCATCCTGGCAGGGCGGCGCCTCAACGATGGCATGGGTTATTATATTGCCCAGCAAGTGGTGAAGCTCATGGTACACCACGAGATTAAAATCAAAGGAGCAGAAGTGTTGGTACTCGGCATCACTTTTAAAGAAAATTGTCCAGATGTACGAAACACACGCGTGGTAGATGTGGTCAAGGAATTACAATCGTTTGGCATTCGGGTAGAAGTGGCCGATCCCTGGGCCGATCCCGCACAAGTGGCCGAAGAGTATCAGCTGGAGCTCAAGCCACGTGAGGCGTTGAAGCAATACGATGCCATTATTCTTGCAGTAGCACACAGTTGTTTCCGTGATTGGCAGGTGGAGCAATACAAAAAGCCCAATGGTGTGATCTACGATGTAAAAGCTTTTCTCGATCGTTCGTTGGTCGACGGCAGATTATAAGTTTACTCCATCAAATCAAACATCATCAATCTTTTTCATATCATCCTCCCAGAATGACCCTCAGAAAAATGGCATGAAGAAATGGGCGAACATGAGCGTGAAACGGAAAATGAGCTGAGATATAGATAAAGTTGAAGTATCAAAAAGGCGAATCAACATTACACAAGTTCATAAGGATATTTCATTTTCCGTAGCGAAATGGAGCCCATTTTAGCCATTTTTCTGGCAGTCTTGAATTTTCTTTGCTTCTTTCT
>JAIMAQ010000019.1 GCA_023511875.1 Thermoflavifilum sp.
GTTCGCCCATTTCTTTACGCCATTTTTCTGAAGGTCAATGTGGGAAAAAGATTGATGATGTTTGATTTGATGGAGAATGGTATAATCTTCTTTCTTTGTCTTGACACAAAGAAAGAAGCAAAGAAAATTCAAGACTGTCAGAAAAATGGCTAAAATCAACTCCATTTTTCTGAGGGGCGTTTGACGAGGCTTCACGGTCATTGAGTAGCGATAGTGTATCGAAGTGAGCGGGGAGCAAGCTCGCAGCACCATCTCAATATAATTTTCATAAGTGTAGACTTGCCAATTTATTTATGCTATTTTTCTGAATTATATTTTTGCGAAAAATATGTATTTCAAAAAGTTGATATGATGTGTGTTTATGGAATGCATAATATTTTACTAATAATTTGCGCAAGCACATAAGGATAATAGTAAAACGATAAACTTAATTTATTCCATATTCCTTTAATTTCCTGTATAATGTAGTAATTCCGATTTCTAATAGTCGGGCTGCTTCTGCCTTGTTTCCTCGTGTATAATTTAAGACTTTTTGAATATGAAGTTTTTCTACACTTGACAAAGAAAATGCAGATAACGATTTTGAATGATCTTTTGGATATTGTATATCTACTGGAAGCGTATCAATATCCAGTATTTGATCATCCGACAAGATCACACTTCGTTCGATCACATTTCTTAGCTCACGTATATTTCCCTTCCATACGTGTTGCTTTAATGCGGAAATATAATCGGGAGAGAGACCCATTATTTTTTTGCCTGTTTTATGCGCAAATACTTTTAAGAAATGGTTAGCCAGCTCTTCAATATCTTCTATGCGCTCCCTTAATGGAGGTATTTGGATATTCAACACAGCTATTCTATAATATAAGTCTTCACGAAAATTACCAGATTCTACTTCCTTCTGTAAGTCTCTATTGGTAGCAGCAATAATGCGTATGTTGACTTTAGTAGGTTTGCTATCGCCGACTTTCAGAAACTCTCCTGTTTCTAAAACCCTCAACAATTTTGCCTGAAGATCTAAAGGCATTTCCCAATTTCATCTAAAAAAACAGTTCCTTTATCGGCTTCTTCAAAAATGCCTTTAGTATCTTTTATTGCTCCTGTAAACGCTCCTGCTTTATGACCGAACAACTCGTTTTCCAAGAGCTCTTTACTGAAAGCAGAACAGTTTTCAGCAATAAAACTCTGGTTTTTCTGTTGCTTTCCTGATGAATAGCCTGTGCAAAAATTTCGTTACCCGTTCCAGTTTCGCCTGTCAATAAAACAGTAGTATCGCTGCCAGCTGCTTTTTTAGCCGCTTCTATGGCTGTTGTTATGGCTTTTGATTTTCCTATAATACTGATAAAAGAATGTTTAACTGTCAACTGTTTTTCCAGTTGTAATACTCTTTTTGCTAAAGCAGCCTTTTCACTGGCTTTGTAAACAAGGGGAATGATTTTATGATTATCATCACCCTTTGTAAGGTAATCAAATGCTCCGTTTTTAATAGCCTGTACACTATCTGGAATATTCCCATATGCAGTAAGCAAGATGATTTCTGTAGCTGGATATTTATATTTGATATGTTTAGATACATCTATTCCACTTCCATCGGGCAGCTTTACATCACAAATCACCACATCGATATCTGTTGTTTCCAGTCTTTTCCATGCCGTTTTTATATCACCTGCCTGGATCACCTCAAATCCTTCCAGGCCGATTATCTTAGAAAGCAGGGTTCTGATTTTCTCTTCGTCGTCTATGATTAAGACTTTGCTCACAGGAGGGCTTTTGATGTACAAAGGTAAAGATTAGAGGAATGATATGTTGCAACTGGCTCTATATCTTCTCCATTATTTCCAATTCTTCAACACTCGTTTGGCAAGAGTGTTGCATATAAAAGCAGTAGGTAGTATAAATATTTTTGATGATATTCAATGCATGTAAAAAACTTGTGTGGTAAACAGTTTGCATTAATGATTTTCTTTTGTGTGTTTCAAAAATTGCTTTTGACATATTTTGGCAAAAATATTTATTGGCCAAATAGGCGTGCGATCAGGTGGCGAATAGGAAAAGCATTTTATGTTTTTATTCAGCAATAAAAGTTTATTTTTTGCCTTCAATGCTTCTGGTAATCATTTACTCCGCCAGCAGTGAGTAATCAATGTATGAGAGGGTGAAAGAAGTGAAGGGAAGAGAACATGTTGAGGTGAGGAAGTGATCCCGCTGGGATTCGAACCCAGGGCCCCAACATTAAAAGTGTTGTGCTCTACCAGCTGAGCTACGGGATCGAAGAAGCAAAGCGGCTGCAAAAATAGTAATATTTCAGAAAAAAATAAATGACAATTCAGCAAAGAATAATTTTTCAAACAATTCAGCAAAGAATAATTTTTCAAACAATTCAGATACGCTGCCTATTTTTGTAGCCATTGAAATAAAAAAATGCATCAGTCAAATTCTTCACTCGTAGTAGTGATTACAGGTGGAAGCTCAGGTATAGGTAAAGCACTGGCGCTGCATTACTTAGATCAAGGTGCACAAGTGGCTGTTTGTGGTCGCCGGCAAGAAGCGTTGGATGCACTACAGCAACAGGTCAATGATTCAACGAGGTTGTTCACCGTTCGTGCTGATGTGGCTAAGGAAGCTGAATGTAAAGGATTTATTGATCAAGTCGTTTCTCTATACGGGAGGATAGATATATTGATCTGTAATGCGGGTATGTCGATGCGCGCCTTGTTTCAAGATTTGCCTGATGTAAAGCCGTTGAAACATTTGATGGATATCAATTTTTGGGGAACGGTATATTGCATTTTTTATGCTTTGCCTTATCTTTTAAAAAGCCAAGGGGTAATTGCCGGCATATCGTCAATTGCAGGATATCGTGGGCTGCCGGGCCGCACTGGATATTCCGCTTCCAAGTTTGCCATGCAGGGATTTCTGGAAGCTTTGCGCACCGAGTTGTTACATAGCGGCGTACATGTGATGTGGATATGCCCAGGATTTACAGCTTCTCAGATTCGGCAAACAGCCTTGAATGAAAAAGGAGAGCAGCAGGGTGAAACCCCACTCGACGAAAGCAAACTCATGTCGGCCGAGCAAGTGGCATCACTTACTGCCAAAGCTATTGCACGACGTCAGCGTACATTGGTGCTTACTCTACAAGGCCGGCTTACCGTATGGGTGAATAAACTCTTTCCTGGCCTGGCCGATAGGCTGGTGTACAATCATTTTCGTAAGGAGCCTGGTTCGCCCCTGCGTTGATCAATGTCATGCTTATCATATTATAAAGCCCTTGTCTTTGCTTACTTTTGCACATTGCGCCTAATGGCGAAACTTTTCATGAAGATCATCACACTTACATCCGACATGGGCCTGCAAGATTATCTCGTGGCCGCCATAAAGGGGCAGCTTATCCAGCATTGCCCTGAATGCCAGCTCATGGATATTTCTCATCAAATCGAACCCCTTAATCTGCTTCAAACCGCTTATGTGGTGAAAAACGTTTGGAAACATTTTCCAGCTGGTACTTTACACATGCTATTTGTAGATTTATATTATCAACCACATCCCAGATATATGTTAGCACATTATCAAGGACATTTTTTTTGTGGTGCCGATAATGGTGTATTACCTATGGTTTTCGATTCTTCTGCTGCAGAGTTGTACGAGCTTCCGATACAAACAAATGCCAAGCTGTGGGATATTGTGCACGGTTTTGCACATGTTGCTCAAGTTATCTTTTCAGGGAAACCTCTGGTAGAGATAGGCAAGCCTACCGATACATTCTCAGTGCTCGAAAGCCATCGGGCTAGAATGGGAGATGACTGGATCGAAGCCCAAATCATTTTTATTGATCACTATGAAAACGTGATCGTCAATATCACCTACGATGAATTTGAAACTTATCGCAGGGGAAGAAAGTTTAAAATATATTTTCGACACGGGGAATATATTACCGAACTTAATGAGCAATATGCCCAAGTTAAGCCCAGTGAAAAACTCGCCTTATTTAATGCAGGTGGTTATTTGGAAATAGCCATCAATAGAGGAAATGCGGCTGGGCTACTGGGATTACGGAGCATGCGCCAGCTGAAACCCGGCGAGTCTACTTCCGACGTGTGGCAAAAAAAATTATTTTATCAAACAATAAAAATTATTTTTGAAACTTGATTTTCTGAATAAAAACTGGTTTATCTCGGCTATTTATCTGTGAGCAATATGCTTAATCAGAAAAATGTGTTAATGAATTGTTCATCTAATATGAACCAATATTTTTGCATCCAGATAACGAAAGTATATTTGATTTTTCTCTTACACGACCGATAAATTTTTTGTACATGAATATCAATTTCAGAAAAGCCAATGTGATTATTGGGTGGATCGTGTGCATCATAGCTTGCACGGTATATTTGATGACACGTGAGGCTACGGTAAGCTTTTGGGATTGTGGCGAATTTGTACCAAGTGCATTTAAATTGGAAATTTCACATCCCCCTGGTGCACCCTTGTTTATTTTACTGGGGCGATTGTTTATCATTTTGCAGCATAGCACGCCTCAGAATGCGGCTTATCATATGAATGCCTTGGCGTCTATTAGCAGTGGGTTAACAATTATGTTTTTGTTTTGGACGATCACGCATCTGGCTCGTCGCATGGTGGAAAAAAGAGGTGAAACGCTCACTGAAGGGAAAAAGATATTGATTTTAGGTGCAGGTGTGATTGGTGCATTGTCTTTTACATTTTCCGATTCATTCTGGTTTTCTGCAGTAGAATCGATCGTGTTTGGCGTGTCGCCTTTGTTTATTGCCATGGCCTTTTGGGCTATATTGAAATGGGAAGAGGTTGCTGATGAACCCTATGCCGACCGTTGGATTATTTTAATTGCCTACATCATAGGCCTCTCTATTGGTGTGCATCTGTTGAGCATACTATCGATTCCTGCCGTAACGATGACCTATTACTACCGTAAATTTAAGCCCAATGTAAAAAAAACGATTCTAGCTTTTCTGATTGCTTGTGCACTTACCGGATTCGTCCAGATTGTGGTGATCCAAGACACTGTTAAGCTCATTGGTTGGTTTGATTTGTTGTTTGTAAACGGTTTCGGATTACCCTTTAATTCGGGATCTATTACTTGTATTGTACTCATTGCTGCTGGCATTACCGCAGGGCTCATTTATGCTTATCGAAAAAGAAAATATTATTTGCATTTGGCTTTACTGAGCCTAAGTTTTATTTTGATTGGCTATAGCACCTATTTTGTGATTTTGATTCGTGCTAATGCATATCCTCCCATCGATATGCAAAATGTGACTAACCCTATTACCTTAGTTTCTTATCTCGATCGAAGCCAATATGGTACCTGGCCTTTGATTTACGGCCCGGATTTCACTGCACAACCCATTGGCACAAAGGTGGTTGGTAAGATCTATAAAAAAGATACAGCTACTGGTCGATATATTGTGGTGGGGCAAAAACTAAAGGCCGTTTACAATCCAGCAGATGAACATCTTTTCCCAAGAGTTTGGGATAGCGATAATTCACAAGGGCATGTATCTTTTTATCAACATGAACTTGGGCTTGCAAAAGGCGAAAAGCCTAGCTTTGGCGATGCCGTATATTTCTTTTTCCGCGATCAGCTTTGGTGGATGTATTTTCGATATTTGCTTTGGAATTATGCAGGTCGGCAAAATGATATTCAAGGCATCTATCCCGATAATACACGCGATGGTAATTGGATTACCGGTATTCCATTTATAGATAATTGGCGATTAGGCGATCAAAGCAAGATGCCCGATAGTTTGAAGCACAACAAAGCACACAATAAACTATACATGTTGCCATTGTTGTTAGGCATTATTGGATTAATCTATCAATATAAGCGTAGCAGGCATGAATTTTATGTAGTATTTTTACTGTTTTTCTTCACGGGCATTGCTATTGTTATTTATTTGAACCAAGCTTTGCCACAGCCGCGTGAGCGCGATTATTCATATGTAGGTTCATTTTATGCTTTTGCTATCTGGATTGGATTAGGTGTGATTGGCTTATACGACTTGATTTCTAAACATGCTCAACCCAAAGCTGGATATGCTGCCTTATTATCGTTAGTGTGCTTAGGCGTACCTATCCTCATGGCTTCACAAGAATGGGATGATCACGACCGCTCGCAAAAAACATTGGCACGCGATATTGCAAAAGATTACCTGAATTCTTGTGCACACAATGCTATCTTGTTTACCGGCGGAGATAACGACACTTATCCGCTATGGTATGCACAGGAAGTGGAGAATGTTCGCCCCGATATTCGCATTATTATTACTACTTTATTGGGTACCGATTGGTTTATCGATGATTTAAGGAGAAAGATCAATGAAAGTGACCCTGTGCCTTTTAGTTGGAGCCCGGATAAATACCAAGGAGATAAACGCGATTACGTTTACTATTACAACCCGGGAAACATTCCTGAAGATAAGTATTTTAACATCGAAGAAGTAATGCAATTTATCGGCAGCGATAACCAACAAGATCAATTGCAAATGGATAATGGGCAATGGATCAATTATTTACCAACAAAACATTTGTATATACCGGTAGATAAACAAACCGTTTTGCAAAATGGTACTGTGCCATTGCAAGACAGTAATTATATAGTGCCACAAGTGAAGTTTACTATCAATAATAATATACTCATGAAAAATGATTTGGCCGAATTAAATATTATAGCCGCCAATCATTGGCAACGCCCTATTTATTTCACTTCACCTTATTTGAGTCTTGGATTAAATGAGTATTTAGAGATTGATGGATTAACTTATCGACTTGTTCCTTACAAAAAGGTAGATAGTGCAGGCTTATTTGGTAACCTCAATGTGAATATTCCTTTTATGTACAACAATTTGATGCATAAATTTGCTTTTGGTGGTGCACAAACACCAGGTACGTATTTCGATGAAACCAATCGTCGGGAGCTACAGCTCATTCGTTCGGCTTATACCCAACTAGCTATTGCTCTCTCCCTTCACCACCAAAAAGATAGTGCTTTGCAGGTATTGCGTTACATGGATAAAAATATTTTACCGCAAAACTTTCCATATGGTTATACTTCACCCGGAAATATTCAAGATCTATACAGTACCCAAACAGCTTATGCATATTATTTGGCTGGCGATACAACCCGTGCTAACCAGATCGTACAAGATATAATGAAAGATTGCGAGCAACAGCTAAATTATTATGCATCACTGGGAAGTAGTATTAGTAGTGACTTACAACAAGATGAGCAATCAGCCACTTATATCATCCAACAATTGCAAGAAATGAAACATCAATTTTCTCCTAAGCCCAATCCTCCTGCAAGCGATTCTGTGATCAAGCACTAGGTTGAGAATAGACAGTTAGCATATATGGAATAACATTTTTTAAACTACACCCTTCTTTCTTTGTCTTGAAACAAAGAAAGAAGCAAAGAAAATTCAAGACTGCCAGAAAAATGGCTAAAATGGGCTCCATTTCGCTACGGAAAATGAAACACCCCTATGAACTCATGTAAGATGAATTAGCTTTTTGATACTTCAACTCTTATTCATATCTCAGCTCATTTTCCGCTTTACGCTCATGTTCGCCCATTTCTTCACGCCATTTTTCTGAAGGTCGATTGGCAAGGCTCCGTGGTCACTGAGTAGTGAAGCATATCGAAGTGAGTGTGGAGCGAAACGAATAACCTCCCGATATACTTTCGATAACAGTCACGCCATTTTTCTGAAGGTCGATGTGTGGTTTTCATTTTGCTAAAATATCCTAAACAGTTTAGCCAACGAGATGCATTTGATTGGAGCGTTACTGCTCTCCTTCTCCCACAAACCAATCTTTTTTATCGCGAAACAATACATTGAACGTAGTCAACGAACCGTAGCAACGAGTAATGTATTGTTGCAAGTCGATTTTTTCTTCCTCATTTAATCCTTTGTGGCTGTTAATCTTCTGCTCTAATACGCGCAAACGATCACGCAACATCACAATCTTGTGGAAAAAAACTTCTATAGGAATTTCTTTAGGCTTAAGCTGATCGTCGGAAGGCTGTAAGATGAGCTTGCCTTTGATCCATTTATTGCCCAATGGCACATGTGGCGTAACGTCGGTATATTCTTCAATGGCTTGGCGAATGATGCTTTCCAAATATTCCCTGGTGATATACGATTCGTCTTGATTAACCGCCTCAATCACTTCCAAACCATCGTAGTCCTTTGCAATCTCTACTGCACCTTTACCTGGAAACATAATATGATAATATGCCAGATCTTGCTTAAAAATCACACCTTCTCCGTATGTGGGGTGCTTTACGCGCGTACCAATGCCAATGTTTTTTGCCATATCATTTTTGTTTTACTGTTGGCAAAATACCCATTTTATGCAAACCATTAGCGTTTGTTCTGCTATCAATGGAGAAAACTTTCAGGTGGCCCCAAATAACTTGATTTCAGCCCACCCAGGTTGATCACAATTCGTTGCAACACAACACCGGAATCTATTGCCCAAAATTTCAACACATGCTTACCCGGGCGATCTATTCGATGGAGTGTTGTTTGTATGTTGATATTGTCGCTCACATGTTCTGCCCAAGCTTGATCTGAGTGGTCGGCGTTTATATCTACCACTTGTGGGGGCTCATTGTCTAAAGCTATTGCATAACGTAGGCCCTTGCGATGAAAGGGCAAGGTGGGCGACAAATAAGCTGAGATACGTACCAAGCCGGTATCGAACACATAAAGCTGATATTCCAGATGCGCATGCAGGTTGTTGGCTATTACGGGAGCTGCCGTCACAGGCATAATTGTCATAGCCGAGCTCGTACGACCCAAGTTGGGAATGTCTATCCAATGAACCTGTGCATTGTTGATCACGCGCGTGGCATGAGATGCCTCAATAGCGATATAGCCATTAGCTTCTACGAAACCATGCCAGTTTGTCAACGCAGAGGTATCGGGTTGAAAAGTGATGAGGCACAGCTGAATATGTTGATGAGTGGAAGCCCAAATATGCAACCATACAGAATCGATATCACGAGGAGCCTTTGACCAATTGATGTGCAGTTGAATGCGCTGCTGATCGCGTATTACTCCAGAATCCGCTGATAATTCTACCCAAGGAGCTTTTTGATAAAAGATGCGATAGCTAAACGGTACAAGTCCTTTGTTGTAAATCGTAAAATATACGGGCGTATCGGTTTGAAATGGGCTACATACAGGCAGGTAAAAAGTTGTTTGCTGATCTTGAGGGTCATAGGAGGGGCCATTGGCTACGCTCACAGCCATTTCTGCACGTTTAGGAAGCCTTAGCTGTGCCGTGATGGGCATATAATTTTTCCCAGGCTCCTGCCAATAAATATAGCCAATATGAGATTGATCCATCATGTGATTCCATTTACCGTTGGCCATTACATGATTATAGTTGTAAGACAATAAGCTATCGTACTGATAAAGCTTCTGGGCACTATCGGCCAATAAATTGGTCATCGTTCTGCCTTGCAGGGCATACCAACGGTTTTTCCCAACGGTAACGTATAAGTCATTAAGATTTGCACAAGCCAAAATGGGATATAAAACGAGTTGGTAGTAAGCATCGTGGTAAATGCTGTCTAATCGTTGAAACACGTGCTGGGCGCTATCAGCCAGTTGTTGATAAGCATGCACTACACGATTGGCCTCATCGTAATGGGTGAGGCTGTAGGTAAAAGGAGTGATGAGTTCTGGCTTACGGCGCGCATTAAATTTGGTATACTGCGCTAAGAAATAAGCTACTTTAGACGCCAGCTCTTCATTAAACTGCTCAGCAGCCCATTGCCGATAATAAACGGGCAAGCGTGAAGCTGGCCATGCATGGGGGTTCCAAGCATAATCGAGAAAAAAACTTATGGGAAATTCCATGGGCTTAAGATCACCCACATTCACGATCCAGATACGGCGAACATGATAAGCATAAGCCAAGTGCATTTGCTCCCATACACGCTCAATTTGATTGGTGTTAAGCCATTTGTAATTTCTCGGGTCTCCCACATAATCAAAATGATAATACACACCAAATCCACCTGATCTACTGCTATCTTTCAACTCGGGTAAGCGACGAATGTTTCCCCAATTATCATCAGAAAACAAAAGCGTTACATCATCGGGCACCCGCATGCCTTTATCATAGTATTCTTGCACTTCTTTATATAACGCCCATACTTGCGGTGTTTCTGAGGCCGGCTTACCCGTAACTTCGGCAATGATCTGTCGTTGGTCATGCACGATGCGCTCTAATAAAGCTATATTGGTTGTATCGCTCATGGGCATATCGCCATTGCCTCGCATGCCAATGGTTACGATACTTTCATGATGATCCATATGCTGGATTCCTTCACGCCAAAAAGCACGCAATACACTATCATTTTTCTGATAATTCCATGGGCCGTGCCCCAAACGAATCCATTCTTGCTGTGCACGCATCATGGGTTCATGATGAGAAGTGCCCATCACAATGCCGTATTGATTGGCCAAGATGGGATTCAAGGTATCATCTAAATTAAATGCACTACCCCACATCGCTGGCCACAGATAATTTCCACGCAAGCGAAGCAATAATTCAAATACTTTTTCATAAAAATCGTGATTGAATCCTCCATATTTTTCGTGTACCCAACCTGATAGCGCAGGAGCTTCATCGTTGAGAAAGATGCCACGATATTTCACGCGTGGTGAATCTACATAAGGTTGATGCATGTGTACATACAATATCGGATGATGCTTAATGGGTACATCGGCCCACCAATACCATGGAGAAACACCTATTGTACGAGAAAGCGTAAGCGCACCATATGCCGTACCCCTTCTATCGCTACCCGCAATAACCAATGCCTGCTCAACATGTGGAAACGGGTGAGCCAGCACTTGGGATTGAAAAGCCTCCCAATGATTCCGAATAAAAGCATCAGATAATAGTCCACGTTGAATCAGCTGTTGAATAGCCGAGCTATGACCCAAAGAACCCAAAAAGATAACAGCACCTCTTGCTTGATGAATATCGTGTATGAGTGTAGGTGTTTTACCGGTTACCTTTTGAATATCTTGTTGTAACCAATAAGCCACTCGCTGCACGAGAAACTCCTCAGTCGTATCTACATAAATACTGCACACTTGCCGAGCATTGGCAATCAGAAAATGATCTTTACCTTTTTGGGTGCTCATCAAGTATTGCCCGTGCAATGGAACTACCAGCAACAACAAGATGCCTGCAAGGCTCCAGGTATATACCTGCATACCCCAGCGAAAAATAGCATTGCGCAAGAAACCATGATGTTTCATATGTTGTATGTTGGGTGATATCATTTATGATTGATGTTATAGAATGCTTGCCATCGAAAATCCAACAGCCTGCATGCGTTCGGGTATGAGATGGTCACACATTTATTCATTTATTCAATGAAAATATTTTTTAGCAAACTCAATGAAATAAGGCCAGTTGGGCCCATCGGTATGTCCACCAAAATGCTGCCTAAAGGCTAAGTCTCCGCTAATCAATGCCGTGCCCATGGGTGGCATTTTTGTTGTTCCCAAATCCTTTTTACCCAATAGCAGGTATACGGGTCCCGCTGCCACTTCAGCCATAAATTGTCCACGATCATCTACCCAATTGCCTTCTACTGTTGGAGATCCCGTACTGATGAAAACGGGGCGAGGGGCACACATAGCAATGAGCTCATGTGCATCTACTGGCAGATCGTTGGCCGTGAGTGGGCCGTCGTATTTCAAAAAATTCCCACAAAACCAATGGTATTCAGCTGCACTAGCCAAGTTGCCCATGCCTTCTCCAAAATCTCGGCGATAGAAAGTAGCCCCTCCCTTGCCCGATGAGCCAATCAAGGCGATGGCAAAGCGCTGATCATAAGCCATTGTCACCAATGCTGCTTTTCCATAGCGCGAGAGTCCCTCTATCCCTACTTGCTTCGCATTGATGGCGGGATCTGTTTCCATATAATCCAGAGCCCGACTAGCTCCCCATGCCCATGCTCGCAGGGCGCCCCAATCGTTGGGCTGGCGTGGCTTTCCCTGATTACATAAGCCAATGATGCCACTGGTGAGGCCTGCGCCATTATCGGCCTGTATGGTCGTAGGGATCAATATGGCATAACCCCATCCCTGTTGCAAAACGAGTTGTTGCCAGGGTGTCGTGGAATCGCTTGCCGCTTGGGGAAAATGAAATCCGGGTGGCCAAACAAAGCCAAACGCCATCATTACCGGCACGGGATGATCTATATGAGTGGGTAAGGTGATGGTGAGCGCAATATTGACATGAATAGACGTATCCATGGAATTGTCGACATGCCCTACCAATTGTTTAACAATCACGGGAATATGCCATTGGGTGTCAGGTTTTTCTTCTACCACTTGCCAATGCACGTCTGGGGTATGCTCGGGTACACGACCATAAATACAAGTGTCGAAAGCGGCTTGAATCTCTGTACGGCGAAGATGCCACCACATATCAGGAGTAGTTACTCGCTGGCCATTATTCAACACCAAAGGATCGGGTAAATGGCTATACGGATTGGCTTTCGACTCGTTGGTATTGGGTGGATGGCTAGAATTTGGACTGGGATCATATCCTGGGCGAAGCGAATCGATGTGCAGCAATGTCATCATCCGCTGATGATCAGCTTCAGAAGCCTGCTGAATTTTGCGCTGCATTTCCTGGAATTGCCGAAGCCATGCAGAATCGCGCTGCTGAGCATGCATTTCACCAACAAACCATACAGTCATACATATGCTCAACCAATAAATCTTTTTCATTTTCATTCAGGCTTGAGTTGTATACGAAAAGGAGCCGCAGGTAATCCTTCGCTGTTGTATAGATTGGGATGTATAGGACTATCGCTCCAAGCGTACCGGACTATCTGGGGATCTTGTATTTCATCGCTCCACACCATTACCTCATTGGGTGAAATAATCTTGGCCCGGGCATATACAAAATGATGATCACTGCCCGCTAGTTGAAATTCTTGCAACGGAGCGTTTCCCTTTACCATAAGGCCTTTGCCTACATGGGTAAAGCGCAAAACAGCCCGGTGATTTTTGACTTGCATAGACACACAAATTGGCCCTGGCGAGGTATTGGATGCACCATATGCTACTTTCTCTGCAGCCAATGCCAACCTATTGCCTACATCTTGCTTATCGAGTGGATGTACATCATTCCATTCACCAATATCAATGGTAACCGCCATGCCAGTATAGGGTAATTGCAAGGCTTGCGTTTGTGCCTCTCTCAACAAGGCCCATCCACTCCATTGATTGGGGTCTCGAGCAGGAAACCCATAATTGGGCAATTGGACAAATAAAAAGGGAAAATCGCCTTCTTGCCATTTGGCGCGCCAATCTTGAATCATCCGTTTAAATAGCGAAGCATAATTTTCGGGATGTGCAGTATTCGACTCTCCTTGATACCAAATAGCTCCTCGAATTGTATAGGGCAATAGAGGGGCAATCATGCCATTAAACAATCCTGTAGGCTGGTATTGAATAAATACTTGATCTGGGAGAACGGGCATCTTCACACCTAACTTGTATTTCCATTCACCTGTAAGAGAAATCGTATCGTGACCCCATATACAAGCATATAATTTATCGGGAACAAAGCCTATTGGTGATCCAGAAGAATGAAATAAACGAACGGTGATCTCATTTTCTCCTGGCTTGAACAAAGAAGGAGAGCAAGCATAAATTCGGGGTGGATATTGATACGTGATATTGCCCACAAACACGCCATTTAGATACGTATAATCTGCATCGATTAATCGACCCAAGATGAGCTTTGCAGGTTCTTTCTGGGCTTGTAATCTTTTCCATTGTTCAGTAGAAAGGTAAAAGGTTTTTTTCAACCAAATGATCCCATGCACATCGTGCAAAGGTTCATGATTCCAATATCCAGGCACTTGAACAGATGACCAATCGTGCAAGTTGGGAAGCGATTTAAACCAAGGTGGGCGAGCATTCCAGCCCGTATCTGTTGTCCATGCTTGCGAATACCATTCACGATTTAGGGTATTATTGTTTTTGATTACACTATCCATGAAATGTGCATCAGCATAGTGATTGGCTATACGCAAAGCTTCTGGAAAATCTTTTAATGCTTCTTTACTCATCCATGCTTCAATGGGCGTACCACCTACACTGGCATTAATCAAGCCAATAGGCACATGATACTTTTCATATAAAGCCCTAGCAAAAAAATAAGCGGTAGCACTGAAATGTAGCACAGTCCAACAATTTGCAGGTTCCCAGTTGCCCGATGGAAAATCTTGCTCTGGATGGTTAAAATTCATTTGCATAGGCACTAGAAATTGCCTAATTGCAGGTTGATCAATATGTGCAATCAAGTGTGCATATTTTTGTTGCACGCGCGACATAGGCAATTGCATGTTAGACTGCCCTGAGCAAAGCCATACATCACCTATGTATATATCGTGTAGGGTAATATGGTTGTTGCCATCTATTTCCATGGAATAAGGGCCACCAGCTGGGGCTGGCAATAGCTTAATCATCCAATTGCCTCTTTCATCGGCTTTGGTGTGATATACCTCATTTAAAAAAACCAATTGAATAGATTCGTGCGGTGACGCCCAGCCCCAGATGCGCACCGTATCGTTGCGCTGCAACACCATGCCATCGCTAATGATGCGAGGCAAGTGAATTTGAGCAACAGATAGGTGAAAGCAGCAGATGGCCAAAATAAAAATCCACCACTTCCTATGATATGCAGAGCTATTGTTACAAATAGGTGGAATCATGCGCATGAAACAGATATTTTTTTACATAAAAAGCTGGAGCTACAACGAGCAACTTATTACCCGTTTTGATGATCTCAAGGATGTTTGCTCTCAAATAAAATTATTGATCAACAACTCAAGCCATTCTTGTTTGCCGCTGATTTGTTGAGGTTCTCCATGTTGAATCGCATATTCGCGAAGAGCTTCAAGCGATACTTTCCCTTGTTCAAATTCTTTACCCATGCCGCTGTCAAAAGATGCATAACGCTGTTTACGAAATGCTTGATAACGGCCATCTTCTAAGATACGGTCGGCAATCAGCAATGCTCTAGCAAAAGCATCCATGCCACAGATATGTGCGTAAAACAAATCTTCCATATCGGTAGAGTTTCTTCTACGCTTGGCATCGAAGTTTACCCCTCCACCTTGAAATCCGCCTGCCTCTAAGATCACCAGCATAGCTTCAACGAGCTCGTTGATGTTGTTGGGAAATTGATCGGTATCCCAACCATTTTGATAATCGCCGCGATTAGCATCAATACTACCTAGCAAACCCGCATCGGCAGCCACTTGCAGCTCATGTGTAAAAGTATGTCCCGCTAAGGTGGCGTGATTTACTTCGATGTTGAGTTTAAAGTCTTGCAATAGATCAAACTCACGCAAGAAGCCAATCACTGTAGCTGCATCGTAATCGTATTGATGTTTAGTAGGCTCGCATGGTTTAGGCTCAATGAAAAAGTTACCCGTAAATCCATGCTGGCGTGCATAATCGCGAGCCTTGTGCAGAAACATGGCCAAATGTTCACGCTCGCGTTTCATTTGTGTATTGAGTAGAGACATATATCCTTCCCTTCCTCCCCAAAACACATAATTTGCTCCACCCAAGTAAATAGTAGCATCTAATGCTGCTTTTACTTGAGCAGCGGCATGTGTGAGTACATGAAAATCGGGATTGGTTGCCGCTCCATTCATATAACGCTTATGAGAAAACAAATTAGCTGTGCCCCATAACAACTGAATGCCACTTTCTTGTTGCTTCACTTTAGCATATTCCACCAGTTGTTGTAAACGTTTTTCATTTTCCAAAATATTATCAGTAAAATCTACAAGGTCTACGTCGTGAAAACAATAAAAAGGCAATCGCATCTTGGTCATAAATTCAAAAGCGGCATCCATCTTATCCTTGGCACGCTGAATGGGATCTGGATGCTGATTCCAAGGAAAATCGTGTGTACCCACACCAAATGGATCTCCACCCGTATTGCAGAACGAATGCCAATAGGCACATGCAAAACGAAAATGCTCTTTCATGGTTTTGCCACGCACTACGCGATTTTCATCGTACCAATGAAAAGCCAGCAGATTATCGCTTTCCGGGCCTTCATACGGAATCTGCCCAATACCTTTAAAAAACTCTTTGTTGCCAATAATTACTTTCATAATACATGTTTTTTTAAATGAATAAATTGTTAACTCAACAAATCTAAGGAGAGTTACTTAATTCTACAGACTGCTGCCGTACCTGTAGCAAGGCTTGATATACAGAATCATACATAGGTTTAGGATGATATGCCGTATCAAAAAGCGTGGGATAATCTTTTTTATGGAAATACCGTGGAATCCAGCTATCGCCATCTCCAACATTCCAAAAAGTAATATCGTGCCGCTGTGCTGGAGGAACATATGTAAAATAAGAACGAATCACATAAGCTGCTTTTGCTGCCTGCTGTTGCAGTAAGGCTGGAGTAAGAACAAAATTTTGTTGACGATGTGGATTTACCTGGATATCTAATTCTGATATGCGCAGTTTTAAACCTGTTGCTGCAAGCGCTTGAAACATGCTATCAATACCCCTATTCGAGGTAAGTATGCTGATGTGCATTTGTGTGCCGATACCAGAAATAGGTACCTGTTGCGCTCGAAGCGTACGCACGAGTTTCAACACACCCGCTAATTTTCGAGGGTTGCTTTCTAAATCATAATCATTGTAAAACAGCTCCGCTTGAGGATCGGCCTGATGAGCATACTGAAAAGCCCGTGCTATGTAATTTGGACCCAAATATTTAGCCCAGTAAAAATATCCAGGTTTCGCAGGGCCATTGATACGAAGCTCTCCCGTGCTATCATCAATAGCTTCATTGACCACATCCCAAGCATGAATAGCGTGCTTATAATGAGAAACGACATTGGTAATGTAGGTTTTTAAAAAATTTTCTATAGCTGCCGAATCACCATGTAAGCTAAAAAGATAAGGAGAATTTTGCTGATACCAGCATAAATTATGTCCAAACACAGCCAATCCATGAGTCTGGCAAATAGCCTGCAAGCTATCGACCTGGGAAAACATCAATTGCCCATTGGCTTTAACGATAAAAGCATTTTTCAATGCATTTTCAAAAGTAACTTGATCAAATTGATGAAATACAATGTAGCGATATTGTTGATCGTGCCTCATAGGCCAATAGCCAATAGCTACGCCAATAGGAATAGGAGAAACAGCCCGCAAAGAATATTTTTCTTGTGCTTGAACGTGTTGAAACATGAACATACATAGATGGTACTGTACAAACAAAAAAAGGAGTAAGGGAGTTAAAAAACTCCCTTTTAAGTCGTGGTAATACACACCCGTAAGATGGTTGGTGATACGAACAAACACATAGGGAATGAATGATTTACCACGCTTTCTCACTTTACCCATAAATGTATATACATTCATTGACCATTTGCTTTCAATGCCTCTAGTACCGCAGCAAATGCGGGTTTCTTTGCAAAATTTTTGTCAAATAATAAGGGATAATCATTGCCATTGTTATAAAGCCAGCTATCTGGATCATGTACTCCCCATACAGTAATACCATACTGCTGTGCTTTAGGCACGTTTTTCAAGAAAGATTGTACTACATATTTGTATGCTACAGCCTGATAAGCAAAATATTGATCAAGCGGTGTAGAAGTGATATTTGGCTTGGAATACGGATTAATCCTCACATCTAATTCAGATACATGAATTTTTAACCCAGTAGCAGCTAGTTTTTGGAACATATTATCGATCCCGGCAAAAGAGGTATTCCAAGCAATATGCAATTGTGTACCAATACCATCAATAGGCACACCAGCACTTTTCAGCCGATTGACATAAGCAATTAAAGAATCCAATTTAGCAGCGTTTGTTTCAAGTCCATAATCATTAATAAACAGCAAAGCATTGGGATCAGCCTGATGAGCATATTGAAATGCTTTAAATCCAATAGAATCTCCCAAATAATTTGACCATACAAAGAAATTCTGATTTCCATTGCTGTTAGGCGTATTCGTATTGTTACGAATCTGACCATTATCTGTAAACAGCTCATTGATCACATCCCATGCTTTCACTTTTCCAGCATAATGGCCAACAACGGTAGTAATATAATTTTTCATCACAGAATCTACTCGATGGGTAATAGCTTCAGGGGTAGATTGCTGTTGAGCTGCAGTTTGGTCAATGACAGACACATCATCAATATATGTAGTACCATTTGGGCTTGCCCCCATATCGAAGGTAATCATACCATTACCAGAGCTAGCAGCGGTAAAAGAGAAAGTCTTTAAAGTCCAGGTAGAAGGTGTAGGTTGATTGCCTGAATAAGATACGCTTCCATTTGGAGATCGTCCTTCAACTTGATATTGAGATCCACCTGTTGATGACATGATCCAAAAAGACGCTGTATATACATGGCCTTGCAGTACTGGGAAAGATGGACTAGCTACTTGCAATCTCCAACTATCTGTTTGTCCACCCGTAACATTCACAGCAAGTGAATATGATCCACTATGAACATTAGCACCACCAGTTCCTTGGGAAAAATTTCCATTTTGTTGGTTGTAATAAGCCCAACCCGTAGGCGTTGATCCATTCCAAGATTCAAAACCTCCATTATTCAACAAATTGGATGCACCTCCCCCAGTGCCTCCAACAATGTTGTTGAGATAACTTGCATTTTGTTGCTGATACCAAATGAGTGTATGTCCAAACACATCTAGTCCTGCAGCGTTTACTGCATTTACAAAAGCATCGGCTTGGGTAAAGTTCACACTACCATCATTTTGAAGTAAATATTGCCCTTTCATTTCATTTTCAAAAGTTACTTGATCACAGTTTGCCTTCACTATAGCTGCATAAGTAGGATTACTCGTAAAATCATTATAGTCGACAGCCATTCCAAAATGAATTCCATCAGCTACAGCTGCGTCTTTCAGGTTGCCTGTAGTATCAGAAAAATTACCCAAGTTTAAAATATGTACTACATCTTTCTTGCAGGAGGGGAGTAAACCGCCGATCACTGCTAGAAAGCATATGATTAAAATATTAGCTATGTTTTTCATATAAAATTGTTTTGGATAAAACCATGATATTAAATTATTTACCATCCAGGATTTTGGTATTTTGTAATCTCAGAAGGAGGAATAGCTGATGAAGCATCTAATTGTGATTGAGGAATAGGCCTCAACACCATAAAAGGCTTAATATTGGCTCCATCTGGGTTGAATGCTGGTATTCTTTTTAGCAATTCATTCACGCCATTCTCATCGTGACGTCGAGCTAAATCAGACCAACGCCTACCTTCCCCACAAAGTTCTCTTGCTCGTTCATTTAATATAAAATCTTCGTTTACTTGTGTTGAGGTAATCATCATGGCAGCTTGGCGGGCAACCAATTGAGCCGGGGATAAGCCTGGTCTATAGGCAGCACGCACTCGCAATACGTTTAACAAGTTAGCTGCAGTATTCACATCTCCTATCTGATAAGCAGCTTCTGCTGCCAATAAATATGTTTCCGACAATTTAATAATCGGGAAGGGGCGGGTACTCGGGAAATTCGCATTAGTTTTATTAAGATCATCAAATTTCTTCAATGCTGGATAAATGTTATACTTCAAGGTTCCACCAATCACATAAAAAGCAGCTGGTGAGATCAGCGTCCAGGGATTTCCTGATACGGCATTGTTATAAGCTGTATAAGCGCTGCCATCATGGTTATCAATAAACCTCCCTGTAGCCAGTGAATCATTAAATGCTTGCACACTCTCGGCTAACAAGAAAGCTGTATCATTATCAATGGTTCCTGGGGATACAGTGCTCGAATTGGTGGCTAGCCACATCATTCGAAATGAATTATCAAAACGGCTATCGTTTACTTTATCAGCAAACAAAGTATTGAATAACCAAGCTGTAGGACAGAAGCGCCTAATAGGCCTACCATAAAGGATACTACGAGTATTAGCCAACTTAGTACCATTACCAGTAAGACCGTTACAAGGAATGCTGGTATAATCGGGTTGAAAATCATTACATGCATCTGAGCCTGCTGTACCTCCAATACCCGAAGGATTAGACACATTATCGAAAGTATAATTACCCGGCACACGTTCGGCAGCAAATATGATTTCTGGATTATAATCATTACCCGGAGCATTTACCTGACCATAATCTTGCAACAAGGTGGTACCAAACCGAGCAGTATCATTAATCACAGTCATTGCAGCATTAAACGCATTCTGAAAATCATTCGGTTGTTTCAAAGAATCATTAAATCCACGCAACAAGTACACTTCAGCTAGCTTGGTATAAGCAGCAGCTTTATCGGGGTAAAAAGCTCCAGATGGCCGACGATCAGGCAAATTTTGGGCAGCATAAGTGAAATCTTCAATCATACCTTCGTAATCGGCCATGAGAACGCTATCTTGAGGCAAGCGATTAAATCCTTGAAAAGGATTTTGGTTAAACTTAAAAGGACCAGACCCTAAATCAACAGGCACTGCACCAAATTGTTTGACCAATAACAAGTAATAAAGCCCTCTTAAGAAGCGTGCTTGCGCAATAATGTTAGTTACCGAATTTTGATCAAGTCCCGTTTTAGACGCCCATTCAATTATACCATTGGCCATGTTAATATTGGGATATATACGGTTCCAAGGAGTAAGAATGGCCCCATTGGTAGCATCGAGCGTATAATCGCCTAATGTTTTATCAGTAGCTCCAATACGGGGTTGATCTCCCATCGTAAACTCGTCTGTGCCATAGGTTTCAATAGCCATTGCTCCTTCTGGACCAAATTGGTATTGCAGGCCAGTGTACAGAGAATAGAGTGCATTCTGTATTCCCTCTGGTGTTTGCAAGTAAGCCACCGTAAATACGGTATGTGGATGTTCAACAAGCTTTTTACTACATCCAGTAAGCAAAATCTGCAAAACAATAAAGAAGCTGATTGCAGAAAATACATATCTCGGTTTCATAATCAAATGCTTTTAACAATTAAAAATTGAGATTCATACCCAATAAATAGGAACGGGTAGGCGGTATAGTAGCATTGATGGTAATTGAACTATTATCGCCTGCTGAGCGAATATTACCTGGGTTGGATACTCCTCCATTACCGTAAGTAGTTCCGGCTGGATCAATACCCGTTTGTTTATAATATGGAGAAAATAAGATGGCTACATTGTCCATCGAGAGATATAGCCTGAGACTACGAATATTAAATTTATTCAAGAATCTTGTTGAAAAAGTATAACCCAAGTTAATACTTTTGAGTTTCACATATGTGGCATCATAATATCCTAGTGTTGTCCATGCACTATTTATTGGACTCCATTGGGCTGTAGGCTCAGGAAACCAATTAGTAGGATTAGTGGGTGTCCAATAATCCACTTTAATTCCATTTCTGCGACCATCAAGATTAACCAAATAATCGGCTAATGATTGATGAATTTGGCTAATGAGTAATCCTCCAAAACGTGCATATACAAAGATGGATAGATCAAAACCTTTATACGTAAATGTATTGATCATTCCACCCTGCAGCTTAGCATCTTGATTACCAATGATGGTTCGATCATTGTTTTGATCAATTACGCCATCATGATTCAAGTCGGCTAGACGAATTTGCCCGGGCACAGAACCATATTGTGCAGCCTCTTTAGCCTGATTAAGCTGCCAAATACCTATTTTTTTATAATCATAAATAGAAGTCATAGAATATCCAGGGAAAAGCTGATTAGCAATATCTCTAGTAAAGCCAGAGCCTAGCGACAATAATTTGTTTCTATTGAAAAATAAATTTAGGTCTGTTGTCCAGTTGAATCCATTCCCAGGGGAATGAATATTTTGTGTACTGATATTCCACTCCATTCCCCAGTTTTGCATGGTACCAATATTGGTGGTATAAGCGCCAGGAACGCCAGAAGTAACAGGCAAGCTTACTGCATACAAAATATTATATGTATGCTCATGATAATATTCTAAAGAACCATATATTCTGCCATTCAAAAAACTATAATCTAAACCAACATTCAATTGTTTAGTATATTCCCAATTCAGATTTGGGTTAGGTAATGTAACTACATTATAACCCTTAACTATGGTTGGTCCAAAATTGTAATATCCGCTCTGGCTAACGAGTCCAAGCGATTGATATGGATTAATGGCTTGATTTGAAGTCTGTCCATATGTTACACGAAGCTTTAACTGGTCGATAAACCTTGCATTCTGCATAAATGATTCATTACGAATATTCCAACCTAAACCAACCGCTGTATAAGCATGCCACTTATGCCCTGTTGCCAGACGCGAGGATCCATCCACTCTTTCAGTAACAGTGAGCAAATAGCGATCAGCATAACTATAATTCAAACGCCCCATGTAAGAAATTAATGACCAGGATACCTCCCCACCACCTAGTACTGGAGCGGGCGTTGGGTTTGATAAATTCATATTATAAAACTGAACAAAATCGGAAGTAATAGAGTCTTTTTGGGCCGATGTATTATGGCTATGATATTCTTGAATACTGTACAATCCAGTAAAATTGAAAGTGTGCTTCTGAAAAGTCTTATTGATATTTAAAAGGTTTTCTGCCGTATAACCATATTCAGAAAAATTGTTGACATATGCTGTATTGCCTTGTCCAGGCCTAAAATAATCTGGATTATTGGGCTGATCAGCCCCTTGGAATTGGTCGTCTTCTTCTTGATCATAATTTAATCCTAAATTAAATCGATAATTCAACCAAGGAGTAAAATCATATTGAGCAAATAAACTATTGAAGGTTCTTAAACGACGTTGTTGATCTACCCAGTTTTGATTGTATTTTAAATACAAAGGATTGTAATAAAAATCTAAATCCAGTGTATTACCCGATGGCTTTTTCAGGATATTGCCAGAACTATCATAAGGCGGCATGAGTGGACTTAGTGCAAGGATAGGATACATCGTACCTCCTGCTACAAATTGCGCTCCTTTAGTAATCCCTAATGCGTTTATTGTACTTAAGCCAATACGTAATTTTTTCCCGACTCGAGAATCTACTGTAGCATGTAGTGAATAACGAGTAAAACTTACACCAGGAATCAAGGTTGTTTCATCATAATAACCACCTCCATAAGAATAAGTAGTACCATTCCCTCCTCCAGAAATAGTGATGTCATGATTGGTTTTATGGCTAGTCTGGTAAATAAGTTTTTGCCAATTGGTAGTTTTACCAGCTGCAAGCATTTGTAATTCCTGTGGCATATAACCGCCCGTCCATGGGGAAATGTTTCGCAAAGCAGCATATTCTTGGCCATTGAATACGGGGTAATAAAATTCAGGCTTTCCAATCCCATAATATCCATTATATGTAATTCGTGCAGGACCTTCCTGTCCTTTTTTAGTAGTCACCAGAATCACTCCATTTGATGCACGAGAACCATAGATAGCCGTTGCTGATGCATCTTTTAATACACTTATCGAGGCAATATTATTGATATCGATATCATTTAAGTTTCCATCATAAGGAATACCGTCTACTACGATCAATGGACTATTGGATCCACTAATCGATTTAGTACCTCTAATTCGAATCTGAGCACCAGATCCTGGTATTGTGCCTACTGTTTGTACTTGTAGTCCTGCTGCTTTGCCTTGCAAAGCTTGTTGGATGTTGGCCGCAGGGGCAACTGTTATAGCATCACTGTTAATAGTACTTATGGCACCAGTAACATCCGATTTTTTCTGCGTTCCATATCCAATCACGACCAACTGATTAAGCACGCTGGCCGATTGTTGAAGCTGAATGTGTAGCGTTTGGTTTTCTCGCCCAACAGTAACGGTTTGTGTCTGGTAACCAATAAATGAAATCTCTAACACCGAACCTTCGGGAACATCGAGCGAAAACCGCCCATCATTATCGGTAATAGCACCTAAATTGCTCCCCCTAACGCGTATGGATACGCCCGCCAGTGGCTTACCATACTGATCTACCACCTGGCCAGTGATATGAATGTCTTGTTGTTGCTGAAAAAACAATGGTGAGTACACATATGCTTGGGCCTGGTGAATGGGATAAAAAAATACAATGCAGAGAATAAATGAAACAATAGTAAATAAAACAGATGGGAAGTAGTGGTGATAAGGTGCACTCCGTTGTGCATCCTTAGCCGTAAACCAATTTTTCATAATTTTACAATTGATGGTTTAACAAATAACAACTGGTAACATGGCCTAATAGCCATTGTTACGATTTCCATCAGCGGGAATGTGGCAGCATTCCCGCTACTTTTTTTCATGACCTCAACTCGTGTCAAAAATGGCAAGCAGTTTCATGAATTTTTTTTATTTCCACTCATAACTCAAGACCACTGGCTTAGCCATACCTAACTGCTGGCTACGGGCATCGGGTTGCGACTCTCCCACCATGATCTCATAAGTTCCTTTTATCCAAACTTTTTTGCCATTACCATCTACCACCTGTAGCGCAGAAAGGGGCAAGTGAAACTCTATTTGTTGCGATTGCCCTGGCTTGAGCCATATGCGTTGAAAATCTTTCAAAGCGTATCGCGGCACAGGAAATGATACCTTATCTTGAGGAGGCTTAACATACACTTGCACCACATTAGCCGAAGCATAATTTCCTACATTACTTACCTGTACACGAATCACCAAACTGCTATCTCGCCGCTCTAGTTGACCATTGCGAAATTCAAATTTGCCATAAGTGAGTCCATATCCAAACGGATAAAGCGGCGTAGCCTGCATATACCGATAGGTACGGCCTCGCATACTATAATCGGTGAAAGGAGGTAATTGGCTATACGACATTGGAAAGGTAACGGGCAACTTACCGGAAGGAGATGTTTTGCCAAATAAAATATCGGCAACGGCATCGCCTCCTTCTTCTCCTGGATACCATACCATCAATACAGCATCGGCTAAACTATCTACTGGAGCCAGATTTACTGGGCTTCCGCCTGTGATGATAGCTACAATCGGCCTAGTATTGTTTGCCCTGAGCTTACGCAAAAACTCGATTTGATTAGCTGGCAAATCGTATGTAGCACGGTCTCCTCTATCGGGCGAAGCGATAGCGTCGCCTTCTTCCCCTTCTAAAAGTCCTGATAGCCCCAACACCACAAAGGTTACATCGGCATTCTTGGCCTCACCCGTTGTCCAATCCACTGGATTTGCATTGGGCCAAGCCAATAAGCATCCAGGCCTGTATACCACCTGACTGCCTGGGGCAACTGCTCCAGCTATCCCCTCTAATATGGTAACCATCCGCGGATTTACTCCATAGTAATTCCCGAGTAATACATCCAGATTGGTGGCATTTGGCCCAGTCACAAAGTATTTTGCCAAGTCATTGCGCAAAGGCAAGACCCCATTGTT
>JAIMAQ010000020.1 GCA_023511875.1 Thermoflavifilum sp.
ATGCCTACAATGCCCTAAGTAGCTACCTGACGCCATTGCTAAGCAATATGAGTGTTACCAGCGATATTGACGGCAATGCGTTCAGGCAAAAATTCAGCGATTACTATACGCAGAAGATTCTGCTAACGAAAGCCATTACTGATGCCGCTAAAGCGCTTGCAGATAATGCAGCTGCCCAGGCACAGAACGCACAGAACACGGCAGATAATGTAGCCAGCAAAACCAACTTCTTGACAACGACCATTGACGGTAATGTAGTAGCGACAGGCACCTTACTTGTTGGTGATGCAACCGGAAATAACAATGCGGGCATCACCGGCGTAGTAGATAATGGCAGCTCAAGCATACGATTCTGGGCTGGCGATACATACGCGAATAAAAATAGTGCACCATTCAGGGTATTAAACGATGGTACAGTGTATATGAATAAAGGGGTTCTATCAGGATGGTTATTAGACGCAACCAGCTTAAAAACTTCAGCGACTGCAAATAACCTGCCGGTAATGCAAATAGATAGTAGTGGATATATCAGAATGTCAACCGGCGCAAGTGGTAATGCTGCTTATTTGAAACCAACTGGCTTGCTAATGTTTGCAGGTGGAGGAGAATTTATCACGACATATGGATTCAATACGGCTGGATTTTTTAGAATAAACGGCGATACTTCGTCGATATATAAAGATATGCACACAGCACTTTTTGCTGAAGTTGTAAATAATGGCTGGGCAGCTCAATTCAATGGGGATGTAAAAATGCTGAAGAAATTATATCTAAATAATGGAATAATCGGAAATGTAAATACGTCTAGTTCGCCTCAGATTTATTTAAGTTTGAATGACTTTCTTGTTTTCCCCTTCTATTCTTCCGGTACGGCAATAATCTATCTGCCATATCCTGAAGTGGATGGTCAGATCATTTATGTCAAGCCAGTTAACAATAATTGTACTGTATCAAGACATCCATCATCCAGCCATCAAATCATCGATAACAATGGCAATCTTGTAAATGGCATCACAATATCGCGTGGCGACATGTGGATGTTCGTGTATGCCGGCGGTTACTGGATGGCAGGGCCTATGGCATTGTAAAATTAATTGCGATGAAACAGCAAATAGAGCTTTCTGTTTTGGATCGGCTGATGCTGCCATTGTTTCTACCAAATAAAGCTAATATTGTAGATGGGCAGCTCATTCGGGACATACGCTCACAGGTGGCTTTTAGTGCGGAAGAGATCGAGGATTTCAATATTATTCAGCACCCAGATGGTCGGATTTCATGGGATTCAAAGAAAGAGAAATTCAAAACGATCTCTTTGACGCCCAGGCAGCTGGCCATTCTGAAGGCAGGCATTGAAGAGGCTGACAAAAATGCATCTATTCCAATAGATGCTATTCAGCTTGTGGACAAAATATTAAAATTTTAATGATTAACAACCTGCGCGGAATTCAGCCCCCTAAAAATTGGACGTTTCGTTTTTTTATTTTTGTGACATTTCGTTTTTGCGCCAATAGCAGTAGACCTATTGAAAAAACATATAGTCCGGGTTCGCGGTGGCATACCTGGTTAACGGAAGATCAGCGTTTTGTGGATCATCGGCCAGATGTGTTGAGTTGGGTATCGAATTCACTCGATAGCAATTTGGTAGTTACTGGTGATATTGTTGCCCATGTATTTGCAAGTACTACGGGTACCGATGCCGATTGGGTGGTGAAATTAATTGATGTATATCCAGATTACGATAGCCTTGATCCTCAAATGAGTGGATACGAGTTGATGGTAGCAACTGAAGTATTTCGTGGGAGGTTTAGAAAAAGTTTTTCAGATCCTGAGCCCATAATTCCTGACCGAATCGAAGAGTATGTGATAGATCTACATCAAATTAATCATGTTTTTTTAAAGGGGCATAGGATGATGGTACAAATTCAAAGCACTTGGTTTCCGGTGATCGATCGTAATCCGCAACAGTTTATTCCCAATATATTTTTAGCAAAAGATAATGATTTTAAGACAGCTATTCAACATATATTTCGGAATGCGAAATATGCTACTTACATTGATCTACCCGTGATGAAAGAATAAGTAATTTTAACCTGTTATTCATTCAAGAACAAGTCGCCTTCAAACACAATAGTAATATGCTTAATGAAAATCTCTTCTCATGATTTTTAAAAGTGTTTGAGGGGAGTAAGAAGGTGCTACAATCATACGCCGAACGGTAAGTAAAGGTTCATGTGGATCTATTTTTTCGCTGAGTTGAAAGGCAAGTTTGAAGCCGCGTTTTTTTAATTCTACCAATGCTTGTTGATTCCATACACCATAAGGATAGGCAAAGTAAGGAATAGGTTTGCCAATAATTTGCTCAAGCATTTTTCGGGGTTCATCTACTTGTTTCACCCAATCGGCAGCCGTATATTTAGTTACCATATGATGATCCCATGTGTGCACGCCGATCTGGTTGCCTTCATCTGCTAATTGTTTAATTTGTGTTTTACTCATATAATGTGGCTTTCCAATGGTAACCGTCATGATGAAAAAAACTGCTTTAAAGCCGTATTGCTGCAACACGGGCCGGGCAATAGTAAATTGTTCGGCATCATTGTCGTCGAAAGTGATCATAACGGGTTTGGGAGGAAGTGGAGTGCCTTTGGTGAGGTAATCGTAAAGTTGATCTGGTAAGATGGTATGATAGCCGCTATCGTGCAAGATTTTCATATCAGCCTTAAAGGCCGATTCAGTAACGGAATATGGACTTAATTGTTGAATAGGTTGGTCGGGACGTATATGGTGGAAACACAAGATCGGGACTTCTTTGATTTCTTTTGGCTGGGGAATATAGGGATGTTGCGTATAGCCATGAAATAATGTTTCGGCAATGAATATCCAAAAAAGCAAAACTGTGTGCATATGGAGAAAACATTTTATCAGCAAAGTTGCGAGAAATTTTGAGGAGAAAAGTAAATTCACGAGAAAATAACTTTCGACAGCAGAAAAACAAATAGCTTCGTAGATTATAAGACTTTTAAATAAAGTATAGACATATGCGCAATACTATTGCTTTTTTCATGATGTTGCTGATAGTGTCTTGTAGTAGTCAACGGCAAGCTCAGCAGTCGGCTTCCAGAGCAAGGCCAGTTAATCAAGCATTAGTTATGGCTACACTTTGGCATCAACGCGCTGCTGAATATAAGGCCTTATGCTTACAGGCTTATGCTACGGCACGTAGGCAATTAGAGGCTTATTTAGACACAGCCAATCGGTATACACCTTATGCCGTGATTACAGATATTGATGAAACCTTGCTCAGCAATGCTGCTTATGAAGCCACAATGGCTTTACAAGGCAAGTCGTTTGATCCTGTTTCCTGGAACGAATGGGTGATGAAAGCTGCGGCCGACACGATTCCTGGGGCATTAGCCTTTTTTCAATACGCAGCTCGTCGTGGAGTACAGGTGTTTTACATTTCCAATCGTACCGTAGATCAGCTAACGGCTACTATTCGCAACCTGCAACGATATGGTTTTCCCTTTGCCGATCAGGTCCATGTTTTACTCTCGCCCGATGGAGGTGAAGACAAATCGGCACGTCGGCACACAGTGGAAAAGGATTATCGTGTTATTCTCATGATAGGGGATAATCTGGGTGATTTTAGCCATGCTTTTGATCATCAGCCCATGCACACGCGCGATAGCTTGGTATATACTCATGCAGCAGATTTTGGAAAAAAATGGATTATCATTCCTAACGACATGTATGGTGAATGGCAGCAAGCATACTTAGATTATCAGCGGCTTACTCCCGCTCAGCAAGATAGTGTATATCGTAGCTTGTTGAAAACAGAGTAGCTTTTATTTTGCGGTGATTTCAAATTCAACCCTGCGATTCAAGGCCCTTCCCTCTTCTGTAGCATTGCTGGCTACGGGATACGCTTCTCCATAACCCACAGCTTTCAGTCGGGATGCACTGATGCCGTGCTCAATCAAGTATTGCATCACAGCTTCCGCTCTGTGTTGTGAAAGCGTGAGGTTAAAGGCTTTTGTGCCTATACTATCAGTATATCCTTTGATCACGATATGCACGGAAGGGTTTTCTTTTAAAAATGTTATCAATTTATCGAGTTCTGCTCGTGATTCGGGTTTTAGGTTGTATTTATTGTAGTCAAAAAATACATTTCGCAACGTAGCGCTAGCATGTAGTTGGATAGGTTGTAGGGGAATATTGATTTCATAGGGTTTATAGGCTTTTTGATTTATCAATGAGAATTGATCTGAATAAAACAAATATCCTGGGTGAGATACGTGAAAAGCATAGATTTTTCCAATAGGAAGTGTAACCAAATATTGCCCATATGCATCGGAATGGATGCGTGTGATGAGGCTATCGGTATTCACATCGATTAGGTCGATAGCTGCACTTAAAGGTTGATGGGTGAGTGAATCATATACTTTACCACGCACGTAAAGTGTAGGTATAGGGCGAGCTTCCGGGTACAAGGTGAATGAGTAAATATCTAATTGTCCAAATCCATTGAATCGATCAGAAGCAAAATATGCAGTTTTGCCATCAGCAGCAACGAA
Source organism: Thermoflavifilum sp. (assembly GCA_023511875.1). GTDB lineage: Bacteria > Bacteroidota > Bacteroidia > Chitinophagales > Chitinophagaceae > Thermoflavifilum. Next base: position 4,575 of record JAIMAQ010000020.1, read on the forward strand.
TAAGGTTCCATCGTGATCAATAGTATTGATGGGATATCCGAGATTGATGGGTTTGCTCCAACTACCATCGGGTTGGCGTCGAGAATAAAACAAATCCATGTCTCCAATGCCAGGCCATCCATTAGAAGCAAAATATAGGGTTTGATTGTCGGCATGGATAAACGGAGCGGTTTCATCGCCAGCCGTATTGATGTTAGGGCCTAAATTTTCTGGTTTGCTCCAGCTGCCATCGGGCTGCAAATGACATACATAAATATCGCTGCCTCCGTATCCGCCCGGTCGGTTGCTCACAAAATATAAATCGTGATTGTCGGGCGATAGGCATGGTTGTGAATCCCAGTAGCGGCTATTGACTTGAGAACCTAAGTTAATTGGTTCACTCCATCCCTGTGGTGTTTTTACAGAATACACAATATCGCAACTTCCCAATCCACCGGGTTGGTTACAAGCTGCATAAATTAAGATGCGACCATCTTGTGAAATATGCGCGGTGCCTTCATTTTCTGGTGTGTTGATGGGAGGGCCTATATTTACTGCTTTGTGCCACTGGCTATCAGCAGCATCCCAAGTACTGATATAAAAATCTTCGTTCATGTTATGCAGGTTGCGGGTGAAGACGAGCGTATGCCCATCCACCGTAAGCGAAGGAAAATATTCTGGATCCGGTGTATTGATGCTATCTCCTAAGTTGTGAGGTTGGAAAGGATGATGTTGTGACGCTGTTTGCAGGCCTATTTCAAAATGTTGCAGCCAGGTTTCACCCTGTCTTTTTTCTTCTGAGCCAAGCCCGGGAATCTGAAGATAACGTTGCATATACGCAATAGCTTGATCAAACTCACCCAAGCCGGCCAATGATTTAGCATAAGGATAATATAGCCGAGGTACGTAATTGCTATCGATGGTCATCACTTGTTTGAAATCGGCTGCTGCTTCTGCATATTGTTTTTGTTGTAAAGCCATAGTGCCCAGTTGAGCCCAGGCGTCTAAATATCTTGCATCGGCATTTACGGCCATTTTCAAAAATCCTATGGCTTGTTGCAGATTTTGCCTGTCTAAAGCCGATTGAGCATCAAGATATAGAGCGCGAGCTTTTTTATTGATTTTTTCTGGTTGATACTGTGCTAATCCGGGTATACACCACCCCAATAGCAAGACATATAAGATGTGTTTTTTCAAAGAAAAATGCATGCTACTTCGTTTCGTCATTGAGATAAAAAAAATGCTAAAAATATCTTCAATCATAAAATAACGCATTAGATGAAAAAATCTTATTACTTTAGTCGAAATTCAAATAGGTAGCATATGAAGATAAAAACTGGATGGATTGTTTTACTCGTCATTTTGCTCATCATTCTCATTGGTGGATGTAGCTTGAAAAATAGTTATAACCGTATTGTAGCGCTCGATCAGGATGTGCGGTCGAAATGGGGGCAGGTAGAAAATCAGTATCAGCGACGTATGGATTTGATTCCCAACCTGGTTAACACTGTAAAAGGGGCGGCCAATTTTGAACAACAAACACTCACCCAGGTTATTCAAGCTCGGGCTGCCGCCTCGCAAATCAAGGTAGATGTCAATGATCTAAGTCCTGAAAAGATTCGTCAGTTTCAGCAAGCTCAGGGGCAGCTCACTCAGGCTCTTGGCAGGCTGATGGTAGTTGCCGAACGTTATCCCCAGCTCACGGCTACCCAAAACTTTCGCGATTTACAAGCCCAGTTGGAAGGCACAGAAAACCGTATCGCCGTAGCACGCATGGATTTTAACAATGCCGTGCAACAATACAATACCCTCATCAAGAGCTTTCCAATGAATTTGTTTGCCTCCGCGTTTGGTTTCAAAGAAAAAGGCTATTTCCAAGCCGAACAAGGAGCTGAAAAAGCGCCTCAGGTTCAGTTTTAACCTCAATCATGGTTGCATTCTTGAAACGGGATTTTTTTACGAAAGGGCAAAAAAAGCTTTTGGTACAGGCTATACAACAAGCTGAGCAAGGCACTTCTGGCGAAATTAGAATCTTTGTAGAACATCATTGCCCTTATCCCGATCCGATGCAGCGCGCGCAGGAAATATTTCAGGCAAATGAGATGTATCGCACGGCTCAACGCAATGCCGTTTTGATATATGTAGCCACGAAAGATCGCAAATATGCTTTGTTTGGTGATGATGGCATTCATCAGCGAGTGGGTAATGAATTCTGGGATCAGGTTGCAGAAGACATGTTGAAGCATTTTAAAAATAAAGATCTGGTAAAAGGGCTAGAAACCACTGTGGCTCATGTGGGAGCAGCTTTGAAAAAATATTTTCCTGCCAACGAGCGAAATCCCAATGAATTATCAGATGAAATTCTAGAGGGGCAATAGCCAAAATGATGAAGTGCATGGATAGTTGGAAAACATACATATTTAGGCTGTGGATGCTTGTTGTGCTTGGGATAAGCTTCGTTGCACATGCGCAAACAGGCAGTATTTTACAAGCTATTCCTCCGCGCCCCGAGCCTCCACGTTTGGTAAATGATTTAGCGGGCATGCTCAACCCCGCTCAGCAGCAAATGCTGGAGCAAGAATTGGTTGCATACAATGATACTACTTCTACGCAGATTGCTGTAGTGATTGTGCCCACAGTGGGTAATTATGATATGATGGAATATGCATTAGCTATCTTGAGGCAATGGGGGGTGGGTACTAAGCAACACAATAATGGCGTGGTGTTGCTCATAGCCGCTCAAGATCACAAAGCATTTATTGCTACAGGGTATGGCATGGAAGGCGTTTTGCCCGATGCTACTTGTAAAGAAATCATTGATCAGCGTTTGGTGCCTTATTTTCGTCGGGGGCAATATTTTGAAGGCATTCAAGCCAGTATTGAGGCTATTATGCAGGCTGCTGCAGGGGAGTATCATGCCCAACCCAGAACAGATCAACAAGGGCAGCGAGCAGGTAATGTGATAGGGCTTATTTTGGTGGTGTTGATTATATTGTTTATTATTTCTCGGATGAGGGGCGGTAGTAGAGGTGGAGGAGGAATGATTAGTCGAGGAGGTTATTGGATGGGGCCTATCATAGGTGGAGGCTTTGGTGGCTGGGGAGGTGGATCGGGCGGAGGTTTTGGTGGTGGGGGTGGTGGATTTGGTGGATTTGGTGGAGGAAGTGGTGGAGGAGGTGGTGCAGGTGGAAGTTGGTAACCATTGGTTTTTTATATGATCGCTTATGCGAAAACATTTACTCATTTGGCATGTGCTTATTTTGCTCTGCTTGCTGGTGATGACTCATTTACCTGTGCAAGCTCAGCAAGCCTTTTATTTGCCCGCACGCCCCATGCCCCGGCATCATGTGAATGATTTTGCCGGTCAGCTAAGCCCTCGCGAAGTTGATACTTTAGAACAATTGCTTATCCAAATCAATCACGAGCGCAATGCCGATATTGTACTGGTCACCGTTTCCGATGCAGGTATATTTTCCCCAGAAGATTATGCCGATACTTTATATAGCTTTTGGCATCTGGGAGAAGATAATGGTCAACGTAGCATGTTGATGTTGGTAGATTTTGGTATGCGTCGTGTGGTGTTGAAAGTGGGAGATGGATTGAAAGGTACGATTACCGCTGAGACCAATTTCATGCTCATGAATCATTATGTATTGCCTGCTTTTCAACGTGGGCAATATTATGCAGGCATCAAATCTTGTCTCGAAGCCATCCACACCATTTTGATTTCTCCCAGAGAACTTAACCGGATGCTGTTAGCCAACCGGGAATCGCCCCATCGCCCGTGGTGGGTGTTGATTATAGGTTTAGCCGTGATTGTAGGATTGTTGGTATTTTGGAAGGCAAACATTGGCCGAAAAAAGGCTTGAATTTTTCAATTTTCTGTAATGAAAATTACATTTGTCTATTGGCGAGCTTGCCAGGCAAATGGTGTACATTCGCATGAAATTAATGCGCGAAGATATGTGCAGAAGCATACACCGGCTGTGGTTTATGGGTAGCAGCATATTGTGGATGCTACTTGCAGGTTTAGAAGCCTTTGCACAAGCTGGTCAACACTTTGTGTATATCCAGGGCGATCAGCACCAAATGTTTTATGTGAAATTAAATGATCAGATCATTAGTGCTAATCCGCCTGGTTATGTAGTCCTTTCTCCCGTAAAATCGGGCAAACTCGAGTTGGTGATTGGTTTTCCAAGAAATGCATATCCCGAGCAGCGGTTTGAGATTCCCATTCCAGCTGGGCAAGATAAAGGTTATTTGTTGAAACGCATAGGTGATCGGGAATTTGCCTTGTATGATTTGCATCAATATACGGAGATTAAGCCTGTAGCCATTGCGGAAGGGCAGGGCTTTGCATACCCTATAACTGCTCGTGGAGCAGATACGAATCGGCCCAAACAGATGCTCATCAAGTCGCCCGGCCCTATCAAAGACACCACACCTGAGGCGGAAACCCAACGTTTTCGCCAGCTTTTGATGGCTGCAGCCACTGCAGGCCAGCCTGGAGAGTCGATGTCGGTGGCTCATGCCCAACCTCAGGCAGCTAATGAGGAGCGGGTGGCCGACAGTGCCTTATCGGCCCGAATGCAGCAATTTTATCCAGCAGATACTGAGCAACAAGCTTCTCAGCCTATGACAGCAAAGGCCTTGTTTCCTTCAACAAATCAAGAACAAGCCGATACGATATTAGCCCACGTCCATCAACCAGCTGCGAATACTTTTCCACAAGAGCAGGCCATTGACCAGGTGCCCACTCCGGCTGTAGATACAAGCTTTGCTCACGCTTTGCAAAAGCTGCAGCAGCTTGCTGAGCAGGTTCCCGTTCGTGCCCCAGATACGGAGGCTACTGAACCATCAACAGCATCTGCACCAGTATTCACATCGGCTCAAACAGCCAATTCAACATCAACATCAAATCCACCGTTGCAGTTTATACACTTCGATACTACAAGCAATAGTTCTTCGGCGAGGCAGCATATTACTATGATCAATTCTGATTGCGTGCATGTACTGAACGATGAGCAATTTGATATGTTGAAAAAAAAAGTAGCTGCACAACGTAGTGATACCGCTATGTTACGGGTGGTGCAACGAAATTTGAAAAATAATTGTTTTACCACGAGTCAAGTAGAAATCATGGTGTACTTGTTTACTACTGAGTCTTACCGCTATCGATTCATTGAATGGGTGTATCCACATGTAGCCGATTCTGATCATTTCAAACAACTCAAACACATTTTCTCAGACCCCGAAAATCAAGCTCGCTTTCAATCATTGATTCGGCAGTAATATCTCCACAGATTTTACATTATATGGGTCGTTATTTCATGGAAATTGCTTATAAGGGAACGCGTTATGCTGGATTTCAGCGACAAAAAAATGCACTTACTGTTCAGCAAGTTATAGAAGATGCTTTGTCGGTACTTTGTAAACAACCCATCACCATTATGGGATCGAGTCGTACCGATACCGGCGTGCATGCTAAGAAAAATGTTGTTCATTTTGATATCGACTTCTTGGTTGATACGCACTTGATATATCAACTAAATGCTTTGTTGCCACACGATATTGCGATAAATCGAATTTATCCTGTCAAAGAAAAAGCACATGCAAGGTTTAGTGCATTAAGTCGTAAATACGAATATGTTATTTACTTTCAAAAAGATCCATTTTTAAAAGATTTTGGTTATTATTTTCCGTATGCGTTAGATAGAGAATTATTGCAATCTTGTGCCGAAATAATTGCGACTTATCAAGATTTCAAAGCTTTTTCTAAGCGAAAGACACAAGTAAAAACCTTTATTTGCCATATTGAGGAATCGCGATGGGAGGAGAAAGAACATCGATTGATTTTTCATGTGCGGGCCAATCGTTTTTTGCGCGGCATGGTAAGAGGATTAGTAGCCACACAACTAAAGGTTGCACGTGGCAAAATAAGCATAGATCAATTTCGTGAGATCATTGAGAGTAGAGATAATCGAAAAGCATCTTTTGCTGTTCCGCCTGAAGGATTGTATTTATGTGATGTGGTGTATGACAATACGATATTCCCCGATATCAGCTAAATTCAATCAAGTAATGATTCTTTTTTCCTTTTTGTATCAATAAATATTTTTGATACAGCAGATCGCTTAATTGTATTTTTTTGGCGATATCGGTCACTTTTTGTTTGTTGAGATATACCCCACCGTTTTGGATCATTCTTCTGGCTTCGCCTTTACTGGGGAAAATATGGGTATATTCTGCCAGTAAACTCACGAGATCGGTTTCATGAAAATGGGGTAAATAAATTTTTTCTACGCCTTCCATTTGGTGTAATTCTTCTTCTGAAGGAAGTTTATCGGTATGTTTGGCAAACAAACTTGCAGTAGTGGACAAAGCTTGTTGCAATCCTGCTTCACCATGTACAAGTAGGGTAGTTTCTTCGGCCAATTTCTTTTGTAAAATACGTTGTTCGGGATGTAGTTGATGTTTTTTGGTGAGTGCATCGATTTCATCTTGACTAAGAAAAGTAAAGATCTTGATCATGCGACTTGCATCTGCATCCGATAGGTTAATCCAAAATTGATAAAATTGATAAGGTGAAGTTTTTTGTGGATCGAGCCAGATGTTTTCTCCAGATTCACTTTTACCAAATTTAGTTCCATCTGATTTGGTGAGCAATGGGCAGGTGAGGGCATAAGCCTCTTGGTTAGTAAGCTTACGAATGAGTTCAATGCCCGTGGTGATATTGCCCCATTGATCTGCTCCACCCATTTGTAGTTTACAATTGTAATGGGTAAATAAATAATAAAAATCGTATGCTTGCATGAGTTGGTAAGTAAATTCTGTAAACGAAATACCGCCTTCTAAACGTTTTTTTACCGATTCTTTTGCCAACATGTAATTCACGGTAATATGTTTACCGATATCTCGTGCAAATTCAATAAACTTCATTTGACCAAACCATTCGTCGTTATTGACAATGGTATATGGTTGACCTGATTGGCCGAGTAATTGTGCAATTTGTTGTTTAATGCTCAACAGGTTGTGTTGCAATGTGGTTTCATCGAGCAAAGTTCTTTCGGTAGATTTCCCTGAAGGATCTCCTATTTTGCCGGTTCCTCCTCCAACCACAGCAATTGGGTGATGGCCAGCTCGTTGTAGATGTTTGAGTAAGATGATAGGCAGTAAACTTCCAATATGCAGCGAATCGGCAGTTGGATCGAATCCAATATATCCTTTTACTTGTTCTTTATGAATCCATTCGGCTGTACCTGCTGTCATGTCTTGAATAAGTCCACGCCAGTTAAGTTCTTCGATCAAATCCATCGATCTGTATTTTAGAAAAATCGTTGCAAACTTATTCAATTTTAACGAGTCAAAATTCATATTTGACTCATCTTATACCTACGTTCCTCAACTCATTGGGCAAGGAATGATGGGAATGTTGTATTTTCATTGAGTTTATTGGGTATTTCTCATATATTTTGCAATTGTGGATATGAGGCGAATTTTCCTCCAGATATGTTTGTTATGGAGTGGTTTGCCCGTGATGGGTATAGCTCAAGCACGCACTTATGTAAATGAGTTTTTGAACTTAGGTGCAGGTGCTCGAGGATTGGCCATGGGGATGGCTTCTGTGGCCACCACAAGCGGTGCAGTTGCTGGTTATTGGAATCCTGCTGGGCTTATGGGGCTGCAGCTTCCACAAGTATCCCTCATGCATGCAGCATATTTTTCTGGCATCGGCAATTATGATTTTGTTGCAGGAGCTATTCCAGTGTCTGGCCAACAAGGAGTGCTGGGTATGAGTTTGTTGCGATTTGCTGTAGACAATATTCCGAATACCTTGTATCTTCTCAATCCCGATGGATCTGTTAATTATGATCGGGTGACTAGTTTTTCTGCAGCCGATTATGCTTTACTGTGTAGTTATGCACGTGCATTATCGGTAGGGGAATCAAATGATGAGCAGCAAAAGCTACAACTGGGTGGATCTGTAAAAATTATTCATCGGGTAGTAGGTAGTTTTTCGCAATCATGGGGCTTTGGCTTGGATGCAGGTTTACAATGGCAATTGCCACATTGGTCGTTTGCATTGATGGCAAAAGATATCACTACCACATTCAATGCATGGATATTTCATTTTACCGATCAAGAAAAACAAGTTTTATTTCTCACGCAAAACGATATTCCTACGAAATCTGTTGAGATCACCCTGCCACAATTTATTCCTGCAGTAGCCTGGCATACCTTCATCCAGCAGCAGTGGCATTTCATGGTAGAAGCAGATTTGGCTATTACTACCGATGGGAAAAGAAACACGTTGTGGAGTGGAGGGAAGATAGGCTTGGATCCGCGTATAGGCCTGGAAATAGGTTATAAAGATTTGGTGTTTTTACGAGCCGGTATTTCGCATATTCAGCAAACGCAAGATGATGCTGATACCCTTGGCCGTCATCAGATTTGGATTAGTCAGCCTTCAGTAGGGGCAGCATTTCACGTGAAGCATTTCCAACTTTCTTATGCATTTACTGCTTTAGCCAATCAATCTCAGCCATTGTATTCACATATTTTCTCGTTGGATATAGATATTCCTACTCAAAAAAATTCATTTGATAGGGATCATTAACTCGTAGATGATATGAATAGGTGTATGAGTTGGTGTATTGGATGGTTAAGCTTTCTGGTGTGGATCATGTGTGCACAGTTTGCTTGGGCACAACCCTATGGCAATGAGTGGATTAACTATCAGAAAACATATTACAAGTTCAAACTTGCTCAAGAGGGCATATATCGAATTCCTTATGCAGTATTAGCAGCCTATCAATTAGATACCGTTCCTGCTCATGCTTTTCAGCTTTGGCATTTAGGTCGTCAGGTGCCTTTGTATATTTCAGCATCTGGTGATACTCTTCATGAAGGCGATTATTTGGAATTCATTGGATTTCCTGCTGATGGGCTTTTAGATACCTTGCTTTTTGCGCACGCACAAGACCAAATGTCGTTGCATGATAACTTGTTTTCAGATTCTTCGGCTTATTATCTCACGGTAGATGATCAATCTGTTAATTCTCGATATCAACAAATGGATAATGTTATTGGTTCTTCACCTCCACCAGCGTTGCCTTACTGCTGGTATACGGCAGGTTATTATCCCAAGACGCAAATCAATTCTGGATATGCACAAGTGGTTTCAGGAGAGTATATATATGCGAGCACATTTGATGCAGGTGAAGGTTTTTCAAGCCGTTATATATATCCATCTAGTAGCTTGAATATATCGTTTAGCAATTTGCAGGCAGATGCTTCAGGACCATCTGCAACTCTTTATGTTCGCCTAGCAGGTGCTGCTCCTAACAATCGAAACGTGAGCATCACGCTCAATCAAAATATGCTTATCGATACGGCTGTTAATGCTTTTCAAATGCATGTATGGCAAATAAATAATATTACTCCCACTAGCTTAGGTAATAATGCCGTTGTAAATATTGCCAATAAGAGTGTAATTGGATCAGATCGGATAGTAGTTGGTAGCGTTGAGCTCAAATATCCACACTTGTTTTCTTTTTCCCAGGCTAGTTATGTTCATTTTCAACTAAGTGCTAGCGATCAACCTCAATACTTGGTGATCAATCAGTTTAATGGCTCTGGTACTCCGCCTGTATTATATGATTTGCGCAATCAACAGCGTTGGATAGCAGATACAGCAATGAATGGTGTTTTTCGTTTTTTACTTCCTGCAACTTCGGTAGATAGAGATTTGGTGTTGGTAAATGAAGGAATTTCAACAAACATACATAACATATCATCCTTGCAGAAACGTGTATTTGTAAATTATGCTCTTCCAGGTTTGCAAGGGAATTATTTGATTATTACTCACCCATCCATATTAAACAGTGGTGATGGCGTACAACAATATGCGGCATATCGTTCTTCTGTTGCAGGAGGGGGATATCGCGTGGAGATCATTTCCACAGATCAGTTAACAGATCAATTTGCATATGGAATTGATTTTCATCCATTAAGTATTCGTTCGTTTTTACATTTTGCATATGATCATTTTCCGATTAAGCCTCTTTATGTTTTTCTCATTGGGAAAGGAATTACATATGATCAATATAGATTGAATCAACAATATAATGCTGTGCAGCGCATAGCGCTAGTTCCTACGTTTGGCAATCCTGCATCCGATATGTTGCTATCAGCATGGGGGCAATCCATTGTTCCACATATTCCTATTGGTAGGCTTTCTGTTATTAATAACGATGAAGTGATGCAATATCTCAAAAAAGTAAAATCGTATGAGGCAAATTTACCCTTAAATACTTCTACGGCCAGCTATAGCCAGTCGGCCTGGCATAAGAATGTCTTGCATATTATAGGGGCCGATGACCAGTCGTTATACAATTTACTCTCTAGTTATTTTAATGGATATGAGCAGCTGATTCGCGATACTAACTATGGTGCAAATATCATTACAGTTTCTAAATTTAGTACTGATCCTCAGGTGAGAAGTGGAGAAATAGTGGATACAATTTTCAAAAAAGGAATATCGCTTATTAATTTTTTTGGACATTCTTCTGCTAATACTTTAGGTTACAATCTAGATAATCCCGCAAACCTCCAAAATATAGGAAAATATCCTGTGTTTATAGCCAGTGGATGTAGTGCAGGTAATATTTTTGTGATGGATACGTTGAGATTGCAAAATCAACTTATGCTAAGCGAATCATATGTACTTGCACCAGATGCGGGATCAATTGCTTTTTTAGCCAATACTTATGTAGGTATAACAGATGTTCTTGACGATTATAACAGAAGATTCTATCAAGATATTTCCCATAAGATGTATGGAGCTAGCCTGGGAAGCATTATGCAAGATATTGTACAAACAACCACACAGTCGATTTCCAATAATTTTTTATCTTCTTGTAATCTAGAACAGATGGCTTTGAATGGTGATCCGGCCATACATATGTTTAGCTCTTCTCTGCCCGACTATGATGTAGAAGCAAATGATATCTATACCGATCCGAATATTGTTTCTATCTCGCAGGAATATTTTGATTTACATGTATACTTTTATAATCTGGGTAAGGCTATACGCGATTCTATGTGGGTGAGCATTCAACGGATATATCCTTCTGGAGCAGATAGTGTAATTTATCGAAGAAAAATTCCCACTCCATTTTATTCCGATTCTATAATTTTGCGCATTAATATCAATCCATTGCTTGATGCTGGTCAGAATCGTTTTATTGTTACACTCGATGAGGGAAATTTGATTCCAGAAGTGTCTGAACAAAATAATGTTGCCGAAAAAGATTTGTATATCTATAGCAATCAGGTGCATGCCATTTATCCATTTGATTTCTCGATTGTAGATACGCCTTCAGTTCACTTTTATGCATCCACCGATGATCCGATGGCACCATTTGCGAATTATGTATTCCAGATTGATACGACTGCAGAGTTTAATAGCCCATTATTGCGACAATTGCAGTTGAATAGCAAGGGAGGTGTATTGGACTATCATCCAGACATAAGTTATATTCCTGGTCAGGTGTATTATTGGCGAGTGGCTACATTTATACCAAACAAGCAGCCCATATGGGATCAACATTCATTTGTGTATTTACCACAAGCGGAAACTGGCTGGAATCAATCTCATTATTTTCAATTTTTATTAGATAATTATCAGGCTATACAACTTCTTAACAATCGCATGTTTTCCTTTTTAGATACGCCCAAAATATTAAGGATTCAAACGGGCCTGTATCCCTATTATGTGCAAGATCAAATAGATGTATATCTTAATCAGGATCGATTAGAACATTATGGATGTAAATATGGCTCTTTGCAATTTATGGTATTTGATTCGCTTAGTTTTCAACCTTGGGTAAATTACAATGTGGGATCTGGTGGGCGATTTGGTAGTTATGCAATTTGTGATCAACCTAAGCGATATTTTTTTGAATTTCCTTATGGAGAAAGAGATTATCGTATACATGCTATGCAATTTATAGATAGTATACCCAATGGCATGTGGGTTTCTATCACCAATTTGGGGTGGACAACTAATAACAGTTTTATTCAGGATTGGATGAACGACACCACTTTGCTGGGTTCTGGTCAATCGCTTTACTCTAAACTACGTGCATTAGGCTTAACAGGAATAGATTCATTTTATCGCAATATCCCCTTTATATTCTTTTTCCGAAAGGGCGATCCAAGTTCCGTAATGCAATGGATTGGTTCTTCGGTTGATGAGCATTTGGCGGCATATATCCCAGTAAATATTCGTGCTCGATCGGGAAAAATTATTTCTCCACTAATTGGGCCAGCATTATCGTGGAAACGTTTGAGCTGGGAAGCGCATGATGTATATCAGCAATACAGGAGCGCTATTAGCTTACAAGTATGGGGAGTGGATATTCATGGAAATCATACACTATTTTTATCACATGCTCCAATGGATACCAATATAGCTTTTATCTCTGCAACACAATATCCACGTCTTCAATTGGTATTACAAGAAGCAGATTCTATTCATGGCATAGCTCCTCAGCTTGATTATTGGCGTGTGTATTACAATGAAGTACCAGAAGGTGCTATTGCTCCCAATGTATTTTTTCAAGCATCAGATAGCATAATCAGAGGTCAACCAATACATCTTGCGGTTGCATTTCAAAATGTGAGTAGAACCTCATTTATCGATAGCATGAAAATAAAACTTACAATTGCCGATGAAAAAAATATTACTCATCAAATTCCTATGCCTAGATGGCGAAAATTACTTCCAGGAGATACGTTATTGATTCAAACTCAGGTGGATTCAAAAGATTTTCCTGGCAATAATGTGCTAAATTTGTTGGTTAATCCAGATCATGACCAACCAGAAGCTTATTCTTTTAATAATGTACTTTATCATCCTTTTTACGTTAGGCCATCAGATTTTAACCCTTTACTCGACGTTACGTTTGACGGAATACATATTTTGAATAATGACATTGTTTCTGCTAAACCGCATATTCTGATTCGTTTGCAAGATGTGAACCCTTATCTTCAATTGCAAGATACTTCATTGTTTCAGGTACAGGTTAGATATCCCGATGGTTCATTGCATAATTATTATTTTGATCAGGATACTTTGCGGCTATTAAACGAAAATAATTATCAACAAGCACAAGTTTTGTTTACCCCTTCGTTTATGCAAGATGGATCATATGAGCTGATTGTGCAAGCAAAGAATCCGATTGATTTATCGAGTGGTCCTTCTCCTTATCGAGTATCTTTTCAAGTGATCAACAAACCCATGATCAGTCATCTGCTGAATTATCCTAACCCATTTACCACTTCAACGGCTTTTGTATTTACAATTACTGGCTCGGAAGTACCCTCTCAATTGAAAATCGAAATCTTAACCATTACTGGGCATATTGTTCGTATCATTAATAAAGACGAACTCGGCCCTCTTCATATAGGGCGCAATATTACCACATTTCGCTGGGATGGTACTGATCAATATGGGAATCGTTTAGGAAACGGGGTCTATTTATACCGGGTGGTAGCTTCTTTGCACGGCCAGCCAATGGATATTTTCCATACAGGCGCTGACCAGTTTATTACGAATGGTTATGGGAAGATGTATTTGATGAGATGAATGGTTTGATAGATATATAAGATAATACGAGAATAATGATGATAAAGCTTATCCACATTATCCAAAAACAAATTTGTATTATTCCAGGCTGGTATACAAAATTGATGTGGTGTAGTCCAGGCAATAAAGGTATTGCCATAAAGCTGATATTGGCGGGGTAAATAGATACACTCTTTTTGCCATCATAAGCTTTCCAAAACGGATAATAATTTTGTTTCAATAGCAGCATACCTGTTTCTTGATTATTTACGTGAATGCTTATTCTTCCAGGTATAATTGAAATTACCTGAAGGGAAGATTGTCCTTGATGAGGATTTGTGTAATATAGCTGAGTTTTATGAAAGGTAAATAAAAATATGCTGTTGCTATCTAATGTATGACAGGCTTGATTCAGGTATTGAATAGGATACACGGATGTAGAGAAATAGACAAAAGGAGTTTTGTTGGAGCAAGTTACATAGTTTGATTTATAGAATTCTCGAAGGCTTGTTAGAAGATTGGGGTATTCTGAAGGGTTTTGCGGAGATCCTATTTGATGATCATAAAAACTTTTGCTGCCAATCAACTTTCTCCACTGAGTGGGGAAAGTATCATATTGTTGAATAGGTATGAGTGGTGGTATGGAATAAGATTGTGGCATGTCTTGTAGAATATGCTGTATATAGCTCAATTTAGTTTTACCTACCACTAAAAAGGGTAGCATCATTTGTGCAGATATCGCTAAATCGATAATCGATATAACACATACCCATTTGAGAATATCTGTGTGTCGCTTTTTTATGATCCAGAGTAACCAACCGGTTAGTATTGTTCCTATTGCAGCCTGTATCCATATTTTATCGAGCATATTAAGTGAGTATAATAGATCTTTAAGTGTGTTTATTTGTGGGGATCTGAGCGAGGACAAGATATCAGTAAATATCTTTAAAGAAGAATCTTCTAGTAAGATAAAAAAGATAAAATAAATACTAAATAGTATCCATATCAATCGAATAAATGTTTTTTTGTTCGACGCATTATATACTAAGCTTTGCAAGAAGTATCCTGCACACATCAGCATGGAAAATATTGTACCTATCCGCCAGAAACTTTCTAATCTTACATATCTCACAAAAGGAAGTGAAATCGCATGTTGTAGCCATCCACTAGACAGCAGGAGGAAAAATATTCCGTGAATCAGCCAAAATTGTATTCGTTTGTCTTTCCACATTTTCGTAATAGATCCCCATGCAGCTATGAATAGCAACATACCCACGTATCCACTTCTAAGCAAAATATCGGTATGATCCCAGGCATGCAACGGTTGTGTGGTAGATAGTGGGAAGAGAAAAGAAATCCAGCAAGCTATATTAAACGGATGATCGAGTTGTGATAACTGAAGAGGGTTGCTACGATACATATAAGGTATAGCCGTTGCGATAGAAATGATCATTCCTGCTGAGAGTGCCAATAAGGCTAATAGTGTATATCCGATTTGTTTCACTAAATTCCAGCAACATCTTGCCTTCCATTCTTGATAAAACAATACAACTCCTAGCAAGCATGATAATCCCATCCAATAACCCAACCCAATCAAAAAATCAGGATGGGCATAGCTGATGTACAACCATAAGAAAATGGAAAGCCATAAAGCATTACGAATATGAGGATGTTGGAATAATTTCAACATATAGTTTAATACAAAAGGCAGCCAGGCTATGGGTGCAAGCCAATTCATCCAAGAAGCACTACCTATGAAAAAGCCACTGCTCATGTATGCGACAGACAATAAGAAAGCTATTTGTGGAGAGAATTGAAGTGTTGTACACCAGGCATACATGCCCCAACCAGCTAGAATAGCATATATCATCCACTCTAAGTGTAATGTATAAATATTGTAGTGAAACAAGCTAATTAACAACCAGATCAGTGGATTCCAGAACCCACTCGTGAAATCGGCATGCAAGGGGAAACCATAATTTAGATATGGCGACCAAAATGGAATAATCCCCTGGTGAATAGCTTGACTCATCTGATAGCGTACAGGAAGATAAGCTACTGCTGCATCGTTTTTCAAACTCAGCCATGCTATCGATAAAGGCCAATAGATAAGCAAGGCCAAAACTGTTATGCCAAGATAAGGTTTAAGCTGTTGATAAAGTTTATGCATAAAGGCGGCTAATATGCTCAGAAAGTTGCTCAGAAAATCTTATCATTGTGATGATGCGTGAACATATTTCTTTTGATACCATTGCTCGGCATTATCGAGATATTCATGATAAGAACATACATTGGTCGGGTGCTAGCTCATCTGATTATGCCAAGTTAAAAATACAAATACTTGCCCGATACGAAATAAATGAGACTAAGGAGGTTTTGGATTTAGGATGTGGTGATGGATTGTCGGCTTTTTACATGAAACAATTTTTTCCATCCTGGAAATTAACGGGAGTAGATCTATCCGCAGAAAGTATTGCTGTTGCTAAAGAGCGAGGTATAGCAGATGCACAGTTTTTTCATGCTGATGGGCTAGATTTACCCTTTCAACCCCAACGTTTCGACCTCATTTTCATGGCGGGAGTATTGCATCATGTTCTTCCACAACAACGAGCTCAGTTCTTAAGCGAAGCCTGTCGGGTATTGCGATCATCGGGTACAATATACATCTTCGAGCATAATCCTTATCATCCATTTACCCAATATGCAGTGCATACTTGTGTATTCGACAAAGGCGTACAATTACTTTCTGCCAAGGCAGCAAAGCGTTTGTTAAGGGATACGGGTTGGCAGATCGACATATGCAAGTATTTGATTTTCTTTCCAAGATATCGTGTTTTACAACCATTGATACGTATGGAATCATTTTTTGGAGCTATTCCTTTAGGTGGTCAATATTTCATTCGGGCGTATCCCCGAGATTCATCGGTTCACTGTTTCCCGAATTAAATAAAGAGGTCGTTTCTGGGATTCTTTATACACTTTTCCCAAATATTCTCCCAACAAGCCAATTGCTAGCAATTGCAAGCCTCCGATAAATATTATGCCCAGCCATAATGCATTAGAATCCATCATCGTCTTACCCAGCAAATGACTGATCAGAGCTATGCATACATAGATTATAGATAATAGGCCCATGAAGCATACTAGTCCAAAAAACAACCTCATTGGCCGAAGGCTAAAAGCCGTCAAGGCATCCCAGGCCAAATGAAGCTTGCGTATGAAGGAATACTTACTCTTGCCCGAAGCTCGAGGTGCGGCTTCATATGGAATTTCGATAGCTTTAAATCCCACCCAATGCAGGAGTCCCCGGATAAAAAGAGTTCGTTCATCAAATTGCAACAAAGCCGCTCTTACCCGATCATTAAACATCCGAAAATCACCAGCACCAGAGGTAATAGGCAATTCCGATAAGTAATTGTACAACGCATAAAACCAGCGGCTAAGCAGCTGTTTTCTCCTGTTTTGAACAAATGGCGTTCTTACAGCATGCACTACATCGTATCCTTGTTGGAGATAAGAGATCATTTTCCCTATCAGTGCAGGAGGATGTTGTAAATCGCCATCCATAGTCACTATCCAATCGGCCTGTGCAGCTTGAATACCGGCCATGAGGGCCGCTTGATGGCCAAAATGCCTTGAAAAAGAAATGCCTTGAATGCGGTAGTCATTCCTGGCCAATTCGCAAATTCGGGTGAAGGTTTGATCGGTACTGCCATCATCGATAAACAGTAAGCACCATTTTAGCTGAGCTATGTTTTCCATCACTGTGCGCAATTGCTGATACAACGGTGCTATATTATGCTCTTCGTTAAACACGGGAACGATGATGCAAATAGATTTCATGCCCGAGAGGTAGAGAGGTATTGTTTGGTTAAAGACACCACATATTTGCCTAGCATGTCGAACTCTATGTTTACTCGATCGCCAGGCTCAATCCATTGGATATTGGTATGCTGATAGGTGTACGGGACAATGGCTACGTGAAATTGACCGGGTTGGATATGAAAACAAGTTAGGCTAATGCCATTCACACATATAGAACCTTTTTCGATCAGCCATTCGGTATATTTTTCTGGATAAGAAAACTCATATTCCCAGCTTCCATCCCGAAAAACCTTACTTACACAGCTACCCGTAGTATCCACATGTCCTTGCACAAAATGGCCACCTAGTCGATCTTGAAGCCGAAGAGCACGTTCGAGGTTAATGCGATCGCCCGTTTTTTTCCAGGCGAGTGTTGATCTGCTGAGTGTTTCCTCAATGGCCACCACAGTATGCGTTTGGGCGGAAGTATCGGTGATGGTTAAGCACACACCGTCGTGAGCCACACTTTCGTCGGGATGCAGATCACTTGCTAAGGGTGATGCTATTACGAAGAGTTTATTTTTTCCCTGAGGTTCAATGCTCACGATTGTACCGACAGTTTCAATCAATCCGGTAAACATAAAAATTCTGTGATTTTCTAGAAAACATATTAACTTTGCCCCTCCTAAAAATAAGGAGTTTTTATGCTGATTATCGATGCCAAAGAATGCGAAAATATTGATAAAGCCCTTAAAAAATACAAGAAAAAGTTTGAAAAAGCGCGTATTCTTCAGCAACTTAGAGAACGTCAGGCTTATGTAAAGCCTTCAGTTAAACGTAGAAATGAGATTCAACGGGCTATTTACCGGGCTAAAATAGCTGCCGGTAAAATTGAAAAGAAATAACATTTTTTGCTTTCGATAAGCAGCAGAATCTGTAATTTCGGATCGTGCATCCGAAAATATCCATTATCGATCAGCTTCAACGCTTTTTGCAATATTTGGCCTTTGAGAAGCGTTATTCTAAGCATACTGTTTTAGCTTATCAACACGATCTAGAATCTTTCCTCCAATATCTTGAACTTTATGGCCCTATAGACGATGTGAATAGCATTACAGCAATGCATATTCGTTCCTGGGCGGCTTCACTTGCTGATCAGGCCAATAGCGCCACAACCATTCGTCGAAAACTATCGGCTATTCGTTCTTGGATTAAATTTGCCCGACAGCAAGGGTGGATGAACCATGATCCTTTCGTTCGCATAGTACTACCTCGGATGGAAAAAAGGCTACCTTCTTTTCTCCGTCATGAAGAAGTAGATACCCTTCTCAACCACGATTTTTTCCCTCAAGGTGTGATAGGCATGACCCGCAAACTTATTCTCATGCTGTTTTACCAAACAGGCATGCGCCTTTCTGAATTAGCCCATCTTCAACAAAATGATTGGGACAGGCAGCAGCACTTGCTGCGGGTATTGGGAAAAGGAAACAAATATCGCCTGATTCCGCTAAGTGCAGGGCTGGAGCAGATGCTCAACGCTTATTTGATTGAACGTCAACGAGCTTTTGGTGATCAACACAACGATTTGTTGTTGCTCACAGAAAAAGGCAAGCCTCTATATCCTAAATATCTCTATCGTTTAGTACACCATTATTTGAGCCAGGTGAGTACCTTAAATCAAGCCAGCCCACACATCCTGCGCCATACTTTTGCCACTCACCTGTTGAATGCAGGGGCCGATTTACAAGCCATCAAAGAACTACTTGGTCATAGCAGCTTAGCAGCTACACAGGTATATGTACATAATTCAATCGCTCAACTTAAGGAAATTCATCGACGTGCACATCCTAGAGGATGAATGTTAATAATTAGATAAATGTCATTGCCAGTCTGGTAAAAATGTTTTAACTTCCAATGGATAACTGCACAGACGTGCAACTATTTTCTGACCAGTTAAACCTGTTTAGCTATGAACCTACACATTCAGGCTGTACATTTCGAGCCCGACAAAAAATTGCTGGATCATGTGCAAAAAAAAATGTCCAAGCTAGAAAGCCTACACGATCGTATCGTGGGTGTGGAAGTGTATTTGAAATTGGATAATGTGGTGCATCAAATCAAGGACAAGGTGGTAGAAATCAAGGTGGCGATTCCCCGACACCAGTTTTTCGTCAAACAATCTTCTAAGTCATTTGAAGAATCATTTGACCTGGCCTTAGAGGCTATTTTGACACAGATGAAACGACAAAAAGAGAAATTGTATCAATCGTGAATATTTGATCCCGCCCATGGGCGGGATTTTTTTTAGAAGAGGCAAATAGATCGATATCTCAGGCAAAAATTCGTGAGTAGAAATTTTAGAATTAAAACTTTTGAATTACTTTTGCATTCCCAAATTTGAAGGGTTAGGTTTTTGAATTCATGTTCTTTTTCATAGAGGAATTTGTGAATGGAAGGTCAGGTCTGTACCAGTTTGCCAGCATAGCTCAGTTGGCCAGAGCAGCTGATTTGTAATCAGCTGGTCGGGGGTTCGAATCCCTCTGCTGGCTCGTAGCAGTCTGCCTTCAGGCAGATTGTTCGATCGATGGCCAGCAGCACAAAGCATCAGGTTTCAGGCCATTTGATGAAAGTAAGGGCAGGTTCCAGAGCGGTCAAATGGGGCGGACTGTAAATCCGCTGTCTTACGACTTCAGAGGTTCGAATCCTCTCCTGCCCACGTGC
>JAIMAQ010000010.1 GCA_023511875.1 Thermoflavifilum sp.
TCATTTTCCGTAGCGAAATGGAGCCCATTTTAGCCATTTTTCTGGTAGTCTTGAATTTTCTTTGCTTCTTTCTTTGTGTCAAGACAAAGAAAGAAGGGATATGCTTTAGCCATATTCTTGCCATCATGAACCTTTTTTGCTTACAGACAAAGAAATCATGCCCGCAGCTCAGCATCGTGTGGCTATCTTGATCCAGGCAGTGAAATGCATTTTGATAAGTATATGTTTTTCTGAGAATGGCACTATGCATCCAATTATTGTTTTGCTCAATAAGAGACTGCAGTATGAAATCAGGTATTCATCGTAAAGTATGCCTTCCGCATGTAAATAAACTAGCTCTTCCTATCCGCATTTCTTTCAGATATTTTTCGTACTTTTGCCGCTCAAAATATCAGGTATGAAAGAAGGTATTCATCCCAAAGATTATCGGTTTGTGGTGTTTAAGGATATGTCGAATGGCTATAGTTTTTTGAGCCGTTCTACTGCTCAGTCAAAGGAAACCATTGTGTGGGAAGATGGCAAGGAATATCCATTAGTAAAAGTGGAAATTTCGAACACTTCACATCCATTTTTCACGGGCAAAAAGGTATTGGTAGACACCACAGGGCGTATCGAGAAATTTCGTAAACGCTACCAGAAATCTGAACAGCCAGATACCCAAAATACAGAAGCAAAGCCTAAATCTTCTCGGAAGAAATAAAAAATTCGAAGCCTGCAATTTACAACGCAGGCTTTTTTATTTTTGCCTGGATGAATGTTGTTTTATTTGATTTTCCACAGATTCGCCTGGCGCTTTATCCGCTTTCGCTTACACGAAGCATTGCCGATTTGCGAATAGGAGTCATGACTATTGCAGAAAAATGGCGGCATGAGCTCCATCGTTTTTTTCCAGATTCTCATTTTCAAATCTGCACGGCCCCCTATCTTCAACCCCTTTATGGTGATATTTCTTTTGCAGAAGATACTCTTTGGATAGCTTCACATCTCTTGCCCAATGGAGCTTTGGTAGAAACTGTAGCCCAGCTTCAATTTCAAGAGATGATTACCCACCACACTCGTGAAATCTTGGCTTTTCGAGGCAAAGGAATTGACCTGCATCGCATATATGCAGGTGCGCGTATCGATGAGCTTTTATCTCATTTTCAAGAAAAAACTTTTACTCATTCATTAGATCACATTGAGCATATAACAGATCTATTTACCCAGAATGCCCAGGAAATAAAGCGCGATTGGCAAAGGTTGTTTTCTACAGAAACAGATTCGCTTCGGCAAGGAGAATGGATTCAATCGAGTATCATTGGTGCGCATCCGGTGTTTACTGGCAAGGGTTCGAGAGTATTGGCCAGCATCATCAATACCGAAAATGGTCCCGTCTATATCGATGAAGATGTGTTGGTTATGGAAGGAAGTACAATACGCGGGCCAGTGGTGATTGGTAAAGGAGCCGTGATCAAGATGGGGGCGCGCATTTATGGGGCAACAACGATTGGGCCTTATTGTACGATTGGGGGTGAAGTGAAGAATAGCGTATTGATGGGTTATTCCAACAAGGCACATGAAGGATATTTGGGCGATAGTGTAATTGGTGAATGGTGTAATCTGGGCGCCAATACCAATAGTTCGAATATAAAAAACAATGCAGGCCCCATTCGTATCTGGAGCCAAATAGTGCAGGCCTATATTCCTGCTGGAGAGAAATGTGGTGTAATCATGGGCGATTTTTCGCGATGTGGCATTGGAACTATGCTCAATACAGGCACAGTGGTTGGCGTATCTTGTAATATTTTTGGAGGAGATTTTCCCCCCAAGCATATTCCTTCTTTTAGCTGGGGTGGGGCATCGAGGTGGATGCGTTATGAGTTGTCAAAAGCCTTGCACGATGCCGATGCGTGGATGCAGTTGAAAAATAAATCGCTTTCCCATATTCAACGTCAGATATTAACTTATCTCCATCAACACGAACATTCATCTATTCAGTCGACAGTCGCATGAGAACAACAATCGTTGCTGGTAATTGGAAGATGCATGGCACCTTGCCCGAAGTGCAAAGGCTTGCCAAACAATTGATCGATGTAATACCTGCCCAGGAATCTTCGCCACAGATAGTGATTTGTCCGCCTTTTTTGTATTTAATGATGTTGCGCGAGTTATTTGGTGATCGGGCTAGCTTTCATTTAGGGGCACAAAATTGTTATACCGAGCCTTCTGGTGCATATACGGGAGAGATAGCTGCGCCAATGTTGGCCTCCGTAGGTGTAGAATACGTGATCATTGGTCATTCGGAGCGTAGACAATATTTTGGAGAATCGGCTGAAATGCTTGCTCGTAAAGTAGATGCAGCTCTGCACGCCGGCATAAAGCCTATTTTTTGTTGTGGTGAGCCCTTGCAGGTAAGACAGCGAGGCGAGCAAAATGCTTATGTACAGCAGCAGTTGCAAGAAAGCCTGTTTCATTTATCGGCTGGTCAATTGCAGCAGGTGGTAATAGCGTATGAGCCCATTTGGGCCATAGGTACAGGTGTGAATGCTACGGCTCAGCAGGCACAAGATATGCATGCCTTTATTCGCGCAGTGTTGGCTGAGCATTATGGCCAACAGTTGGCTGCATCGATTACGATATTGTATGGGGGAAGTGTGAAGGCATCAAATGCAGCAGAGTTATTTGCTTGTGCAGACGTAGATGGCGGATTGGTAGGGGGTGCTTCATTAAAAGCCGAAGAATTTGCACAAATTATTCGTGCGTGTAAACTTAAATCATCGTAAATAATCTTCTCATTTTTTGCCTTGTACAAAAATAAGATGTTGATCAATCTCTGATGTTTTTCATTTCACATAAAAAACCCGCCATTAGATAAGCTTAAGCAACTACTGGTGGGTAGGATAAATAGCCAGCACATGCCATTCTTTCACATCTTCTTTATGTGCTTAATATAAGGTGCAATTTGTGCACTGTTGAGCTTCACAATAATATATGGTTCCTACGAATGGGATTGTCTTAGACTTCACCTCACTACATCCAGCCCCTCCTGCGCTGCATTTACAAGCATGGGTTTCTTCCCGAGGATAATACAGCCAGCCTTCGTCATAACCAGCCAAGATAAAATCGCCTGAATGGTGTTTATAGTTCAAGGGAATATAAATGATATGGCCTAAAAATAAGACTGGCTCAAGATAGAAATATGGCGGAAGGTGATCAATATCGGTATGCATAAGCAGCAGGGCATCTTCGGGTGTGATATACTTCTTTAACAGAGCCGTCAATAATGAACGCACCGTATCCGACTCAAACATGGCGTCATAGGCGGCAGGGGAAGGAACTTTAAAGCCGCTATCGAGATCCCAGGTTGTAAATATTGTTTGTTCACTGAGGTCTAGCACATCGCCGCTACGAACCTGTAGCAACATGGATTGCCCGTCAAGGGAAGCTGAAGTAGTCATGATGCATTTTGTACACTCGTTATTCTGGGTAGCACAACCACTAATATTTCCTTTTGTGAATGGACTACATCCCGATCCGGCTTCACATTTACAAGTTACTTGTACTTCTTGTAATTCTACCACCTTACGTTGTTGTTGGCCAGTGACAGGATCGGTATAGCTTGCCCAATCAATAAATCTGTAGGAGTCGGGGAAATGGATATAAAGGGTATCGTGCTGCACCCAAGTAGAAGAGCCTTTAGGCACCAAAAGACCATTATCGAGTTGGTAGGATTTTTGGGCAGAGTAAACGATGGGTGGCTGGCCCGACAAAGATGATGATGGAGATACAGATGTTTTTTGGCATGAGCTCCATATTAGTGTGAGTAAAAATGATGTACCTAGCAGTAAAAGCATTACTCGTAAGATAGGGCTTGCCAGTAGTGGCCGATTTTTGTGTTTCATGATGAATTGAGTTTTCAGTGAAACCATAAGATTCCATTGTAATTTTAATAAGAAAAAGTTAAACTTCCTATAGTGATACCCATTTTTTGAAATCATCTAATGTTTAATGAGGGCAGTAATATATGTTTAATTGAATAGGATTAAATGTTTGATGATTTAAAAAAAATGATATCTGGTGGCGTGTCTTGACATTTTCGCGTTAAGCGAATAACAAATTTTCGAATCTATGTATACTGTTCAGTAAAAATATAATCTGCACTTGCAAGTATACCTGCACTAGCTAGATGGAAAACAATATCGGTAGGGTCTGCAGGTTATTTTCGTTACATGTTGCGCATGTGCAGATTTCTATTGCTTTTCATGAGTGTTGGTAGAAAATGCTTGCCGCCATACTTGTAATTGTTGAATAATCATAGAAGATCGTTTTTGATCGTCGGCCAAATCATTGGTGAGCAATGGACCAAGTGATTGATAATATCTTAATTGTTGTTGGCAATCTTTAATGATAGCCTCACTAATAGCATGAGCCTTTGTAGTATCGCCAGCCAGATAATAGGCATATACCATTTGCAGAGAAGAGATGTTATGTGCATTCCCCGATGATGTGTATCCATACGGGAAATTTTGGATCAATATATGTTGATCTACATGTGTGAGAATCTGCAGTGCACTATCTTTTTTACCCATCATGGCTAAGGCTTGGGCTTCTTTGCTATATGCATTTCGAATATTGAGTAACATACCCCGATTGGTTTCATCAAAATAAGTACCGGGCTTATCTGCTCCACCAAATCCAAATCGATGTAGCATAATGTTATACATACCTTCTGCATTCACATTTTCCACATTGGTTATTTCATTGTGTTCGCCAGTTTTTATTGGTACTAAACGATATACCATGCCATCGGTTTCGAGATAATCGCTTAGTCCAAGTGAATGGGTAGGGTAAGGGCTAGTAAAGCAAATGGGGCGTTTCCAATGGTTTGCAGCAATGATATTGAGTACCATGAGGTCATTTTTAAAAAGTATATTGGTTGGTATGGTAAATTGAACAGATGGAACGATATATGCTGTATCTTGTAGCGGAACGATTTGATGTTGTTTTACATATTCTTTATCCACTGGAATGTATAGATGTTGAGTAGGCAAAAAGTTTATTCGTTCACCTGTATAAGAATCAGCGATCTGATCCTTTGGATCATCGCTTCCCATGAAGTGAACAACATCTTCTAGATTGAAATATTGCTCCTTAGGTACTGATGGTAATTCTACATAATGAATATAATTCCGTCTGTTACCAAAATATTGCTCGGGTTCCCATATCATGGGTACAGCATCGGCACGATTGATTTTATATCGCAATTGATTAATGTACCAGTCGACCCCCAATAAACTTAAGTTCACTACTCGTACATCTGTACGAATACCCTCCACTTCTTGGGCATACCACAATGGATAAGTATCATTATCGCCTGAGGTGAATAGAATAGCGTTTGGTGGGCAGGATTCTAAATAATCTCTTGCCACATCGCGGGGTAAAGTTTTTTGTGAACGATCATGATCGTCCCATTCTTGAAAAGCCATGAGCAAGGGCACGGCCAACAAGCAGATCAATGTAGCTACAGTAGCAGATAAAACAGGCCTCGTTTTAAATAACCGACTTAATTTTTCATACACCCACAATACTCCTAATCCTATCCAGATCGCAAATGCATAAAACGAGCCCACATAGGCATAATCGCGCTCACGCGGCTGTGGCCCGGCTTGATTGAGATAAATCACAATGGCTAAACCTGTAAAAAAGAAGAAAAGCAAGACAACCAGAAAATCATTTATCCTACGATTAAGCTGGAAAAACAATCCTATTAATCCTAACAACAAAGGCAATGCAAACAAGGTATTATGTGCTTGATTATGTTTTAAGCTATCGGGTAATTGGCTTTGATCGCCTAGCCGCCAATTATCTATCAAAGGAATGCCGGTGATCCAATTGCCATCGCGCGGATTGCCTAATCCTTGAATATCATTTTGCCTCCCACTGAAATTCCATAAAAAGTATCGCATATACATCCAACCCACCTGATAACCCAGAAACCATTTTATATTATCTAAGAAACTTGGTTCTTCATTAGGAGATAGCCCGAGCCAGTCACGATAAAAATCTACATGATGTTGTGCATTATTATTGTCCCACACACGAGGAAATAAATGCATATCTGATGCATCATAAGTATAAGTTGTTTTCTTACCTACTACGATATAGCGATCTTTCCCTTTTTCATAAATCTTACCCGTTTCTTTAATACCAGTAGGTTTTGCCGTAAAATATGGGCCGTAAAGTATAGGCCAATCACCATATTGCTCCCTATCTAAATAACCAAATAAAGAAATAGGGTTATCTACATTATACATATCGATAGCCGGATTGGAGTTGGAACGGATCAATGTAGTGAAATAAGTGGCATAACCAAACACCATAAATGCAAAACACCATAAGGCTAGATGTAGGAGATATTTGTTATTCTTCTTTGCCCAAATAATACCTATAGCGATAATAGCTGCAAGCAGTAGAATAAAGAAATAAGCTCCAGAATTAAATGGTAGGTGTAAATCGTTTACAAAAAAGATATCAAATAATGCAGCCAATTTTACACTATACCTAATTATAAAAGTTTGAACAAAACCTGTAATTAAACAACCTATAATAAATGCCCAGAAAATACCTTTCTTGGTCACGGGATAACGACGTAAGTAATAAATCATCACCAGTGCAGGAATAACCAATAAGCACAGCAGGTGTACGCCAATAGAAAGTCCCATCATATAAAAGGTAAACACAATCCACCGATCGGCATAAGGCGATTGCTGGTGTTCGGCCTCATCCCATTTGATCATCGCCCAAAACACCAAAGCCGTGAAAAACGATGAAAGCCCGTATACCTCACCTTCTACAGCCGAAAACCAAAAAGAGTCGGAAAATGTGTAGGCCAAAGCTCCTACAGCTCCTGCGCCCATGATGGCTACCTGTTGTGCAGTAGAGGGGGTTTTTTGAGCAGGGATGATCAACCGCCTGGCAAAATAAGTAATGGTCCAAAATAAAAATAAGATAGTGAATCCACTTGCTAATGCAGAGAGCAGGTTTACATCGAGTGCGGCCGTGGTACTGGGGTGCACAGCATTCAGGCTACCGCCAAACAGGATGATGAATAGCCTTCCCAACAAAATAAATAATGGCGCCCCAGGTGGGTGTGGAATCTGTAACTTATAAGCACAGGAAATAAATTCGCCGCAATCCCAGAAACTTCCTGTGGCCTCTCGGGTCATGATGTATACTGCTGAAGCGATGATTCCTATAAGCCAGCCTATAATGATGTTGGTTTTTTGATAAGTCATTCTCATGTGTGTATGCATTTATGTACCGAATTCACTGGTCTGTTTATATAGAAGGATCTTGCTTGATAAGCAAGATCAAACCCTGGCCACAAAAATAAATATTTAGACTAGTTGTACTCGATTTTAACAATTTTTTCCAAAACTCATCAAGATACGGTAATTAGAAGGTTGATGAGGGGAAAAAGCAATGAAGATATATTTTTTCTGAAAAATGGGTATTTGATGAGCTGGGTTTTGGGCAAGAGAAATCCCATAGATGGTAATAGGCTAGTTTTCGGGCACTCAATAATGCCGATCAAATAAATAGCCTACTGAAGGTACTTCCAAAGGATTTACATCAATAGTGGTTATTTGCTCGTGTTGATCAAACAACTTTTTATGTGAAATAGAAACTGATTCCGCCAGATCTGTGGTTGTTTATAGAGAGATGGGTAAGTGCATGCAATTATGAAAGGATGAGTTCAAGAAAAGCATATTCTTTGCATGTTTGAATGCTTGTGGTATATGGGCCGCAGAATATTATTGTAATACCAATTATATTTTATGTATTATAGAATTAATTTACCATCTAGGTGAATCATTAATTATCAAGTATTTATTTACCCAATAACCTAAATTCCTTAGGTGAATAACCCACGCGTCGTTTAAAAAAGCGAGTAAAATGTTGTGGATATTTAAAGCCTAATTCAAAAGCGATTTCCTGAATCGATTTATTATTGTCGAATAATTTCTCCTTAGCTATATCAATAATTTTGTTTTGAATATATTCCATTGCTGATTTACCCGTTTCTCTTTTAATTAAATCACTGAAATAGTTGGCCGATAAATGTAATTCACGAGCAAAATAGGATACGGAAGGAAGTTCATTTTCATCAGCTTTTTCTGATAATAAATAGTTGTTTAATAATTCTTCAAACCTTGTTAGGATTCCCTTATTCACTTGTTCACGGGTGATGAATTGTCGATCATAAAATCGTTGGCAGTAATGTAGAAATAACTCAATATTAGACACAATTAATTCCTTACTATGCTTATCGATAGGATGTTCTAGTTCGTATTCAATTTTCGAAAAGCAGTCTAAAACAATTTCTTTTTCTTTCTCCGATAGATGTAAAGCTTCATTTACTGCATAAGAGAAAAAATGATACTGATGTATATTTTTAGCGAGTGATGTACCTATCAATAAATCGTGGTGAAATACTAATGCGATGCCTTGTGGCTGATAAATATCTTCGCTGTATTGACCAATCACCTGACCAGGTGCTATGAACACCAAAGTGCCCTCAGAATAGTCGTATTTACCCAACCCATATCGCAGATCGCCGCAATAAATTTTTTTCAAAAAAATAGCATAGAACCCAAAACGCATCCGTCTGTTGTGCCTTGGAGCTGCTTTATCTAAATGTACTACACTTACTAATGGATGTAATGTTTTGTTGTTATTAAACACATTATATTCATGTATCGTATCGAAATGAGTAATCTCTTCCATGCTTTATTTAAATTTATATGTTAAAGTTACATATTTTCTGTCTTATTAAATTATCATTCAAAGTTATTTGAGAAATGGGTAAGAAAAACAGTAATTCGGGTAACTATATCCAGCCTTTTAAATAATATATTTGCGAGAGTGGTTCTATTGAATCGCATGTTATTTAAACATTACATAAGAAATAAATATTAGGCATATGTATTACGTGACGCTAAATAATGGAGTAAAAATGCCTATTTTGGGGTTTGGTGTATACCAGGTGACTGATCTTTCTATTTGCGAACGAGCTGTCATGCAGGCTATTGAAACTGGGTATAGGTTAATAGATACAGCAGCTTCTTATTTAAATGAATCTGCTGTGGGAAATGCCATCAAAAAGAGTGGCATTCCTCGAGAGGAATTGTTTATCACCACCAAGCTTTGGGTACAAGATACCGGTTATGAAAAAACAAAAGCGGCTTTTCAAAGATCATTAGACCGATTGCAGTTGGATTATATCGATTTATATCTTATTCATCAACCTTATGGTGATATATTTGGCTCCTGGAGAGCTATGCAAGAATTATATCATGAAGGGAAAATTCGTGCGATTGGCGTATCCAATTTTTATCCAGATAGGATAATCGATTTGATTATGAACAGTGGTTTTATCCCTGCTGTGAATCAAATAGAAACTCATCCTTTTTATCAACAGATAGAGACACAAAAATTTTTACAAGAGCACAGCATACAATTAGAATCCTGGGCGCCATTTGCCGAAGGGAAAAATAATATTTTTGAAAACGAAATTTTATTGAGTATTGCTACCAAATATCATAAATCGGTTGCACAAGTGGTTTTACGCTGGCTCATACAAAGGGGTATTGTCGTTATCCCGAAATCGGTGCGAAAAGGAAGGATAGTAGAGAATTTCAATATTTTTGATTTTGAACTTTCATCGACCGACTTGCAAGCTATTACCGCTTTAGATACAGGTGCAAGTTGTTTCTTTGACCACAGAGATCCACATATTGTGAGATGGATTTGCGAAAGAAAGCTACCGATTTAATCACATTAAAATACTCATAAAAATAAAAAAATATGCAAAAGAGAATTTTAGGTAATAGCGGCTTAGAAGTATCTTCTATTGGCTTGGGCTGTATGGGATTAAGTTTCGGATATGGTAAACCAATCGATAAAAAAGAGGCCATCAAATTATTGCGATTTGCTTATGAAAGGGGTATTACTTTTTTTGATACGGCAGAGGCTTATGGGCCTTTTGTCAATGAAGAACTGATAGGTGAAGCTCTTGAACCATTTCGCGATAAAGTAGTGATTGCCACTAAATTTGGTTTTAAAAACGGCAGGGCCGACTTAGGCTTAGACAGTAGACCGCAAACCATCAGAGCAGTTGCAGAAGCTGCTTTGAAAAGGTTGAGAACGCACTATATCGACTTGTTTTACCAACATCGTGTAGATCCCCATGTGCCCATTGAAGATGTGGCCGGAACAGTGCAAGATCTCATAAGAGAAGGAAAAATTAGATATTTTGGTTTATCAGAAGCTGGAGTGCAAACTATTCGCAAAGCACATGCTGTGCAACCCGTAACAGCGTTGCAAAGTGAATATTCGCTTTGGTGGCGAGAACCCGAACGAGAAATTATACCCACATTGGAAGAATTGGGTATTGGCTTTGTGCCATTTAGCCCTTTAGGTAGGGGTTTTCTTACAGGAAGAATTAACGAGAATACCACATTTGATGAAACAGATTTTCGCAATACATTGCCTCGCTTTTCAAAAGAAAATCGTAAGGCTAATCAGGTTTTAGTGGATTTGCTCTGCAGAATCGCAAAAGAAAAAAACGCTACAAGCGCACAAATAGCATTAGCTTGGTTACTTGCTCAAAAGCCTTGGATTGTTCCAATTCCAGGTACTACAAAAATGAACAGGTTGGAAGAAAATATAGCTGCAACAGAAATTGAACTAACAGAAAATGATCTTAAAGAAATTAATGATGCTGTTTCAAAAATTCAAGTGCAAGGAGCCCGTTATCCTGAACATCTACAAAAGCAAGTGGGTGGCTAAACAGATGATAATCTAAAAATTCAAAAAATATACTTATGAAAAAACATTCATTTTACGTAATGATTGTATGCCTCGCTGGTCTGTTTGCTCAGGCACAAGCACAGGATAATTATATTTTTCCTAAAAGCGAAATCGCGAAAAACACTGACGATTACACCGGTACCATTTGGCTGAATGAATTAAGCAAGCCAGATAGCATTTTTCAATTCAGTATTGCTCAAGCCGTATATGCACCGAATTCAAGGTTAAACTGGCACATTCATCCAGGCGGACAAATATTACTCATTACTCATGGAATGGGATATTATCAGGAAAAAGGAAAACCGATTCAGATTGTACATAAAGGTGATGTGATCAAATGTGCCCCTGGGGTGGAGCACTGGCATGGATCAACACCAAACAGCGAATTTGCCTATATTGCTATTACTCCTGCAGAAAAAGGAAGCACCATTTGGCTGCAAAAGGTAAGTGATGAGGAATATAATGGTATTCAACCCAATGAAACCCTAAATAGC
This sequence comes from Thermoflavifilum sp., assembly GCA_023511875.1. Classification (GTDB taxonomy): domain Bacteria; phylum Bacteroidota; class Bacteroidia; order Chitinophagales; family Chitinophagaceae; genus Thermoflavifilum. The sequence goes on from JAIMAQ010000010.1 coordinate 11,346, forward strand.
AATACAAAAGCCGACGATAATTCTCCATTTCCTCGAGGTATTGTTGCTCCTAATACGAATGATTACACCGGAACAGTTTGGCTTAATGCGTTAAGCATGGAAGATAGCGTGTTTACATTCAGTCTCATACAAGCTACTTTTTCCCCTGGTTCAAGATTGCGCTGGCACATTCATCCGCATGGACAAATCTTGCTTATCCTAGAAGGTACAGGCTATTATATGGAAAGGGGAAAGCCGGGTCGAATTGTTCATCAGGGAGAGGTTATCAAATGCACACCAGACGTAGCGCATACACACATGGCAGCACCCAATAGTCGCTTTACTTATATAGGAATCGAATCTAGAGGAGTAAAATGGTTAGAAGAAGTAACCGATGAAGAATACAATAGTGTAAAATAAAGTTCCTTCACGGAAGCTAAACGGTTTTACAAAATACCTGATATAGGATCTGAAGAAACTTTAGTTAGATATATATCAAATCAATTTTTAAATGAATGGCAGAGGTAAGATAAAGTATCTCGCATGTGCATCTGTAAATTCCCTAATAATATGCAATACAGAAGAATTATTTTGATGAAGAGCGAGGATAAGTTTGGTTATAATCTTCCATGCTTTTACGAATCACTTCAAAAGCCAAACTTTTATCTTGAAATTCTTCAACTACTACTGTTTTATGTTCTAAGGCTTTGTATTCTTCAAAGAAATGACGTAACTCTTCAATGAAATGAACAGGTAGTTGATCGATGTTTTCAATATGATTTATACTCACATCATCGGCGGCTACGGCAATGATTTTATCGTCGGCTTCTCCATTATCGATCATTTGCATCACACCAATAACCTTAGCTTTCACAATACATAAAGGTTGCATATCGATTTGCGAAAGCACTAAGATATCTAGCGGATCATGATCTTCTCCCAGCGATTGTGCAATGAAACCATAATTGGCGGGATAATATACCGATGAATATAAAACGCGATCTAATTTTAACAAACCACTTTGCTTGTCTAATTCATATTTAGCTCTACTGCCCTTAGGAATTTCGATAATACTTGTAACTATTTCAGGAGCTTTTTCGCCAATAGGGATATCGTGCCAAGGATGTGCTGCCATGATTGTTTATGGGTTTAATTGATGAGACGGATGAAGCTTTTGTTCTTCATTCAATGAATCAAATACGGGTTGATCTTCCAGGAAATGAATTTTCCACATCCCATTTTGTCGAACGATAGGTAATATTTCAGTCTTATGGACGCTTTGGTTAAAATAGGTCACATATCCTGTATCATTATGAACAGATATGTTTTGGATAATGATATTGGCTTGCTGAATCTTTTTCTGGGCTTGAGGTGAACTCTCTGCTATGCTTGATAAGATATCAATAAGTTGGTAACTATCAGATGTCGCATATAGCTTAGCCGAATCGTATTGCCCAGCCTGCAATGCGTTCATAAAAGCACGTGCAACTTGTTCAGGAGTTTGCGGATAAGATGACTTTTGTTGCACAGTAGAATGACAACTCGACCCTATCAAGCAAAGAAGCAATAGAGAGTAAGTGTATGTGGAAGACCAATGATTATGCATAACCTCATTTACCCAGCAAAAATACAGGGAAACACATGAAATACAAAAGACTATAAAGGTTATGGGGCTTCGTGATCATCGGTTGGGGATACGAACTTTTTTCTGTTATTTGCCAGAGAGGCAATTTGCTCCTGGTTGGCCCGATCTTGTTCATAGGCGCGAATAATGGCTTTCACCAATCGATGACGCACTACATCGTCTTCGTTGAGCTCGAGATGACCAATGCCTTCGATGTGTTTAAGAATGCGAATAGCCTTTTGCAGGCCTGATTTTTGATTGTTGGGCAGGTCAATTTGTGTGAGATCGCCAGTGATGATGGCTTTTGCAGAGGGGCCAATGCGTGTGAGAAACATCTTCAATTGTAGGTCGGTAGCATTTTGTGCTTCATCGAGAATAATGAAAGAATGGTCGAGTGTACGCCCGCGCATGTAGGCTAATGGAGCGATCTCAATGATTCGGTTGGCCATGTAATAACTCAACTTATCGGCCGGGATCATATCGTCGAGTGCATCGTAGAGTGGCCGTAAATAAGGATCTACCTTCTCTTTCAAGTCGCCTGGCAAGAAGCCTAAGCTTTCGCCTGCTTCAACTGCAGGACGGGTGAGGATGATTTTTTTGACCAATTTATTTTTCAGGGCACGTACAGCCAATGCCACGGCTGTATACGTTTTACCTGTACCGGCGGGCCCAATAGCAAACACAATATCGTGTTGCTCGGCCATATGCACGAGCTTGCGTTGATTGGGCGTGCGGGCTTTTACTATACGTCCATTAGGGCCAAACACCAAAATATCATCTGGATTGCGATCGCTAAAGATATCTACACCTTCATCATCATCCAGAAGTTGCTCGAAATAATGATCACTTAAATGACCATTTCGCTCCAGATATTTCACCACCTGAGTAATCTTTTCTTTGGCCATAGCTATTTCTTCTGGTGCACCTGAAAGCTTGAGTTGCGATCCCCGAGATAAAATCTTCAATAGGGGAAAACGCTTTTTCAGAATGTCGAGCTTACCGTTGTTAACCCCGAAAAATTCAATGGGATTGATGTTTTCAAGGTTAATGATGGTTTCAGTCAATGTTCGATCTCCTTTTTAAGTTTTTATTGGGTATGTATTCAAAAATAAGAAGAAATTTTCAAAAATATATTTTCTACTTCAACCTGTAATAGTATTGACCATTGAAACGGGTCGTTTTACTAACTTTAGCACAAAGTTCGCTAAGTAGCTGTAAATTTATTGTAAATTTTCGCCTATACTTGCATGGCTCGTTTTAAATGGATTTTAACAGCATAGCATGGCCCAATACTTGGTTAAGAAAGTTTTTTTGATTGATGACGACCCCATCCATCTGCAGGTGGGTAGCCTGTTGTTACAGAAGTCGGGATTGATAGAAGAGATAAAAAGTTTTCAAGAGGCGCAAGCTGCATTAGATTATTTACAAGCGCATACAAGCGATCCGGAGCAATTGCCAGATGTGATTTTGCTCGATTTGAATATGCCTGAAATGGATGGCTGGGCTTTTCTAGATAGTTTTGAACGTATTCGAGATAATGGATTCATGAATGTGCGGATATTTATTTACACTTCGTCTATTAATTACCATGATCGCCAGCGGGCTCACCAATATGCTTCGGTAAACGGATATCTGGTGAAGCCACTTTCTCGTGAAGATATTCAACTCATTGTGAATTCTGTTCATCCTTGAAGATGGGTTGCAGCGTTTAGGGAATGTTTAAGCTGAGAAATTGCACGAATAGGATCGGGTGCTCCAAACACGCTGCTACCTGCAACCAGCACATCGGCTCCAGCACGCAAGATCTCAGCAGCATTCTGGGTGTCTACGCCACCATCTACTACGATTTTTGCCGATGAACGTGTTTGTTCAATAAGTTGTTTAGTTGCTTGTATCTTGTGTAGACTATGCGGAATAAAATGTTGACCACCGAATCCAGGGTTAACGCTCATGATGAGGATAATGTCTACTATCTGCACCACATCGTTCAAAACCGATACAGGAGTATGCGGATTAAGAGCAACCCCGGCTAGCATATTTAGCTGATGAATGTGTTCGATGTATCGATGAAGATGTACACTGGTTTCATAATGAAGGATGAGATGATGTACACCTAATCGGTGAAAAGTGTCAATGTATCGTTCGGGTTGTACGATCATGAGATGTACATCCATTGGCTTGCGGCAAACTTTGGCCACACTCTCGATGACCGGCATTCCAAAACTAATATTCGGCACAAAAACGCCATCCATCACATCTAAATGCAGCCAGTCGGCCTCACTCTGGTTGACCATCTCAACGGCTTTCGATAGATGAAGAAAGTCGGCAGCTAACAGCGAAGGGGCAACATATACTTGTTTATCCAAGGCTAATTATTTTTTATTCATGTGCTATGGAAGAAAAAACATTTTCTCGATAAGCATGCTGTGCTTGTTGCAAGCGTTGTAATGCTCGATGTGCGTCATCGGCATTTTTGTTGAAAATCAACGAACGTTGATAGTCTATTTGTGCGCGTAAGGTATCGCCTAACTTTTCGTAACAGGTTGCTCGCCAGAAATAAACCCTATCGTTGGCAGGAGCCATTTTTTGTGCCAGATTCAAAATGGTTAATCCTTTAGAAAACTCATGTTGCTGCACATATATTTGCGCAAGCAGCAAATAGGCATCGGTATAAAAGGCATCGGTGTTGATGCAGCGATTGAGCAGATCAATGGCTTGGCGGAGATGATGTACATGTGCATGATAGGCTGCTTGTGCGTAAATCGGTTCGGCTGCAGTGGTATCTACCATTTCGGCTTTGCGATACCAATACAGGCATTGCGAATTACCGATGGCCGCCAGCAAATCGCCCATGGCCATGAGTGCTTCATAATTGTCGGGCGAGCGTTTGATGGCTTCTCGCATGGAGGCGATGGCTGCAGTAGTATCGCCCATGCCTTGATATACCCGCGATTGAAGACCATAAATCTCGGCAACGGGTGGATACATCTCACTCAGGCGTTGTAACACCTGTAAGGCTTTTTGGTAAGCATGTGCATGATACAACACATTGGCATATTCAATTTGATACACCAGGCTATTGCTTTTCAATGCTATCGCTTGTTGCAAATAATGAGCTGCTTGTTCTAGACTATCTTGCTGAAAATACATTTCACCCAACTGGAAATAATATTGTGCTTCTAAGGGGCGCATTTTTAAAGCTTCTCTGATATCCATTCCGGCCAGTTTATATTGCTGAATGCGAGCTAATTCTGCAGATCGACGAGCATAAAGTTCTGGATCGTTAGGATTTTGCGCAATAGAATCAGATATTTTTCCTATACGACCTTGGTGCAAAATAGCTTCTTCTTCGGCAGTATAACGGTTATGTTGGTGGCAACTTGAAATCATTATCCCTAAAAAACTCACTAGCGATATGATCAGATATCTTTTTCGCATGGGATCATAACGGTTGATAGGCTCACAAATGTAACGTAATTTTGGCCCTTCCATTGTCTTTAGACTAATTAAAATAATCTCCCATCATGTCGAGAAATTTAGGCAGGCAAACATTTGGCAGTGCAGATGATGCTGGAAAAGTAATGACAGTTGCCGAAGCCCAAGCTTTACTGCAGCAATGGGTAGAAAATCCGCGTTTACAGTTGCATATGCAACAAGTAGCTTATCTCATGAAATGCTGGGCGGCTGAGCGTTTGCAGCTTAGTGAAGCCGATCAGCATCGTTGGTATATAGCGGGACTTTTGCACGATGCCGATTGGGAAAAATGGCCAGAAGATCATTGTAGTCGGATTGTGGAAGAATTGGAAAAACGCCATCAAGATCCGGAAATCATTCATGCTATTGCCTCACATGGTCCTCGACATTTTGGCGTATTGCCACAAAGTTCTATGGATCGCATGCTCTATGCATTCGACGAGCTTTCGGGCCTCATCCATGCCTATTCACTCATGCGTCCAGAAGGATATACCGGTATGGAGGTAAAGGGGGTGATGAAAAGATTTCGGGAAAAGAAATTCGCAGCCAATGTATCGCGTGAAGAAATCTTAGAAGCCTGTGAAATGGCAGGTATTTCCTTGGAAGAGCTTATCGCCTTTATCATTACGCATCAGCCTGCAGTTACTCAGGAATGAGCGTTGTTGCTTTTAAGGGATACAGATAAAATTTGATTGGCATAAGTAATCCGACCCTGCCGATCTACAATGCCTACCAAATAATATGTGGGATCGCCTTTGGGGTGATTGTCGGTAAATGAAAATGTAGCCTTTGACATATCGCTGATTTGAATCTCTCCAATGGCACAAAGCTGGTGGCTATCCACACCTGAATAAATACGAAAAGCAGATACTTGCGAGACATCGCCTGTGTAGGTGAAGGATAATTGCACGACGTTTCCTTGTGCATAGCCTGTGAACCCACTTAATATGGTATGCTCCACCACGGCCGTCTGTTGTTGTGGCACGGCAAAATGATCGTCGGCTTTGGAACAAGCGGCCAAGGAAAAGCCCAAAAACAAAAACAAGTAAATATTTTTTTTCATAACATCCCTTTTCGAACGGATCTTCAGCTGATCCGGGTTCTTCATGGGATGCGGTTGTATCAGTGTAGATAATACAAATGTAGATGGGTTATTTGAAGGATTGGTTGCCCATTTAGGCAACGTATATAATTAGTTAGGGAATGTGGAAATTTGTATCAGCAGCGTAGGCTTATCGAAGTAGCGTGAGCACGCCTTTTTTAAACAGCAATGGGCCATTGGGCGTTTCTCGATATTTTACCCACCAAGCATATCCACCAGCATCACAAGGTTGGCCATGGAAAGTTCCATCCCATCCCTGCTGCCAGTCGTGCGTCATAAACAGGAGTTGTCCCCATCGGTTAAAAATTCGTAGTTCGAAATCAAATACTTGATGCAATACTTTCGGTCGGAACACATCGTTACGACCATCACTATTTGGGGTAAAGGCATTGGGCATGATGATATCGCCCACACAATTTGCCGATGGTAATACCGATACGGAATCGGCTACCACTGCGCACATGTTATATGCCTGCACCAGATATTGTCCGGGCGTGCTAACCACCAGGTTGGGACCATAGCTTCCATTTTGCCAGCGATAACCATCTACATGATCACCTAAAGCCCGTAACAGTAGTCGGTCGCCTTGACAAATCAGGCTATCATCGGCCAGAATATGCACAGTCGGCAAGAATCCTTGCTTTACGTGAACGGTGTCGAGTTGCGTATAATTGCATACGGCGCCGTTGATCAGCACGGTGTATATGCCAGGCGTATCAACAGTTATCTGCGGTGTGGTAGCCCCGGTGTTCCAGAGGTAAGCTATGGCGTCGGGTGAAGAAACATCTAGCACGAGCGGTTTGTTGGGACAAAGAGTAGCTTGTGGGCTCAGCCGAGGTAGGGTATTGGCAAGAAGATGAACCTGGATGGTATCGATACGCACGCAAAAACCGTTTGAAGTAATTACCCAATAATTGCCTGGCGCAGATACCTTTAAGGTTGGACCCTGCGAGCCGTCGTTCCATTGGTAGGTGTAAGTGGCATCGCTATCATCAGCTTCAGCTTTTAGCTGAATTTGCTGGTTCTCACAAATGTTTGCCTGACGTTGCAAACTCAAGCGAGGCAAAGGATGTACCCGAAGCTCCACCGAATCTTGCAGCTGACAACCATATTGATTCACAACTTTTACTCGATATACGCCTTCTTCCTCAACTTCAATACTATGGGTGGTGTCACCCGTACTCCATAAATAGTGACATCCATCTTCTTCTCCTGCTTCAAGCCGAATAGGCTGCCCTTCGCAGGTGCTGGTATCATGAGCGATGCTGAGACGAGGTAGGGGATATACTTTTAAATGAATTGTGTCTGATGCGCTACAACCCCATTTATTGGTAACTCGTACCCAGAATGGCATATCTTTTTCTGCCATTACCTGAATAGTAGGTGTTTGTTCCCCTCCACTCCACAAATAACGCAGATTATCCGTCCCCAATATAGGTTGAGCTGCTAAATGTACCGATTCGCCTTTGCACACGGCTGTATCGGTTGAAACTTGTACTACAGGTACGGGGTTGACCTGCAGCCGCATGGTATCGGATGCCGAGCAGCCAAATGCATTGGTAACTGTGACCCAATACCATCCTGCTGTGTCGACGGTAATCTTTTGGGTGGTATCCCCTGTGCTCCACAAAAAGCTCGCGCCTGTATTGCCGGCATTTAGGGTGAGGGATGTATTCTGACAGATAGCGGTATCTGGTCCGATGTTGACGATGGGCAGGGGGTTAATCTGTAGCCGCATGGTGTCGTTAGCCGAACAGCCAAATGCATTGGTAACCCTCACCCAGTAAGTACCTGCGGTATCGACGGTAATCTTTTGGGTGGTATCTCCTGTGTTCCACAAAAAGCTTGCGCCTGTATTGCCGGCATTTAGGGTGAGAGATGTACCCTGACAGATAGCGGTATCTGGTCCGATGTTGACGATAGGCAGGGGGTTGACCTGTAGCCGCATGGTATCGCTAGCCGAACAGCCGAACGCATTGGTAACTGTGACCCAATACCATCCTGCGGTATCGACGGTAATGGTCTGAGATGTATCTCCTGTGTTCCACAAAAAGCTCGCGCCTGTATTGCCGGCATTTAGGGTGAGGGAGGTATTCTGACAGATAGCGGTATCTGGTCCGATGTTGACGATGGGCAGGGAGTTGATCTGTAGCCGCATGGTATCGGATGCCGAGCAACCAAATGCATTGGTAACCCTCACCCAGTAAGTACCTGCGGTGTCGACGGTAATGGTCTGAGATGTATCCCCTGTGCTCCACAAAAAGCTCGCCCCTGTATTACCCGCATCCAGGGTGAGGGATGCATTCTGACAGATAGCGGTATCAGGTCCGATGTTAACGATGGGCAGGGGGTTGACCTGCAGCCGCATGATATCGGATGCCGAGCAACCAAATGCATTGGTAACCCTCACCCAGTAAGTACCTGCGGTATCGACGGTAATCTTTTGGGTGGTATCCCCTGTGCTCCACAAAAAGCTCGCCCCTGTATTACCGGCATCCAGGGTGAGGGATGTATTCTGACAGATAGCGGTGTCTGGTCCGATGTTGACGATGGGCAGGGAGTTAATCTGTAGCCGCATGGTATCGCTAGCCGAACAGCCAAACATATTGGTGACCCTCACCCAGTAGGTACCTGCAGTATCGACGGTAATCTTTTGGGTGGTATCTCCTGTGTTCCATAGGTATTTATCCCCTGTATTACCGGCATCCAGGGTGAGGGAGGTATTCTGACAGATAGCGGTGTCTGGTCCGATGTTGACGATGGGCAGGGGGTTGACCTGTAGCCGCATGGTATCGCTAGCCGAGCAACCAAACGTATTGGTGACCCTCACCCAGTAAGTACCTGCGGTGTCGACGGTAATCTTTTGGGTGGTATCTCCTGTGCTCCATAGGTATTTATCCCCTGTATTGCCGGCATTTAGGGTGAGGAAGGTACCCTGACAGATAGCGGTATCTGGTCCGATGTTAACGATGGGCAGGGAGTTGATCTGTAGCCGCATGGTATCGGATGCCGAGCAACCAAATGCATTGGTAACCCTCACCCAGTAAGTACCTGCGGTATCAATGATGACGGTCTGAGATGTATCTCCTGTGCTCCACAAAAAGCTCGCCCCTGTATTACCTGCATCCAGGGTGAGGGATGCATTCTGACAGATAGCGGTATCTGGTCCGATGTTGACGATGGGCAGGGGGTTGACCTGCAGCCGCATGGTATCGCTAGCCGAACAGCCAAACGTATTGGTAACCCTCACCCAGTAGGCACCTATACTATCTACTGTAATGGTCTGGGTGGAATCTCCTGTGCTCCACAAAAAGCTCGCGCCTGTATTGCCGGCATTTAGGGTGAGGGAAGTACCCTGACAGATAGCGGTATCTGGCCCGATGTTGACGATGGGCAGGGGATGGAAGCTTACCTGGATGGTATCATCGATTTCTCCGCAGGCAGGGTGAAATACTTTTACCCAATATATGTCACTAGTGTCTACCCGGATGCTGGGGGTAGTATCACCTGTACTCCATAGATAAGTGAGTCCAGGTGGATTATATCCATGGAAAGGGGATAGGATGAGGGTATCACCCACGCAGAGATTGGTGTCGGGCCCTAGATTCACGGTGCTTGGGTCAAAGACTGTTACGACAGACGAATCGGTTGCGGTACAACTTCCAGCCGGTCCAGAAGAGAGGGTAGCGGTAACATAGTATTTGGTTGTGGTAGTAGGGCTTACCGTGATAGAAGAGGTGGTATCACCTGTGCTCCAGAGATAGCTGGTGTATCCTGGTTTAGCTCTGAGGGTAGCTGTGCCGCCGAGACAGATAGTGGTATCGCCAGGATGAACTTCAGGAGAGCGAAGCACCAAAAGCTGTACAACATTAGAGGGAGAGTTACAGGTAGAATTGACAATCTGACCTTGTTCGGCTGCGAGAAAACGATAATAACGCGAATCAGAGGTGTCTGTCGACGGAATGATGTACATCGAATCTGTCCCGGCAGGCGCGGGAATATTTGTCCAGTTAATCCCATCTAAACTTTCTTGCCATTGATATGTCGGATTTTTAAAATATCCTGGGGTTACGGAAGCAAAAATAGTATCGGGTTGACCCGCACAGATGGTATCTCCACTCAAACTGGAATTATTAAAATAGGCAATCAATGTAGGGCCGCAATAGGTGAATTCAATATCATCGATAGCGATATCATTGCCACAACCTCCGGGGGCAATATTGTACATGATGAGCTTCACACTATCTACGCCCGGGGGCGTTTGAAATCCAAAGCCATAGCGTTGCCAGGTAGGGTCATCTACTAAGGTATTCGTGGCAGAATCATATTTCAATTTCATCGACACATCGTTGGTGTTTACCCGCCCAAGTTCTTGTCCAGTTTTGGCATCGAGCACCACGAAGCTTAGATTTGGGTAGATATACTGATAGCTACATGTATTTTGCAGTACTTGCTTGCCGTTTGCATTGAGCAACCAGGCACTAAATGAATATTGAGCACCTTGACATAAACCTTTGATGACGCGTGTATAAAACGTATCCGGGGAATAACTGGCGTTGACCAGCATCATGCCCCCATAGAGGTTTCCCGTATGATCGGTGGTTTTTACCCATTCTTGGCGTCCATTGTTTACCGAATCGGAAATAATATATTGGCCATCATTTATATCACCAGAGTCTAGGTACTTATAAGTGGTTTGAGCTGGGGGTGACAATGGGGTACGGGCCAATGGACCAGATAAGGTTCCAAAGTTTTCAAATAAAAAAGGAGCAGAAGCTTTGGTTCCGGCGCAGTCGGTAGAAGGGCAATAAACTACTTGTACAGTTTTGCTGTAAGTTATACTCTTTGAATACCCAACTTTTACAGTATATTGACCTGTGCTGTTAAATTTAATCGTAATGCTTCGAGTCCCATTGCCATTTGAAGGTGCAATAAATTGATAGGAACCAGGCGTGATGCTCCAGGTAGCTTGACTGGAGGAATATCCGGTTGGGGGAGGGCAATCAAATGTAGCGAATGTGTTTGAACAAACCGTATCCGGGCCAGCGAGCTGTGCGCTGGCCACATGCACAGAGGCGAAAACTCCTATGATAAGGACCAATGGCTTTCGCATGGTTTTTCACGGATATGGTTTATACACTTAGCTTTTCGCTAGATGATCAGCCATTGATCTTCATGGGTGTAATGTTTTTCTTCATACCTATTCAAAATTGGTGAACGATTGTTTTAAAATACATTCAGCCACTTCTTGTCCACTGCGGATAGCCGATTCAACGGTTCCCCATGGTGGGCGAGAAACATAAGACTCACCTGCGAAGTATAGCCGTTGGGGGAAGAGCTGCTGAAGGTTTTGTAAAATTGGGTTTAATTGAGGTACTGGGTAACCATAACTTCCGCAGGCAAAAGGGTCACGAAACCAATCAAAAATATAATATTTTGTGGAAATTTTCCGCAATTTTTCTGGTGGCATGCGGGAGATTGCAGATAATGAGCTAAAAGCTTGATTTAACAAAGACTTTGAAGGTCGTGATGAGTTTTTCCCAGAAAGCCAACCTGTGAGCACGGGCCAGGGTTGCGGATAGGCAGTCCACCAAGTGGGGATGTCTGTTTCCGCAAAAATAAATCCCAAATCTGGCCCCCAAATGTCTGTCCACCAAGCATTTTGCCAGATGAAGACAATTTTAATAGAATTGCCAAACCCCAGTCGTTGCATGAGATCGGGTAAGGCCGATGTAGGCACTACCTGTGGGGCTGCCGAAGAGGAATGTTGAAAAATGCCGGGTGGTAGGGTGCAGACGATACTACGGGCCTCAAATGAAGCTGGTCCGACAGGGCTTTCTGTTTTGATCTGAGCGTAGGTGGGCGAGGAGAAATCCATTTGCTTGACTTGATGCCGGAAAATGAGTTTTCCTCCAGCCTGTTCATAGGCTTGTTGCATGGTGTTAATGAATGCACCATAACCAAAACCCAATGAGGCTTTATGGGATGAGGATTCAATGCGGTAGTTAGGTCCTTCTTCCGTTTGCCATTCCTGAGCCAGGGCTTGTACGCTTACTTTTTGCGGATCGGCCGCATCGTAACCGATAGCAAAGCGCAATACTTGTTTCCGAAAATCATGATAAGCTGGTGCTGGGAAAAATTTGTCAAGGAAAGCCAGTAGAGGCATATCGTGTTGCAGATGAGAGAGCTGCTCATAGAATTGTTGCCAGTGGTTAGCAGTAGTGCTTGTGCGATGAGAAATAGCACCTATTCGCACTTGTTTCCCTTCTACAGGTATAGCTTTTAGGCCTGCTTGATGGAGCCATTGGAAGGTAAATGGCAGGTTGCCATGAATAAACTCAGCACCTGCTTCGATATAGATTTGGCTATTGGGCTCAGCGAAGGTCCAGATTCTACCGCCTGGACGATCTCGAGCTTCTAATATAAGCACACGCTGACCCGCTTGGGCTAATTTCACCCCGCAGCTTAGGCCTGCTGCTCCAGCTCCAATGATGATGGTATCCCATTGTGTCGAGCGATCCATTCAACCAAAAGTACGAAGGCTTTGGTATATGGTTGTCAGGAGCGCAGTCGTAGCCACATGTTTGTCGATAATCTTCTATCTAAGTCATTGGAGGAAATTAAGAAGATGTAAAACACCAAATAATGGCATAACAGCAAGTTTGTTAAAACCAAAAATCAGTTTCAGCCAAATGGCTATATCGCCACAGTGCCTGCAGAAAATAGTAATCGGCATAGATGAGCGGCACATCCATCTCGCGTTGGTGGTGGGCATCGCCCGTAGCATGTTGGAGTAGAAAATAACTGTGTGTGATGCTTGACGTGAGATAAGGAGGCGTACTCAATGTTTGCAAGATGGCTTGAGCTTCATGAAGGTAATGGATAGCTTTTCGTTTAGGCACATAACGTTGAAGCTCCAGCAAGGCTGAGGCCAGGATAGCGGCGGCTGAGACGTCTTTTAACTGGCTTAAGCTATCGGGTGCTTGAAAATCCCATGGAGGAATGAGGTCATGAGCTTTTGCGAGCTGTTGGAGAAAATAATCGGCGGCATGTTGGGCAACATGCAAATAACGTGGGTTTCGGGTATATCGATAAGCCATAGTGAGCCCATAAACTGCCCAAGCTTGCCCGCGCGACCAGCAGGAGCTGTCGGCATATCCCTGCCAGGTTTTTCTAGCCAACAATTGACCCGTTTGCGGGTCATAATCGAGTACATGATAAGTGCTATAATCAGGTCGGAATCGATAGCGTAAATCATGATCAATATGGGCAACTGCTATTCGGTAAAAACTGCTATCGACCGTGAGCGCAGTAGCGCGAAACAACAGTTCTAAGTTCATGAGGTTGTCTACAATCACGGGATAATGCCAAGGTCCACCATCCCAGGAGCGGATTTGCCCCACTCGTGGATTATAGCGCCGCATCAATGATCGAGCAGCTTGAAGGAGTACCTCTCGAAAAGCCTGATCATGCGTAATGGTATAAGCGCGTGCAAATGGAATATCTACCATAAATCCTAAATCGTGGGTAGTGGTAAGGGTATCATTGGTAGCCAGGGGGAGGGTAAAACGAAGAGCCGCTGCTCGCCAGTGAGTTTCATGAGTAAAGACATAAAGATACCAGAGCTTGCCGGCGAAGAAACCGGAGGTCCAATCGCCTGGCCACACTTCTATAGGATTTCCATCGGCATGCTGGCTGTGCAAAAACCGCATGCTATCGGTATGCTGGGTTAAATAGGCTTGTGTTTGAGCTGTGGCCAGCTGTATCACATGCGCCAGGGGTACGCTATCGGCAGCTGCCACCCAAGTTGGCCATCCCAAGAGTATGATTCTTATCCAACAAATGATCAACATCAGTTGTGCGATTGATGTAAAACAAAATTGCTAGAATATTTACTCAAGCACAAATTATTTTTATGCAATCGTTTTCGTAAATTTTTACTTTCAACAAAATTTTTTTGTAATTTTCGATGATGTCAGAAAAAATTGATTTACGACGTATTGCCCGAGAGTTAAACATCTCGGTTTCCACGGTATCGCGTGCTTTGCGCGATAGCCATGAGATCAGTGTTGAAACCAAACAAAAAGTTTTTGCCCTTGCGCATCAACTCAACTATGTACCCAATCCCTATGCAAGCAGTTTGAGGCGACAAAAGAGCAAGACGATTGGTGTGATTTTACCCGAACTACCGAATAATTTTTTTACTCATGTGGTGAATGGTATTGAATATGTGGCTCGACAAAAAGATTATCATGTGCTCATTTATATTACGCATGAGCAAGCCAGTCAAGAAAAAGCATTAATTCGTCATTTACAAAGTGGTCGGGTAGATGGTGTATTGGCATCGGTTTGTGCGCAGACAAACGATATTGAGCATTTTTTAGGGTTGATTCAATTGGGTATACCTTTAGTTTTTTTCGATCGGGTATATGAAGAAATTGGCGTACCTACTGTGACTACCAACGATTATGAGGCCAGCTTTGCTGCTACAGAACACTTGATTCAACAAGGTTGTAAGCACATTTTGCATGTATGCTTGCCTTTGCATTTGTCTATCTCTCGGAAGCGATTAGAAGGGTTTTGTGCAGCCATGAAAAAATATGGGCTACTTGTAGATAGCCATTCATGGCTAGTTGCAGACGATATGGAATCTTTTTATCGAGCGTTAGAAACACGCTTAATTGGTAATTGCGCACCCGATGGAATCTTTGCCTCGGTTGAAAAATTAGCGATTACCGTATATCATATTTGTCAAAAACGAGGCATACGTATTCCCGATCAGCTTAAGGTATTGGCTTTTTCTAATTTAGAGACCGCTGCGCTGCTTGCTCCTCCCTTGACCACTGTTACTCAGCCTGCTTTTGAAATGGGCAAGAAAGCAGCAGAGATTTTATTTCGAAAGATTGAAAAAAGAAGAGAAATTTTTGAAGAGCAACATTATGTTATTCCTTCTGCGCTGATCGCTAGGGCATCAACGCTCGGTAGATTATCTTATCCGAAATTTTCAGAGGAGCATGTAGCGATGAATGCAGAGAAATGATTTTATCCATCTTGATGACATCAAATCTTCTTTGAATAGAAAGTAGTAGCTAATGAAGAGCGAGCATAAAAGTAAATCATTCTTTTTTTATCCTTGATCCCCTTTAGGTGGCTCAATGATTTTACCATCCACAATTTTTAACGGCTCATTTGATAAGCTATTCAGGAATTTATTCCAGCTCTCTAATGTTAATTGCTCAATATTAAAATCTCGATATTCATCTGGGTTCATGATAGGAATACCGGAAATAATGGGATAAACGCGTTTGCAGGTGTGACAAATTAATATCCCTTCCAAAATATGATTTTGCTCATCGATCGTTATAGGACGAAGCATTAAATCCGATTTATCGAAAGGGCAACATAGTTTTTTAATGGTTTCTATTCTCATCTTTAATTTTTTTAAGATTTTTTAGATAGTCTATTAAAACCTTATCGGGTTCATCGGCATACATTAACCCTGAAATCACAGCAATGCCATCGAAGTCCAGATCGCTTAATGCCATGAGGTTGTTTGGGCGTATGCCACCCGCTAAAAAAATTGGTTTTTTAAACATCATCCTGGCTTTTTGGACGGTTTCATGCGTGACTATTTCACACACTCCAGCGCTAGGGGAGGGAAACATGGAGCAAAAAGAAATATAATCGATATCGTTACTTAAAGCCCATTCTACCTTTCTCAAATCGTTTCCACAGGTTAAGCCCACGATAAATTTTCTGTTGATCTTTTTTTGAATATCTGGCAATGAATCGGGTGGGTCATCAAAATGCACACCTGCTAATTTTATATCTTGTAAATATTCCCATCGATTATTCATCAGCAAAGGCACTTGATGAGGCTCGCAAATCGCTTGAATATTCAATATCAGTTGTTTTACATTTTTCTCATTTGGAAAATGATCCCATATCTGCACAGCCGAGATACCTTTGTTTATAATAACACTCAATTTCTGTAAAAGTATAGCCTCTTCCATTGCAGGATCAATGATCAAATAAATTCCACCATGAGGAATAGTCAATTCGCTTGCATTCATTTCCATCCTAATTTTACGGCTTGAAAATATGCATCCCAGTAAGGATCTTTTTCAGCGTAGAGAATATTCTCTATACGATCGTCTTTCACTAACTTTATACCTTTTTCTTTTTCTGTTATTTCACCTACTTCGCTACAAGAGATGCCGACATTTTGCAACACTGTTTTAATTTTTTGAACACCTTTTGCTTTGCATGTGATGATCATGGCACCAGCACCTATGCAATATCGAGGATCCAAAGAAAATATACGACATATAGATGCTTGTACATGATTGATTGGAATTTGTTCATCATATACCCATGCACCTGCATTTGAAGCCACAGCAAGTTCATAAATGGCTCCTAATACACCGCCTTCTGTTACATCATGCATGGCAGTGATGTATCTTCTATTTTCTTCAGATGTAGCTACTAGTGCATCTTTCAGCACAGAAATATCGTAAAATGAAGCACACGCTTTTTGATAATTTTCTATACCCGCTTTATTTTTTACTGTTTCTGGAAAGCTAAGTGCGAGAATAGCAGAAGAAGAAATAGCGCAACTTTTTGTTACCAAAATAATATCGCCTGGTTGGGCGCGATTAGAGGTAAGCAATTGATCTTGTGGAGCTATGGTGAACAAGGTGGCACCTCCTACGATGGTTGCATTTTGTCCTTCCACATAACAGGTATGTCCACCTGTTATGGCCAGTCCGATCTCTAAGCAATATTGATGGATATAATTCCAATAGGTTTGAAAATCATTTTCAGAAAAAGAAGCAGGAAGATTCAACACAAATTGGCCGTATAGAGGAGGGAAGCCAGTAGTAGCGATATCATTGGCCGTAAGATGCACGGAAAGCCAAGCAGATTTTTCCAAGCCAAGCGGTAAGATAAGTGATAAGGGATCGCTGGCTATGGCCAGTGCTTGTTGATTAGATATATGGATAACAGCTACATCTACACCAAAATTGGGTTTGGTGATCACTTCTGCTCTCTGTTTACCACATTTATCTTCAATATAGCTTTTGAAAAATCCTTTATCGATCTTTCCAGTTTTATTTTCCATTTTCTACATCTTTAAATTGAATATATAAACCAAAAAAATCGCCAATAGGTAAATGCCATTCTTGAACAGGAAACCATTGAGGAAGGCCTGTTGCTTTCCATTCAATGGTATAAGCTTTATCGGGCAATGCTTGGTGAATGAGTTGAATTAATTTTTGGGGTGTGTAAAACCGAGCTGTGTTGTAATATTGATTTTTACCAATGAATTGTTGCACCCTACGTCGGATAAATTTGGGTGTTATTTTATTCATCATACCCATAATAATGCCATACTTAGCCACTCTTGCGGCTTCACGTAATACTTGAATAGGATCTTTATAGTATTCGAAGGTGGCTATAAAAGCAACTGCGTCGAAGGTTTTATCTTTGAAAGGAAGATAATGTGAGTCGGCCATTACTAAATCGCCATCAAAAAGATGTAAGGCTTGGGCCAACATAAATGGCGATATATCTCCACCTGTTGCTTCTATGCCTATGTCTTTCCACCATCGGGTGAAGCGAGTGGTACCACATCCAAATTCCAGTAAGGTTTTTACACGCTTATCTGCAGTGATTAGATCGGAGAGGATTTTTTTCTCCCAAACTTCGAGTCGCTTGTAAGGGCCTTCGTAATAGGCTTCGTAATGATGAGTAAATTTTCTGTTGAAAAACCATTCTTTTCTGCCCTTCCAGGAGTTGAGGTCTGCGGGAACGAGTTGATGTTGTGTTTTTTGTATTTCCATTTTAATGGCTTTTCACATGATGACCATCGTTTGGAGTACCAATGGATGGGCGCAATAAAATGGAAACCCAAGATGCATGCATCCCTCCGTTGGCATTACCCAAATCAGGTATTGCGGGTATATTCTCAGTTTTGATTAATCAAAACACCCCGTGCATTTCGTTTCAAATTTAGGTAAAACTTTTCACTCCTAGACTTGCTTCGTCTGCAGAAGGTTTGTGTGTGCTGGCTTTCATCAATCTTGATGATTCGATGACCAGGACAAACCCGATTCAGTTAATTTTTAAGAAAATATTTTTTTGTTTTTTTTGAAACTGCCTAACTTTGCGCCGCCAAATCCATTCACATGGAAAGCGATAGTCGATTACGATTAATGGTTTAACCCGCCCGCTGCATAGCCGCTTTATTGCCTGCAGCGGGTAATAAAGCGTTAGCTATGCGTACTTATCATTCGGCAAAAAGCTATATTTCAGCACGCTTTATTTTGTTTTATCAATTCTTTTTCCCTTCATCGTGTAGATGAAAACATGCTGCAAGGCTCGAGTTTGTTGGGCTAATGGCAAAATATTGCTTGGAATATGCATGGTTTCATCTTTCAAAACAATGCACGATGTTGCCGATCACACAAGTTATTCAACGAAAAGTATCTGCTGGAACATCCGTTCATCCTGAATTTCCAGGTGCAGAAAAACTGCGCCAGATATCTGCATTAAACAATGAAGATGTTTATGCTGCATTACAAAGTGATGAAACGGGTTTGTGGCAAGAAGAGGCTGAAGAAAGATTACAAAGCTATGGCTTGAATGAAATTGCACACGATCGTGCACCAGCATGGTATATTCAGCTTTTCGGAGCATTCTTGAATCCTTTTGTAGGTGTGTTAGCCATTATAGCGTTGATTTCTTTATTCACAGATGTATGGTTTTCTTCTCCCGAGCAACGCGATTACAGCACACTCACTATCATCATGATCATGATTGTGGTGAGTTCCTTGATTCGTTTTTGGCAAGAATATCAAAGCAATCGAGCTGCTGAGGCTTTGAAAAGCATGGTTAAAACCACGGCTACCGTATTACGCAAAGGATTAGGGAGAAAAGAAATACCCATTCAAGAATTGGTACCGGGCGATGTGATTTGGCTAGCAGCGGGAGATATGGTTCCAGCAGATTGTCGCATTCTCACCAGCAAAGATTTATTTATCACCCAAGCCACGCTCACTGGTGAATCTTTACCCGTAGAAAAACATGCAGGAGCCATTCCAGATGCCCATGCTATACCTGTGTTTGAGTTAAACAACTTGGCTTTTATGGGCACCAATGTGGTCAGTGGATCGGCATTGGCATTAGTAGTGGTTACAGGTAATCAGACTTATCTAGGCTCAATGAGCAAATCTATCACGGGCAAACGAGCTGAAACCAGTTTCGATAAAGGAGTAAAGAGTGTGAGTTGGTTGCTGATCAGGGCGATGATGATTATGGTACCACTTGTCTTTTTGATTAATGGATTGACGAAAGGTGATTGGGTAAATGCTTTCCTTTTTGCGCTAGCTGTGGCTGTAGGACTTACTCCTGAAATGCTGCCCATGATTGTGACTACCAACCTTGCTAAAGGTGCGATTAACATGAGTAAGCGCAAGGTGATCGTGAAGCGGTTAAATGCCATTCAAAATATTGGTGCCATGGACATTCTTTGTACCGATAAAACTGGCACCCTTACTTTAGACAAAATTGTACTCGAACGCCATTTGAATGTGCATGGCGTAGATGATGATGAAGTCTTGAAATGGGCATATTTAAACAGTTATCATCAAACAGGTTTGAAGAATTTGCTCGACTTAGCCGTGCTGGAACATGCTCAGGAACACACCTTATTTAAAGAGGAAGAACGATATGAAAAAGTAGATGAAATACCTTTTGATTTTCAAAGACGCCGGATGTCGGTTATTGTTAGGCTTCCCAACCAAAAACATTTATTGGTGTGTAAGGGAGCAGTAGAAGAGATGATCGATTTATGTAGTTATACTTTTGAGCCCGGTGAGAATCGCTCCTTGCATATATATCGTGATCCCATAGTTCCGCTTACCCAACAAATGAAGGAAAATATATTGCGTATTTCTCGGGAGTTAAATGAAGATGGTTTACGTGTGCTGCTGGTAGCTATCAAAGAATACGAACCACGCCCATTGAATTACAGTGTGGAAGATGAGCGCGATATGGTGTTTACAGGTTTTATTGGTTTCTTGGATCCGGCAAAACCTTCGGCACAACCAGCTATTGAAGCCTTGCAAAAATTGGGTGTACAGATCAAGGTACTTACTGGTGACAATGAAGTGGTGGCTAAAAAAATCTGCAAAGATGTAGGCATCCCCACCGATGATATTTTGTTGGGGAGTGATATTGAGCAGATGAGCGATGAGCAATTGGCTCAACGGTTAAAACAAGCTAGCATTCTCGCCAAGCTAAGTCCAATGCAAAAAGCAAGAGTAGTAGAGGTCTTGCAGCAAATGGGGCATACAGTAGGCTTTTTAGGCGATGGTATCAACGATGCAGCTGCATTGAAACAAGCCGATGTAGGTATCTCGGTAGACACAGCGGTAGATATAGCCAAGGAAAGTGCTGATATTATTTTGCTAGAAAAAGACCTGATGGTATTGCGTAAGGGAGTGATATATGGTCGGCGCACATTTGGCAATATCATCAAATATATCAAGATGGCCGTAAGCAGCAACTTTGGAAATGTGTTTAGCGTATTAGGGGCAAGTGCCATCTTTCCATTTCTACCCATGCTTCCCATTCAACTATTGACGCAAAACTTATTATACGATTTGTCGCAAATCTCCATTCCCTGGGATAAAATGGATGCAGAATATATTGCTAAACCGCATAAATGGGAAGCTGGAGGGATTGCTCGCTTCATGGTGTTTATTGGTCCAATTAGTTCAATATTTGACTATGTCACCTTCTTCGTGATGTACTATATCTTTCATGCCAATACCCCTGAACACCAAAGCCTATTTCAGTCGGGTTGGTTCATAGAAGGACTATTATCCCAAACATTGATTGTACATATGATACGCACGAAAAAGATTCCATTTATCGAAAGTTGGGCTGCTTGGCCAGTGATCTTGCTTACGCTTACAATCATGGCCATAGGTATATGGATTCCATTTTCCTCATTTGGACAAGCCATTGGGTTACAACCTTTGCCAGGAGTGTATTTTATTTATCTCTTCTTGATTTTGGTGAGTTATTGCGTCTTGACACAATTGATTAAAACTTGGTACATCCGCAAGTTCATTCAATGGCTATGATATTATCTCCCTATCTGCAGGAATAAAAAAATTTTTATTTGCTGATTTAGAAATGCTTGTAATTTTTTTTAGATTTGTCTAAAGTATTTTTTCAATGTTTTAAAATCTGTTCATCATAAATTTTTTATGCTCACTAGATTTTTCTTTTCATGCATGAATATTTACGTCAATAGGGGAAAAAGCTATTTTTCCCGAAATGAAAGGAAGATTTTTTTCATGATCATGGGATTATCTGGAATATCTGGTACTACGGCAATGGCTCAGCAAATGAAAGCTTTACCGGATTCTAATTGGAGCATTCATTATCAGATGACAGTGATCAGCCAGTATCATCCTTCTTTTCATGCCGCTTATTCTGGTAAAAACAGTTTATCTACATCGGCAGATTGGGCTACATCTCTCACTTCTACGTTGTATTTGGGAAGAAGGTTATGGAGAAACGCCATATTGTTTGCCAGCCCGGAAATATCAGGTGGGCAAGGATTTAATGATGTCCGAGGCATTGCTGGATTCACGAATGGGGATATTTATCGAGTCAGTGACCCCAAGCCTCAAGTATATTTAGCACGGTTATATTGGGTGCAATACATTCCTTTGTCTGATCGGTTGATGCAGCAGTCCGATGAGATACTTCAGGTAGGAGGCTATGTTCCTGAGTCGCGTTTGGAGCTGATTATTGGCAAGCTTCCCATGACTGATTTGTTTGATGATAATGTGGCAAGTCATGATCCTCGAACCCAGTTTATGAATTGGTCAATAATGGATAATGGTGCATGGGATTTCCCGGCAGATGTGCGTGGTTATGATGCTATTGCTTCAATTGCCTATATTAGTCATCTATGGAAAATAAGATTTGCAGAAGCGCTTGAACCGGTGTATGCCAATGCAGCTGTTTTGAGCTGGGATTTACATAAAAGTCATTCTGAAACCTTAGAAATAGGCTATTCGGAGCGTTCATTTCATTTACGTGTGCATGCATATCATAACTTTACGCCTGCACCTCGATATGCAGATGTGATCAATCAAAAGCGGTTGGGTATAGATACCAGCTTGGATGTGATTCATCCAGCAGCTGATAGCCATGCAAAAAATGGCATAGGTATAAATGCCGATTATCAGTTCAACACTAGATCTATCGCTTTTTTACGCGTGGGGTGGAATGATGGTCATACGGCTACCTGGGCGTTTACGGAAATCGATCGTACTTTAAGCGGTGGGCTGGTTAGGGATTTGCAGTTAAGCTTTTCTCAGCAGCCTATTCGGCTGGGTTGTGCTTTTGTTATAAATGGACTTTCTGCTGACCATCGTGATTTTATCGCAAATGGAGGATATGGGTTTGTCATTGGAGATGGCCGCTTGCGCTATGGGACTGAAAACATCATTGAAGCTTATTTAGCTATTCCCATTAGACAGTTTCTGCAAGTTTCGGGAGATTATCAATGGGTGCAACATCCAGCATACAATTGCGATCGTGGACCGGTTTCCGTCTGGAGCATACGTGTGCATGTAGATCTATAACAGCCTCAATATCGTTTAAAGGAGTGAGCTTACCTAATCCAGGGTGAGTTCGCCCCATCCTTGTCGGTAACTGCGTTTGATGAATGCGTTAGCTGGTTCAAAATTGGTGACTCGCATATGTTCACCATCCCATTGATAGGTGATATACCTTCCTGGTGTAGTGAGTTGGGTTTGATTCCCTATTTTTTGGGGGAGTTGTAGGGTAAAACACCGTAACAGCAAGTTACCCATTAGTACGGTTTCGGTAAGGGGCCCAGCATAGCCTTCAAAGGGAGAGTCTACTTCCATGTTGCCATACCCTGCGATACAAGCGTCGATCCATTGCCACCAGTGGCCATCCATGCCACCGGCCACGCGAGGATATTTGGGTGGAACCTGGATATCGTTGTTTAACGATAATGGCAGTAAGCGAGGGTTATTTCCACCCCAGCCACAGGCAATCTTTCCACGAGTACCAATAAATAAGGAACCGCCTTCGTAATCGTTGGTGGGAGGGATGCTAGCCAATGCTTCATTTTCATTCAGGTCGGGGTTGAGTTCATCAGGTCGGTCAGGCACCAATCCACCATCCATCCAATACAAGCGCAATAGGCGACCATCTTTAAGCGGAAAGGTGTATCGTAATATACTGGCAGGTGGAATGCTTTCTGAATAAAAAGCTTCTCGAAAGATGCCAGAATAAAGGGTTACTGCACTACAGGTAATTTCGCTGGGATATCCTAAGTGGAATAATTTGAAAGCAGGGCCAATAATATGGCATCCCATATCGCCGAGGGCTCCAGTGCCAAAACGCCACCAGCCGCGCCAATTAAAAGGCACCAAGTTGTCGATATAATCCACATATTCGGCTGTCCCTAGCCATAAATCCCAGTTTAATTCTTGAGGAACTGGAGGATGCTGATTGGGCCAAGGAATGCCTTGAGGCCACACAGGTCTGTTAGTCCAATTATACACAGTATGTACATCACCAATCAATCCAGCTTCAAGCCATTCTCTGAGGATACGCATACCGTCGCACGATGCACCTTGATCGCCCATTTGTGTAACTACTTTGTATTTTTTCGCTGCTTCTGTGAGAATACGCGCTTCGTAAATATCGTGTGTAAGGGGTTTTTGGAGATATACATGTTTACCCATTTGCATTGCTCTAAGGGCAACAATTGCATGATTGTGATCAGGTATGGCTATGGTGACTGCATCAAAATGATCTCGTTCTCTATCGAACAGCTCGCGCCAGTCTTCGTAAAACTTCGCCTGAGGAAATTCCTTGCGGCGTGGAGCAGCCATTCGCTGATCCACATCACATAGAAATGCAATAACTGCATTCTTATTGGGAGTTTGTGCAAAATGATGGATGTCATTTTCTCCTTCACCACCACAACCAATAGCAGCAATATATAACTTGTCGCTTGGGGCTACATAACCTCGCCCACCGAGCACATGCCGGGGAATGATATACCAACCAGCAGAAGCCAGTGCGGCAGTTTTAAGAAATTTTGCTCTCGACATTTTGCCAGAGGTTGTTTGTAAACGGAAAGATTTCATATGATTAAAAGTTTACCAACTCTTGATCTTGATATTTCTAAACCAGATTTTACCGTTTTCGGTGCCTTGAAGGGCAATATGCCCTTTGTGGAAATTTCCAAAATTGGGCATGGTAGCAAATTTGCTATGCGCAATGAGTTGCTGCCAAGCAGTTGTCCAGAGAAAAGTATTGATGATGCGATGACCGTTCTCAAACAATTGCAAATGCCCGTGATCAGAAATGATTTCATATTGATTCCACTGGCCACCTGGAGTTACCCATTCCGTATCGGCAGCTATGAGGTCATAGAGATCGCCTGCTCGACACTTCAAGATACGGCTATCTGGACTGCAACAGAGATCTACAATCTGCATTTCTGGGCCTGTATTCCAGGTTTCGCGATATTGAGGCGATTCGTGAACATAAAACATTACGCCACTGTTGCCACAGGGTTGTATTTTCCAATCTAATTTCAGGTCGAAGTTGGCAAACTCGGCGTCGGTCGTGAGATCGGCAAAATCGGCATATGCGCTATGTGGGTTTTTGTCCAACACAATGCATCCATCTTCTACTTTCCAAGCTTTCCCGGGTTTTTTCTCTAAATAAGAATGCCAACCATGGAGGTCCTTACCATTAAACAATAATTGCCAGCCTGCAGCTTTTTCTGCTGGTGTAAGTGTGGCGGGAAGCTGACTATAAGCAGTTTGTGTGAACAGGATGAATACCTGGAAATAAAGAGAAAGAATGAGAAAATATCTGTGCATCTATGGGGATTTATGGGTAATAAACACATCTAATGTACCCTATATTCCTGAAAAAAGCAACTTGAAATAGAAAATGCTTATAAATTTGCAATACTGGCGGGTTGTTAGCTCAGTTGGTTTAGAGCACCGTCTTGACAGGGCGGGGGTCACCGGTTCGATTCCGGTACAACCCACTGGGAGTTATCAAAATGGGTTGTTAGCTCAGGGGTTTAGAGCACTGTCTTCACACGGCAGGGGTCACTGGTTCAAATCCAGTACAACCCACGAACAACAAGAGGTAAACAAATTCTTTTTGAGCATTCCAAAGGATCTTTTCCTTGGGCTATGTTCTAAATTGTTTCACACATAATCTTTGTTCCTGATCAGTTGCTTCATTACCCTCAAACAAAAGAGATATTTCTTTTATGTATAGCTTTAGGTCTTCTTTCTTTGTCTTGAAACAAAGAAAGAAGCAAAGAAAATTCAAGACTGCCAGAAAAATGGCTAAAATGGGCTCCATTTCGCTACGGAAAATGAAAAACCCTTATAGGCTTATGTAATGTTGACTTAACTTTTTGATACTTCGACTCTTGTCTACATCCCACCTCATTTTCCGTTTCACGCTCATGTTCGCCCATTTCTTTACGCCATTTTTCTGAAGGTCATTCTTGCGCAACTGCGTGATAACTGAGTGGTGAAGCGTATTTTTTATCAAAATTTCGAGGATAAAGTATTTTAATAATATAGTTTGTGAGTAGTAAGTCTTCTTTCTTTGTCTTGACACAAAGAAAGAAGCAAAGAAAGTTCAAGACTGTCAGAAAAATAGTTGAAATCAACGCCATTTTTCTGAAGGTCAATTATATAAAGACTAGGAAGATTTTTTATTTGTTCATCACTTTATTATATCTTCAGGTTATCTTCATTTGAATGCTGTCTTTGAGCCTTAACTTTTGATATGGTGATGCCATCTGGCAACTCAAGATTTTTTATCTTCGTTGCATTAGATTTTCGAACTACCGAAATTATGCATACATGGCTCGTTTCATCATTGCATTGCTAGTAACTATTGGGTGTATTTACCTGTTGAATCATTCTTGGGGGCGTATTCCTCCGTTAGGCAAATTCTTCAGTCCACAAGAAGGCTTCTGGCAAAATGCGGAACCCGTTGATCGCCATTTTCCCGACATGTCGCATGTAGAAGGGTTGCAAGACAGTGTACAAGTATGGCTCGATAAAAATTGGGTGCCACATATTTTTGCTCGTAATGAACACGACTTATTTTTTATGCAGGGCTATGTCACTGCCATGTTTCGGCTCTGGCAAATGGATATACAAACCATGGCTGCTGCCGGTGAGCTTTCTTCCATCATGGGGCCCAATATGTTGTCGTTCGACCGTTTGCAACGCCGCAAAGGAATGGTGTATGGAGCCGAGCAAAAATTGAAAGCCATGGAGGCCGATTCTACCACCAAGCATATCCTCGATGCATATACGGCAGGAGTGAATGCCTATATCCAAACACTCACTCCTCGCACATTGCCTATTGAATATAAGTTGCTCAACGATATGCCCCGCAAGTGGACCAACTTGCGCTCGGCCCTGCTGATTGAATATATGGCCGACGACCTCACCGGGCATTCGGAGGATCGACAATATACCAATTTACGACGCGTATTTACCGATGATCAGTTGCACCTAATGTTCCCCGATTTTTCCGACTCTCTCGTACCTATCGTTCCTACAGGCATACCCTTTCCTAGACCCACCGTTACGAATCCGTCCGTACCGGCTGATACCATGCTTGCACGCAAATTGCTTAACAAAGAATTGCTCACAACTTCCTGGCATCGAGCACCCGATTATGTCACTGGAAGCAACAACTGGGCGATAAGTGGTAGCAAAACGGCTTCGCATGCGCCTATACTTTGCAACGACCCTCATCTTAGCCTAAATCTTCCTTCACTGTGGTTTGAAATACAACTTCAAGCACCGGGTATCAACGTGATGGGCGTTAGTTTACCTGGTGCACCTACCGTGATCATTGGGTTTAATGATAGTATCGCTTGGGGAGTCACCAATGCTTCGCGCGATGTGATCGATTACTATGCGGTGCATTTTCGGGATGCCAATAAAAAAACATATCTGTGGAATGGGCATGAAGTGCCAGCTAAGCTCAGGGTAGAAAAAATTCGTATTAAAGGACAAGCACCTTTTTACGATACAGTGGCTTATACCGTTTGGGGACCCGTAACTTTCGATCCATCATTTCCCGATACCATTACACATATCCCCTATCTAGCTACTCATTGGCAAGCTCTTGAACCTTCTAACGACCTTAAAACCTTTTACCTGCTCAATAAGGCACATACATACCCAGATTATGTGAAAGCACTCTCTTATTTCAACTGCCCCGCACAAAACTTTGCCTATGCAGATAAAGCTGGGCATATTGCCATTTGGCAGCAGGGCCAATTTCCATTACGCTGGAAAGATCAAGGCAAATATATAATGCCTGGTGATGATGAAACATTTGCCTGGCAAGGATATGTACCTATTGCCGAAAACCCACATGTTGTTGACCCACCACAGGGATTTGTGTTCTCGGCCAATCAACATCCTACAGATCACACTTATCCTTATTATTACACGGGTGATTTCTTTTATTATCGGGCTAAGCGCATTCACGACATGTTGCAAGCAAGGTCTTATTTAACGCTACAAGACATGATGCAACTGCAAAATGATGTTTATGATACTCGTGCTGCAGAAGCTCTTCCTTTATTACTGGCGCATTTACCCGATAGCACAGTACATGCCGATGAACAACCATACCTTCAGGTACTCAAAAATTGGAATTTCCAGGTCACGGCTAAAAGTCAGGCTCCTATTTTGTTTTATACCTGGCTCGATACATTAATGCATCAACTTTGGACTCCCATTTTATCGCGTGCTCAAGGAGCGGTAGAAGTTCCCTCTATTCAAACTACCGTAGAATGGCTTTTGCGTGATTCCAGTATGCGTTTCTTCCAACCTTATTTCACCCAGCCCACTAACCTAACAACGCTCGTGAGTGAGGCCTTTCATAAAGCCATGCAGGCCATACATCAAATCGATACCACTGGAAACCTTTCCTGGGGCCGTTTTAGGGGCACAGATATTTTACACCTTACTCGGCTACCAGCATTTAGTCATCTACATCTCTTCACCCCGGGCGATGCAGCAACAGTGAATGCTATCACCTCCAACCACGGCCCTTCTTGGCGAATGATTGTGCAACTCAGCAATCCCACAGTGGCCTATGGGATCTATCCTGGTGGCCAAAGTGGAAATCCTGGTAGCCCGCATTACGACGATATGATCAACAAATGGTTGCTGGGCGAATACGAACCATTACAATTGCTTCGCCTGTCAGACAAGCATCATCCCGATATTGAAGCCATCATGCATTTTGTTCCATAAAAAAATTATACATCATGCGATTTATTTTTTCCTTATTGATCACAGCTATCTTGGCTTACTTGGCAGGATATTATTTACCCTGGTGGACGGTGGCTATTGCAGCAGCTTTAGGTACATGGCTTTTCCCCCAGCGGGTGTTTTACAGTATACTCTCGGCCTTTCTTTCGGTTGGGCTTCTGTGGTTTTTATTGGCTGGATATATAGATTTACGTAACCAACATATTCTTTCTCGGCGCATCGGTGAGCTGTTTTTCCATACATCGAATAGCATGACTGTGCTCCTGGCTACGGCTTTCATTGGCGCCCTAACGGCAGCATTAGGTGCTTGGTGTGCAGCGTTATTGCGATCATCATCATCTCGAAAAAAAACCATGACCTTTGGTAAATTTTATCGAGAACGCTTTTAAGCAGGATTATGTATTTTGCAAACAAACCCTAACCCTTATGCCCGATATCGTTACGGTGGAACAACGTATTCAGCAATGGCTGGATGGCCCATTTGATGAAGATACTAAGCAGCAAATCCGCAAGCTGCAGCAAGAAAATCCTGAAGAGCTTCGTGAAGCTTTTTATAAAAACCTCGAATTTGGCACGGGAGGTCTGCGCGGCATCATGGGACCCGGCACCAACCGCATGAATAAATACACCGTAGGCATGGCTACTCAAGGCTATGCCAACTACCTGAAACAGTGCTTTCCCATGCCCATACGGGTAGCCATTGGCCACGATAGCCGCAACAATAGCCGCTTTTTTGCAGAGATTACCGCACAAGTGATGGCCGCTAATGATATTGAAGTGTTTTTATTTGAAAGCTTGCGGCCTACACCCGAGCTATCGTTTGCTATTCGTTATCTGAAATGCCAAGGTGGAGTAGTATGTACGGCTTCGCACAACCCAAAAGAATACAACGGATATAAAGCCTATTGGAATGATGGTGCTCAGCTAGTAAGTCCGCACGACCAAAATGTGATTGCTGAGGTGGAAAAAATACGTCATATCAACGACGTCAAATGGCAAGGTAATCCTCATCTCATCCACCTGATCGGCGAAGACATCGATCGGGCTTATCTGGATATGGTGAAAAGCTTATCTATATTTCCTGAAGTGGCCAGGCAGCAACACAACATGAAAATTGTATACACCCCCATTCACGGCAGTGGCATCAAACTTGTACCACAAGCACTCGCACAGCTGGGCTTTAACTCGGTACATATCGTAGAGCAACAGGCCCAACCCGATGGGAATTTTCCCACCGTGCTCTATCCTAATCCCGAAGAACCTGAAGCCATGAGCTTAGGCCTGCAAAAAGCCAAAGCCATAGATGCCGACATTTTGTTGGGTACCGATCCCGATGCCGATCGCGTGGGCGTTAGTGTGAAAAACCAACAAGGCGAATGGATACTTCTCAATGGCAACCAAACTGCCGTGCTGGCCTTTAACTACGTCATCGAAGCTCGTCGCGAAAAAAATTTGCTTACCCCACAAGATTATGTGGTAAAAACAATTGTAACCACCGATATGATCGATGCCATTGCAGCTCACCATCATGTGCGTTGTTACAATGTACTTACGGGTTTTAAATATATTGCTTCATTGATTCGGGAAAAAGAAGGCAAAGAAAAATATCTCATTGGTGGTGAGGAATCGTATGGACTGATGATTGGCGATCAGATTAGAGATAAAGATGCCGTATCGGCCGTGGCATTGATTTGTGAAATGGCTGCTTACGAAAAAACTAAAGGCAGAAGTTTGTTTGATAAACTCATTGAGTTGTATCTGCAATATGGTTGTTATCGCGAATCTTTATTGTCGATTACCCGAAAAGGCATTCAAGGCTCGGCAGAAATCGCTGCCATGATGGATCGCTTTCGCCAAACTCCTCCCCAAACCATTGCTGGCACACCCGTTGAATGGATATTCGATTATCAGCTTCGAGAAAAACGAAATCTCTTCACTGGCGAAAAACAGCCTATAGATTTACCGCGTTCTAATGTGCTACAATTTCTCTTGCAAGATGGATCTAAGATTTCCGCTCGTCCTTCGGGTACCGAACCTAAAATTAAATTTTATTTTAGTGTGCGTCAACCACTTGCCCACGCAGATGCATTCAGGGCTACATGGGATGCTTTGGGAACGCGTATCGATCATATGATAAAAGAACTCGATTTGAAAAAAGCTGAATAAACATCAGCCAATGGGTTGCTATCATGTATGTTGAAGAGGATATCGCAACCCCAATTTTCATAATTGTTTGTTGAAGTAGTCATGCATTTAAAGCTTGGAGGTAATCAGTATCCATACAGATCAGATTCAATAAAATGAGTCGCACTTTGTAATCTAAGAGTGGAGAATGTTAGAGATAATAAAAAAACATGGCCATTGCAACTCCAGTAAGCTTTTTTGCAATGGCTGTTCACGAATACAGATAGGTAATAACAAAAAGCTTCCTGCACCCATAGGCTGTATTGCGATTTGATCATTAAATCGCTTTTTGTTATTGTACGTATTTTTTTATTTATCTGGAATCATGACCGACTCAGTCACACGAAGGGTAAGCGGTTGATTTGCGATTGCAGCTTGATGCTTGGCCAACAAATTTTTCCGACGGAAATACATAGCCAAAACGGTGAGTGAGGTGGCCAACGCCAGTATGATGGATATCAACACATTGGGATGGGTATTATGCAGAACATAGGCGATTCCAATAAATAATAGGTTAACTGCATATAAGATCATGGAAGCTTGAAAATGCGTGAGCCCACAATCGAGTAAAATATGGTGGATATGGTTGCGATCGGCTTTAAAAGGAGATTTTTTATGCCACAACCGAAACACAATTACACGTAAAGTATCAAAAAAAGGAATGACGAGGATAGCCGCAGCAATGGCAGGGTTTGGATGGAATGTCTGCCCATTTGGCAAGTCGAGATCGCAATTCAAAAACTTTAGGGTAAACGCTGCAATGATGTAACCAATAGTCATAGAACCTGTATCGCCCATAAAAATTTTTGCTGGATAGGTGTTGTAATATAAAAAACCAATGAGCGCACCACTCAATGCAAATGCAGCCACATGCATGTTATGTAAACCTTTTAACCAAAAAATATCTCCATAGGTCAATGCTACAATCAGCGCCACTCCCGCTGCAAGTCCATCAATACCATCAATCAAGTTAAACGCATTGATGGTGGCCACCACAATAAACATGCTCACCAACTCACCCAAAGGCACGGGAAGATGATAAATACCCAACAACCCATATAAATTTTGAATCTTATAACCGGCTATTACTACCAACAAAAATGCACCCACGACTTGTCCACCCAATTTTTTCATTGGGCTCATTGGTACTACATCATCTTTCAAACCCACAAAAAACAAGACAGATAAGCCCAACAAAAAATATTGCAATGGGATAGAATGATAAAAATCACCCCATGCCAAGAGAGAAAAAAAGAAGCTAACATATAAGGCGATACCGCCTAAATGAGGAATCTTACAGGTATGAATCTTTCTTCCACCGGGCGCGTCGAGTAAATTCTGCTGGAAGCATACCTTCATAATAATAGGTATGCTATACATGGTAACGATTCCAGCAGTAAGAAAGCTAGCTAAGAAATACCATTGGGGCATCATAAATTATTCTTGTTTAAATGATGTGTTTTTCAGCGGATCTGGGTTCTCACAAAATAAATAACCACCTGCGCACTGTACATGCATTTTGCACCAATAGCATGCCGGCTTTACTTTGTGCAGGTGGTTACTATTCAGGCAATCTTTATTCAGACATCCTGTGCGAGCCAAACTCTTCAATCATTTTCAAACATACCGCCCGTGGACGATAGAATACTCCTGCCTGTATGAGCATTCCATTATCCGTATTTCGCTTAAACTCCGTCACTTCGTTGCTGTTTTGATGGCCCACTAGCAGCCAGCTCCCATCAGCACTGATCACAAAATTTCTAGGTGTTTTCCCGCCCGTTTCTACCCGACCTATTTTCTGGAGCAAACCATTTTTTTTATTGACTGTAAAAATAACGATATCGTTTAATTGACCCCGGTTGCTGGCATATAAAAACTTACCATCGGGCGATAGATGAATGTCGGCCGCGGTATTTTCTCCATGAAATCCGTCGGGAGCTGTAGACACTGTTTGCAGAGGATGAAGTTCTCCATCGTGAAAAGCAAACACTGTAATACGCCAGCCCATCTCTTGAACCAAATACAAAAAGCGATGATCGGGAGAAAAAGCCTGGTGGCGCGGTCCAGTACCAGGATCTACTGACACATAGGGATGTGAAGCTGGCCTGAGCTTGCCAGTCTGGGCATCGAAATCGTAAACAAAAACCTTATCGAGTCCAAGATCAGATACCAATACATATCGATTGTCGGGCGTGATGTTGATGAAATGTACATGTGGCCCTTCCTGACGCTGGGGATTGACTCCATGACCCTGATGTGGAATCAATTGCACGGGAGCACCTAAGCTGCCATCGGATTTAACGGGTAAAACTTCAATGCTTCCACTAGAATAATTAGCTACAATTACCCATCGGCCAGTATGATCAACAGCTAAATGGCAGGGATCTTTACCACCTGAGGGTTGATGATTGAGGAATTGCAATTTGCCGGTATGCTCATCAAAACGATAAGCATATACTCGCCCACCAGAAGCTCCATGCGTTTCACTCACGGCATATACATAACGATGATGAGGAGAAATGGCGAGAAACGATGGATTTTCAATTCCCGATACAGCATCCAATAACTTCACCGATCCATTTTGTTCATCAAAACGATATACAAAAATACCTTGACTATCAGTAGGGCAATATGTACCAATAAGTAATAAATCTGTTTGATGATTTTGTGCAAGCCCTGGAACAACATTATCGAATAAGAGTAGAGTAAATAAAATAAAGAAGAGCCGATTAAAAGAACAGGGTGTAGACATGGCTAACATCAAATGGATGGGTTTGATATTACAAATATACTTTATTCTTTTTGATATGACCAAAACTATCGTCATCAATTGCTTCATTATCTAACGTAAAAACCTCCTATCTTAGTCTATATGAACGGTATTGAGCTACTAAAAAAACGGTGTCGATGGTTATTGGAATGGATGCTATACGGATCCATTTTTATTAGCTGTTGTGCGGTAGCATTGAGTATGGAAACAAGCTGGCAATTACGTTTACCCTTGAATCATTTTTTCTTTTATTTGTTTGTTTTCTCGGCAACCCTATTTCAATACAATCTACATTATTTGGTAAAAACGAGTGCCAATTTGCAATCACAACGTTTTGCTTGGTCTCAGCAACACCAGCAAGCACATGTGATATTGATCATATTGGGTTTGATAGGCGTTGTGATAAGCTTATTCTTTTTAACGTTGAAACATTATATTGCGCTATTGGTGATTGGTGCGGTTTCTGCAATGTATTCTTTGCCAGTACTGCCATTTTCGCAAAGAAAGCGAATTAAAGATTTTGGGCTCTTGAAGATACTTACCTTAAGTTTGGTGTGGACCCTGGTTACCGTATGGTTTCCAGTCATTCATCTTTATCATATTAATGAGGCTTTCTGGTGGGTATTTTTTCAGCGAATGATATTTTTGTTTGTCCTTTGTTTGGCATTTGATATTCGTGATGTGCCTGTTGATGCGCGCGATGGAATTCATACTTTGCCCATTGCCATTGGGGTAAAAAATGCCTATTTGCTCATATACCTTTTACTTATTTTATTTGTTGGCACAACAGTGTATTATCTATTTTTGTTTCCAGAACCCTTACAGATGGCCGCCATGCTCATTTCTGCATTAGCTACGTATGGAGTCATTGAGTATGCTCGGCGTCATCGCCACGACATGGTTTACCTGCTGGGTGTAGATGGAATGATGTTGTTGCAAGCATTTCTTGTGGCTTGGTCGAAGTTATAAACAAATTTCACGCATACCCAATAATCCCAATCTAGCTTTGTATTATCTTTGAGCCTTAGAATACAAATTGATCTTTTATTCCTCAATGCCTGCTTAAAACATATGGGTTATGGCCAAATCTAAAAAAGACAAAAAAAACCATGGTTTTGAACCTGCATGGGATTTTTTAAAAAAATATATCGATAATCCCTCCCCAACTGGGTTTGAAAAAGAAGGGCAAAAGCTTTGGCTCGACTATGTGAAGCCTTTTGTAGATGATTATATCATAGATCCGTATGGGAGTGTGTCCGCGATTATTCATCCCGATGCAGCTTTTAAAGTGGTCATTGAAGCACATGCCGATGAGATTTCTTGGTTTGTGAACTATATTACCCCGGAAGGATTGATTTACGTGATTCGCAATGGTGGCTCAGATCAGCAAATCGCTCCTTCCAAACGTGTGCATATCCATACCGAAAAAGGCATTGTAAAGGCCGTTTTTGGATGGCCCGCTATCCATACACGCATACGCAATACCGATAACAAAGAACCTCAACCCAAAGTCGACAATATCTTTCTCGATTGTGGTGCTAGAAGCAAAAAGGAAGTAGAAGAATTGGGTATTCACGTGGGATGTGTGGTCACTTTTGAAGATAGTTATGATGAGCTTGCATATGGCCAAATTGTGGGACGCGCTTTAGACAATCGCGTAGGAGGGTTCATGATTGCCGAGGTGGCCAGAAGAATAGCGGAACACAAAAAGCAAATCCCATTTGGGCTATATGTGGTAAATGCGGTTCAAGAAGAAGTGGGCTTACGTGGTGCTGAAATGATGGCCCGTAGGATCAAACCGCATGCAGCCATCATCACCGATGTTACCCACGATACCACTACACCAATGATCAATAAAAATATGGAAGGAGAAATCCAATCGGGTAAAGGCCCAGTGATCACGTATGGACCAGCTGTTCACCATACCCTGCGTGAACTCATCATTCACACCGCACAAAAAGAAGATATTCCGTATCAACTGGCCGCAGTGAGCCGAAGCACCGGTACCGATACCGATGCCTTTGCTTATGCCAACGATGGAACCCCTTCTGCATTAATTTCTCTACCCCTGAGATACATGCACACCACCGTAGAAATGGTGAGCAAAAAAGATATCGAACACACTATTCAACTGATCTACCACACGCTATTGCAGATTAAACCCGATATGAATTTCCATTACTTTTAATTAAAAGCCATATAGCTATGCATGACTCTGTTGAGCCACTCATTCGTCATGACTGGACACGCGCAGAAATTGAGGCGATTTATTACCAACCTTTGTTGGATTTGATATTTCAGGCTGCTACTATTCATCGAAAATTTCATATTCCAGGTGAAGTGCAGGTATGTACCCTGCTTTCGATTAAAACGGGTGGTTGCCCGGAAGACTGTGCCTATTGCTCACAGTCTGTGCATCACCATACATCCGTGAAACCGAAGCCGCTGATGCACAAAGAGGAAGTTTTGCAGGCAGCGAGAAATGCCAAAGAAAACGGATCTACTCGTTTTTGTATGGGAGCTGCCTGGCGGGAAGTGCGCAACAATCGCGACTTTGACCGGGTATTAGAAATGATTCGGGAGATCCGTGCGATGGGTCTCGAAGTATGCTGCACTCTGGGCATGCTTACCGAAGAACAAGCCAAACGTTTGCACGATGCAGGCTTGTATGCTTACAACCATAATCTCGACACGTCTGCAACTTACTACGGAGAAATCATCCATACCCGCACCTATGCCGATCGATTGCGTACCCTCGAACATGTGCGAAAAGCCGGGGTTACCGTATGCTGCGGTGGAATCATTGGCATGGGCGAAACACATGATGATCGTATTGATTTATTGCAAACACTTGCCAACATGCCTCAACACCCAGAATCGGTACCCATCAATGCCCTTGTGGCTATTGAAGGTACACCCCTCGAAAATCAGCCTCCAGTAGAGATTTGGGATATGGTACGCATGATTGCCACCGCACGCATCCTCATGCCCACCTCAATGGTTAGGCTAAGCGCTGGACGTTTGCAATACACTGCAGCCGAACAGGCTTTGTGTTTTTTAGCTGGTGCCAATTCTATATTTTCTGGAGAAAAACTACTCACCACTCCCAACCCTGGAGTAGATGCCGATAAGGCTTTATTTGAATTATTGGGATTAAAACCACGCCCCGCCTTTAAGGATCATTTGCCCGAAGTACCCGCATAACATTTCCTCCCAAGATCTTGCGGATATCCTCGGGGCTATACTCCCGCTTGAGCAAGGCTTCTGTGATCAGCGGATAAGCGGTCACATCGTTCATCCCTCGTGGAAAAGCTTCTGCTCCGTCGAAATCGGCACCAAGCCCAACATAATCTACACCTACCAATTTCACGATATAATCGATATGATCTATTAATAGCGAGAGTGGAGGTTTAATGCTTTCAGCAGCCTGGGGCAAAGCTTGCAGGAAATGAATCTGAAAATCCATCGTCTCTGGATACAATTGCTGCAGCGAATCCCTGAGCCGAGGATGCGCAGCAATGAGGCTATCGAGTCGACGACTAAACTGCGGATCTAAAAAAGCATCATAAAAGTTCACACAGATCACCCCACCATTGCGCGCCACGGCCTTGATCTGGTCGTCTTTCAGATTACGAGCTACAGGGTCGAGGGCATATACACTGCTATGAGATACGAGCACGGGCTTAGAAGTCACCGCCAGCGCATCATAAAAAGTTTGTTCGCCCACATGTGCTAAATCTACAATCACGCCCAATTGATTCATTCGGCGCACCACCTCCCGTCCAAAGGCCGTAAGCCCTTTGTGGCTTAGCCTATCGGCATTTCGGGTTTCATCTACGGCCGAAGTAGCCCAATCGGTGCTATTATTCCAGGTAAGCGTCATGTAACGCATCCCTCTCTTATAGAGGCTATCCAGATAATCGAGTCGATCTTCAATCATATGCCCGCCTTCTACGCCAATGAGTGCAGCAATTTTGTGCTGAGCCACAATACTATCTACTTGATGCGCCGAAGTAGCCAATGCGATTCGATCTGGATTTCTGTGGATGATGGCCATTAAAGAATCAATCTCCCGATTAGCCCAAGCAAAAGCTTGCCCCTTTCCATAAGAGCCATCACACCAAATTGAAAAAAATTGAGCGTCTACCCCACCCTGCTGTAAACGCACCAGATCTGTATTTCCCACCGAAAGCCTATGAGAAATATCATAACCTTTCATGGTGAGCTCGGAAAGTACATCGTTGTGCGTGTCGAACACGAGTGCTTGTCGATGCAACTTTAAAGCATAAGCTCGATGATTCGTTGTTGTTTTGTGTGCTTGCTGTTGGGCACAGGCCAGAGCGGGAATGAGTATACACCCTAGCAAGATCCATTTATGCGACATGATGCGAGTAGTTTTTAAAAACGATATCGAACAAAAGCCTCCATGGCTGCATATTTGGGCAATCCAAGTCGGTCGTAAAGCTCGGCTGTAGCTGCATTTCTTTCTTCGGCACGCTGCCAAAATTCGCGCCGATCATTGCCCTGGAATACGACTACATCTTTTTGTGACTGATGGATAAAGATGCCATGTCGTTTTTGAAGCACTTGATCGGGGCTCATGGGAATGGCCATTTCGATCTCATAAATCTCCCATTCTTGCCATGCACCACGATAGAGCCATACCCAACAATCTTGCATGAAAGGCTCGGATTTCAATCGATTGAGCGCTTCCAAGATGATATCAAGACATACTTTATGCGTGCCATGCGGGTCGGCTAAATCGCCTGCAGCATAGATCTGATGAGGCTTTACCCGACGAATGATGTCCATAGTAATCTGAATATCTTCCTCGCCAGGTGGATTTTTTTCAATACGTCCTGTTTCATAAAAAGGCAGGTCGAGGAAATGCACATGATCTTCTGGAATGCCCACATACCTACAGGTGGCTTTAGCCTCACATTTGCGAATCAGCCCTTTAATTGCCCGAATCTCTGGCGTATCGATCTGGCTGGGTTTTTTGTTTCGGATAAATTCGCGTGCTTCTTTCATGATTTGAGTAGCACGACTTTTATCGATACCAAAAATTTCATCAAACCCTACGGCAAAATCAATAAAGCGAATCACAAACTCATCGTTTACAGCAATATTCCCCGAAGTTTGATAGGCCACATGCACATCATGTCCTTGCTCGTGCAGCCGAATAAAGGTGCCTCCCATAGAAATGATATCATCGTCCATATGCGGGGAAAAAATCAACACCCGTTTTTTGGCGGGTTCACTGCGTTCTGGATGATCGGGAATATGCACGCCGGGCTTACCTCCTGGCCATCCCGTGATGGTGCTTTTCATGGCATTAAATACCATGAGGTTAATATCGTATGCCGATCCAAATTGTACCAATAAATCACTCAATCCGTGATCGTTGTAATCATTGTCGGTAAGCATTAAGATGGGCTTGTTGAGCGCTAATGCGAGCGTACATACTGCCTTACGAATCATTTTAGGCGTCCATTCACATTCACCCGTGAGCCAGGGCGATTTATATCGTGTCAGTTCAGAAGCAGCCCGTTCATCGAGTACAAACGTACAGTCGGGATGCTGTTGAAGCAGTGATGCCGGCACTTGTTCGGTGCTATGCCCTTCTACGGCTTTGCGAATAATAGGCGCTTTATGCTCGCCCCAGGCAATCAGGATAATACGACGTGCTTTTAGAATTGTGCTAATACCCATGGTGATGCCCAATCGGGGTACTTCGGCAATGTGGGCAAACTCATAGGAATTGGCGATGCGCGTGGCCTGATCAAGAGCAATTAACCGAGTACGAGAATTGATGTTGGATCCAGGCTCATTAAATCCAATATGTCCATTATGTCCAATGCCCAGTAGTTGTAGATCAATACCACCCGCTTTTTCAATAGCTTCTTCATATTGTTGGCAATATTCTCGAATTTTTTCTTTAGGCACTGTGCCATCGGGAATGTGGACGTTTTCGGGCAAAATATCTACATGTTTAAATAACTGTTCCCACATATACCGATGAAAGCTTTGCAGCGCATCGGGTTCAATAGGGTAGTATTCATCTAAATTAAAAGTAATCACATGCTTAAAGCTAAGTCCTTCCTCCCGGTGCATGCGTACCAGCTCGGCATACACATTTTTGGGTGATGAACCTGTGGCTAAGCCCAATACACAATGTTGGCCATTTTGCTGCTTGGAGCGAATGAGATCGGCCATTTGCTGGGCTACATAACGCGATCCTTCCTTCTCATTCGGAAAAATTTGAACTGCAACGTGCTCAAAGGTGTCAATGAAATTTCCAGTTTGAATTGGCTGTGGCATATGGGTAAATGTTTTGTTGCGGGTAAAGTTAATACAATCTTGTTCTCTAGTTTTGCATATTTGACCTCAAACGTTTTCAATCAGCATAAAAACAGAGGGTTTATTGAAAAAAATAAAATTTTGTAAAAGAATTCATGGAGATTATTTAGTTTTACACCCGATTTTATCCATTGATCCATGATTGCACATGCACATCGAATTACGGGGATGATAGGGATGACGGCCATGATTACCATGCCCGGCGTGCAGTCATGGAGGTAGGCAATAAATACCTTAGTCAACAACAGATATTCCGAAGGCCTTCCTCCAAACGTTGAGGAAGGCCTTCTTCGTAAGAAGGTGTTTTAAAATGCTTTATCGTGAAAGTACTTAAGTTTGGCGGCACTTCAATGGGAAGTGCATCGAGCATTAAGCAAGTAGTAGCTATCATTCGGCAGCAGCGCAAGCCCGGTGAGCCTCTTGCAGTGGTTACTTCTGCTATGAGTGGGGTTACCAATCAATTGTTACACTTAGCTTCTTTGGCTGAGCAAGGAAAAGATTTCTACGCACTCCTGCAACAGTTGCAAACCCGGCATTTTGAAGTCATTCATGAGTTGGTAGAAGCTCGTCTGCAAAATCAGGCTCTCATGGAGCTAAAGCTCTTGCTTAATGAGTTAGAAACATTGCTGCAGGGGGTATATGCTTTACGCGAGCTCTCGGCACGTACGGCCGACCTGATCATGAGTTTTGGCGAGCGAAGTTCTACCGCTATGATTGCCCATATTCTTCGGCAATACGATCCGCAAACGATCTATGTGGATGCGCGCGACTGGATTAAAACCGACAGCAGTTTTGGAAATGCCCGGGTGCATACCGATCATACTTATGCTTGCATTTCTCAAGCAGTGCAACAACATCGGGAAGCTTTGTTTTGTATTACTGGATTCATCGGTTCAGATGAGCAAGGGCATACCACAACACTAGGCCGTGGCGGTAGCGATTATACGGCTGCTTTGGTAGGTGCCGCAGTAGATGCCACAGAAATCCAGATATGGACTGATGTAGATGGGTTTATGACTGCAGATCCACGCATCGTGAAAAAAGCTTTTCCACTCGAAGAAATCTCTTACACCGAAGCCATG
Organism: Thermoflavifilum sp.; assembly: GCA_023511875.1. Lineage (GTDB taxonomy): Bacteria > Bacteroidota > Bacteroidia > Chitinophagales > Chitinophagaceae > Thermoflavifilum. Next base: position 52,336 of record JAIMAQ010000010.1, read on the forward strand.
GAGCTTTCTTATTTCGGTGCCAAGGTGATTTATCCACCCACATTAATTCCCGTGATTCTCAAAAAAATTCCCGTCATCATTCGCAATACCTTTCATCCAGAATTTCCGGGTACGGTAATTCGAGAAAAGGCCAAACGCAATGGTAGCCTGATTCGCGGTATCAGCAGCATCAACCATATAAGCCTGATCAACATCCAAGGGAGTGGCATGGTGGGCCGTTCGGGCATCAGCGGACGCTTGTTTTCTCTTTTTGCCCGAGAAAATATCAACATCATTCTCATCACCCAAGCATCATCCGAGCATAGCATCACGGTGGCTGTAACTCCAACTCATGCCGAAAAAGCGAAAAAACTCATCGAACAGGAATTTGAACTCGAGCTGGCTACCCGTAAGATGGAGCCACCTGAAGTAGAACACCAGCTATCGATTCTAGCTATTGTAGGCGAAAATATGCGACAAACCAAAGGGCTTTCTGGAAAGCTCTTCAGCGCACTAGGACGAAACGGCATCAACGTCGTGGCTATTGCACAAGGATCATCGGAATACAATATATCTGTTGTGGTGAAACAACACGATTTGTCGAAAGCCCTCAATGCAGTACACGATGCATTTTTCATACGCACCAAGAAAACACTTCACGTGTTTTTCCTCGGCACCGGAAATATTGGCAAAACATTATTGCGACAAATTGCAGAGCACGAAGATTATTTGCTGGAAAATCGCTCTTTGAAAATTAAAGTGGTAGCTATTACCAACACGCGACGCATGGCATTTGATGAAGAAGGCATACCCTTAAAATGTTGGGAAACTTACCTTCAAGAAAAAGGTAAACCAGCTAGCTTGCCCGAGTTTATTCACCGCATGAAATCACTAAACCTGCCTAATAGTGTATTTATCGATAACTCGGCTAGTGCAGAAGTGGTAAATTATTATGAAGAAATTTTCACTTCCAGCATTTCTATCGTCACCTGTAATAAGCTTGGGAATTCTGGACCTTATGCACAATACAAAACTTTTCATGACGCAGTGAGGAAATATGGAGTGGATTTCTTTTACGAAACCAATGTGGGTGCGGGATTACCTATCATCAGTACTTTGCATGATTTACTGGTGAGTGGAGATAAGATTCTCAAAATTGAAGCTATTCTTTCGGGTACTATTTCTTATATTTTTAATGCTTTTACGGGAGATCGCCATTTTCATGAAATCGTTCGCGAAGCCCAAGCGAAGGGATATACCGAACCCGATCCACGCGATGACTTGAGCGGATTGGATTTTATGCGAAAAATGCTCATTTTAGCTCGTGATTCGGGCTATGCCGTAGAAATGGAAGATGTAGAGATGGAGCCTATCTTACCTGAAAAATGCTTAAAAGCTCCTACAGTAGAGGCTTTTTATCAAGCACTTGAAGAAGAGGATGCCCATTTTGAGGCGCTCAAGCACAAAGCTGCGCGAGAAGGCAAAGTATTGCGTTACATTGGAGTGATGGATCAAGGAAAAGTGAGCATTCGTTTACAGGCCATTGATGCCCAGCATCCGTTTTATTTTTTAACTGGTAGCGATAATATTATTGCGTTTACTACACCTCGCTATCGCGATTGTCCTTTGGTGGTAAAAGGGCCTGGTGCAGGCCCTGAGGTAACGGCTGCGGGCGTATTTGCCGATCTGGTAAAAGTAGGAGCACAATAATCGATGTATTGACTGTTGTACTGTATGGATCAGCCTTCGATGTCGTATATCCGGGTATTTGCGCCAGCCACTGTTGCCAACGTGGTGTGTGGTTTTGATGTGTTGGGCTTTGCTGTAGACTTTCCAGGCGACGAGGTTGAATTGTTTCTTTCCTCTGAGCCAGGTGTACGCATCCGAGCTATTGATGGCGACGATGGCCGCTTGCCTCTTGACCCTCAAAAAAATACCGTAAGCGCTTCTGTAATACGCTATCTCGAAAAAATAGGGCGTCAAGACCTGGGTATTGAAATTGTTTTGCACAAACAAATGCCTGTGGGCAGTGGATTGGGATCGAGCGCAGCTAGCACGGTAGCCGGACTTTTTGCTATTCATCATCTGCTCGGCCAACCTTTAGGTGTGGAAGATATGCTGCAGCTGGCCATGGAAGGCGAACGACTTGCTTGTGGGCAAGGACATGCCGATAATGTAGCGCCAGCACTACTGGGAGGTTTTGTGCTGATCCGCAGCTACCAACCTTTAGATATCGTTCAACTGCCTACCCCCACATCCCTCACCTGCGCTCTCTTACACCCACATATTGAGATTCAAACCCGCGATGCCCGCAAAATCCTTAAACCCTATATTCCGCTTTCCGATGTTACCATGCAAATGGGTAATCTGGCCGGATTCATTAGCTCGTTGTATACCAATAATTTTGAGCTGATGTCGCGGAGTATGCAAGATGTGATCATTGAGCCCGTGCGAGCCATTCTGATTCCTGAATACGATGCCTTAAAACGCCTTGCTCTTTCAGCAGGTGCTATTGGCTTTGGTATCTCTGGATCGGGCCCCAGTGTGTTTGCCCTGTGTAAAGATCAGCTGGTGGCCAAACATTTGCTGGAACAGCTAAAAAATCATCTAGCACATCAAGGCATAACGTCAGACATTTATATCTCTTCTATCAATATCCATGGTCCAAAAATCCTGGCTTCTCAACCGTTTACCCCTTCATCAAAATAGTAAACCGAGTGATGAAACTATACAGCACACGTAACCGACAGCATATTGTAGATTTAGAAACAGCGCTCTTCCAAAGCTTGCCTCCTGACAACGGCCTGTATATGCCTTGCCAATTGCCTGTGTTGTCGACATCCGACCTGAAACAGATGGTGGCTGGTGATTTTCAAGATATTGCCTTTCGCTTATCACAAGCATATTTACACGATGAGGTAGATGCAAATAGCCTGCGCCGTATGGTAGATGAAGCATTTTGTTTTGAAGTGCCCCTGGTGCGATTGGGTGATCGACGTTTTGTGCTAGAATTATTTCATGGGCCATCATTGGCATTTAAAGATATTGGCGCTCGCTTCATGAGCCGATTAATGGCTTATTTTTTAGAAAAACGCCAGCGCACCGTGCATATTCTCGTAGCCACATCAGGCGATACAGGAGGAGCCGTTGCCCTGGGCTTTCATCGAGTGCCCGGCATACAGGTGATCATCCTTTTCCCCTCAGGGAAAGTGAGCCCTTTACAAGAAAAACAACTTACTACATTGGGCGATAATATTCGCACATTGGAGATTGAAGGCAGTTTTGATGATTGTCAACGTTTAGTGAAACAAGCTTTTCTAGATCATACACTCAATCAACGTTTGGTTCTGGCGTCGGCTAATTCCATCAATATTGCCCGACTCATTCCACAAAGCTTTTATTATTTTCATGCATGGGCACAACTGCAAAGACTGGGCATTTCAAAAGCCCCCGTATTTTCTGTTCCCAGTGGTAATTTTGGTAATCTCACCGCTGGTGTATTTGCCCAACGCATGGGCTTGCCGGTGCAACATTTTGTAGCGGCAACCAATGTAAACGACGAAGTGCCGCAATATTTGCAAACGGGCATTTTCTCGCCGAGGCCTTCCATTCAAACCCTTTCTAATGCTATGGATGTGGGAAATCCCAGTAATTTTCAACGCTTGAGTGAACTCTTTGATCACGATGTGGAACAAATGCGAAAACGGATAACAGGATATGCTTTCAATGATATCCAAACCCTTGGCGAAATTGAGCGCATAGCTAAAGAGGAACAATACATAGTTTGTCCACACACAGCCATTGCCAGCTTAGGACTGAATGCTTATTTTCATGATCATCCATCTGATGCTCCAGGTGTTTTTCTGGCCACAGCACATCCTGGCAAATTTGCCAATATTTATCCAGAAGCATTGCGTAAGCTACGCTACTGGCCGTCGTTACCAGAGACCACTACAGCGCTCTTGCAACGACATAAACAAGCTATTCGGATGCCAAACGATTTTGAAACCTTCAAAACCTTTTTGCTAAGCCTGTAAAACCTTATGTGAAAGGATATCTTTACTTTGCAAACCAAAACCAATCGATATGGAGTCATTATCACAAGCTAGTAACTACTTAGTGTTAATTCGTCATGGTGAATCGGTGTATAACCAGAAAAACTTGTTTACCGGATGGATTGATTGCTCATTATCGGAAAATGGTATCGCAGAAGCTCGACGTGCAGGACAGCTGTTGGCCAAGCATCAATTGGTTTTCGATGTAGCCATTACTTCTGCATTGAAACGCAGCTGGGAAACATTGATGTACATGTTGGTCGAAGCACCAGGCATTGTGCGTGATCAATTGCTGGTACAACGCTTCCAGGCTTTTAATGAACGCCACTATGGCGATTTACAAGGCAAAAACAAAGAAGAAACCGCTAAACTCTTTGGTGCCGAACAAGTTCATCGCTGGCGTAGAGGGTTTGAAGACCGCCCGCCACACGGCGAAAGCCTAAAAGATACTTACGATCGTGTGGTAGACTGTTATACCCAAGAAGTAATTCCCCTGGTCAAATCTGGAAAGAAAATTTTGATCGTTGCACATGGCAATAGCTTGCGTGCATTGAAGATGTATTTGGAACATATTCCTGCGGAAAAGATTTCGGAAGTAGAAATTGCCACAGGAGAAGCACAAGTTTTTGAGTTTAACGCACAAGCCGAATATATACGCACGCAAAAATTACACGAATAAGAAAAGACCCAATGAGATTGTGCAAGCGAATGGTGTAATTGAAGCTATTTTATTTTCCCAGGAGAAAGAGTATTTTTATCTTTCTATACATGGCAAGCTTGTTTCAACTCAACGGGAAAATAGCCTTGGTCACTGGAGGTGCCAGTGGAATTGGTAAAGCCATCGCCAGCCTGTTTGCCCAACAGGGAGCTAAAGTGTGTGTGATAGATATTCAACTGCCACAAGCCCAGGAGGTAGTACGTGAAATCACGGCCATGGGATTTCAAGCTACGGCTTATCGATGTGATGTAACCCTTGCCGATGAAGTGCAGCATACCATGCAGCAAATTGTAAACGATTGTGGAGGAATCGACATATTGGTCAATAGTGCGGGTATATCACATATTGGTACATTAGAAAACACATCGGTTGCCGATTTTCAACGTGTATTTGATGTCAATGTAAAAGGTACTTTTCTCTGCATGCAGGCCGCATTACCCATCATGATACAACGCCAATCCGGCGTTATCCTGAACGTGGCCTCGATAGCCGCCCATGTGGGTATTCCCGATCGTTTTGCCTATAGCATGAGTAAGGGTGCTGTTTATGCCATGACGCTCTCGGTGGCTAAAGATTATATTCACGATCATATCCGATGCAACAGTATATCTCCAGCACGTGTATATACGCCTTTTGTGGAAGGTTTTATAAAAAGGCATTACCCTGGCCGCGAAACCGAAATGTTTCAACAGCTTTCTGCAACTCAGCCTATTGGGCGCATGGCAAAGCCCGAGGAAATTGCTGCATTGGCACTTTATCTATGTAGCGACGAAGCGGCTTTTATTACCGGTTGCGATTATCCAATCGATGGTGGTTTTATCAAACTGAACAATTAAATTCCATGTGATGAAACAATATCTTAGATTATTGCTCTTCTTATTGTTGCCTGTTTGTGCAATAGCTCAGCCGGGTTATCAACCATCACCTGAAAACCTACAAGCCCGGGAAGATTTTCAAAATCGACGCTTTGGAATGTTTATCCATTGGGGCATTTATAGCATTTTGGGTGATGGAGAATGGGTAATGCACAATGAACATATTGCTTATGACGATTACAGCAGGCTGGCAAGTTTATTCTACCCATATGCCTTTGATGCTCACCAATGGGTATCGCTGGCTAAGGCAGCAGGCATGAAATACATTACCATCACTTCTCGCCATCACGATGGCTTTAGCATGTTTGCCACCAAAGCCACTCCATACAACGTGGTAGATGCTACCCCTTGGCATCACGACCCGCTCAAAGACCTGGCCGAAGAATGCAGAAAACAAGGGTTGAAATTGTTTTTTTATTATTCGTTGCTCGACTGGGGAAGACCAGACTATGGCTATGGGCAGCCCGTGGTGAATGGCAAGCCCTTGTATGCCGATTGGGATCATTATATCGAATTCATGAAAACACAATTAACCGAATTGCTTACCCAATATGGTCCTATTGGTGGTATTTGGTTTGATGGTGAATGGGACCGCCCACAGGCCAATTGGCATCTGGATGAAATCTATGCACTCATCCATCGTTTACAACCCCAAGCATTGATCATCAACAATCATCATCATGATCCCGAACCTGGTCAAGACGTGCAAGAGTTTGAAAAAGACCTGCCTGGGGGTAATTCTCACGGATGGAATAGCGGAAGCGTGAGTAAAGCACTTCCTTTGGAATCGTGCGAAACGATGAACAATAGCTGGGGATTCACACTTGCCGATCATCATTTTAAAACGGTGAAACAAATCATTCATTTATTGGTAAGAAACGCCGGCAACAATGCCAATTTATTGCTCAATGTAGGCCCTATGCCCGATGGCCGCATTCAGCAAGAGTTTGTAGACACCTTATTGGCTGTAGGCAAATGGATGGAGCGATATGGAACTACCATCTATAATACCCGTGCAGGCATTATTCCTCCACAGCCCTGGGGCGTGAGCACACAAGCCAATGGTTTGCAATATCTGCATATTTTACAAGCACCCGAAAATCGCATCCTGTTTATTCCCAATATTTCGGCACGATTAATTTCGGCTAAAGATTTCAATACCCAACAACCTATTCGCTTTAAACAACAACCCGAAGGTATTTTCCTGTACCTCGATCAATTACAACCAGATCCAATCGATCAAATTATCGTCCTTCAATTTGCTCAGTTGCGCACTGCACCTTTCCATCATCCCATCATGTCAAAGCCTTAATCTATTTATGCGACTCTTTCGATTTGGTATGCCTAATGACGAACACCCTGGCCTATGGCACAATGGGCAGGGATACGATGTATCGGCTTTTGGAGAAGATTACGACGAACATTTCTGGGAAACCGATGGCATTCATCGCTTGAAGGCCTGGTGGGAGGAGCATCGTCAAGACTGTACGCCTATATCTCCTACGCGTATCGCCCCATGCGTAAAAAAGCCCTCTAAGATCATCTGCATTGGGTTGAACTATGCTGATCATGCGCGAGAAACAGGTGCGAGCCGGCCTAGTTCACCTATTATTTTCCTAAAAGCACCTTCGGCCTTATGTGGAGTAACCGATCCACTGGTTATTCCGGTGGGAAGCCAGCAAACCGATTGGGAAGTGGAATTGGCCGTGGTGATAGGCAAAAAAGCAAAACATGTAGATGAGTCTACCGCCATGTCGTATGTAGCAGGCTATACAATCATGAACGATTATAGCGAACGACATTTTCAACTAGCCGATACAGGACAATGGACTAAAGGGAAAAGCTTCGACAGTTTTGCCCCATTGGGCCCATACCTGGTCACCGCCGATGAGATTCCCGACCCACACGGTTTAAAACTCTGGCTTAGTGTAAATGGTCAAATGCAGCAGCAAAGCCATACGGGTGAGATGATTTTTCGTATTCCTTTCTTGATTCATTATTTGAGTCGGTTTATGACGCTCATGCCGGGTGATATTCTTTCTACGGGTACACCAGCTGGAGTAGGTATGGGAAAGCGCCCTCCTCAGTTTTTACAACCAGGCGATATCATTACTTACGGCATCGAACAGATTGGAGAGGTAAGGCAACAAGCGATTGCTGCCCAACATTGAATGCACACCATTTTTCCTTATCTTGCTCATGTTCAACGTATACATTATGCATCCCATTTGGTTTTCTTTAGACATCAATCTAGATACTTTACACGACTTATCAAAAGGTACGATGAGTGAATATTTGGGCATTGTTTTTACGGAGATTGGCCCAGATTATTTGAAAGCAATGATGCCCGTAAATGAAAAAACCCGTCAGCCTTATGGTTTACTTCATGGGGGCGCTTCGGCCACTTTGGCTGAAACGCTGGGAAGTGTGGCAGCTGCATTGGTGGTGAATCCGCAAGAAAAAGCCTGCGTGGGTATGGAAATCAACCTTAATCATATCAGACCCGTATCTGAAGGGCATGTGCATGGCATTGCCCGCCCGCTTCATATTGGCAAAACCACTCAGGTATGGGATATTCGCATTACTGATGATAGAAATAAACTAGTCAGTGTAAGTCGGCTTACAGTGGCTGTGATCGATCGGCAACAAGTCATAAAAAACCCCAATATGAGCATGATGCCCTGACATCAATTGCTCACATCGGGGAAAAGCTAGGAATAGCTTATAAAATTTCTACTAACTCGATTTCGAAGATCAAATCTTCTCCAGCCAATGGATGATTGGCATCGAGCGTAACATGGTCTTCAGCAACTTCTTGCACGAAAACAGGAAAAACCTGTCCGGCATCATTGCTCATCTGTAATTCCATGCCTACTTCCGGATGCAAGTCGGGTGGAAATTGATCGCGTGGAAAATTTACCACTAAGTTCTCATCCCGATCGCCATAAGCTTGCTCCTTGGGTATATTCACCGTTTTCTTCTCTCCTACTTGCATGTTCAGCACGGCATCTTCAAACCCTTTAATCACTGTACCTGCTCCCACCTCAAACTCAAAGGGTTCGCGCCCTTCAGATGAGTCGAATGTCATGCCGTTAGATAATTTTCCGAGATAGTGCACTTTCACCGTGTCACCTTTTTTAACAACTTTTGTCATGTGTTTGATACATTAATAAGTGATCAATAATAAGCAAGTTAGACAAAAAGATTGGGATGATAAAACAGGCTGTAAAAAAATTTTCATTTTACAATGAAATATTGTTTTTTTTGTTTTTATCCAAAACACACCTACGTATGTTATCTATTATCTTTCGGCACATACATCGGCCATGGAGAGTTTATGGAATTATTTTATGCTTATGTATAATGAACTTGTTTGCACAAGCACAGCCTATCGTTACTGGTGCCGAACGAATGGATCAATACTTGCCTTTGTTGCAACACAAGCGTGTAGCACTTCTGGTTAATCAAACCTCGATAGTGGGGCATACGCATTTAGTAGATACGTTGCTGAAACGAGGCATACAAATTGTTAAAATTTTCAGTCCCGAACATGGTTTCCGCGGGCAGGCAAGTGCTGGCCAACACGTAGGAAATACGATTGATTCGGCAACGGGTATTGCTGTGATTTCTCTATATGGTGCTGGACGTTATAAGCCAACAGATGCTGATTTACAAGACGTTGATGTGTTGGTATACGACATTCAAGATGTTGGCGTGCGATTTTATACTTATATTTCTTCCTTGCAATACTTGATGGAGGCGGCAGCCGAGCATCATTTGCCATTGATTGTGTTGGACAGACCCAATCCCAATGGGTTTTATGTAGAGGGCCCTGTACTCGACACAAATTATCGATCGTTTGTGGGCATGCAACCTATTCCAGTAGTATATGGCATGACACCGGGAGAATATGCTCGTATGCTGAATGGGGAGCATTGGCTAGCTCAGGGAGATACTTGCTCACTCACTGTTGTGCCTTGTTTGCATTATACTCATGATAGCTTGTATCAACTGCCTGTTGCTCCCTCACCTAACTTGCGCAACATGAATGCCGTATATTTATATCCTTCATTATGCTTTTTTGAAGGTACAGCAATTAGCATAGGCAGAGGTACCGACCATCCTTTTGAAGTATTTGGTCATCCCGAATTTCCACACCAACTATTTGCTTTCACTCCTAAAAGTCAACCTGGAGCTACACACCCTCCTTATGAAAATCAGGTGTGTTATGGTTTTTCACTCATTCAATCTCCTGCACAGACCTTAAAGGAGATAGATCATCATCTGGTACTTAAATGGCTAATTAAGGCCTATCGCATGTTTCCTGATAAAGCACATTTCTTCAACGCATATTTTTCTAAACTTGCCGGGAATACTATTTTGCAACAGCAAATTGAAAAAGGCTATAGTGAGCGTGCTATTCGCAGAAGTTGGCAGCCCGCTTTACATCGTTTCCAAGCCATTCGCCAAAAATATTTATTGTATCCTTGAAACACATGCAGCGAGATCGATTACGAATAGTTTTTTTAGGCACGGCAGCTTTTGGCATTCCTGCATTAGAAGCATTGTTGCATTCCCATCATGAAGTAGTAGGTGTGGTTACCGCTCCAGATAAACCAGCGGGAAGAGGATTACGTCCATCCATTTCACCCATTAAACAGGTAGCTCTTCAACATGCTATTCCCTTGTTACAACCTGTTAAGCTTAAAGATCCCGAATTTCTGCGAGAGCTAGAAGCTTTACGTCCTGATTTGCAAGTAGTGGTAGCTTTTCGCATGTTGCCGGAGGTTGTTTGGAAACTGCCTCCATTGGGTACCATTAATATTCATGCTTCTTTGCTTCCCGATTATCGAGGCGCAGCACCTATCCAGTGGGCTATTATCAATGGTGAGCAAGAAACGGGTATCACCATCTTTCGACTCAATCAAGATATCGATACGGGCGATATATTACTGCAAGAAAAAACAGCTATACGGCCCGGGGAAACGGCAGGCGAACTACACGACAGGCTACAAATAATGGGAGCCGAATTGTTACTTCAGGCCATAGAGGGACTTCAGCAACAAAACCTTCACCCCATTCCCCAACATACGCTCATCAAGCCCGGCCAAATCATACACACGGCTCCAAAGATCCAAAAGGAAGATGCTCGAATAGATTGGCATCAACCCGCTCAACGCATCGTGCAACTGATCTTGGGCATGAATCCATCGCCCGTGGCATGGACTATGCTCAACCAAAAAATATTTCGTATTTATCGAGCGCATGTCGTCAACGAAATTCCTCATGTTTCTCCAGGCAATTATGTTACAGACCACAAAACGATGTTTCGATTTGCCGCACAAGATGCCTGGGTAGAACTCGATGAGGTTCAACTGGAAGGGAAAAAACGATTGCCTGTACATGAGTTTTTAAAAGGGTTCCGGGATTAAATGTAGAGAACATCAAATACACATCATTTCGTAGGAATGAACCCTCAAATCAGGCTATACAAGTTTTATCCATAAATACAATAATTAGAGAAATAAAAGCTTATGCCCGTTTTTTATAAGCTAAAACAGCTATGGCGTTGGTGAAAATGGCAAAAATAGAGATAATCAGAAAATAAGGTTGTACATCATTCCAACCACTCCCTTTTAACAAAACCATACGAATAACCTTGATAAACCAAGCTACAGGATTAAACCACGTGATCTTTTGTGCCCATGTAGGCATACTTTCAATTGGTGTAAACAAACCACTAAGTAAAATAAAAACCGGGCTATAAACATGCTGGACAATTTTCTGTATGTATCCATAAGCTATACCTGCCTTCAATCGGTTGCAATATTCGGCTTCATCCATGTAATGTCTAGTAATAAAAACGGTTAACCCCTGGTGTGCTGTTTCGTAAATCATTTCCCAAAACTGTCGTCTAGTAATAGGATCTACTTTACTAATTTGGCTCATCCAGAAATACAATAGCTGGATTGTGAATCATAGCCACTAAAAAAGATAACCTCTGTTTCCAGCCTAGAGGCAGACTACTTACTAATAGATGAGATTGATTTTTCAAATGCAATTTGGTTAATAATTCTTCAATTTTATTTTTTAAAGCATATCGGCTAGGAGAAATAGGTTCAATAACTAAATCTGAATATTTTTCCATTAAATAATATTGTAATGGTTCAATATGAATTTGTTGTTTTTTGAGTGTAATATGAATATTTTCTCCAAAAAGGAAGCTGGTATTCACATAAGGGGATTTTTGCAAATCCATTAACAAAAGGTAAAAGATCATTTGCTATTACTGCCCACAATGGTTTTGAGAGTTTTTTTATTATTTATCCCCGAGTAACAATATCAAGTAAATGCCCTTCTTGGAATAAAGCCACGCGATCACTTGTTGTTCGTAAATAGTCCTTATATTCTCGTAATTATCCCGGATACTTGTATGAAAAAATAGTTGCATCAAACTGAAGGTTTTCCATCACACTTAAATCCTGGTATAAAGAGAATCTCTCTATATCTATCCTTAATGGTATGGTATAAATAGCAAGAATTACCTATTCGCCGATTGATCGAAGAGAATCATTCCGAAAATAATGTACAATACAAAAAAACTTATCCTGTGTGATACCTAAATCTTTTTGTGCAGCATCGCTGATTTTCACGATAATCTGAGCATTCTCGGCCAGATTCGGAATATCATCTAGCACTTTTGCATAAATGCTTTTTCCGTTGAGCGGATTGGTGATTTGAATGACTTGCCCACGGGGTGCTTCATTGAATAACACATAATATTTTTTTGATGTAGGTGGAATATTACTTGAAAACCAGCTACCAGCCCCTCTGATCTCGGCCTGTCGCCAACCTTTTTGGTGCTGTTGTTGCAAATATTCATCGAGAAAAGGACTTGTAGGTTCGCTTGTTGATACAGGCGAGACAACTGTTGCCTTTGTTTCCTGTGGGAAAGCAGATGAAGGCAGATGATTGCTTGTGGGTAAAGGCGAAACCAGGCTCGTTGATGATGAAATTGAATGTGTATCTAAACTTGAATTGGCGGCAGGCAAAGGTGGAGGTATATGACCTTCACTGGCCGTGCGAGGCGGCAGTGCTCGAAAAAGCATGCTGCTATCGATCATATTTACTTTCGTTTGGGCTTGATGTAAATGAGTATCGCCCTCATTGTGAGTAGAGAAGATGCGAGTTGCTAGCATGGCCTGTTTATCGAAATACAGATAACCCACAATAAGCCATTGTCCTACACGGATATTATTATTCGATAGGTGATTCCAAACCTTGATGCTTTCTACAGTTGCAGGCGAATACAATTGGCTGATATGATAAAGTGTTTCTCCGGGCTTTACTTGATGATATACGGGAGTATAATTCCCAGATGGAATACGGGGCGATTGAACGAAGTTCTCTACTAGCAAGGGAATGCGCAATTGAAGATGGGCAGGTAAAACATCTTGAATAGACATCCGATTGGCACGTGCAATGATGGTAGGATCTAGGTGATAAATCTTTCCCAGTCGATACCAAGTTTCACCGGGTTGCACCTCATGCATCACATAATTTTGCCGGTCTTGTTGTACAACAGCAAATGGCTGTGTTTGCTGTGCATAGACAGTAAATGCTATGCCGAAACAAAATAAACACGCTACGCTCAGGAGTTTCATTCAGCAGTCAATTTTGCTGTAAAATTACAGGTTCATGCTGTTTAGAACTACACTTGAAGAAGTTTAACGAGATGTTTACAGTGTTTAGCTTATTCTTTGCTCTTGCATAAGCATTTGTAAGGCGTGTTGCAAAGAACCAGCCGGCTTCACATTGCCCGCATTAACGAAGAAGATTTCATCGGCATGTTCAATCGTGTTGAGGCGATGAGCAATAATGATGCGCGTAGTATTCACAGGAAGTTCGTTTAAAATATGGGTCAATTGTTGCTCGGTTACAGTATCAATATTTGCTGTAGCCTCATCGAGGATCAAGATTTCTGGTTCTCGCAAAACCGCTCTGATAAAGGCGATCAGCTGTTTCTGGCCTAGACTAAGCGAATGCCCTGTCAAAGCTACTTGTGTGTGTAATCCATCAGGAAATTTTTCGAGCAATACCTGTAAACCCTTGGATTCGAGCAGTTGCATGAGTGCTGCATCACTATAGTGTTGATATGTATGATGGCCATACAAAATATTATCTTTTACCGTACCCGTGAATAAAACAGGGTCTTGAAGAATAAATCCAATTTTGCGACAACGTTCGGCTGGCGCGTACGTTCTCAAGTCGCGACCATCAAGAAATATAGAACCTTGATGAGGGTCATACAGTCGAGCCATCAATGAAGCAATAGTTGTTTTACCTCCACCCGTTGGGCCAATAAATGCATAAGTTTTGCCTCTTTGCAAATGAAAACTTACTTGGTGCAAGATTTCTTTTTTTCCATCGTAACTAAAACTCACTTGATCAAATTCTAATTGATACGCAGAATCTCGAAAAATGGTAACGGGAATGATGGGTAGATCTGATTTTAACTTGAGTATATAAGAAATCCGATCCCACCCAGCAAGTGCTACTTGAAAGGATGACCATAATGCTGCGAGTTGCTGGAGTGGACTATAAAATCGATTGACATATACCAGAAAGCTAATGAGCAAACCTATCGTAAAGGATCCTGTAGAAATTAAATAAATACCGTAAGCAAGCACGATGAGCTGGGCCAAATTAGAGAAAAGACCGTATACAGGTTGTGGCAAGTTATTGGCTACCCCAGCATGAACAGCTGTCCGATAATTTTCTGCATTAGTTGTAGCAAATCGATTTCTGAAATAATCTCTACGGTAAAAAGCAATGATGGTTTTAAAATTATGTAGACTTTCCTGAATCTCCGCAGTAAATCCGCCTACTGCTTTTAGATTTAATGCATTTTTTTGTTTAATCCATGCTGCAGTGAAGTGTGTAAATGCCCAGATACCTAAAGCTGGAACGAGAGCTGCAGCCCCCAGTGAAGGATGCACGCTAATCAAAAAGATGCCGGCGCCTATCATGGTAACCATTAACCCCAAAAATCGAATCAACGATTGAGAAAAAAATTGATTGAGTTTATCTGTATCATTGTTGATTCTAGAAATGAGATCGCCTGCTTGATTTTGATGAAAAAATGCCAAGGGTAATTCCTGCAATTTCTCAAATATCTGATTACGTAAATTGTACAATATTTCTTGCCCAACGATACCCATGAATAAAGTTTGCAAATAATTGCACAACAACGCTATGACGTACATGACCAACAAGATTAAGCCATTCATCCACACGCCATGCATGTTTTGGTGTTGGATATATTTATCGATGGTATAACCAATAATCAAGGGGGCTATTAAGTTGAGTGCAGAGTTGATGAGCATGGTCATACAAGCCCATGCCAAGCGATGCTTTTGAGTTCGAATAAGCGGACTGATCTTTTGGATAATCTGAAAATTATTTTTTGAGCTATCATGGGCTTGTTGAATATCATATAGATTGTAGTTCATATTGGCTTGTACTTCTTTGTGAGGTATAAATTTGAACGTATTCTGGGCAGGAATGCAGCAACTCTTCATGTTTACCTACAGCAATCAACTCACCTTCCATCAGTAAAATAATCTGGTCATAATCTTTTATGGGATCAATAGATTGTGTAACTGAGATCAAAGTGATATCGGGATAATGCAATTTTAGGTTGTGCATAATTTTTTTCTCTGTTTGCCAGTCGACCCTTGAGGTAAATTCATCGAGTAGCAAGATACGAGGTCTTAACGCTAATGCTCGAGCCAGCATCACACGCTGCTTTTGTCCGCCCGACAGGCTATTGCCTCGCTCTGAGACTTTGGTTTGTAGACCTTCTGGCAACGAGTCAATAAATTCTTTCAAAGCCGCAGTTTCAATAGCTAATTGTACATCTTCATGGGTTACTTCAGGGTGGAAAGCCAAATTTTCCCATAAACTCATGTGAAAAATGATGCTGTCTTGAAACACGATACCTATTTGTTTGTAAAAAACTGTAGGATCCCATTCGGAAATCATTTTTCCATCAAATAAGATTTTACCTGAATCGGGCTGTATCAATCCAGCCAATAGATAAAGCAATTGCGTTTTTCCTGCGGCTGTAGGTCCAATAATAGCCGTACGTGTATGTGGTGAAATAGTAAACGAAATATTTTTAAGTATAGGTTTATTGCCATATGATAAGCACACTTGTTGTACGGCAATATGTCCTTCGAGTTTATCCTGTAAAATACCTGGAGAAGTTGGGATTGCAGCGGTTAGCAATTGATGAATACGTTGATAAGAAGCGCCAGCACGAGCAATTGCATTACTCATAAAGCCAATGAGCAGAATAGGAAACACCAGCATAGCAATATAACTATTGAATGCCGCAAACTCACCCAAAGTCATGTGGTGATGAATAACTAAATGCCCGCCTAGCACCAATACTGTGAGAATAGCCATATTGGAGGTGAAAGAGATAATAGGTATGAGCATGGCAAACAAACGTAATATAGCAATCCCCAATGAACGAGCTTTACCGCTGGCAACAAAAAATTTGTTATACTCTGTTTGTTCGGCATGCAGCACACGCACCAAAGCTGCACCAATGATGTTTTCTGTAATCACTCTGTTGAGCCAATCGATGATTTCTTGCGCTTTTTTAAACAAAGGCCTGGCTCTCCTTAGCATTTGATAAAATACGATACTGATGATGGGAATCATGAGCAATACTGCTAAGGCAAGTTTTCCGTTAATGCTGATCAACAAAATAGCCGCTCCAATGACTACAATCACAGAAGAAAGTATGGATACCACTGCTTGGGAAATAAATATTTTAATGGCATCAACGTCTGAGGTCAAATGGGTAAGTAGTTTTGCAGGCGTTTGTTTTTCTATGTACAAATAACTTTGTTCAGAAATCTTTTGTGCAAGCTGGTTTCGTAGATCACGCGCTACTTTTTCAGAAAGATATGTTTGCAAAATGCCTTGCAAGTAAGTGAATACAAAAATAAAGGCTATTGCAAATAAAAATCCCATTACCCAGAAACGGTGTATCTGATGCCCTGCATGATATTGGTCGATAGCTCGAGCCACCAGCTGAGGAATAAACAGGTTCATACCATTGCTCAACAAGGTCATCAACAACAATAACAACATCAAGCCAGTATATGGCCTGAGCAATTGCATCAATCCTGAGTAAACAGCAGATTGAGATGTAGTATTGGATGATCCTTCCCCCTCCATCTGAATATGAAATCGAAAACAGAGACGAAGTTAGTGCTTCATAATCGATTTCCGCCCTTTTGATCGGTGAATGGTTGGATCTTGTCGGCAAATCTATGTAGATGTTTTATTCAGTATGTTGTATTTTAGCTAAACAATTACACACTTATGCGAAGCATTTCTCTTTTATGTTTTGTATGGATGCTATTAACCTTATTCAACCGGCCTGCATCAGCACAATTGTTATACATGCCTCGAAACATCAAATTGGCCATTCAGAAAGGCACGCGCTCGCTGAGTGGATTACCTGGGCTGAATTATTGGCAAAATCGTGGGAAATATAATATCTCCATCATGGTACAACCTCCTTCACGCGAGATATTTGGTCAAGAAACCATCACTTATTACAACAATAGCCCCGATACGTTAAAACATTTAGTATTGCGCCTCATCTTAAATGTACATAAGCCAGAGGCTTTGCGTTATATGGATGTAGACAGCAATTGGTTTACCCAGGGAACAATTGTAGATCGAGTACAGGTCAATGGTAAAGAAGTAAATTTTGAAAATCCTAAATATCATTTTACCTGGCAAAATCTTTTTTTGCCTACTCCTTTATATCCGCATGATAGCGTACAACTCACGATCGACTGGCATTTCACGCTTGCACGTAGCCACGGCAGAGAAGGGGTTATCGATTCCACTACTTTTTACTTAGCTTATTTTTATCCGCGTATTGCCGTGTATGATGATTATAATGGCTGGGATCGGCTCGATTTTACGGGTTATCAAGAGTTTTATAATGATTTCAATGATTATCAACTGCAAGTAAAAGTGCCTCGTGATTTTGTAGTGTGGGCTACTGGCACTCTACTCAATCCAGATGGTGTGCTGCAGCCAGCTATAGTTGAGCGGTTGCGACAATCGGAAATATCAGATACGGTGGTACATATCGCTACACTCGACGACATGCTTCAACATCGGGTGACCAGCAATCGGGAATGGAATGTGTGGCAATGGGTTGCTCATGATGTGAGTGATGTAGCTGTGGCCATTAGCGATCATGATGTATGGGATGGAGCCAGTGTGGTGGTCGATTCTACAACGATGCGCCGAGTAAGTGTACAAGCGGCTTATCAGGATACTGCGGCCGATTTCCGTAGGGCAGTGGCTATTGGCTGTTATACCTTATCCTGGTATTCCCGTTTTTGGCCAGGCATACCCTATCCCTATCCCAAGATGACGGTAGTACAAGGTTTTGCCGACATGGAATATCCCATGATGGTCAATGATGCTAGCACACGCAATCTGGCCTTTTCGCAATTGGTGGAAAATCATGAGATCGGCCATACGTATTTTCCATTTTACATGGGTACCCATGAAAGCCGCTATGCTTTCATGGATGAAGGTTGGGCTACTACTCTGGAATGGCTGATTGGGCAGGTAGAGCGGGGTAAAGCAGCTGCAGACAGTTTTTATAAACAGTTTCGCATTACTCGCTGGATTCATGATCCATCACAGGAAGAAGATTTACCGATTATTACACCAGCCAACGTGCTTAGAGGAGTCGCTTATGGAAACAATGCTTATGGAAAACCTTCTTTAGCTTATATTGCCTTGAAAGACATGCTGGGCGATTCTTTATTTCGCAAATGTTTACATGCTTATATGCAGCGCTGGCATGGCAAGCATCCTACTCCATGGGATTTCTTTTACACCTTCAATCAGGTATCGGGAAAAAACTTAAATCCTTTTTGGAAGAGTTGGTTTTTCTCAAATGGATATGATGATTTAGGCATTGAACAGGTACAAAAAACATCTCGAGGATATACCCTGATTATCCAAAATCATGGTGGCTTTATGATGCCTTTCGATCTGGTGATTCAATATCCTCAACATCGAGACACGATTCACTACACGGCGGCTGTATGGCTCTCACAACCCAATCGTTATGTCATCCATCTATCCAGTAAAACACCTATCCAATCGATATTTCTCGATCCTGGTATTTTCATGGATGCCAATATGAATGATAATAGCTGGCACGCAAAGACTACTCCTCATGGAAGCGATTAGCAGCATCATCTAGAAACTAGCATAGCCGCGCCAAATACGCCTGCACTATCGCCCAATGCGGGAGGGAAGATGCGCGTATCGAGGCGATTATTGAATACATATTTGCGAATGCGTGCAGGGCCTATAGAATACAGCAAATCGATATTGGCTAATCCACCTCCTAATACAATCGCATCTGGATCTACAATATTGATGACTACCGAAATAGCCTTTCCAAAAAATTCCAATAAGCGTTCTATGGTAGCCACAGATGCGGGCTCTGCATGAGCATATCGTTGCACAATGTTTTTTAGTTTTAATTGTTCACCCGTAAGTGACGTGTAATATCGTTCCAAAGCTGGTCCCGAGATCACCGTTTCTACACATCCCATCTTTCCGCAATAACAAGGTCCGCCCGATTCATCCAGAAAATTATGACCCCATTCACCTGCTATGCCCTGTGCACCGTGAATGAGCCGATCATGCACTACCAGCCCGCCTCCCACTCCAGTACCCATAATCACCCCAAATACCACTTCAGGATGCAGATGCTCGCGGGCAATACGCCCCAATCGTGTTTCGGCAAGGGCGAAGCAATTTGCATCATTGGCGATCACAATAGGTATTTGAAGCAGATCTTCCAGGTCGCGCTTCAAAGGTTGCTGGTTGAGGCAAACGGTATTGCTATTTTTCATCAATCCTGTTACGGGGTCGAGTGTGCCAGGTGTGCCGATGCCTAATTGCCGAGGCCGAGTATGGGTTTCATGTTGAATCTGATCTACTAAATATTTAATCCTGTGCAAGATATGCGTATATCCTCGATCGGCTTCTGTATCGATGCGTTTGCGAGCAATAGGATGAATCTCGGGCAATTGCTTTTGCCAATCACCAGGCAAGACCACCCCTTCAATCTTCGTTCCTCCTAAATCAATTCCCCAAATAGCTTCCATAAATCGAATAAAATATTACAATGGTTAAGGAATCATATTTTTTTGTTGCACAAAACGAATGAGTTTTAAACTGTCGATTCTACAGCTGCCTCCCCATGCTTGTAAGGAAATGCCTGTTTGCTCTGGTCTGGGGAAAAACAGCATGGTGATAGCTTTTTCTCCTTTATTTACAAATATCTCCACACTACTTTTATCCAAAAAAATATCTAACTGCAGCTCTTTCTGAGGAAGAAGGTCAACCGTTGCTGTTGTTGAGAAATGGTGATCAAAATCGGTGAGGCCGCTATGTGTACGGTCGACCTGCAAGCGCCCTGAACGTGCATCATAGCTGATCCAAATGCCTAAGGAATCGTGCTGGGCAACAATGACTTGAAATCTTTTGTGGATGTGGCTGATGTGAAGCGATAATTTGCCACATGTAAATGGATATTCATCGATTTGCCAGGGATGGGTAGCATCGATGTGCCGATGATGCCAAGTAATAGAATCCATGGCAAGGCGATTGATCTCGTCTACAGGATATTGATATAGCCTAAGCTTTCTCTTTGCATTGGGTTGTAGGTGAAATACACGCGGTACAGTCATAAATCCGCGCCAGGGAAAGGTAGGAATATGTGCTGCATAAGCCCAATTATCCATCCAAGCTATGCAAATGCGACGAGGATCACTGGCTGGTAGATCATTGTATGTAGTAGCTGCATAAAAATCAGGACCATCATCTACCCGAAGAATGGTTGAGGAATCATCGGCACGAAAAGTTTTTCCATCAAAATCACCTATGAAATATTGCACATTATATTGCACCGAAACCATCAATACCCATTTGGTCTTTCCTGTTGATCTTCCTGCAGCATCGTACACCGGAAGTGGAAACAAATCAGGGCATTCCCATACATCTGTTGTATCGCCTGCTGGGCCGAAGCTGCCCGTATGTTGCCAATGAATTAAATCGGCCGATTGAAAAAAATGAATCTGGTGTTGTGTGGGAAATGAAACAGCCATGATCCACACGTGATGAGGTGCATACCAAAACACTTTAGGATCCCGAAAATCTTTCATGTGCAAATCGAGCACTGGATTGTGGGTATATTTTTTCCAGGTACGTCCGCCATCGAGGCTATAAGCCAAATGTTGAGATTGGGTGTACACCTGCGGATGAAGGCTATCGAGAATATGGTGTGAGGTATAAATAGCCACTATGGGAGGATGAGTAAGACTGCCTAATCCAGACGTGTTGAAACTATCTACCACAGCCGATCCGGAAAAGACCATACCTTCGGGTCCTTCTGGAATCGCAATAGGCCAGTTTTCCCAATGAATTAAATCACGACTTACGGCATGCCCCCAGCTCATATGCCCCCATTCCATTCCAAAAGGATTGTATTGATAAAACAAATGATATTTACCTTGATTAAATACCAATCCGTTGGGATCATTCATCCAATTTACAGGTGGAGTAAAATGATATATCGGACGAAAAGGTTCACGATAAGTAGCACGAATCTCTACTTGAGCATATGCCGAAATCCCGTACCAACAACTGATCCACAACCATAAACTAATGAAGCGCCTCATTTTACACATGTTACAGCTTTATTCTACATATGAGTCTCCTACCCGATCCAATGGCTTACGGTGATGGTCTTTAAGTTTTCGAAATTGTGAAGGTGTGAAACCTGTCATGCGCTTGAATTGACCCGACAAATGTGCTACGCTGCTGTAGCCCATTTCTTCAGCAATTTCGCTGATCGACATTTCACCGTATGACAATAATTCTTTAATCTTTTCTATTTTTTGCAACATCAAATAATGTTCAATCGTCATGTTCTCATTTTCTGAAAACAAATTGCTTAAATAATGATAATCTTTGTTGAGCGTTTCACTTAGAAATGTCGAGAAATTTACAGGAGTAGTTTTCATTTTTCCCTGTTGCACCCAATCGATAGCTGCATGCTTAATTGCTTCCAACAAGCGCAATTTTTTATCGGTAATCAATGCAAACCCATCTTGCTGGAGGCGTTTTTCTATTTCCTGCTTTTGTGCTTCAGTAAGTTCGGCATTTACCACAGCCTTACCAAGATAAACAGCGCCTACTGGCAGGTGAGCATCTTGCAAAATTTGGGTAACTACTTTGATGCACCTGTCACAAACCATATTTTTGATATACAAAACAGTAGCTGCCATAGCTTAATTGATTAATCCCCATTTCACCCCAATCCTCACCCCAAAGTCGGGATAAGGATAATGGGGTGCGGCAAACAGTGGATTAAAGATAAAACTATTTAATCGTTCTGCACGCAAGTATCCCACAAACGATCGAATTCGAAAATGAAAATAGGCAGCTATTTGAGGAGCATTGCTAATGCGTTGTTGGTTTTGATAAACAAATTGTTGCAACACGGGTGAATAATTGGGTGCATCAAAAGGTGTATTGTAAATAAACTCTAATCCCGTAGCTATTTGCAAGCGATAGTGAAATAAATAATTTTCATAACTCAGCCGATTCCAAGTCCACAACAAAGGCAATTGCAAGGGTGGGTTACCGGTAATCTGTTGAAAAGCTACATCAGCATGCCAATGAAAATGGTTTACTCGAAAATCTTTTTTAAACTCAATCTGCAACAAAGTAAATGGAGAATGATATTGATCGCTCCGGTAATAATTCACAAAATAAGTAAAATTATTGAACAAATAATATTTAACTTGTAGAGCATAATGCAGTTCTGGATTAACCGCGCTAGCTTGTAACAATGTAATGTTTTCATTATTCAGCCCTGAGTTCTGCACTACAAAACGATTCGATACAAAGCGCTGATATACCCAACTTGGCGTTTGATTTACATTTTCTGCATGCAGCTCTATATAACCCAATCGACGACTCACATATCTACTTAATGAAGCCAGAGCATGATAATTGCCAAAATCATTACCGGCTAGATATAATTTCCCATAAAGTTGCATATCCCATTTCTGGTTGCGCGTTTTGTTGCGATATTCTACATGTCCGTATACATTGTAAAAATGTTGCTTACCCAACAAATCTGATCCCACTATAGACTCATAAGTGATGCCTTCTTGCAAATATTGACTTTGGTTTTTAGGAAAAGGAAATTGAATAAGGGAAAGATCGTTACTGATTCGCTTCCAATCATGCATAGCTATCACGCTGCTATCTTGCGGATGAGCAATAATTGGATAATTAATCTTATAAAAAGAAGCATCGAGTGTATCGGTTTGCACGATAGTATCTCGATATTGCTGGGTGAGGTGCTCTATGTGGAAAGTGTGCTGTATACGAAAGACTGGATAGAATCGATAAATCGTAGTGGTGTCATTCAGCTTCACGGAATCACTCTTTCCCCAATCATATTGATGGGAAAACAAAAAATGCTTTTCTTGAAAAGAAGATTTTACTGGAATAGAGCTTGTAAAAAACGAAAAACCACTAGATGCATTGTTGCCACCTAAAAACGTAGCAATGGTTTGTCGGTCGCTATGAATGGGATCAAGCAAATCGGCATCATTCACGATACCTCCATTTTCGCCTGTTTGTTCGTTATTGCCAATAAGAGCTGCATAAGCATGATAGCGTTGACGGCGTGTATCAAATCGAGCCGTTATTTCGTAATGATCATCGTTGGTATTTTGATTACGAAAATATCCAGGTGAATTGATTTTTCGGTAACGGCCAGCTATGTTGAAATTTCGTTTATGATTTTGGGTATGAAATACATCAATTACTTGTTCTTGTTTTGGCCCCACCAGATAACGCAATTCGGTATAAGGTCCAGTAGTCTGATAAAATCTAGCACTGTCAATCGACCATTTATATAAATCTAAAGCATGAAATCCCGCATCCCATCCAGCTTTCAAAAGAGGTTTAAAAATTAAGTTATATCCGGGATTGCCAATGTTCCCCAGGTAAGCATCAGAAGGTTGTAAAGGGAAATAGGTATAAAAGTTATTAATGGAAGAATCGAGATGATGGGCAGTCACATCATTCAAATAATGATAATAGATCAGAATCGTATCATTGATGCGATGTTGTAGCTTAATAGAATCACTTCCACCTCCACCTGAGAATCCGCCCCCAGTGGGGAACCTAACGGGTAGTTGCGCAAAAGCTTGCAGGACTATCATCAACAACCATATGGTGATACCGTAGGTTTTTATACGCATTCCACGTGAGCAAGATTTGTACATGTGCCACAAACATATCATTGTTGATGATTATGCTACATGATAATATTCAAAGGGTTTTGATTAATTCAATAAACAATACACTCATGGTAGGCTCTGATGCACGTGCAGCTTCCAGTACTTCTTCGTGGGTAATAACGTTGTTTTCCAATCGAATACCAATATCGGTAATCACACTCATAGCAAATACTTTTATTCCCATATGAACGGCTACAATCGTTTCTGGAACAGTGCTCATGCCCACCGCATCGCCTCCTATCAAATGCAGGTAGCGATATTCAGCTCGAGTTTCGAAGCTGGGCCCTTGAACACCCACATAAACTCCCTTGCGTAATAAAATATTTTTTTGTGCTGCAATATGAAATGCTCGAGAGATCAATTCTTGGCTATAAGGCTCACTCATATCTGGGAAACGTGGCCCCAACGCATCTTCATTTCGGCCGCGTAAGGGGTGCTCGGGCTGCAAATTGATATGATCTGTAATCACCATAAGGTCTCCCACTTTGAATTGCGGATTAAGCCCCCCTGCTGCATTTGATAACAGCAAATATTGAACGCCCAATTGCTTGATGACACGAATCGGAAAAGTAACCTCCTGCATGGAATAGCCTTCGTAATAGTGAAACCTACCCGAAAGTATCCACATGAACTTGTTGGCAACCCTACCTAAGATGAGCTCTCCAGAATGACCCTCTACGGTAGATTGTGGAAAATGTGGAATATGGCTATACGGTAAACGATGTAGTATTTCCACATGACGGGTGAAGCTACCCAATCCACTACCGAGTACAATGGCTATAGAAGCCTGATGGGGAATCTGTTGTTGAATGGCTGAAACCGATTCCTGAATACGGGTGAGCAATGTAGACATGGTTGAAAACAATATAGATGAATAATCCAAAAATTGTTGCGCAAAATACAGAAAAACCGCATGCAATTCGAGCAAGCCCTCTTTATCTTTTCTTAAGCTCAGACGTCATTGATGAGATAAGCATTGGCTATACTATAATTTTTTATATTTTTATTCTCAAATCTATTGTTATGCATATGCGAAAATATCTGCTATGTGGATTTACGATGATCAGTTTTCTTCTGAGTGATTATTACGCTCATGCCCAGCGAGCCGTGGCTACTGTGCGCATTCAAACCAATATCCAAAAATGCGATTTGTGTAAACAGGTATTGTTGAACTACCTAAAAAGAGAGCCGGGCATCCTCTCGGCAAATGTGAATTTGTATAACAAAATCGTGACGGTTAGATATTATACCGAACGTACAAATCCATTGTATATTGAATATGCCATTGCCAATGCAGGCTTCGATGCCGATACCGTAAAGGCCATTCCCGACTCTTATCGGTTATTACCTGCATGTTGTAAAGACACTACTCAACAAACACAGAAATAATCTTCTCGTATATTTCATGATGTCAAAAAAATAAGTTTTAACATGTCAGATAAAAGCAAGCTAAAACCGAAGCCTGCGAGGCTTGCTTATTTTAATATATACCTGAAAATGATAAATACCAGAGAAAATGCTTCGATAAAT
This sequence comes from Thermoflavifilum sp., assembly GCA_023511875.1. Lineage (GTDB taxonomy): Bacteria > Bacteroidota > Bacteroidia > Chitinophagales > Chitinophagaceae > Thermoflavifilum. The sequence goes on from JAIMAQ010000010.1 coordinate 77,948, forward strand.
AACACTGAACTATACTCCATCTCTAAGCCAATAATATGTATATCTTTGATTCACGGTAAAGAAAGGCTATATCGCCAGCACCATCAAATCGGGTAGTTCATCTAAAATTTCTGAATTCAGAGGGGAATTGTATAGCTCATTTTCATCACACAGGAATAAAAATTTAACCTGAGTAAATTTCATCTAGCTTTTAAAGGAATAAAATATTTCAGATGAAAAAGATTTTTGCCTATTGTTTGTTTTCTATAGTAAGTATGGCATTCAGCAGGCCTATCTCCGCACAAACCAGCGTATTCGATACTCGTCTTTTACACAACTATTGGCCTGCTCATTGGATCACATGTCCGGCAGTACCTGCCTCAGCTTATGGAGTATTTCACTTCAGAAAAAGTTTTACGCTCGATTCCGTTCCGGCGCATGTGTACATTCATGTTACGGCTGATAATCGCTATCACTTGTTTGTCAATGGGCAAGATATTGGACGTGGACCTGCACGGGGCGATACCTATAATTGGAACGTAGAAACCTACGATATTGCTCCTTATTTGCATTTGGGTAAAAATGTCGTTGCCGCTCAGGTTTGGAACATGGGTGAATACGCGCCTATGGCACAAATCTCGGCGCGAACAGGCTTTTTGCTTCAGGCCGATTTACCTCGTTGGGATATGTTAAATACCAATGAAAGCTGGAAAGTGCTGCACGATACAGCTTATGCCCCTTGCGCCCTGGAAACTGCAGCTCGCTTGCATACTTATTTTGTGACCGGCCCCGGCGATGCGGTGCATGCTGCAGCTTATCCGTGGGGATGGGAACAACTCGATTACGACGATCAAGGCTGGCAACAAGCAGTAAACATACCTGCTGCTGCGGTGCCTGCCGGTGTGGGCAGCGATAATGTGTGGACACTAGTGCCCTCGCCTATTCCGCAAATGGAATATCGATTGCAGCGCTTAAAAAGCATCCGTGAAGTCAGCGCTACAGATCCTCACTTTCGCTTGAGAGATACGTTTATTGTAGAAAATCATCCCCTTGTGATCCCACCCCACCAGCATATCAAAATCGTGTTGGATCAAGGCGAAGAAACCGTAGCCTACCCCGTGCTCGTGGTGAGTGGGGGAAACGAGGCTCGCATAGCCATTACCTATGCAGAAGCAGCAGTGGATAGTAATGGGCAAAAAGGAAATCGAAATGTGATCCAAGGTAAATTGATTCGCGGGCTCTATGACGAGTTTTATCCCGACGGAGGCATGAACCGACGGTTTAGTCCACTCTGGATTCGTGCCTATCGCTATGTGCAAATAGATGTAGAAACAAGCAATCAACCATTGACCATTGAAGATTTTTATGGTATCTATACGGGCTATCCTTTTCATCGTATTGCTCGTTTTGCCAGCAACGATTCTACCTTACAAACCATTTGGCATGTGGGCTGGCATACTGCTCGACTTTGTGCTGGCGAAACCTATTTCGATTGCCCGTATTATGAACAACTCCAATACGAGGGCGATACTCGTATCCAAGCATTGATCTCATTGTATAACACGGGTGATGATCGACTGATGCGTAAAGCCATTCATGATTTTTACGATTCCCGCACACCCAATGGACTCACTCAGGGACGCTTCCCCAGCCATCGCCTGCAGATCATACCACCTTATTCTTTGTTTTGGATCTCTATGTTACACGATTACTGGATGCTACGGCCCGATACCGATTTTGTAAAATCTTATTTGATGGGTATTAAACCCATTCTGGACTGGTACGAAGTCCACGTAGATCCGGTCTATCAGATGTTAGGGCCTATGGATTGGTGGAGTTTTGTTGACTGGGCTAAGACCTTTCCAGGAGGTACCCCGGCTGGTGCTACAGATGGGCATTCAGCCATCCTCACCTGTCAGCTTATTTATACCCTGCACCAAGCAGCCGATCTCATGCAAGCCTTCGGCCATACCGAGCAAGCTGCGCACTATAGTCAGCTTGCCTTTCGACTTTCACAAGGCGTATTCACCCATTGCTTCGATGTGCAACGCATGGAAATGGCCAATACACCTGAAAAAACACAATTTAGTCAACATGCTTCTATCTTAGCAGTTCTCGCCGATGTGATCCCAGCACAATGGCAGCAACGGGTAATGCAGCGCGTACTTCCCGATACCTCATTGGACCAGGTCACGTTTTATTTTCGATTTTACCTCACGCAGGCATTGGTAAAGGCTGGATTGGGCGATGTTTATGTGAGCCAGCTCACTCCCTGGTTGGATATGCTTAAAATGGGATTAACCACTTTTGCAGAAACGCCAGAACCTACTCGATCCGATTGTCATGCTTGGTCGGCCAGTCCCGTTTATGATTTCTTGGCCACAATTTGCGGCATTCGACCTGCGGCTCCAGGTTTTTCGCGCATTAAAATAAGTCCACACTTGGGCTCACTCACACACGTGGTGGCTACTATGCCGCATCCACTTGGATTAATTCAGGTAGAATTTACTCAGGATAAACATCATGCACTTACTGGACAAATTACGCTTCCGGAAGGCACTACAGGCGAGCTAGAATGGCATGGTGCCCAACTAGCCTTGCACAGTGGCATCCAAACCATTACGCTACCTTAAACCTCGCTATCAACATTGCGCATAACTATCGATGAACACCCCATTCACGGCTACCAGTTGCTCCAGCGCAATGGATTGTCCATCTTCTAACCATACTCGCCCCTGATCAATCGATTGGATGCACCCTTCGGCACGTTGTAATCCTTGTTGTTCATAAATGATAGATGCAGGCTGTCGATTGGCTAAACATTCTTGAAGTATGGGCAAAAAAGCCTCGGGATGAGATACCGTCACTCGAATGTCCATTGTAAAAATGTTTTTTCAAATCTACAATAAATCGCATCGTCATGGATTCTCGCCAAAATTTTTGACAGAAAACAATCAATCGATCATCCTGTTCAAATAGTTTCTATACGCAAACGTTTGATCATATAGGAAGAGTAATCCATTATCCCGTTATTTTTGTTTTAGCGTCTGTAACAGGCCAGGCGCACCTAACAACTACATGTTGGTGATGGAACCATTCATCTGGTGAGTACACATTTGTGATTGGTTATGGGAGAAGGAACCCCTCGTGGGTTCTTTCTTTTTTATAACGTATTCCACGAGCAACTGCAATGTGGAAGAATCATCTAAAAAAATGAGGACTTACACAGATCGACCTTCAGAAAAATGGCGTTGATTTTAGCCATTTTTCTGGGAGTCTTGAACCTTCTTTGTATCATGACAAAGAAAGCCTCAGCTCCGCGAAATAAGCAGATGAGAAAAAGATGTATGTGCTTGAAGGAATACGATGAGTGAGATTTTCTGTTATTTTTGCGAGCAATCTATCTCGTAGGGAGGGATGGCAGAGCGGTCGAATGCGGCGGTCTTGAAAACCGTTGTCTCGGGCAACCGGGACCGGGGGTTCGAATCCCTCTCCCTCCGCTGCTTCTACTAGAAGATATTGGATTTTTGAAAAATTCACTATATCTTACCGGCGTAAATCTCATACGCCCTGTTATGTGAGGTGGTTTCAGGTGTTATACTCTCCACATTCCATATTCAGTGCAGTTAACTACATTCGCCTTTTAGCCATTCTTTATGGCTTGCTCTTTCTCATTTGAAACTACTCCCTCACACGGTTTTTTAGGTGCCTAAGTAGCGAAGTTATTTCGAGTAAAAAAGCATTTTTTCGGATATTATCCGAGTTCATTTTGGGGATTAAAGCGCGTCTGAGCGAATACCTAAAGTGTGTTTATACCCAGAAAGTCTGGTTTAAGAACCTAACAAATAAATATTGATTTTATTGTTTCACCCCAAAAACATCTATCATGAAGCAGTCCTTAGTGATGCTCACTACGAGCATCGTAGTCATTTTTCTAGAAATAGCGGCTTGCCATTCTCCACAAACGCAACAGCCTATTTCATCTTCGCCACCTGCCTACGGTGGTTATCCTAATCAGGTAGCCTGGGGAAAGCATCTGGTGGCAATTGGTGGCTGCGCCGACTGTCACACCCCCAAGGTGATGACGGCCATGGGGCCTATACCCGACTCAACGATGTATTTAGCCGGTCATCCGGCTCAGGTGCCCCCACCAAAGATAACCCGATCAGAAATTGAAAAGAATGGATTGATGGTGACCAATGACTTAAGTGTATGGATTGGCCCTTGGGGGATCTCGTATGCCGCCAATCTCACACCCGATGAAACGGGGTTAAAAGGATGGTCGGAAGCACAGTTTATCACGGCCATTCGGAAGGGAAAATGGAAAGGATTGGAAAACAGTCGCCCCCTACTCCCACCCATGAGCTTTGTGGCTGCGGGCATGAATGAGAATTTCAACGATGATGAGCTAAAAGCGATATTTGCTTATTTGCAGACCATCAAACCCATACACAACTTGGTGCCCGCTTCATTTCCGCCCGTTTCACCAGCTCCACCGCATTGAGGCACAATCATAATGCAAGAAAGAAAAAACTAAAAAATCCGGCCAAGCTATTGACCGGATTTTTTGTAGCGAGGGAAGGATTCGAACCTCCGACCTTCGGGTTATGAGCCCGACGAGCTACCTCTGCTCTACCTCGCAATCTTGTACATGCAAAGTTATGACTTATGCGGATAAATTCAAACATCCCATTCCTATTCTTTCATTCGTCTAAGTGCTAGGGTACTATTTTTCGCCAAGAGATTTCACCAGAAACTACCAGCAATGAAACGCCTCAAATCGAGCGTGCAAGGGCACTAGAGCAACTCATATTTTGTAGAGAATGATTACAACCAAACCTAAACTTATGTTGCGTTGTGGGTGGCAGCCAAAACAAATTTATCTCATAGATGATCTTATCAAATTCATCTTTATCGGGCTTCAAGTGCTTTTTCGTTTATCTTTGCTTCTTTTCAACCAGCTCAGTGAATGCTCATGTATCGATCGGGCTTTGTGAGCATCATAGGCCGACCCAACGTAGGAAAAAGCACCCTCATGAATCGTTTTCTGGGTGAAAAAATATCTATTGTTAGTCCGAAAGCGCAAACCACACGCCATCGAATTGCCGGTATATTGAGTGGAGATGATTACCAGATTGTTTTTTTAGACACCCCGGGCATATTGGATCCAGCTTATAAACTGCAAGAAAAGATGATGGAGGCCATGCAGGCTGCTGTGCGTGATGCAGATGTGGTGCTCTATCTCACCGATATCACGGAGGCGGCCGAAGAAGTAAAAGCCCGCATGCAAGCATTGTCGCTCAAGCATCCTTGCATCCTGGCTATCAATAAAATCGATTTATTAAAAGGAAAATCAATAGATTCCCTTATCGAAAATTATACAAACTTTTCTGCTGTACGTCAGGTGATTCCTATTTCGGCTACTCAGGGTTTAGGTATCGATGAGCTTTTACAAGCTATTTTGACACATTTGCCCGAAGGGCAACCGTATTACCCTACTGATGAACTCACCGATCGCCCGATGCGATTTATCGTAAGCGAGATCATTCGGGAAAAGATATTTTTGCTTACCCGCGATGAGGTGCCCTATCATACGGCTGTAGTGATTCAATCTTATGAAGATAAAGAAACACTCACGCGTATCCGTGCAGAAATTATCGTCAGTCGGGAATCGCAAAAAGGGATTATTTTGGGAGAAGGGGGCCGCATGATCAAAGAGATTGGTCGTCTTGCTCGTGAAGAAATTGAACAGTTGATTGGCCGAAAAGTATTCCTCGAACTTTATGTGAAAGTGCGCCCTGGTTGGCGAGAAAATGATCGTTATCTATCGGCATTTGGATATACTTCTTAAGACTCAAAATCGTGTGGGATATATGGGTGGATTTACCATAGCCATTGTTGGCCGACCTAATGTGGGCAAGTCTACATTGTTTAATCGGCTCATTGCCGAACGTCAAGCCATAGTTGCCGATGTGAGTGGCGTAACGCGCGATCGTATTTATGGAAGCTCTGATTGGAATGGGAAAACATTTAATGTGATCGATACGGGTGGTTTTGTACCTCATGCTCACGATGAAATTACTCAAGCCATTGCTCGACAAGTGGAAATAGCCATGCAAGAAGCCGATGGAATCATTTTCGTATGCGATGTGACGACTGGGATTACCGACTTAGACGATAAGATCGCTGAAATTCTCCGTAAAAGTGCTACTCCCGTGTGGTTGGTGGTGAATAAAGTAGATAATTATGAACGTCAATTAGAAGCGCAAGAATTTTATCGGTTGGGTATTGAGCCTGTGTTTACGATTTCCGCAATCAGTGGCAGTGGAACAGGCGAATTGCTGGATGCTATTGTACAGCATATTCCTCATGAAGCTGCCAATCTAGAAAACAACTATCAGGCATTACCTAAAATTGCTATTGTGGGCCAGCCCAATGTGGGTAAATCATCTTTGCTCAACGCATTGATAGGTGAAGAACGCAATGTGGTATCGCATCATCCAGGTACCACGCGCGATGCCATTCATACCCATTACAACCTGTTTCAAAAATCGTGTATCCTCATTGATACTGCTGGTTTGAGAAGAAAAGATGCCAATAAAGATCAATTAGAATTTTACTCCACAATTCGCGCTATCAAGGCTATTGATGAAGCCGATGTATGCATGCTGCTCATTGATGCTACTCGCCCCATGACTGCACAAGATGTGAATATCTTTAGCCTCATCATTCGTAAAGGGAAAGGGGTGGTGTTGTTGGTCAACAAATGGGATGCTATCGAAAAAAATACCCATACGGCAAAAGAATATGAAACCCATATTCGTGAAAAGATATCTCCTTTCACCGATATACCCATTATTTTTATTTCTGCACTCGAAAAAACACGTATCTATAAAGCCATGGAAACAGCGCTAGAAGTGTATGAGCGGCGCATACAAAAAATTCCTACTTCTCAACTCAATCAAGTTTTGTTGCCTATCATTGAACAAACCCCTCCTCCTGCTGTACGCGGTCATCTCATTCATATCAAGTACATCACGCAATTACCAGCAGCTTATCCTACATTTTTGTTTTTTACTAATCATCCAGATGATATTCGTCAACCCTATAAGCAATTTTTAGAAAATCAGCTCAGAAAACATTTTTCCTTGAGTGGTGTGCCCATACGGCTGTATTTCAGAAAGAAATAACTGTAGTTTTGCCAGGCAACTTAAAAACTGTTTTGTTTCGATGTATATAATTAAAATTTTGGCTTATGAAATATCTCTTGCTTTTAGGTTGCATAGCGATGGGCTTATTTCTGGCTGCATGTGGCCATGGTAGTTCTTCTTCTGCTGCGGATAGTACACAAGTAAACATCGATTCACTACTCAACGAAGCAAAAGCGAGTGTCGATAGCCTACAAATGGTAGATAGCCTGAGATCTACAGCCGATAGTGCTCAGTTGCCTACATCGGGCTCGCATGAATAAATGTTTCTTGCGTATGTAACAAGAATGTTTTAAAACTCGCGTTGGGGATCGAAGTTTTGCAATTCGTGTACCACAGCCGAAAGGAAGGTAGAGCCCAAGAATCCATCAATGATACGATGGTCATAAGAAAGAGAGAGATACATCATATGACGAATGCCAATAGTATCTCCTTGCGGTGTTTCTATTACAACAGGCCGTTTTTTGATCATACCAGTGGCTAAGATGGCTACCTGGGGTTGATTAATGATAGGCGTGCCCATGATACTGCCAAATGTACCCAAGTTGGTCAGGGTAAAAGTGCCGCCTTGAGTATCATCGGGTTTAAGCTTATTGCTGCGTGCAGCATAAGCTAAATAATTGACTTGCTTCACCAAGCCCACCAGATTGAGCCTGTCGGCATGTTTAATCACAGGCACAATAAGGTTGCCATTGGGCAAAGCAGTAGCCATGCCGATATGGATATCTTTTTTGATGATGATTTTATCGCCCTCCACGGAGCTGTTTAACATAGGGTAGCGTTTCAAGCATTTGACAATGGCTTCAATAAACAAGGGGGTAAAGGTGATTTTCTCTCCCTCACGTTTTTCAAAATCTTTCTTAATACGTTCACGCCACTGTACCAGATTGGTAACATCGGCTTCAGCAAAGCTGGTGACGTGTGGGCTGGTTTGTTTGCTACGCACCATATGCTCAGCAATGAGCTTGCGCATGCGATCCATTTCGATAATTTCCACATTGCCTTCAGGAGAGGAGGTTACAGGTTGCCATACCGAAATTGTTTCTCTAGGTGAAGGGCGTACTTCGGTTTGAGAAGCTTGCCAGCTCTCTGCTTGAGGTTGCCTTTGTGCTACTTTTCGCTGAGCCACATATTCAAGAATATCTTTTTTTGTGACCCTTCCTTCAGCACCGGTACCTTTAATGTGTTCGAGCTCAGATAGGGGAATACCTTCATTTTTGGCGATCATCAATACGAGTGGAGAAAAAAATCCAGAATTGGCCTTACCAGACTGAGTATCTGCTTTATTTTCTATTGTGGATGATGTTGTTTCTGCAGTTGTGGGTATAGGTTCTGTACTGGATTCTTCAATGGAAAAATCAAAATTTTCTAGCTCATTTGAAGTTTCCTGTTCTTGTTCGGTTTTAATGCGAGCCACTACGGCCCCTACGGGTACCACATCATTTTCTTGATAAAGGATTTCTGCAATTTCACCGGATACTGTTGATGGTACTTCGCTATCAACCTTGTCGGTAGCGATTTCTAACACAGGTTCATCTTGCTTTACTTGATCTCCAGGCTTTTTCAGCCATTTCAAAATAGTAGCTTCCATGATGCTTTCTCCCATCTTGGGCATTACCAGATCAACCAGAGCCATAAAAATCGATTTTGGTGGACAAACAAAATTAAGTCTTTTCAAATTTATCTTTTCTACCTGAAGACAAATGTGTTCTACAAAATGGACATTGATAAATCAATAATTTATTTGTTTGAAAAGCATTTAATGAAATAAGAGATTGAATAAAACAAATTAAACATGACCTATGCTAAATTGTTGCATGATCGTTAATTTTTCAACAAACGTGTGTTTTTAGGAATAATTGTGTAAGTTTGTTATACATGATTTCCTGATTCACTATTCATTTCTAGACATATGCTTACCAAAGTTTTCTTTTCGATGTTGCTAGCCTCGAGCAGCTTCTTGCTTATAAATGATCTCAGTATGGCACAGTCTAAGCCTTTGACGGTGGGCGATAAGGCCCCATTATTTACTGCTAAAGCTTGTCAAGCAGGTAAGGTGTTTGATTTTTCTTTGAAGGAAGCCTTGGCCAAAGGCCCAGTAGTGGTATATTTTTATCCAGCGGCATATACAGGAGGTTGCGATTTAGAAGCACATACTTTTGCCACGATGAAAGATCAATTTACCCATGCTGGTGCTACCATTATTGGTGTATCGGCCGATGATATTCAGCGATTGAAAGAATTTTCATCAGATCCTCAGTATTGTGCGGGTAAATTTCCAGTAGCTTCCGATGAAAACGGGAAAATTGCTGCAGCTTATGGATTGAAACTTATTCCACCACAGCCGGGTGTGAAAGATATCCATGGGCGCCCAGTTAAGCATGGTTTTATTCCGCGTACAACGTTTGTGATTGATCAACAAGGAAAGATTGTAGCCGTTTATTCTTCAGATACTGATCATATTTCACCCGACCAGCATGTAAAGCTGGCATTAGCCCAAGTAAAGCAATTGGAAACGAAGAGATAGTTTTGCAGAGTTGATCACGAAGATGTTAATTTGTTTTCCCTGATTAGCATTTGTTCGTATTCTTCATCGAGCAATGTAGCTGCATGATCTGCGGCATGAGTAGCTAGCTGATCACAACGATTATTGTATGGGTTTTGGTGATGCCCTTTCACCCAATGAAATTCTATACGATGATCTTGCATCAATTGCCATAGTCGCATCCAAAGATCTTTGTTTTTCTTTCCCTTAAAATCTTTGGCTATCCATTCTTGTAGCCATCCTTTGTTGATCGCATTCACCACATAATTGCTATCGGTATAAATTTTCACGGATAGGGGTTTCTTTTTCAGGGCTTCTAATGCGGCGATAATCGCCATCAATTCCATGCGATTATTGGTTGTTAACCGATATCCAGCGACCAATTCTTTATGATGATTGCCGCTCATCAAAATCGCTGCATAACCGCCGGGGCCGGGATTTCCGCGTGAAGCGCCATCGGTATAAATAATCACTTCTTGTTCATTAGATTTCATGGCTTATACTTGTAAAACGCCTGTGCAGAAGTTATGTGTGATGGGTGCCTGATTAGCTGCATGTAAAGCTTCTCGAATATATAATCTAGTATCTAAGGGATCAATGATTTCATCTACCCACAAGCGAGCAGCTGCATAATGTGGAGCCATTTGAGCAGCATATTTTTGGGAAATCTCGTCCAGCAACTTTTTTTCTTCATCTTCACTTAAAGTTTCACCTTTCTTTTTTCGCCTACTTATTTCTATCTGCAAGAGTGTTTCTGCGGCTTGTTGGCCGCCCATTACGGCTATACGTGCACTTGGCCAAGCAAAGATAAAACGTGGATCGTAGGCCCGCCCACACATGGCATAATTGCCTGCACCAAACGAATTACCCACAATTACTGTGATTTTGGGCACAACCGAATTGGCTACTGCATTGACCAGCTTAGCCCCATTTTTAATGATCCCAGCTTGTTCGGACCGGGTGCCCACCATAAACCCCGTCACATCTTGAAGAAACACAATAGGTAATTTTTTTTGGTTGCACAACATCACAAAACGGGCAGCTTTATCGGCGCTGTCGGGATAAATCACCCCTCCCATTTGGATTTCTCCCAGACGAGTACGCACGGGTATTCGTTGGTTAGCGACGATTCCTACTGCCCAGCCTTCGATATGGGCATAGCCACAGATCAATGTTTTGCCGTATTCGGGCTTATACGGCGTGAATACTGAATCATCTACCAAGCGATCGATGATTTCTTGCATATCGTAAGGTCTGGTAGGATCATCGGGAAGGATACCATAGATGTCGTCTGGCGATTTACGTGGCGGGATTGGGGTGATGCGTGCTAATCCAGCGTTTTGTGGACTGGCTAAGAGTGAAATAGATGTTCGAATATGATCCAAACAAGCTTCGTCGCTGGGGAAGCGGGCATCGGCGGTGCCGGATATACTGTTGTGCATTTCGGCGCCACCCAATGCTTCTGCATCTGCATCTTCACCGATAGCGGCTTTGACCAGATAAGGCCCAGCTAAAAACATAGATCCATTGCCTTCTACCATCAGTAATTCATCGCTCATCACAGGCAAATAAGCGCCTCCCGCCACACAGCTACCCATCACCGCAGCAATTTGCGGAATGCCCATAGCACTCATTCGTGCATTGTTGTAAAACACTCTACCAAAATGTTCTTTATCGGGAAATACTTCATCTTGCAAAGGCAGAAACACGCCTGCACTATCTACCAGATAAATGATGGGTAAATGATTTTGCATGGCTATCTCTTGCATGCGCAAATGTTTCTTCGCCGTGATGGGAAACCAGGCTCCAGCCTTTACCGTCATATCATTGGCCACTATTACACATTGTCGGCCATTTACATATCCTAAACCTGCGACCACACCACCGGCAGGGCAGCCTCCTTCTTGCGCATACATGTCGTATCCAGCAAATAATCCCAATTCTAAAAATTGGCTTCCTTTGTCGATGAGGTATTGAATGCGTTCTCGAGCCGTTAATTTATTTTGTTGCTTAATCTTCTCGATTTGTTTTTTCCCACCACCTTGTGCAATCTGTTCGCGCATTTGGCGATACCGACTCAACAACAAGCGATATGCATCTTCGTTTTTATTAAACTGCAGAGTGGATTTGTCCATGGCTAGACTTTACTTGAATCCAGTAATTTACAACGGTTTGAAGGGATATCAAAATTTGACTTTATGAATCAACGTTTTCTCCTGTGGACGTGAAGATGATTTGAAGGGTTAAGCCTGCTGCATATTATGCACGACAGTTGGGAGGAGAAAGAATAAAACTCATGATGCGCGTAAATCGGATATGTAGGAAAAGTGCCCCGGATCGGACTCGAACCGATACGGTATTGCTACCACTGGATTTTGAGTCCAGCGCGTCTACCAATTCCGCCACCAGGGCTGTACATGTAAAAAGCGTGTTTAGCGTGGGCAAAGCTATAAAAATTCTGTAAACGAAATCACATTTCCGCCATTTTCCAATTACCACGAGCGCTTGGCACGATATCCAGATCGGCAAATTGTTTAGCTCGATATTGGTGGTAGGCCATAAAGCCAATCATACCTGCATTATCGGTACAGTATTGAAATTCGGGTACATAGGCATGCCAGCCACGCTTGTCTGCTTCTTCTTGTAAGGCCTTGCGCAGGCCTTTATTGGCACTTACACCGCCGGCAATGCAGATTTCTCGAATACCTGTATCCTCTGCCGCCAGAATAAGCTTGCGCATCAATATGCGAATGATGGTGTGCTGAACAGAGGCGCAGATATCAGGTAAATTTTTTTCGATAAACTGGGGATCTTCTGCTTGTTGTTGGCGAAGAAAATACAGAATCGCCGTTTTGAGTCCACTAAAACTATAATCATACCCCCGGATTTGTGGCTCAGGGAAATTAAATCTATTAGGGTTGCCTTGCTGGGCATATTGGTCGATGAGTGGCCCTCCTGGATAGGGTAATCCCAGCAGCTTAGCTGTTTTATCGAAAGCTTCACCCGCGGCGTCGTCAATAGTTTGTCCCAGAATATCCATTTCCAAATAATCTTTGCAAAGCACAATCTGGGTATGCCCACCCGAAACAGTAAGGCATAAAAACGGAAATGATGGACGAGGCTCATTGATTAAATTGGCCAACACATGAGCTTTCATGTGGTGCACGGCTATAAGCGGAATCTGTAGGGCAACGGCGAGGGCTTTGGCAAAAGAGGCCCCTACTAGTAATGAACCTATTAACCCAGGGCTTTGGGTAAAAGCAATGGCTTGCAAATCCTGCTTATCTACAGCGGCCAGCCGCATGGCTTGATCTACCACCGGTACGATGTTTTGCATGTGTGCTCGAGAAGCCAGCTCTGGCACCACACCACCATATTGCTCGTGTACCGACTGATTGGCGATAAGGTTAGAAAGCACCACTCCGTCGCAAACCACGGCTGCACTGGTCTCGTCGCACGATGATTCAATGGCCAGTAACGTAACAGAATCGGCTGTTCTTTGCTTGCTCATCGTCTATTCTTTTCCATTCACTGCAAATTAGTTGCTTTTGGTAAGCTGTGGAGCCTTTAAACTGGGCTGATGCAGCATATCTTGCATCACGTCGAGTGTTTGTAACAGATAAGGATCATGAGTGTACGATCGCAGTAAGTCGCGATAAATGATCTTGCGGGTACTATCAGCCTGAATATAAGATTCGTCGACTGGCAAATAATGTACGGGAATAGCAGGAGTCATTTTGTATACTTGATCCATACGTTTTAAAGCTTGTTGGTTTTGCTTTTGCCAGGCTTTATATGCATCAATATTGAGGGGGTAAGTCTTCATGCTATCCATCTGCTTCAAGTAACGGATATTTTCCTCAATAAGGTGGAAGATTTTATTGGTATCGAGACGTTTATCGCTCAACTTTTGTAGGTAAGAAACGTCTACAGGAGGCGACCAAGTTGTATAATTAGCAGGAGCGATTTGATCCCATTTCATGGCATCGGAATCTGTACTTTCGCCCACATTGAAATAATTGTCGGGTAAAATGATATCTGAGTGTACGCCTTTGAGCTGGGTAGATCCCCCGTTGATGCGATAAAATTTTTGGATCGTGATTTTTAAGGATCCCAATGGCCCGCCTATTTCTGCTGTATTACCCGAATAAAAATCGTCCAAATCGATCATGCGTTGCACGGTTCCTTTTCCGTAAGTGGAAGGGCTACCCACAATAACGGCTCGTTTGTAATCTTGCATGGCGGCGGCAAAGATTTCGGAAGCCGATGCGCTGTATTCATTGACCATCAGGGCGAGTGGGCCTGTGTAATCGATTTGGGTATTATGGCTTTTGAGAATTTGCACATGTCCATCGCCAGAACGCACTTGTACAACAGGCCCTGCAGGCACAAAAAGCCCGGCAATGTTGATAGCATCGGAAAGTGAGCCTCCACCATTGAAACGCAGGTCTACGATGATACCATCGATACGAGCGGCTTTAAGCTTATTCACCTCTTTTTGCATGTCTTTCCAACTTTCACCGCCTATGCCATTATTGAAAGGTGCATAAAACTCAGGCAGGTTAATGATTCCCCAGCGATGCCCCTTCCAGTCGATCAAATAAGATTTGGCAAAAGTGGCATCTATCTTCACTTCTCCCCGCATAATGGCAATGGTTTTGATGGTGCCATCGGGATGTTTAACCGTAAGTTTAACGATCGTATTTTTATCGCCCCGAATGAGTTTCACAGCGTCTTCTACACTATAGCCTGTAAGGTCTACAGCAGTACTATCGCCTTGGGCTACTTTTAAAATAATATCACCCGCTTTTAGCTCGCCTTGTTTCCAGGCAGGGCCGCCGGTGACGATACTCGCAATTTTAATTTTCCCATCTTCTTGTTGCAATAAGGCTCCAATACCGTAAAACGTGCCCGACATTTGCTCGTTGAAGTAGCGTTGATCTATGGGTGGCATGTATTCGGTATGTGGATCCATGGTGGTAGTAATTGCATTTACAAACCACGAAAAGCGTTCATCTTCGGTATATGTTTTTCGAATGCGTTCAAAAAATAAATCCATATTTTTTTGTACATCGGCACGGGCTTGGGCTTCCAGCACACTATCGGGCTTAGGTACATATCCAGCAGAATCTTTTTGCTTTTTTTCTTCGATTTGTTGTAATTCCACCAATCGATCGAGTGTTTTGTATTTTAAAAACAAGTACCAAGCGTTTTTTCTGGCTTGTTCGTTTGCTGGATAAGATAGTTGTTTGCTATCGAGTACAATAGAATCATTTTCGTGAAAATTGAATGGATGAGATAAAACTTCCGGATAATATTGGGCTACTTCGGCAATTCGCTTGTCAAATAAAGCATTAGCCATTTTGAAGAAATCGAGTGGTTCGTTGGTATTGATTTCATCGTCGATGCGATATTCAAATGTTTTCAGTTCGTCAATATCTTTTTGCAGGAAGATATTTTTTTGTGGATCTAACTGATTCAAATATTTGTAAAACACTTCTTTCGAGAAAGCATCATCGATAGGTTTAGGATGATAATGAGCACGCTTTAAGATTAGCCCCACCATGCTCACAATAAGCTTTTCGCGGTCGGGCGGAGTGGATTTTTTGTGAAAAGCGTTGAAAGCCAATACAACGGTAGCACCGGAAAGCAGGATGAGGCCTGCGATTAGGATACGTATTTTCATTTTTTTACTCATTCTATCAGAACAAAATTAACCGAATATAAGTCGGCTCACCTGAGTGTATAAACATTAACAAAAGTTTACCGCAATGGTTCTAGTCGTAGGCAAGATACTACGATTTCGGGAAATGTCATTACAAACACCCGCAGATGGTTATTGCCTGTATGTATGCGACTTACCCGTGCCACAAATCAATAGGTTGCTCTTCTTAATTTGTAGGAAAATCATATGATGGCCACCATGGGACATTTCAGTCGAAAACAAACATGCTTGCTCGTGCATAACGTTGATTATCCGTTTTTGATTTTGCGGCAACATGACATATCATTTCATTTTTACGAATCTTGTTGTAACGATTTTTCAATGGAAAATTTTTCATCCCCGCATTTTATCCAATAGATGGCTTAACGTATCGGCTTCGCGTTCAGACAATCGATTTCGGAGTTTTAGATGAAACTGTTCCATGATGAGGTTGAGTTGATCGAGGAGTTTTAATCCCGCATCCGTAAGGGTAATATCCATTTTTCGGCGGTTTGTAGGGCAAAGATTGCGTTGAATGAGTTGTTTACGCTCTAGCTTATCGAGTAGGCGGGTGAGATCATTGGCCTTGTCGAGCATAACTTCTTTAATTTCTCCAGGAGAAACGGGCTTTGGATGGCGACCCTTGATGATGCGGAGCACATTGAAGTGTTGTGGCAATAAGTCATAAGTTTTTAATGCTTTTACTTGTTCGTCGCGCAGGCAATTAGAAGTATATATCAGGTTTATTAAGGCTTTTTGATATACGTCCTGAAACTTAGTCTGTTTAATAGCTTGTTCGATTCGTGTCAACTGAATATAGATTTATGAAATGTTGACAAAAATAAAAAAAATTTATCGTCTGTTTCAACAAAATTCGAAAATGTTAGTGAGTGATTCTCGGTCCAAAGATCAAGCTGCCAATCCGCACCATAGTGCTTCCTTCCTCAACGGCAATGCGATAATCGTTGCTCATGCCAATGGATAGTTCGCGAAAATCGGCTCGATCAGAGAAATACCTGGTTTTGATTTGCTGAAAGAGTTGATTCAGGTAATGAAATTCTGTACGGATTTGCTCGGTATCGCTGGTGAGGGTAGCCATCCCCATGAGTCCAATGATATGTGCATTTGGATAAAGATGATGATGGGCGAGCAATTGCATCAGCGTGGTTTCATCTAGTCCGAATTTAGTAGACTCGCGAGCGATATGCACTTGTAATAGCACGGGAATGATACGCTGCAATTTTTCGGCATGTCGATGAATTTCTTGTAACAATTTTAAGCTGTCTACGGAGTGAATGCAATAGATGAAGGGAGCAATCTGTTTTACTTTATTGGTTTGCAGGTGACCAATAAAATGCCAGCGAATGTCGGCCGGAAGCTGTTTTTGTTTAGATAATAGTTCTTGCACATAATTTTCTCCAAAATCTCGGTGCCCTAACTCATAAAGCTGCTGAATATCTTCTAGTGGGTGGGTTTTCGATACGGCTAAAATTTTCACTCCACGAGGAGAAAGCTCTTGTTGCAGTTGAGAATAAGCTTCTACATCAACGGGCGGCATATTGCAAATATAACCAGCTTAATGGGCTTTGAGGATATGCCGACTAATGATGAGGCGTTGGATCTCTGAGGTGCCTTCATAGATCTGGGTGATCTTGGCATCGCGCATCATGCGCTCCACATGATATTCTTTCACATACCCATATCCCCCGTGTATTTGCACCGCTTCAGTAGTTACCCACATGGCCACGTCCGAAGCAAAGAGCTTGGCCATAGAGCTGTAGTACCCATATGGGCGGCCTTGATCTTTTTCCCAAGCGGCTTTCCACACCATCAAACGGGCAGCTTCGATTTGGGTAGCCATATCGGCCAGTTTAAACTGGATAGCTTGATGTTGGCAAATAGGTACGCCAAAAGCTTTTCTTTCCGTAGCGTAATGCAAGGCGCGTTCGTAAGCACCAGCGGCAATCCCCAAGGCTTGAGCGGCAATGCCAATACGCCCACCCTCCAATGTTTGCATGGCATACTTAAATCCAAAGCCGTCTTCGCCAATCCGGTTTTCCTTGGGCACTTTCACGTCTTGAAAAGTCACCGAGCGGGTATCACTCCCCCGAATGCCCAACTTATTTTCCTTGGCGCCAAGTATTACTCCAGGCCAATCACTTTTTACGATGAAGGCATTAATGCCGTGACTGCCGCGATCGGGATGCGTTTGGGCCATTACCAGAAATACCTGAGCGAGTCCGGCATTGGTAATCCAATTTTTCACGCCATTGAGCACATAATAATCGCCACGATCCTCTGCAATCGTATGCTGCGCTGAAGCATCGGAACCCGCTTCGGGCTCACTCAGCAAAAAAGCCCCCAACCATTCCCCTCGAGCGAGTTTGGTGAGATAAGTTTGTTTCTGAGCTTCCGTGCCATGTTCTTGCAAACCCCAGCACACCAAAGAATTGTTTACGCTCATGCATACAGCAGCCGAAGCATCTACCTTGGAGATTTCTTCTATCGCCAATACATACGCCAAAGTATCGAGCCCGGCTCCTCCATATTGTGGGTCTACCATCATGCCCATAAAACCTAAGGCCGCCATCTTTTGGATAAGTTCTTTTGGAAAATGTTGCTGCTCATCTCTTTCGATAACCCCTGAAAGCAGCTCCTGTTGAGCAAAATCACGGGCTGCACGTCGAATCATCTCATGTTCTTCTGATAAAACAAAATCCATCGCACAATTTTTTTAGGCAAACTTAATGAGAAAACAATCCCGAAGATAAGAACTGTTGAAAATTAGAAACCATTTATAGGTAATAGTTTGCACACAGATAAATGTTTAATAAAGCCACATATTCATTGCATAAACTTTGATGAAAAGCTATAAACATATTTCTATAAACACTTATCGGTAGATTCATCTTGGCTAAAGATCAGTTATATTTGCGTAAAGAGCATTTTATGCGAAATAAAAAAGTATTTGTTCATTCTGAAGTAAGCACGTTAAAACGATTATTGATTCACAGTCCGGATAGCGGGTTGGGCAAGGTAGTGCCTTCTAAAGCACAGGACTGGCTGTTTGAAGATATTGTACATCTCGATCACATGCGCAGGCATGAATACGATTATTTTGTGAAATTGTTATTGTATTTTCTCGATACCAAAAAAATAAAAGGTCGTATCAAAGAAATCGATGATCCCGCTCACCAGCGGAATTTTTACAAGCCCTCCCATCCTGAATTTCATCGTTCCGATAAGGTGGTTGAATTTGAAGCTTTGCTTATGGATTTGCTGGAAGATGAGGAAGTGAAAAATCCCCTTATTGCTTCGGTGTGTGCAATTGAAGGATGTACATATCATACCGAACAAAAATTGCTAAGGCTCAG
>JAIMAQ010000021.1 GCA_023511875.1 Thermoflavifilum sp.
GAGGAGGTCTGGCTGCAGGAATACAGCAGCTTTGCCGAGGCGAAAGCGGCGATTGAGTCGTACATTCACTTTTACAACACGGACCGACCGCATTCCGCACTAGGTTATCGCTCACCGTCGGAATTCAGAAATTGGAAAATACAACAGGGCGCAGCGTGAGACGGTTTTTATCTGAATTGAAAGTCTATCATCTCTTTCTTAAAAGCCATCCCATCTGTCTTGAAAAAGTCGGGTTCAGTACGCAACGGCTTTTAAAATGTCAAGTCACCCGATGTTATATCGGACACAGGGTAGTGTCCCGTCAAGTGGAGGAATTTCACCGTCTGTGTCTAGAATGTGACGTTAATGGCTTTGTCCCGTTTCGGGAGTGTATCGACCTTCGTCGCTCCGTCAAGATACCCTTCGTCGAAAACAAAAAAGCCCGCCTCGCCGGCGGGCGTCGTCTCGTCACCACACTCCCACACAAACCTTTTCAGCAAGCTCCTCGCGACACGCCGAACACACCATCTTCCCCCGAAACTCAGTAACATCCTCTGCCTCATTGCAGAAAATGCACCCCGGCTCGTACTTCTGCAGGATGATCCGGTCCCCTTCGGTGAATATCTCCAAACCGTCCTTCTCGTGGATGTTGAGCGTTCTCCGCAACTCACTCGGCACCACAACGCGCCCTAGCTGACCGACTTGGCGAACCACGCCGGTCGATTTCATTTGACCTTCCTCCCCATCTCTTCTGTCTGGGTTGACTCTGGGGCAAGTATAAGATCACCTGAATCAAATGCCTTCCAGAATCAATGCCAGCCTGACCGTTCCGATTCTCTCTGAGATCAGTGGCACCATAACTCCATCATTGAACCCGTACAGTTTCGTTTCGCCCTCCAATGTGGTTGGCGGGGAGATATCCATGTTCAGATCAGCAAGCCGAACCATGTGGCCTGCAAGCATATTCGTAAATTCAGAGGCAAAGCTCTTGACCATCTCGTTACCGAGTTCTATACCATACATACTCGCCCCGATTCTTGCAAAAGCGTCGGTCGTCGCACTGACAAACAACCTACCCCTGACGTCACCAGTGATCCCGACCAGGACTCCCACCTCGGTTTGCAGAATCGGTGCCATAAGAATGCTCGGGCTACCTGGTTGAAACGTGTTAGGGATAACCGAGTTCACCGCCTCGATAGATGCGTTCAATAGGTCGGTCACTCGCGAAGATAAATTCGTTACCACATTCGTCCCCCGTTCTCACACAAGCTTAGCAACTTCCTCCAATACTTTCTCCTTCTGAAACGGTTTAACAATAAAACTGCTGGCCCCAGACTGGATGGCTTCAATCACCATGTTTTCTTGTCCCATGGCACTGCACATGATGACCTTTGCCCTCGGATCGTTGGCCTTTAGCACCTTTAAGGCTTGCAGTCCATCCATTTCCGGCATCGTAATGTCGAGCGTCACAATGTCAGGATGATGAGAGCGATAGAGGTCAATCACCTCTCTCCCATTGGCGGCCTCCGCGACAATTTCGTGGCCACCCTCCGTGAGAATGTTCTTCAGCATCATGCGCATAAATGCTGCATCATCGGCAATCAAAATCTTGGCCATGTCCGTCACTTCCTTTGGTGTAGTCCAAGAGTGAATACAGACTCGAGAATCAGGGGGTGCGCTCGTGACGGCCGCGCCCCTGTTTCGTGTCACCAACGCTCAAGGTATTGCGCCAGCTTGTGTTTGGCGCGCTGCAGAGCGTTATCAATCGACTTGCCGCTCTTGTTCAGACGTTGCGACATCTCCTCATACGAATAGCCGGCGGCGTACAAGAGCAGCACGTTCCGCTCGAGCTGAGTCAGGTTGGCGCCGTTGCGGTTACGCATCCTCAACGGCAGATGGCGGGTGTCGCGCTCCTGATACAAGCCGTTCCACAGTTCGCGATAGATCACCACATCCGCCGGCAACGGCGTTTGTTTGTCCTCCAAGAGGTTGAGGAGTGAACTCTCCTCGTCTGGCTCCAAGCGAATGGGTTCGTCCAGCGACACCGCCGTGTTGAGCAGCTTGTTCTTTCGGTTATTCGCTATCTTGACCGCTTGGAGGATTTGGCGTGTGATGCACAGCTTGGCGAATGAACCAAAAGGTGGACCGCCGGGGCGGTACGACTGCACCGCCTCGTACAGTCCAATGCGAGCCTCCTGCAGTAAATCTTCCGCACTGCCCCCGTTCAGGTAGTACATACTCGCCTTGGCATGGATAAAGTGCCGATAGCGTTCAAACAGTTGGCTCAAGGCTTGTCCGTTACCGCGCCGGAACGCCGCTACTAACGCTTCGTCGCTCAGCGTCGCCAGCACCTCTTCTGCTTCATTCCTCCACTCCTGTGTCGCTTCTATGATGCTGCGCGCGACGGCCATGGGTCACTTCCTCCCAACATCAAAGTTGAAAGCGGCCTACGCGTGCTTGCAGTTGTTCGGCAAGCTGGCTCAGGGACTGCGCGGAGGCGGAGATTTCTTGCATCGACGCCAGCTGTTCTTCGGTCGACGCGGACACCGTTTGCATCCCGGCCGAGGTCGATTCGGTGACGGCGGACACCTGTTGCATGACCGTCTGCAGTTGTTCGGCGTCGGCAGAGAGCCGCTGAGCGGACGCGGAGACTTCCTGGATCTGTTCCACAACCCTCGACACCGCTTGTATGATCTGCTCGAAGGACCGGCCGGCTTCATGCATGGCGTTCAGTCCTGCGGCCACCTCGGTTGTGCTGGCCTCCATCGACTCCACCGCGGCCTGGCTCTCCTCTTGAATTCTGGCAATCAGCTCTACGATCTGCTTGGCGGACTGGCTGGAGTGCTCAGCCAGCTTCCGCACTTCGCCCGCGACGACGGCAAAGCTGCGCCCGTGCTCGCCAGCGCGGGCGGCCTCAATGGCGGCGTTAAGAGCCAACAGGTTGGTCTGGCCGGCGATGTCGGTGATCACTTCGACAATCTTGCCAATTTGCTGAGACCGCTCGCCCAGGCCTCTGACGACCGTGGCCAGGTGGTTGACGGTTTCCTGGATGGAGTTCATCTGTGCGTGGACGGACTGGATAGATGCGTTCCCCAATTTTGAGATGTCAGCCGCCTCACCCGCCAACGCGGACGCGGTCTGCGCGTTGTTGGCGATGTGCTCCATGGCACGTGCGATGTCCTCGACGGTGCGGGAACCTTCGCTAACCGTCTGTACCTGCTTGTCCGCACCTGCGGCGACCTCCTGTGCGGTTTGAGTCACCTGTTCAGTGGCCCTCATGTTCTCCTCTGCGCTTGCTGCGAGTTCCTCGGACGAGGCGGCCAGTTGCTCAGCGCTTTCCGTCATTTGTTGGATGAGTTCACGCAGGCGTTCAGTCATTTGGGCGAACGCGCGCGACAGGCGGGAAATTTCGTCACGACCGCGCAGCACCAGTGAATCAATCCCTAAGTCCCCTTCTGCGATGCGCTCAACCTGCTCAGTCATCTTCACCACTGGTTTAGCTATGCGGTTAGACAGCCACCAACTGACAGCAACACCCAAGACTGTCTCGGCGGCTAGTACGATCGCCAACAACCGTAACACCTGATTTGCAGGCGCATTAAAGTCCACTAGGTATGACCCGGCGATGACGACCCAGCCCCAGACAGGGTCCTTTTGGACGTAGGCGATTTTTTCACCTATCTGCGTGGAGTTGGGGAATGGCCAGGCGTATGTAAGGTAGCCGCCGCCGCTATTCGCCAAACGGATGTACGCTTGGCCGAGCAAGATACCGTCTTTGGTCTTGTTGTTCCACAGATTTAGTCCTTCCGACGTCGGGTGCATGATGTCGACCGCGTGCGCGTCGGTGGCGAATACGTACCCGCTCGTTCCTATGGCAAAGCGCGGGTTGATGGGACGTTTGCCATCGGGCCCTTTGGGCCCGAGCACCTCCTGCTTGACCATTTCCTGCGCAGCCTCGAGCGTTACTTGACCGGAGGTGACCTGTTTGTTCGCCTCGTCGATGAGGGCAAGCACGTGTTGAACATCCTGTTTGAGCTGTTCCTTACCCGCTGTTTCTAACTGCTGCTTGGTGATTTCGTAGGCGATTGTGCCGAGGACGAGGCTTGGCACAATCAGTAACAAAAGAGAAATACATAACAGCTTGGCGCGTAAGGAAGAGAACGAGATGCGAATCCGAAACTTTTTCACCATAATCATCCCTTACCCCATGAATGTGTACATAGTGACGTAGAGTCCCGCGGCGCTGGGTGGCTGCCAGGAAACAAACAACCCTGCGGACGCCGCAGGGTGGAAGCCAGAGCCAATTCAAGTGTCCCTAGCGTGGCAACCCGGCTGTCCTAGACTCCCGTCCGTAGACCCGTGGCTTTGCGTCCCAAGGTTTCCCCTGGTTTGCCATTTTCACGTGTCTCCATATCAATTTGTCGTGAAACCCCTGTATTAGTGTGAGCATGATCTGGACATGTTACACCCATCTATGGCTGGGTCACTCGCATCCGTCGATTCCTTTCCGACGTATGGATTCCGCGAAACTGACGTCGGACACAAGGTCAGTGCCATCGGCACGCCTTGGCTCAGTCACAGCGTCCGGCTCTTCACGTTTTATCCGAATGGGCACATTCGGCATGGCGTTCAAACGAAAGTCGTAGATGTCAAATCGGTTGTAGTAGCCCACAATGTCATGCGCTTGCTTGTGTTCAATGCTCTGTGCAACGTCAATGTCAGCAACCAAAATACCCTCGGTGCCTTCTAATACCTCTGTTATCAAGTTGCCCGTGGGACCGATCACCATAGAAACAGGCTTCGGACAATCTTGAAGGAGCGAACGAACATCCTCCCGATCCTGTGAAATGACATCAATGGCCTGTTCGTCAAGCACACAGGAAGCAATGATGTTGAACACTTTTCCTTCGAAGGCATGCGCCGCGGACCGAATCCGAATCGCATCGGTCAGATTGTAGTTGTCTGCCGCTCCCGGCCGTCGAAACGGCCAAGCCGGAGGATAGGTGGCAATGTGAACCTGTTCCCCTTGTGCCAATAGAGCAAACCGAGATAGGGTATTCGTGTTTTCCCCGCAGATCAAGACCCCCAGTCGGCCTATATCCGTATGTTCCACTCGCAGATAAGAAGCGTCGCCATTCGCCCAAGTGAGTTTCTCCGCCCACGTTGGAACCAACTTACGGTGCCGGTTCAACAAGCGCCCTTTCGGGTCAATTAGGAGATTTGTGTTCCACATGGCGCCCATGCTAATGGAGCCTTTCTCGGTAATTCCAACCGACAGATATACACCGTGTTTTGAGGCGATATTACAAATTTTGTTGAAGTGCGGACTGGGGATTTCCACCGCGTTGTCAAATAGGGTACGGAAGAACCAGTGTTGGTCGATGGGCGCATATACGATGTTCCATACCGGGAACGCCGGGATGAATGACTCCCCGAAAACGACCAATTCAGCCCCTTTCGAACTGGCCTGGGCCACTAGACGATCCAACTTTTCGATGGTTGCGTCGCGATCCAGAAATACGGGGGCGGCCTGCACAACTGCAACCTTAAATCTTGGATAAGTGTCTGCGGGCATCTTGCCAACTCTCCTTTGAGTCTTGGTACAGTGGGACGGACTGTTAACGATCCACGGTTCGTACGGTGGTTAACGTTAAACTTTCTGCCATTCCGACGTAAGCCCATCAAACGAAACATCTTTCCGCTCAGGTCCAAGCCAGGCTCCGATGGAAATCAGCACACCGCCGATCATCAAGATCACGATTTGGGTATATTCGTATGGCATCCAATTCTTTAAGGCCAACATATAAAACGATGAGAACGATGGGATCACCGCCGCCAAACTGTATCCAATCCCGTAGCCAGATGCCCTCACCCCCGTGTTGAACCGTTCCGTGATATACGCCGTGACAACAGCCCATACCGGTGTGACGAGAACATTGATCAATACAGACAGGATGGTCACGGCGGCTGCGTTGTGAGCTCCCGAACGTACCAGGACATAATATAGAAAGGGTGCAACGGTGAATCCTGCCACCCCGATAAGGAGTAGCACGGTTCGCCGGCCGATCCTCTGTCCAAGCACGCCAACCGGAACAAACAACAGTACAAGTACAATATTGGCCAGCAATTGCACGTTGGTCGAAAGGCTGTCTCTAACCCCCAGCAACTTCAGCACTCCGGGCAAAGCCGAAGTAACTGCATTGATGGTGAACCACGCCCCGCTCATCATGATAAACACCTGGGCTAGTGTACGAAGGTTGCTGCCGCTAAACAGTTCGCGCAGTGGTGCCGTTGTTTTCTCAGACTCCTGCCACACGCGTGACTCTGGAACCTGATGGTAGTAGTAGAAGAAGAGGATTCCCGACAGAGCTGCGCCGATGAGGAAAGGCACACGCCAGCCCCACCGCAGATACGACGCGTCGCCTCCAGAGACCGGAAATATTTGTAACGTTATCGACGTAATAATGGACACTATGACCAAACCCGCTGGAAACCCCGTGTTGATAAGCGCGCCGTACTTTCCCCGCTGCTCACGCGGACAATACTCCATGGCTAATGGATTGGCTCCCGTGTACTCACCTCCCAAGAAGATTCCGTCCACGAGGCGCAAAATGGCAAGCAAGACGATCCCCGTCAAGCCCCAAAAGTGATATCCCGGTAACAGCGCAATCAACAGCGTCGAGATCCCGAAGCCTGCCACCGAAATCAGAGTGGTTTTCCGGCGACCGATCTTGTCTCCAAGGTGTCCGAAAATGATGGATCCCAACGGACGGCCAACGAGAGACAGGGCAAAGATCACGTAATACAAAGTCGCGGATGTGGTGCTCGATAATCCCTTTGGTTCGAAATACTCCATGGCAGGTCCGAGCGCTACGACGGGTAGGTACACGTCAATCATGTCCACGAAGAAGCCAAAAAACGCTGCGTACAGTGCCTTTCGACCTTCACCGGACATTCGCTCCGCACTTCGCTCGACGGCGATGCTCACGGCCACCACTCTCCTCCTTATGAAATCCACAGGCCCACGAGAAGTCGATTGTGCTTTCCATATGGCGTCGGACGCCACTGCCAGGGGAGGAGCAATTCTTGTGCCAACTTTTCTAGAACCCATGGGTGCATGCCGGCCGTGCACGGGCTACCCACGGCTTAATCTTTTCACCGAGACCACGAGCCGCATGTGAAGGTACGGGGTGCACACCGGCAGGGAAAGGAGAACAAACTCGTAGGCCACATGCAGGAGGAAATGAACCGACACGAGTCAAATTGACTCAACGTACCCGATAAACCGAGTCAATTCGACATCATTCGAGCTGTTCTGTGTCAAATTGGTTCGATGACTGCATCTCCTTCAGCCGTCTGACAACGGTGGATTGACTGAGGTTCAGTAACCGTGCTGCCTTGCGAGTACTTCCGGTGAGTTTCATTGCGTGTTGAATGTATTTCTTCTCCAGTTCCGCAATCGCCCGTTTCAAATCATATGGCAGCACCATACCATCCACTTCATCCTGAATTTCATCCTGAACCGACTGGTACGGAAAGACATACCTCAAGTCGTGTTCCCAAATGCGATCCTGGTCCGCCAGTACAACGATCTTTTCGATCGCGTTCTGCAACTGCCGCACGTTTCCTGGCCAATGATAGTGGGTCAATGCGTGTACCGCACCCATAGTCAAGCGCACGTTTTTACCATATTTCCGATTAAAGTATTCCAGGAAGTGTGCAATGAACTCTGGGATGGTCATCTTTCCTCTCCCGTAGCGGAGGCATACGAATGGATATGACGTTCAACCTGTAGTAAAGATCTTCGCGAAACGTGCGCTTCGCGACCATGTCTTCCAAATCGCGATTGGTAGCAGAAATGAGACGAAAGTCCAATTGGATGTGTCCCCTTCCTCCGATACGCATGATTTGCTTTTCTTGAATGGCCTGCAGGAGCTTAGCCTGCAAGGTCGGAGACAACTCTCCAATCTCATCCAGGAATAGCGTTCCACCGTTCGCAAGTTCAAAGAAACCTGCCTTTCCCTCTTTACGCGCACCGGTGAATGCGCCACCTTCATACCCGAACAACTCACTCTCTAGGAGCGTTTCTGGAATAGCAGCACAGTTCACGGAAATAAACGGGCCATCTGCCCGGGGGCTCAAATTGTGAATGCTTCTCGCCACCATTCCTTTACCAGTACCCGACTCTCCCGTAATGAGAACGGAAGAATCTACCCCGCTGACTTTGTGGATCATTTGTACAATCCTTTCCATTTCAGGACTCTTGGCGATTAACCCTGGAATCCGCGTGGTCATTTGACGGAGTTCCAACAGTTCAGACCGGTATCTCTCCACCTTTTCCTCTGTTGCACGCAGTTGTTCACGGAGTTGAATTAACTCGGTCACATCCCGCGAGTTGCAAACCACGCGATGTAAATTCCCAGCGCTGTCGAAGATAGGATTCCCCGTGGCCATTAAGTGTTTCCCAGACTGGGTCTCCTGCAGCAGAGTAATACGCTTTTTGGCCTGAATCACTCGAAGGACCACAGAGGGTCTGAAAATCCCCTCTCGCTCGATGTCCCTGACATTTCTCCCAACCAAATACTCGGCCGGAACTCCATAGTTTCGCTCGCAACCTGGGCTCACATATAGCGTTGTACCGTCTCCATCCGCCACGTATATCCCATCAAATGAGAACGATACGATTTCGAGCCAGTCTGCTTCCGACAAACCAAAATCGGGTCGTTGCATTATCCCTCCACCCTCTGCACACCGAAACTGCATCTCCAAAGATTCCACCCGTGGCACCGCTATCCCTGTAGGCTGTAAAGCGACTCATGGGCTACACTTGCGTACCGCCCTTCCCCAACATACACATCTGGTTTGATCAGCTCAGAGGTACCATGGTGTTGCCAGAGCGCGTATGCGCAATTGTCAGGTCAGAAAAGGGAGAGCGCGCACCGGGGAGCCGGTGGATATCTTTAAGGTCACATTGCGCAAAACCGAAGGTATGGCGCGCATGGATAGCATTTTAAACCGTTCCCGCTGCGAGTGACTTCACAGGTGCATCGGGTCTGGACCCGAATTCCCCGATTCAATCGCCGTTATTGCATATTTCGACAGCAGCGTTTTCCATTCCTCGTAGCTAGATTTTGTCACCGGAATGACAAACACAAGGCACCGGTCATCACGTTTTGGGAGTGCCATTTTTCCGGAGGCGCCACCCCTCGACATAGTGAACAAGGTATGTACCCAACGCCTGATCTACGGCGCCCGGAATGGGCATGGGATCATCCGCGATCACTGCCACATTCTCGTAATGCTGCGCCACCGCACATACCACCGCCGTCTCACTGTGTTCACCACGCTTGGCGCTGGAACGAAAAGGCCCTCACCCGAAAGAGTGCAGGGCCGAGCGGCGGAAAACGGGATGGAAACGTTCGGTTTTCACAAAGGTTCGTTCACCACCAATCGTGAGCAGTGTTATCCTACGCAGGAGTACCAAAGTTGCCTGGTACGGTTCGGTGATGAGGTGACCACGCGCCTCTTAGAGGAAATCCACGCGGCGTTTGTTGCCTTGTGCATTTCAGAGGACAAGATACCACCACTGGAACTTGAACCGGCTGATTTCTCGGTCGCCGGCGTACTCGCTTGCGGAGTCCCGGAGCTTCGAAGACAAAAAGCCTGCCGCAGCGGGGCTTTTGCCGCAAGAGGATTACATCATGTCCATGTCTGGCTACCTTCCCAGGGAATTTTATTCCGTCCCTGTTAATGCCCGAATCCCTTGTATGACGCGGAGTTTGGGCTGACGCTATCCCTGACCATCCCTGCCAGTCCCACCGTTTAGATTGTCAAATGGAATGTCACGAAACCGCATGAAAGGATACCCGTGTTGAGTGCAGCGACGAGGCGTAAATGGGGCGGACATACACCGACCAGTCCTGGACATGCTAATGGGTTGACACCGCACCGTCACCGCAGGTCTGAAACTCGGCACCCCGCCGCTCCCGCTGCTATCGTAACTCCACCTTCGACATCCACAGCCCGCTCCTCGGTCTTATTTGAGACCATTGTTCGGTCCCGACCGTAGCATGACAAGGTCTGCTCATTCAACGGTTGCGAAGCAAAGCCACCCGCGCACACTGAGACTCCCCGTGGCCAAACCTAATCCCACACCCTGTACAGATACCACCTCACGCCGTACCTGTCCGGATCAACCGCCGTGCTCCTGGTTTCTGCACCAGGTACAGGCTCCTCCACACGCTCAATGTCAAAAACGCCCATGTCTTCGGTGAGAATGCGAAACACCCATCTGTCCCGTTCTCCGTTCAGCCAGTCTCCGGATTCAGTCCAGCGGTCGATAAGATCCGTGATCACACGAATCACGCCACGATCCCGGAACTCGTGCGGCGTAAACCCGTCTGACGCAAACTCCAGAATCTCGATGGAACGGCGGAGTAAACGAGACATGGATGGCACCTCGCACATACCGAACATATGTTCTGTTGTATGTGCGATACGAGCCAAGTTAATACTCAATGGCTGGTTTGTCTTGCATGACGTTGGAGTGGTATGAAAATTCCTGACGACGGTTAGTGGGGCATGAGACCGCCCCGCGACACCGGCCGTTGACAGAGCGGACGTGGTGTAGCAGAGGCCGCGTCCCGTGATAAAGGCGCGCTTTCTGGCATAACCGAGAGTGGGACGACTTCATCTATAATCGGGAATATCTGGGATCTCGTCTTGGCCTTGGCGAGCGTTCACGCATGCTGGTCAGGTATTCCGGACGGCCCGCAAGGATATACGAACAACGATCCCTTCGGTTAGATTTCGACTTGAGTACTGTTAATCCCTTTTGGCTAGAGGTTCCGAATGATCGCCGTCACTTAACGGGACACTACTGTTAAGTACACTCAAGATGTATTTGACACCAAGGGGAGGGTTTTGACGTGAAGGCGCTCGTGTATCGCGGTCCTGGAAGCAAGGAATGGACAGACAAACCCATGCCCACCATTCAAGCGCCCACCGATGCGATTGTTAGAATTACGAAAACCACCATTTGCGGCACGGATTTGCACATCTTAAAAGGGGATGTGCCTGCGGTCGTCGATGGACGCATACTTGGACATGAAGGTGTCGGCATTGTGGAAGAAGTGGGGCCTGGGGTCCGCAACTTCAAGGTTGGAGACAGGGTTCTGATTTCGTGCGTTACATCCTGCGGGAAATGTGAATACTGCAAGAAAGGTATGTACTCTCACTGCGAAGACGGCGGCTGGATTCTCGGGCATCTCATTGATGGAACGCAAGCCGAGTACGTGCGCATTCCACATGCGGACACCAGTCTGTATCCAGTCCCGGAAGGCATCGATGAAGAAGCCCTGGTAATGCTGAGTGACATCCTTCCGACCGGTTTTGAGGTCGGTGTCCTGAAGGGGCAGGTCCAGCCAGGAGACACAGTGGCCATTGTCGGCGCTGGTCCTGTGGGGTTGGCAGCGCTGCTGACGGCTCAGTTTTATTCCCCCGCTGAAATCATCATGGTCGACTTGGATGACAGTCGGCTGGAAGTGGCGCGTACGTTTGGAGCCACGAAGACCGTGAACAGTTCCCGCGGCAATCCCGTGGAAGCAGTGATGGAACTGACTGGTGGCAAAGGCGTGGATGTCGCGATTGAAGCAGTCGGAATACCAGTCACGTTCGACATCTGCCAGGGTATCGTGGCAGCGGGCGGCCACATCGCCAACGTGGGCGTGCACGGCAAGAGCGTGAATCTTCACCTGGAGAAACTGTGGATTCAAAACATCACCTTGACCACGGGTCTGGTGGACACCAACTCGACGCCGATGCTGATTAAAACCGTGGTCGCCGGCAAACTGGAACCCAAACAGCTCATCACCCACCGCTTTCCGCTCTCTGACATTGAGAAGGCGTATGAGGTTTTCGGAAACGCTGCGAAAGAGAAAGCGCTGAAGGTCATACTGTATCAGTGACTACACCATCACATCTGAGATTGTGCCATGGTACAAGCAGGCATGTGATAAGGAGATCCCCCTGAGCAGTCATCAATCAGGGGGATCTCCTCGATAAAATTACCTTTTTGTGTTTCCTCATATCACGGTCACGCTCTCAGGCCTCTAGGCGGCCACCGCTCATGCGATCGATTCGCCGTTCGGTCACAGTCCAAAATCTATTTCGGGATGCGAAGATTGTCAATCGATTTTCAAGAAGACGCGGTTGCCCATAAGCGCGGGCTCCACCACTGACTTTTTTGGTGCACCCGGAGGGACTCGAACCCCCGCAAGACGCGGTTTAGGAATTCTCGGCAGTTCATTCGGCTGGTTATTCCTCGTGTTACTCAGTGCTGTTTCTCCCGGTAATCAGCCAGTCGAACATCCGCATTGTGTTACCCCAATCATCCTTGTGCCAGCCAGTACGGCAGAAGTTTGGGCAGAAGGTGGGTAGAAGCATTGAATGAGTATCGGCATACGCGGTACACCAGAACGAATCACACTGCTCACCGCTCCGAATCCCGGCATCTCGCCGCTCCGGCTGCTTTCGTAACTCTGCCCTCGACATCCACAGCGCCCTCCTCGGTCACATTTGAGACCATTATTCGGTCTCGACCAAGACATTACGAGGTGTGTTGGGTTTGACGGTTACCATTATCCAGACTCGGTCGAGGAGTTACGAGGTGTGTAGCATTTGACGATTAGCGTTTAACGGTTACCGGGAAGCCGCATCAGATTCACTATTTTCGCGGCAAGGGTGTGACCCTAACTAGAGTAGCTTTGCAACTACAGTGATGTTCAAGCCTGACATCACAACGTTTCACACTATTCCAACTCGACCCTGTGATTGAGAAGTCATTACTAGGACCAGGGTTTTCGACTCCAGTATCCCATGATGTAGCTCCCTGTCTCTTGTTTTTGATTTACATCGCATTTGCAGTCTATTATTTATTATAATAGATAGCGATCAAAGTGTGGTTGATTTGACTTACGAGTCCATGTCCGAATGAATCCTCACTTTAGCCGGAAGGTTGCATACGGCCGACCATAGATAAATGGTGCACTGATTTGATCAAGTTTCGACAATGATGTTGAATCCACAGTGACATCAAGTGCCCGTAAATTCATTACAACCTGCTCAGGTTGGCTTGCCCCTGCAATCACTGTCGACACCGCCGGTCTTTGAAGTAGCCACGCAATAGCGAGTGCACCTGGAGTAGTACCGATATCACCCGCAATTTTCGTCAATTCGCGAGAGAGTTCTAACCGATCTGGAGTCAGACGGTTAGCAAATAATGGGTCTCTTTCGAGACGAGAGCCGGGTGGAACGGTGTCCACTGATATGTACTTACCCGTAAGAATACCTTGAGCGAGCGGGTAATAGGGAATTAGGCCAATACCCTGGTCAACGCACAGCGGTGCCAGTGCTTGCTCGACGGTCCGGTCGATGAGTGAGTACGATGACTGAACCGAGACATAGCGAACAAGCTTCAACCGCTCGCACAAACAGAGCGCCTTCATGAGCTCCCACGCGCGATAGTTGGACGCCCCGATGTAACGGACCTTACCCGAACGAACGAAACCGTCGAGAGTGAGTAGTGTCTCCTCCAGCGGCGTACTTGGGTCAAAGGTGTGGACCTGGTAAAGATCGATGTAGTCGGTCCGAAGGCGGTGTAGACTCTCGTCAAGTTCCCGTTGCAAGTGCAACCTGGATAGTCCGGCCTCCATCGCTCCCTTTCCCTTGCGTCCCCCCGCCTTCGTGGCAAGGATCACTTCGTGCCGTACACCTGCAATTGCCTCTCCGATGATCTCTTCGGATAGGCCTGATGCGTAAATATTGGCAGTATCGAGGAAATTTACCCCATTATCCAAAGCTGTGTGGATAATACGGATTGACGTCTCACGGTCCGTTCGCCCCCCAAATGTGTAAGTTCCAAGGCCCAGAACGGATACCCTGAGACCACTGTTCCCCAAAGTTCGGTATTGCATTGAACTCACCCTCTCGATAACCTACCCCGTAAAGTCAGAGTCCATAACCTTAAGGTTAGTTACCTTTTTAATGCATTCATACACTTAAAAAACTCTGGGCTGTCAGTTCCATTATGGCGTATGAGGTAATCAGCAAAACCTAAGGCAACTAATTGTACGTATGGATCAAGTTGTTTGTGCGTCACTCCATATGTCCGAAGGAATTTCTCCGGGTCTTGTGCAGACTGAAGCACGTATCGTGCGACATCCCAATAAGGGTGACCCCACATTGCTAACTCAAAGTCTAATAAAATGTACCTCTCTCCTTGTTGCCCTAAATTGTCAGTTCGTATATCTCTATGTATCAGACAGATACGCTTGTCCCACTCGACGTGTGTAGTTAATTTATCGATCAGAAAACTGAGGTCATCAACCGTGCGTAAATTCTGCACCCATATTGGTACCTTTTCTTTTACGTAGTCCATCCAGTGAGGGTAGAACTCTTGTGTCCCAGGGT
Organism: Thermoflavifilum sp.; assembly: GCA_023511875.1. GTDB lineage: Bacteria > Bacteroidota > Bacteroidia > Chitinophagales > Chitinophagaceae > Thermoflavifilum. The sequence continues at coordinate 14,449 of JAIMAQ010000021.1, forward strand.
CAACTACACACTGGTTGATGCCCAATGTTGAACAGTGGAGCTCTTTCATCACCCTTGCTACGGTCGCATCAATATCTTTCGGAGGTTGGATGAGTGGATTAAAGGTCATATACACCTGCAGAGCTTCCGGTGAAAACGAAATCAGTTTGGGGCTGAGTCCTTCTTTAAGACGCCTAATCGCTTCTATTTCTCTCCTAAATCCCGATGCACCCGCATATTTCTTTCTGATGGCTAGACCTATTTGTTCAGAATATATCAAATGGACCTTATTTCCAGTCCATGGGCTGGACAGATCACGGATTATCTCCTCGTCCACTATAATGACCTCCTCTTGTCATTTGTATGCTACAAAGAGAAGCCGATCGGTCTCCTCTTGTTCTGGAGAGATAGGAGGTGCGGATTCACAATGAAGCACGCGAAATCCCACCTTTTCCAATAGTCTCCGAAGTCCCCTAACAGTATATAGTTTTAGTCCAATACTGAACTGAAGTCTATGGGATTTATCAATAATAACTCTTGTGATTCGTAACCAACTACCCTTTTTATTCCAGTTATATTCTGACAAGAGATATCCATAGGGTGTCTTGATCCAGTCTTGAAGCGGGAGTTTTTCGAGAACTGCTTCGCGATCCGGCACCTCGAGTAAGAATATACCCTTATCGTTCAGTGAATCATAGATGTGGCTCAAAAATGTGAGATTGTCGCATGTCCTTTTATGATATCCAAATGAATTAAAAAGGCATGTTGCAACATCAAATGTGTTGGGGCATGTCCAATTCATAACATCTGCACAAATCCAATTAATTGAATTGGTCGTATCGCTGTCTCTAGCGATGTCCAACAAACGAGGATTAATGTCCAATCCATAAACCTTGACCTCAGGATTCAGTGCATTACGGAATGCCGCGGTCAAATCTCCGGTACCACAACATATATCGATGTATGCACGAACATTGTCTGGAAAATAATTCAGCAATCTTTCAGCAACATAAGAAGGCTCCCGTTGTATGAGTGTTGGAGTACTTAAAAGGTAAGCTTTAGCAAATTCAGTTGAACTCCACCCATTTATCATTTTTCCAGACTCCTTTCTCAATAAGACGAGAAAGTTCATTAACCAATTCGAGAATCGTTCCTGCTCGAACGTTACTTGCCATTTTTACCTCCTCAGGAACATTTCCAACACATATGGATAGATCTGCATGGAGTAACATGGGCAAGTCGTTGTAATCATTTCCCACCGCAATGACAGCCCGGTTTTCTTTGTGCAGGATATCAATCACACGTTTGGCGGCGCTGTATTTATTTACTCCTCTTTCCATAAATTCTAATATTCCAACATCTCCATTCGCCCAAAAAATCACATCAAGCCCCAACGAACTGGACAAGTTGATGGCGCGCGCCATTTCTTCGATGTTCTTCAACGCAACACGCACAGAGAATACGGAAGCGTCATCCCGGTCCCAATTACCCGTTTTACTCCTCAGGAACCTGGATTTTGTAAACGTTAGCGAGTCGACGTAATAGTTTGAGTCTATTGCGTCTAAATGTCGGCATAGTATCCGCAGCTTTGAAGGTAAAATGTTCTGGACAATTACATCCTCGCCAATTTTGATGACGGCTCCGTTACCAAAAATGAAGGCATCAACTATATTCAAAAAAGGAGTTAATTCAGGAGCAACAGCGCACGGGCGCCTGCCTGAAGCAATTATAATCGTATGCCCCGCATGCCTTATAGATTCGAGAACGGTGAGCACGTGTGCTCGTTCATCCTCAGGCATTGAATTACTAAATAGACATCCGTCGAAATCGCTAATCAATGTCCAACCTTCATCCATACTGCATCCCCACTATCCGCGTCTTTACTTTTTCAGCAATGCTTGATACAAACTCCTCTAGTTCTGTGGATGACAGGTCTTGCGATGCCAGCCGATACATAAAGCACAGCGCTTCTTCATTTAAAAATTCAGATTTTGCCATTCTGCGCGCTATTCTTTTGAAGCTGAAATTAGATGACTGTATTTTGTCCATAGTCGACAACACGCTTTGCACATTTGTGGAGTCACCTTTCACTACTTCGTAGTAACACTTTAAAATTGAATACCAAATGTCATCTATTAGTGGTAGAATAGGTAGATAGTATGTGTTTGCTTGAATCCATTCCGGGTGAACACCTACCGACAGAGAATGATGAATATCTACCACAAGGTCAGTGATATAATGATCATCCTGCTTATAAATGCGGTACCGAGTGAGAAGTCTAGGATCAACTGTCACGAAGGAAGTATTAAGACAAAAAGTTTTGGTCAGAGGAAATAGTTCATAATGTCCTTGTTCGTGTTTCGATACCTCTGCCCAATCGGCCGGTATCCATTTCCCCTCTCTGTCAAATACTCCGTGCTCGTATCCTGCACTCATGACAACTTGCCGTCCATGTTCCGGATTTTGTACTAAAATGTCCAAGTCATTCATCTTACGATAAGCAAACCCACTCGTATCCCTCAATAGTTCGGCAATCCCTTTTATCAGCACATGCGGACACCCATATTTTCCTAATTTACTGCTGATACGGATTGCTTCGCTCGCCAGAATTACGTTTCTTGTAAGATTTACAAGGCACAATTGCTGCAGTAACAATAACAGAGATGAATCGAAAGAAAACAGGTGTTGTACATTACGCGCCACATATCCGGTAAGGCGAGTTTCTAAAAGTATGGGCAAATCCCTCAAAGACAATTTTAGTGACCTCTTTGCTTGATATGAGCGCGAAACTAAGACACGAAGAAGTATTTCCTCTACGGTCGCCATATATGACGTTCACTCCTATGATCGAGAAGTTAAACGGACCCTAGAGCGCTAAGATGAGTTACACGCATGCATTCATCGAACGTTAAGTAATATTTACATAATGTCCTTGAGGGAGAATGGTATAAAGTTCGAATCACTGTATTTTTGTGTATTCAATTCCGACTCTCCCTGCTTGTAGACCGTATTCAGCCACCTGGCCCCGACTAAATTCCAAATAAATGAATCTGTATCAACAGTAGGCAGGGTCTGCAACCCAAAGTACTCTAGTATGAGTGAAGGCGTATTTAACCCTGCACGAATGCTTATAGGGAGCCCTCCACTCATTCTAGGATTTACATCGGTGCACCATGGTACGCCGTTACTGTCCTCGATGAATTGTATGTTAACTGCCCCCTCAAATTTGAATACTGTACACACTCGACTAGCAAGAGCAATTAGATCTCTCCGATGTACAGTTTGACTAATAATAACTTCACCACTCCTCGACTTAATGCGTTTTCTTGGGATCGCTCCAATCATTGACCCGGCCGGCGCACAAAACGCATCGACCGTAAACTCATCCCCAGGTAAGTACTCCTGAACGACAGGGTAATTTATCTGATCCAACTTATTCAGCAATTCGACTTCATTCTTGACAATAGATACGCCAACTGCACCAGAACCATATGCAGGCTTAACGACCACGGGATACTTGGTAATCGTATCGGGGTGCAACAATGGTAATACTTTTATATCGTTCTTGTTTAGCAACTCGGCCGTCTCTATTTTGTTCAGACTTGCTTGAACTAAATCCGACAAACCAATTGCCAAACGAATGCCCATATTCACAAAATCAAATTTATACATGCTCAATACCTGAATATCGACGTTTAGCCATGGAATTATTAGATCAATCTTGTATTTGATACAAATGTCGAGTAACTCAAGGTGATCTAATGGTCGACGAATTTGGATGCTATCACCCTCGTGAGTGAGCACTGCAGGATCCCACAAATCATGACATGCAACAAAAATCCGAGAATCATAGTGGTGCGCCACTTCCTTAAATAACGAAAGTAGCTCAACCCTCCCTTTTGGATTTAGAAGCAAAATGTTCACCTTTGAACCTCCCATTCATGAACTCGATGTGATGTCTTCGATACAGCGAGACACAACAGAACGCTTATACCCAAGATTCCACCGAGTACGATAAATATCACTTCGACATTGGTCCATGATGCCCACCATCCTGTTAGAGCGACACTGATCGGGCCGGTTATCTGACCACTGAGTTTACGGAGAGCGAACACGCGACCTTGAATTTCTGAAGGTGTGTTGGTTTGCCACAACGTAGCCGAGAAGGTGTTAACCGCAGGTACTAAAGAGTACAACATAAACGTGCTTGTAGCAGCAAGGATCAACCATGGCGACAGAGCGAGTAGGATTATGCTAGTTGCGATAAACAGCGCACAAAACATGACAGTCTTGACTTTCGCCTCGATACGAGTACTCCACCAACTCATTGCCACACTACTCAATAGCGATCCGATTCCAGCCATAGAATTCAATATTGCTACAGCTGTCGCATAGCTTACATGAATGTCCTTCGAATCAGAAAACAGGTGAACCTTCACCAAGAGCGGTATGAGTGTGTTAACGGGTTGAACGGCTAGACTCAGCACGCTGATGGTAAGAAGGAGCCACAATAGGTTTTGGTTAGATTTAATAAATTTGGTGCCTAAGAGAATATCCTGGATAAATGTTTGTTTCCTGCCGACTTCAGTGCCTGACCTTCTTGACAACGGAGACAAATCTTTTGCGAGGAACGAGATACTCGCGAGTACAAAAGAAGCACAGTCCAATAGCACTGCAAATGCAATTCCGTTTGTTGTTGCCGAGACAGTACGCGAAATGGTGATAGGCGGTGCCGAAATTAGTGCAGCACCAATGGCTGGTGCAAGAATCCGAGATACGGAGAAAGTTGTCTGCATCATACCATTGGCCCTGGACAGTAAATTACTAGGGACCAATAAAACATATGAGGCGCCGAATGATGCCTGGTGAAAGGACCGGAGAATACCAGATATGACACTCAGGAAAATGTAAAGGTAGATGGTGAGCCATCCATTTAACAAAAGAATAAACAAAGCCAAGCTTATAAATGCGTTCATTAAATCAGTTATAAACATGATTTTCTTCCTGCTGTGCCGATCCGCAATTATGCCCGCGTAAGGAGCCATTATCAAATTAGGCAGCATGAATGAAAATGATGCGGCAGCGAGAGCTAACGATAAAGCTCCTTCCTCTGATGGATTCGGATAAGCTACAAGCGCGATCCACATGGTCATGCAAAATACGTTTAATGAACCTCCGAGAAGAGACAGGGATTGTGTTGTCCAAAACAGCAGAAATGGTCGAAAACTTCGTGGCGTATGACTGCTTTCAGACATTACATATATACCCCCTTGAGGCCTCTACCGTAGTTGGATAACTGGTGATATAAGTTCGGTTAGCTGTTCTAACGAAGAGTATGTCCCGATTTCATAGGCCGGAATTTCTTCCACCATCGTCTTTATCACTGATAAATACTCCCTTTCCTCCCTCTCTATTCGATTCTCGGAAATACCATCAATACTCAGCCACCATGTGTACAGATCTGGTCGAAATATTCCGGACAACATGTCTTTCGCACGTTCAGGTGGAATCCGTCGTATTCGACCAACAAGGTCGATCTCATCCTTATTTGGAAAAACTATTGCTCTAATATTCGTGTAAGACGATACGTTACACCCGACTGCGGTACACAGTTCGGCGACTGTGATTGTACGTTTTCCCATTTTATATGGTGGCCACTCTGTGTGTTGGTAGTGTGAAAATTCATGCGGAATCGTATTCCTGGCGAAAGAGGTTGGGAAAACATTAATAGACTGAGGCCATCCGATTGCAAAGAATTCATCTCCGCTCGTCCGCAGAAAAGTCTTATCATTACTCACATAATTAGCGCCAAGTACTTGTAGAAGAGAAATCATTAACGTCGTTTTCCCGGTTCCTCCGCGCCCCGGCATTAGGATCCCGAACCCATCAATATCTACCGCGGCAGCGTGAACATGAACACAGTTTTTCCTTTTTAGTGTCTGTTCGACGATCTGTCTTACTATTCTCATCGTAAGATAATCAGCATCAATAGAATCTTGAGAGGGAATAAGCACAACACGACGATTTGAGGGTTGAACCACTACAATGTGACGGGTCTGCTGATAGTGATACAAGCGGATATCGTAGTACCTATAAACAGAGGCCGTTTCGTTATAGTGTACTGGTACTATCCCGACAAAATCTAACGACAAAACGTCTCGCTCCAGAGAGCTAAAGTCAACATTGTTGTAGGTTTCGATACACAAGTCGTAAACCGTAGACGTGGTATCTCGAAAGTACGGAGTGACATACGCGCGTAAGAACGAAAGCACGGTTTCCCTGTCAGAACGAACTTGAATTGAAATTCCACCTAGGCAATCTAATGTCACTACATAGGCCAGATCTTGATTGGAGAGCACTTGTTCAATGTGTTTCATTCATCTCAGCCTCATTCGGATACGGAATTATAGCTAACTTTCCATGACCCAAAATCCCATACTTGTAACCAGTGAACACGGGTGCTCTGTCTGTATATCGACCAAGAGTTAAAAAGTCGTTCATATAGTACGGTCTATCTCCGTCTACATTGAAACCCGTACGAAGCCCTTTGGGGGATACTGTTTCCATTCGAGACAACCGACTGTATGCATCACACATTCGTTCAGTGATACGACGCCACGATAATTCTTCCGCTACCCCACGACACTTCAAAACGAACTTATCAGACAATTTCCCTGGCTCAGAGAGTATATTGATGATGTGTTTCGGAAATAAATCCAAGTCATCTTCAAAGATAACGCAGTCTTCAAGAGGGAGATCCTCCAATCCAAAGCGCGTACTAATGACCGGAATCCCTGCCGACACATAATCTAAAACTTTCATCCTTATACCAGAACCTTTAGTTACAGGATTAACAGCGATTGAAGTCTTGCTGAATACTTCGTTCAAGTCATCGATAACACCGAGGTATAAAATGGAAGGGTGGGTACACAACTCATTCACCAAATTATCAGGGGCATCACCTACCACAATGAGTCTTACCTCTGGAATTGTTCTAAGCACCGCAGGGAGTATTCCTTCTACAAGACTTGTTAGGGCAATACGATTAGGTTCATGAAACAAATTCCCCAAGAAGAGCAAGTTCTTTTCATGTAGTGCGGAAAGTCCCACAAACCTAATTTCATCCGGATCACAACCAGCTGGTATTGCAGCGATCCTCCGTGGATCAACACCATAAGAAACCAGACTTTTTCGATCAGTTTCCGTTAATGTGATAATGAAATCCACCAGACTAATAGCCTGCGATAAGTTTTTTGTTGCTGTCTGTATCTCTAGTTCCGATCTGTTGAGGGACCTTAGAAAGTCCGGAATAACGTCATGAGCTTCATAGCATAACCGAACCCAGGGAAGATGCGCCCTAATGGTAGGTGCAAATAACAATATGTGTTGGTAGTCAAAGAATTGCACTATATCGATGCGCTCCCTCTGCAACAGCTGTACGAGAAGGTCGGTATCGCTGTAAAACGTCTGTGGTTCAAATATGTATGTGCGATAGTTCTGTCGGCGAATGAGGTCTAAATCAGACCACCCACGATAAACATGAAATATTACAACATGCGCACCGAGATCTGCCATCGTGGTAGATATCTTCGAAAAGTATCGCGAAGCCCCTCCATAGGCGGGAACGAGAGGGCCGTCAACTAAGCGACATACTCGAAACAAATCATGCCCGTAAACTTGCATACAGAACCGCCCTCCTCATTTTGTTAAATCGATTGAGTTGTCTTCGGCTAGCCTATCCATGGAGAAACAAGACATTAGATCCCTTTCAAATTGCTCGATATTCCGCTTGGTACCCCACACATTCGGACCATATCTTGCGATGAACCGATTCTTGTTCTCCAAATTCCAGCAAAGCTGATTCCCAATTGTACCAGCGAGCTCATACAAGGACTCGTCGTTTTGTCCTTCCCGAATCTTCCCTTCCCTAACACCCAGCCTATAGTATTCAGTGTTTGGATAGGGTATTGGGACGCCAGTGGAGAATCGGAATCCAGGTTTTAGACTTTTCAAGAATTCCACCGTACGTCGTAAACTTTCCAGAGTCTCACCTGGTAATCCAACTAGCAGAAAAAGCAATGGAGATATCCCAACATCTATTGCATGATCAATTAATTGAGAAGCGGCCTCAAGATTATTGTTCTTCCTAGCCATTTTCAAGATGTGGGCATCGTAGGTCTCTAATCCAAATTCCATGCTCACACATCCGGCTTCGGCCATTCGGGATAGCTTTTCAGGATAAGTGAATTTCAAATTCCCTTGACAACCCCACTGGACAGGAAGATCACGCAAAAACTCCAAGAGATTGTATGTCCACTCATCATCATATCCAAATGACTCATCAATGAAATAAATATACTCCGCCCCATATTCGTACACCGCTAGTGTCAATTCCTGTTGGATTCTTTCAATCGGTTTCTTCCGATACGTGCGTCGATGAGTCTCCGTATTGCAATAGATACACTGAAAAGGACACCCACGAGAAGCTTCATACAAAAATCCCCTGTTAAAGGTTTTTGGCGAATTGTGAGCGTCATAGTCTATCCCTTCACAGATTGACCAATTCAAGAAAGGTAAATCAGCTAGATCTCTTACCTGCACCGGTATGGGAGTAATACCCATGGAGACCGTGTGTGCTGTCGCCACATTGCTTAAATTAAGCTCCTTGTCCCCTGATACAAGGGACTTGGCGACATCATCTATGGTCAACTCTGGCTCACCTACGATGACAGCATCCACGCCTCGTTCGATAAAATACCTGAAATGATTTACAGCGTGGGGACCTATTACGATAATTTTGAACTCATTCCGTTCCTTCTCACGAATCATGAAGTCTAATATTTCGTTTACCAAGGACAAGGAAAGGTAATGGTTGTTCCACTGAAGATAGCTGCTAGTTGTCGACAAGACAAATAGGTCTGTGAATTGGAAGTCATCCATGTTCAACGACTTATAATCAAAAACGAACCTGGAATTGAACATACGTTGGTCTAACGCGTTCACCAAGTACATGATGTCGAGGGGTTGAAGCATTTTCCTCGAACCTCTATACATAGAGTGCACACCATTCATTGGAGTAGACAAAAACACCACATTATACACTGGTCCTCACCACCTTTAGGATTTATCCATCCACGTCTAGAGGTAAACCCCGGGAGGGTGATACATACAGATTACGGTTTCTTCGTCGTATTCCGACCTGTCTTCTTCGGCCACGGCTTCATTTTGATTTCTGACACTATCGTCACCCCCCTCCTGCAAAATGGCATTCGGCCACGAAACCTCTCATGAAACCTCTCCCGGGGTAACCATATTATAAATCCAAATGTCTGGTTAATCAAATGTATTACACTATTATAAATGTTAAACAAAGGTGAATTTCTAATCGAAACTTATGAGTGGAAATAGTCAATGTAACAAGTAAATATTAATTAGGGTCTGCTGAACAAACGGAAAGTCGTTTACTGGCCAGGATTTTTGGGCCCTGGACGCGAATTTATGTGCAAGGG
>JAIMAQ010000022.1 GCA_023511875.1 Thermoflavifilum sp.
GGCGAAATTGGTAGACGCACTGTGTTCAGGTCGCAGCGCCCGCAAGGGCATGCTGGTTCGAATCCAGTCCTGGGCACTCATCTCTTTAAACAGATTAGTTTAAACAAGAATAATGCGAAAGCACCCCGTCTGGAAATTGCTAGTTTACCAGTTTTAGATCCTCAGTAAACTCAGTTCCTACAATTGGAACGTCAATCCTCACTACAGGAAAATTCCTTAATATGAACCTTTTAGGATAGCAGATACTTATTATGACATGCTTTTTACCACTTTTGCATTTTGTATCTTCCGTGAACGAATCATTAAAGCAAGCGCTGCAGCTAGCCACCACAATGCTTGAATAGCGGCAAGAGAAGTGTCTAATGAGGTCAAAATGAGGCGATATAGAGAAAATATACCTACCCCAAAAAAAGCTAAACCAATAACAATCGCAAGATATCCAAAAATTTTAGGAAGGATCTTTGAAAAAAGAATTACAAATGCCAAAGGCAAAAATAAAGAAGGAGCCGCCACTATAAAATAAAGATGTTGCACCGCATGCCCTATATTATTTCCAATTGAACCCATTGTTTCTGGCACAGTAAACAATGCCATGATGTAACAAACAACTTCAGTTAGGCTCACCATCATCAGAATAGCTGCTCCCAGCAAAGTCATCCAAGCTGAAAAACTATCCTGTAATTTAGCTAAATGCACAATTGCAATCGCAAAAAATATAATCAAAAAAGTGCCAACAGCTTGCAACCAGGCACCTTTCAAAACCTCTTTATCATTCTCTTTTGCAAATAAAATGTATTGTTCATTTGTAGCATGAAGTGGAAGCCCTGTATTTATCCAAAATGAGTTGCCAATCATCAGCACACCTAGAATACCAATGATTGCACTCACTATACAAAACATTCGAATAGAGGTTTGAGGTATCATAAAAAACATTTTGAGCAATAAAATAATATAAAATAGCAATTGTCGTTTATGTTTGGCTTTATGGATGTACAGCCAATTGTTTATGCAAAAACAATTTATCTTGAATGCTTGAAAATGGCAATCGATGGCTTGTTATTGTTTTGTTATTTGTTCAATGAACACCCCCTGCCTAATTACCACTTGTCTATAAAAGTTTTAGCTTTTTTGAGGATAAACTTCATCAGCCGTTTAGTTTTTCAAATAACCCACTACAACCAGATGTATGTAAAAATGGATTGATGTAAATTTGATCTAGATTCTCAAACTTACTTAATTGTGCTATCGGCTATTAAACAGCGGTGAGATACATTCAAGCTATGCATTTATCGTCTTATCCCATGCTGAAAAATGAAGTTATCGCTGCCAGAAAATAGGAATAATTCGATGGAAGGCCAACGGTATGTTTACAACATGCTTATTCTTTTAGCTTATGCGTAGGGTTATCTTGTTGTGGGTTGTGTTTTTCGGACTACAAAAGCTCATGGCTCAACCTATGAGCTTATCATCGCAAATGGTTGAGGCTGCCAATAACTTTCTGCAAACACTTACGCCCCATCAAACCCAAAAGCTCTTGTTGAATTTTCAGGATTCAACGAGAACAGAATGGTCAAATGAGCCCATTAATATGCATCAGCGAAAAGGGTTACGGCTAGATGAAATGACCGATGTGCAAAAAATAGCGTTGCATCGACTATTACAGACGGCTCTTAGCGAGCAAGGATATTTGAAACTTATCCAAATCATTCAACTAGATGAATGGCTCAACACACACAAAGATCGAGATCCTATTGATGAAGTAGTCGGACAAGGACTTTACTGGATCACTGTTTTTGGTAAGCCAAGTATTTCCTATCGCTGGGGTTGGCGTTTCGAAGGGCACCATATCTCGCTCAACGTAACCGTATCGCCCAAAGCAGTGTATGCCACTCCTTTCTTCCTTGGAGCCCATCCAGGCGTGATTCCCGAGGGGCCATTAGCTGGCACTGAACCATTATTTGAAGAAACAAAACTTGGATGGAAATTGTGGGAATCACTTACTCCTGCTCAGCAAAAATTGGCTATGGTGAGTAATCAGATTCCACAAAAGATTATCTTAATCCAAACCGGAAAAGAACCCGAAGCCCAAAAGCGCATGGGAATACCCGTTTCCTCACTCAACTCCCAACAACAGCAACTGGTATGGAGGCTCATCAATAGCTTTATCCAAAATCTCACGCCATCGCTGGCCAAACAATATATCAACATGATTCAGAAAAATGCCTGGCCGAGCTTGTATTTTGTTTGGATGGGAGCCTCTCGAGAAGGTGAGCCAGCATACTATCGGCTTCAGTCGCCCAATGGTTTGGTGATTGAATATTGCACCCGCGAGCGCACTATTACCCATATCCATACGCTATGGCACTGGTTGCCTAAGGATTTTGGAGGGAAAGATATCGAATACAATGAATGAAATCTATATTCGATCTTTCGATATCCGATCACTTTTCGCTGATCTCAGAGCCTTCTTTCTTTGTCTTGACACAAAGAAAGAAGCAAAGAAAATTCAAGACTGCCAGAAAAATAGCTGAGAGGGGTATTCTTCTTTCTTTGTCTTGACACAAAGAAAGAAGCAAAGAAAGTTCAAGACTGTCAGAAAAATGGCTAAAATGGGCTCCATTTCGCTACGGAAAATGAAAAACCCTTATGAACTTGTGTAATGCTGAATCAGCTTTTTGATACTTCAACTCTTATCTATATCTCACCTCATTTTCCGTTTCACGCTCATGTTCGCCCATTTCTTCACGCCATTTTTCTGAAGGTCGTTTTAATGCAACTGCGTGATAACTGAGTTGTAATAGCGTATTCTTTATAAAAATTATGAGCGATGAAATATCTGATGCAGTTTATGAATAATAATCCTTCTTTCTTTGTCTTGAAACAAAGAAAGAAGCAAAGAAAGTTCAAGACTGCCAGAAAAATGGCTAAAATCAACGCCATTTTCTGAAGGTCGTTTGGGGGGCTCCAAGGTCGCTGAGTAGCGAAGTGTATAGTACGTTTCGATGCACTTCTCGTTATGTGATGACCAAAGCCTCGTTAGTTTCTTTCACCTTTTTCTACAGTCGGTGTATATTCCTTGAGCAAAAAAATTCTTTTTTATTTTGATAACAACAAAGCCTTTGTTATCAAGTATAATAAGTAGGCAAGCTGCCAATAGAAACAAAGAATGTATGTTGATTACTTTTTCAACCCTGTTTATTGCTTATTTTCATCTCACGAAAGATTCATCACCATCTTTTGAGAGGAGATTATAAACAACAAGATAGAGCTCAGTCATAGACATACATCATTTCTGTTTATGTTCAAACCCATTGTATTTACTGTTAAAAATTTCGAGACAATCAGCCTTATATTCCATTCAAAAAACATCATGGGTTAATAAATTCACCTTTCTACATAACTGCATTTAGAGGTACAGGATATTTTGCTTACTTAAACAATATAATATAATCGGGCAGTTAATTTTTGAGAAGAAATGGGTAATAGAGTCGTGAAGCCCTATCACATGCGTGCATCATCTTTTTCTCTTCTCCTATTGCTCATTTAAAAATTAATATTTAACTTTCTTGCATTATCTCAAAATCTAAGCATATGTACTCCTTCATTACCCGCTTTCTCTGTGCACTGCTATGGATCATAGGATGCACATTACCCACCTGGGCACAAACAGTTATTCAAGGCCAGATCAGCAATCAATCTACTGGTGAACCCTTAGGCAACGCATCTGTGTATATCAAAGGTACTGGAGAGGGAACGATTAGCGATCACAACGGTCATTTCTCACTCACCACTCAACATGGGTTCCCACTTACGTTAGTGGTTTCCTTTGTAGGTTTTGCCACACAAGAAGTTACGCTTAATCAGGCTCCTACTAGTTTGCACATTCAGCTGGAACCACGAGAAATTCTCGGACGAGAAACGGTGATTTCTGCGAGCCGGGTACCCGAAAGAATTCTCGAATCGCCCGTATCCATTGAGCGGTTGAATAATATTCAACTCAAACAGGCTGCTGCACCAAGTTTTTATAACGCCATTGAAAACTTAAAAGGCGTAGATGTGGTTACCTCTGCCCTGCTCTTCCCTACTCTCTCTACACGTGGTTTTTCTGCAAGTGGCAATACTTCGGTGAATCAATTTTTAGATGGTATGAATACAGAAGCTCCTGGATTGAACTTCTCCGTGGGCAATGTGATTGGCGTGAACGACCTTGACGTAGAAAGTGTGGAACTGCTTCCGGGAGCCTCTTCTGCCTTATATGGCGCGGGAGGAACCAATGGCACTATCCTCATCACAAGCAAAGACCCATTCCGCTATCAAGGCTTTAGTGCACTCGTTAAAGAAGGTGTGATGCATGTCAACGATCCCGAGCATGGCGCTACTCTTTTTCAAGAATATGAGGCCCGATATGCAAAAGCTTTTCAAAACAAATGGGCATTCAAAATCAATATAGATTATGTGAAAGGGTACGACTGGATTGCCGACGATACTAGTAATTACGACGCTCAAAACTTTACTGTAAAGCCCGGCACCCGCCTCACAGACCCTGCCTACGATGGCGTAAATGTGTATGGCGATGAAATCACCGTTAACATTCACGATGTAGCCCAGCAAATGGCTCAAGCCGGAGTGATTACTCCACAAGCTGCCAGCCAAGTGCCTAACCAAAACGTAACCCGCACTGGCTATCGCGAAAAATATCTGGTCGACTACAACACCTACAACACAAAACTAAGCGGTATGCTGGCCTATAAAATCACTCCTAAAATCACGGCTTCGCTTACCGCATATTATGGTTCTGGAACCACCGTCTATACGGGGTCAGACCGTTACTCCCTCAATCATTTTCATATAGGCATGTATAAAGCCCAAATTCAAGGCGAGCACTTCAATCTATTTGGCTATACTACCCAAGAAGATGCCGGCAAAAGCTATAATGCTACCGTATTGGGCGAACTGATTAATGAAGCCTGGAAGCCCAGCACCACCTGGTATCCACAATTTGTGGGTGCTTACCTCCAAGCTAAACAAAATGGAGCGCCCGATGCATTGGCTTTTCAGATAGCACGGGCATATGCCGACCAGGGCATGCCTTCACCTATCGATGTAAGTTTCGGTCAATATAAAGACCAAGTAAATAGCTCTCCTATTCCGCAAGGAGCTCGATTTATCGAGCACTCCAGTCTCTGGCATTACGAAGGTTTTTACGATTTCACTTATCTCACCCAAAAAGTAGTTGACCTACAGGCTGGCGTAAGTTACCAGCGGTATCACCTGAATTCAAAAGGCACTCTCTTTGATGACCAAAATAAAAAACTCACCATCGATCAATATGGTTTGTTCGTTCAGGCCTCTAGAAAACTATTTCACGATCGGTTGAAGCTTATCGCCTCTGCACGGTACGACAAAAACCAGAACTTTGAAGGCAAGCTTACTCCACGCATTGCTGGTGTGATCACCATTGCGCCCAACAACACCATCAGGCTCTCTTATCAAACGGGGTATAAACTGCCTACTAACCAAAATCAATATATTGACTTGAATGTGGGAAGAGCTCGATTGATTGGCGGACTCACCCAGTTTATCAACAAATACAACCTCGTCAACAATCCCGGATTCACTGTTAATAACGTCAATGCTTATGCCGCCGCTTATCAAGCTGCTTATATCCAAAATATTCAAAACGGACAATCGCCTCAAGTAGCACAATACAATGCGGCAGTAACTGCCGAAGCCGTTTTGAAACCTTATCAATTCAAGACTTTCAAGCCAGAAACAGTATACTCTTATGAAATTGGCTACAGAGGAGTGATTCATCAAGTGTTTATGATCGACGCTTACTTGTATGCAGCCAATTACAAAGATTTCTTTGGTTCAGTATTTTTGATTCAAGCCAAAAATGGCCCCCAACAAATTAATCCCAACGACCCCAATAAATATTATGGCCCACAACTGGCTAGCGATCAAACACGAAATGTATATCAAGTTACAGTGAATAGTGATGGGCGCATCAAAACATTTGGTTGGGCTATTGGTATCGACTATCAATTACCGCATCAGTATTTGTTGTCGGCCAACCTGGCATATAACAAGCTCAATGGTGCACCGGCTGGTTTCTTCACCCAGTTTAATACGCCCGACTATCGTGCTAATCTAGGTTTTAGTAATCCCGATGTATTTAAGGGATGGGGTTTTGATGTGCATGTCCGCTACCAAAACGCATTCCAATATCAAGGTAGTTTTGCGGTAGGTGAAGTGCCCGCCTTTACTACGGTAGATGCCGCTATCAGCTATCGACTCGTTAGGCAAAAATTGCTTTTTAAACTCGGCGGAACCAATATCTTAAACCATTACTACCAGAATGCCTTTGGTAATCCAAAGATTGGCGGACTGTATTATATTTCTGTTGGCTATAATCTCTTTTAATGTTGTTGCTCTGCACGTGCTGACCGACTGAGAAATGCATATGGAGAATCATCCCATAAGGGTGTTGTGGAATGTGCATGGATAGCTTGTTGTGTCTTCAACTGAAGCTTTAGCCTTCTATCGAATACGGGCACCAGTTGATACGCAGCTTCTGTACATAAAATACCTAAGCCTGCGCCCACGGCCACATCGCTATACCAATGTTTGTTGTTATATAGCCTAAGAGCCCCTGTGGCTGCTGCTATGGGAAACCCGCTATAGGCTACCCAATGTGGAGTGCTCAAATGATATTCTTCATACAATAGCATGGCTCCTCCAAAAGCGGTCGTCGTATGTCCAGAAGGAAACGACAGATCATTGCTCCCATCGGGGCGCGGCTCACGTACCGTATATTTTAACCCTGTCACCACAATGCCCTGCAAAATCGTAGTGGTGACAAACAAAATCAATTGCTCTCGAAAACTATGTGCGGATTGCATATGTGTAAAACGCAAGGCAAATGTGCCTGCGGTAGGAAGATATTGCAAATAATTGTCGATCGACGTGTGAAAATGCGGATAATTTTTAATAATCCCTTCTTGCAAAGCTGCACTACTAAATAAAAATTCGTGATGACCATAAGTTGCCAACCCATCACCAATGAGTATACTCGGCACCGCAACATCTTTTATCCATGGACGATCAAAACTTACATACCTACGCGGCTGTTGAGATATCGTTGTGGAAGCAAAAGATTGTTGAAATAATGGCTGCCGAACTGTAATTATAGAGCTGTCTTGTGCCATCAAAGGACAAACATGGGCGAGTAACCTATAACAGCAAAAAAGCACACAGATCAAGTATTTTTGCTCGCTACGCAATGACAATGTGTTAGCTTTGTATATATTCGATAAAAACCACCACAAGTTGACTACTCTTCCTGAAGATTTTCTGAAAACTATTGCCCAGCTGCCCGGTGTAGACCAGCAAAGATTCCTATCTGCACATGCACAAACGCCGCCCGTAAGCATTCGACTACATCCCCTCAAGTGGAAAAAATGGGCGGCCGATACCTCTTTTACCCAATATTTACCGATAGCTACTCGCGTACCCTGGGCTGAACAAGGATATTATCTTCGAGAAAAACCTTCGTTTTTGTTTGACCCATTGTTTTATGCCGGAGCATATTATGTACAAGAAGCCTCGTCGATGTTTGTCGATGTGGTGATGCAACATTGGAAAACACAACGCTCGTCAACACCTGCTTTATTGCTCGATCTTTGTGCAGCTCCTGGAGGAAAATCAACCCTTTTGCTTAGCCATTTGCAGCCCAATGATTTGCTGATCAGCAATGAAACCGTTCCGCAACGCTGGCTAGTGCTACAAGAAAACCTCATCCGCTGGGGATATCCACAGATCATCCTCACGCAGCTCGAAGCACATCGCTTTCAAGCCATGCCTACCCCATTCGACCTTGTCTTGGTTGATGCGCCATGCTCGGGATCGGGAATGTTTCGCAAAGATCAACGCATGCGAAAACTCTGGACACCGAGCAGTGTACAGGCTTGTAGTGTGAAGCAACAACACCTCGTGCGCGATATATGGCCTACACTAAAACCTGGCGGCTGGCTGGTGTATAGCACCTGCTCGTTTTCAGTAGAAGAAAATGAACATGTGATCGACCAACTGATTCATGAAACCCATGCCGAGCCAGTACAATTGCACATCCCCGATGATTGGGGCATTTACGTGAGCTATTCCCCAAAATATCAAGCGCCAGGCTATCGGTTTTATCCAGATAAACTTCAAGGCGAAGGCTTTTTCCTATCGGTATTACAAAAGCCCATCCATTCAGATCAACAAGCACATACGGCTTCTTTTTTGAAAAAAAATCAAGTATTCACCGTGCACACCCTTGCCCCAGATGAAGTGCTGAAAACATATATCGATGCTCACACCGATTTGTCGTTGATTCAACACCGAGACCTCATCTATGCCTTTCCTACGGCGCATTTACCATTGCTGCACCATATGGGTTTGCGAATACCCATTCGCCAGGCTGGCCTCTGCGTGGGAAAAATGTATCGAGAGTGGACTCCCGATCATGGCCTTTCGATGCTGGTTGACCTGCGGAAAGATGTGCCCAGCATTGCACTCAACAAGGAACAAGCATTGCATTACATGCAAAAACAGGCTCCTGAACTATCAGGATTAGCTCCTGGATGGCACCTGGTGAGTTATGCGGGTTTCCCCTTGGGGTGGATTAAGTCATTGGGACAACGAATCAACAATTATTATCCCACCGCGTGGAGGATTCAGCGTACCATTCCCGATGCTTCATTCGAATAACCTCGCAGCTTCTTTGCCTTTCCAGCAGCAAAGTGTTAATTTTACAGCCCACTTTCATGAAGTTTAAATCTATTTGTCATGAGAAAAGATCTTTTTTCCATCCGCAAATCGTTGGACACGCCCAAAGGAAAATTTGATTATTACAGCCTGCGTGAACTCGAAAAACAAGGTTTCGACATTCATCGATTGCCTTTTTCTATTCGCATCTTGTTAGAAAATGCTCTTCGCCATTTTGATGATTTTGCCATCACACGTGAACAGGTAAATACTTTATTGCATTGGCAGCCTAAGGGTATGGACAAAGACATTCCCTTTAAGCCCGCTCGTGTACTGATGCAAGATTTTACCGGTGTGCCTGCTGTAGTAGATATTGCATCACTTCGTGATGAAATGTCGCGCAAAGGAAAAGATCCAGAGAAAATCAATCCTTTGATCCCCGTGGATCTCATAGTAGACCACTCTGTGCAAGTAGATTATTTCGGAACTGAATATGCTTATGAAAAAAATGTCGAAAAAGAATATGAGCGCAACAAAGAACGCTATCAACTCCTGAAATGGGCACAACAAGCATTTCGCAATTTTAGCGTAGTACCGCCCGGCATGGGTATTTGCCATCAGGTCAACTTAGAATATTTAGCACAAGGGGTCATTACCCGCGATGGGGAGATCTTCCCCGACACGCTGGTGGGCACTGATAGCCATACGCCTATGGTAAATGGTATTGGCGTAGTGGGTTGGGGCGTAGGCGGTATTGAAGCCGAAGCTGCTTTACTCGGACAACCTATTTATTTCATTGTACCTGAAGTCATTGGCCTCAAACTCACGGGCCAGCTGCCCATGGGCACTACGGCTACCGACCTTGTGCTCACCATCACCCATTTACTCCGTCAATACGGCGTAGTGGGCAAATTTGTGGAAGTCTTTGGCCCAGGCCTCGATCATCTCACCGTGCCCGACAGAGCCACCATCGGCAATATGTCGCCCGAATTTGGTTGCACCATTACCTATTTCCCCATCGATCACAAGACACTCGAATACATGCGTAGTACCAACCGGCCCGAGGCCAAGGTGCAAACTGTAGAGCAATATTGTAAAGAAAACCTGCTCTGGCGCACGGGAAGCGAACAAATCACCTACACCGATGTGTTGGAACTCGACCTCTCCACTGTAGAACCTACGGTTGCCGGCCCTCGTCGCCCTCAAGATAAAATCTTGCTACGCGAATTCAAGCAATCATTCATTAACCTGCTCGATAAAACCTATAACCGAAAATATACCCCTGCATCAGATGCTCAGCTAGAACGTTGGAACAATGAAGGAGGCGACCAAGTAGAAGCTGCGCAAGCAGTTGCCCCAGTGCAAGCCCCCATAGAAACCGATGTAGAAACTGAAACTAATGGCATGAAACGCGTATGGGTGCATATTGGTCCAGAGAAATTTCTACTCTCCGATGGTGCCGTGGTCATTGCCGCCATCACCTCCTGCACCAATACCTCCAATCCATATGTGATGCTGGGAGCTGGACTGGTAGCCAAGAAAGCCCGTGAATACGGACTTGATGTGAAACCCTGGGTAAAAACATCTTTAGCTCCAGGCTCAAAAGTAGTGACTAGTTATCTCCAGAAAGCCGATCTGTTGGAAGACTTAGAAGCGCTTCGTTTCCATGTGGTTGGCTACGGTTGCACTACTTGCATTGGCAACTCTGGACCTCTTCCTGAGCCCATCGCTAAAGCTATCGAAGAACAAGACTTGGTAGTAGCAGCTGTACTGTCGGGCAACCGCAACTTCGAAGCCCGCATCCATCCTCAAGTGAAAATGAACTTCCTGATGTCGCCCATGCTGGTGATCGTCTATGCCTTAGCAGGTCGTGTAGATATCGACCTCACCCAAGAACCTATTGGCTACGATCCCAACTTGAACCCTGTGTATCTAAAAGATATTTGGCCTTCCAACGATGAAATCGTAGCTCTCATGCAGAAAGTTGTCGATCGAAATGATTTTGAAAAAACCTATAACGAGATTTTCCAGGGCAACGACATCTGGCGTAATCTGCAAGTGCCTTCGGGAAAGCTCTACCATTGGGATCCAAAATCAACCTATATCAAAGAAGCGCCATTTTTCCACCAGCTACCCGAAGAGCCCGCACCACTTCAAGATATCCAGCATGCCCGTGTGCTGCTGGTATTGGGCGATAGCGTTACCACCGATCATATCTCCCCTGCAGGCTCATTCCGCGAAAACTCTCCAGCTGGTCAATACTTATTGAGCAAAGGCGTAAAAAAAGAAGAATTCAACTCTTATGGTTCACGCCGCGGTAACGACGAAGTGATGGTACGAGGCACCTTTGCTAATGTGCGCATCAAAAACAAATTGGTGAGCCGTGAAGGCGGATATACCTTACACATCCCTTCGGGTCAGGAAATGACTGTCTACGATGCTGCTATGAAATACAAAGCCGAAGGCACGCCCCTACTGGTACTTGCCGGCAAAGAGTATGGCAGCGGCTCCTCGCGCGACTGGGCAGCAAAAGGCACCTATCTGCTGGGCATCAAAGCCGTATTGGCCGAAAGCTTTGAACGTATCCACCGCAGCAACCTGGTGGGTATGGGCGTTTTGCCATTGCAATTTATGGAAGGAGAAAATGCAGAAAAGCTTGGACTCACCGGTCATGAAATCTATACCATCGAAGGAATCTCACAAATAGAACCTTTGAAAAAACTTCAAGTCACTGCCCAATATCCCGATGGGAAGAAAAAATCTTTCCAGGTCATTGCTCGACTCGATTCATTAATCGAAGTGGAATACTATCGCCATGGTGGCATCTTGCAATATGTGCTTCGGCAATTCTTAAAAGCAGAGCAAAATTAATCTGCCACTATTGCGCAGTCAATCGCGTATTTCATTCCACACAACCCTACCCTATCTAGCAGGAAATACCCATCATCTCGAATGATGATTCCTGCTTGGGGTATGGCTTGTGTTGGGGTTGTTTTGCTCGAGCTCCTGAATGATCTGCAAACAACGCGCTAGGTCTTCAGGCGTATCTATAGAAAATTGTTCAATGTGGGTTTCAGCCATTCGAATGCGATAACCATAAAATAGCCAACGCAGCTGTTCTAATCGCTCTGCTTGCTCTATAGCCACAGGAGCTAATTGCACCAATTCTTTCAACACGTGTGCACGAAAAGCATACAAGCCAATATGCTTATAAAATGCTTGATGCTGCAACCAAGCCCCTGGCTCTACATCTCGCACATATGGGATGGGCTGGCGAGAAAAATAGATGGCATTATTTTCGGCATCTACAATAACCTTAGGCAAGTGAGCACTATGCAGCTCTTCTACACTTTCAATTCGTTTCATGAGTGAAGCAATCATCACCTCTGGATCTTCAAAACAAGAAAGCACTTCTTTTAAGTGAGTAATTTGAAGGAAAGGCTCATCGCCCTGCACGTTCAATACGATATCGGGCGTATTAGGCAGTTGATCTAATGCCTCTGCACAACGCTCGGTACCCGATTGATGCGTGGTAGACGTCATCAACACGCGCCCACCCCACAACTGCACATGATCGTAAATACGCTTGTCGTCGGTAGCCACCCATACGCTAGCAATATCGGGCGAAGATGCTACCCGCTCGTATACCCTTCTGATCATCGATTTGCCGGCAATATCGATCAATGGCTTGCCAGGCAAGCGGGTAGAAGCATAGCGAGCAGGAATGATGGCGATTATTTGCATAGCCTGATCAAAATAAAGTGGTTTAACTGCATCTGTCTTTCCGTTTGCAATATCGTTTCATTTTATAAATAGGAAAATACACTATCGAAATAATTTTTCATTATTCAGGTTTGATACGATGATGAGTTGTTTAAATAACAGTAGATAAAAACAATTTCCTTAATCCGCTAAGCTCCGTAGGAGCGACATGTTAGTAGATAAAAACAATTTCCCTAATCCTCTAAGCTCCGTAGGAGCAACATGTTAGTAGATAAAAACAATTTCCTTAATCCGCTAAGCTCCGTAGGAGCAACATGTGAGTAGATAAAAACAATTTCCCTAATCCGCTAAGCTCCGCTAGGAGCGACATGTTAGTAGGTAAAAACAATTTCCCTAATCCGCTAAGCTCCGTAGGAGCGACATGTTAGTAGGTAATACAATTTCCCCAATCCATTGAGCTCCGCTAGGAGCGACATGTGAGTAGATAAAAACAATTTCCCCAATCCTCTGAGCTCCGCTAGGAGCGACATGTGAGTAGATAAAAACAATTTCCTTAATCCGCTAAGCTCCGTAGGAGCGACATGTGAGTAGATAAAAACAATTTCCCCAATCCGCTAAGCTCCGTAGGAGCGACATGTTAGTAGATAAAAACAATTTCCTTAATCCTCTGAGCTCTGTAGGAGCGACATGTTAGTAGCAGGAGCAGCACATATTATATATCCAGCTTTGTCTGCACCCATGGCTGCTCATGTTGCAATAACCATTTTTTTCGCCAAATACCTCCGCTATATCCCGTTAGGCTCCCATCGCTACCCACCACGCGATGACAAGGCACTATGATAGGCAACGGATTGCTTCCATTGGCCTGCGCTACTGCCCGAATGGCCTTTTCATCTCCAAGTAGCTGAGAAAGCACTAGATAGCTCATCGTACTCCCATAGGGAATTTGCAACAAGGCCTGCCAAACCTTTTTTTGAAAAGGGCTACCCAGCATCTCAATAGGAAGCTCAAATATTTGCCGTCGACGATCCATATATTCCTGTAGTTGCTGAACGGCAAGACGTGTGATAGCATTGGGCCGCTCTGCTCCCTGAGGTG
Organism: Thermoflavifilum sp.; assembly: GCA_023511875.1. Classification (GTDB taxonomy): domain Bacteria; phylum Bacteroidota; class Bacteroidia; order Chitinophagales; family Chitinophagaceae; genus Thermoflavifilum. The sequence continues at coordinate 13,570 of JAIMAQ010000022.1, forward strand.
CATCGACAAACAATACCCGCACGCAAGCTCGATCGGTAGCTCGTATCTCTAACCAACCCAGTGCACAAGAAAGATATTGATGATACATGCATTCAAGTATACGCATAAAGATACACCCTATCGATGAATCGACAACATATCCCTTATAGACCACGCCAAATGGGTATTACAAGAGGTTCAAATTTTTTATAGCTTTACGCATCATGAAAAATGAAACTGGTAGATAAAAATATATCGATTTGAATTTTGAGAAATCCATCAACAAATCCATATCGCGGTAATAACACATACACAATGGCATATCCATCTGTTCAGCGACCTTTAATCCGAGTTCTTAATCTATCCACGAAAGGACGAATTATACCCACATCTTATTCCTGCGCGCGTGCAGGGCAGAAGATCCACAAGTCATTAAACAAATATTTGAAACAACCAAAATCAAGGAATCATTATGTTTATTACCAATCATAAAGAAAAAAACCTAAAAGAAAGATTAGAAGAGCTCATCAGCAAGAGCGAAGAATTGAAGTTTCTGGTAGGGTTCTTTTATTTTTCTGGGGCTGAAGAAATATATCACCCTTTAAAAGAAAACCACCACGTATTGTTAAAAATCCTCGTGGGGCTAAAAATAGATGAACTGAATAATCAGCTCATAGAATACGCTACAGCAGATGATGAAAAACAGAGCTTAGAACAAATAAGGAATATGTGCTTCGATTCGTGGAAGAAATCATTTAGTAGGGACGAGTTCGACCGGCAGGAATTTTTTGAACAAGCTAAGTATTTTGTACAGTTAATCAAGAACAATCGATTAATCATTAGAAAAACAAAAAAGCCAAACCATGCCAAATTATATATTTTTAACCTAAAGCAAGATCAGGTAAAAAAACAAATCTTCATTAGCGGTAGCAGCAATCTCACCAAATTCGGGCTTACCAAACAAGATGAGTTTAACATAGAGGTCAGTGATTATGGAACAAAAGAAGCCGAAAAATATTTCGATGAACTATGGGAAAATGCTGTTACCATTACAGAAGATAATAGCAGCAAAGACAGATTAATACAAATAATTGAAAAACAAACTCCACTAAGGGAAATCACTCCATTTGAAGCCTATGCTTTGGTGCTTAAAATGTATTTAGAAACATACCCCAAAAAAGATACTGGCCAATCCTTGCATAAATTGTTAACAGAAAAAGGTTATATCCCTTATCCATATCAAATAGATGCTATAGAGCAGGCTTTGGGCATTATTGAAAATCATAGCGGTGTAATCCTGGCCGACGTGGTAGGATTAGGAAAAACCGTAATCGCCTGTGCCATTGCCAAAAAGCTCAACAAACGCGGACTCATTATTTGCCCACCAGGTATTGTTGGAGATACTACAAAAAAAGATGCCGGATGGAATATGTATGTCGAGCAATTCCAACTGCACGGGTGGGAAGTAAAATCGTTGGGTAAATTAGAGGAGATTCAAGAATCATTCAGAAATGGAAATTATCAAGATGTAGAAGTCATTATTGTCGACGAAGCACATCGATTTAAAAATCAAGATACCAAACGATATGAGCAATTAAAAAACATTTGTAATGGTAAAATAGTGATACTGCTTACTGCAACACCCTTCAATAATCGTCCAGACGATATATTATCACTGCTTAAATTATTTACCATTCCTAAGAAATCAACAATCACACTGGAGAACAATCTATCCCGAAGATTTCAAATATTTCAAAAAACATTTGAGAAAATTAATACAATTAAAAAATACTACCAAGATATAGATCCCCAAAAGCGAAATAAAGCCTATAACGAATATCAAGTACTGTTTGGAGAGGAGTTTACTTCTGCCGACAAATGTCTACCTAAGGTAATGAAGCGAGCCAAATACCTGGCCAAGCAAATCAGAGATGTAATAGAGCCAGTGACCATTAGAAGAAATAGACTGGATCTACTAAACAACCCTGCATATAAAAAAGATATTCATGAACTCTCTAAAATAAAAGATCCTGAAGAGTGGTTTTTTGAACTCACTAAAGAACAATCCAGGTTCTACGATACTGTGATAAAACAATATTTTGCAGATCCGGAACAACTGGGGAGATTTACGGGTGCCATATATAGGCCATCTTATTACGAACAAAAAAAATATCTAAAAGAAAATGAAGAAATTGAAAAAATACCATTCGAAATTACCCAACAAAACAACTTATTTAATTTCATGCGCAGGTTATTGGTAAAACGTTTTGAAAGCTCATTTGGTGCATTTGAACAAAGCATAAAGAACTTCAAAGAAAGAACAGAGAACGTAAAAGGGTTTATCCTTAGAACCAATAAATATGTATTAGATAAAGATTTCTTAGAAAATTTATTAGATAAAGACGATGAAGAAATAGAAGCAGCATTCAATGATTATGTTGAAAAACTATCTCATGAAAGATATCCCAAGAAAAAAATTATATTCGACCTGTCAGAATTTGAGCCAGAAGCAAGAGAAAAGTTTCTAGAAGACATTCAATCCGATATAGATTTATACGAGCAAATCCTAAAAGAACTCAATGAACTGTCGCTCGTAACTCATGACCCAAAAGTATCATGTTTAATTAATCGTCTCAAAGAGCAATTACAAAAGCAACCACATAGAAAGATTGTGATCTTTTCTGAATATACTGATACGATAAAATATTTGGAAAAGCATTTAGAACAAAACTTTCCAAATCAAGTATTAACTGCTTATGGAAATCTCAGTAATGAAAAACTAGATAACATCTACAAAAACTTCGATGCTTCCCTAATAAGCAAAAAGCAAGAAAATAAATATACGATACTATTAGCAACAGACAAGCTTTCTGAAGGTTTTAATCTGAACCGTGCGGGAATGGTGATTAATTATGATATCCCCTGGAATCCTGTGAGAGTGATTCAGCGAGTAGGAAGAATCAATCGAATTAGCAAAAAAGTATTTGATGAGCTATATATTGTAAACTTCTTTCCTACTGAAAGGGGTGCAGAATTAATAAAATCCCGCGAAATAGCCAGCCAAAAAATGTTTCTCATTCATAATACCTTAGGAGAAGATGCTAAAATATTTGACATCGATGAAGAACCCACCGCATCAGAACTCTATAAACGTATCCAACAAAACCCAGATCAGATCGAAAAAGAAAGCCTGTACACTCAAATTTCAAAAGAATTTGAAAAAATCAAAGAAAAGTATCCACAACTCATCGAACAATTAGATAATCTACCACCAAGAATCAAGGTGGCTAAGCAATATCATGAAAACGAGCTGCTCGTTTTTTTGAAAAAAAATAAATTATTTATTTATCAAACCCCATATGATGATGAAAATAATAATCCCAAACCAGCACTTTTAGAAGATATACTTGAGCACATTTGTTGCAGATATGATGAAAATCCAGTGAAATTAAGCGATAAATTTTGGGAGGAATATGAAAAAATTAAAAATATTATCAATAAAGAAGAAAATAGCATCCTCTCTGAAAATAGCCTGGAACAAATGGCTTACAAAAACTTAAAGTGGTTACAGAGAAATGATGAATTCCATGAACATCATCACTTTATAATGATATTGCTCGATGATATACAAAACTACGAAACTCTATCAGACTACACCTTGAGAAATATAGCCGGCATAAAGAATGTTAAAGACTTGGTAGATATCAAAAACGAGCTTGGAGAAGATTACTTAGAAAAACAAAAAAGCCGATTAAAAAATTTCAATAAAGAAATCATCATCAGTATTGAAAATAGGAAGGTATGAATGCGAAAAAAAGATTAGAACTATTAATTCAAAACCCCATTGAAGAAAACATAATCAACTTCTTCCAGGAAAAAAACACAAATTTTACCAACAAGAGAGAACCCATAGAAAATTGTTTACCCAACTTCACCAATGGAAAATTACTCTCCGACTGGCAGATGGATGATGTTAGTCGATTCGTTGTTTGCTCATTTCAGGTAAAACAAAATCTCACGGAACGTTCAGGGAAAAAAGATCAATATCAGCAAGGTAAAGAAATACTGAAGAATTATCTAGCAGATGCCGGAATTTTTATCTTTTATGACCCAGAGAAAAATTTCAGATTCAGTTTAATTTATACTGATTATTTAGGTAAAAAAAGAGATTGGAGTTCATTTAAACGATTTACATATTATGTAAGCAAATACCAAACCAATAAAACCTTCCTGCAACAAGTAGGAGAAGCAGATTTCTCTACATTAGATAAGATCAAAGAAGCATTTTCTGTTGTACCCGTTACAAAGCAGTTTTACAACGAAATACAAACCTGGTACTTCTGGGCAATGGATAAGATAAAATTCCCTGAAGATTACAAATATAGCTCCGATCCTGCAAAGGATAAAGAAATACGCAATGCAACAAATCTTATTCGCTTAATTACAAGAATCATCTTTATATGGTTTTTAAAAGAAAAAAAATTAGTTCCATCCAATTTATTTTCTCCAGATTATCTCAAAGATATCATTCAAGATTTTAATAAAAATCAAAGCAGTCGTAACTATTACAATGCTATTTTACAGAATCTATTTTTTGCCACACTCAATCAAAAAATGAATGAAAGAAAATTTGCAAAAGATGAGGGATACCCAGCAAATAAAGAAGAATATGGAGTTAAAAATCTATTTCGCTACAAAGAAAAATTTTTGATACAAGACGAAGAGGATATTTTAGATATATTCAAAGATATTCCCTTCCTGAATGGTGGATTATTCGACTGCCTGGATAAAACAGATGAAACAGGGAAAGTGGTATATATTGATGGATTTTCTAGAAACCCCCAAAAACAGGCCATTATTCCTGATTATTTATTTTTTTCAAAAAGTGAAGAAAGAATAGATTTATCAAATCTAGGCTTAGGAACCAAACCTGTTAGAGGATTATTTGAAATACTCAATCAATACAATTTTACTGTAGATGAAAACACGCCTGTAGACGAGGAAGTAGCATTAGATCCTGAACTATTAGGAAAAGTGTTTGAAAACTTACTAGCTGCATACAACCCCGAAACATCTACCACTGCCCGAAAAGCCACAGGAAGCTATTATACGCCAAGAGAAATTGTAGAGTATATGGTCAATGAATCATTAGTGGCTTATTTCAAAACTGCACTTCAAAACAACACAAGCGAATTTGAAAACAACATCCGTGAATTATTAAACTACAATGCAGAAAGCAATCCCTTTGAAAATGATCCTACCACAAAGCAACAACTCATTCAATTTATTGCTCATATTAAAATACTTGACCCTGCTTGTGGTTCAGGAGCTTTTCCTATGGGTATTCTACACAAACTCGTACACATACTCCAACAACTTGACCCAAAAAATGAATACTGGCAAAGGCTACAAGAACGAAAGATAAAAAAAGAAATTAATCAAATACTAGATGCTCATGATAAAGAAGAACAGAAAAAACTATGGGATGAATTTAAAGATGCCTTTGATGAAAGCATCAATTATCCCGATTATGCACGCAAACTGTATCTAATAGAAAATTGCATCTATGGTGTAGATATACAGCCCATTGCCATTCAAATATCTAAACTCAGATTTTTTATATCTCTGATATTAGAACAAAAAATAGATAGAAATAAAGAAAACTTTGGCATAAGAGCCCTGCCGAACCTTGAAACAAAATTCGTATCTGCAAATACTTTGATAGGATTAGAAAAACCACAACAATTAAGCATTAGAAATCCTGATATTGAAAAGAAAGAAGAAGAACTCAAACAAATCAGACATAAATACTTTACTGCCAATACACGCAAAAAGAAATTGGAATATCAACGGAGAGATAAAGAACTGCGCGAAGAATTAGTAAACCTTCTCATCAATGATAATTGGGGTAAGGATGTGGCTGAAAAAATTGCCAAATTTGATTTATATGACCAAAACGCCTCTGCCGACTGGTTTGACCCCGAATGGATGTTTGGCGTAACCGATGGCTTTGATATTGTAATTGGAAACCCGCCGTATATTCAACTACAAAACGATGGAGGCAAACTGGCTAAACTATATGCCAACCAAAAGTTTCAAACCTTTGCTCGCACAGGAGATATTTACACATTATTTTACGAAAAAGGATTACAACTATTAAAAGATAAGGGCATACTTGCATTCATCACCTCCAATAAATGGATGCGTGCCGGCTATGGTGAAAAAACAAGAGAATTCTTTCTTAAATACAATCCTTTAATGCTTATAGATTTAGGACCTGGTGTATTTGAAAATGCTACCGTAGATACAAATATTCTCATTATTCAAAAAGCACCTAATCAAAATCATCTCAAAGCTATTACTTACAATGATAAAAAACTCAGCATAGAAGAAACTGTAAATTCTCAAAGTGTAATTCTTGAAAAACTTACTAAAAATGCATGGTTTATTGGTAGCAGTGCAGAGCAACAACTAAAAGAAAAAATAGAACGCATAGGCAAGCCACTCAAAGATTGGGATGTAAATATTTACTATGGAATTAAGACCGGCTTAAACGAAGCATTTATCATCAATACTGAAAAAAGAAATGAAATACTTGCAAACTGTAAAACTGAAGAAGAAAGAATAAGAACCGAAAAAATCATAAAGCCCATTTTACGTGGGCGAGACATTAAACGCTACTACTACGAGTGGGCGGAGTTGTGGGTGATAGGCACTTTTCCAGCATTGCGTTTGAATATTGATGATTATCCTGCTATAAAAAAATATTTTCTTGATAATTTTGATATAAGGCAATTAGAACAATCAGGGAAAAAATATCCAGAATTAGGATTTGATGCTCGCAAGAAAACGGGTAATAAATGGTTTGAAACTCAAGACCAAATTGCCTACTACCCCGAATTTGAGAAGGAGAAGGTGGTGTGGTCGGAAACAATAAAAATTTATTCCTATGGGCCAAAGAATTATCCAAGATTTTCTTATACAACAAAAGACTTTTACTTAGACAAAACAACATTCTTTTTATCGGGAAAGAATCAAAAATATTTTCTTGCATTATTAAATAGCAAAATAGGAGAATTTTTATTAGAGAATGGATACTGTGTAAAATTGGGAACAGGTAGTAGGGGATTACAAAAGATATTAATAGAAAAAATTCCCCTTCCTCCCATCACCGCATCCAATCAGGGCATAGTTTCGCAGATAGAAAGTTTAGTAGATAAAATTCTTTCAGCCAAAAAACAAAACCCCCAAGCAGACACACAAGAATTAGAGCAGGAGATAGATAGGTTGGTGTATAAGTTGTATGATTTAACAGAGGAAGAGATAAAAATTATAGAAGAAGAAAAATGAAATACAATCCCAATATTCATCATCGTCGTTCCATCCGATTGAAGGGATACGATTATTCCCAAGCGGGTGCGTGTTTTATAACCATCTGCACCCAAAACCGGTTATGTTTGTTGGGTAATGTGGTGAATGAGAAAATGGTATTGAACGATGCCGGACGCATGATTGAAAATTGGTATTTCCAATTAGAAAATAAATTTCCGGATATTTTATGCGATGAATATGTTATTATGCCCAATCATTTCCATGCCATCATTATCAACGTAGGGGCAGACCTACGTGTCTGCCCTGATCAAATGGGCGAACATACGGGTTCACCCCTACCGCGTGTTGTGCAATGGTTTAAAACAATGACCACCCATGATTATATTCGTGGCGTTAAACAACATGGTTGGCAACCATTTGCCGGGAAATTGTGGCAACGCAATTATTGGGAACGCATTATTCGCGATGAAAATGAATTAACCCGCATTCGACAATACATCCTCCATAATCCTATTCATTGGGAGATGGATAAAAATTATGGCCGTGAATAAAATTATGATGATTATTCAAAAAATGATTCCCATCAAAACCGAATAAAAAAATCATAACACCCATTTTAAGAGGAAGAGAAATAAAAAGATATTGTTGTGAATGGACAGATTTGTGGGTGATGGGAACTTTTGTAGCATTGCATGTAAATATTGACCATTAGAACAATCAGGGAAAAAATATCCAGCATTAGGATTTAATGCATGCAAAAAAACGGGTAATAAATGGTTTGAAACCTAAGATCAAATTGCCTACTACCTTGAATTTGAGAAGGGAAAGGTGGTGTATCCCCAGATGATTGAGTTTTTACCATTTGCTTATGATCATATGGAAAGAGGATATGAAAAAGATTGATGTGATGGTGTTTGATCTGATGGAGAATGTTGTAATCTTCTTTCTTTGTCTTGACACAAAGAAAGAAGCAAAGAAAGTTCAAGACTACCAGAAAAATAGCCAGGGCATGTTCCTTCTTTCTTTGTCTTGAAACAAAGAAAGAAGCAAAGAAAGTTCAAGACTGCCA
>JAIMAQ010000003.1 GCA_023511875.1 Thermoflavifilum sp.
AAAGAAAGAAGCAAAGAAAGTTCAAGACTGCCAGAAAAATGGCTAAAATGGGCTCCATTTCGCTACGGAAAATGAAAAACTCTTATGAACTTGTGTAATGCTGAATCATCTTTTTAATACTTCAACTCTTATCTATATCTCACCTCATTTTCCGCTTCACGCTCATGTTCGCCCATTTCTTCACGCCATTTTTCTGAAGGTCGTTTCGCGAGGCTCCATGGTCATTGAGTAGTGAAACGTATCGAAGTGAGCGGGGAGCGGGCTCAGCACTATCTCAAAATAATTTTGACAAGCGAAATAAAATGTAATCTTCTTTCTTTGTCTTGAAACAAAGAAAGAAGCAAAGAAAATTCAAGACTGTCAGAAAAAAACGCCATTTTTCTGAAGGTCGATGAGGTGAATCTTTATTTCAAATAAACAAATGCGCCCGCAATAAGCATTTACCCGGAAGAGTCCATTCAATCTATGGTCAATTCCATGAGATGGGCAAACTTTTATAGCTTTGTAGAAATTGTTGTGCCGATGAAAGAAATGGGTAAATGGCTGATTTTAAGTGGAGTACTATTGCTCGTAGTGGGGGTGATCGTATACCTGATAGGTCAGTTTGGTCAACGCTTTCCCTGGTTGGGGCGTTTGCCAGGAGATATTCGTATCCAAAGGCCGAACTTTGTATTTTATGCGCCCATCACCACCATGCTTCTGCTAAGCGTATTGCTGAGTGCGCTTCTTTGGATCATTCAACGATTTCTGAAATAATGGCCCAGCTTGCTACTGAGAAGCGAATCATGCTCTTGTCGTTGGGCATCAGTATTTGCCTCACGATGTTAAAAACTTGGGCATATCTGCAAACCCACTCTGTAGCCATTCTTTCAGATGCATTAGAATCTATCATCAATATTGTTACAGCCGCATTGGCTATGTATAGTGTACACTTATCGGCACTGCCACGCGACATTAATCATCCATATGGACATGGCAAGGTTGAATTTTTTTCGGTCGGTGTTGAAGGTGCCATGATTTTTATTGCGGGCATCTTGATTGCAGTAAAAGCTATACACTATTTTTTTCAACCATACGCCTTGCAAAAACTTTCTCAAGGGCTCCTGCTGGTGGGTATTACAGCCGTTGTAAACTTATTTTTAGGATGGTTTTTAATACATCAAGGTAAAAAATTACCTTCTCTCACTATACAAGGCAATGGACAGCATATTCTCACCGACGCCTATTCTACAGGCGGATTACTTATTGCTTTATTTGCTATTCAATGGAGTGGATGGACGTGGATTGATCCTATTGCTTCTCTGGGTATAGGCGCTTGGGTAGTTCGGAAAGGCTATAAACTAGTGCGCAGATCGATATCTGGACTGATGGATGAAGCTAATCCAGAATTAATTGATCGAGTGGTGGAAATACTGGCCACTCATCGGCATACCGATTGGATAGATATCCATAATTTTCGCATTCAACAATATGGCAATAATTTCCATATCGATTGCCATCTTACGCTGCCTTATTATTATTCGCTGGAACAAGTACATCGGGAAAATGAAGCCCTTACCCAAATACTCAAAACACATATTCGCACCGGAGAAATTGAATGTTTTATTCATGTAGATCCTTGTCAATCGTATTGCTGCGTATACTGCCAGATATTTACCTGCCCCGTACGCAAGCATCCATTTCAACAAAAACTTCCCTGGACAAAATCTTATTTACTTTTGCCTCATCATCCGCTGGCAAAAGACTTATTTGCCGAACAGCCCTCTACCAAAGGTATTTCTTAGGGTGGTTTTTTAGCAGAGATCAGAAAATTCAATATTTATCCGCCTTCATCCACTTCGCCTTCAATATCATTTTCGTGAAGGATTTTCATAATGGGCTGAACATGATATACTACAGGATCATAACGATTCGACAAGATAATGAGTGTGGTCGTATCTTGAATAAATCTATAAAAAACACTGTTATTACCGTGCCACCAGCCATTGTGGTAAATAATCTGCTGCCCATCGGGATATACCAACATCCGCCAGCCTAATCCATAATTATGAATACTAGGGCGTTCATTGCTATAGGGGGTATAGGCCAGGCGCAATATACTATCTGGAAATAATTTTCCAGAATACAAGGCTTGATCCCATTTCAATAGATCTTCTACCGTACTGAACACATTCTTATCGCCCACTACACCATCGAAAGGCACCGTTCTTACTTTTCTTCCCCGAGCATCGTAACTAATGCTTTGATTGGCTGGCGCAGGCTCGCGTGGAGTATACACGTAAGTATCGTGCATGCCCAGAGGTTCAAAGAAAATGCGTTTGAGGAATTCACCATAAGGTTCATGGGTAATGTCTTCAACAATGGCTGCCAATACGCAATAATTCGTGTTGCTATAATTAAAATGGGTGTCGGGCTTATATATGGGCCTGGGATGATATTGACACAAGATACGCACAACATCCTGATTGGTCATTAGGCGTGACGGATTTTTCCAATAAGGCTGGCAACAATATAAATAATTGGGCAGGCCACTCCGGTGATTGAGCAAAAGCTTGATGGTGACCCCTTTGTAAGGGAAATTGGGAAAATATTTTTGAACTGGATCGTTTAAATCGAGTTTACCACGTTGATAAAGCCAAAGCACAGCCATAGCTAAAAATGGCTTAGACGTGGAAGCTAGTTGAAAGGTGGTATGCTCATCAATGGGGATGCGCTTGGCCAAATCAGCATATCCTTGATATTTTTCATAAATCACCACACCCTTTCGCGCAACCAAGATGGCTCCATTAAAACGCTTGCCTAAATGATGTTGGAAAAATTCATCTAGTGCTTCCTGCATGCGCAGGGTTGTTGGGCTATTTAAAATAGAAAACCGTACAGCATTTACGGAATCGGCAGTGCGCGCATTGGCCAACCGATCGCGGATGGCAGCCCCAGATGATTCACGCGAATCTGCCGATTGACAACGACTCAACAAAAGCAATACGCAGAGTAAACCAAGCGACTTCATCACCAATAAGACTGGATTTAACTTTTTCATGTTAAACACTAAAAAAACAGCATATGATGCAAATGTAAGAATCAATGATTAAACAACGCCATATAAAAGCTCTTAGTATGTATATTTGCCGAAAAAATTATTTTATCTCGGTTATACTACACAACAATGGATCAGAAAACTAGCTTCCCTAGAGAAAAAATCCGTATTCTGCTTTTAGAAAACATCAGCGATGCTGCCGTACAAACTTTTCACGCAGCAGGATATACCCAGGTGGAAAAACTTTCCCGTGCGCTTAGTGAAGAGGAACTCATCAAGGCAATCAAAGATGTTCACCTACTAGGCATCCGTTCAAAAACACATATCACCGAAAACGTACTCGAAGCAGCCCCACATTTGCATGCTATCGGTTGCTTTTGCATAGGTACCAATCAGGTTAACTTAAAAGCGGCTACCGAACGAGGAGTGGCTGTTTTTAATGCTCCTTATTCCAATACCCGCTCGGTGGCTGAGCTCATCATTGCCCTATCGATCATGCTTATCCGAAAAATTCCCGATAAAAATAAAGCTGCGCATGAAGGCATCTGGTTGAAAGATGCGAAAGGTAGCTACGAACTGCGTGGCAAAACGATGGGCATCATCGGCTACGGCAATATTGGCACACAGGTAAGTGTGTTGGCCGAAGCTATGGGAATGAAAGTAATCTTTTATGATGTGGTCACTAAATTGCCCATCGGTAATGCAGTGCCTGTGAAAAGCTTAAAAGAATTGGTTTCGCATGCCGATATCATTACCCTGCATGTTCCCGCAACACCTGCCACTAAAAACATGATCAACCGTAATCTACTTAAACATTTCAAAAAAGGAGCCATCTTGCTTAACTATGCTCGAGGCGATGTGATGGATCTACAAGCCGTAAGAGAAGCGCTTGAAAATGGCACACTTTCCGGAGCAGCCGTAGATGTGTTTCCCGAAGAACCAGAAAAAAATGGAGATCGTTTTACCACGCCCTTACAAGGCATGTCTAACGTGATCCTCACACCACATATTGGCGGTTCTACTGAAGAAGCGCAATGGAATATCGGAGAAGATGTGAGTAATAAATTATTGCAATATTTAGAAACGGGCACCAGTATAGGCTCACACACGGTGCCACCCATGCACGTACCTATTCTCTCCGGCGCTCATCGCATCTTACATATTCACAAAAATGTACCTGGCGTGCTTTCAGAAATTAATGCATTACTGTCGAACCACTCTATTAACGTATTGGGGCAATATCTCAAAACCAATGAACAAATAGGTTATGTGGTGCTCGATGTAGACACGCGTTTATCGAAAGAAGCCTTTAACCTATTGAAAAAAGTGAAGCACACCATTAAAACCCGTATGCTTTACTGAAAGAAAAACCATTTGCACTTGCTGGTTTTGTGCTAACTTACCGATTCATTTGCACCATCTCGATTTCAATATGCAAACCTGCTACCCATGAAAGCTACAACATCATCCAATTCTCTGTGGATTCCTCTATATTTACCTGGTTGGGGAAATGCACAATCGTGCTGTATTTTGGCGGCCGATGTGGGGGGCACAAAAACCAATCTTGCCCTTTATGAAATCAGGGGCGATCATCCCGCCTGTTTGGTAGAAGCCAGCTATCCCTCAAAAGACTATGATAGTTTTTCACTGATTGTAAAAGATTTTCTGGAAAATAAAACCAACAAAAAGCCCTTGCGGCTATGCGCTGGAGTAGCAGGGCCTGTGATCGACGGAAGAGTAGAAGTTACCAATTTACCCTGGAAAATGGATCAGCGTCTGGTGAGCAAAGTAGTAGGCATAGACGATGTTATCTTTATTAACGACTTACAAGCTACGGCTTATGGATTGGCCGCATTAAATGCGCAGGAGGTATATACGATACGTTCGGCCGACGAACTCATCCCCGGCAATATCGCGGTAATTGCACCAGGTACAGGTTTGGGTGAAGCCGGCTTATATTTCGATGGCAAGTACTATCGCCCGTTCGCTACAGAGGGAGGCCATTGTGATTTTGCACCCCGACATGAAATCGATATTGCCTTATTGCAATACCTGCAGAAACGCGTAGAAGTAGTGAGCTGGGAGCATGTGGTATCGGGCATGGGCATTCTCCATATTTATCATTTTTTACGTGATACCCATCAAATGGAAGAGCCCGTGGCCTTGCAACGACAATTAGAACAAGCATCTGATAAAGCTGCACTGATCAGCGAATCGGCTATCCGTAATGAATTTGCTATCTGCCGGGAAACGATGCGTCTTTTTGTTCGCTATCTGGCTCACGAAGCCGCTAATCTGGTGTTGAAGCTTAAAGCTACTGGCGGACTTTACCTGGGTGGTGGCATACCTCCCAAAATCATTGACCTGCTCATCGAAGAAAGATTTTATACCCATTATTTGCATTGCGATCGCATGCAAGAATTAGTGGAAAAAGTGCCTATCTATGTGGTGCTCAACGATAAAACCGCTTTGCTCGGTGCCGCTTATTATGCTGCCTATGGCCCTCATGGGAAAGCAAAAGCCTAATGGGTAAAATTAAAACGTTCGGTGGGTGTGAAATATGGGATTCACTTCTTTTTCTTTAGGACCATTCTTATATCGATAAAAGCCTTCTCCCGTTTTTACGCCCAAGCATCCTGCTTGAACCATTTTCACTAAAAGTGGACAGGGTGCATATTTAGGCTCACCCAATCCCTCTTGCAAAACCTGTAAGATAGATAAGCATACATCGAGCCCAATGAAATCGGCCAGCTGCAAGGGCCCCATCGGATGCCCCATACCCAACTTCATAATGGTATCGATTTCTTCCACACCAGCCACGCCTTGTTGCAAAGTATATATAGCTTCATTGATCATGGGCATTAAAATACGGTTGGAAATAAACCCTGGATAATCATTGACCACACAAGGCGTTTTACCTAATTGCCGACTCAGCTCAACAATGGTTGTCGTAACATGCGCCTCGGTATGAAATCCATTGATGATTTCCACCAACTGCATAACGGGGACAGGATTCATGAAATGCATGCCAATGACTTGCTGAGGCCTGCGTGTAGATGCAGCTAACCGGGTAATAGAAATAGAAGAGGTATTGGAAGCTAAAATAGCATTGGCCGAAGCTAGCTTGTCGATCTGTTGAAAGAGTTGTTGTTTGATCTCAAATTTTTCTGTAGCGGCTTCAATCACCAAATCGGCCTGAGCAATACCTGTAGCAAGCTGCGTGACGGGATGAATCCTGTGCATCATGGCCTGCATCTGCTCTTCTGTGAGGATTTGCTTATTGACCTGCCTGATTGCATTTTGCCGAATGGTAGATAGGGCCTTTTCTAAGATTTCTTCACTCACATCGATCAGCCACACCTCAAACCCATGCTGGGCAAAAACATGTGCTATGCCGTTTCCCATAGTTCCAGCACCAACGACAGCAATATTTTTCATAAGCAGCTCATTTTGAAATAGGTCAACAATATTAAGTTGACCATTGCACAATTCAAAATCGAGAAAACGATTTTAGAAAAAGATATTCCGTTGATTAGTCTTTTCGCTTAAAATCCCCATTTTTCCATGCCTGAATAAACTGCGCCCAGGCCAGAGGATTAAAGATGTTTTGTGGAGGGAGCTGACCAGCATAAGAAATACGCTGGGCTTGCTGATTGAGAAATAGTTGAGTAGCTTCTGTGGCATCGGGAGGAAGCGTAAGTGCAAGGATGCGTAACTTAGCCGCTTCTGTATTTTTTCTGGCAATTTCATATTTATCGTCTGGGAATTTGTAATTCACAAATTCGCGAGCAAACTCTTGCGGGCTGGGGTAGGGGCGAATAATGGTTTCTGGTAGATAAATGGTGTCGGCCACCATAAGCTGAATCATCGAAAAATGATTGCCCTTCAAATCTAATGGGATGCGCACATCTTTGGGGCGAAAGCCAACGGCACTAAAATGTATAGTATCGCCTCGATAAGCCACAATATCAAATACCCCTTGATCATTCGACAAAGTTCCACGATCTTGCCCTTTTACGGTAATCGAGACGCCTGGAATAGCCTGTAGGCTATCGGCTGTAAGCACCACTCCAGAAAATTCAACAACTGTGTCATGCACCTGGCGATGCTGAGCAAAAGAAACCCCATGGATGAATACAACCAGACTAACTAGCCATAGTAGCTTTTTCACGTGATTTGTTTTACATCGTCAAAGGTTCCGATCATTTTATTGTCAAATATAAGAAAATATTCATTAGTAGGCTGTTTTCTCCGCATCACTAAGCGTATAGTTGTAGCTTAAATTGTTGACTTATTATCATTTTCTATAGCTTTTGCATAGTAAACCTATCAAAACATGCGATTCCTACTGGGATATCCTAACTTTGTCATAACGAAAAGCCGTATAGATGATTACCGAACAACAAGTATTGGCTGCACTTAGCCAAGTGCAAGATCCAGATCTGGGCCGAGATCTGGTAAGTCTCAACATGATACGCGATTTGCAGATTGAAGGCAAAAAGATTCGTTTCAAGATCGTGCTTACCACACCCGCATGCCCTGTTAAAGACGCTATGCAAAGGGCTTGTATCAATGCTATTCATATGATGATAGATCCAGAAGCCGAAGTAGATGTACAAATGGAATCGCGTACCACTTCAGGCAGGCAAGATACGAAAGTAGTGCTGCCCGATGTGCAAAATATTATTGCCGTGGCATCGGGTAAAGGAGGAGTGGGGAAGTCGACCATCTCCACGAATCTAGCCTTAGCCATTGCACAACGCGGGGCTAAGGTGGGGTTGCTTGATGCCGATATTTATGGGCCTAGTATTCCCATTATGTTGGGCATCAAAGGTGAACGACCTCGCATGGCTCAAATGAATGGACGGCCAATGATTTTGCCTTTGCTTCGCTTGGGTATCGAGGTTATGTCGATCGGATTGCTGGTCGATGAAAAACAAGCCGTCATCTGGCGCGGGCCTATGGCTAGCAGCGCTGTAAGACAATTTATCACCGATATCTATTGGGGTGCGCTGGATTATCTGATTATCGACTTACCTCCTGGTACGGGCGACATCCATCTAACCTTAGTACAACAAGTTCCCCTTACTGGAGCAATTGTAGTGACCACCCCACAAGATGTAGCGCTTGCCGACGCCCGTAAAGCCTTGGGCATGTTTAATACCCCACAAATCAAAGTACCAGTGGTGGGCATCGTAGAAAACATGGCTTATTTTACTCCACCAGATCTGCCCGAGCGCAAATATTTCCTCTTTGGCAAAGAAGGTGGGAAGAAATTGGCTGAAGAATTCCAAGTGCCTTTCCTAGGGCAAATTCCGATTGTTGAAAATATTCGCGAAGGAGGAGATATTGGTGTTCCAGCTATGGTTTCCGACGACGAGCTCTCCCGTAAAGCCTTTGAAGTATTTGCAGATCAAACCATTCGCAGTATTGCCAAACTAAATGCTCATTTACAGCCTGCATAACTAAAATTTAATTCTAGTAAACTAAATGCAATATTCTGATAATCAGATTTAAAAAAATGAGAATTTATATTTTAATTTAAACAAAAGAATGGGTCGACAGGCATTGTTTCAACGTATCTTAGAAAAAAAATCTTGCTTGTGCGTGGGCTTGGATCCAGATTGGGAAAAACTTCCATCGGCCGTCCATCAATCGAATGAACATCCCATATTGGCCTTTAATCGAGCCATCATTGAAGCTACCGCTCCTTATTGCGTAGCTTATAAAATCAATACGGCTTTTTATGAAATCTTGGGAGCAAAAGGCTGGGAATTGCTCCAACAAACCCTTTCCTTGATCCCCGATACCCATTTGAAAATCGCCGATGCAAAAAGAGGAGATGTGCAACATACTGCCGCTCAATATGCTCGCGCCTTTTTTGAAACCCTACGAGTAGATGCGGTGACCGTTTCCCCTTTGCTCGGAAAAGATAGCTTAGCACCATTTTTTCAATATACGGATAAATGGACCATTGTATTAGGGCTTACTTCTAATCCAGGCAGCCAGGATTTTCTCCAAAAACAATGCAATGACCAATCTTGGTATGAACACATCATGCAACAAGTTGCTCAATGGGTTTCTCCCGATCAACTCATGTTTGTAGTAGGTGCTACCTGGCCAAACCAGCTTAAACGATTGCGGGAGCTTTTCCCCGATCATTTTTTCTTGGTGCCAGGAGTGGGAGCACAAGGAGGAGATATAGAAACCATTCTTCGAGCTGGATGGACGAGTCGAGGGGGAATGTTGATCAACGTTTCCCGAGCTATTCTGTATGCTTCAACTGGAGAAGATTTTGCCCAGGCCGCAGCTCATCGAGCAGCCCAATATGCGGCGCAAATAGCCCAGCAGATAAACAGCCTGTTGTCTTAACTACCAAATTTTCTGCTTTACCCCTACATCTCTGCATGTTTACGGCAAAACAATTCGTATTTTGCTGGCTGAAAATAAATGAAGCCTGCATGAAAACCGACCAATTTCAATCGCCCGATTATTTCCTGTTAGATGAATTATTAAGTGATGAGCACAAATGGATTCGCGAAGCCGTTCGCCAATGGGTCAAAAAATCGGTATCCCCCATCATTGAAGAATGTTGCGAGCATGCTCGCTTTCATAAAGAATGGTTCCCTCAGTTGGGTGAGTTAGGCTGCTTGGGTCCCACTATTCCTCAAAAATATGGTGGGGCCGGGCTCGATGAGATCGCCTATGGATTGATGATGCAAGAGCTCGAACGCGGTGATAGCGCTGTAAGATCGGCTGCTTCAGTACAGGGCTCACTCGTGATGTTTCCCATTTACCAATACGGAACAGAAGCCCAAAAACAACGTTTTTTGCCCGCCTTAGCAAAAGGAAAACTCATTGGTTGTTTTGGGCTCACAGAGCCCGACCATGGCTCAAACCCTGCCGGTATGACTACACGACTCACCGATTGTGGCGACTATTTTGAATTGAATGGCAGCAAAATGTGGATCTCTAATGCTCCAGTAGCCGATATTGCTGTGGTATGGGCTAAAGACGAACAAGACCAAATTCGTGGAGTAATCGTCGAAAGAGGTATGGAGGGCTTTTCCACACCAGAAACCAAGGGTAAATGGAGCTTACGGGCCAGCGCCACTGGCGAATTGGTATTCGATCGGGTGAGGATTCCTAAAGAAAATCTCTTGCCAGGTGCGGTTGGATTGAAAGCGCCATTGAGTTGCCTATCTTCAGCTCGGTATGGAATTGCTTGGGGAGCCGTAGGTGCTGCCATGGATTGCTATGATACTGCTCTGCGCTATGCCAAAGAACGCAAACAGTTTGGCCGGCCTATCGCAGGCTTTCAGCTCATTCAGAAAAAACTGGCCGAGATGATCACCGAAATCACCAAGGCACAACTGCTAAACTGGAGATTGGGTGTATTGAAAAATCAACATAAGGCTACCCCAGCTCAAATATCTATGGCTAAGCGTAATGCCTGCGAAATCGCCACCCAAATTGCGCGCGATGCCCGCCAGATCCTCGGTGCCATGGGCATCACGGGTGAATACCCCATCATGCGCCACCTGATGAACTTAGAAAGTGTGATCACCTACGAAGGAACTCACGAAATTCATTTGCTCATTACTGGAGAAGACATTACGGGTATCAACGCATTTGTATAATCATGGAGATACGCATTTTTTTGTGGGGTTTCATGGGCGCTGGAAAAACCTTCCTAGGGCATTCTTTGGCCGATGCCTTTGAAGTACCGTTTTACGATTTAGATCAACTCATTGAACAGCAAGAAAAACTTTCTGTTTCCACAATCTTTTACCAATACGGAGAAGATTATTTTCGAGAAACAGAAGCACGTGTGCTGCGTTCTATGAAAAATATTCCAGCTTTTGTAATGGCTTGTGGTGGTGGTGCTCCTTGTTATCACGACAATGCAGCCTGGATGAAGCAACACGGAATCACCGTTTGGCTAAATCCTCCCATATCTACACTGATAAAACGTTTACAACCAGAAAAAAAGCATCGACCTTTATTGGCTCAAGTGCCTGATGAAAAGTTAGAGGCCACTATACGCGAAATGCTTCAGCAACGCTTAGCCTTTTATAGCCAAGCACATATAACTGTTAGCGAGGAAAATGTCGACATAACATCATTATTACTTCACTTACAAGCCCTTGCACAAGCATTTACACCATCTAGATTTTAAAAAATTAATTTATATGAGCTACAAATGGGCATTGTTTCTGGGGAGTATACTTGCAGCACTTAGCGTAGCATTGGGTGCGCTAGGAGCTCATGCATTAAAAACTCGTCTATCGGCAGGCTTGCTTGAGATTTATGAAACTGCTGTTCGGTATCAATTTTTTCATAGTTTGGCTTTATTGGCAGCAGGAATACTGATGTGGGTGCTGGCTACACACACTGGCACTGCAAATTCAGTGGCTATAGCTAAATCATTACTCATGTGGGCAACATACGGCTTTCTCGCTGGATTAGTGTTGTTTTCAGGATCGCTATACGTCATCATTTATTTACAACAACAACAATTATCTGTTCCCTGGTGGATAGGTATTGCTACTCCGATAGGAGGCTTGTGTTTTATTGCGGGATGGATATTACTCGCCTTTGCTTCATTACGGTTATGAGCATTTCCTTGTTTATCATTTGTGGCAAATCACTATTCTTGTTGGCAAAATAATTTGCAGAAAGCTAAATCTTAAAAATGAGCATATGTGCATTTTCAAATCTCTGGCTATCTTTGTATGATAACAATTATGGCCAGAAACCGTTTGAAATCGGAACAGTCTGTACAACCTTCGGCAGCAGAGAAGTCTAAAGCTGCTGAACAGAAGGCGTTGCGCAACTCCGCTAAAAATGGAACGCTTAAGCGTCAGGCCACAACTTCAACCAATAAATCCACGTCTACTCACAAAAATCATAAGCTACTAGCTATTTTCAGTTGGTTAATTGCGATCTCTTTATTTATTGCATTTACCTCTTATTTGTTTACTTGGAAAGAAGATCAAGACAAGATTTTTTCTCTTTCTTACCATATTCTTTTTAATAACGATATAGAAGTCAATAATTTGTTAGGTAGGCTGGGGGCGTACGTGAGCCATTACTTTTTTTATGAAGGAATAGGTATTGCTGCATATTTTCTCTGTTATTTGTTTTTCATCATTGGGGTGAATCTACTCGTAGGTAGGCGTGTTTTTCGTATTCTTTCTCAATTGTTTTTTATTGTATTCGGCATTCTTTATATATCTACCACGGCTGGTTTTCTCATGCACATACTCAACTACAGCGGATTCCCTTTTGCGGGTGCGCTGGGCGATCTCATGAGCAATTACCTGATCCGTTTCATTGGTGCGCTTGGAACGGCAGTCGTATTGATACTCACTGCTCTTGCTTATTTGATTTGGAAGTTTAATTTCGATATTCCCGTTCCCAATACACTACCTGCTGCTGAAGCACTGCATACCGAACAAACCGAAGAACCAGCGACTGTATCATCAGGTCTTTCCCCATCTCAACCTTCTTCTTCAGCTACTTCATCTACTATCAACGAATGGTTGGGAAAGCAAATGCAACTCATAGAAAAAGACGAGATTGCTCCACAATCAACTGAAAAGCCCATTTCACCTATACCTTCTACAGAGAAAAAAACACCTAAACAATCGGCTACCGATGTAGAACTTGAAATCAAAAAGCCTGTTCAAGAAGAAAAAACAGTAGATGAGCCAGTGGCGTCATCTGCTAAAGAACTTTATGAGCCTACGCTTGACCTAAAAGACTATCAATATCCCTCACTGGATTTGCTAGATGATCATGGTACTGAAACCATTGTGCACGACAATGAAGAGCTGCGCAAGAACAAAGAACAAATTATTCATACCCTGAAAAATTATGATATTGAGATCCGCAAAATATCGGCAACTGTAGGTCCTACGGTTACTTTATATGAAATTGTACCAGCTGCTGGTGTACGCATTTCACGCATTAAAAATCTGGAAGATGATATTGCACTAAGCCTCTCTGCGTTGGGTATTCGAATCATTGCTCCTATTCCCGGTAAGGGCACCATTGGCATAGAAGTGCCCAACGAGAAAAAAGCTATTGTATCGATTCGTACATTGCTATCCTCAGAGAAATTTCAGCATACACATATGCAACTTCCCATTGCATTAGGGAAAAAAATTGACAATGAAAATTTTATTGTTGATCTTACCACCATGCCTCACTTGCTCATGGCGGGCGCCACAGGGCAAGGGAAATCAGTGGGTATCAATGCTATTTTAGTGTCGTTGCTGTATAAAAAGCACCCTTCACAACTCAAGTTTGTATTAATTGATCCCAAAAAAGTAGAGCTTTCACTATATCGCACAATTGAAAAACATTTTCTAGCCAAGCTTCCTGGTGAAGAAGAAGCCATCATTACCGATACTAAAAAAGCCATTCATACGCTCAATGCCTTGTGCATTGAAATGGATATTCGCTATGATTTGTTAAAAGAAGCCGGTGCACGCAACATTAAGGAATACAACGAAAAATTTATTCATCGCAAGCTCAATCCTGAGAAAGGGCATCGTTTTCTACCATTTATCGTGTTGGTAATTGATGAATTTGCCGATCTAATCATGACGGCTGGCAAGGAAATTGAAATGCCCATTGCACGTTTAGCTCAGCTAGCGCGAGCTGTGGGTATTCATCTTATCATTGCTACACAGCGTCCATCGGTAAACATCATCACAGGTATCATTAAAGCAAATTTTTCGGTGCGTATAGCTTTTAAAGTAAGTTCAAAGGTCGATTCACGCACCATTCTCGACACGGGTGGAGCCGAGCAATTAGTAGGGAAAGGCGATATGCTTATTGCTTATTACGGCGATATTGTACGGTTGCAATGTGCTTTTGTAGATACGCCAGAGGTAGAGCGAGTAGTTCAATTCATAGGTCAGCAGCGAGGCTACACCGAAGCTTATCTATTGCCCGAATATGAAGATGAAAAGGAAATGCAAACGCCTGGGCTTAATCAGGCCGATCGAGATCCGCTGTTTGAAGAAGCCGCTCGTATCATTGTGGCTACGCAGCAAGGATCAACTTCTTTGCTACAACGCCGCATGAAGCTGGGATATAACCGAGCAGGCCGACTCATGGATCAACTCGAAGCTGCCGGTATTGTTGGGCCGAGTATGGGTAGTAAAACTCGGGAGGTGCTTATTAAAACAGAAGCAGAATTAGAACAATTTTTGCGGAGTATATCTTGAACAGCTAAATGAATCATTTCACATGAAAAACGTGCTTTGTTTTTTCCTGTTATTGTTGTATAGCCTTTCGGGGTTTGCTCAACAAATGACCCCTTACGGGCAAAGTGATCCGAAAGCAAAAGCCTTGTTGGATGCCCTCAGCAAGCGATATCAAAGTTATCATTCTATTAAGGCTATTTTCAAACTTCAGGTATTCACTCCAGATGGTAAGCTGGCCGATCAAAAAACTGGGCAAGCTATTTTACAAGGAAATGCATATCGCATCGATATTGGCGGACAAGAGCTGATCAGCGACGGCAAAACCACCTGGAATTATAGCAAAGAAACCAATGAAGTGCAAATCAACAATTATTCACCCGACAACAATATGATCTCGCCTACACGCTTGTTTACACATTTCTATGACCAAGATTTTTTATATCGGCTCATGCCCGACACGCGAAAGAATGGGCGTGTTTATCAACATATTGAAATGACACCTTTCGATAAATCGAAATCTTATTTTCGAATTGATCTCACCATCGATAAGGCAAAGCAACAAATTATTCAAGCATTGATCTACGACAAAAGTGGAGTACATTATGTATACTCCATCCAGCAATTTATTCCAAACGTAAAAATCCCCGCCCAAATGTTTACTTTCAATGCCAAAGCCCATCCAGGAGTAAATGTAGTTGACTTAAGAACCTAATCATCGAGCAGGGCTGCTAAATGAAATAGTTCATATCGTTGGTTGGGGTAATGATCTTGGGGATAACAACGTGCTAATTCTCGAAGTAATTTTTGAATAATTTGCCGATGGGTAAGTGGCTCGTAATAAAGATCTGTTTCAACAGCGTCAATACGTTTTAGATAAGTTTCTACATCATGAGGGGAATATATCTGTCCTTGCACGGGATCAATGAAAAACTGTATATGAAGCTGCGCAGCTGGCTTTTGTGCATAAAACCAAACTGAATCTTCAAAATAAGCTAAGATATATTGTCGAGGAATCTGGACGGCTTTTACGGGAATATTCAACTCTTCACAAAGATATTGATAGAGAATGCCCACAGATAAAGCATTTCCTCTTTTGGTGTCGAGCAGTTGATGAAGAAAAAAATGATTTTTTTGTTGTTCTGAAATTTCAAATCCTTTGATTCCCCAATAACTATACAGCATGCTGTTCATGACATTAATTCGCTCCACAGGGGTGAGATAGTCGTTCAACTCTAGCCAAATATTCCGTTTTAATTTTTCTATAGTTTTCCAAACAGGTTCTTCTGCGAGTTCGGGATATTGGTATTTATCCACCAGTAAAGCTCCTTTGAGCAAATTATCGGGCGATTGTGCCCATAGCCGCATATCAGCCAGCAGGTCTTGTAAATGCACGCGATGGATAAGCCATTCAATGCGTTCTTGCACAGCTTCATTAAGCGTATTTTCCCATACATGTTCTAGGCTGGGAATAATTTGTTTGCCCAGATGCACAATACGATCGGCAACCGTATCAAACACTTCTTGATCGGGATCATCTAGCAAATGAAGTAGTGCATTTATTTCATTCGCATCGGCCATATCCTACAGGTTTCAAAAATTATTTATTTTCAGTGTATATACGGCTCGCTCTCAAATGCTATGTGGTAGGAGCTCGCTATTCTTACGGTAAAAATATAGAATTTTCAAATAGTGCCGATAGATTTTCCCCAAATCTTTCTTTTTCATCCTGCAGTCTGCATTCAGCCTTTGTATCAACAAGTAGGTAAAGAGGTAATGATACCTAAAATGCTGCCCAGCTACATACACAGATATGAGTATTTTCTTATATTCAAGCGATAATATCCAGAACTGAGGCAGAATATTCCGTTTATATCACTTAAGGGCAAAAATATTTACATTTAGGGTTTGAAGTAAGATAGGGAAGAATGGATATTTATAGATGAAAAGTTCATATCCATCATGCATAATTTAATTGACAGAATACTTACACAAAAAGTTTTTGCTGATAAGCCTCCCGTATTAATCGATATTGGCGCATCGGAAAGGCTTCATCATAAGTGGAAAAAATTTGCCAAATACGCTATTTGCTTAGCTTTCGATGCGGATGAAAGAGATTTTCAGTTTATCGAAAAAAAGCAATCGGGCTTCAGGAAGCTCTATATATACAACAGTATTGTTCACGATAAAGAAGAAGAAGGCAGGGTGAAATTTTATCTCACAACATCTCCCTATTGTTCCAGCATTCTAGAGCCTGATGTTGAAAAATTAAAACCATATATCGGTTCGCCACTCTTTGAACCTATAAAAACTGTTGAATTGAAAACTGTGCACCTACAAAGGGTATTAAATGAATTGCATATAGAATATGTAGATTGGTTCAAAACTGATAGTCAGGGAATTGATCTTCGTTTGTTTACTTCTATCCATGAAAGTATAAGAGATAAAATTCTTGTTGCAGAGTTTGAACCTGGAATTATTGATGCTTACAAAGGAGAAGATAAACTTTCTTCTATTCTGGAATATATGATATCCCATCATTTTTGGCTATCTGATATGCGCATTAAAGGTTTTTCGAGGATACCATGGCAATTATTTCATTCAAACTTTGGTAAAGGTATATATCAAAAATTAGTAAAAGAGTCTATGAAAAAAGCTCCTGGTTGGGGGGAATTAACTTTTATCAATGATTTTGAGTCGGCAGCATTCAGTGAACGGGAATATATGCTAGGCTGGTTATTTGCTAGTTTAGAACATCATCATTCATTTGCTTTTACGCTTGCTGATAAAGGATATGATCGTTTTCATATGGAAATATTTAAGGAGTTAAAGATCATTTCAAAAGAACGGATTAAAAGAGAAGTATTGGCATTCAAGTTCATACCTGCCGTCATGAATAAAATAAAAAAATTATTGAACAAATAACACTCATGAATCTGTTTCTTCAATTTTTAGTTTGCCTGCATAAAACAAAACCTGCCTGATGTTTGATTGTTTGAACGCTTTAACCTTTTATTGTTTTATGAATGACAATCATATGGTGGAACGATAAAAAACGATTTAATATTCCACTTGTTGTATGTTACCTGCCATCGCAACCATATCTAGCAAATTATATACTTCTTCGTAAAGAAAATAATGGCTCAAGACGTTAAATGGATATTTATTTTTGTTTGGGTTTTATGTTTTTCTTAGCAGCCCGTTTTGATTTTCCATTTCCGGCTGCCGATTCAATGATTTGTTCACAATCGGCCAGGGTTAGCTCTTCTGGCTTTTGCTGCCATTCTTTGGGCAATCGATAGTTTTTATTTCCTTTTTTCAAATAAGGCCCATAAGGTCCACGCAGAACTTGAATATTTGTTCCATCAAACTGCTTAATTAGCTTTTTATCAGAGTTGGCTTTCTTTTCTGCAATTAGGGCTGCTACCTCATCGAGCCCCACGGTATAAGGGTCCATGTCTTTAGAAAGAGAATAAAATTTGCCATCATATAACGCATAAGGACCAAACCTACCAATATTGATAATAACATCTTTACCATCAATTTGCCCGATATTTCGAGGGAGCTTAAACAATTCAAGTGCTTGCTCTAGTGTAATGGTTTCAATGCTTTGATCTTTTTTCAATTTAGCAAAACGAGGTTTTTCTGCATCGTCAGACTGGCCAATTTGTATCATAGGTCCATATCGCCCCATGCGGGCGTATACGGGTTTACCAGTTTGTGGATCATCACCCAAATACCTTTCTCCTTTCACTTTTTCGGCTGTTTCCAAAGTTTTTTCAACGTCGCGATGAAAGGGTTGATAAAAACTGTCGATCATCTCATTCCATTGCTTCTGGCCACGGGCTATTTCATCAAACTCTTCTTCGATGCGTGCAGTAAAACCATAATCCATGATATTCTGAAAATGTTGATTTAGAAAATCGGTAACCAACATACCCAAATCGGTAGGGAATAGTTTTCCTTTTTCAGCGCCTGTAATCTCAGTAGCTTCTTCTTCCAATACTTCTTGATTGCTTATGGTGAAAATTCGATAGGAGCGGGGAGTACCTTCTTTATCACGCTTTTCCACATATTTTCTTTTCTGAATGGTGGAAATAATGGGTGCATAAGTAGAAGGGCGGCCAATACCTAATTCTTCCAATTTTTTCACCAAACTTGCTTCGGTATAGCGTGCTGGCGGACGAGTAAATTTTTCTACTGCACGCAAAGAGAGTAACTGCAACTGCTGGCCTTTTTCCATTGCTGGCAACATACCTGTTTCTTCTTCATTTTCTTCCTCATCTCTGCTTTCCAAGTATAATTTTAAAAATCCATCGAATTTCAATACTTCTCCAGTAGCTATCAAGAGATATGGCGATTGGGAAATACCTATATGCACGATTGTTTTTTCGAGTTGGGCATCGCTCATTTGGCTGGCTACTGTACGTTTCCAAATTAATTCATATAGTTTTTGCGTATCTGGATCGGGAATAGTAGTTTGCGTCATATCGGTAGGGCGAATAGCTTCATGAGCTTCTTGTGCGTTCTCGTTTTTATTTTTAAACACCCGATATTGGTAGTAATTCTCTCCATATTGTTGCTGAACAACCTTTCTGATGGCTTCATGGGCGGTTTCAGAAAGATTTACCGAATCCGTACGCATATAAGTGATATACCCATTTTCATAGAGCTTCTGGGCAAACAGCATGGTTTTCGATACAGAATAGCCGAGCTTTCGACTGGCTTCTTGTTGAAGAGTAGAAGTGGTAAACGGTGGAGCCGGACTTCTTTTGGAAGGTTTTACTTCAATATCTCGCACGGTATAAATCGCTCCTACACAGGAAGCCAAAAATTGACGTGCTTCTTCAGGAGTAGCGATTCTTTCCCGACCGGTGGCTTTAAAACTGATTTCTCGGCCACGAGCGTCTGGTGCTGCAAATAAGGCTTCAACCTGAAAGCTACTCTCTGGCTGAAAAGCCATGATCTCTCGCTCTCTTTCCACGATCAAGCGTACGGCAACCGATTGTACACGTCCAGCTGAGAGTGCATTTTTCATACTCACCTTTCTCCAGAGCAAAGGCGACAATTCAAAGCCTACCAGTCGGTCGAGTATTCGACGAGCTTGCTGTGCATTCACGAGGTTCATATCTATCGTGCGCGGTTCTTTAACCGCTTTTTCAATAGCCGGTCGGGTAATTTCATGAAACACGATGCGTTTTGTGGTGAGTGGGTCTAAGCCTAATACTTCGGCTAGATGCCAGGAAATAGCCTCTCCTTCGCGATCTTCATCGGTAGCCAGCCATACTTCGCTAGCCTTACGAGCCAATTTTTTTAAATCTTCTACAATCTTTTTCTTATCGGGTGGAATCACATAAATGGGCTGATAATGATGTGCAATATCCACACCCATGTCTTCTTTGTCTAAATCTCGAATATGGCCATAACACGACTTGATATCAAACTCATCACCCAGAATCTTTTGAATGGTCTTCGCTTTGGCAGGTGATTCTACAATTAATAAGTTTTTCGCCATAGATTCATGTGTTTTTTACAAACAGCCTATCTTTTAAGCTGGTATGCTTATGCAAGTATAGAAAAATAATGGATTGAAAATATAAAATATAACAAACTATTAATTGTTTATCAAATGTATGTAGGTGATGGGATGCTTATTTTTAATATCTGGTAATTTAGCTATGGCCTAATCAGTAATTTTACGCGTTAAATCACCCTAAACGATGCGAATGGTTATCATAGGCTCGGGTAATGTAGCACATTTGTTTGCCAGTCATTGGGGCAAACGCCACCAGATTGTTCAAGTGATCAGTCGTCATCTCGATCATGCCCAAACATTGGCTCAAAAATTCCACGCCACTACAGCTGGCAAGATAGAAGAGGTAATGACTGATGCTGATCTTTATCTACTTGCTGTGAGCGATGATGCCTTGCCTAAAATTGCTGCAAAGTTAAGGGTATCTGATCAACTGGTTATACACAGCTCGGGATATAGGCCCATGGCTATTCTACACCAAGCTTCTTGTCATACAGGCGTTATCTATCCTTTACAAACCATTCGCAAAGGCGTAACTTGCCAATATCCAATACCCTTACTTATAGAAGCCAGTGATCCTGAGACTCGAAAAAAAATTAGGGAACTTGCTCAGGAAATCTCGGCTCATGTGTATGAAATAGATTCTCATCAACGAAAATATTATCATCTTGCTGCCGTATTCGCAAATAACTTTGTATATCATTTGCTATCTCAAGTGAACAATTTTTGTGATGACCATCAAATTAGCTTTGCCCATTTGTTTCCTCTCATGCAGGAAACTCTCCAGCGTGTTAAAGATTTCCCAGCTTTTACTCAACAAACTGGCCCAGCACGAAGAAACGATCTGGCACTAATACAAGAACACCTGATTGAGCTCGAGCCATATCCTGATATACAAGAAATTTACAAAATGTTTACACAACAGATTTTGAAACGATATTCATCATGAATCAAAGAGTTTCTACCCAACAATTGATACCATTATTCCAATCGATTCATGCAATGGTATTCGACGTAGATGGGGTGATGACCGATGGGAAGCTATGGTTGACCGATAAGGGAATCATACAATGCCAAATGCATATACGTGATGGATATGCCTTGCAGCTTGCCATAAAACAAGGATACCGAGTGGCTGTGATTTCTGGCCGCTTTTCGGAAGCGGTTGTGTCACGTCTTCAATATTTGGGTATTACAGATATTTTTATGCCTATCTCTGATAAAGCCACATGCCTAAAGGAATATATACAATTACAAGGCCTCGATGCACAACGTGTATTGTATATGGGTGATGATGTACCCGATTTGCCAGCGATGCGCATGGTGGGTTTCCCCACATGCCCAGCAGATGCGACTGCCGAGGTAAAACAGCTAGCTAAATATATTTCTCATTTACCCGGAGGTAACGGATGCGTTCGTGAGGTGATCGAAAAAGTATTGAAGTTGCAAAAAAAATGGGTGGTATCACATAATTGACGATATTATGACCTTGATCCATCTATGAATATGTAAGTTGGGCTTATGCGACAATGGCAACTGGGCATATATTTTTTGAAGCTGATTCGGTATCCCAATTTGCTGTATATCTTGCTTACACAGTATTTACTGCGATATACGTTGATGGATCCAGTATTTCATCGACTTGGGATTTCATTTAGCCTATCGAATATTCAATTTACTTTGCTCGTTTTTTCCACGCTTTGCATTGCTGCAGCAGGGTATATCATCAACGATTATTTTGACCTCAACATCGATCAAATTAATAAGCCCGATAAGGTAATCATTGACAAATATATTCATCGGCGATGGGCTATTGCTTGGCATAGCATACTGAATTTCTCAGGAATTAGCTTGGCTATATGGCTATCTTGGGATTTACATCGCTGGTGGTTATGGATTGCACAAGCAATATGCACCTTATTACTTTGGTTTTATTCTACTCATTTCAAACGCTTACCGCTTATTGGTAACTTCGTAATTTCTGGGTTGACTTCATTCACTTTATTGGTGTTGATAGTTTATGAACCCAGGTTTTACACCCTACCTTATACTACTCAGCTTTGGCCATTAAATCGACTCATTTGGTTGTATGCAATCTTTGCTTTTCTACTTTCTATGGTACGCGAGATGGTCAAAGATTTAGAAGACCTGTTTGGCGATTCTAAAGAAGGATGTCGAACGGTTCCCATTATTTGGGGAATTGGCATTTCTAAAAAAATATCTATCATTATACTCGTTATATTTGAATTGTTGATGGTATACTGTATTTCACAAGCTTTTGAACGCGATTGGACATTTGTAGGTATCTATTTAACACTACTGGTATGGCTTCCAGTGTTATTTATAATATTTTATTTAACACGAGCAGTAGCCGTTCGCAATTATCACCTCATTAGTTTATTGATTAAAGGCGTAATGCTAAGTGGTATCCTTTCTATGCTTATGATATATGTGTATTTGTAAATATCGATCGCAACTATGGGTTTTATTTTAGCTTCGAGCTCACCTAGAAGAATAGATTTGCTTCAACAAGTGGGGTACCTATTTAAAGTAATGCCCGCTCACATAGAAGAAAATTTCCCTGAAACACTTGCAGTAGAAGAAATTCCTGTTTTTTTAGCTAGAAAAAAAGCTCAAGCGGTGAAAGAACGTATAACAAATCAAATACCTATTTTAGCGGCCGATACGATTGTAATATTGAATGGAGAAATGATTGGCAAACCTCAATCGGTCAAAGAGGCTACAGTTACATTGCAACGCTTATCAGGGAAAATGCATCGAGTAATTACGGGTGTAGTGCTCATTCATGAAAGCCAGATCATTTCTTTTGCAGAGGAAACCAAAGTATGGTTTAAGCCTTTATCTGCCAGGCAGATTGAATACTACGTCAGCAAATACCAACCATTTGATAAAGCAGGAAGTTATGCTATTCAAGAATGGATTGGGCTTATTGGGGTTTGTAGAATCGAAGGAGATTATTTCAATGTAATGGGGTTGCCCATACATCGAGTAGTAGATGCGCTTCAATCAGTTGGTATATTTCCTGCAGCAGAGGTAACATCGACCAAGGGGAGCTCTACATAAAAAGTAGTTCCTTTTTGCCAGGTGCTTTCAAACCAAATTTTGCCATTTATTTGCTCCACTATGCGCTTACACATGGCCAATCCCAGGCCAGTGCCACTACTTTTAGTCGTAAAGTTTGGCGTAAATATTTTGGGTTTTAGGTTATCGGGAATACCTGTACCATTGTCTTTTACCATGATCCATACAGTGCGATCATGTTGTTCAACAAATACTTCTATAAAACCTTTCTTATCTTCTGGTATTGATTGAAAAGCATTTTGCAATAGATTATTAAATAGTCGATTCATCTCTGTTTTATCGGCTTCTATCCAATAAACTTGTTGTGGTGGATCATAGATCAGGAGATGCTTTTCATCATTCTGATAAAGATTTACTACTTGATAAAGCACTTCATTTAGCGTGAATAGCTCTTTATGATTTCCTGAGATACGTGCAAAAGCCGAGAAATCGGAAGCGATCAATGCCAGGTGTTCAATCTGTTCAATCAACATATGTGTAGTTTGCAAGCTTAATTCCTCTACATGGGGTGCGTGCTCACGAATAGCCCGTTGTAGGTGTTGTAAGCTCAATTTCATGGGCGTAAGTGGATTTTTAATTTCATGCGCTACTTGCCGGGCCATTTCTTTCCAGGCCATTTCCCGCTCGCTTCTAGCAAGGGCTTCAGCACTTTCTTCAAGTTTACGTACCATACGGTTAAATTCTTTTACCAGCATACCAATTTCATCGTCTCGCTTCCAGATAATTTCTTCATTTGTTTTGTTTAAGCGTATATTTTTCATCTTATCAGCGATTAATGAAAATGATTCGGTGAGATATCGGGTAATGAATAGAGCAAGTAAACCAGAAAGCAAGAAAATAAATGCATTTAGGTTAATCAATGCCATAAGAAAATTAGAAATCTCTAAATTGAGCTCTCGTTGAGATGCAAAGAATGGAATATTCAAATAGAATACTGGATCCCCGTTTTTGTTTAATAATGGAACATAGCCCGATAGGAATGATAGTTTACCAATATTTTCTGGATGAATATATTGAACCATGTTGTGCAAGTGCATCTGAAAATAAGCCTCTGGATTCATTTTTTGGGAGAGTAAATTCCGATCAAATAATAATTGTTCGGTTGAAAGCTGTATATTTCCGTCAATATCATATAGATTAATATCTACTCCGTGAATATCTGCTACTTTGAATATTTGTTGGCGAACAATTGGGTTGCTTAAATTCAGATTAAGTATACCCAGGGAATCCATATTTTGATTCAATGGATATTCGTGAAAAATATTCGTAATGTCTTGCGCGAGTACATTAAGGTTTCTAGTAAGTTGATCTTGCTGATTTTTATGATAACGATTAATGAACAAAGAAATGGTAGATATTCCCAGTACGATAAATGAAAAAACAACTGTGAAGATAATCACAAACTGAATTTGAGTTCTTAAGGTAATGCGAAGATATTTTTTCAAGTTTTGCCATTTCATACCTGCCTTTACCAGATAAAAAACTATTCGGTATATTCCTGCAAGCAAAATGAAGATGAGGAAGGTATACGCTACTAAAGTAATAAATTCAATAAATGTGCGGCTATGCTTGGATACGACAATTATTCTGTTATTGCTTGCCTTATACCACAGTTGAGAATATCCTTGTTGACGTCGAAATTCAAATTCTGTTATAGGAATATCCGATGCGCTGATGCTCACAGGGAAAGGTTCTTCATTGTAATGATAGGCCAATATATTATTTTCATATACAGCATATGAATAATCTTCCAGATTCATAGCTGGCCACTGTTGGTCGGAAGCAAGTAGGATTGGGAAAATAGCTAAGTTTTTTTGCGTTTTAGGAGTAAGTTCGTAGAATAAATATCCACCACCATGTTGAAGCAGGCTATCAGGCGGAATAATCTTTTCTCCAAAATAGTGATATTGGTTATAACCTGTTTCATAATAAAACAATCGGGGTGATGCAGATGAATCGTGTGTTGAAACAGGTTTTGCTTTTAACGTCAAAATACGTCGAATGGCAGAATAGCTTAGCGTGTCGGGGTTATATAAAGGTTGATAGCCATAATTAAAGGTGTAAAACTGAATATCAAACTTATTAATAAAGCTGTTGAAATAATTATTCAGCAAATAATTGACCAGAATACGACGTGTAGCTAGTGAAGGTGATATAAAAAATTGATTTACAAAACTGTCTTTTTCTATTTTGTTGGTAATATCACTTAAGAAGAATTCTATATCCGGGTCTTCTGGTCTTGCCAGATGTATGGCAAACAATATGCGATTGTTTTTTTCTCGTTGGTTATTAAAATAAATGAGTATGGCTGTAGTAGTCAAGGTAAGCAAAATCAACCAGCTAATAAATGGGTTTAAGATCCACTTCATTTGTAGGGCATACTGAATCAAATCCAGCAACATCACATAGAGGATGGCCCAGAACATGAGTGCAAGATCATATCCAATATTTGGATTATTCATGTGAAACAATAACCAAATCAAGCCAATTGCCCCAAGCAGGGTATATTTTCGATCGTAACTTTTTTGTAATAGCCTAGATAGAAATTCATTGATGATACTCGAAATAAAAAAGAAGCAATACACAATAAGTCCAATAGTAACAAATCCGGTCAAGCTATAAATATTATTTATGCTATAAAAATTGGTAACGTCAAAAGATATTCGAGAGTCGATTACCAGACTCCGTATTAGATGAGAGAATAGTTGTACAACATAAAAAAGTACTAGAGAAAGCAAAACAGATAACCCATACCTTTGCACTGGAGTTAATAATGGTAATTGGATTCTAGGATATTGAGATCTCACAAAAAGAATAATCCACACCAGTAATATGGCGTTGATTAATACATCGCCAAGCGATTTCAAGATAGGGCTAGATGCATATACTTGTGCATTAAATAGACCAAATTGGCGAAAATCAAATGGGAAGGGCAATAAATAACTCAGTATCCTAAAGAGGAGTATAATGGATATTAAAAATATTATTCCGTACCATTTTTTGCTATGCAGGGATATAAAAGAAGCCATCAAGTTGATGAATATGCCTATGCAAATCCAGGCCAGTATTTTTAGCAATATACTCAACACTGCAGGATGCGTGGTTGTTGCCTCCGCTTTTTTGGTCACATAACACAAAACTTTTCCTTGATTGTTGTAAAGAGGAAAAGTTGTGGGCTCACTACTAATACCATAAACATCGGGTGATATTTGTGGCTCTCCCCAGAAAAAAGGTTGTAGATACTTGTTTTCTTTAAAATACCTTTCTTCAATGGGGATAAGCGCTATCAAAAATTTTTCCCCAGGATACAAGCCACCCAGATCATGTTTGATCAATTCAAAGGCACCCTGATCATTGCTGAAATAATAACTGCCTTTGGCAAGTTGCAATACACTGGTTGGTGGATTGATACGAT
Source organism: Thermoflavifilum sp. (assembly GCA_023511875.1). Taxonomy (GTDB): domain Bacteria; phylum Bacteroidota; class Bacteroidia; order Chitinophagales; family Chitinophagaceae; genus Thermoflavifilum. The sequence goes on from JAIMAQ010000003.1 coordinate 26,304, forward strand.
TTGTGTTCCAGAAGGTTTCCCACTCATCGGCATAAGTAAATAAATATATACCAATACGTTGTGGATCTAGTTCATATAAGGTTTGCTGGTCAAACGTTCTACGTAATAGTTGATTCAGCAAGGAATAGCGCTGAGTGAGTCGATGTAGTCGATCTTCTCTTTCTTTAAGATGCTGTTGAATGGAGGCTACAATGCGTTGATCAGAAGAATTATACGACCAATAATGATCTACTAAGAATGCTAAGGTAAGCAACCAGGCAGCCCCAATAAGAAGATAGCCATTTTTCCAGAAAAAATGTTTAAACTCCTGAATGCTAAACATGGCTGCATGATTGAAAGCTTAACGATCTCCGCAAATCAAGATGCATGAGATGATCCTGGAGCTGATTTTGCCTGTTCCCAGAGCTGATCTAATTCTGATAAACTCATCTGGGTAATGTTTTTCCCTTCCCGTTGAATCTGCTGTTCCATATGCTGAAAGCGAGAAATAAATTTGCGATTAGCAGCTTCGAGCGCTTTTTCCGCATCTATATGCAAAAAGCGTGCATAATTCACCAATGCAAATAGTAAATCGCCCAACTCTTCCTCCACGTCCATTTGATTACCTTGAGCAATGGCCATTTGTAGCTCAATTGTTTCTTCCTGGACTTTATCCCACACTTGAGCTATATTTTCCCATTCGAACCCCACCTGACGGGCTTTTTCTTGTAGGCGAATGGCCTTCACCAGAGCGGGGAGTGCTTGAGGCACTCCGCTCAATACCGATTCTTTTCCTTCATTGAGCTTAATTTGCTCCCAGTTGCGTTTCACTTCTTCAGCATCATTCACCTCTACGTGGCCATAAATATGTGGGTGACGCGAAATAAGTTTCTGGCAGAGCGCCTCTATAACCTCGGTGATATCAAACTGATGCTGCTCGCGAGCTATTCGGGAATAAAATACTACATGAAGCAATACGTCTCCACATTCTTCTCGCAACTGTTGCCAATTGTGTGTGTCAATAGCTTCTGTGAGCTCATATAATTCCTCAATCGTGAGCTGTCGTAAAGACTCTATGGTCTGTTTCCTATCCCATGGACATTTTTCACGCAATTCGTCCATGATCAACAGCAACCTTTCAAAAGCTTCTCCTGCTTTTCCCATGACAAGCAATTTTGGAGTTTAGAAAGGTAAAATTAAGGTTGCTGCCTGAAAGAAAAAACATTATTCCCTACGAAACATTCCTAGTAGTAAGAAGATAACTGCCAGTGCCAGTATCAAATGAATTAATCCATGCAAGGCAAACAAAAACACGCCAAATAACCAGAGAACGGCAAAGATTGCTGCCAACAAATAAAAAAATCCTCGCATACTATTTTTTTGGAAAAATAATCAATTTTAAGCAAAAAAGCTCATGTACAACATATCTATGTAAGTATGCTATCTTTGCAGGGGTATTTTGAATATGAAGCATGTAAAAAAATTTATATCTTATTTTCGTTTTCTTCGGTGGTTGCTCCGCATGCAACATCAAACAGAAGACATTCTTCAACAACATGAAATTCCGCTCAGCTGGTTAAAGGCCAAACTAAACCGACAACAATTTTTGATTCTTTCTGGAGTATTGGTGGGTCTTACCACTGGTTTTGCCAGCGTACTTTTGAAGACTTTGGTGCATGCCATTACGGTGTTGATTACGCAAGATTATCATTTTCGTTACCAGTTAATGTTTTACATGATTTTCCCACTTACTGGAATGATCATCACGGTATTGGTTGTACATTTTTTGTTTAAAGATAAAGATGGGAAGGGCATTGCTGGTATTTTATATGAAATTGCTCAGAAAGCGGCTATTGTGCCTGCTTATAAAATGTATCGACAGATTGTTGCCAGTGCGCTTACCATAGGCTTTGGCGGCTCGGCCGGGTTAGAAAGCCCAATTGCTGTAACTGGAGCAGCTATTGGGTCAAATTATGCTCGTACTTATCAACTGGCGTTTAAAGAACGCACATTATTGCTCGCCGCTGGATCTGCAGCGGGGATTGCTTCAGCCTTTAATGCCCCTATTGCAGGTGTAATGTTTTCACTAGAAATCATCTTGTCGGGTGTGGTATTCTCCGATTTTGTACCACTAATCATTGCTTCAGTATCGGGTACTTTGGTCTCTAAAATTATTTTGAATGAACAAATTTTGTTACATTTTAACCTACAACAAGACTTTGACTATCGGAATACACCCTTTTATTTATTGTTAGGTATTTGCTGTGGTATTTATTCTCGTTATTACGCGTTGATGGCACATCGAGTAGAAGCATTTTTTAAACGCTTTAAACAACAACATTATCTTCAAAAAGCCGCTATAGCTGGTACCATATTGGCCATTTTTTGTTTCTTGTTTCCTCCTTTATTTGGTGATGGATACGGCTTCGTCAAAACACTGGCTAATGAAGGCCCAGAACATTTAATTGCCAATAGCATTTTTGCCTCTCTGGTACATCGTCATTGGGCCATCCTGGCTTTTGTAGGGAGTATTGCTTTAGTAAAAGTGTTTGCTACCTCAGTAACTATATTTGGAGGAGGAAGTGGTGGAAATTTTGCCCCATCGTTATTTGCAGGTGCATTTGTAGGATATTTCTTTTCCAAGCTCGTGGTTGATTTACACATCTACGCTTTGCCCGTAGCCAATTTCACGATTGTAGGCATGGCTGGCGTTATGAGCGGTATTCTTTATGCACCACTTACCAGCATTTTTTTGATTGCAGAGGTGACTAATGGCTATGAATTGTTTATTCCATTGATGATTGTATCTATTGTTTCGTATGTAATTGTGAGACGATTCTCACCCTATTCCTTAGAATTAGAAGAATATGTCAAGGAGGGCAAAATTTATGCACGACAATATGATAGTCATATCCTATCTATGTTACGAGTGAAAGATCTATTGGATAGCACTATCCCACAAATTCACCCTGAAACTCCTCTCCAAGAAGTGCTAAACATACTACAGCATGATAAACATTTGTTCTTTGTAGTAGTTGATCATCAACAACATTTGTTGGGAATTGTGGGTTTCAATGAAGTTAAAAATATTTTATTTACGAGAGATGAGCGACAATTGAGCAAACCAATCAAATTCTTTATATGTGAAGCTCCTCCACCTGTAGAAATACATGAAAACATGAACGTAGTGATGGAGAAATTCGAATCCTCGCATGCCCACTACCTTCCAGTAATTCGTAACGATCGATATGTCGGTTGTATTTTTAAATCAGCTGTGTTTGATGCTTACCGAACCACGCTCAAAGCTTATTCACAAGAAACCTAGCTTTGTTGAATAATTTGTTCGAATACTTGGCGGATGGTTTCTGTGAATCTACTCTGAATCATTTGTTCGGCCAGCAGAATCATATTTTTGAAAGCCAGTGCACTAGAAATGCCATGCCCAATAATAACGGGCTTAGCTACTCCCAAAACAGGCGTTCCTCCGTAATTTTCGAAATTCATTTGTTCAATATAGGAATCATGAATATTTCGGCGACGAGTAATTTCGTAAAATGATTCTCCCAATTTCAAAATCACATTACCTGTAAATCCTTCACAGACAATCACATCGGCCTTATCGGTAAATAGATCTCGGCCTTCCACGTTGCCAATGAATCGGATAAATGGATGTTGCTTCAGCAGGGGGTAGGTGGCTTGGGCGAGAAGATTACCTTTGCCTTCTTCTTCACCAATATTGAGTAAACCCACTTTGGGTTCAGGAATTTGTAAGATATGACGTGCGTATAAAGTGCCTAATAAAGCAAACTGAACCAGATTCTCAGGCTTGCAATCGGCATTAAGCCCAACATCGAGCAATACGCCTGGCTTACCGTTTTCACGAGGTACCAAGGTGGAGATGCTGGGGCGTAGAATGCCTTCAATAGTTTTGATGGTGTAAAGCGTGCCCACCATCATAGCTCCTGAGTTTCCTGCGCTGATAAATGCATCTGTTTTACGTTCGCGCAATAAATGGAAGCCGATGGCAATAGACGATTGTGGTTTTTCTTTTAGGGCACGCGTAGGGGGCTCGTGCATGCCAATGACATCGGGAGCATGCACAAATTGATATTGCGTGGAAGGGACATGATGTTTGTCTAAAAGAGGTTTTACGGCATCTTCCTGGCCAATTAGCAGCAGGCCCGCCGGAGATGGAGTGCTGTCGAGATACAAGCGAACACCCTTCACAGCTTCTTCTGGGGCAAAATCGCCACCCATCATGTCAAGGCTGATGATCATCAGACATGCGCTTTAATACCCAATTCATGTGAAATAAAGATCAGCCTTCTCGGCCCTGCTTTTCCATGACAACCTGCCCACGATAGTAGAGCTTGTTTTCAACCCAGTGAGCACGATGGCGCAGATGAGCTTCTCCAGTGGTGGGATCAATACTAATAGTACCTGCAGTAGCCTTGTAATGTGTTCTTCTTTTCGCTGAACGTTGTTGTGAATGTCTACGTTTTGGGTTTGGCATATACACTTGGTTTAAAATCAAGAATGAGGAAACTTTTTATACAATTCATCCCAGAATGCAGAATGTGTATCGGTTTCAGCACGCCGGCGCATTTCATCTAACTTTTGAATCACCACGGGGTTGCACCCACTTTCACCATTTTCTCGATCGGGATGAATATGCTGCATGGGGATGCTGAGTAAAATAAACTCATGAATCCAATTAGCCACATTCAAAATTGATTCTGTGCGTGAAAGATAATGCACTTCAGGTTCTTCATCATCTTCCATCCATTCGGGATGATCTACTAATTTCACCACCTGATCAAACTCTTCCCATAAGGCCAGTCGGAACGGCTCGCCGCATCGATCACAGGATATGGTAACATCACCTGTGATGGAGAATTTTAATAAAAATAAATGATCGTTTTTCTCAAACTCCAACCCTACATCAATCTGAGAATCAGAAAATTCAGTTTGCACCTGATGATGTGCAAAAAAATCATCTGTAATATGATACTGGTAATGATGCGTACCATTTTTTAATCCCACAAAAGCAATATCATATTCCCTTTCAGCTCGCATAGTTGTCTCCAATTAGTCAAATCCTGTCGCTAAAAAGCTGCACAATGCAAAAGATGGCGACAAAATTACAATTTATTCTTTGATTTTGACATGTTTTGCCTCCATTCATTTCCCAGGATTCATTAAAAATTCTTTAAAATGTAAAAAAAGGTTTATATATTAGCCATATCTTTGGTATTGTTAACCAACCTAAGAAAAACCATGATACCTCGAGAACCTCGCTCTCCCTTGAAAAAGCGTGATCTGTCTACCTGGATTCACGCTCGTAAGGTAAACAGGCCTAAAGAGATGCCCGATACTGTATCCATGCCTGCAGAGTTATTGGCCCGATTTCCATTATTAGACTTGCTCAACAGGTCGCGTATCGGTTTCTTGTATAGTGACGAAATAGATCGTTTGCACTGGCATAATGCTTCCTTCGAAGAAGGCATTCGTATTTGGTTGCCCGATGTTCATCTGCTCGGGATGTCTTTTGATGAGGCCTTTGCTCTATTCAAGCCTTTTTTGCAATCTCCTGATCAAGTATTTGCCGATTTGCAAGATGCTCTTATCCACCGATCTGAAAAAATAAGTTATGATATCAAGTTGATTCATGGCGGCATCATTTCCTTAACCTATTTTCCACTCTTTCAGCAAAATGATTATGTGGGAGGATTATGGGCTTTTATCAATTTGGCTCGAAAAGGGCAACATTACCTGATGGCACGGATCGATATGGAGAAGTTTCGTACCATGCTTAGGCACATGGGTATTGGTTTTTGTGAATGCGATGCACATGGACAAATCTTGCATGTTTACGAGGGATTTTGTGAATATACGGGTTATGCAATGGAAGCCTTAAAAGGAAAAAACATTACCCACCTGATCTCGCAGGAAAAATCAGTGACTCATGCACCAAGCGTAAGCGCTCATACACGGGAAGTGGCTATTCGTTGTGCAAATGGAGAAGAAAAATGGGCATTGATGAGTGAAGTATCGTTTCGTGATCCCATCAACTTGCAAGCAAGCGTGATGTATGTGTTTATGGATATTACTCCGCAAAAAAAATTACTCCTAGAGCTGGAAACAGCTACTCGCCGCATGCAAGAATCAAACACCGCACTCCAACAGTTTTTGGCGAGCATGAGTCACGAAATTCGCACGCCATTGAACGCTATCATTGGCATGTCGCACTTATTATCAGGCACCAAGCTTACCTCAGAGCAAAAGGAATACGTGCATGTTTTGCAAAATTCGAGTAATATTTTACTCAACTTGATTTCAGACATCCTTAGCTTTTCCAAGATCGAATCGGGCAATATGGAAGTACAGCTTCGCCAATTTAACTTGTATGAGCTGATACATTCATTGACGCGCACGTTTGAGCTGAAAATGAAAAAGAAACCCGTGAAAATGTTGCTCGACTACGATCAGCGCTTACAAAATTATTTGATTGGCGATGATGTTTTGCTCAATCAGGTATTGCTTAACCTATTGAGCAATGCAGAAAAATTCACGAAAAAAGGAACTATTCAGGTTTCGGTGGAACGACTTGACACACAAAACCATCAGCATCAAGATGATCGGATTTGGTTACAATTTAAGGTGGCCGATACCGGAATTGGCATAGAGCCCGATAAACTTGAATTGATATTTAAGGAATTCAAACAAGCCCATTTGTCGGCAAGTGCTAAATGGAGTGGCACTGGATTGGGGCTGTCTATCAGCAAAAAACTAATTGAACTTCAAGGCGGACGCATTGATGTAAAAAGTGAAGTGAATAAAGGCACTTGCTTTACTTTCACCCTGCCATTTGTAGACACTGGCATTCCCATTCAGCCAGATAATCATCAGCTCAGTACCAGTGATTCCTTCACAGGTATTGCTTTCCGCGACACTCATGTATTAGTGGTAGAAGACAATCCCATGAACATGACCTATATCACTTCATTACTCGATAAAATGCATATCTCTTACGATGTGGCTACTGCTGGCGACGACGCGTTAGACATTATTCGTAAACAACCTTATCACCTGATTTTGATGGATATTAAGATTCCAGTGATCGATGGTTTGGAAATATCACGGATCGTGCGTTCCGAAGAAGATAACCCAAATGTGGCCACACCCATTATCTTAATCACTGCTGCTGCACTAGAAAGCACGGTAAATATTGCCCGAGAATCGGGTATCAATGATTTATTGCTCAAACCATTTACCCCTGAACAATTGTTGCATATCATCCGCAAATACACCACAGAAGAAGAAAATGAGGAACCCATTAATCTTTATGAAGAAGTAAATCTCAAAAGATATAAGTTTAATCCTCGCCTCGACGTCAATTATCTGGAAGAGCTTTACGAAAACAACATCGAATATGCTGCTGGTTTATTTGGGATATTTTTAGAAAACATCCGATCTGACTGGAATGAAATTCTACGCCTGAAAGACCTGCGCGATTTGCAAGCTTTGTATCAAGCCATTCACAAGATTAAGCCTAACTTTTCTATGGTGGGGTTAACTTGGATTGCTCAATCACTCGAAAAAGCAGAAAAAGCTATTCGTAATAATAACGCCTGGGAAGAAATTGAATATTTGCTATCACATGCCGATAAAGAACTCGAAATATACTTACCCGTTGTAGAAGAAGAGTATCAACAATTACGCAATTTTGCACAAAATTTTTACGATAATCAAGAAGCATAATCGTGCAAGATATCCATTACCCGGCGATAGTATGTTCGCCCAAACAAAATCAAATGTACGAGCAAATAATACAATTGATATACCCGCAAACGCTGGCGCCATCGCGCTTCTAGAGATCCAACAGTAGCGTAAGCCTCAAAAAAGCGCCTGTCGAATCCACCAAATAAGTCGGCCATAGCAATATCCATTTCCCGATGACCAAAATAACTGGCCGGGTCAAAAATAGCCGGCATGCCATTATCGCTTACCAAAAAATTTCCTCCCCAAAGATCACCGTGCAGCAAAGAAGGCCTATCGTTGGGCAATAACTCTGAGCAGCGGCGAAGCAATTGCTCTCCCACATGCAAATCGGCTTTGCTCAGCAATTGCTGATCAAAAGCTTGCTTGAGTAAGGGTGCTAAGCGTTGTTCGGCATAAAACGTTGGCCAATGATCCATCCAACGATTGGCTTGGGGTAGCCATCCAATAAAATTATCTTCTTCCCAGCCATAGCGCTCATATGTAACTCGATGCAAGGCCGCTAGTTGTTCGGCAAAGATTTCCCAGAAATGGGGGAGTGGTTTTCCCTTTTCTAAAAAGTTCATGACCAAAAACGACCTGCCTTGGGCTTGATGATATAAAATAGGCTCAGGTACTCTTATGGCATGCGTATTGGCAATAGCTTGTAGAGCATGAAATTCGCATACGAACATGCGATAAGCTTGCGGATGGGTGTGAGTCTTTACAAAAAGAGTACCTCGGTCGGTATGCAAGCAATAGGCGTGATGGATATCGCCACCCGCAACGCTTTCTGCTTGCAAGATACGCACGGGACTTTGCCATCGAGCCGAGAGCTCATGGGCAATCACCGAAAACCATGTATCATTGTTGGACATTATATAAGATTATGCAAAAAAATCAAATTTTAAATAAAAGCAAACAACATTCGCTGCCATTGATCATTGGGGTAAGTTATCTGATCCTCATTGCCTGCTGGTGGTTAGCCTGGCTATGGTTTCCTACATTTCGCCATGTATGGCCACAATTCACACCAGTTATCTGGTACGCACAGCGTTACTTCATTGGTCAACTGCCCTTTAGCTTGGGTGATTGGCTTTATCTTCTGGCTATTTTATGGGCGGCAATACAAATCTATATCTTTATTCGCAGCTCAATACCTGGACAAAGATGGTTACTGTCTGCTCGTAAGCTACTGGTAAGATTTGTTGTGGTGGCCATCGTGGGCTATGGTTGGTTTCAGATGAGTTGGGGGTTTGGATATATGATCCACCGCATTCAAACAGATTTTCATCTTTCGTTGCAACCATACTCTTTATCTCAATTGAAAAGCCTTACCGAATGGCTAGCTACTGAAACCAACGCTCATTATGTATGTGTTCATGATAGCCAGGCTACTCAACCATTTTTTAGGAAAACAATTATTCCCGGAGCTATAGAAGCCTACGATAGTCTTCAAGCATTTTACCCAGAAATGCATTATCGAGCACCTTCTATAAAACGATCTCTTTTTGGAAAACTCATGAATTATATGGGCATTGAAGGGTATTATAATCCGTTTACAGCCGAAGCGCAAGTAAATATTGATATTCCACCCATGCTATTGCCTTTTGTGACCTGTCATGAAATAGCACATCAATTAGGGTATACACAAGAATACGCGGCCAATTTTGTGGGTTTCCTGGCTGCTACCCATGCTCGTGATAGTTTTTTTCGTTATTCAGCGTATTTGAACATGCTGCTTTATGGCATACATAGCTTGCAACGCCATCACCAAAGAGATACGGCTTGGATTCATCATATTTGGAATAGTTTACTACCTGGTGTGCAACATGATATCCTGGCTATTTATGCTTATGAAAACGCTTATCGAGGGCCGGTAGATCGACTCACAGCGATAACGTATGATTTGTTTTTAAAAATGAATCATCAACCTAAAGGCATTCGCAGCTATAATGAGGTGCTTGCTTTGCTGATTCAATATCAACAGCGGCAATGGTTAAGGCACACGGGTAATCTTCAACATATTGGTAGGCAAATGTTCGTGTACGGGAATGCTGCCAGTATTGACCACTACATCGCCAGAAGAAATGAAACCGCGTTCTTTTAAAATTTGGATTTGATCGAAAATAATCGAATCTACGCTTTCTTCTTCTGCATAATAAAACGCCCGAACACCCCAGCTCAAGCTGAGCTGATTGACCAATGAAGGAACTTTGGTAAACACATACAAGGGGGCACGTGGGCGATAGCTAGAAAGCATAAATCCTGTATAACCGCTTTGTGTCATGCCAATCAATGCATCGGCTTTTACATCTTCAGCGATGCGACAGGCATTATAACAAAGGGCATCACTTAAAAACGAGGGGGAATGCGGTTGCGGAATCAGGTTCCGATTGTAAATAATATCTTCTTTCTCTACTTCTTCGATAATTTTTTTCATGGTTTCTACAACGAGCACTGGGTGCTTACCTGTGGCTGTTTCGGCACTCAGCATCACTGCATCGGCACCTTCGAGTACGGCATTGGCCACATCGGTAATTTCACTCCGATTGGGTTTAGAGCGTTCAATCATACTTTCCATCATTTGTGTAGCCACAATAACGGGTTTTGCTCGATGGATACATTTGCGAATGATATTTTTTTGAATCATAGGGATTTGCTCCACAGGTAATTCTACTCCTAGATCCCCTCTAGCAATCATAATCCCGTCTGACTCCAGAATGATTTCTCGGATATTGTTTACCGCTTCTGGCTTTTCAATCTTAGCAATAATCTTGATGGGACTATTTTTCTCTCTCAACTTATTGCGTAAAATAATGATATCGTTCACACTACGCACAAAAGAAAGTGCTACCCAATCGAGTTGCTGTTCAATGATAAAATCTAAGTCGACCAAATCCTTCTCCGTCAAGCATGGAAGCGAGCTTTTGGTATCGGGTAAGTTAATCCCTTTTTTAGAAGAAAGCACTCCTCCGATGATCACTTTAGCTTTCACCAAATTATCGGAAGTGATTTCCACCACGCGAGTTTCAATTTTCCCATCATCAATCAAAATCTTATGCCCTACCTTTACATCTTTATGAAAGTCGGGATACGATACATAAATTTTTTCACGCGTACCGATGCATTTTTCATGCGTAAATGTGAGGATATCGCCCGGGGCTACCTCAAGTGCATTGTTTTCAATATCTCCGATTCTCAGCTTAGGACCTTGCAGATCGGCCAGGATAGCGATATTATAAGGTTCCGACTCATTAATTTTCCGAATGTGTTGAATCACTTTCAGCTTATCTTCATGGGAACCGTGAGAAAAGTTGAGTCGAAATACATTCACACCCGCTTTGACCAATTCAAGCAACTGTTCATATGTACTGCAAGCTGGCCCCACAGTGGCTACAATCTTCGTTTTATGGGAAGAATGCTGCTTAGCGGCTCGGTGATCCATTTGTTTGTGAAAATACTTGGAGATATCGGAACACATGGTTAGAAATTTTTTAACTGGCTAAAATGCGAATCATCTGAAACCATTCTGGATCAATACTGGGAGCAGCTTTCACGGCCTTTTCTAGAGGAGTATAATGCAATTGGTTGTTCACAATACCCACCATGCAATTATGGTGTTTGCCCTCCATTAGAGCTTGCACAGCCGCATATCCCATACGACTAGCAATGATGCGATCCATACAGGTGGGAGAGCCTCCGCGTTGAATATGCCCCAGAATACATACTCGCGTATCGAAGTTCGGCAATTTTTCCTTGATTGCACGTGCTACCTCATTAGCTCCACCCGATTGATCGCCTTCTGCAACGACAATGATGTTGACCAATTTTTTGCGGCGTTCATTGGCCTGAAGAGCATCGATGATATCTTGAATCTTGGTGGGTTTTTCGGGCAATAAAACATGCTCGGCTCCAGTAGCAATTCCACTATGTAAGGCAATATAGCCTGCATCGCGACCCATGACTTCCACAATGAACAAACGATCGTGCGCTTCTGCCGTGTCACGAATCTTATCAATAGCTCGTACAGCCGTATTTACGGCTGTATCAAAGCCTATCGTAAAATCGGTGCCATCAATGTCTTTATCGATAGTGCCGGGTAGGCCAATACATGGCACATGAAATTCTTTGCTAAACACATCGGCTCCTTTAAAAGTGCCATCGCCTCCAATTACGATTAATCCATCGATCTGATGTTTTTGCAATTGCTCAAAAGCTCGCTGACGGCCTTCATAACCAAAAAACTCTTTACATCGAGCGGTTTTTAAAATGGTACCTCCTCGTTGAATAATGTTGGCCACAGAGCGGGAATCCATGGGGATAATTTCTCCATTAATCAATCCCCTATAGCCATACATGACACCAAACACGTTGAGCTGAAAATAATTTCCAGTTCTCACAATAGCTCGAATAGCTGCATTCATGCCGGGGGCATCGCCGCCCGACGTTAATACAGCAATGTTCTTAACTTTACTCATATTCTTGGTTTCAGGGTAAATGGGCCTTGTTGCTTTAAGACGGCACAAAATTAGGGTTTTGCATTTGTTTTCCTACACCATTCAACAAATTCCCATTTAATATCTTACTGTTGAATTCGGGTATTTATTAGAAAATTTTAATTAAAATATAAAAAGTTTAATATCTATTTAATAAGCAATCCCTGCAAATCCAATGATAAGAAGCCATATTGCTAATAACTCCCAATGAATAACAAAGGTTTTATACATTTGCCCAACGAGAGATATGCGTATTTTACTCACAGGAGCTAATGGTTTGCTGGGGCAACACGTGCTCCAATCGGCGGATTCAAATACCGATCACGAATGGATAGCCTTAGGTCGTGGACCTTGTCGGTTTTCTCTATCTCCTTTGGTTAAATACATTTCTGCCGACATTACCGATAAAAATGCCATTCAAGAAATTTTTCAACGTCACCAACCGCAGGCCGTTCTACACGCTGCTGCCATGACGCATGTAGATGCTTGTGAACAAAACCCTGCTTTGTGCTGGGCAATCAACGTGGAAGGTACTTATCACTTGTTGCTTGCAGCTCAAGAACTAAACTGTTTTTTTCTTCTGGTATCGACCGATTTTATCTTCGATGGGAAAGCAGGCCCTTATGGAGAAGAAGATTTGCCCAATCCAATCAACTACTACGGGTTGAGCAAGTTGTGTGCAGAGCAATTGGTGCGTGGAAGCCATCTCGATTGGGCAATAGCTCGAACCGTGTTGGTATATGGCTATACACCAGGGCGGGAAAAAAACAATATTGTGCGTTGGATCATCGAACAACTCGAGCAGGGCAAAACTTTACATATGGTAGACGATCAATGGCGTACGCCTACCTGGGCAGCCGATTTGGCCACGGGTTGTCTACAGCTGCTAAACTCTCGGGCAACGGGCATCTTCCACCTGGCCGGCTTGGATATGCTCACACCTTATCAAATGGCACAACAAATTGCCCAAATTTGGCAATTTCCAGAGGCATTGATTCAGCCTACCAATAGCCAAAACTTTCAGCAACCCGCCCGCAGGCCTCTTCGCACGGGCCTGCGAATTGAAAAAGCACAGCAACAAATCCACTATACTCCACATGGCTTTGTCGATAGCCTCCATGCCTTATATCATCAATGGTTATCTCAATCGACTGCTCGATGAATATAGAAAATATCATATTCGACTTGGGTGGCGTACTTATCGACTGGAATCCACGTTACTTGTATCGGAAAATTTTCTCTTCCACAGAAGAAATGGAATATTTTCTCACCCATATTGCCACCTCCGAATGGAATGCTGAACAAGACGCTGGCCGCAGCTTGCAAGAAGGTACAGCATGGTTAGTGAAAAGATTTCCTGAATATGAACAGGCCATTAGGGCTTATTACGATCGCTGGGAAGAAATGCTGGCCGGTGAAATCAAAGGCACCGTAGATATTTTCTACCAATTAAAAGCTCAATCCACCTATCGGCTTTTTGCCTTAACCAACTGGTCGGCCGAAACTTTTTTAGTAGCTAAACAACGTTTTGGTTTTCTCCAAGATTTCGATGGCATCTTGGTTTCGGGGGAAGAAAAAATACGCAAGCCATTTGTAGAAATTTACGAACGACTCATCCAACGGTTTCAACTCAACCCTTCTAAAAGTCTTTTTATCGACGATGTACCAGAAAATATTGAAGGTGCACGTAAAGCTGGCTTGCAAACCATTTTATTTGTTTCGCCCGATTTACTCGCACAACAACTGAAACAATTGGGTATTTTACAACGATAAAGCTGCATCCTTACCAAATGGCTTATTCAAAAAACGTTTCACCACAGGATGATGCTTGATACGCTCCAAATCATTTGGGTAAATTGTACTCGATAGCATCACTACATCACAGTGTTGACGCAATGTTTCGGGCAAAGTTTCAAATACCTCTAAAAATTCAAACCCGTCCATTCCAGGCATGCGAATATCAAGCAAGATAATTTCTGGAATCTGAGAAAGATCGTCAGCATGTTGTTGCAGATAGTGAAGAGCTTCAACGGCCGTCTCCATAGAAATAACTTCATCGCATATCTGAAGCTTCTTTAAACACGATTCCACCACGTATCGATCAATGTAATTATCATCTACGATCATAATTTGATGATACTTGGCAGTAGTGTTCATGTGACAACAAGGTTTTTCTGGTTAGGAATGGTTATCATAAACTGAGTGCCTTCACCTGGTTGGGAATACACTTGAACTTGACCACCTATCTTATTGAGCATTTCTTTGACAATATACAAGCCAAGCCCTTCACCAGATACTTTGGCACTAGTCCTATAAAACATCTCAAAAATACGATTTTGTACATTTTTATCTAAATCGAGCCCCGGATTTTTAATAAGCAACTTACTATAACCTTCTCTTACCAGCACTGAAATATACACTTGACATATATCTTGATAGGGTTGTTTATACAAAAACGCATGATGAAGGATCTTTTGCAAGATCGTTTTGATACGATAACCATCCGAATAAAATTCACACCCGCTACCTTCTTGCCTGAACTTAATATCTATTTCTTTCCGATATAAGGTGGGCATGCTATTGATGACTTCTTCAATTAATTCTGGCCAGACAATAGGTTGCTGATGCACTGGCAAACGGGCATTATGTGAATAATGCATGACATCGGCAATGAAATTATCGAGATTTCTCAAAGATTCCCGAATAAGCTGAAAATGAAATCTATTGTTCTCAGGATTTGTTTCTTCTTCACATAATTGAATAATGCCCATGATAGAAGCCACTGGTGAGCGCAACTCATGAGAAATGCTGTAGATAAAACGATCTAACTCACGATTGACTTTCTCTAATTCTAGATTTTGTTGCTGAAGAAGTTTTTCTTTTTCTACTCGTTCCGACACATCTTGTGCAACTCCATAAATACGCATGATCTTGCCTCGCTGATCTTGTTTGATAAATCCTTTTACGAATATATATTTCTGTTTTCGACCGACAACAACTTGATGATAAAAACTAAATGATTCTCGTTTTTTAAATGCTTCTTGCAACAAAGATTTCACATCTGCCCGTTCGCTTTCACGAAGGCGAAGCAAAAATTTGCGTAGTGTCAATTGTTCACTCGATGAATAGCCATACATTCGGAAAATTTCATCAGAGCAAATAAAGCGATTCTTCTCCATATCCCATTCCCAATTGCCCAAATGAGCCAGTTCCTGGGCTTCACTGAGCAGGTATTCTTTACGCATGAGCTCTTTCTGCATCTGGCGAATATCCGTTACATCTTTACCCACCCAAAGTGTAGCCATTATTTTTCCATTATTGAAAAGCGGTTTAATGACCATTTGCAAATGCTTTATGCCCGCTGGCGTTTGCAATGCAATGTCGAGCAAATGAAACTCATTGCCTTTTAAGGCTTGCTGATGTGAATCTTTTAACTGCTGAATATGGCGAAACTCTGGCGATTTAAATAGTTGTTCAAACCTCAATGAAGTAAATGTTTGACGACTTACTCCCAACAAATACTGGCCATAGGTATTCAAATAAGCAGCATACCCATTGGGCATTACACAGCAAACCAACAGAGGAATCTCAGACATGATCAGTTCTTCATCTACTAAATCTTTAGCTTGAAAAAGTTGATATTTTTTTAATGCAACAAAAGTACATCCTATCGATATACTCATCATGACCGATACAAATGGATATCCAGTAGTGTGAAGGATGAGGGGTAATAAAAATTGAGTGATTACGCCGAAGCAAGCAGGAACACCCACAGCCAACATGATCAGAAATGATTGCATAAACCAAACTGGATGATGCCGCACCCGAAAAGTATGCCTAATCATAAGCCAAGATGCTACCCAGGTGAGAGCAGAAATCCACGCGTATTGGATTACTGAAATCAAAGGCTTGCTTACATCTTTGATCCAACCCCACGAAGAATCATAAATAAAATAATGAGGATATACATTCATCTGGTATAAGCTCAAAAGAAACAAGGAAGGCAAATACAATAAACTGAGTACATAAAACGATCGCTGACGATGAAAAAGTCCTGTATAATATCCCACAAAATGTACACAAACTGGCCCAATAAAAATCCAACCCATAGCGGTTAAACGATCAAAGAAATCAGCAGTCTGCATATTGGCACTGAGCTGCACCAATATATCATTTAGTTGCCAAACCGATCCTGTAAATGCCAACAATAGATAAAGCCTTACCAATGTATTTCTGGGAAAGAATATGGAAATGTATCCAATCAATAAGATGCCAAATAGCCAAGAAAAAGCCAATATCCAAAAAGCCATTCCTTGATGAAATTGCATTTCTACAAATGTTCCCATAAAGCGATATATTCAAGCTTCATCTAAATCACCAACAAGATACGTTAAAACATAGTAGACTTACAAGTATTTTATACGAAACTTAGCTGATTTTCGATTTTAATCATTCACTATTCATTTGCATTTTTCCCATTGCATGTTTATTGGCGAACAGATAAATTTGGTGTCTGACTTACCTTTAAACCATGATCTCATGTACCGGTGCCAATCACTTCCTCGCCTCATGTTGCCAGTATGGCTAATAGGTCTATTGTCTGCTACCAGCTTATCTGTAGGTGCCCAACAACTTAACGTCAAACGACTTCAGGAGATTGTGCATCACATGACGCTCGATCAAAAAGTTCATGTAGTAGTGGGCATGGGGATATACTTGCCACCATCGGCTATAAAGCAGTTGCAACGTGCATTGCATGATACGAGTATGCTGCATCATTTTCATTTACCACCTATTGATAGCAATGCATTAAAGATTCCAGAAAAGGTTGCTGGAGCTGCAGGACGCACCTATGCCAATCCGCAGTTTGGCATTCCATCCCTTACTTTTTCCGATGGTCCTGCTGGCGTGCGTATTAATCCGATTCGCGATCATGATAGCTCACATACGTTTTATGCCACGGCTTTCCCCGTAGCAACCCTATTGGCCTCTAGTTGGGATACTGCCTGTGTGCGTGCTGTTGGGCAAGCAATGGGCGATGAAGTGAAAAACTATGGCATCGATGTGCTGCTTGGCCCCGGTATGAATATTCAACGCAACCCGCTCTGCGGGCGAAATTTTGAATATTATTCTGAAGATCCTGTCATTACGGGACATATGGCTGCGGGTATGGTATCGGGAATTCAGTCAAATGGTGTAGGCGCATGTATTAAACATTTTGCCTGCAATAACCAAGAAACCAACCGTAACTCTATCGATGAAGTAGTGGGCCAACGCGCTTTAAGAGAAATTTACTTGCGTGGATTTGAAATCGCTGTTCAACAAGCGCAGCCCTGGACATTGATGAGCTCTTACAATAAAATCAATGGAAGCTACACTTCGGAAAGCCACAATTTACTCACCACTATCTTGCGCAAAGAATGGGGTTTTAAAGGTATGGTGATGACCGACTGGTTTGGTGGAAAGAATGCCGTGGCACAAATGGAGGCAGGAAATGACTTACTCATGCCGGGTAGCCCACTACAAATGAAAGCCATCGAACAAGCAGTATTAGCAGGCCAACTCGATACCAATATCCTCAACCGCAATGTAGAAAACGTGCTACGGCTAGTGTTGAAATCGCCCAGCTTTCATCACGTAATTTATTCCAACCATCCTGACCTACATGCTCATGCGCGCATCGCACGCTGGGCGGCCACTCAGGGCATGGTGTTGCTGAAAAATCAAAATCATGCTCTACCAATCGCTCCATCCATTCACCAAATTGCTTTATTGGGTTTATCGGGTTATCGGCTTATTCCTGGAGGTACTGGAAGTGGCACCGTGCATGCTTCTTATACCATATCTCTATGGCAAGGATTGAAAGATGCAGGTTTTCACTTAGATCCTGAGTTGAAAACTATTTATGAGCAATATATTCACAACCATCAGCCACAGCTGCGCAACCCTATGGAAGCGCTTTTCGGAACACCGGCTATTCCTGAAATGCCCTTAACCCAATCGGCCATCCAACAAGCCGCACAACACAACGATATAGCTATCCTTTGCATTGGTCGACAATCGGGTGAGGGTGCAGATAGGCATATTACCAACGATTTTTTGTTATCAGATACCGAAAGGGTGCTCATCGAGCAGGTCTGTCGAGCTTTTCATGCACAACATAAACCCGTTGTGGTGGTACTCAATATTGGTGGTGTAATAGAAACAGCCTCCTGGCGCGACTTCCCTGATGCTATCTTGCTGGCTTGGCAGCCGGGCGAGGAGGGGGGTCATGCCATTGCCGACGTGCTCACGGGAAAAGTAAACCCCTCCGGCCGTTTAGCAGTGACTTTTCCAATGAAGTATACCGATGAACCTTCTGCAAATAATTTTCCAGGTACCCCACCCGATGATCCCCAAAAGGTTGTATACCAAGAGGGCATTTATGTGGGCTATCGCTATTTCACCACATTCCATGTGCCCGTTGCCTACCCATTTGGGTACGGCCTCTCGTATACCGAATTTCATTATAGTAAACCTGAGTTACGCAGCTATCCAGATCAAGATCGATGGGAATTGAGTGTTACCATTACTAATGTAGGCCAACGTGCTGGCAAGGAGGTCGTGCAACTATATATCCATGCTCCAACTTCAACGCTCGATAAGCCCATGCGGGAATTGAAAAAATTTGCCAAAACCCGGTTGTTACAGCCCGGGCAGTCAGAAACGATGCACTTTATCTTTACGCCCAACGACCTCAGCTCGTTTTATCCAAAACAGTCAGCATGGATCGCTGATGCGGGTACTTACACCATTTACCTGGCAAAAGACGCCAGCCAGATGATTTCATCCGTAGAATTTCGTTTAGCCCAACCCATCATTACGGAAAGAGTGCACCGTGTATTGCTACCACAGGAACAAATCGATGAATTACATCCTGCTAGGTAAACGATAAATAACCATCTTTGTTATGCACTTGGAAAGTATTCCCCAAATGTTTATTTTTCGAGTATGCATCTGCCTCGAAAATGGAGGAAGTGGTGGACTTACATGGGCATGATGATATGCATCTGCTCGACATATTCTAAAATCACTATTCATGCTCAAAGCCAGCCTCATCGGCCTACCTTGACATATTGGACAGTGGTTTGGGACGGAGAATACCAACCGGGTACTGAAACCGAAGACACGATCTACTACAGCCCGCTGCGTCCACTACAGTGGAACGATTTTACAGGCCATCCACCCCCAGGTGCGCACCGAAATGCAGCAGTAACCTATAGCAGTTTTGGTTATACGGGGTCGGCGGTTTCTCACCACGATACGCTTGAGGTGCATTTACAATTGCAAATATTTTTTGTAAAAAGTGCTTCTTACATGATACCTACTGCCTTACCTGGACCAGAAGCGCTGAGACATGAACAATTACATTTTGACCTCACCCGAATTAGTGCAAACCACTTTCAGCAATTAGTTTTGCAAAATAAAGATGATATCGCTCCAGAAGATGCCGATAGCTATATTCAATATGAATTTCTTGAAGCTTTTCGCTACATGAATCATATTCAAGATCAATTTGACCGGGAAACTCAGCATGGAACAAATCAAGCTGCGGAACAACGATGGGCAGCTTATATTCAGCAGCAACTTCGGGAAATATATCCTAACCTTAGTTTTTAAGAGCTATAATTTACGTCTCCGCAATTCTTTCTGGATTAAGCTTAATTCACGACTGGTTTGGCCCGCAACAGAAGTATTCTCCTGCGCACGTCGCATGAGATAAGGAATTACATCTTCAAGTGGCCCATAAGGTAAGTATTTACACACTCGATATCCATGACGGGAAAGATTGTAACTGATATGATCGCTCATACCGTATAATTGGGAAAAACAAATATGTGGATGATCGGCTGGCAATTGTTGTTCATCCATTTGCTGTATGGCCAGCAAGCAACTCTTTTCATTGTGTGTAGCAATACAACAAGAAACATGCTCTAGATGAGAAAGGCAATATGCCACTGCATCATTATAATCCCGATCAGTATTGGCTTTCGTGGCATGCACCGGGCTTGGATATCCTTTCTCGGCTGCTCGCCTGCGTTCTTTTTCTAAATAAGCCCCACGCACCAGCTTAGCGCCAAGTACAAACCCTTTTTCCTTTGCGAGTTGAATATGCGTTTTCAACAACTTCAACCGATCTATACGATATAGTTGATAAGTGTTAAACAACACACCACGTGCATGGGCATAACGCTCCATTAATTCCAACACACATGTGTCGATTGGCTGCTGAATCCAACTTTCTTCAGCATCTACCATTACGCCTATACGATATTGAGCCGCTTCTTCCACAATATGTTCTAACCGAAGGCGAGCCTTTTCCCATTCTTGCTCTTCAGCAACAGATAGTGTGGATCCCGCATGCAATTTTTCCAATAATGCAAAACGCACCAATCCCGTCATCTTAACGGCAATAAATGGAATATTGGGTTGATTTGAAGCATAGCGAATCATGCGAATGTATTCTGATGCTGTATGGTCAAAAACTTCTTCTGTTTCTTTTCCTTCTACCCCATAATCCAAAATCACATGTATGTTTTGCTTAGCCAATTTGGTTGCGGTTTCCATTACTTCCTCTAGGGTTTCTCCTCCACAAAATTGTTCATACAGAGTATTACGAATCCATTTTTTCACAGGAAGATGCCATTTTATCGCCAGTGGTACCACATATTTAGCCAAATGTGTGAGCCAACCCAGGTTCATGAGCCAGAATAAACGATAAATACGTTTTAATTCCTGATCACTACGAGAGGAAAAAGCTATACTCGTATCATCAAAAGAAACCGGAGCGACAGTAGATGGCATAACAAACAGGCTTTTTGCAAAGATAAAGCGGGAAAGAGGTATTACAGGAATAGTTGATGTTTTTCAATATACTCGTTAAATGCATCAAAATTATTCAGTAAACCTATGGTTTGCTTGATGTTTAAATGGCTTTGTTGCATTTATTTTTCATCGATGATCTCTGCTAAGCCAAACCAATCGATAAGCCATTGAGGAACCAACTCTACTTTCACACGAGTTAATCCTCTTGCATGAAACCGAAGCTTGCGGGCTACGGCTTCAGAAACATCGATCAATCGGGGATTTGTGGGGGCCATGCGATCATTAATCTTTACCAATGCCTTTCGTTGATTACGCAAATTGGTAACCAACACATATTGGTGCATAGCTATTCGATTACTAGCAGCGGTAAATTGGTGCATATCAAAAGTATCCCCACTGGCAGTAAGTTGATGATGAAATTTTTTTCCGTAAAAACTGGCAATGCCATAATATACGGTGCTGTTGTGAGCGTTCTGGCTTTGGGCATGCACCGAAATGGAAAATATTGTTGCCAACCATATGCCCCAAATGGTGATTTGAGAAAAACACATCAGGAAAAATACACGAAAAACAGGAAAATGTCAACACACCACTCAATATTCATGCTTTTGATCATGTGCCATAGGAATGCGATGCCCCCATAAGCCGAAATAAGCTACAATGAGAAAGCAAATAAACGGAACGATATAAGCCAAAGCTGTTTGGTGCCAATGATCGGCTATCCAGCCCATCAGCAGCGGGCTCAATGCACCCCCAACGATCGACATAATGATAAACGATCCGCCTCTACGCGTGTGTTGGCCCAAATTTTTAACTCCTAAAGCAAAGATGGTGGGAAACATAATCGATTCAAAAAAGAAAATAATCATGAGAGCAATCACTCCCAGCAAACCCTGAAAAATAACTACCCCTACACAAAAAAGCATATTCATGATTGCATAAATAGAAAGCAATCTTTCAGCAGCTATCCATTTCATCAACAAGGTGCCCACAAACCTTCCTAGGGTAAACAATATCAGGCTAATACCCAACAACACGGCCGCTATGCTACTATTGGCTCGATGCCAATTCTCCACCACATAGTTGATAAAAAACGCAGCAATTCCTACCTGCGCTGCCACGTAAAAAAACTGTGCTACAACTCCCCACACGAAATGCTGGTTTTGAAACAATGGCCGAGAAGAGAGATGTGTATCTTCTTGAAGCTGTTGCTCTTCATTAATCTCAGGAAGTGGCGTAACATAAAATAACAATGCAATCAGCAGCACTACAATAGCAATAGCGAGATAAGTATATTGTACCGATTGCAACGAATCCGATTCTTGTTGCCGAAAAAAAATTTGTGAAGCCAAAAATGGCCCCAGAAAAGAGCCAACTCCATTAAAAGATTGAGCTAGATTGATGCGAAAAGCAGCCGTTTGCCTTGGCCCTAATACCGTGACATATGGATTGGCTGCTGTTTCTAAGCAGCATAGTCCACATGCTAAAATGAAAAGCGACACCAAAAACATATCAAAACTATGCACTTGCGAAGAAGGATAAAACAGAAAAGCTCCCACGGCATACAACGTCAATCCACTGAGGATACCACGTTTGTATCCCCATCGATAGATAAGCATACCTGCTGGTAAAGCCATTAAAAAATAGCCTCCAAAATAAGCCGCTTGTAACCAAGCCGAGCGTAAACGAGTAATTTGAAAAACATCTTGAAAATGTTTGTTCAAAGAATCGAGCAAGCCGTAGGCAAAGCCCCATAAAAAGAATAAACTGGTCACGAGTACTAGCGCCCATCGGGTATGAGATGTAACGGTAGAAGTGTACGTTTGATCAGGCAAGCTGCTCATTACATTAAGTAAATATCATTCAAAGATAAAAATAACAAAACTCGTGGTAATGCTATTTTATCTAATAATGAGTTCCTGAAAATCTGCCGGTACTCTAATGCTCACCACTTTAGAAGACGATTGGCGAGCGGTAAGTTTATAGCTCATGCCATCAACCACATATTCGATAGGCGCAAAAGGTAATCCATGACAAACAACATAATATTGGGTATATGCAGGCTGAAATGCACCTTGTATTTTTCTGCTTATGTGTAGCTGATGAGATTGACCGATTGTTTCAAACTTCACCAATCGATATTGACCAGCACGATAGCCGTAACCATCGCCTTCATCTTCATATAATATCGATTCCACTTTTTGTTCAGCATAATACACTTCTAATGTCATTTCTGCAAATTGCAAGCGATCGGGTACATATTCCATAGGCGGAAAATAGGGCATTACCGCTCCAGCTCTCACAAATAAAGGAATCTGCGACAATGGAGTGGCTACTTTCACTAATTGTTGGCCATCAAACAACTTCCCATTCCATATATGATACCATTTTCCACGAGGCAAATACACTTCTTTTTCCTTACTAGCGGCCTCACGCACAGGGCTAACCAATAAATGATCGCCCAGCATAAATTCTTCTACACGATCGTAGGTAGCTGGATCATCTTGACTCATGAACATAAGCGGGCGCAACATAGGAAAGCCATAAGTATGATATTGCCAGAAAGTGGTGTACAAATAAGGCAAGAGCCGATAACGCAATCGAATAAATTTTCGCGCTATGAATTCATTGCGTTGCCCAAACGACCAAGGTTCTTGTTGGAAACCGGTTTCATTGCTGGCTGAATGTGTGCGCATGAATACATGAAAAGTAGCCATTTGCAACCAGCGCACATAAAGTTCTGGCGTAGGCTCTCCAATGAATCCACCAATATCACTTCCAGCAAAAGAAATCCCAGATATAGAAAGGCGCAAGCATTGAATAGAAGCAATGTACAGATGCTCCCATGAGGCTGTGTTATCGCCCGTCCATACACTGGTCCAGCGTTGGGCACCTGCATAACAAGAACGCGTAATCACAAAGGGGCGACGTGGCATCAAAAAACGAGTAAGCCCATCGGCCGTGGCTTTACTCATCAAATGCCCATATACATTGTGTGCTTTGCGATGACTACATGGATCGCCATCATAATCGTGTCGTACATCTTCTGGAAAAGTACCGATTTCAAATACAGCAGGCTCATTCATATCATTCCACACGCCGCGAATACCCACGTCGGTGAGATGTTTACACAAACGACCCCACCATTGACGTACACGCGGATGAGTAAAATCGGGAAATACACATCTGCCCGGCCATACATCGCCTTCCATCAAGGCTCCATCACCTCGCTTACAAAAATAATCGCCCTCCAAACCTTGCTGGTACACAAAATACTGGGGATCAGCTTTAATGCCTGGATCAATGATCGCCACTACTTTAAAGCCCATATTGGCCAACTCACGCATCAATCCTGCCGGATCTGAAAAACCTTGTGGATGAAAAGTAAAACACCTAAAACCATCCATGTAATCAATATCTAGATGAATAACATCGCAAGGAATCTTTCGCTTACGAAATTCTGTAGCCACTTCTTTTACACGAATATCGGGATAATAACTCCATCGACTTTGATGATATCCTAAGCTCCATAGAGGTGGCAATTCTGGCAATCCAGTTAACCAGGTGTATTGCGCAGCGACATCCATCAATGCAGGACCATAAATAAAGTAATAACACATTTCTCCTCCTCTTGCCCAAAAACTGCATACATCCGCTCTTTCCAGTCCAAAATCAAAAATGGTACGAAAGGTATTATCAAAGAAAATACCATATCCTATACCATGATGCAAGCCATAATAAAAAGGAATATTTTTATACAACGGATCTACATTCCAGCCATAGCCATAACGATCCATGCCAAAATTCTCGAGCCGTTTCCCGCGTAAATTAAAATCGGTAGGCTTATCTCCTAGACCATAAAAACACTCATCCGGTTGAATGTATTTACTACAATACACAATCTTTCCACCTTTCTGGATGTAATACTGCCAATGAAATCCTTTCTCATCCTGGTTAATCAAACGACCTTCCCGATCTAAGATAGTAATCAGCAAATGCTCACGGTCGACCTTCACTTGTAATTGTTGGGTTAACAACACGATATACTGTGCATCTTCTTGCACATCTAAAAAAATAATAGATTCGCGAATATCTGGAGAAACTGCATATGAAAAATCTCGCTGAAAACGACCTTCTGGAGTATATCGAAAACGAATGATGCGATCTGAAATCACTCGAATCTCTAATACTATTTCTCGTGCATAGAAGTAAAAATAATTTCCTTCACGTGTCCATCGTTCAATGGCTTCTGGATAATATTTAATCGAATATTTATTTGTGGGAGCAACGGGTTGCATGGTATTTGATATTTTTCCATTTGGTATGAAAACAACAAATATAAAGCTAATGAACTAATCATGAGCGCATTTTTGCAGATTTCATGCAAAACACGCATATATATAAATTTGCTCATAAGCAAATGCAATATATTCCATGTATAAAATGCAAGCGATAACTTAATTTTGCTCCAGCAGATAGGCAAAAAGTAAATCAATATGGCTGAAAAACAATCTCTGGTTTATACATACGACGAAGCTTCGATTCGTTCACTCGATTGGCGTGAGCATATTCGCCTTCGGCCCGGCATGTATATCGGTAAAACTGGCGACGGATCAAGTATGGATGATGGAATCTATATTTTACTCAAAGAAATCATCGATAATGCTGTTGACGAATATCTGATGGGGTTTGGCAAACGTATCGATGTGAAAATAACCGATCATGCGGCTACCGTGCGTGATTATGGTCGTGGTATTCCGTTGGGTAAACTGGTAGATGCTGTGTCGAAAATCAACACAGGTGCAAAGTACGACAATCGCGTATTTCAAAAAACAGTAGGATTAAATGGTATCGGCACCAAAGCAGTAAATGCACTTTCTGCCTGTTTCCATATCAAGAGCTTTCGAGAAGGAAAGTCTGCCGAAGCCATTTTCGAGAAAGGTATCTTAGTGAAACATCAAACAAATATACCTACACAAGAACCTAATGGTACCTGGGTGTATTTTTCTCCCGATCCAGAAATCTTTCGTCATTTTCGATTTATTCCCGAGTTTATCGAAAACCAAATCAAAAACTATTGTTTTCTGAATGCGGGATTGCAAATAATATTAAACGGACAAACTTTTGTTTCTAAAAATGGATTATTAGATCTACTACAAAGTAAAATCAATGAAGAAGAGCAAAGATATCCTATCATACATCTCAAAAATGAAGATATCGAAGTAGCTATTACACACGGTAATCATTATGGTGAAGAATATTATTCATTCGTAAATGGCCAATACACCACACAGGGTGGCACTCATTTATCGGCATTTCGAGAAGCATTTGTAAAAACTATTCGTGAGTTTTACAGAAAAGATTATGATGCAACCGATATTCGAGCTTCCATTTGTGCAGCTATTAGCATTCGTGTGCAAGAGCCCGTATTTGAATCACAAACGAAAACCAAGTTGGGATCCACATATTTATACGAAAATGGCCCCAGTATTAAAAACTTTGTATCTGAATTTTTAGGAAAAGAACTGGATAATTATTTACATAAAAATGTTTCCACTGCAGAATTGCTTAAGAAACGTATCGAACAAAGTGAGCGAGAACGTAAGGAACTAAGCGGAATTAAAAAACTAGCTAATGAACGAGCTAAAAAAGCAAATCTGCACAACCGCAAATTACGCGATTGCCGAATTCACTTAAATGATAACGATAAACAAGATCCAGAATATCAGGCTAAAAAATTAGAAACTACATTATTTATCACAGAAGGTGATTCGGCAAGTGGGTCTATCACTAAGTCTAGAAATGTGGAAACACAAGCCGTATTTAGCCTGAGGGGTAAACCTCTTAACTGTTACGGACTGAGTAAGAAAGTAGTTTATGAAAATGAAGAATTTAACTTATTGCAACATGCACTAAATATTGAAGAAGGATTAGATGGATTGCGCTACCACCGCATAGTTATTGCTACCGATGCCGATGTAGATGGCATGCATATTCGCTTGTTAATGATGACTTTTTTCCTGCAGTTCTTTCCCGACTTGGTACGTAGCGGACATCTATATATCTTAGAAACGCCCTTATTTCGCGTGCGCAACAAACAACAAACTTTTTACTGCTACTCCGAAGAAGAAAAACGAGAAGCTGTGAAAAAGCTAGGTGGAAGGCCAGAAATTACTCGATTTAAAGGATTGGGTGAGATCTCACCAGAAGAATTTGGTTATTTCATTGGTGAAAATATGCGCTTGCAACCAGTGATCATTGGCAAAGATGCACAAATTCACAAAATGCTCGATTACTACATGGGCAAAAACACCTCTGCTCGCCAAGATTTTATCATCGAAAACTTGCGATATGAAAAAGATGTAGTCGAAGATGCTACATCTATCGAAACAGTATCATGAACAAAATTCATTTAAACCATCAAATCAGAGAGGAGCAAATTGGAAAGAATCATTCATATTGTATTTGACCAGGATTCGGCTCAAGCCCTTCAGCAAGCTTTTGAGATAGATCCCACCCTTCGCGACGACATCGTAGTGCTTACCGACGACTATACTTATGGACCCATTGTAATAAACATTGATCAATGGAATCAACGAAAAACATGGCTACAAACTTTCATATTCCCTTATAACAACAGCCAACCCTCTGATGTCCTTAACGAAGTAGAGCAACGGCAAAAACTTCATCAACGAATGCATGAAGAAGAAGATCTTCACCTGTGGATATGGATGACCAATCACCCGAAAGAAGTGTGTGGCTATTTTTCTCTTTTACCATGGATACAAAATTTTGATCAACGAGTAGAAAGTATTTTTTTACATAACCTTCCTTTTTTAAACCAACACAAACAATTGTTTTTCCCTGAACAATTGTCTCAAATTCCTGCGAATGAATACCCCAAAGCTAAACGGCTAGCCACCCCCATCTCGCGAGAAGATATGCTGGCCGATTTAGAACTTTGGCAACAATTACAAACACAAAATAGCTTATTGCGAAAAGTAACGAGTGAAAAAAAATGCACATCTATAGCTGTAGATACCTATGATCAACTATTACTCAAACAATGCTCAACCAATTGGACTCGAATATCGAAAATTTTACAGGGAGTATATCAACAAAAAGAATACATATCGGCCGATTTTTTGATCTGGCGCTTGCGAGAGCTTACACAAGCTCATCTTCTTGAACTGCAAGGCGAATGGCATCAAAAACCTTTGGTTCGCTTATTCCCTCATCAAGAAGTCGAAAATGCTAGTAGTAATATTAACAATGAACAAACCCATATGCAAACTTCATCTAATTAATCATGTAAAATAATAGGAAGTATGGCAGATGATTCTTTACATCAAGAAGATGCTTTACATAGTATTACCGCTGTGAATGGATTATATGAAAACTGGTTTCTCGACTATGCATCTTATGTGATTCTGGAGCGCGCTGTCCCCGCTATTGAAGATGGCTTAAAGCCTGTGCAGCGGCGCATCTTACATGCTATGAAAGAAATGGATGATGGTCGCTTTAATAAGGTTGCCAATATCATCGGCCAATCGATGCAATACCACCCACATGGCGACGCCTCAATAGGTGAAGCGATTGTGAATCTCGGCCAAAAAAATTTATTGATTGAAACACAAGGAAACTGGGGGGATATACGCACGGGCGATGAAGCTGCTGCTCCACGTTATATCGAAGCTCGACTTTCTAAATTTGCCCTTGAAGTAGCTTTCAACCCCAAAACCACTACTTGGCAGCTGAGTTATGATGGCCGTAAATATGAACCACTTACCCTACCCATGAAATTCCCTCTACTGCTCGCACAAGGCGTAGAGGGTATTGCTGTTGGGCTTTCTACGCGTATATTGCCTCATAACTTTTGTGAAATTATCGATGCAGCGATTGCTTATCTGAAAAATAAGCCTTTTGTGCTTTATCCCGATTTCCCTACAGGCGGTATGATCGATGTTTCGCAATATGAAGATGGTAAAAGAGGAGGCCGTATTAAAATTCGTTGTCATATTGAAGAACGCGATAAAAAAACTTTGGTTATTCGCGATGTACCTTATGGCGTTACCACTACACAACTCATCGATTCTATTATTAAAGCCAATGACAGTGGCAAAATCAAAATCAAACGCGTGGTAGATAATACTGCGAAAGAAGTGGAAATCGAAATTCAGCTTGCACCTGGAGTTTCTACCGAAATGACTATCGATGCATTATATGCATTCACCGATTGCCAGATTAGTATTTCTCCAAATGCTTGCGTGATTATCAACGACAAACCTCAGTTTGTTAGTGTCAGTGATATTCTGAAATACAATGTTGATTATACTAAATCATTATTGCAAAAAGAATTAACTATTCGATTACAAGAATTAGAGGAGGAATGGCATTTTGCAAGCTTGGAGAAAATCTTTATCGAAAAACGCATTTATCGAGAAATCGAAAAAGCTGAAAGCTGGGAACAAGTATTGTCGGAAATTCAGCAAGGATTACAACCTTATCTACACCTGCTTCGCCGACGGGTTACCGAAGAAGATATCATCAAACTTACTGAAATCAAAATCAAACGTATTTCTAAATATGATATCCGCAAAGCAGAAGAACATATTCAGCAGATAGAGCAACACATGCAGGAAACCCAATACCACTTAGACCATCTTACCGAATACACCATTCAGTATTTTGAGAACTTAAAAAAGAAATACGGAAAGGGTAGGGAACGACAAACGGAAATCCGCTTGTTCGATACCATCCAGGCTACTGCCGTGGCCATGGCCAATACGAAATTGTATATGCAACGTGAAGAAGGATTTATTGGCACCTCCTTAAAAAAGGATGAATACGTATGCGAATGCTCAGATCTCGATCAGATTATCGTGTTCCGGAAAGATGGCCATATGCTGGTAACAAAAGTCAGTGAAAAAACTTTTGTCGGTCGGCAAATTGTACATGCAGGCGTCTTTCATAAAGATGATAAAACCATTTATCACCTTATCTATACCGATCTTGATTCGGGTATTACTTATGCCAAACGCTTTCAAGTAGGCGGTGTTACGTTAAACAAAGAATATCCATTAGGAAAATCATCTCGCAGCCGTGTGTTGTATTTTTCTGCTAATCCACAAGCAGAAACAGAAGTTGTGCAAATAACCTTAAGTCCGTCGTGCAGCGCAAGAAAAAAAGTATTTGAATTTAACTTTGCCAATATCGATGTCAAAGGCCGCTCTGCACAAGGAAACCAAATTACTCGTTATCCCATAAAATCTGTTAAGCTCAAAGAAAAAAAACTAGGAATTATTCAAGCAGAAGAACGATGGTATGACCCAGAAGTAGGTCGATTAAATGCCGACGGACGTGGAAAATATTTGGGTAGTTTTTATCCTGATGAAAAAATCTTAATCATATATCAGAACGGTAGTTATGAACTCAACGATGCTGCACTTACGCATAGATACGACCCCACAACAGTGATGCTTATCGAAAAATTTGATCCTACAAAAATGATTTCCGCTATTTATTATGATGGCGAAAAACAATGTTGTTTTGCTAAGCGCTTCCATATTGAAACGCAAAGCAATGATACCATATTCAATTTTATTCGCGAACATCCCGATTCACGGCTACTGCTGGTAAGCACAGCAGAAGATCCCATAGCCCTCATGATTACCGGAAAACGCAGGGCAGAAGCCCATCAAACTCAGGTCCAACTGCGCGATATCCCCGTCACTGGTTGGAAAACCGTTGGCACACGCTTGTGCCAAGGCATGCCAGCTCATATCGAATGGCAAACTTCATCCGAAAACAATGCATCAACTGAGTTATTTCCTTGAATAGGTTTTCCTAACTTACAGCTTAAACTCATGCGGCATATGCAACGATCCTCTCTTATCTTCTTGGGCTCCCTGGTCATCCTGTTGATCACGGGTTGCGTGTCTCAAAAAAAATATGTAGATGCCCGCTTGCATGTGGCTAATCTCTTGCAAGATAGCCTTTCACTCACCCATAGCTTGCAAGCCTGCAACGACACTGTAAACCAACTTCATAGGCGCATAGCCGATTTGCAAGATCAGCTCAACCGCTATATTCAAGCTGCAGCTACTGAGCTTTCTAGTAAGCAAAAAGAAATTCTATCCTCACAAGAGCTCATTCAGGCCCAACAACAACGCTTGTCTGAACAGGAAAGGCAACTCCGTCACCTGCAACAGGTTTTGCGGCAACAACACGAACAAATGGATAGCATTCGACGCTCCATTGCTAAGGCCTTGATTGGATTCAACCCCGACGAGCTCAGTGTCCAAATGAAGAACGGTAAGGTTTATGTTTCACTTCAAGAAAAATTATTGTTTAAATCGGGAAGTGCAGTAGTAGAACCTAAAGGCGTGGAAGCTCTGTCGAAACTCGCACAAGTACTCAACCAAAACCCCGACCTGGACATAGAAATTGAAGGGCATACCGACTCTATTCCTATTCATGGCCGCTATCCCGATAATTGGGCATTAAGCCTTGCTCGTGCCGCATCTGTAACACGCATCCTCATCAACGATTATCATGTGAGCCCCCTGCACATCACAGCTGCAGGAAGAAGCTGGTATGACCCCGTAGATACCAATAGCACTCCTCAAGGAAGAGCTCGAAATCGGCGAACCGAGATCATCATCACCCCACGACTCGATGAATTGTTCCGACTGATCGAGCAAAATAGTTCACTGCTCCCTGAAAACATGGATTCTGGAAATGTATCACCTTCCCCATGAAATGGTTGCTGGCACTCAACAGTTTTAAAAATAGCCTATCGGCCATAGACGCTATTCAAGCTCTAGCCAAGGGTTTGCGAAAAGCCGGAGTAAATGAAGAAGATATACTATTGTTTCCCGTGGCCGATGGAGGCGACGACACGACACGCAGCCTGCAATTTCATCTGGGTGGGAAAATGATACCTACCCCTTGTCACGATCCCTTGCAACGCCCTATCCGGGCTTCTTTTCTCTGGATTGCCAATCGCCAGATGGCTGTGGTAGAAATGGCCTCTGCTTCTGGACTACGCTTGCTCGACCCCACCGAACGCCAACCTCTTCATGCCCATACTTATGGCACAGGCGAACTTGTGGCTGCAGTGCTTCGACGAAAGCCAAGCGAACTACTCATTGGCGTGGGCGGAAGCGCTACTATCGATGGCGGAGCAGGCTTGCTCCGAGCCTTAGGAGCTCGCTTTCTCGACTCTAATGGCCACGAACTCCATGATTTTCCCCTGCAGCTTACCCGCTTGCATCGCATCGACGACAGCCCTCTAATACCTCTCCGCAACCGTACTCGCTGGAAAGTATTGTGCGATGTAAACATTCCTTTAATGGGTAAACAAGGAACCGTGCAACGCTATGGTGCACAAAAAGGAGCCACTACAAGCATGATGGCTCAACTGGAAGATGCATTGCATCGCCTGGCCGAGGTTACTCGCAGGCAAACGGGCATTGCCTTGCAACGATTGCCGCAAGCTGGTGCAGCAGGTGGAGTGGCTGGCGCCTTACACGCCTGGCTAGGCGCCGAATTACTTCCCGGAGCCGAAACTTTTCTCGAATACACTCACTTTCTGCAAGTATTGCCTTCCGCACAAATCGTCATCACTGGCGAGGGCAAAATAGACCACCAAACCCTCGACGGTAAAGCTCCCCTCATCGTAGCCCGCCACGCCAAAGCAAATCATATTCCTGTGGTAGCCCTGGCAGGGGAAATACCCGTTGACATCAGTCACTCTCTTCAACAACACTTCGATGCCCTTTTCTCTATCACCAATGGCCCCAATGATCTGCAACACCACCTTTCTTTAACCCGTAGCCACCTGCAACGTATGGGCATGCAACTGGCCCGTCTGCTCCTCAGTGGCATTTCTCGCTAACCTCCCCATCATCCATGCCCATTCCATTTTTAAGCCCTACAGCAAAGTATCACCTCTAAAAGCGATATCAGATAATATCACCTCAAAATGGCATATTTGGATAAACCGTGGAGGAAATGTAGCTTTGATGATCATGGTAGCGATCATTACGGGTGATGTGGTACATTCTCGGGCTGTGCCGGCTGCTCAATGGATGGAACAGCTGAAATTGGCCCTACAACGTATGGGAAAAACACCTAAAGATTGGGAAGTTTTTCGTGGAGATAGTTTTCAAGTAAAAATAGCAAATCCCCTCGATGCCTTCCAACAAGCCGTGTACATCAAATCCTGCCTCAAGATGTTGAAAAAATTGGATGTGCGCATGGCTATTGGAATTGGAGAAATCGACTATACAGCCGAGCGTATCAGCGAAAGCAATGGCACTGCTTTTACCTATTCAGGAACCAGGTTTGATCTTCTCCAAAAAGAAAAACAGCTATTGGCTATTCAAACGCCCTGGCCAGAATTAGACACAGAAATCAATTTGTATATCAAGCTTTCTTTGATTGCGATGAACCAATGGACCACCAAATCGGCAGAAGCGGTGAAGCTTATGCTGGAACATCCCACGGCCTCTCAGCGTGAATTGGGACAAATGCTTCATATCCGACAGCATGCTGTGAGCAAACGTTTGAAAACAGCTTATTTTCAAGAAATCAAAGAAGTGGATCAACGATTTCGAGAACGATTAATCCAATACCTTTCTTAATGCTATTCATTCGTTTATTGATTGCACACTTGATAGGAGATTTTTTCCTACAGCCTACTAGCTGGGTGCTTGCACGAGAAGAAAAAGGCTGGCGGGCTATTTCGTTTTATATCCACCTGGCTATACACGTAGTATTGCTTTGGGTGCTGAGTGGGCAATGGCATTTTGGGCTCTGGGCGCTGGCATTGGGATGTGTGCACGGTTGTATTGATCTGGGTAAAACAGCCATGCGCAAACAATTATCCGCAGCAAGTTTATTCCTCGTCGATCAAGCCTTACACCTGCTAAGCTTATGGATAGCGGCTCGATGGTACACCCATCAGTCGGTATTCGACGCCAGCTGGCTATCATCTAAAAGTTTCATTTGGATGGCTGCCTTGATTTTACTTACCCAACCTGCTTCGATAGCGATTCGAGTGGGTATTGCCAGGTGGACGCCACAAATACGTGACAGGGCTTCTTTACTTCATGCAGGCCAATGGATTGGCATCTTCGAACGCTTGCTGATCTTCGTATTCGTCATGATTGGCCAATGGCAGGGTATTGGATTCTTGTTTGCTGCTAAATCTATCTTCCGATTTGGCGATTTGAAAGATGCACATGATAGACAACTTACCGAATACGTCATGCTCGGTACGTTATTGAGCTTCTTTTGGGCTATTGTTATCGCGCTGCTTGCCCAATGGGTTTTAGGCATTTCACGTTAGCTCATGCATTTCCACGAATAAGATTGAATTTGCTCTTTATCCAGCTCATCATTTATACGTATAGCAAAATCTTTATCCTTTACTTTGAAGCTCATGGGCTAAAAGCGATAAATTTTTCTGAAATTCACTTCATAAAACATTAATCTATGAATAGCAAACGATTGGGATTTATTGGCGCAGGAAATTTGGCACAACCGCTCATTTCTCATCTGTTGGAAGCTGGTTATACCCTTTATCTGTACAACCGTACTGCATCTCGGTTAGCACCTTTTGCCAACAATGCCCAGATTTGCTCCTCACCAGCAGAGCTGTGCCAGCAAGTAGATCTAGTTTTTTCACTTATTGCCGATGACGATGCTCTACTGCAGATCACCGAAAGGCCCACCGGCATCTTATCGAGTCTTTCACCAGGAGGCATTCACGTATCTATGAGCACCGTTTCGCCCGCTATTATCCAGCGGCTTCACCAAGCCCATCAACAAAAAGGCAATATCTTGTTATCGGCACCCATCATGGGACGCCCAGAAGCGGCCAGAGCAAAAGCCATCTACATGTGCATGGCTGGCGATTCTTCAGCAAAGGCAAGAGTAGAGCCCATTTTTCGAGACATGGGCGCCCGACAAGTATTTGACTATGGAGAGCATCCCGCACATGCCAATGTGGCGAAATTGGGTATTAACTTCTTATTGGCTGCAGCTATGGAGGCTATGGCCGAGGCATATCGACTGGTATCTTCATTTGGCGTAAAGCCAGAACAATTTTACCAAATGTTTTCCCAAACATTGTTTAATTGCCCGGCTTACCAAGGTTATGGTAAATTGATTCTAGACCAAAAATATGACGACACTCAATTTTCGGCGAAATTGGGGTTAAAAGATATTCGCCTGGTGCAGCAAACAGCTGCTGCCCAACAGCTGGAACTACCCCTTTCTATACCCATTGCCCAACATCTGCAACAAGCCATTGATCGGGGTTGGGCAGAAAAAGACTGGAGTGTTTTTACGGCCATAGCCATGGGCAACCACAAGCCGTAAACAAATTCATACTACTTTTGCAGCCTAAAACCTGTGGCTTGAAAACAAAATCTTTTCGTCCTCGAAAAGTCAATATCATTACCCTGGGTTGCGCTAAAAACCTAGTCGACAGTGAAGTGCTAAGCGCTCAACTCCAAGCCAATGATATTGCTGTGGAACATGAAAGCCGCAAATCTGATCATGATGTGGTGGTGATCAATACCTGTGGGTTTATCGAAAAAGCAAAAGAAGAATCGATTCAAGCGATTTTACAGCAAGTAGAACGTAAGAAACGCGGTAAAGTAGAAAAACTCATCGTAACCGGTTGCTTAAGTGCGCGCTACCAGCAAGAATTGGAAAAAGAAATTCCCGAAGTCGATGCCTGGTTTGGCTCTCAGGCTTTCCGTGAAATCTTGCAACTCATGCAAGCCGATTACAAGCATGAGCTTGTGGGTGAACGCCTGTTGAGCACGCCCCGACATTATGCCTATCTCAAAATCAGCGAAGGATGTAACCGTACCTGCGCCTTTTGCGCCATACCCTTGATGCGTGGTAAGCACGTATCGCGCCCCATAGAAGATATTCTCCAAGAAGCCAAAAAATTAACCAGCAAAGGAGTGAAAGAAATTTTGCTGATCGCCCAAGAACTCACCTACTACGGATTGGATATATACAAAAAACGTCGGCTACCAGAATTGTTAGAACGGCTCGCCACTATTCCCGGTATAGAATGGATACGACTACATTATGCTTATCCTGCACAATTTCCCATGGAATTGCTACACGTAATGCGCGATCATCCGAATATTTGTAAATATTTGGATATGCCGTTACAACACATCAACAACCGCATTTTGCAGGCCATGCATCGACAAACAGATCGTGCATATATTGAACATTTAATTCACCAAATTCGAGAAACAATTCCCGACATTTGCTTGCGTACAACTTTTATCACAGGGTTCCCAGGAGAAACACCTGCCGATGTAGATGAATTGATTGCCTTCATGCAAGAAATACGATTTGATAGGGTAGGCGTGTTTACCTATTCACATGAGGAAAA
This sequence comes from Thermoflavifilum sp., assembly GCA_023511875.1. Classification (GTDB taxonomy): domain Bacteria; phylum Bacteroidota; class Bacteroidia; order Chitinophagales; family Chitinophagaceae; genus Thermoflavifilum. Next base: position 62,835 of record JAIMAQ010000003.1, read on the forward strand.
CACACAAGCATATCGCTTGCCCGATACTATTCCTCAAGAAGAAAAAGAACGCCGAGCAGAAATTATCATGGATTGCCAAAGAGAAATTTCTTATGAAAAAAATCTGCAACGTGTTGGCCAAGTGATGAAAGTCATGATAGATCGTCGTGAAGCTGGCCGCTATGTGGGCAGAACAGAATATGATTCTCCTGAAGTAGACAACGAGGTAATCATTGAAGCGGATAAGCGATTATATCCAGGTGATATGATTTTAGTACAAATTACAGATGCTTATGATTATGATCTAGCAGGCAAATGGATGGGTTAATTATTCAAAAAGTAAATACGCTCAATGGATTGTCAAATACAACATGTCGCTTACGCAAATACAGGATATTTCTCTTCCATTATCATCGACTATTTAAAAGAGCATGAGCAGCTTAAGCCCTTTTATTCCTACAGCATTACCCAACCCAATTTTACAGAAATCATTGCACATCGTCGGCAATATCCCTTTTATCGAGAACTGCTGGTAGAAGAGTTGTTGAAGCAATATGCTAAACTAGAATTATCTGAGAAGTTGCGAGAAAATATATTTTCCTTGCAACAGGAAAACACATTTACTGTATGTACAGCACATCAGCCCAATTTATTCACTGGCTATCTATACGTGATTTATAAAATCGTACACATCATCAAGCTAGCTGAAACACTTAATGAACGTTATCCTCATTACCATATTGTGCCAGTATATTTTATGGGTAGTGAAGACAACGATTTAAATGAATTGAGCAGTGTGTATATCGCTAGGCATCATCTTCGATGGAATACAGATCAGCAAGGTGCCGTAGGCAGAATGAAACCCGATAAAGAATTAGAAAACTTGATTCAACAAATCAGTCAACTCCTCCCCGCAACCATACATACACAAGAACTCATAAGTCTTTTTCGAGATGCTTATTTACAACATAGCAATATACAAGATGCAACATTATACTTGATAAATGCTTTATTTGGTGAATACGGATTGGTGGTGTTTATTCCCGACCGTCGGGCTTTTAAACAAGCTATGATCCCGATTTTTGAAGAAGAATTGTTGCATCAAACCACTCAGCATTTGGTGCAACAAACCATACAACAATTATCTGTTTATTATCCTGTACAAGCACATCCACGTGAAATAAATTTGTTTTATTTAAATGATCAGATCCGCGAACGTATTGTAAAAAATGATTCACAGTGGAAGGTATTGCATAGCGATATCAGTTGGGATGAACATTCTTTAAAATCTTGGATAAACCAATATCCAGAGCAAATCAGTCCAAACGTGATGCTACGTGGATTGATGCAAGAAAAGCTCTTACCCAACCTGGCCTTTGTAGGCGGAGGAGGTGAATTGGCTTATTGGTTAGAATTGAAATCATTATTTGATCATTTTAACGTCCATTATCCTTTATTGCTGCTTCGAACTTCTTGGCTATGGATTCCCCAAAAAATTTATCGTATCATGGAGCGATTGCACATAGAGTGTGCCGATGTATTCCAGCATCCCGATGTGCTTATCAAACGCTACGTGATGCAAGAAGCAGGCTCAAGCATTAGCTTACAGGTGCAGCGCAAACAAATTGAACAACTATACGAGCAAATAGCTTTACAGGCCAGGTCTGTAGATCCTACGCTTGTGGCTTCGGTGCATGCAGCTCGTGTGCGTAGCTTGCATATGCTGGAAAACCTGGAATTGAAAATGCTACGCGCCCAAAAGAAAAAGATGCATATCCAGACTGCTCAGATTGAACGTATTCATCAACAACTGTTCCCAGAAAATCAATTGCAAGAGCGTATCGAGAATCTCGCCGATTATTACGCTATTTATGGAAAAGATTTCATTGCTACTTTACATCAGTATGTTGATCCCTTGTTGATGGCATTTACTGTCGCTACTTATGTATAGCCATCCATTTGCACAGATACTTTTTTATCCTATTCTTTGCTTTTTTTATTCCATTAGATAAAATGTTGAAAAGCCTCTATAATTTTATCTCATGAATAAAAATGGCTGGTTATTTCGCAATATATTTCGAGGTGCCATATGTTTTTGTATATGCTGCTTTAATAGTCTTTTCTTTATTCAAGCAATAGCGCAATCACCGTTTCCAGAGCAAATTGCCTTACAACATTTTCGTTTGTTATCGTCGGAAATTGCGGGAACAAATGGTGCGGAATTATCTGATCCAGATTTTGTGCCGCGGAATTATTGGTTTCCAGCCGTAGTTCCAGGTACAGTGCTCACTACATTAGTGCACCAAGGAATATATCCCGATCCGCATATAGGCATGAACAATATGTTTATTCCTGACGCCAATGACTCGTTCAACATACAGTATGGTTTATCGAAATACAGCTATTTACCGCATGTAGCCAATCCCTGGAAGAAACCGTATTGGTACCGTACCGAATTTAAAGTGCCGGCTCAGCGTGAAAGCCAACATGTGCAGCTCATTTTCAAAGGCATCAACTACAGAGCGGCCGTATGGCTGAATGGCCATCTCATCGCCGATTCGAGCCAAATGGTGGGCATGTTTGCCGAATATGCATTTGATGTGACGCATTGGATTCATGTTGGGGGAAATAATGCCTTAGCGATAGAAATTTTTCCACTTGATGATCCAGGCATGCCTTCACCGCCACAACTGAAAGCATTGGGAGATTTTTATCCAAATGGTGGGCCTACGGGAGATATTGGCAAAAATGTAACGATGCTCTGCTCAGTAGGCTGGGATTGGATCCCTGAAGTGCATGATCGCAATATAGGCATCTGGCAACCCGTATATTTACGTTTTACTGGGCCTGCGGTAATCGAGCATCCTCAAGTAATTACCGATTTACCCCATCTTCCCGATACCACCACAGCTAGCATTCGTTTACAAGTTCGGCTTTGTAATTTCCAAAGGCGATCGTTTCAAGGTAAGTTGGTGGTAAATCTTGCCCCACAAGGATTTCCTGGCAAGCCTGTAGAAATTTCCAAGCTAGTAACCCTTTCTCCAACACAAGCATTGCAAATAGAATTCAACCCCGATGCATATCCTACATTAATCTGGAAAAATCCTCATTTGTGGTGGCCCAATGGATATGGAATTCCGAATCTGTATCGGATTCGTCTACAATTAATCAACCGTGAAGGCATGGTTTCAGATGATACCAGCTTTTTGTTTGGCATACGCACGGTAAGCTCTCGTGTGACTATGGTAGATGGCTGGCCTAGAAGAGATTTTTATGTAAACGGCCAAAGGATAGCCATTACAGGCGGAGCCTGGGTGCCCGATATGATGTTACAAGAAGATTCCTTGCGCTTCGATCGTTCGCTACGGTTGTGTCGCGATGCCCATTTGAATTTGATTCGCATTTGGGGTGGGGGAGTAGCGCCGCCCGATGTGTTTTTTGAGATAGCCGATCGTTATGGTTTGCTGGTCTGGCAGGATTTCTGGATCACGGGCGATACGCAAGGAGAGTTCAAGGGATCGCCCAATTGGCCGCTGCTAGGCGATGTGTTTATTCGAAATGTAGTCAGTACCATTTTACGTTTGCGAAACCACCCTAGCTTGCTGGTATGGACGGGTGGCAATGAAGGGCATGCGCGTAAATCGCTTTACCTGGCCATGCGCAACGCAGTAGCTCAGCTGGATGGCACTCGCCCGTTTATCCCAAGCTCGTCGGGGTTTGCACGCTTGCCAGAGGGCTGGCTGGCCTCCTGGCCCGATAATGAGCCAGCAGGCGTGTATAGCGGTGGACCTTACACCTGGCAAAAACCGCAACACTATTTTGCACTGGCCGATCGCGGGCATGATTGGGTATTTAAAGACGAAACGGGGATTCCTTCTCAACCTCCGTATGCAAGCTTGCCTAAAATCATTCCCGACTTAGTTCCAGATTCCAGTTTGCCTTTCCCGCTCAACAACACCTGGGGATACCACGACGCTTGCACGGGTAATGGTCATTACGAACAATATTACTGGCAAATGGTTGAACGTTACGGATCACCATCTCATATTCAGGATTTTAGCCAAAAAATGCAACTCATGAACGCCGAGGCCTATCGGGCTATCTTTGAATCGGTCGCACATTTGTTGAACGATCGAGGAGGTGTAATGCTGTGGAAGCTCAATGCTGCTTTCCCAAGTGTAATCTGGCAGATCTTCGATTGGTATTTAATGCCAAATGCTGGCTATTATTTTATCCAATCGGCCTGTGCTCCTTTACATATTCAATTCAACGCCGATGATTCTACCATTAGCATCGTGAATCGCAGCTATCAATCGCATGTGCTACAAGCTCAGATTAACTGGTTTGATAGTACAGGCAAGCGCATTTACACTCAAACGTTAAAAAAATTAATGTTAACACCCAGCTCTGTAAAGCAGATTGCTTCTTTTCAATCTCGATTATGTAGTTATCCAGGCATTTCGTTTTTGCAACTTAGCTTGCAAGATGTACAGGGCAAACTGCTCGATGAAAACACCTATTGGTTGAGTGCTCGGGGAAAATATCACGGTTTTAAAACCTTAGCCCCTACAAGCCTGCAGTCGACACTTTTGTCAAAGACAGAAGAGCACGGCCGTACATATTTACGCTTTCGTATCCAGAATACAGGCAATAGTCTAGCATTTTTCATTCATGCCCAGATAATAGATGACCAAAATGGCCAGGAAATTTTACCGGCTTATTGGTCGGCCAACTATTTTTCTCTCGCGCCAGGCGAGAGTCGCATCGTCACTGTAAACTTCGATGCGCCGGCATTGCGAGGAGTACACCGTCTACAATTACTTCTTAAAGCCTGGAATACCCAGCCACAGCAAATAGGTATGTCTTTGTCCGAAAAATAATTTTTTACAGCTTCTTATCTACGCATATACCCTGCGTATCGCATCCATAGCTTTGCTTTTGTCAAAGCATCTACTCTTATGCCTATTTCCGTCAATTAAATCTTACGAGCCATGATGGTATGCGATTGTTGTCGGGAAAGCTATCTGGATAGCGAAAGCTGGCGTTTTACAGAAGTAATTTGTAGTTGCACCCAGAGTAGCTTTTGGGTGTGCCAAAATTGTTTGCATAAGACTTGTTTATGTGGGCAACCGATGGTTGAAAAATGGCGGATGGCAGAAAGCGATTGCCCAGGATATTTTCTTGATCTTATTCAGGAAGAGAGTTAGGAAATAGTTGGTGCGCAATTGACTCTGGTAAAATGGAATAACATCGTCTGAGATAGAAGATAAAAGGTGCTACACAGCAATCTTTTTGCAGGTAGCCGTTGTACCTTTGTGAAAAAGCTTTATGGCTTATCAGAGTTTGCGCCAGTTTATCGAAAAGCTCGAAGAAGCGGGCGAGTTGTACCGGGTAAAAGCCTATGTAAATCCTCGCCTGGAAATCGCGGAGATTACAGATCGCATGAGCAAGTCGGCCGGTGGAGGGAAAGCCTTGCTATTTGAAAACACAGGTTATGATTTTCCGGTGTTGATCAATGCCATGGGCAGTTACCGCCGCATGTGTATGGCGCTGGGAGTGAATGATCTAGACGATATAGGGAAGGAAATGGAAAATTTGCTCAAGAGCCTTTCGGTACCCAGGAATTCACTTTTAGAAAAACTTTCGTTGCTTCCTACTCTAGGCAAGTTAGCCTCCTGGATGCCGGTGAACTTGAAAGGCCGTGGAGCTTGCCAAGAAGTAGTGATGGCCGAGCCCAATCTATATCGATTGCCTATACTCACTTGCTGGCCAAAGGATGGGGGGCCATTCATTACCTTACCTATCATCCACACCTACGACCCGCACACAGGCATACGCAACGTAGGGATGTATCGCATGCAAGTATTCGGTAAAGACCTCACCGGCATGCATTGGCATAAACACAAGGTATCGGCACGTCATTTTCAAGCATATCAAGCATTGGGTAGGAAAATGCCCGTAGCTGTTGCCTTAGGCGGAGACCCTGTATACACCTATGCAGCCACTGCTCCCTTGCCCGATAACGTAGATGAGTACATGCTCGCAGGGTTTCTACGCAAGAAGAAAGTAGAACTCGTGAAATGCCTTACCCAAGATATAGAAGTGCCTGCCGATGCCGATATCATCATTGAAGGATATGTGGATCCTCAAGAAGAGCCCATCTGGGAAGGGCCATTTGGCGACCATACGGGGTATTATTCACTGCCCGACTGGTATCCACGTTTTCATGTGACCTGCATCACCCATCGCAAAGATGCCGTATATCCCGCTACCATTGTGGGTATTCCACCGCAAGAAGATGCCTGGATTGGTAAGGCTACCGAGCGTATTTTTATTACACCTATTAAAATGACGATGCTGCCAGAAGTGGTAGACATGGATATGCCCATCGAAGGTGTCTTTCACAACCTTACCATCGTGAGTATTAAAAAACAATATCCTGGTCATGCGCAGAAGGTGATGAATGCCATGTGGGGAGCTGGACAAATGATGTTCAACAAGATTTTGGTAATCGTTGATCAGGAGCTCAACATTCACGACTATAAAACCCTATCCCAGAAAGCCTTTGCCCAGATTCGCCCTGATATAGATATTTATTTTAGCCAGGGACCTATGGATGTGCTCGACCATGCCTGCAGCAAACCCGGTATTGGCGGCAAGATGTGTATTGATGCCACGCGTAAATGGCCAGAAGAACTCGTAGATGAACTTGCTTCCGAGATTTCACTAGCCTCTATTCCCGATTTGCATCAGCTGTACCAATCTTTTCCCGAAATCAAAGACATACATATCGATTTACTCGAACAGCAAATACCTTGCATTTGTATAGCTGTTCAAAAAAATCGGAAACAACATATTGCACAATTACACCAGGCCTGCGCACCGCTTTTTGCTCCCGCTGGTGTGAAAATGATTCTCTATGCCGAGCATACAGTAGATGTACACGATCTACCCATTATGCTCTGGCGAGTGTGTAACAATTTAGATCCGCGTCGCGATCATTACATGGCCGCAGGAATCATGGGCCTGGATGGTACAATTAAAACGCAAGCGTTTGATGGATTTCAGCGGGATTGGCCTAACATCATTGTTGCTGATGAAGCTACGATAAAAGCCGTTGATGAAAAGTGGGAATCTCTGCATATAGGGCCTTTCATTCCATCTCCCTCTCTAAAGTTTCGCCACCAATTGTATGGAGAAGATGCCGTTGCTAAACCCTGAGTAGCCTGCATACCTCTGCTTTATGCATTTCTTTTTACCTTTGGCTTCACAATCACCTAAAAATCATTTCTTATGGCTTATGATATCATTGTAATTGGAAGTGGCCCTGGCGGTTATGTAGCAGCCATCCGTGCTTCGCAATTAGGGTTTAAAACAGCAATCGTAGAACGAGAATCACTGGGCGGCATTTGCTTAAACTGGGGATGCATTCCCACCAAGGCATTGCTGAAAAGTGCACAAGTCATGGAATACGCCCAGCACGCTGAAAATTACGGGGTAAAAATCGAAAATGCCAGTCCCGATTTTTCGGCAATGATCAATCGCAGTCGTGCTACAGCCGATAAAATGAGTAAAGGCGTTCAGTTTCTCATGCGCAAAAATAAAATTGATGTCATACAAGGCACTGCCAAGCTCATTGCGAAAGGTAAGATCAGCGTTACCGATGCACAGGGTAAAACCACCATTTATGAAGGACGCCACATTATTATTGCCACTGGTGCCCGCAGCAAGGAGTTGCCTAGCATGAAAATCGACCATGAAAAAATTATTGGCTATAGAGAAGCAATGGTCTTACCGAAGCAACCTTCATCGATGATCATTGTGGGTTCTGGAGCTATCGGTGTGGAATTTGCGTATTTCTATCACACCATTGGCACACAAGTAACCATCGTTGAATTCTTACCACGAATCGTTCCCAATGAAGATGAAGAAATATCGCGCGAGTTGGAAAAAATTTATCGCAAAAAAGGAATCAACATCATGACAGGCTCAGAAGTCACAGCTGTAGATACTTCCGGGAAAGGAGTAAAAGCGACAGTAAAAACCCCCAATGGTAATGTGACACTAGAAGCCGATATTTTATTGAGTGCAGTGGGTGTTGTAGCCAATATCGAAAACATCGGCCTGGAAACCATAGGCGTAAAAACCGAAAAGGGAAAAATTGCCGTTGATACTTATTATCAAACCAACGTGCCCGGTGTTTACGCCATTGGTGATTGTATTCCTGGGCCAGCACTGGCTCATGTGGCTTCTAAAGAAGGTATTGTATGTGTGGAACATATTGCTTTTCAGGAAAAGAAATATGCACGTAAACCCGAGCCTATCGATTATCACAATATTCCTGGATGTACCTATTGCTCTCCAGAAATAGCTTCTGTAGGATATACAGAAAAAGCGGCACGTGAGGCGGGTTATGAAGTGAAAGTGGGCAAATTCCCCTTATCGGCTTCTGGAAAAGCCACAGCCGCCGGAGCCAACGAAGGTTTTGTGAAAGTAGTCTTTGATGCTAAATACGGCGAATGGCTGGGCACCCACATGATTGGTTATAATGTAACAGAAATCATTGCCGAAACCGTGGTTGCACGTAAGCTAGAAACTACTTACCATGAAGTTTTAGATGCTATCCATCCGCATCCCACCATTAGCGAATCGGTGAAAGATGCAATCGAAGTGGCATACGGTGAAGCTATTCATTTGTAAACTTAAGGATAAACATCTCTTTTACGCAAAGCCCTGGAAACCTCATCCAGGGCTTTTTAGTTTACATCAATTTCTTTGCTTCTTTGCGAAGAACATCTAAGGCTATTTTTAACGGAGAGGTCTGCTGTTGCAAATGTTGAGTAAGTAATTGCTTGCATAAATCCCGACTGCGTGCATCAGGAGGAAGTTGGCCAAGAATCAAGTTGAGCTGACCAATGACGTATTCTTTTGCATGTACCACCGCATCCCAGGCAATATCAGATACATATATTTGCTGACTCACATTGTGGGCAAATTCTTCGCGAATATCTTGCATCATCACAGCATAAAGTTCTGCTGCAGGCATATCTATTTTGCCTAATCTGTGCACGAGTTGCTCAGGAGAAATACGTTCCAAAAGCACCACCAATCGCTCATAAGCCTGAAGCTGTAAAGTAAGGGTAATCGATGAACGGCTATGATGAAAACTTTCTTTCGTCGATACGTCTTTTGCCTTTTTTCGTTTGGTTATCATATCCCGAGCTAATGAGTAAATGATCACTATTCCGCCAACAGCTATTAAAATTTCCAGTAACAATAAGCTATTCATACGCACTCAAATGAGATAATCTAACTAAACGAATATTTCGTTTCAACCCCTTCCATCCTGCACGCTTCAAAGGAGAACGACCAAAAATTTCCACAAATTTTTCTTCACTCAACTGTTCCCATTCCTCATTGGTGAAGTTTAAGATTTCTGGCAAAGGAGTAAAAGCTGGTTGTGTTGTGGGCTTACTAAATCGATTCCATGGGCAAACGTCTTGACAAATATCGCAACCAAATATCCAATTTTGGGTCTTGCCAGCTGCTTCTGTGGGCATCATATGATCCCGAAGCTCAATGGTGTAATAAGAAATACACCGACTCCCATCAATTACTTTATCTGGCAAGATCGCTCCTGTTGGGCAAGCATCAATACAACGCCTGCAAGTACCACAATAATCTTTGACAAATGGATCATCAAATTCTAGCTGCAAATCAGTGATCAATGTGGCAATAAACAAAAATGAGCCTTGTTTAGGTGTGATGAGGTTCCCATTTTTCCCAATCCATCCTAATCCCGAACGCACCGCCCAGGCCCTTTCTAAAACAGGTGCACTATCTACAAATCCACGACCTGCTATCTCGCCCACTTGTTCACGCAATCCTCGCAAAAAAATCTTCAACTTTTTTTTGATTACCCGATGATAATCTTCACCATAAGCATATTTGGAAATCTGGTAACATTCTGCTCGTTGTTGCTGGGCAGGATAATAATTCATCAAAAGCGTAATCACCGAACGCGCACCTGGCACCAACTTGCGAGGATCTATACGCAAATCCATATATCGCTCCATATACGACATAGTGCCATGATAACCCTGAGCCAGCCAGCGCTCCAACCGACGAGCATCCTCAGTAAGCGGCTCGGCTCGAGCTATTCCACAATAGTCAAAACCTAACTCGCGCGCCAACTGTTTAACCAGTGCTGTATGTGCTTTAATCGAACTCATCGTTTAACATGCAGCGGAAAAGTACAAAAGAATTGCCATGCCACCACTAAGAAGTGATAAAAACTTTGTATGTTTTTCCGAAAAAATAACAGAATATCCAAACATTCTCTGAAATTCAGTCAGTATTCTCTCGTGAAGGGTGACAGCTTTTCGGGAATGAAAAGGCTGGATTTAAATTTGATGCAAACTAAAGAAAACAGTGTTTATGAATTTGAATGAATTCACCATCAAATCACAGGAAACCATCCAAAAAGCTCAACAACTGGCTTTCGAGGCTCGAAATCCAGCCATCGAGACGGGCCATTTGTTAAAAGCCTTGTTGGATGAGAATCCGGATACAATGGAATATTTATTGAAGAAAAATGATGTCAACCTAAACTTTCTCCAAGCAAAGCTTTCCGACATCTTGAAACGATATCCACGCATGGAATCGGGTGAAGGCGGGCAAACTATTAGTCGAGACCTAAACAATGTGCTGATGCGAGCTTCTACGCTCATTAAAGACTTTAAAGACGAATTTGTGAGCGTAGAACATTTATTGCTCGCTATGCTAATGGGTAATGATGATATAGCCAACCTGCTCAAAGATGCCGGAGTGACAGAAAAAGGGTTGCGCACGGCTATCGCCGATTTGCGCAAAGGGAGCAACATCACAAGCCAAACGGCCGAATCGCAATACAACGCTCTACAAAAATATGCCCGCAACCTCAACGAGCTAGCTGCAGCAGGCAAACTCGACCCTGTCATTGGCCGCGATGAAGAAATTCGCCGTACACTGCATATCCTTTCCCGACGTACCAAAAACAATCCCATCTTGGTGGGCGAACCTGGCGTTGGGAAAACAGCCATTGTTGAAGGATTAGCACATCGAATCATCAATGGCGACGTGCCCGAAAACCTGAAAACTAAAGTGATCTATGCACTCGACATGGGCGCACTCATGGCTGGGGCTAAATACCGCGGCGAATTTGAAGAACGCCTGAAAGCCGTCATCAAAGAAGTAACCGAAAGCAATGGTGAAGTGATCTTATTTATCGATGAAATCCATACCCTTGTGGGCGCCGGCGCAATGGAAGGGGCAATGGATGCAGCCAATATCATGAAACCCGCACTGGCTCGCGGAGAGCTTAGGGCTATTGGCGCCACCACATTAAATGAATACCAAAAATATTTTGAACGAGATAAGGCACTCGAACGCCGCTTCCAAAAAGTGATGATCGACGAACCTAGCGTGGAAGATGCCATCTCTATCTTACGCGGATTGAAAGATCGCTTCGAAACTTATCACCATGTGCGTATCAAAGACGAGGCTATCATTGCTGCAGTAGAACTTTCTCATAGGTATATTACCGATCGCTTCTTACCCGATAAAGCCATTGACTTGGTCGATGAAGCTGCAGCAAAATTGCGACTGGAAATGAATTCTATGCCCGAAGAACTCGATGAACTGGAAAGAAGAATTCGTCAACTGGAAATCGAACGCGAAGCTATTAAACGGGAAAACGATCAAAATAAGCTTGAAGAACTCAATCGAGAAATTGCTGAAATATCGGAACAACGCAATGCCCTTAAGGCTAAATGGCAACAAGAAAAAGAAATCGTCGATAAAATACAATCTGCAAAAGCAGCTATCGAACAGCTCAAAATCGAGGCCGAACAAGCCGAGCGTAATGGCGACTATGGTCGTGTAGCTGAAATTCGCTATGGACGCATACGTGAACAAGAAAATCTGGTGAAACAATATACAGAACAACTCGAACAACTATCGGCCGACAAGCGTTTGCTGAAAGAAGAAGTCGACGCCGAAGACATCGCAGAAATTGTATCAAAAGCTACCGGTATCCCTGTCTCCCGAATGATGCAAAGCGAAAAAGAAAAACTGTTGCACCTAGAAGAAGAATTGCATAAACGCGTCGTTGGTCAAGACGAAGCTATTGAAGCCGTTGCCAACGCTATTCGCCGAAGCAGGGCCGGGTTGCAAGACGAACGTCGACCTATTGGCTCCTTTATCTTCCTCGGTCCTACCGGTGTGGGTAAAACCGAATTAGCCAAAGCCCTCGCCGAATTTCTTTTCGACGACGAACGCATGATGACCCGAATCGATATGAGCGAATATCAAGAAAAACATACCGTGAGTAGGCTCATTGGCGCTCCTCCTGGCTATGTAGGATACGATGAAGGTGGCCAGCTCACCGAAGCCGTTCGTCATAAACCGTATTCCGTGGTGCTATTAGATGAAATTGAAAAAGCACATCCCGATGTATGGAATATCTTGCTCCAAGTACTAGATGATGGCCGACTTACCGATAATAAAGGCCGCGTGGTAAACTTTAGAAATACCATCATCATCATGACCAGTAACTTGGGTAGCCAAATCATTCAGGAAAACTATAACCAGCTTACCGAAGACAATAGAGACGAAATCGAAGAGCGTACCAAAACCGATATCATGGCTCTGCTCCGTCAAACCATAAGGCCCGAATTTCTCAACCGAATCGATGAAATCATCTTGTTCCATCCCTTAATGAAAGACCAAATCAGGGATATCGTAAAAATTCAACTTCGCCAGCTTCAAGAACATTTGCGCAAGAACGGATTTGAAGTGGATTATACCGATTATTTGATCGACTATCTCTCTACAGCTGGCTATGACCCACAATTTGGTGCGCGGCCGTTGAAAAGACTCATCCAGAAAGAAATCGTGAACCCGTTGAGTAAAAAAATCATTGCAGGAGAAGTTTCTAAAGAACATCCTATACTCATCGACGTATTCGACGGTGTGGTGGTCTTTCGCAGTTTAGAGAGAGAAGCAATGCTATCAGCCTCTGAGTCGGCCATAAAAACAACTTCCTCTTGATGAAAACCCCGCTTAAGCGGGGTTTTTTATTGGATTTTAACTTTCCTTACACAAATAGCAGAAAATTTTTTTGAAAAAATATTTGGAAGTAAAATTTAATTACATATATTTACATCGATATTTATCAAAACTAATATTTAACTAAACCATAGCCTATGAAAAACACTCTCCACAGTGTAGTCATATCTATATTACGCATTTTCTCCCCTCCCATTTCATGGAAAGATATTCGCCTCCCTGGAATAAGTGTTTTACCTATTCCAGTTGATGATGAATTATATCATGACCATATCCTGAAAAACCCCTTTACAGGTAGATTCTGCCTATCTATAACCACCTGTAATGATACGAATGTGGGCTTTCTGATTGAGGGGAAGGCTCATGATTAAAGGGTTACTAAACACCCGGTATAATTCTTTATACCGGGTTATTTTACCTAAAATCTTTTGGGCATTTGCCACCGACGATTGATCTTTTATCCTGTATACAACGCTTCAACCTGTTTCAACCTAAAATACGAAAGGGCCACTTATGCCCTTTCGTAATCATTGAACAGAAGAACCTGCAGCCGTGAATTGCTGGCCAGGATGACGGCAAATGTATTTTTCCACTTCAGATACCGCTGCCGACCCTACTGCTTGAATAGCTGCCTGTAGCTCTTCTAAAGTCATCCGATAACGTTCAAGCCAATAAGCCATTGTCAGCGGATCATCAAGTTGAATGCGTGCCTTGTCGTGCGAAGCAGCAATAAATGAAGTATTGGTAACCATGACGCCCACTTTTAGTGATGAAAAATTGCTTACTGCCGGAAGTGGGGAAAGGGAGTGTACCAATCAATCAACTACTACTTCTTCAAAATTAATTTTTTTATTTGAGAAAATATAAAAATCGAGAATAAAAAAATCCCTAATATCCTCATTGTGTAAGCATTACACTAAGCTATTTACGGCTGTAAAAAGGGTTGAAGCAGATGCATGAATTCCTGTTGAATGGTTCTGGCATGATCATGTAAATACCAATATTGCACTTTTTCAACGATCTGGTCATGAGGAATACCTTGATCGTGTAAACGCCAAAACAAATCCTGGGCAGGAGTAGGACGTGGCCCCCATTGAAAGATTTCTTCGCGAGTGGTTTGAGAGAAACAAATAAGTTTAGGAATAGCGCGTCCATTACGCGTGAGATAGCGATCCATGAGATCAAGATGCTGATCGTGAAGCAAATATACCGTATGCACTTCGTGAATCTCCCGAGCTATTTTTTCGATTACAGGGATATGCTGTGCTGCATCTCCACACCAGGCCTCAGTAAGTATCACCCAATACCAGGATACTTCCAGCTGATGCGTAAGTTGTATGAGTTCGGGTAAGAGCTGAACGGTTTTCTCTAGACGTTGCATACGCCTTTCATTTAACCGAGTAAAATGAACTAATTGGGGGTGCTGCACACTACCCGAAGTTTCCCCGGCTATTACTAACTGATGTACATATTGCAAGTAAGCCGTGTAACCGAATCCTGCTTGCAGCTTTTCCTCAGGCAAAACAAACTTCGACATATGTTTATCATTCGGCGATCAAAGCATGTTGACTCAGTTCTGTTGATTGTTGAATTTGTGAAGCGGGTATACTTTGTGGATACAAAATATGCGCAGACTGCTTACCACTTACCCGCAACCAGGTATCAGATGGAGGAATCTGAGCCTTTAATCCCGTGAGATCGATATCTGTAGTATTGACCAGATTCACGAGTGGTGCAGACGTGGTGAAAAGCCACACATCATGGAAACTTACATCATGTGCATAAGCAATTGTACAGCCTGTATAAGATTGAATGTGCATATTGGCAAAAAATATTCTCTCCACGGGCATTTCTGGTAAGCCACGAATCACTACGGCAGAAGCCGCACCTCTTACCTGAATATTGTTGAGGTGAAAATCAGTAAAGTGCGGGGTCTCACGACTCACTGGTTGAGCAAGAGAGTGAAGATCAATTTTTTGTTCGTAGTAAGTGTCAAATAAAATCGCTTCGTTTGCAATATCATGCATGAATATGCTATCGATATAAATATTTCTCACCCAACCACCACTGCCTCTTCTACTTTTGATGCGAATGCCAATATCGGTGTCGATAAAATTGCAATTGGTAACGTAAATGTTTTGAATACCGCCATCGGTATTGCTCCCGATCACAAATCCGCCATGCCCGTGGTATACTATACAATCTGCGATCAATACATTTTGCAAAGCAGCTAAAGAATCGGAATAGCGGCTCGGGCTCGATTTCATGCAAATACCATCATCACCTGCATTCACGATACAACGATAAATAATGATATTTTCCCCACCACTAATATCTATTCCGTCGCCATTTTGTGCATACCATTCATTATTCACTTTGACATCGCGAATCATCACTTGTTCACAATAATTCGTATATAAGGCAAACATAGGAGAGTTTTTTAACGTAACCCCTTCAATCCATACATTTTTACACCGTACCAATAACACCATGTATGGCCTCAGGTAATCGCGAGCCGGGAGCAAATTTTCCGCAGTAAGTGCTTTGCCCGATTTTGCAAGTTGTTGTAAATACGCTTCTCCATTTTTTGCTTGCTCGCTAGGCCACCATATTTTCCCATCATCGCTCAACGCGCCGCCTTTTTGCAATAAAGCCCGCCATTGGGCTGCTGTTTGCTTTTCTTTTTTTACTGGCCGCCAACTATCACCAGAACCATCGATGATGCCTTCTCCCGTGATAGCTACATTTTCCAAATCATATCCGTGTATGGGAGAAGCCACCACATATCTGGAAGAACGAGGAGGACGAATAATTGGGTACTGGCTATGATCGGGAGTGAACAACAAAATTGCACCGCGATCTATATGCAAATGAATATGACTACGAAGAGTAAGTGGCCCCGTGAGCCATAGTCCAGCGGGTATAATTACCGTGCCACCGCCGACAGCAGCACAGGTATCGATGGCATGTTGAATAAAAGCAGTATTCAAGGTTTGGCCATCGGGCTTGGCGCCAAATTGTGTGATATTGAATACCCGATGAGGGAAACTTGGTTTATCCCACATGTTTATCTCAAATGGAGCAGATGCTAGATAATCTTTTAATCCACGTTCGGGCACTTGAGCCATCAGTTCTCCATTCCACAAAAAAATGCACGTTGAGTAAAGTAAGCCAATGAAATACTTCATAATCCTGAATTTCGTTATGCAATGGATTTCAAAAATAAACAAAAAAAGGATGTTTACCTTTACAACCCAAAATATCCATGTTATGTCGCGTTTCATCATCATTTGTGTACTGGCTTTAAGTACTGGGTGGAATAGTTTTTCCACAAAAGCTCAAGCGCAAGACACGCTACCCACACCACGCAATATTGTGCAGGCTTATGAGAAAGGCACCCGGCAGCGAAATGGCTTGCCCGGTCCTAATTATTGGCAAAACAGAGCCCGTTATGATATTGATGTGTATTTCACTCCCGAAACACGCTTGATTGCTGGTAAAGAATCAATCATTTATGTCAACAATAGTCCAGATACCCTTCACTACCTCTGGTTTAAACTCTATCCGAATTTTTACCAACGAGGGGCTATTCGCTCTTCAGCTGTATTGCCCCAAGATTTAACAGACGGCGTACAGATTAGTGCCTATCGTTTTAATGGGGTAGAGCAGGATCCAGGGCGATTAACCATTCAGGGCACCAATATGATTATGCCCGCTGGAAAACCTTTATTTCCACATGATTCGGTGCATATTGAGCTAAATTTTAGTTATGAATTAAATAAAACTTCACACCAACGAACAGGCGAAATAGAAGAAGGAGCCTACTTTGTAGCTTATTTCTTTCCTCGTATTGCCGTATATGATGATATTGATGGCTGGAATACCTTTCCATACAATGGTTTGCAAGAGTTTTACAATGATTTTTGCGATTTTGATGTGCGGATTCATGTGCCCGATGGATACGTGGTATGGGCTACTGGCAATTTAATGAATGCTCAAGAAGTATTACAACCCCATATTGTCCAACGATTGCATGCAGCCGAAACGCAAGATGATATTCGCTTCATAATCGACAGCCTCGATCTACAACGCCATCAAGTTACTCAGCATCACCCGATGAATGTGTGGCATTATGTGGCAGATGATGTGACCGATTTTGTATTTGCCACCAGCAACCGATACGTCTGGCAATCGACAAGTTTGGTGGTAGACCCATCCACAGGCCGTCGTACTCGAGTAGATGCGGTATATGATCCCCGGCATACCGACTACGCAGAAGTCATTTATTTTGCCCGAAAGACAGTAGAAGGAATAAGCTATTTTTTCCCGCGCTGGCCTTATCCTTATCCACATGAAACCGTGGTGGATGGTTTAGATCAAATGGAATACCCCATGATGGTAAATGATAACCCCCTCACCAATCGTGCTTCCACCATTGAGCTCACCGACCACGAAATCTTTCACACCCTCTTTCCATTTTACATGGGAACCAACGAAACCAAATACGCCTGGATGGATGAAGGCTGGGCCACAATAGGAGAGTGGATTTTAACACCTTATATCGATAGCACTATACACGATCCATATGGCATGAGTGCTTATGATAAGCTGGCTGGCACAGAAATAGACCTCCCTATCATGACGTTGAGCACGCAAGAAGAAGGTGCCGATTATTACCTGAATTCTTATCCTAAACCCGCTATGGGTTATTTGTATATACGCGATATGTTAGGCGATTCGCTATTTCTAAAGGCTTTGCATCATTATATGCAAGCCTGGCATGGCAAGCACCCCATGCCGTATGATTTCTTTTATTGCATGAATGCTGGTGCTGGCAAAAACTTGAATTGGTTTTGGGAGAAATGGTTTTTCGATACCGGGTTTCCCGATTTGGCCATTGATCAGGTCACACATCATGGCAATCGATTCAAAGTAGTTATCCAAATGATAGGCAATAAGCCTGTACCTGTAGATTTAAGAGTATTTATGCAAAATGGCGACAGCCTACATGTGCATCGAGATATTTCTTGTTGGGAAAAAGGAAATCGGCAAGTGGAGCTGAGTTTTCGTGTAGCCTCACCCGTCGTCAGAATGGAACTGGGCGGTTTATATGATGCAGATGTGAATCCAAACAATAATGTTTGGAAGCCATAAGGCACTATTCTTTGTCGATCGGTAAATTTGCATGTTAAATCAAAACAATCTTTATGCCTCGGATTGAGCATATCCGCAATTTCTGTATCATCGCGCATATCGATCATGGAAAAAGTACACTGGCCGATCGCTTGCTGGAATTTACCCACACCGTCTCTGAACGAGAGATGCAAGAACAAGTGCTCGACGACATGGAGCTAGAACGTGAGAAAGGTATTACCATCAAGAGCCATGCCATTCAAATGGAATATCAACTCGAAGGGGAAAACTACATCTTAAACTTGATCGATACGCCAGGACATGTAGACTTTTCCTACGAAGTATCACGTGCACTGGCGGCATGTGAAGGAGCATTGTTGCTTGTAGATGCCACCCAAGGTATCCAGGCCCAAACCATATCCAACCTGTATCTGGCATTAGATAATGATCTGGAAATCATTCCTGTGATCAACAAGATTGATATGGAAGGGGCAATGATCGAAGAAGTAAAGGATCAAATGAAAGATCTTATTGGTTGCCGGGATGAAGATATTTTACTGGCTTCTGCTCGCACAGGAGTAGGCGTGGAAGATATTTTAAAAGCTATCGTGCAGCGGATTCCACCCCCAGAAGGTGATGCGGAGGCGCCTCTTCAAGCGTTGATTTTTGATAGCATGTATAATTCTTTTCGGGGAGTAGTAGCTTATTACCGCGTTTTCAATGGCACTTTGCGAAAAGGCGATAAAGTGAAATTCGTGAATACCGGCCGCGAATACGATGCTGATGAAGTGGGTATTTTACGCTTGCATATGGAGCCTCGCGATGCCATTAGTGCTGGAAACGTAGGGTATATCATCACGGGGATTAAGAGCGCCAAAGAAGTACGTGTGGGTGATACCATTACTTTGGTAAATAACCCATGTACAGAAGCCGTTAAGGGCTTTGAAGAAGTGAAACCAATGGTTTTTGCTGGAATCTTTCCCGTGAATACTGAGGATTATGAAGAACTTCGTGATTGCATGGAAAAATTACAACTCAATGATGCAGCACTCACTTTTGAACCCGAAACTTCTCAAGCTTTAGGTTTTGGATTTCGCTGCGGCTTTTTAGGCATGTTGCACATGGAAATCGTGCAAGAACGCCTCGAACGCGAGTTTCATCAAAGCGTAATCACAACCGTACCCAATGTGAGTTTTATTGCGTATACCACGAAAGGAGAAAAAATAATTGTCAACAATCCATCTCAGATGCCCGATCCAAGCCGATTAGAAAAAGTAGAAGAACCATTTATTCGTGCACAAATCATTACCAAGCCCGAATATATTGGCAACATCATGACGCTTTGCTTGGGTAAAAGAGGCATACTCATTAATCAGCATTACCTTACCCCAACGCGTGTGGAATTGATTTTTGAAATGCCTTTAACAGAAATCGTATTTGATTTTTATGATAAACTCAAAAGCCAAACTCGTGGCTATGCTTCATTCGACTACCATCCCATTGGTTATCGAGAAAGCGATATTGTGAAAATGGATATCTTGCTCAATGGCGATAAAGTTGATGCTTTGAGTGCTCTCATTCATCGCAGTCGTGCACAAGAATTGGGGCGCAAGCTTTGCGAAAAACTAAAAGAGCTACTACCCAGGCAACAATTTCAAATTGCTATTCAAGCAGCCATTGGCGCCAAAATCATTGCTCGCGAGAACATTAGTGCATTGCGTAAAGATGTTACTGCTAAATGCTATGGCGGTGATGTATCTCGTAAACGCAAATTACTAGAAAAACAAAAAGAAGGTAAGAAACGTATGCGGCAAATCGGAAGCGTAGAGGTGCCCCAAGAAGCTTTTCTAGCTGTACTGAAGATTAACGAATAGTAAGAAAAATAGGAATTAAAAAAATAGATGCGCATATTTGCTCAGCCTACTTCGCAGTATGCGCAAAGCTTTTCCTATGTGTTTTTCTACCGTATTTATAGATATGTGCATGCGCTCCGCAATTTCTCGATAAGAAAGATGAGCATCTCGGCTTAGCAAAAAAGCCTCTCTACATTGTGGAGAGAGCTGGGCAATAGCATCATCAATTTCCGATTCCATCTCTCTTAAGTATAATTGAGAGAAAGGAGATTCCTCTACCGATTGACCAAGTTTTTTCTGAATTTTTTCTCTGTAGTAAGCACGCGTGGCTTCCGTTCGCAATACAAACAAAATTTTGTTCCTGAGCGTAGCTAATAAATATGCTTTTACATTTCCATTTACATCCAATAAATGAGCCTTCAACCAAAGATTCACAAAAACATCTTGTACAATCTCTTCTACTACCTCATTAGAGGGAAGACGTTTATATGCTTGATGGCATAAGAACCGGTAATACCTATGAAACAGCTCATTGAAGGCTTGTTCATCTCCTTGTTGAATATGTATAAGTAATTCATGATCAGTAGCGTGGGTAAAGTGCATCATAACAGATCTTATTGGCAAGCTAAAATTAAAAAATATTTTCCGAGATAATGGCGGAAAGAAAGAAGAGAAGCAATATATATAGTAAAGCATAAACCTTCCATGGCATCCGAAAAAAAGTTGAGCAAATTCATTCGCCGCTATCTTTCAGGGAGAGCCTCTGAAAAAGAAAGGCGAGAAGTAGAAAATTGGTATACATCTTTCGATAAGCTGCCATTAGAATTCATGGATGGCGATGAGAAACAACTTGAAGCATCAGAACAATATAGTATTGCTACTATATGGGAAAAAATTAAACAGGCAAAAGCACAGGGTAAAAAATTGGAATGGAGGAAACAGCTACACAAAGTTGCGGCAATACTTCTGATACTCATTCTGTTATCTTCAGGAGGATATCTTTTTTACTTGTATCGCCATTCTCGCTCAGAACCCATCATTACCCAACAACCTATACAACCCGATTTTAAACCTGGTGGAAATAAAGCCATACTTCAATTGGCCAATGGCAGCCTCATTTCACTCGATAGTATTCAACAAGGAATAGTGGCTAATCAGGGGGGAGTCCAGGCGATCCAAATGAATACAGGCCATCTCGTCTACCAATCTCATGCAACACATTATCGGTCGATAGTGTATAACACGTTGATTGCACCAGCCGGGGGCACTTACGAATTAGAGCTGGCCGATGGCACGAAAGTATGGCTAAATGCACGCTCATCCATTCGATTTCCTACCATGTTTGCAGGTAAAGAAAGAGAAGTGGAAATCACGGGTGAGGCCTATTTTGAAGTTGCCAAAAACCCTTCTAAACCTTTTATAGTTAAAGTAAAAGGTACAACCATTCGGGTATTGGGTACTCACTTTAATGTGATGGCTTACGATGAGGAACCTACTACCGTGCAAACCACTTTGCTGGAAGGAAGTGTGCAAATTACATCTGCTGATGGACAAAAAGCCATACTTTCGCCTGGCCAACAAGCTGATATTCAAGCTCATCATCTCCAAATCTATAATCATGTAAATGTAGACGAAGTAATTGCCTGGAAAAATCATCTATTCTGGTTTGATAATACTGATATTTATTCCGTTATGCGGCAACTTGCCAGGTGGTACGACGTCAAGATTATCATGAAAGATTCTATTCCAGATTTATTTACAGGATCCATTCCTCGAAATCTAAGCTTTTCAGAAGTAATCCATATACTACAACAAACCGGAAGCTTGCATTACGTTGTAGTAGGTCAGCGTACTGTAGTTATTATGCGATAAAAATAAAATGTAAATGATGATGTTCATTAATGGGCCATAAAATAAATACCGGATCCTGATGTGAAAAGGATCCGGCGCACCGAGTTAAACAATACAAATAGACCGAGATTGATTATTTAACTCAAATACAAAGCTATGCTATTATTTGCTCTTTACAAAGACGTTAGAGGGAATACTTCTTCTCTTCACAAAGCTTTCTTGATCATGAAACTTGCCTCTATTCTTCTCCTACTCGCTTGCATACAGGTTAGTGCAGCGAGTTATGGGCAGCAGGTAACGATCACAGGCAAGCACCTAAGTTTGCCACATATTTTCAGAGAAATCCGTAAACAAACGGGGTATCATTTTGTCTACACCAATAAAACTATTCAGCGAGCTAGG
Organism: Thermoflavifilum sp.; assembly: GCA_023511875.1. Classification (GTDB taxonomy): domain Bacteria; phylum Bacteroidota; class Bacteroidia; order Chitinophagales; family Chitinophagaceae; genus Thermoflavifilum. The sequence continues at coordinate 85,160 of JAIMAQ010000003.1, forward strand.
CCAGTAGACATCGATATAAAGAATGCTCCTCTGGAAGAAGCTCTTCGCCAATGTTTTTCTCAACAACCACTTAGTTATGTGATTGAAGACAAAGTAATTATCGTTGCCCCTAAAACATTTACATCAGACCATCAAGTAAAGCCCATTCTTCAGGAACCTATTGAGGGAGTAGTAGTCGACTCATCAACTCAACAACCTTTAAGTGGAGTAAGCATTCACATAAAAGGCACAAATACAGGTACTATTACCGATGCAAATGGACATTTTAGTATAGAATTGCCTGAAGAAGCCACTACTTTAGTAATTAGTTATATTGGCTATGAACGAAAAGAAATATCCATAAATGGATCAAAGTTTCTACGCATTTCTCTTGTACCAACTGTTGTTGGGCTCAATCAGCTGGTAGTAGTGGGATATGGCGTACAGAAAAAGGAAGACTTAACAGGATCATTAACCACATTAAATACAGAAGATCTAACAAAACGTCAAGTAGCCTCTACAAGCAATATACTGATAGGTGTTGCTCCAGGAGTATCTGTCACTCAACAATCGGGTAAGCCAGGTGGAGATGGTGCAAGTATCATGATTAGAGGTGTAGGATCGATTTATTCATCAACTGCTCCACTTATTCTTGTCGACAATGTTCCCATGAGTTTAGATGCTATTGATCCAAATGATATTGAAAGCATAACCATACTCAAAGATGCAGCCTCTACAGCCATTTTTGGTTCTCGTGCAGCGAACGGCGTAATCTTAATCACCACCAAAAGAGGCGAAGGACAAGGAGTACATATTGCTTATAATGGATTTATTTCGAAACAAAAACCTACTAACCTCCCTAAAAAAGTAGATGCGGTTACCCATATGGAAATGGTAAATGTAGCGCATCAAAATACAACAGGTAATCCCAATTCATATGTGTTTGACCCTGCTCTCATACAAGAATACAAAACCCATCCTGCAGATAATTTTAAGTATTTTAACACCGATTGGGAAAAAGCTATTCTTACCAATTCGGGATTGATGCAAAATCATAACCTCAATTTAACTGTTGGTAGTGATAAGATTAAACTATTTGCTGGAGGAACATTTTTAAATCAAGAAGGGCTTACCGCAAACACTTATTATAGAAAATATGATTTCAGGACCAATATGGATATTCAACTATCCAAAAAACTTTCCTTACATGGGGATATTGTTTATAACCACTCTACTCGCCATTATCCGGGACAAGCAACCCCAGAATTTATTATCAGGCAAATGTTGGGAATGCCTGCAATTGGCCCAGGAAAGTTTGCAGAAGGCAAATATGGCGATGCAGGGCAAAGTAACAAAAGAAACCCCATTGGTCAGGCTGAACACGGAGGATTTAATGAGGCACAGTTGCCATCCACGGTTTTAAAAGCTGCTTTTACGTATAAGCCATTTAAAGGATTCGAATTATATGGATTTTTCGCAAATAATAATTTTTCTGCTCATGGAAAAAACTTTCTGCAAAACTATGCCGTGTATAAGCCAGATTATGTTACCAATACTTTAATCTTTGATAGTTATTATCCTGGACAAAATTCTATTTCTGAATCTTATAGCGAGGGAAGAGATAACTTGTATACCCTACAAGGAACCTTTGAGAAATATTTTTCTGTTCATTATTTTAAAATACTCGGAGGCTTCCAGGCAGAGGATGTAACCTATCAGTCTTTCAGTGCATCAAGATCTAATTTACCATATGATCAACCCTATTTAACAGTAGGAACTGCCAATTTTAACAATAGTAGCAGTATTTCTCAAAATGCCTTGGCCGGGTTTTATGGTCGAATAAATTATGCTTACGCCGATAAGTATTTGATTGAGTTAAACGGCAGATACGATGGGTCATCAAGATTCTCTCAAGAAGCCCATAAACAATGGGGCTTCTTTCCATCTGCTTCTGCTGGTTGGATATTGTCAAAAGAAAAGTTTTTTTATCCCGTATTAAAATACATCGATTTTCTAAAGATAAGAGGATCCTACGGTGTACTGGGCAACCAAAGCATTGGCAGCAACTATCCATTTGTGGCTTCGTTGAGTAGTAGCTCTTCTCTTGGTTATTATTTTAATAATACATTTACATCGGGAGTAGCCCAGCTGGTTTCCGCTAACCCAGAGATCACGTGGGAACGGTCTAAACAATTAGATATAGGCCTGGATATGGAAATGTTTCGTTCATTATCCATCACATTCGATTACTATAAACGAAAAATATCTCACATGTTATTGGTAAGGCCTATCCCCAGCTTCGTTGGCCTGGGTGCTCCTTACGTAAATGCAGGGGCTATGCAAAATATCGGCTGGGAAACATCTGTACAATATCATTATTCTACTTCCAACTTTAAGCTTAATGTTTCGGGTAATCTCTCTGATGTAAAGAACAAAGTATTGGACTTAGGAGGACAAGACATTGCAGAAGGACTGTTGTTTTCTACTCCAGGAAAGCCTTTGAGATCTTATTATGGTTACATCGCTGAAGGACTTTTCCAAAGTACAGATGAAGTAGCCAATTGGGCTTTTCAAGATCCTAAAACAAGTCCGGGTGACATCAAATACAAGGACATAAGTGGCCCTGATGGAAAACCAGATGGGAAAATTGATGGATATGATCGTGTGATATTGGGTGATAATTATCCTCACTATGAGTATGGAATGGGTATCGATGCATCGTATAAAGGTTTTGACTTTAGTATTTTCATTCAAGGTGTAGCAAAAAGAAAAAACTATATCAGTGGTACAGGCGCATGGGCATTTTATTCGGCCGATTTTATAGCTACAGCCTACGAATGGCAGAAAGATTATTGGACGCCCCAAAATCCTCACGCTAAATATCCCAGGCTAACAGAAAATTTAGACATTAATTGGAAAAATTCGAGCTATTGGTTGTATAATGGTGCTTACATGAGGTTAAAAAACATATCACTGGGCTATTCTATTCCTAATAGCATACTGAAAAAGCTAAACGTAAGCCAGATTCGGGTATATATCAGTGCTCTTAATTTGTTTACGATATCTCATTATGCACCTGGATTTGATCCGGAGATCAATAACGTAAACGGAGAATTTTATCCGATTATGAAAACATTTACAGGTGGTGTAAACATTCGTTTCTAAATTATTAAGCCATGAAGACAACACTATATGCCATAGCTTCGATTTTGATCTTATCGAGTTGCAATAAATATCTAGATAAGCAACCATTAGATCAACCCGTAACCACGAATTATTACGTAAATCAAGATCAAATCTTCCAAGGGCTAACTGGAGTATACAATTCCACTTATTGGACCGTGGGATTAAATATTCCCATACAAGTATTATATGATTTATATACAGAAATAGGCGTGGAGCGTTATCCCGGTATTGCCAGTGGAAGCTTCGATGCTACTAATGGCACCATTGCTTCGGCATGGAGCTATATGTACAGTACAATCGCTCGCGCTAATGCTTTATTGGATGGAATGAAAAGAGGTAAAAACAATACACCTAGTAATATCTATAACCAATATGAGGCAGAAGCAAAGGTCTTAAGGGCATGGGCTTATTATAATTTGATTGGGCTTTATGGAGATGTGCCTTATTATACTACTCCTCTAGTACCTAGTCAGTTTTATGTATTGAAACGAACAGATCGTAACCTAATAGCCGATTCTTTAATGAATGATTTGGATGATGCCGCATCTAATTTAGATTGGTATAGCCCCCAAAGAGGAAGAGTAAACAAAGGCGTGGCATTGGGTCTAAAAGCTAAAATAGCTATGTTGGTTGGTAAATACGATATTGCAGCAAACGCTGCTAACGCCGTTATTCAAAGTGGTGCATATGGACTAAATCCCAATTATGGTGCATTGTTTACTCGTGCTGGGCAAGATGCAAATGTCAATAACGAAATTATGTTTCTGCTGCCCCTTCCCGATGATCAACAATATCCTGTTACATATGTGGGCCTGGGGCAAGGATCAAGAAATGTAGGAGGCCAATGTGGACGATTCCCTACCCAACAACTAGTAGATAAATTTGAATGTATAGACGGAAAAAGAATTGACCAATCGCCCTTATACGATCCAGCCAATCCTTCTAAAAATAGAGATCCTAGGCTGCATTGGACAGTTACGATGAATGGAGATACAATCGCAGGCCTTGCAGGCGGTGCAAAAAAAAGATGTGTGTATAATATTTATGATCCCACAACTTCCTTTTATAATTACTCAAACGGAACTTGGCAAAATCTTACCAACAATGATGTATCTAATCCATTCGGCCCCGTAAAAAATGGAGTGGGATATTTGTGGGCAAAATATAGCTACGACATAAATCAAGACTTCTTTAAATCTAAAACCGGATTCATCTATATGAGATATGCTGAGATTTTACTTACCTATGCTGAAGCAAAAATAGAACTGGGTCAAATTGATGCTTCCGTAATCGCTGCCATCAATCAAGTTAGAAATAGGGCTGGAATGCCCAACGTAGATCCATCAATAATTGGAAATCAAAATAAAATGAGACAATTGGTTAGGCGAGAAAAAATCGTTGAATTAGCTAATGAAGGCATTCATTTATTTGACATGAGAAGATGGAACACAGGAAAAATTGTTCTGAACGATTATGTTTGGGGAGCCTCACTTAGCAAAACCAACCCTGCACCAATTCCTTCATTTGGAGCTCCGGGAAGTTTCACTGATCTAAATGATATAGCAGATTATTCAAATGGAAACGGACTTAGATTCAAAAGAGAACTGCGTAGTTTTCAAGATCCGAAGAACAATCTATGGCCAATACCACAAAGAGAGCTAGATTTAGATAAGAATCTTACTCAAAACACAGGATGGTAAGTTAATTCTAAATAAGCCACTCAATCATGTATATTCATGGAGATGAAAAGAAGAAAAGAACTTTTGATGTAATTGTCGTAGGATCTGGTATTACAGGAGGCTGGGCTGCAAAGGAATTCTGTGAAAACGGATATAAGACCCTGGTTATCGAACGAGGAAGAATGGTAAGGCATATCGTAGATTATCCTACAGCCTGGAAAGCACCATGGGAACTCCCTTATCGTAATCGCCTGCCCGCCTCCTTTATCAAAGAAAATCCAATCGTCAGTAAATGCTATGCATTGGATCAGTCAACCCAACAATTCTTCGTCAAGGATCAAGAACATCCTTATATACAGAAAAAACCTTTTGACTGGATCAGGGGATATCAAGTAGGAGGTAAATCACTCATCTGGGCAAGGCAAACTCAGCGGTGGAGCGACTTTGAATTTGAAGCACCCGCCCGAGATGGATTTGCAGTCGACTGGCCAATTCGATATAAAGATTTAGCACCATGGTATAGCTATGTGGAAAAATTTATAGGAATTAGTGGAAATAGAGACGGAATCATTAATCTACCTGATAGCGAAGTATTACCACCTTTTGAACTAAATTGTGTTGAAAAGCATATCCAATCTGCTATACATCAACATTATCGAGATAGACACGTGATTATTGGTAGATGTGCTCATCTTACACAACCACAAGAAATACATATCCAACAACAAAGAAATAGATGCCAGGCCAGAAACTTATGTTATAGAGGTTGCCCATTCGGAGCTTATTTCAGCTCTAACGCCTCCACACTTCCATGGGCCGAAAAAACAGGAAATCTTACACTGCTCACAAATACCGTAGTACATAGCATCATTTACGATGAAAAAAAGGGATTGGCTACAGGTGTGAGGGTGATAAATGATGAAACGAAACAAATGGAAGAATATTATGCACATGTCATCTTCTTAAATGCTTCTACCTTAAATACGAATTTAATTCTCTTAAACTCTACTTCTGGAAGATTTCCTAATGGCCTAGGAAATGATAATGGACTATTAGGGCATTATATAGCTTTTCATAATTACAGAGGAAATATATCGGCTACCTTTGAAGGATATCTAGATAAATATTATTTCGGAAGACGACCTACTACAGCATTCATGCCCTCATTTAGAAATGTGTTTCGGCAAGAAACCGACTTTTTAAGAGGGTATATGATTGCATTTAGCGCATCACGAGCAGGATGGCAATCGGGAGTAAACGAATCAGGCTTTGGCTCCTCTTTCAAAAATAAAATTTCTACCCCAGGAATATGGAATGTGTTTATGATGATGCAAGGAGAAACTATCCCCAAATATAGCAATCACGTGCACCTCAGCAAAGATCAAGTAGATCCCTGGGGAATACCACAACTTGTCATCTCGGTAGATTACGATGATAACGATGTAAAATTGATGAATGACTTTCTTCAACAAGGAGCAGAAATGTTAGAGCTTGCTGGATGTAAAAATATACATCCATACGACACTCATCAAGCTCCTGGACTAGATATTCATGAAATGGGAGGAGTGCGTATGGGCAACGATCCTAAATCATCTCTACTAAATAAGTGGAATCAGTTGCATCATTGTAAAAACGTATTTGTTACCGACGGGGCGTGTATGACATCTGTAGGTAATCAGAATCCATCACTTACATTTATGGCACTTACAGCAAGAGCAGCTCATTATGCAATCTCTCGCATGAAAAAAGGAATTGGTTTCTTCATACTCTGGATATTGATGATCTTATCTATATCGGCACAGGCACAAATATCATCTGTTACCAAACATGTCGATGTGCTGGTAGTAGGAGGTGGTACAGGAGGAGTAGCTGCAGGCATTGAATCTGCAAGAAATGGCATCAATACCTTAATCGTAGAATCTACACCATGGTTGGGAGGTATGCTTACTTCTGCGGGGGTTAGTGCTACAGATGGCAACGATAAACTGCCTTCTGGTTTGTGGGAAGAATTTAGACAGGCTTTATATAAACATTATGGAGGTGAAGATAAGCTCTCTACCGGTTGGGTAAGTAATATGTTGTTTGAACCACATGTGGGAGATAGTATTTTTAAGGCGTTTGCTAAAAGAGAAAAATATTTACAGGTTATTTACGAATATCACCCAATAAAAGTTTTCACACATCATAACAAAGTCACAGGTGTAGTTTTTGAGGGGAAAAATGGGGAAAAATTAATCGTATACGCTAAAATTACAATAGATGCAACCGAATTAGGAGATGTATTTGCTATGGCTGGTTGCCCATATGCTATTGGCATGGATGCAAAATACCAAACAGGAGAATCACTAGCAGTAGACACTCCTAATCATATTATTCAGGATTTAACTTATGTGGCTATTCTAAAAGATTATGGCAACCAACCTCATGACACATTCCCAAAGCCTAAGAATTATGATCCAAAAGATTTTTATTGTGCTTGTAAAAATGATTATTGCACAAATACTATTTATGATTGTGATAAAATGCTTTCATATGGGAGACTGCCAAACAATAAATATATGATCAATTGGCCTCTACATGGGAATGATATCTATATAAACGTAGTGGATAGCCCAGATAAGGTCAGGGAAAAGTATTATCAACTCGCCAAAGAAAAAACCCTATCATTTGTATATTTTATTCAGCATGAATTGGGATATAAACATTTAGATTTAGCAAATGATGAGTACCCAACCCCCGATAGATTGCCGTTTATTCCTTATCATAGAGAAGGGAGAAGAGTAGAAGGAATCGTGCAATTTAAACTTCAAGAGTTGCAAAACCGATATGTAGATCACCTATACAGAACTTCTATCTCCGTTGGTGATTATCCTATTGATCAACATCATAGCCAAAATCCGCAAGCCCCCAAACGCAATTTTCCTCATATCCCATCTTTCAGCGTGCCTATTGGTAGTTTAATCCCTAAAAATATGGATGGACTAATAGTGGCAGAAAAAGGAATTTCGGTAACCAATATCGCAAATGGTGCAACACGGTTACAACCATGTGTACTCCTAACAGGGCAAGCAGCAGGGGCTCTAGCATCATTGTGTGTGAAACATAATATACAACCCCGAGAAATATCTATCAGAGAAGTTCAATCTTTATTGCTTTCACAAAAATGTTATTTATTACCTATTATCGATGTTTCACCGAATGATCGAGCATTCGGAGCCATACAAAGAGTTTGCTTAACGGGAATCATGAAGATCTTTGGTGTTCCATATAATTGGGAAAATCAATCATGGTTTTACCCAAATAGGCCAATCAGTGAATATGAATTAATGGAGGGATTAAAAGAGTTCTACCAGAAAGGATTAAGTTTTTATGGAGCAAGTGGAAAAAATATTACCATAAGTTCATTTATCAATCTATTAAAAGCTATCAATGTTTCATTAAGCATCACTGATGTTAAAAACTTTTTGGCTGGTTATTTGAACACCGATCGAATAGATGATAATATGGAATTAAATAGAGAGTTAGTAGCCATTATCATAGATAAATTTTTGGACCCATTTTCATTAAATATAGATTTTAAAGGAAATATAGTTATTCATCATGAGTAAACATGCATTTTTAACTGTATTTTTTATTATCATGATATTTCCTTTTTGTCAATCTTGCAAAAAGGGAAATAGTACTATTATTCATAAACCTATTTTAAGCCAATTTACTCTACCAGAACTTTTTCAAACGGGAACGATCAAGGGAGATTCTATTATATTTAATCTTCCTTATGGAACAAATTTATCTAATATAAAAGTAGACTATCAACTTAATGATGATGCAAATGCATCAATTCCTAGGAATACGTATATCAACTTATCTAGATCTATTGATTTTGTAATAAAGAAAGGAGATTATAGTGAGCATTATGTATTGGTTGCATATATTCCTTCACATCCAGATACTGCTGTGAGAGGAGTTTGGATAACAAATGTAGGTAGCCCAGCATTATCTACAGAAGATAATATCAGGAATACTGTTGATCTAGTAGCCTCTCTTCATCTGAATGCCATTTACGTGGTTGTGTTTAATAAAAATCAAACCTTATTTCCCAGTACTGTGTTGCAAAACAATGTTCCCGAAGGCACACAAACGCAGATCTTTGGCCCGGGATGGGATCCATTACAAATATTAATTGATTACGCACACCTCAAGGGGATAAAAGTAATTCCCTGGTTTGAATATGGATTTATTTCTCATTATACTGGATATCCACACCCCATCTTGGATAAACATCCCGAATGGGTGTCGATAGATAAAAACGGTTTGCCAACAGTGAGAAATAATTTTACCTGGCTAAATGGGTTTCATCCACAGGTTCAACAATTCATGTTGGATTTAATCTTAGATGCCGTAAAAAAATACAATATAGATGGCATTCAATGCGATGATCATCTTCCAGCTATGCCTATTAATAGTGGATATGATTCATTGACGTTGAATACATATCTTCAACAAACAGGTAACCCTATTCCCACCTCAGATACAGATCCCAATTGGATGAAATGGCGTGCTGATCAACTCAGCCAATTTGCAAAAAGGATTTACGATTCAGTGAAGGCAATTAAACCTAATTGCTTGGTATGCTTTGCTCCTGGACCATTAGATTGGTCCTTACAAAATAATTTAGCAGATTGGGAAAGCTGGGTGAAGATGGGCATCGTTGATATCTTATCTCCTTTGCTATACAGAAATGAAAATCAAGGCTTGTCTGCATATACCTCCTTATTGGATAAGGATATCTCTAGGATTATCAAAAATTATGCATTTCCAAGAAATAGGTACAGCCCTGGCATTATGGTGAAGAATGGATCTTATTCTCCTTCAGATAATTATTTATCAAGGGTGTTTTTGTATAATACCTATAATCAAATCTATGGTGCTTCTTTATGGTATTATGATGGATTGATAAATAACATGAAGGTATATAAAGCATTCTATCCAGCAAATGCTATCTTTCCTAATCGCTAAGATTCTATACATCAACAGTGTAGCAGAGCCACATCGGCCGTTACTCAGTTTTCCGTAGTGTCTACAGGGGCAAGTGTTTTTTTGGAAAAATCAAAAGGCAAAGGAATAGGTGTTGGGCCTTGATAATTCGGAAATACTTTGCTCACGTGTACCCATTTTCCGTTTTCCCATTTAAATCCTTCATAATTTCCATCGGGTACATAAGTATATTTTTTCTCAGGTTCATTGTGTAAAGGAACCAGCTGATCATATACTATCATCTTCAAGTCGTCATCATAATTCATACTTGCATTCCCATCTTTTTTATATTCTAAAACAAAACGATTATGAATACCGTCTGGTAAACTAAAGATTGGAGCGCCAAAGACAGGTTCATGACCAACAAAACTCAGTGGTTCCAGAATCTTTTTGTTACTCAATAAAGAATTGCCGTTAAAACCAAATAAGGTATAATAGGTTTTGTTTCGATATTTCGTTTCAATCAACCGATAGTAAATACAACCAATCCAGCCATTAGGGCCCGTAATGGTATCGGCAAGATGGTGAGTAAAAATAGAATTATCGAACAATGGAAATAATCTCAAGCTACCATCTCGCAGATTCATTTGAATAGCCCCATAGTAGCGATACATTCCAAAAGTTTGGGCAAATTGCCAGCTGAAAATGCGAAAACTGCTATCGGGTGGGTATAAAATAGAAATCTCTCGCAACGAATCAAAAGGATAATAAAATGATCCTCTAATTTTCAGTGCGCGCACCAAAACGGGGATAAAAGCATCGTTGGCCGCTTTACGTGCTAATTCATCTCTTGCATTAACCAGTTCATAAGCGAGTTGCTTGAGAGTATCTTCTTTTTCCTGGAGCAAATGCCATTCATGGGCATTGGGGCGATATTGTGCATGAGCGGAAATACATAACCCACTAAGCAACCCAAAGCATATTCCCCAAACGATGGCATATTTAACTTTCATGAGACCAAATTTACCAAACCCTATTGTTAAGGCTTGTTAAAATCATTTCAACAAATTAACCAATAGCTTTTGCCCAATCATACAAGCTTGGATAACAAGCATCTATCAGTGGATGTGGCAGCTGCGGCATTTCTTCACATGTATCACTGCCAATCCAAACGGTATACATTCCCAATTGCTTTCCAAACATCATGTCTGAAAAATGATTACCTACCATTACCGACCGATGAAACTGAATATCTGGAAAGTCGCGCCTGGCTTGCCAGGCCATGCCCGTTTGCGGCTTCCGACAGGGGCTATCGTCATCCAGATCCGGACAAAAATAAATGCGATCTATCCTCCCGCCATGTGTTTCTATCGTTTTCACCATACAACGATGAATATCATCGAGTTGTTGTACAGTGAGCAAACCTTTACCAATGCAACGCTGATTGGTAACAACGACGATATGACCAAACACTTCATTGAGCATGCCTAAAGCTTCCAGTGCACCAGGGGCAAATACAAATTCATCCCAGCTGAGCACATAACTCTCTTTCTTTTCCACATTGATCACTCCATCGCGATCTAGAAACAATGTCCATTGCTTATGAAATACCGGCATGGGCAGGAATCAAAGTTTGTGCACGTTGATAATCCTCGGGAACTCCCAGATCTATGAAAAAAGCAGAGGCCTGAAAAGCAGCTACAGCCAAAGCATGAGAATGGGTGAATGTTTCTAATACATCTTTTTCGAATGAAAATTTTTCTGCCCAGCGTTGAGCCATCCACCACTGAGTATGTATACAATACACACCTGCATTTATCCAGCCTGCATGTGCAGATTGTTTTTCCTGAAAAGATTTCACCACATGTTGGTCTTCATCAATTTCTACACAGCCAAAGCGAGTGGTTTGAGGTACATAACAAGTAGCCAGGGTAATAGGCTTACCCATCTGTTCGTGAAATTTTTGCATTTCGGCGAGTGAAATGGGGAAATAAGTGTCGCCATTGAGTATACATGCCGTATAGGTTTGTACAAACCTCATGCTCAAGCCAATAGCTCCACCTGTGCCCAATGGATAAGGCTCAACGATGGGAAATATCTCCAGCGGATATGTTGACCGATTATCAGCAAGCCATTTCAGGACTTGTTCGTGTTGATAACCCAAGGAAAGAATCACCCGACTTATTTGCTGGCCAGAAAGGTAGTGTAGCAAATAATGCAGAAAGGGTCGATTGCCAATGGGGGCAAGCACCTTAGGGAGTTTGGGCAACACCGATCTAAGTCGAGTACCCAATCCACCTGCCAGAATAATGACTTCAGGCATCATGACTACCAAATAAAGCTTGTTCAGTGAGTTGACAAATGGTGTGCCCAATGAGCATATGCGCTTCTTGAATACGCGGAGTGTTATTAGATGGTACATTGATTAAATAATCGCACATATGCAGCATAGCTCCTCCTTTTTGACCAGTAAAGCCAATCACTTGTATAGGTATTTGTTGGGCCATTTCTATAGCCCGAATAATGTTGCGTGAATTGCCTGAAGTAGACAATGCCCAAAGCAAGTCGCCCGGCTGCGCCATGGCTTGCAAGAGTCGTGCATATACCTCTTCATAGTTATAATCATTGGCCACAGCGGTGAGGAAGGAGGTATTGCAATGAAGAGCCTCAGCCGGCAAGGGTCGTCGATCAATATAAAATCGACCCGAAAGTTCAGCGGCAAGATGTTGAGCATCGGCTGCACTTCCGCCATTACCACAAAAATATACCCTATGCCCTTCTCGAAAAGTTTGCACCATGAGATCAACGATTTCTTCTATTAAGAGCATGAGCTTACGATCGTTCAGGATCGCGGTTTTCACCTGAATAGATTCCTGAAGTGCTTGTTCGATCACAGTTGAAAGAGTGGCCATAGCAATATGAGATTAAGGGTAAATTTATATACTCCAGGTAGTTAAACCCTGTTGCACAAATTGATATTTATGAAAGCTCCCACCAAAAGGCGCTAAGGCTTCCATTACCCGATATCGGCTATTTCTAGGGCAATATAAAATCATGAATCCGCCGCCTCCCGCACCTGATATTTTGCCACCCGTTGCCCCAGCTTTTTTAGCAGTTTCATATATTTCATCTAATTGGGGATTAGAAATACCACTGGCCATGCGACGTTTGTGTTGAAAACCAAAATCTAATATTTCTCCAATCTCATCTATATGGCCTTTCAATAGCGCTTCCTTCATCAATATGGCTTGTTCCTTAAGCTGATGCATGGCTTCTATGGAAGCTGTATTTTTTTGAATCACATTTTGTCGTTGTTGTTCAATGATGACCGACGACAGTCGACTAGTGGCCGTATGGTAAAGGAGAAGATTGTTTTCTAGCTCATTTAAATAGTTTTGTCGGATGCGCAAGGGGTTGACGATTACTTTTTCCTCTGGATAAAATTCCATGAAATTCACACCACCAAAAGTAGCTGCATATTGGTCTTGCCGCCCACCAGCCATTCCTAAATCTTGACGTTCGATTTCATAAGCCAAGCGTGCAATATCGTATTCACCTAAGGGCAACTTAAGCCATTCGGCAAAAGCACCTACCACAGCTACTACCAGGGTCGAAGAAGTACCCAATCCCGATCCAGGTGGGGCATCTACATAAGTAGTTAGGCGAAACGATAAAGGCTTATGGGTAAAATCGCGAACAATTCGGTTATATACACCTTTGAGAAGTTGCAATTCACCATCGGTAGGATGCTGTTCGGTACATGCCAATTGTATAAATTGATTTCGATCGGCCGCATATAATTCAATTTTATGCTCCGATAGCGGCTCGATAGAGGCATAAGCAAATAAAGAAAGCGTTGCATTCAACACCGCACCATGATAAAGATCGGCGTACGGACTCACATCGGTACCCCCACCAGCCAAACCAATCCGTAAAGGAGCTTTACTTCTGTGAATCATACTTACAATATGAATCCATTAAACTTGTTTCACTTGTTGCACTTCATCGGGTTCATTGATACCTGCAAGCGATAAAATGGCCTCTGTAAAATATTCCCAGCTAAAACGTTTTTTCTCCATTTGCACAAATTGAACGATGCTTGAAATATCCATCGAAAAAAATTGAGCTATAGCTTCAGCCAATGCATGTGCATGTGGATCACAAACCAAACCAGCTTGTCCATGGGGCACGATCTCAGGCAAACCACCAACGCGCGTCACAATCATGGGTTTTCCAAAATGATAAGCAATTTGAGAAATACCGCTCTGGGTGGCACTTCGATAGGGTTGCACAACCACATCTGCTGCACAAAAATAGTATTTCACTTCTTCATCTGGAATAAAGTCGTTACGCAAAATAACCCGATCATGCAGCTTCCCAGCATCTATTAGTTGCAGATATTTTTCTCGATTTTCATAAAATTCACCCGCTACAATAAGCCGCAGCTCTGGTTTTTCTCGAATGCGTGGATCGGCAAATGCTTCCAGCAACAAATCTAGACCTTTATAAGCGCGGATAAATCCAAAAAATAATACGTAGCGTAGATTCGAATCCAATCCCAACTTCTGGCAAGCTTCATCACGGCTCACGGGTTTGCCATACACGTCATACACGGGATGGGGCACCAAACGAGCAGGCTTGTTGGTAAACCTCCTCAAGTCGTTCCACACCTGCTGACTCATGGCGATAAAAGCATCGACGGGTTGTAGAAAATATTGGGTCAATACAGTATCTAAAAAATGTTGTTCATGTGGTATCACGTTGTCGAGTACACATACGATGCGGCTATGCTTATTTAGCCGAGCTAGCCGAAGCAACGTGCCGAAGCAAGGAGCCATAAAAGGTAACCAATATTTCACAATGATTAAATCGGGCGAAAGCCTCTTCAAGTGCATACCCACGCGAATCCAATTGAGCGGGTTGAGAGCATGTACTTTACGCTGTATTTGCAAATCGGCTGGTGGTGGGCCATCTGCAAATTGTGTTTTACCAGGAAACAAAAATGATGGGTACTGTACCGTAAAGGTATATATCATTACCTCATGGCCTGCTTGTTGAAAAGCCCTTGCCATGCGTTCATTAAAAGCCGCTAATCCGCCTCGAAACGGATATGCTGTGCCTATAAGAAGTATGCGTGCCATCATCTTGATTCACGCAAGTTAATGTAAAAAATGCCAATTGTTAGGCCATACAATTGGGGATGAAATCGCTTCGTTAGGAAAAATCAGCATATAAAAAAGCCCACCAGTAGCAACTGGCGGGCTAAATAGATTTATGAAACTCGTTTAAAAGTCGAACTCAAAACCACCTAACACATGTATCCCCGCTTGTGGGAAATAATAATTTTCTGTGTGAAGCTGACCGTTTTCTATGTAAGAATACGTGTATCCATTGTTAGCATATTTTTTATTTAATAAGTTTTCAATAATGAATTTGAGTTGAATTTGTTGTGCCCAACGCGGAACGAGTTGATAATTAAAGACCAAATTATGCACCATATAGGCAGGTAGTACTCGGTTAGGGTTGCTGGTGTTGTCGAGATATTGTAAACCCGTGTATTTGGCCGTCCAATCAATTTCTAGATGTCGAATAGGCTTAATTTGTACAATGCCTGCACCAATCCAGTTAGGCGAAAAGGCAATATCGGTAGTACCATGATCGATAGCCTTTTGATTACCTTGATCATAATCATCAATATATTCAGTGAAATGGCGAATTTTATTTTGACTATAAGTGAGATTGGCCTGTAGGTTTAACCAGGAGGTAAGCCGATATCCGCCTGTTAATTCCATACCAGCGCGATAGCTAGAAGGTACATTTGTACGTGTATATGCACCTACATCATTAATTTTTCCAGTGAGCACGAGTTGATCATGATAATTCATGAAATATAATCCTGCATGCCAGCTATAGCGCGAGGTTTGCCCTTCATAACCAAGTTCCGCATCGTAGAGAATCTCAGGGCGAGGCGTTTCTGCTTGATTAGCTTCGTAATCATCACGATTAGGTTCTTTATGCGCAACTGCATAAGATACATATAGCCGAGCGTGTTGATTAAACTGCCAATTCACCCCAATTTTAGGATTAAAAAAATGATAGTTATTGTGCTGAATAAGTGTAGGATTATCATCAAATCCATTGATATGGTATTGCACAAAGCGATATTGTAAATCCAAATAGGCGCTCAACCGCTCAGTCAATGAACGATCGGTCTTCCAAAACAAGTTGGCATCTTTCTTATGCGCAATGTTGTAGTAATATTGATAATCTTTAGGAATAGCATATTGTGCCCATTGTACATTACCGAAATGTTTGCCATCATATTGATCGGCACCTCCACCAAGCGTCCAGTTAAGCTTTCCCGTGTGGTTAAACGAAAAAATAAATCCATAAAAATTATTATCTAGCCATAGATCTCTAATTAAATCTGTAGTACGAATAGTATCCTGGCCAATAATCGGATCGGGTAAACCATAGCTGGCATAGGCTTGATCCATTTGGTATTCTTCATAATAACCTTTTCCCTTTGTCAAAAATGCTGCTAATGAATAATTGAGTTGGTGATTAATTGCATGATTAAAAAAGAGCTGATAATAATCTTGTTGATAATTATCGGTTTGATTGGAATAATAATTCCCATCAGGCATAAGTCCGAGGCCGTTGTAGGTGCGATGTGTGGCCAGTGAATCTTGAGGCACCCCATTCCAGGCTTGATAAGTTCTTTCTTTTCCGGAGATGATATTAAAACGAATAGCTGTTTTGTTGGCATAATATGCACCTGACAAATAAAATGATTTTAAATCGGCAAATGCACGATCAATATATCCATCCGATGAAATCTTCGATAGGCGGGCATCTACCGCAAAATGATGGTTTAGCAATCCAGTACCCAGTTTCACCGTATTTTTCCATGTATTAAACGAGCCTGCACTACTTTCCCAGCTGGCATAAGGTTGATCATGATATTCGTTGGTACTAATGTTAATAGTGGCGCCAAAAGCACCAGCTCCATTGGTAGATGAACCCACACCTCGTTGTATTTGAATAGAAGATGCTGAAGATGCTAAATCAGGAATATCTACCCAATACACCCCTTGATCTTCGGCATCATTCACTGGAATACCATTGATGGTAACATTAATACGCGTGGCATCTGTTCCGCGAATACGAATGCCCGTATATCCGATACCCGTACCAGCATCAGAGGTAGTAGTTACAGAGGGTTGGAGGCCCAACAGATAAGGCATATCTTCTCCTAAATTATTTCGGTTGAGCGCTTGACCAGAGATATTGTCTTTTGTAAAAGGTGCATTCGAGGCCGCGCGTGTAGCCACAATTTCTAGTGGGCTTACCAACAAATTAGCCGTACGCAATACCACTTGCAACTGTTGATGAGCATTGATCTGCAAGGTGCGTTGATAAGTATCATAACCCACCGATGAAACTTGTACAATATAGCTCCCAGGTTTAGAAATATGTAGTTGAAATGTGCCATCAGCCTGGCTAATAGTGCCCTGTAAGAATTGATGATTGCTCGACGTAAACATGCGAATAGTAGCTCCAGCCAATGGATGTTGAGCAGTATCGATCACACGGCCAGTAATTACAAATTGTGCAGAAGCCTGGCTTGCTAAAAACCAGAAATACAGGCCCAATAGATATTTCATAATTTTTGTGTTTAATAGTTACACCATATGTTTTTGTGTTGACATAAGTATCCATTGCTGCATCATTGGCCGGCATCATGATGCAGAAACAATAGATCTAAAAACTGCTATGGCAAAGCAATCTGACTAGATATGGTGCACCATATCCACAGCCTTCGCCATGCCACAAATACAAATAAGGTAAGGGAGGAATTTCTCTTACCTTTCCCTAACCAGCATTACCTGGTCAAGGTTCAACGGGTATGATCTCAGCCTGACAGTAAGGCACCCCGAGGAGAAACTGCCTATATGGAAAGAACGAAGCCAAATTTTAACTCGACAGTTTCTACTACAAAGATAATTCAGAATATCTTATCACAAAAAATATTTGCAAAGACCTCTTGATACGAAAACTTCCCGATAATCGCTTATATTCCTTCAAGCTAAGCAAAAAGCATCAAAGAAATTATGTGATAGGTTTTGTGAAGCAAAAAATACTGCCGAATTTTGGTTGTTGGGCAAAATGCACAACATGCAAGACATACTTTCTATACAATTAAAGGGCATACATTTTTCTGGTCCTTATGGATATTATCCGGCAGAACAAGAAATGGGGCAAGAGTGGATATTGGATGTATGCATACAACTCGCTCCCGACCGCCCCATTCACGATCTGGCCGATACACTTAACTACGAACAAGTCTACGACTGGATTTGTGAAGTGATGAATAAACCCGCTACGCTCCTGGAAACTCGTGTACAAGAAATTGCTAATACATTATCAGAGAAGTTATTATTCGTTAAGCAAATAGAAATCATCCTTACCAAACCTTTTCCCTTGTTAGGAGGAGAAATAGAAAAAGCTGTAGTGAAGCTAGTGAGAACCTATTAGTGTGTAAAAACCAAAACCATTCATGCCATGAGATGGCAAATCTTTATTGCATTTGTGCTGATAAGCTGCTATTTTCCAGGTTGGGCACAACAATCGGCTATTGTGGCCGAGGCAAAACAGTTGATTGCCCAGATGAAAGAAGAAGAGGCGCTAAAGCTATACCAACGTGCTATCGCAGAGCAACCGCACAATGCTCAGCTACTGGCCGATGCCAGCCTGCTGGCTAGCCATCTGGCTCGCATTACCTCTGCAGATGCTCGAAAAAACGTTTTGATTGGCCTCGCCGAATTATATGCCGATTCAGCTCTGCACCTTTCTCCACAACTGCCAGAGGCCCAGCTTGCTGCCGCTGAAGCAAGCTTTCAGCGAGCACTGAAAGCTGGAATGAAAGAAAAGATCAACGGATGGAAAATATCCCTGGCCCGAGTACAACAAGTGATTCAGGCCGACAGCACCTCTGCAGCTGCATGGAACTTATTGGGGCGTATTCAACAACAATTGGCCAGCATGAGCGTAGTAGAGCGCTCTGCCGTTAAGCTGTTGTTTGGCCAATTACCTAACATCAGCATGAGCGATGCTATTAATAGCTTTAAACGCTGTATGCAGCTCGATCGCCGCATGATTAGCAATTATTACGATCTGGCCTCAGCCTTGCATGCCAACGGGCAAGACGAGCAAGCAATACGCATAGCCCGTATGGCCTTACAACTGAAAAGCATAAGACAAGGCGACGATATGTGGAAACAACGTTGCGAAGCGCTCATCAAAAGCTTGCAATAAGCTAGAATTACCGTAATTTTTATTATCATTGTATTGAACCTGAGTGTATGCAAATTACTCCCGCACTGGAACCCATATATGCCGTAGACGATCCGGTGATTCTACAAACCGATCTCTCTACTTGTACACTGCTTTTAGAAATAGGTCAGCAAAAAATTTCTTTTGCTATCAAAAATGCTGAAGAACGTATCATTCAATTGAAAGCTTATCAGTTACCTACACATGCACAAGTAGAAACTACTTCTGTATCCGATTGTCTGGAATTTTTTCTGGAACACGAAGCCATGCTCCGTAAGCCTTATCAAGACGTGTTCATCGGATATACCCCTTTTCCACACACCTTAGTGCCCATTGACGCCTTCATATCGGGTGCAGAAAGGGAATATTTTGAACCCTTGTATTTGTTACAAGAAGAAGATCATGTGTTGATAGACACCATTCAAGAATGTAAAGCCTATAATCTCTTTGCCGTACCCGCTAGTTTGCTTGCATTGATACGAAAAGAATTTTCTCACTATAGCTTGTTTCACACTGCATCAGCCTTGTTAAAGGCTATTTTTAAACAATATGCCGATAAACGAGGCGAACAATTATTTATCTACATCGATCAACATGATGCTTATTTTATCGCTCGTCGACACGAACAATTGTTGTATGTTCATCAGATCAAGTTTTCGTCGGAGACAGATGTGCTGTACCATATTTTGGCTATAGCCAAACATTTTCAGATAGATATATCGAGCATGCGTTGTGTATTGGGCGGAGAAATCACCAGACAATCTAAATTGTACGAGTTGCTGTATGCATATATTCCAATTATTCAATGGCTTAGCAGGCCGCGTCCATTCGATTATGTTGAAGCATTTACCCGATATCCTGGGCATTTTTTTTATTCTAACTTAGCCTTAGCTCTATGCGAATAATCAGTGGAATTTGGAAAGGTAGAAAGTTTTCCACGCCACCTGGCTTCAACAGTAGGCCTACGAGCGACCGAGCAAAAGAAGCTCTATTTAATATCTTACAGCATAGAATAGCATTAGCAGATATTGAAGCGCTTGATTTATTTGCCGGAACGGGCAGTGTGGGCTATGAGCTGGCCTCGAGAGGTGCTCGTCGGGTAGTAATGGTCGATCGCCAATACCGAGTAGTTCAATTTATTCGCCGGCAAATTGAAGTCTGGGAAATGCATACCTGTGAAGTTGTTCAGGCTGATGCCTGGCAATATATTCGACATGCGCACCAACAGTTTGACCTCATTTTTGCCGATCCTCCTTATGACATGGATCATGTTTCCGAGCTACCCAATGCTATTTTCTCACACGGGTTGCTTCGAGAAAATGGTTGGCTGATTATCGAACACAGCAAACTATTGCGATTCGATACCCATCCGCATCTATTATTCAATCGACAGTATGGCAAAACAGTTTTTTCTTTTTTCTTGGCTCATCCCATTAATGCTTAAAGCATGGAAAAAGCATGTTTGTTTCCTGGAACTTTTGATCCCATCACTTTGGGACATGTAGATATTATTCGCCGAGCCTTGCAATTGTTTGATCGAGTAGTTGTAGGCATTGGGAGTAATGTGTTAAAGCAGCCCATGTTTAGCCTGGAGCAGCGGCTGAACTGGATCAGAGAAGTATTTGCCGATGAGTCACGAGTAGAAGTAGCCGCTTACGAAGGGTTGACGGTCGAATATTGTCGGCAACGTCAACTACGATTCATCTTGCGGGGCATTCGTTATGTGAGTGATTTTGAATATGAGAAATCTATTGCCGATATGAATCGGGCTTTGGCTCCAGAAATCGAAACAATTTTTTTAACGTCTTCACCAGCTTATTCCACGACGGCATCTACGTTGATCCGCGATGTGCTTCGAAATGGGGGTGATGCTTCTCCTTTTCTTCCAGAAGCTGTTAACCGTTCGCTTGCCAAGCGGTAATCTTCAAGACTTATTCTTCAACGGGTTCCAGCTTAAATTCATTCAAAAATTGCGTGGTAAATTCTCCGCTGCGAAAAGCTTCGTTGCGCATGAGCTGCAGGTGAAAAGGAATAGTAGTTTTGATGCCTTCGATCACAAATTCACTTAAGGCTCTTTCCATGGTGTTGATGGCTTCTTCACGGGTTTGAGCAACGGTGATGAGCTTGGCTACAAGGGAATCATAATAAGGCGGAATCACATATCCAGCATAGATATGCGAATCTACCCGTACGCCATGCCCACCAGGCACATGCAACACTGTTATTCGTCCAGGGCTGGGGCGAAAATCGTTGAAAGGATCTTCGGCATTGATACGGCATTCAATAGCATGCATCTGAGGAAAATAATTTTTTCCAGAAATGGGAACGCCTGCAGCAATCTTAATCTGTTCTTTAATCAGGTCAAAATTGATGACTTCTTCAGTTACCCCGTGCTCTACTTGAATACGGGTGTTCATTTCCATGAAATAAAAGTTGCGGTACTTATCGACCAAAAATTCTACTGTACCCACACTCTCATAGTTAATAGCTTGAGCCGCACGGATAGCCGCTTCCCCCATCTTTTCCCGTAATTCTGGAGTCATAAAGGGAGAAGGAGATTCCTCAACAAGCTTTTGATGGCGTCGTTGAATGGAGCAATCTCTTTCACTTAGATGACACACGCGACCATATTGATCGCCGGCTATTTGAAATTCAATATGACGAGGCTCTTCGATATATTTTTCTAAATAAATGCCGTCGTTATTGAAGGCTGCCTTGGCTTCGGCTTTAGCTACTTGAAATTGTTTTTCCAGTTCTTTTTCTTCCCAAACCACACGCATACCTTTTCCTCCCCCTCCAGCCGTGGCCTTTAGAATCACGGGATAACCTATTTCGCGAGCAAGAGATTTGGCTTCATCTAAGCTGGAAAGTAAGCCCTCCGAGCCCGGAATAACGGGTACACCAGCAGCAATCATGGTTTCCTTGGCGGTCATCTTGTCGCCCATTTTGCGAATCATCTCGGCTGTAGGACCAATAAACTTGATCCCATGCTCAGTACAAATCTCCGCAAAACGAGCATTTTCAGCCAGAAAACCATATCCAGGATGAATAGCATCGGCATTGGTGATTTCGGCCGCTGCCATGATATGGGGGATATTCAGGTAAGAATCTGTGCTGGGGGGCTTACCTATGCATACGGCCTCATCGGCAAATTTTACGTGCAGGCTTTCCCGATCGGCAGTCGAATAAATAGCCACTGTCTTGATGCCCATTTCTTTACAAGTGCGAATCACACGCAGGGCAATTTCTCCCCGATTGGCAATCAATATTTTTTTAAACATGTTTACTCCGTTGGCTAGGGTTAAATCGGCTCTACGAGAAATAAGGGTTGATCAAATTCCACAGGCGAGGCATCTTCCACCAAAACCTTCACAATTCGCCCCGACACTTCACTTTCAATTTCGTTAAACAGCTTCATGGCCTCAATAATGCATACCACCTGCCCTGGCTTCACTTCGTCGCCCACATTCACAAAAGGAGGCTTGTCGGGAGAAGGGCTTCTGTAGAAAGTGCCAATCATTGGCGATTTGATGGTCAAATAATTTTCTTCTTTGGGTGAAGGCGGGGGAGGCGTAGCAGATGTTGTTGCAGGAGGAGTTGCAGATACTGTTGTAGTGGGTATTATGCTCGTTGGTGTAGCCATTGGATACGCAGGCTGTGCAATTGGAGCAGGCTGGCTGGTTTGATCTTTTTGCTTAATCGTAATTTTAAAGTTTTCTTGTTCAATGCTTAACTCACTGATTTGTGACTTACTTACCAGCTTAATGAGCTCCTGAATTTGTTTAAAGTCCATGTATGTAGGTTTATGTGAACAATCTATTGCCCGTGTGTAGCAGCCGTTTAAGCGTTACTCTTTTACGCGCTCTACATATTCGCCAGTACGGGTATCTATGCGGATCAACTCATCTTTATCTACAAACAAAGGCACCATTATTGTGGCTCCAGTTTCAACGGTAGCAGGTTTCATGGCACGAGTAGCCGTATCACCTTTCAATCCGGGTTCTGTGTAAGTAACACGCAGCACAATTTTATCGGGCAATTCCACACTAATAGGTTGATCGTTATCGGTATTGATCAAGATAAAGCATTCCTGGCCTTCTTTATAAAATTCAGGATGATCCACTTGTGATTCATTCAGTGCAATTTGTTCATATGTGGTGTTGTCCATAAAATAATAGGCCGTATCATCTTTGTATAAAAATTGACAAGGCTTTTTTTCAATCCTCACTGGATAAATGGTATCGCCAGAATTCCACGTATGTTCAATCGTTTTACCTGTTTCCACGCTTTTTAGCTTTGCCCATACTTTCGCCGCTGCGCGTGCTGTTTTGTTTTGTCCGAAATCTACTACTTGATACAGTTCATTGCCCAACTTGATAGTGAGCCCCATGCGGATGTCTGCAGTTGTTGCCATAGGTAATTTTGTTTCATAAAAGATTTGCAAAGGTAAAAAAGAAAAAAATTTTCTCATCCTGTTGGAAAACACCTGCAGGGACGTGAACTTACAAAACGATTAACAATATTCAAAAAAGTTTTTTTCAAAAAGCGTTTAACTTTACCCTATATTTCTACATTAAACCATTTAAATATGTCTTTCATTCGTTCGTTCAAACGATTGTCAATCACATGCGCAGCCTTCGCCAGTACCCTGATGTTTACACATATGTTGTATGCGCAAGAAAGCATAAATGGCGATCAGCCTTTATTTCTCCGTTATCCTACGATTCCTCATTTTAGTGTGATTACAGCCAGTGGCAAGACTTTTACAGAAAAAGACTTGAAGAAAAATACGCCAACACTGATTTTCTTATTCAGCGTAGATTGTGAACATTGTCATCACGAAACGGAAGATATTGTCAACCATATCAAACAATTTAAGGGGACGCAAATCCTAATGGTTACGCATTTCCCGGTCAACGATATGATCCAATACGCACATGATTATCATCTGGATCAATATCCTCATATTATCACGGTAGCCACTGATGCTAAACGCTGGTTGTTGAGTTTCTATCGCTTGCGCTTTTTCCCGGGGTTATACATCTACAACCAGTATGATTCGCTGGTATATCATGCCGAGGGTACTCGCCCTGCCGACACCTTGTTGCATTATCTCAATCCGAGAAGGTACTGATTGGGTAAACTCGCCTTTTTCATTCAAGCATTATGGACTAACTTTGTGTTCCAATCTTTCACATGTTAAATATTTGTTTCTATGAAAGTAACTGTAGTTGGTGCCGGCAACGTAGGTGCCACTTGTGCTAATGTATTAGCCAGTAAAGATTTTTTGCAAGAAATTGTTTTGCTCGACATCAAAGATGGAGTTGCCGAGGGCAAAGCACTAGACATTTGGGAATCGGCTCCCATTTTGCATTTTGGAACACGTACTGTGGGCGTAACCAACGATTACAGCAAAACGGCTAATAGTGATGTGGTGGTCATTACTTC
Organism: Thermoflavifilum sp.; assembly: GCA_023511875.1. Lineage (GTDB taxonomy): Bacteria > Bacteroidota > Bacteroidia > Chitinophagales > Chitinophagaceae > Thermoflavifilum. The sequence continues at coordinate 109,765 of JAIMAQ010000003.1, forward strand.
TGGATTACCGCGTAAGCCCGGTATGAGCCGCGATGATTTGATTTCTACCAATGCTGGCATCGTGAAATCAGTTACCGAAAACATCATGAAATATTCCCCTGATGCTATTTTGGTCATCGTATCCAACCCACTTGATGTGATGACCTATTGCGCTTACAAAACCGCTAAGGTCGACAGTCGGCGGGTGTTTGGCATGGCCGGTGTGCTCGACACGGCTCGTTACAAGGCTTTTCTGGCCGAAGAAATTGGCTGCTCTCCTAAAGATATCGAAGCTCTGTTGCTCGGCGGACACGGTGATACCATGGTGCCTCTGCCACGCTACACGAGTGTGGCCGGTATACCCGTCACCGAACTGGTGAGTGAAGAACGCCTGCAGGCCATCATTGAACGTACCCAAAAGGGTGGGGGAGAAATCGTGAACTTACTGGGCACCTCTGCCTGGTACGCACCCGGAGCTGCTGCCGCTCAAATGGTTGAAGCTATCTGTAAAGATGAACGTCGTATTTTGCCCTGCTGCGCTTGGCTAGATGGTCAATATGGATTAAAAAATATTTATCTTGGAGTACCTGTCGTTCTCGGTAGAAATGGCATCGAAAGAATCATTGAACTACAGCTCAACGATGAAGAAATGGCTCTCGTGAATGCTTCTGCTGCCCATGTCCGGGAAGTGATGCAGGTACTCGATAGCATGCAACTGGTATGAAGTTGGGAAGAGTATTTATTTACTGATGAAATGAAAAACCGGTTTTAAAAGCCGGTTTTTTTCTTTTTCTTATCCCGATATGGATTCCCAGCGACGATGTATGGCTTGCGCAATGGCGAGTAAATCTAATTCGCGCATGCATTTGAAATGCACACGCGGGCAAGCCTCATAGCCGATTTTGGAGCAAGGCCTGCACGACAATCTAGTGTGCTCGATAATGTCAAATAAATCAGAAACCTTACCCTGCTGATATTTACTTCCATAGTAAGGATACATACCAAACTCTGGAATCGTATTCCCCCAAAGAGTAACCATGGGTTTGCGAAATGCTGCTCCTATGTGCATCATACCCGTATCGTGCGTGAGCAATAAATGCGACTGACGTATCAGGTCGGCCGATTGATGTAGGGTACAACGACCTGCTACATTATATATCTTCTCCTGATGCTGCTCAACGAGACGGTTTCCCATAGCAGCATCTTCTTTACCCCCAATCACTACTATGGGATACGGGATCAACGCAGCTAACTGCAACATCCGATCGGCTGGCAATTTTTTCGTAGCATGTGCAGCTCCAATAGCCCAGGCTAAATAACCTCGTTGAAATACAACTGGTAAGTTTTCTATTGGAAATCTTGCTTTTTCAGGGATAAAATAATCCACGCCTTCTCCATCGGGTTTTATCCCTAAACTTTTCACCGCCTCGAAATATCGATCTACTACTGAAACATCTGGCAAAAGCGATTTCCACTTCATCTGCACAACCAACCATTTTTTCCAATTTAATTTGGGAAATCGATAAAAGGGCCTTCTTAAAAAAGCCTGCAACTTGAACGTTCTCAGGTTATGATGCAAGTCAATGACGGCTTCATATCGCTCAGCTCGAAGTAGCGTTATCAAATCCGTCCAGTTGTCTTGCAATAAAAACAAACGATCAACATGAGGATTGGCTTCTAAGATAGGCCCATAGGCCGCTTTGGTGAGATAATGGAGCTCTACGTCAGGAATCTGCCTTTTGAGACAACGTATTACAGGAGTGGTTAATACAATATCTCCGATCGATGAAAACCGCACCACTAAAAGCTTTCTCATGTATCATGTCTTACATTAGATTTGTTCTACAAAGTTGAGGTCTTTGCCATACGTTTCTTGTAGCCAAATAGCCGATAATACGGCAATTCCAATGCACACCACTCCAGTCCAGAATGCTCCTTGTAGATGACTATGAAAAACCTGTTTTTCAAAGAAATGATACAACATGGTAATCAGCGGAAGCGCTCCCCGAGCATAATTGGGCGCTGTAATAGCTGCAGTAGCGCGCAAATTCGTGCCAAACTGTTCGGCTGCCACCGTCACAAATACCGACCAGAAACCTACCCCCAATCCTAACAAACCACAAATGAAATAAAAAGTACTTAAGCTCACCCGATAAGCTCGAAAATATGCTACCACCGAAAAGAAGCAAATAGCATAAAATAAATAAAGCGCTTTTTTCCGACTCTTGAGCAACTGACTGATGTATCCACACAACAAGCCACCCAAAGTGAGCACTGTATAGCTAATCATCACGGCCTTACCTGGATCTGGAATACCTTGAATCTGCAAATCTTTAGCAAACCCATCAGAAAAAGCAATCAATATACCTACCACATACCAGGCTGGTATCCCCAGTAAAATCACAGTGAGATATCGAAAAAACCGATTGGCATTCGTGAAAAAAGCAAAATAATTGCCTTTGGAAATCGGTTGATGTTGAATAGCCTTGTACATGCCCGATTCCAATACCCCTACGCGCAATATGAGCAGAAGTAAACCCAATCCTCCGCCAACGAAATAACACACTCTCCAGCTAGGAATGAATTGCGCCACAAAATAAGCCGCTACTGCTCCTAATATACCTACGCTGGCCACGATAGTGGTGCCATAGCCTCTTTTATCGGCTGGTAATAATTCAGAAACCAGTGTTACTCCAGCACCCAATTCTCCAGCCAAGCCTAGCCCCACTATCAACCGAAAAAATTTATACCAAAAAATCACATGTGGTCCATGAATCAATCCATTCCCAATATTGCCTAAAGAATATAAAAGGATGGAACCAAACAATACCGAAAGACGACCTCGTTTGTCTCCTAAAACCCCCCATAAAATGCCTCCCACCAATAAACCAATCATCTGAAAATTCAATAACGACAAACCTACCACTTGTTGCGCATCACCCATTATACCCAAATCATTCAAGCTTCTCACCCGAATAATCGTAAACAACAACAAATCATAGATATCCACAAAATAACCCAAAGAAGAAACAATGACTACTAGACTCAACACCGAGGCGCTACGCGATGGGGTAGTAGGTAATGACTCCATAGGTTACATGTTTTATGAAATTGAAGACTTGTGGGAACCTAGCAATAGGCGTAAAATCACAGGTAGCGTGGTGATAAGAACAATACCAATTACAATCCATTCCAAATGATCACCTAACCAAGGAAATGAAATACCCAAAAAATATCCTGCAAACATGATACATGAAACCCAAAGCACACAACCAATTACATTAAAAAGTGTGAACTTACGATAGTCCATTTTTACAATGCCCGCTACAATAGGAGCAAATGTGCGAATGAAGGGGAGAAATCGCGCAAAGATGATAGCCAATCCACCATGCTTTTCGTAAAACTCATGAGCGGCAATCAAATGTTTTTTCTTAAAGAAGAAACTATCTTCCCGCTTAAAAAGCAATGGCCCAGATTTTTTGCCAAACCAATATCCAACGAAATTTCCCAAAATGCCAGCAATGATCACCAACAACACCACCAACGCAAAAGGCATTTGAAACGGATTATCTGGCTGCGCCCCAATCATGCCAGCAACAAACAACAACGAATCGCCTGGAAGGAAAAAGCCTACAAATAAACCTGTTTCTGCAAAAATGACAAACAACAATAAATATAATCCGCCATGGTGAATGATCCAGGAAGGATTGATCAAATGACGCAAAAACTCAATAATATCATGCATATATACCCTTCAAATAAAATAGCTCTACGAATGGCGTGTAAAAATAAAGTATTCCAATTTATTCTTGATGATTTTCTCAAAACACTCCTTAACTTAGTAGACTGAAAATTTCATTTAGCCATGAAACAATATCGAATTTATCCCTTTCTATTTAGCATGATTATTCTCTTCAGTCTGGGATACTTTTCATCAGAAGGTCAGCAGGCGGTTTCTCGGCTGGCGTTTGCACCCAATAATGATCAACTGAAATTGCCCACTGGCTTTCATGCTGTGATTGTCGCATCTGATATTGGTACTCCTCGCCATATTGTGGTACGCGACAATGGTGATATTTACGTTGCGCTACGTGCTCCGCACAACGGCCATGCTATTGCTTGCCTGCGTGATCAAAATGGAGATGGCAAAGCCGATATCATTGAATATTTTGGGCCCAACACCAACGGCGATGGCATTGGCATACACAATGGCTATCTATATTTTGGAGCCGATACAGCAATTATCCGATTTAAACTCATCCCTGGCCAATTATTACCCAATGCACAAGGAGAGACAATTGCGCGTTTCCCCTTACAACATCAACACCAAACCAAAACGTTTACTTTCGATAATCAAGGATATATGTATGTAAACGTAGGCGCCCCTTCTAATGCCTGCCAATACGAAGATCGACAGAAGGGCTCTCCCGGACAAAACCCATGCCCCCTGTTGGAACATTATGGAGGCATTTGGAGATTTCGCGCCGACGTGCCCAATCAAACAGAAGATCATGGCGGCATGCGATATGCAACCGGGCTTCGCAACTGCGTGGCACTTGATTGGAACCCCATCAACCATCAGCTCTATGCAGCCATGAACGGCCGTGATCAACTTTATCAATTGTATCCTCAGTATTACAATGCCCAACAAGGTGCCGAGCTTCCTGCAGAAGAGTTACTGCTGATTCGCCAAGGAGGCAACTATGGCTGGCCTTATACCTATTATGACCCCTTTCAGAAAAAACTCATCATTGCTCCCGAATATGGTGGCGATGGCAAAAAAGCTGCACCTGCCGGCAAATACGATCCGCCCATTATGGCTTTTCCCGCTCACTGGGCCCCTCTAAGCGTGTTGTTCTACACGGGTAACCAATTCCCAGCAAGCTACAAGTATGGGGCTTTTATCGCCTTCCATGGTTCTTGGAATCGTGCACCCCTGCCACAAGCAGGATTTAACGTGGTTTTCGTACCCTTCCGAAATGCAAGCCGCCTTCCTACTGGAAACTATACCATTTTTGCTGATAATTTCAGCCAATCGCCCAACAACCAAAATCCTGCACACAGACCTGTAGGCTTAGCACAAGGGCCCGATGGATCCTTGTATGTAACCGACGACCGGGGAGGCACTGTATGGCGAATCGTATATACAGGTAGATAAATGCCAGTTTATCGCAAAAATGCTGAAAAAATTTCAGCAATTTCATGCTTAATACCAGTGGCATTGGGTTTGATTTGGTGCAAATGAATCTTTCAAAACTCCCTTTTGAAAAGGTTATTCCATGGTTTAACCCTAAAAAAGGAGGTGCCTATGTCATTGGTAAGACGTTCAAACGGTGGTTTCTGGAGCGATTTCCCTTCGCTGTTTGACGACTTCTGGACTCGGGATTGGTTTGATTGGGCTTTGGGCAACTTCTCTGCTACAGGTACTACCGTTCCGGCAGTGAATATCATCGAAACGCGCGACAGCTTCGAAGTGGAAATGGCTGCTCCGGGGATGGACAAAAAAGATTTTAAAGTAGAGCTCGATGGGAACCTCCTCACCATTTCATCCGAAAAAAAGGATGAAAGGGAGCTGAAGGAAGGTGAAAACTATACCCGGAGAGAATTTAGCTATCAATCATTCCGTCGCACGTTCACCCTGCCGAAAGAGGTAGTAGATGTAGATCAAATCAAAGCCCATTACGAAAACGGTATCTTACATCTCACCATCCCCAAGAAAGAAGAAGCTCGTCAAAAACCACCCAAAATGATCGAAATTGCTTAATCTGTGTAAACACCCGGCTTTGTCCGGGTTTTTTTATTTTTTAGACCCCGAGCTGTTGTTGTAAATCGAAAATCTTTTTGCCCAGCACCCATTTCTCGGTGGCTCGTGCAAAAGGTAAGCGTTGTTGAAAATGATCCATAAGCTGTTCCCATTGCTTAACAATAGGATTGGCCTCGTCCATTTGCTGCTTTCGAGAAAATGAAAAAGAAGGCGTCGTTTCTAAGATCATGCAAAGCCGATTGCCCGCTCTATAGATTTCCATTTGCTCAATGCCTGCATCTTGAATGCTTTGCAAAATTGCTGGCCATACTTGTTGGTGATAGGCTTCATATTGCGCAATCCATTCTGGATTATCTTTTAAATCCAAAAACAAGCAATAGCGCTGCGTGGAAAAGTTATTGTGGTTTCCCATAAAAAATTTTTAGAAAATAGAACCTTAAAATAACGTATTTTAATAAAAAATTTTGCCTTAAGCCCGGTAAAACAATTTTACCCTAAAATCATGAGTCGATGTTCAAAATATTTCGCCCATCAGACGATGAGCTCGTCTTGATAAGCATTCCGTTTCAAAGTTATGTAGGTGCCGCTATTTTGCTAATTTCTGGAGGTTTGCTGGTCTTTACGGGAGAAGAGATCTTTTCACACAAGCGCATAGCAGGTATCATATTGATGTTAATCGGCTTATCACTGGCCTGCCTAGGTATTCACCAGAAAAAACTAATCCTACAACGTAAGCTGCAGATCATGTATGTTATTCGAAAAAGCTTATTTCGAAAATCAATAAAAAAATATTATTTCTACGAAATCAAAAGATTTCTTGTGCAAGTACCAACAGCGTTAATCCCTGATCAAGCGAAGCAACCACAAAAAAAGATTAGGCAAAAATGTCGGGTATTGATGCAAAAAGTTTCTGGCAGATATAAAGTGTTGTTTCAGGATAAAGATATTTTTCGTCTGCAACAAGCTGTTAACCTGTTAGAAGATTTTATTAGCCTAGCCTAATGTGGATGTGCTGCCAGTTCTAAGAATTGCTCATGTAGCTGAAGCACCTGAGGAATCACTGCTTTTTGCTCATCATTGTAAATCACCTCATCGGCGAGTTTAATGGCTACTTCAGGAGATATCTGTCGACGCATTCTATTCTTCACCTCTTCTACAGAAACATGATCACGCTGTACTATACGGTGTATACGTAAGTGTACTGGTGCATATACAACCACGATTTTATCGAGTAAGTGAAAAGAAGATGATTCAAACATCAAAGCAGCTTCTTTGATCACATATGGGGCTTTTTGCTGTTGCATCCACATCTCAGCATCGCGAATAGTTGGAGGATGGGTAATCGCATTGAGTTGTTCTAACAGTTGCTGATCCTGAAACACCCGTTGTGCTACGTAAGCGCGATTTAAGTTACCATTGGGTAGATAAGCCTCTTCACCCAGTAACAACTTCACTTGCTGAATAATTTCTGGGTCGGTATTCATGAGCCTACGGGCAGCTTCATCGGCCGAATATACCGGTACACCCAATAGTTGAAACAGGCGAGCAACAGTTGTTTTGCCAGAGCCAATACCTCCAGTAATACCTACTTTCAACATGGTTTGCCCAATCAAGATTTCTGGCCGCTGCGCTTTTGCATTTCTTGGGTATACTCCATAGAAATCGCCGAACGCTCTATAGTCATATACGTGCTCGGCGCAATCTCGATTTGCAACGTATTGTCGTCGTTTACTTTATTTACTCGGCCATGAATACCGGCTATAGTGACAATTTTGTCACCTACTTTGATGTTATCACTAAATTGTTTTTGCAGCTTGGCTTTTCTAGCTTGTGGCCTAATTAAAAACAACCACATGACTAAAATAATAGCCAGCATGAAAATCAAGCTAAATGAAGGGTTGGGCTGGCCATTCTGTCCTTCCATGAGAATTGTCAACATTTGTTGCATGTGCTTAAACGTTTTAGAAGATGAATATTACATGAAAATTAGGGAATTACATGTGCTTTCAAATAAAGAGTTTGTTCAGGAGGTTGGGCATTGCACAAGATAAAAACTTTTTTCAATTGATCACCTAATTGCCCAGCCGTATGAAAATGTACCGTTAGACGCACTTCTTGCGCTGGATGAATGGGTTGGTTAGGTACGGAAACTACGGTACATCCACAAGAGGGCACTGCTTGCATAATCTGTAAATCACCTTTTCCTGTATTTCGACCTACAAAAGTATAGCTCAACACTTTACCTTGCTGCACATTTCCTAAATCCACTAAAGTATCTTTCCATGAAATCACTGCTTGCCCCTGCTGCTGTGCTGGTGTGCTAGAAGGTGACCCACAGGCAGTTAAACCGCCTATCCAGCCAACACTACATAATATCCAACAGAAACCAGCGCGCATGGCCGCAAATGTATAAAATTTGATCTTCAATTGCGTGCTTGATCTGTTTTTTGAATCTTTTCCCGAGCTTCTAAATCTTTTAAAACATTATCTAAAATGCCGTTGATAAACTGGCCACTTTGCGGAGTACTATAGGCCTTAGCAATATCGATATATTCATTGATCGTCACTTTTGTGGGAATGGTGGGAAAATATAAAAACTCGCAGATGGCCATGATCATCAATATCATATCAATGGCTGCAATTCTTTCTGGATCCCAGTGTTCTAATCGAGGTGTAATAAGATCCTTACAATAAGCTCTTTTTTCATAGGCAGTGAAAAGCAGCTCTGCGGCATATTCCCGTTTTTCTTCTGGAATAATCAGGCTAAAATCAATTCCTGTGGGTTTTTGAAAAAAATTATTGATCAACACGCTCATCATATCGCGATCGTCTGGCCAATGGGTAAACACATCTTCCATGTGCTGATCAAATTCTTCATTTTTCATCATCAACTCATGGAAGATATAAGCCAGGATCTCTTTTTCTTCACTTTCTTCTCTTTCTGCAGCAATGATGTAAAAACGATATACATCTAATTCGATGAGTTGATGATAGATTTTTTTTACTAAATCCGTATCGATGAGTGCGTCTACATGAGTTCGCTTGATTTTTTGCTGAAACACGGGATGCTCACGTAGATATTTCACCCATTTGTTATCGGCAATTTTGGTGTTTACATGAAGATCTTCAGGAGTAGGAAGAAGCTTAGATGCACGGATTTGTGCATCTGTTTTCGCATAATGAGCTACTTCACCCAAGAAATACAATAAATAAATATAAATGGCTTCAGATTGATCGAGTTGCTGATCGGTTAACCGACGAGCTGCTTCTTTACTAACTAATTGAGTATCGGCTGATTCAAGAGCATACAAGATTTGCATGACCTTGACCCGAATATTTCGTCTACTAATCATTACTCCGCCTACTATAAGGACGCACAAAGATAATGATCTCCTACAATGCTGGACAAGAACTCTCACATTTTATCTACGGACAAGCAACCTGACATTGTTGCTGAAAAACTGACAAGGCTAAATCATTTTTATATCCGATACATATGGGTTAGCTGCAAAATTGGCTGGACGGCTGAGATGGCATAATTCTCGCTAATAACACGGCAAAATGTTTATTCTCTCACCTTTAAATGTAAAAATGTTAAACACTATGGCCAACAAGTTAAACATCACACCACTCGCCGACCGGGTGATTGTAAAGCCCGCACCCGCCGAAGAAAAGACGAAGGGGGGTATTATTATTCCCGACACAGCTAAAGAAAAACCCCAAAAAGGAACGGTTGTAGCTGCAGGTCCGGGCAAAAAAGATGAACCTACAACAGTGAAACCCGGCGATACTGTTTTGTACGGCAAATATGCAGGCACGGAAATCAGTTTTGATGGTGAAGATTATCTGATCATGCGCGAGTCAGATATTCTAGCTATTGTGCCTGAATAAGTGCTGATGTTTTAAATCATACATTGTTCAATCCACTAAAAATTCAAACACTATGGCAAAACAACTGTTCTTCGACGTAGAAGCACGCAACAAAATGAAAAAGGGTATCGATACCCTGGCCAATGCCGTGAAAGTTACCCTTGGACCTAAAGGTAGGAATGTAGTTCTCGAAAAAAAGTATGGCGCTCCAGCTGTGACTAAAGACGGTGTTACCGTAGCTAAAGAAATCGAACTAGAAGATCCGATCGAAAACATGGGCGCCCAAATGGTTAAGGAAGTAGCCTCTAAAACTTCTGATATTGCTGGTGACGGTACTACCACAGCAACTGTGCTGGCTCAGGCGCTGATTACCGAAGGTATGAAAGTAGTTGCCGCCGGTGCCAACCCCATGGATGTGAAAAGAGGTATCGACAAAGCCGTAAAGGCCGTGGTTGATCACCTCAAAAAACAATCTGAAAAAATCGGTAGCGATAGCAAAAAAATCGAACAAGTAGCTACCATATCGGCTAATAACGATGCTGCCATTGGCGCCCTGATTGCCGAGGCTATGCAAAAAGTGAGCAAAGATGGGGTGATTACCGTGGAAGAAGCCAAGGGTACCGACACCTATGTAGATGTCGTAGAAGGGATGCAATTTGATCGCGGATATCTCTCCCCCTACTTCGTGACCAACAGCGAAAAAATGGAAGCTTCCCTGGAAAATCCCTACATCTTGATCCACGATAAGAAGATCAGCACCATGAAGGATATCTTGCATATCCTCGAAAAAATCGCTCAGCAAGGCGCTCCATTGCTGATCATCGCCGAAGATGTAGAGGGAGAAGCACTCGCTACATTGGTGGTCAACAAACTCCGTGGCACCTTGAAAGTTTGCGCTGTAAAAGCTCCAGGCTTTGGTGATCGGCGTAAGGAAATGTTACAAGATATAGCTATCCTCACCGGTGGAGTGGTGATAAGCGAAGAACAAGGTTATAAGCTCGAAAATGCCGATTTAACTTATTTGGGTCGTGCTGAATCTGTTACTGTCGATAAAGACAATACCACAATTGTAGGTGGAAAAGGAAAGAAAAGCGATATCCAGGCTCGCATCAACCAAATCAAGGTACAAATCGAAACCACCACTTCCGACTATGATAAAGAAAAGCTACAAGAACGCCTGGCTAAGTTGAGTGGCGGTGTGGCTGTATTGTATGTAGGCGCAGCTACCGAGGTCGAAATGAAAGAGAAAAAAGACCGTGTTGATGATGCTTTGCATGCTACACGTGCCGCAGTTGAAGAAGGTATCGTTCCAGGTGGTGGAGTAGCTTATATCCGTTCCCTCGAAGCCTTAGAAAAATTACAAGGCGATAATGAAGATGAAACTACTGGCATCAACATCGTAAAACGTGCTCTCGAAGAACCCTTGCGCCAGATCGCTGATAATGCTGGCTGGGAAGGCTCGATAGTGGTACAAAAGGTGAAAGAAGGCCAGGGCGATTACGGTTTCAACGCACGCACCGAAGTGTTCGAAAAACTGTTGTCGGCTGGTGTGATCGATCCCACCAAGGTAAGCCGTATCGCACTGGAGAATGCCGCTTCTATTGCCGGTATGTTGCTCACTACCGAATGCGTAGTGGCCGACAAACCCGAGCCCAAGCAAAATACGCCTGCTCCAGCTGGCGGAATGGGTGGTGGTATGGACTATTAATCTGCAGCAATCTTACACACGCTTCAAACCGCTTCGTTCAAAAACGAAGCGGTTTTTTTTATTGATCTCCATCGTTTCCGCTTCCTGCTCCAGCTCACACACGATCATTGAGCTACCTCTTACCAGCAATTTGACAAAAACAATAGGCTTAATGTATTTTTTACGCAAACTTTCTTTTTATTTGCCGTATATTGGTTGAAAATTTAGGTATGTCTGTGCCCACTACCCGCCATAAGTTGCGATTCTGGCAAATTTGGAATATGAGCATTGGTTTTTTCGGAATTCAAATTGGCTTTGCCCTACAAAATGCCAATGCTAGCCGTATTTTCCAGACTTTAGGGGCTTCCATTGATCATATTCCGATTCTGTGGATTGCCGCTCCCGTAACTGGACTCATCGTGCAACCCATCGTGGGTTACATAAGTGATCGTACCTGGCATCCATTCTGGGGTAGGCGAAGGCCTTATTTTTTTGTGGGCTCTCTACTTGCCACTTTGGCGCTGTTTTTAATGCCCAATAGTAGCGCTGTTTGGCAAGCAGCTCTTGTGCTCTGGCTAATGGATGCTTCTATCAATATCACTATGGAGCCCTTTCGCGCTTTTGTGGGCGATCAGCTTCCTTCTTCCCAACGCACTTTGGGTTTTGCCATGCAAACATTTTTTATTGGATTAGGTGCGGTCTTGGGTTCGCAATTTCCTTATCTGATGACCCATGTAGTACACGTCAGCAATGCTGTGCATCATGGCATACCGCTCTCGGTGAAATATGCTTTTTACCTGGGAGGGATTTGTTTTTTTACAGCGGTGTGCTGGACAGTTTTTAGTACGCGAGAATACCCACCAGCCGATATGGCCAAATGGAAGGCCCAAAAACAAGCAACAAGCGGTTTATGGGCATCATTGCGAGAAATTGGAAAAAGTATTTTATATATGCCGCGTACCATGGCCCAATTGGCCGTGGTACAATTTTTTACCTGGATTGCATTTTTTGCCTTATGGATATATACCACTGCAGCCGTAGCACAGCAAGTATTTCACACCACCGATGCACAATCACAAGCTTTTCAAGATGCGGGCGATTGGGTAGGAATTTTATTTTCTGTATACAATGGGGTATCAGCGCTCATGGCTTTTCTATTACCGGTTATTGCACATTATCTTCGGCGTACACACACGCACCTGATCTCTTTATTCATAGGTAGCATTGGTCTCATCAGTATTTATTTTATTCATCAACAATGGCTATTGATTGTGCCCATGATTGCTATTGGCTTGGCTTGGGCTTCCACACTTACCATGCCTTATGCAATTCTGGCGGGAGCATTGCCTCCAGAAAAAATGGGCTTTTATATGGGTGTATTTAATTTTTTCATCGTGATTCCTCAAATCATTGCTGCCATGCTGTTGGGCTTTATTATCCGATTTTTTTTCGATAACAACAGCATATATGCCATGATTATTGGGGGAACGAGTATGGCCATCGCCGCATTGATGAATCTTTGGGTGCATGATCAAGACGACGAGCGCGCGAGTCGAAGATTGGCTGTGACTGCTAAAACAGAAACCATATAACATGAAAAAACTCATTGCACTTTTATCAGTAAGTTCTGGATTGCAACTGCTTCATGCTCCTGTTATCAAAGCACAATCCACATTCGACCATGTATGTCCCAGTTTTTGGTGGACCCACATGAAATGGTCGCCCTTACAGATTTTATTTCATGCCGATATGGATTTGCATGATGCACAAGTAACTACAGATTATCCAGGGGTAAAAATTTTGCAAGTGCATCATGTGGAAAATCCGCACTATGTATTTGTAGATGTACAGATTAGTCCAAAAGCATCCCCTGGCCAGATCCCTCTGAAGTTTCGTGTAGGAGAAAAACAATTCACCTATTTGTATCCGCTTTATGCAAGACATGCAGGTGATGGTCAAACGCGTGCGATGGGTATAAACTCAAGCGATTTTATTTATTTGCTGATGCCCGATCGCTTTGCAAATGGCGATACAACAAACGATCGCATTCCCAATATGCTCGACCAAAGTCTAAATAGAGACTCACTTACTACTCGCCATGGAGGCGATTTACAAGGCGTGATTGATCATTTAGAATATTTGAAATCATTGGGCGTCACGGCTATCTGGATGACGCCTGTGATTGAAAACAATGAAGCACATGCATCTTATCACGGATATGCATTTACAGATCATTATCGAGTAGATCCCCGATTGGGTAGCAATGCCCTGTATGTGAAATTGGTGAAACAAGCACATGCCTTGCATATGAAAGTTGTTCAAGATATTGTACTCAATCATGTCGGTGAACAACATTGGTTTGTGCGCGACTTACCCATGAAAAACTGGCTAAATGAATGGCCAAAATATACCAATACCTCGTATCGGGAATCTCCTTTGTTTGACCCATATGCTGCAAAGAGTGATCAAAAGCAAATGAGCAATGGCTGGTTTACGCCATTTATGCCCGATCTTAATCAACAAAATCCTTATGTAGCCAATTATCTGATTCAAAATGCCATTTGGTGGGTGGAATATGCAGGCATTGATGCTTTTCGGATCGATACGTATATCTATTGCGATTTACATTTCATGAATCGCTTTAACGAAGCTCTGCTTCGCGAGTTTCCTCATTTACATCTTTTCGGCGAAACGTGGGTACATGGCGTATTACCTCAGGCATATTTTACGCGAAATCATTTAGACATCCCCTTTAAATCAAATCTACCAGGTGTTTGTGATTTCCAATGGTGCTTTGCTGTTCAAGATGCATTGACAGAGAAGAATGGTTGGACAACAGGCATTGTAAAGCCTTATTTAACAATAGCCCAAGATTTCGTATATCAGGATCCTATGAAAAACGTAATCTTTCTCGATAACCACGATATGAGCCGCATCTTTTCGGTGGTGGGTCAAGATCTCAACAAGTTTAAATCGGCTTTTACACTCCTTCTCACTTCTAGAGGCATTCCGCAGATGTATTATGGTGATGAGATATTGATGAAAGGCATATCGGCGCCAGATGGACTGGTGCGTAAAGATTTTCCAGGAGGATGGCTCAATGATTCCCTAAATAAATTCACCGAAGCGGGAAGAAGCGATACGGAAAATATAGCTTTTCATTTCATTCAAAACCTTGCACATTTCCGACTACATAGCGACGCATTACAACAAGGCAAACTCATGCAATATGTTCCCGAAAATAATGTATATGTGTATTTCAGATATACCAACCAAGAAACAGTAATGATTGCCATCAATGGAAATGATAATGACGTAACAGTTTCTACCAGCCGTTTTGCCGAACGTCTGAAAGAATATACCCAAGCATTAGACGTATTACATCATCAAACCATAAACGATATTTCACATTTTACATTAGCACCTCATGCGCCATTGGTTTGGCAATTTACACGCGATCAAACATCTTCAAAACAACCATAACTCATGCAAACCAACTCAATCCTGGCTTGTATTTTTGATTTAGATGGCGTATTGGTCAACACAGCCCATTATCATTACTTGTCGTGGAAACAGCTTACTTCAACATGGGGCGTACCCTTTACGGAGCAAGATAATGAACAACTAAAAGGCCTTAGTCGGGAAGATTCCTTAGCGAAACTGCTGCTCATCACAGGAAAAACTTTAACAGCTGAAGAGCGTGAGCAAACCTTATTGGAAAAAAATAATTTGTTCAGAAAATATTTAGAACAAATGACACCAGAAGATGTGTTGCCTGGTGTACGATCATTATTATCTGCACTTAAAAAAGCTCAAATTCGTTTGGCTGTAGCGTCGTCCAGCAAGAATGCACAAACTGTTTTACAACAAACCGAATTACTCTCCTGGTTTGATGCGGTAGTAGATGGCAACCAGATCCAATATGCAAAGCCCAATCCAGAAGTATTTTTATTGGCAGCAAAAAAGCTCAATGTATTACCCAGTGAGTCAATAGTATTTGAAGACGCACAAGCAGGTATAGAAGCCGCTCTTGCTGGAGGTTTCTATTGTATAGGAGTGGGCGATGCTCAACTATTGCATCAAGCACATATTACCGTGCCCAATTTAGAAAATATCGTTCCACAGGAGCTTTTCACACAACTGCTTCACATACCCACGAAAGGATAAAATGATTTGGTTTATGGAAACTTTTATTACGGCTGATCCATGGAAGATTATTCAGGAAGAATTTGATCCCGCTAAACAATTAATTGCAGAAAGCCTATTTAGCATTGGCAATGGCCATATGGGGCAACGTGGAAATTTTGAAGAAAAATATTCTGGCCCTTCTTTGCAGGGACATTATATTGGTGGAGTATACTACCCCGATCGTACACGCGTGGGTTGGTGGAAAAATGGCTATCCTGAATATTTTGCAAAAGTGTTAAATGCACCCGCATGGATTCAAATCTTTTTGCAAATCGATGGGGAAGAGGTGGATTTGTTTCGAGTTAAACATATCCATGCTTTTCGGAGAGAACTCAATATGCAAGAAGGGTATTTGAAACGTACTTGCATTATTGAATGCATAAATGGAAAACAATTACATATTGCGAGTACGCGATTCTGTAGCATGACTAAGCACGAAGCAGGTTTAATCCGCTATGAAATTACACCATTGAATTTTTCAGGAACCATTGATTTGCAATTTCCTGTAGATGCCAATGTACAGAACGCCGATGCCAATTATCAAGAAAAATTTTGGGAGCATATACACAGCGAAGCCATCATACCTTGTACTCCTCAACAGCCGAGCTATGCATGGGTAGTGGCCCGAACAAAGAAATCGCATTTCACAGTGAGTACCGCAATTCATCCACGTATCTGGCACAATCAAAATCTCTTGCCTATAGCTTTTCGGAAAAAAGTGCGTGAAAAATATGCCTCTTTGGAAACAACACTTGAAGTGCAACAAAATGAAACTTATGTGATGGAGAAATATGCAGCCATATTATCGTCGCTCAACCATGATCCTGCACATATAGAAGCACACACTCATGAGCAATTGCACCAATATGTGGAAATAGGATTCGATGCTTTGCTTCAAGAACAAAAAACCTACTGGACTAATAAATGGAAGATGATGGATGTGCAAATCGAAGGAGACGTTAAAGCTCAGCAAGGCATTCGGTTTAATATCTTCCAACTTCACCAAACTTATACAGGTGATGATGAGCGACTCAATATTGGCCCAAAGGGATTTACAGGCGAAAAATATGGAGGCGCCACGTATTGGGATACTGAAGCTTATTGCTTACCCTTTTACCTGGCTACTGCCGATGAACATGTTGCCCGTAACTTGTTGTTGTATCGATATCGACATTTACCTAAAGCCATTGAAAATGCAACCAAGCTGGGGTTTGGCCATGGTGCTGCACTCTATCCCATGGTAACGATGAATGGTGAAGAATGTCATAATGAATGGGAAATCACTTTTGAAGAAATTCATCGGAATGGAGCTATTGCTTATGCCATCTGGAATTATGTAAATTATACAGGTGATCGCGATTATCTGGTTAGCTATGGACTCGAAGTACTTATTGCCATTGCACGCTTTTGGGCACAGCGAGTAAATTGGAGTGAGCCCAAACAAAAATATGTGATCTTAGGCGTAACAGGGCCTAATGAATATGAGAATAACGTCAACAACAACTGGTACACCAATTTCATAGCCTGCTGGTGTTTGGAATATGCTCAGAGTGCTATTTCTTTTGTAAAACAAAAAGCACCCCACAAGCTAGCGGAATTGTTTGCGCGTATACAGTTTCAAGAAGAAACAGAAGTTCCTCAATGGGAGCATATTCGCACCCATATGTATTTTCCCGAAGAACCTTCACTGGGTATTTTCTTACAACAAGAGGGTTATTTAGACAAAGAACAAAAACTAGTGAGCGACTTATCGGCCGATGATTTGCCGCTATACAAGCATTGGAGCTGGGATCGCATTTTGCGTTCTTGCTTCATCAAGCAAGCCGATGTATTGCAAGGATTGTATTTTTTTGAAGATCGTTTTTCTACAGAACAAATCCGGAAAAATTTTGCATTTTATGAGCCTCGCACTGTGCATGAATCTTCACTTTCTCCTTGTATACACAGCATCTTGGCGGCTAAAATAGGCGACGAGCAAAAAGCATATGAACTATACTTGCGCACCGCCCGACTCGATCTCGATGATTACAACAAAGATACCTCCGATGGTTGCCATATCACCAGCATGGCAGGCACCTGGCTAAGCATTGTGCAAGGCTTTGCTGGTATGCGCGTAAGAAGTGATGCACTGCATTTTCAACCCTTTATCCCGCGCCAATGGCAAGCATATGAATTTCGCATTCAGTTTCGGGGAAATTGGCTCAAGATCAGGGTTACACAAGCAGAAATTCACATCGAAAATCATGGAAATAAACCAATAGAAGTGTTTATATTTGGTCAACCACACCAGTTAGACGAGCAACACCAGCTGCGTGTGGCCAGGCCAAACCTTCTACCATGACAGCTAAACCCAGCTCCGATACACATCGTCCAGAAATAGTAGCCGCTTCACGGATTAGTGATTTTGATGTCTCGCTATTCCAAGCCGGCAAACACTATAGAATGTATGAAAAGCTAGGCTGCCACCCAGGCGTACACGAGGGCAGAGCAGGAGCTTTCTTTGCTGTATGGGCACCTTACGCCGAACAAGTATCGGTCGTAGGTAGTTTCAACGATTGGCAACCACACACCCATCCTCTTCATCCACGATGGGATCATTCAGGTATTTGGGAAGGTTTTATTCCTCACGTGAAGGTGGGTGATATGTATAAGTTTTTTATTCGCTCACGCGATGGAGAAATCTTTTACAAAGGAGATCCTTATGCTTTTCATTGGGAAAAACGCCCCCATACGGCTTCCATCGTTTGGTCGCTCGATTATGCTTGGCAAGATGATGAGTGGATGAATAAGCGACATGCATACAACAACTTGCATTGCCCTTTTACTGTTTATGAAGTACATTTAGGATCTTGGCGCAGGCCCGATCCGTATAATCACGAAGTATTTTACAACTATCGAGAGATTGCCGATCAGCTTGTACCTTATGTACGCGACATGGGATTTACTCATGTAGAGCTCATGCCTGTGATGGAGCATCCTTTCGATGGATCCTGGGGTTATCAGATCACGGGCTACTTTGCACCCACTTCGCGGTACGGCACTCCACAAGATTTTATGTACTTGATCGATCGTTTTCATCAAGCAGAGATTGGCGTGATTCTCGATTGGGTGCCTTCGCATTTTCCAGCCGATGCCCATGGGCTATTTCGCTTCGATGGCTCTCATGTATATGAATATGCCGACATGCGAAAGGGCTTTCAAAAAGATTGGAATAGCTATATTTTCAATTATGCCCGCAACGAAGTGCGTTGCTTTTTGTTGAGCAATGCATTATTTTGGCTCGATAAATATCATATCGATGGGTTGCGCGTAGATGCCGTAGCTTCTATGATTTACCTCGATTATTCTAAAAAGGAAGGCGAGTGGGTGCCCAATGAGCATGGAGGTCGAGAAAACCTGGAAGCTATTTCATTGCTGCAAGAGCTCAATACATTGGTATATGGCCAATATCCAGGCACACAAACTATTGCAGAAGAATCTACCGCGTTTTACGGCGTGTCTAAACCCGTTTATCTGGGCGGACTGGGTTTTGGAATGAAATGGATGATGGGCTGGATGAATGATACTTTGGAATATTTTAAAAGAGATCCTTATTTCCGACAATTCCATCATGACCAGCTCACATTTAGCTTAGTATATGCTTTTAGCGAAAACTTCATGCTTCCCCTTTCACACGATGAAGTGGTGCATGGCAAGTCGCCCATGATTTATAAAATGCCGGGCGACGATTGGCAAAAGTTTGCCAACCTGCGTTTGCTCTATGCCTATATGTTCACGCATCCAGGAGCAAAATTATTATTCATGGGAAACGAAATCGCCCAAACTAGCGAGTGGAATTTTAAAGGGCAGCTTGATTGGCATCTGTTACAATATTCGCTACATCAAGGCATACAGAAACTGGTGAAACAACTTAATACATTATATCGCCAATATACAGCTCTCCATGAAACCCAGTTTATGCCTATAGGCTTTGAATGGATTGATATTGGTGATCGGCAACATAGTATTTTCATTTATTCCCGTCATGAAACTGATGGTTATCGCAAGCTGCTCATTGCCCTCAATATGACGCCAGTGCCTCGCCTCAATTATGAGATTGGCATGGCTGAAGAAGGAGCTTGGCAAGAACTACTTAATACAGATGATCCAGCGTTTGGAGGAAGTGGAGTAATGAATCCTGGAGTACATGTTACCCATAAACAGCCGTGTAAAGGGAAGCCCTACCAGCTCATTATTGACTTGCCCCCATTGGGCGCCGTGATCATGGAACGAACGATAAACCAATAATTCGTTATGCTAAAAGAAGAGCGACAGGCTTTTATTCTCAAACAGATTAACCTGCACAATAAAGTCCTCTCCTCACAATTGGCAGCTAGTTTAGGCGTTTCAGAAGATACTATACTCCGCGACCTGAAAGAGCTGGCCAGTAAAGGAAGCATCATCAAGGTGCATGGAGGTGCAGTAAGCCCCTCATTTTATCAACCACTGAATCACCACGTGCCGGCCTACGCCACAGAAGCAAAAAAACAAATTGCCCAAAAAGTTATTCAGTTGATGAAAAAAGACATGGTGATATTAACGGGTGGGGGCACCACAGTAATCGAATTGGCCAAAGCCATACCCGATAGTCTACGTGCTACTTTTTTCACCATTAGCCCCCTAGTGGCCATCGAATTGGTAGCACATCCTAATCTTACCGTTATCACCATTGGTGGCGAGCTTTCTAAAGGTTCTTATGTACACATTGGTGCGAGTGTTATTAATCAGTTGCACGATATTCGTGCCGATCTATGCTTATTGGGAACCAATGGCCTATCCCCACAAGAAGGCATTACCGATTCTGATTGGGAAATTGTGCAAGTGAAAAAAGCCATGATACAAGCCAGCGAGAAGACCGCTATTCTTTGTATCTCCGAAAAACTCGACTCACATCAAAAATTTACCGTATGCTCGCTCGACGATATTCATTATTTGATCACCGAATTGTCGCCCAATTCCTCGCTGTTAAAAGCATATCACCAGAAAAATTTATGCATCTTATAAAAATTGCTTCTTTTTATTGTGGATATCCATTGGTGTAATAATCGAGCGTGATGCGTGTTTTACTGGTAGCTAATGTATCATATTTTCTTCCCCGCACATACCAGGTATAATTCCGCGTTTGAGTAAGCGAAAGGCTAGCCTTAGCAACAAGTGTTATGTTGGTACCCGTTTCTCTTACCAGGTAATTACCTGCATATGGAAGCTTAATATAGTCTTTCACCCCTTTGTAAGGTATGGCTGAAAACACTACTGTACTATCGGGTAAAGAAAGAATATCAATAGTTTGCTCGGGCATAATCAGGTTCACACATTGCACCATCACATAACCACTATCTGCCGCCTGGCTTCGGTTTTGAACGACAACAAATGGATCTTTGCTGAGGTCGCCACTCCAGAGGATGCCATATCGTTTACCTGCTTCTAAATTTAAGCTGGTTTGTGCAATGGGGGTAAACGTGGCATCACTACCAGCAGTAATGGCAATAGTAGCTTGCCCGGGTTGAACGGCTGCATATTCTACTGTACCTGGAAAAATACCTGCATAAGCCAATGCAGAGCCGGTGATCTTTTGGCCATTCAGTAAAAATTGATAAGTAACTGTTGTGTTGGGCTCACCATTGACAAACTTGACCAAGGCGTTGCTGGTAGCAGGCATTACAGGTCCAGTGATTTGATTTTTTTGACAAGCGGGTAAGCAGCATATAGCTACAAGCGATATATAAAACAAGAACTTCGACTTCATGGTATGTTTCGTTTTTTTGTAAACAACATAAGCATAATCAATGAAGAAAAAATAAAATTGATTTAGGGTTGACTAAACCAGCATTCTAAGGTGTGGTAATCGGGTTGATCAGCACCAATCTTTTTTAAGGCATTCAAATTCCACACATATTCCGAATTATACCTTGGCCTCACGCGATAAGCAGGCTTACCATTATTGTCGACATACATCTGGCTAGGCGAAGGCAAGGTGAAGCCCACAAATACTTGTTGCCCAGTTCGTGGATCGATATCGGTGTAATGATATTTTCTAAGATCATTCCATACTTCTACAAAGCCAAATCCCCACAAAGCGATAAATTTCTGACACATGATCATCGAAAGCGTAAGCTGATTGGGATCAGTGGGCACAACCTGTGTATTGCTCAGATAATTCACTACAGACGTATCAGTAAGCTTTAATCCGCAATATTGTATATGCGCTTTAATACCATTTTGATAAGCATTCCAGGCTGTGGCCATATCGCCTTTTTTATAGGCAGCTTCTGCTTTACAAAATTGCAATTCAGCATAAGTCATGATGGGGAAAGGCCCTTCACTAAATACATATTTACCCGGATCTCCATGCTTAGGCGACCGATTTAAACCATATGGATTCAACAATGCGCGGCTGCTCACTGCTCTACCGGTATCGCCCGATACCGCATCTGCACCTCGATATACGCCAGCAGCATCGGTAACCAACATCACGGGCATGCGCGGATCAGTCTCCCCGAACACCGTTCCGTTCATGAGGTTTACGATAAATTGTGATTGCCGATATATACTAAAATTATTTCGTGTAGGACTCAGAAAATTCGCATCAGCTGAAGAATTCCCATTAAAAGGCACTGAAAAATTATCGGCATTGCTGGTAAACGATTGATTGACCCAAGCAATTACTGAATCGGGTTGATAATATTGTGAACTTTTATTCGACAATGTTTGCATAGCTCTTGCCTTCAAGCCATAGACAAACTTGATCCATTTGGTGCGATCGCCTTTATAAACCAAATCACCACGAGCCAAATTGGTTTGCGAAACTCCTCCATCGGTACGGTTCAGATAGGCCAATGCCGAATCACACAGAGCAAATACAGTTTGATAAGCATATTCTTGATCATCATAATTATATTCCGATTTATTGGGATCTTCAATAAAAGCGTCTTTGATGATAATCGGTCCATGATAATCTGTAGCCGTAAGCCAGCCCCAGGCGCGTAATGCATATCCTACACCCACATAATCCCATTGCCGAGCATTCATGCCATTTTCAATCATTCTACTCAAATTCATACCCATATCGAAATACACCATACGCCAAATTTGTCCCATAGCATCGCTAGCTGGATAGTATCCATACAAATCGGCATTTGAGCTCCCTGCATAATAATGAAAGAAATTATTGTAGCAACCTAAATAGCGGCCATCAAAACCAACATCCACGGCCATCTTTGACAGAATAGGAGAAAGCCATAAAGCCGCTTCCACATTATCGGGATTGCTGGGGTCGCTGTTAATATCGAGATATTTTTTACAGCTGCTGAAAGAACTAATCAACAGGCCAGCAATCACTATGTGAAGAACAGAAGTGCGTATACGGTTCATAATAGTATGCATTTTAAGAGATCAAATATTGAACATTTAAAAACGGGCATTCAAGGTGAAATTGAACACACGTGGTTTACCCACCACATTATAATCGATGCCAGCTCCACCCGAGCCCAATGTGGCTGGTGTGGTACCGTTTACGTCGGGATCCTGCCCGCTATAATTGGTGAACATAAACAAATTAGACGACGAAATGCTTACACTCAACGACTGAATGGTTTGTTGACGACCCAGCCATTTGCGCGGTAATTCATACATCAGATATACATCACGCAGACGAACCCAATTGATATTTTTTTCTACATAATCCGATTCCACACTTACATTGGAGAAATAATTGGAGTTGTACATAGGAGTAATCTCAATAGTGTTAGGTGTAGGCTTAGCAGAGTTTTCTAAGCCATCTTTTAGTACGCCTTTTACTACCACTGGAGTTTCCCGATTTAAGGTAGCTGTGCTCAAGCCCAGTCGATACAATTGTAAAGCAGTAGCATTGAATACATCTCCACCTCTACGAAAATCAAACAAGAAAGAAAGGGTAAAACCTTTCCAAGAAAAGCTATTGTTTACACCACCAGTGAATTTAGGATTGCGGTCGCCAATGACTTGAAAGCTATTATCTTTTAATGGATACCCATTCAAGGGATTCACGAGGATATCGCCATTGTTGTTACGCATCCAGGTTGCACCCGTGAAAGTGGTTAATGGCCCACCCACCTTCATGCCATTGCGTAGGTTGCCATATAGCCAAGTATCTGAATTATAAAATTCTGTAACTCCTGAAGGTAGACTAAGCAATTTGCTGCGGTTGAAAGCATAATTCACCGTGATATCCCAACGTAAGGCAGCCGTTTGTATGGGAGTACCTGTAATTGTAATTTCTAAACCATGATTGGTTAAGCTTCCCCCGTTGATGGTATACAACACAAAGCCCGGTGCATAAGATTTGCGCACGAGAGGCACAATCTGGTGAATAGATTTGGTTTTGTAATATTCTCCATCAAAAATTAATCTGCTGTTGTAAAATTCCAGATGGGCACCGTATGAATAAGAAGTTGTTTGCTCTGGGCGTAAATAAGGATTAGGCCCGTTAAAATTGAAAGCAAAGCCACCGCCAGTGGTAGATTGCGGCAACAAACCTGGATAAATTTGATAAGGTGGAGCATCTTTACCCACCTGAGCTACTGAAGCCCGCAATTTACCAAAGTTCATCACCTGTTTTAGCCCCGCCAATGCCGGAATTTCCGTAAAAGCAAAACTCATATTGGCCGAAGGATAAAAGAAATGATTCCGTCCAATAGGTAGGGTAGAAGTCCAGTCGTTTCGACCTGTGAGTTGTAGATTGAAAATTTCTTTATACCCAATATTGAATTCACCAAAAACGCCGATCAATCGCTTTCTTACTAAACTGGTGAGATTGCTAATGGTAAGCTTGTCGGCAATGTTGAGCGATACAAAATCATTCACCAAAAAATTTTGTCCGCTTTGTGCTTCCGTATGTGTACGGTTGTTATACACGGCATTACCCACCAATAGTGAGGTGTGCCAGGAACCAAAATCATGCGTTGCCCGAGCGATGAGCTGGGTATAAATATTTTGGGTGATGGAAGTATATTGATCAATACGTCCATTAAACTGATAGGCAAATGTGGAATTCGCATTATAGTAAATCATCCCATTGGTGGTGTAGGCATCATTACCCAAGCGAGCACTGAGCGAAAGCCAGCGAAGAGGGTCATAGGTAATTCCAAAATTTCCAATGAAACGGCGTGTTTTATCATAAAAATGATTCTTGTTGACCGAAAAGAATGGATTGTCGTATTCTTGATCTGGTGTATGATTGGGATAAACTAATTTTTTAGAACCATCGGGATTGAGGTAATCGCGTACATCCATATAAGGAGGCCAAAGATATAAGCCCAATAAAAAGCTAGTAGGCCCTTTCTCTGCCTTAGTATTATCGGCTTGGATATAAGAAACAGATGCATCAGTTGATAGCTTGCTGGAAATACGAGCATTTACGCGTAAGGTCACGTTAGTGCGTTTGTAATCTGTATTGGGCACTACACCTTGATCATCTAAATAACTCGTCGATAAGCGATAAGTCACTTGATTGTTTCCACCAGAAAAAGAAAGATTATGGGTTTGCCGAATACCCGTGCGGAAAAAATGATGGATATTATCGTAAAACTTTGTGCCAGCTGGTATACGCGGTCCAAAATAACTGATAGAGCTGGGGTCAAAGACACCATTAAAGCCTCGATCATACACCCTTTGCACTTCTGGAAAGCGATAAAGCTTGGTAGTAGTAAGGGTACCGTTATAATCTACCGTTGGCTTGCCCGCTTTGCCCGACTTAGTAGTAATCACAATTGCACCGCTAGTGGCTTCAATACCATACAAAGCTGTAGCCTCAGGCCCTTTCAAGATGGTAATACTTTCAATATCATTTGGATTTAGATCGGCTATGCGGTTGGTAAAATCAAAACGGCGGTTGGCGTAGTCTACTGCACTTTGGTTAATGGAAGTGAGCGATGCTGTACTAAAGGTAGAATTATCAACGGGCACACCATCTACGATAAACAAGGGCGAATTACTTAATCCAATCGAATTAATGCCGCGCAGTTGAATAGCATCCGATGCTCCAGGAAGACCACTGGTGCTATTAACCGTTAAACCCGCTACACGCCCCTGCAGGGCCGATACGAAATCGGTGCGATGGGTATTTTCGATATCGGCACCGCTAATTTTTTGGACGGCGTAACCCAGCTTACGTTCCTGTTGCTGCTGCCCTAAGGCGGTCACCACCACCTCATTGAGTTGCGAACGTGTAGGCTGCAAAACCACTTGAAAGCTAGACCTATCTCCAACTCGTACTTCCTGCGGAGCATAGCCAATGAAGCTAAATTGCAGGCTTTCATCAGGTGTGGCTTGCAAAACAAACCTACCATTGGCATCGGTAGTGGTTCCTCGGTTGGTGCCTTTTACTTTAACCGTAACACCCACCAAGGGATTTCCATCGGCCGCCACCACACGGCCAGAAATGCTTTTTTCTTGGGCAAAAGCTGCTGGGAGCAAACAGCAAATCAATACCCAAGATAGCATCAAACGGCGAAGGGGTAAGGATACATGCATACGCTAAAGGTTTGAACATAAGTAAATTGCGTCTTTTTGCAAAATCTCGTTCTAAAAATACGCACTTATTCAGATATAAACAATAGCTTAACAAAAAAATTTTTTAAACCCAAGCAACCTTTTCTTGTCTACACATGTCATATAAATTAAATTCTTGACAGCAATAGCCATTGGTTAATGATTCATGAATAAAATCAAAAAGGCATGCAATTTGTTTCACATATCATGTTTCACCTTAAAAACTTCACCACTATGAAAAACAACAAATTTTCTTTAACGGCCCTACTGCTAGCTGTAGCCGCAGTATTGGGCGGTGCACTGGTTTCCTGCCAGAAGTCTACCAGTTTGAATACCATTCCACCTGGCAAAAATCAATTAGAGGTGCGTTTTACCGACGACGCTGGATTTTTTGACAGTATAGTCGTAGACGTACAAATGGTTGCGGTGCGAATCGATACCTCTCAAAGCAACGAAGATCGCGACGATCACCATCCAGAAGGAGAAGAATGGGGTGAGCTTTTTCATGAACACGAAGAGGGCTGGGAAGAACCTGAAGAGCACGCTATTTGGGATACCCTCAACATTCAAGCCGGGCAATATGATTTGACGCAGCTGAGCAATGGCGCCGATACTTTGCTTTCCAGTGATTTTATTCCCAAAGGCAAAATCATAGCTATTCGAATTACACTAGGCGATAATAATTATTTGGTAAAAAATGGCGTCAAATATCCCTTGAATCTATTTGAAGGATATCACAACGTGTATATCCGAATCTATGGCGATCAGATTACCCAGGTGCACCCTGGTTCCTACAGGCTATGGATCGATTTCGATGCTGGACGTTCGGTAATCAAAGTGAGAGATGGCAGCTTTTATTTAAAGCCATTCATCCGCGCATTTGTAGTATCGAACATGGGTATTGTGCAAGGATTTGTATTGCCCATGGATGCGTATCCGGTGATTACCCTGTATAATAACACCGACACCTTGTATGCCTTACCTAGAAAAGATGGCTTCTTCAAAATCTGGGGAGTAGATGCGGGTACATATAGCCTATTTGTAAATACCTCTAATGGATACCGCGATACCACTATCAGTAATATTCAGGTCACTGCACGCCATGTTACAGATGTGGGTACAATTCATCTTTCTAAATAATTCCATTTCCTATGCAGGTGTAAACAGGGAATGAAGTAAACACTGAAAAGCCACCTTAAACAGTTAAGGTGGCTTTTCATATTTTTCTATCCAATCAAACCTTTGCGTAACGTTTTACCTTGTGAATCCTGATCATTATACATAACTTTAGCCACACAATGCATAGTTGGTTATGAAAAAACATTTATTCCGCATTTCCAGATTCGCTATTTTGCTTTTGTCATTAACGGGAATAACCAATTGGGTTTGGGGAGCCGATACGCCAGCTATTATCCCTAAGCCTGTTTCTTTAGAATTATTAAAAGGTTCATTTACCCTTAATCCGAAAACGGTTTGTTATCTTTCTCAAGATTCCTTACTAACCGACTGGAACATTTTTCAAAAAGATATCTTTAAAGCTACAGGATTTACTATCCCTATTAAAGGTTCCTCACGCCCACATGAAAAGAATATCATCGTCTTGCACACGCTCACGCAGCTCGATACAGTGCTTGGCAAAGAAGGATATCGGCTATGGGTATCTCCCGAAAAAGTAGAGATATGGGCTAATACATCGGCTGGTATTTTTTATGGTTTACAAACCTTATTGCAACTATTGCCCCCTGAAGTCGAAAGCCATGAACACATTACTGGTCAATCGTGGACAATTCCCTGTGTACGCATTACAGATTATCCACGCTTTCAGTGGCGAGGGTTAATGCTAGATGTGAGTCGTCATTTCTTTACCAAGCAAGAAGTGGAGGCCTATATCGATGAAATGGCTCGATTCAAGTTTAATGTATTCCATTGGCACTTGAGCGACGATAATGGCTGGCGAATCGAAATCAAAGGGCTAGCCAAGCTCACCTCTGTAGGTGCATGGCGCGTATCGCGTACGGGCGATTTCGGTACCTTCGAACCTCCACAGCCCGGGGAACCTGCTAATGATGGTGGATATTACACCCAAGACGACATCCGTGAAGTGGTTGCCTACGCCGCCCAACGGCATATTACCATTCTTCCCGAAATAGATGTCCCCGCTCATAGCCTGGCCTTAATTGCCTCCTATCCGAATCTCTCCTGTACTGGATTGCCCTATGCCGTCAATCCAGGCAGCCCCTTTTATCGCTGGCTCGACAATGTATTGTGCACAGGCAACGACTCTACGTATATCGTATTGGATACCATCTTTGCACAGATCGCTCGATTGTTTCCCGATCCTTATATCCATGTGGGAGGAGACGAAGCCTACAAAGGCTTCTGGGCACAGGATCCTCGCGATCAAGCGGTGATGAAGGCACATGGCCTCCATACCTTAGAAGAGCTTCAAAGCTATTTCGAAAAACGGGTAGAACAAATCGTCACTTCCCATGGAAAAAAAATGATTGGTTGGGATGAAATCTTGGAAGGCGGACTAGCTCCTGAAGCGGCCGTGATGAGCTGGCGAGGTATTCAAGGGGGTATAGCAGCCGCCCAGCAACACCATGATGTGGTGATGAGCCCCTGGGGGCATTGCTATTTGGATCTTTACCAGGGTGATCCATTAGTGGAACCCAAGACTTATGGCATGTTGCGACTCGATAGCTGTTATCTCTATGATCCTGTACCGCCTGGCGTGGATAGTAGCTATATCTTGGGCATACAGGGTAATCTGTGGACGGAACACGTTCCCAACTTACGCCATGCGGAATATATGACCTGGCCACGTGCAATGGCTATCGCCGAAGTGGGATGGACTCCTCTTGCAGAAAAAAATTGGGTGGATTTTATCCATAGGGTAGAAGCTTTATTCCCCCGCTTAGACGCTCAACAGGTGAAATATTCCACCAGCATGTATCAACCAATTATCCAAGCAGTACGCGATAGCCTAACAGCCGAGCTAGAAGCAAAACTTAGCACACAGGTTCCAGGACTTACGATTTATTATTCATTTGATGGCACAAATCCCGATAACTTTTATCCGGCTTATCCAGGCCATCCCCTTCCATTTCCTAAAGGGGCTACCGAGCTACGAGTGGTGAGCTATCGGGGAGCTCAACGGATGAGTCCAATCATTGTGATCACCAAAGATCAACTACGACAGAGGTTTTAGGGCTATCAGTCTAATTACCCGCCCCTTGCCTATATGATACAGGCCCTCCTGGAGCGATACTTCGGGTTCTTCAAGTAATACTATATCCAATCCCGCAAAATCTTCGAGCAACTCTTCTTGAGAAAACAATAGTTTTTCTTCCTGTGGGCCGCCAACATGAGGATTCTCTTGTTGATAAGCCCGATGTGCCTTACTAAAACCCTCTAAGATAATTCGCCCGCCTGGCTTTAATAAGCCCATCAATTGCCGGTGATATTGTCTTCGGTGTGAAGCCGGAAAATGAGCAAATATTAATCCTACTACATCATACGATGCAGGGGTAAAAGAAAGGTGATCGAGATCGCCCACCTGATAGTGAATACTCACCCCTGCTGCAGCAGCCAATTGTAAAGCTTTATGGCGCCCTTTTGCACTAATATCGAAAGCATCAACCCGCCAACCTTTCTGGGCAGCATATACTCCATTTCGACCTTCTCCCTCGGCTGGCAACAAGATACGCCCTGGAGAAAGCTGATCAATTTGCTCTTGAAAAAACTTATTGGGTTGCTTGCCATAAACATACTCTGGCTGGCCATAGCGTTCGTCCCAAAATTGCGCTACACTCATACGGGGGGTGTTTAAAAACAGCAAACTTGCAATTTTTCTGGCAATTTTGTATCCATATGTCGAAAACCATACTCACTGTACGCGTACATGCATCAGCACGACAAAAGCGCTATGTTTGGATAGATGAAAAAAAGCTCAAGATGGATATTTGCGCACCTCGCGAAAAAGGTAAGGCCAATGCAGCTCTGATAGCCGATTTAGCTAATTACTTGCAAATTAGTCGACAAGATATCCAAATACTTAGTGGGCACCATGCTTCTGTGAAATTGGTGAGCATAGCCCTCCCTTTAGCAGACATACACAAGCTCATGCCTTAAACCGTTGAATGTAGATTCGTTAAATTTTTGCCACGAAATTAAACTTACTGGAAACAGAGTATTTTTCACGTAATTTTGCCATGCTTGTTGAACCACCAAATTTCCTACTCATGAAGCGTTTTCATATCATCTTGTTAGTGCTTATTGCTGCTGCCATTGCTGTGATTGTGAGTCTAGTAGGTGATTTTAGCACATATGAAACCTTTGCCTC
The DNA here is from genome assembly GCA_023511875.1 of Thermoflavifilum sp. Taxonomy (GTDB): domain Bacteria; phylum Bacteroidota; class Bacteroidia; order Chitinophagales; family Chitinophagaceae; genus Thermoflavifilum. Next base: position 140,164 of record JAIMAQ010000003.1, read on the forward strand.
TGCTGCTCGTCACCCAAATAAAGAATATCGGGTGATTGGTGAATTAGATAAAGCCATGCCCCAAGTATATGAACCCCAAAAAGATCCTAACTATTTCAGTTTTTACATGAAAGATAAGGCAGGTAATGTACGAAAAGTCGTATACCTTGGCAGCAGGCCCACCGATTTTGAACGGTCTGAACAAATTGTGCTCACTGGCCAGATGCGAGACAGCGTGTTTCTATCCACACAAATCTTAATGAAATGCCCATCTAAGTATAAAAACGACCAAGTGGCCATCAGTCAAATGTCCAGTACTGATTCTCATATAGCTAAGTAGTATACTCAAATTTTTAGCCTTGACCACCCATTACATTGGCGAACATCTCTTTCCTGGCCAGATAGGCCATCTGGCTGTGATTATAGCCTTTATTTCTGCACTGCTGGCTACCATCAGCTATGTAAAGGCTAGCCTGTTACAAAAGCAAAATCTTCCCGATGCCACTTCTTGGAAAAAATTGGGTAGAGCCGCTTTTGTGATTCAAGCAGTTGCTATTTTCAGCATTTTTGGCTTATTGATATGGATCATTAGCCACCATTATTTCGAGTATTACTATGTTTGGGAACATACTTCGCGCGATTTAGCCTTGAAATATCTCTTAGCCAGCCTGTGGGAAGGGCAGGAGGGCAGTTTTCTGCTTTGGGCTATTTGGCATGCAATCTTGGGATTGATCTTGATCCGCGTAGCCAAACAATGGGAAAGCCCCGTGATGAGCGTAATTTCTTTTGCTCAATGTTGCATTGCCTCTATGTTGCTAGGCATTTATTTCTTTGGATATCGGGTGGGAAGCAATCCATTTATCTTGTTACGCAATGCCGGCGTAATGCCTTTTGAGCCAGGCCCCAACTACCTGTCGATGATCCGCGATGGTGCTGGATTAAATGCGCTCCTGCAAAATTATTGGATGGTGATTCATCCCCCCGTCTTGTTTTTAGGCTTTGCCTCAACGATAGTACCTTTTGCCTATGCTATAGGTGGACTTTGGATGAAGCAATACAGCGAATGGGTGAAGCCCGCATTGCCTTGGGCGGTATTCTCGGCCATGGTACTAGGAACAGGTATTATGTTGGGCGGAGCTTGGGCTTATGAATCGCTTACCTTTGGCGGATATTGGGCATGGGATCCTGTAGAAAATGCATCACTCGTGCCTTGGCTTACCTTAGTGGCCGGTATTCATACTTTATTGGTATATAAACATACAGGGCATTCGCTCCGATCTAGCTTTTTCTTTTTGATTATTTCGTTTATCCTGGTGCTGTACAGCACATTCCTCACCCGCAGCGGGATCTTGGGCGATAGCTCGGTACACGCATTTACGGATCTGGGTATGAGTGGTCAACTGCTGGTATATTTATTTGTTTTCTTGATTCCTGCTTTGGGACTATTTTTTTACCGATATAAACACATCGCAGCACCATCGCAAGAAGAGCCCTTGCACACGCGTGAATTTTGGATGTTTATAGGCTCACTGCTGCTGTTTATTTCAGCTGTCTTCATCTCGTTTACTACTTCTATTCCTGTGTGGAACAAGATTTTTCATACCCACATGGCTGAGCCTGTAGATCGGGAGTTTCACTACAACCGCATTCAAATTTTCATTGCTATTCTTCTGGCATTAGGAACAGCTGTTGTGCAGTATTACAAATACAAACAAGAGTCTTGGAGCTATTTGCGAAAAAAAATCGCTATCCCTACATTAATCGCTTTTGTGGCTTGTGTGATCTTCGGATGGCTAAGCGAAATTCACTATACCAAATATGGCATAGGTTTCCTCACTGCCATTTACCTGCTTTTCTTCGTGAGTATTTATGCAGTAGTGGCCAATCTGAGCTATATCGTGCTCATACTGAAAGGTAACTGGAAAAAAGCTGGTGCTTCCATAGCCCATGCTGGGTTTGCCTTGTTTTTGATTGGGGTGGTATTATCATCGGCCAAGAAGCAGGTAATCTCAATTGATCGCATGGGCATGATGGATGTATTTAATTTTAGTAATAAAAATGAAAACCCGCGTGAAAATGTGTTTTTGCCTTTTGGTGTTCCAGTACAAATGGGTGATTACGATGTTACTTATATAGGTGATTCTACTGCTCCAGGAGACCCCAAGATTTACTACGCTGTACAGTTTGCCGACAGACGTGATCCATCAAAGCCCTTATTTACCTTATATCCCGATATTTTAAAGAATACCAAAGGCATGCAAGGGTACTCTGCCAATCCACATACCCAGCATTTCTGGGATAAAGATATCTTTACCTATGTCAACTATGCCAGCAATATAGAACCCGATCAAAGCGATACTGCACGTTATTATACCCATGAGTTGCAAGTTGGCGATACTGTTTTTTTGCAAAATGGTTATCTGATATTGAAATCTTTATATCGTAATCCTGTGAAGCCCGTCTATCATCCTGCACCAGGAGATATAGCTGTGGCGGCTGAATTATCGGTGTTTAGTGGAGGGCACTCTTATCGTGCCGATCCGATTTACTACCTGCGAGGAAATGAGCAGGGGGCGATAGATGACACTATTTCAAGCTTACAACTGTACTTGCATTTTGCTGGCATTGATCCTCAGGCTAAGAAAATTTTATTAGCCATAAAACAAATACCTCCAAAAGATCATTTTATTGTATTAAAAGCTTATGTATTTCCGTTTATCAACATGGTGTGGCTGGGTGTAGCCGTAACGATATTGGGATTTTTGATTAGCCTTATTCATCGCATTCGTCAACAAATCGGTTCAAGATCATCCATAAAAAAATCGTCTTATGCTGTTCAAGAAATGGAAACTTAGTATCTTTTGGTTAAGCTTACTCAGTGTGGGCTATTTGAGCAGTTGTAGCCAATCGAATACTAGTAAAGAACCATGGACGGCGGCTGAATTGCTCTCGCCCGATACGCTGGCGGCTTGGCTACGCACACCTCAACAAAGTCAACATCCTGTGATCCTTGATGTTGGGCCGGCAGGTGTGATTCCTGGAGCCCAAGAGCTAGGCGAAGCTCATACCACAGAAGGGATGGCGCATTTAAAAGCCGCATTACAAAAGCTTCCGAAAAATAGCTTAGTAGTCGTTTACTGTGGCTGTTGCCCATTTAGCAAGTGCCCGAATGTAAGGCCTGCATTTTCACTGGTGAAAAAGATGGGCTTTACGCATGCTCGTTTATTGGATTTGAAAGATAACCTCAAAAAAGATTGGATCGACAAGGGTTATCCGATCGAGAATCCTTGAACAATAATTCAACGAAAGCCTCAAGAAAAATAAAACTTAACTATTTCCTGGTCGCAGATAATCCGTAATTTTAGGAGATTAATCTGCATGGCTATGCGCCAGATGTTGTTGATTGCGTGTTTGTTGGGAATAAGCTATGCAGCTTTTGCCCAAAACTACGATAGCCTAGTGCGCCGGGCCATGGAGAATCCGCATCGAGGGCCGCACGACACTATTTTAGTGGCCGGTATTGTTGTAGGTAAAGACACATTGCCCTATATTGGTTTGCCAGAAGTGGTGATCTCCGATAAAATGCCTCGCAGACTGCGCCGTCGATTAGAAGAATGGACTCGACTGCGCAATGCCGTTTATGTAACCTATCCCTATGCCCGAGCAGCTGCACGTATTTTACGCGAGGCTGAAGTACAGTTAGCAGCTATGCCCAACAACAAAGCCCGCAAAGAATATATTCGCAAAAAAGAAGCCGAACTGCGTGCCAGCTTTGGCCCACAAATTGAGAATCTTTCTATCTACCAGGGCCGTATCCTGATCAAGCTGATTTATAGAGAAACAGGTACCAGCTGTTATGACATCATCAAAGAGCTAAAAGGCGGCTTTTCAGCCCGTTTTTGGCAAACCGTTGCTTTTTTCTTTGGTAGTAATTTAAAAAGTACCTACGACACTCAGGAAGATCGTGATATCGAGGCCATTGTGCAAGAAATTCAGCACAACCCTTACTATCAATATTACTGATTATTTCCTTTACGTTCACTATCCAATTCTTTCTCCAATTGTGCAACCATTTGAGAAGAGCCAATAAACAGGGGTGTGCGCTGATGAATATGATCAGGTTCGATTTCTAAGATACGACGACTTCCATCGGTAGCCCTACCACCAGCTACTTCGATGATAAAAGCCATAGGATTACATTCATACATCAAACGTAACTTGCCTTCTGGTTTATCTTTTCGGGCAGGATACAAAAAAATACCTCCTTTGATTAAGATGCGATGAATATCGGCCAACATACAGCCTGCATAACGCAAAGCATAAGGCTTTTTTTCTCCATCTTCGCGCATACAATAATCTACATAACGCTTCACAGGTAAATCTAACTGAAAATAATATCGATGATCGAAAGCGTAAAAATCGCCCGTATCGGGTATACGATAATTGGAGAAACAATGATAAAACTCACCTACCGTATCATCGAGCGTAAAACCGTTTACCCCACGACGTGTGGCATAGACCAGCATAGTGGAAGAGCCATAGATAATATAACCAGCAGCTACTTGGCGAATACCGGGTTGTAAAAAATCGCGCAGCTCACAAGGCTTGCCCAGTTCACTCACCCGCCTATACACCCCGAAAATAGTACCGATGCTGTTGTTAACATCAATATTCCCAGAACCATCTAAGGGATCCATCATCACTACATATTTCGATTGATTGTTTTGTGGATCATCAAAAACTACCATTTCTTCCATTTCTTCTGAAACAATGCCTGCACAATGAATGCCTGCTTTGAGCACTTTGATAAATTCATTGTTGGCATATGCATCTAGCTTTTGTACTTCTTCCCCTTGCACATTGGTTCGGCCAGCATTTCCTAAAATATCTACTAGCCCAGCACGGCGCACCTCGGCATTGACTCGCTTGGCAGCCAAACCAATACTTCGCAGCAAGCCCGACAATTCGCCAGTGGCATGAGGAAAAAGCCGCAGTTGCTGGATGGTAAATTCATCTAAAGTGAGAAAATGATGATGTTCACGCATAAGTGTGTATTTGAAGTAAAGATATAACAGAACAATCTTGCATCTTCCTGTTCTGTTGTATTTTCGCAGACGTTTATTGGAAACGTTGCCAACATGAAAATTTTTAAATTTGGTGGCGCTAGCCTTCAAAATTATGCACATATCCAACAGGTGCTGAATATCCTGCAACATACTTCTCACCGCCCACTGGTAGTGGTGGTTTCGGCCATGGGAAAAACTACCAATGCCTTAGAAAAAGTGATAAACTACGCATACCAACAACAAACCGATCTGGCCCTTCAACAGCTTCAAGATATTTTTCAGCGACATCTGGAATTGGTGCATGAACTATTTCCAGATGGTCATGATCCGTTGATCAAACAATTACAAAACGACCTGGCAACAGTAGAGCCATTCCTCTATGAAAAAGATAAATCGTTTGATTGGTTGTACGACCAAATAGTTGGCTTAGGTGAAATTCTTTCCTCTCATATTGTAAGTGCTTGCTTACATCGAGCAAATCTCAGCCATGCCTGGATGGATGCGCGCCAATTGATATATACCGACCAGCATTATCGCGAAGCTGAAGTCGACTGGCCTCAAACCGAAAAAGCTATTTTGCAAAATGCTAAACGCTTTTTAGACCAACAGGGATGTGTGCTCACACAAGGATTCATAGGCCGCGCTCCCGATGGTTCTACCACTACACTCGGGCGCGAGGGAAGCGATTTTACAGCGGCTATTTGGGGAAATGTGCTCAATGCCGAAAGTGTAACCATATGGAAAGATGTACCTGGACTGCAGAATGCCGACCCCAAACAGATTGCCAATACCCAAACAATTCCTGAGATTTCTTACCGCGAAGTGATTGAAATGGCTTATTATGGCGCTCAGGTCATTCATCCACGTACCATTCAACCCCTGCAACAGAAAAAGATTCCCTTGTGGGTAAAATGTTTTTTAAATCCAGAACTACCCGGCACCTGCGTCTATGAACATGCAGCTGATGATCATTTGCCACCGATTCTGGTATGGAAAAAAGATCAGGTATGGGTAGAATTTACTACTCGCGACTTTTCCTTCATTACTGAGCACCGACTGAGTAAGTTATACCAGAGTTTTCACCATTTGCATATCAAAATCAACCTGATGCAAAATGGTGCGATTAGTTTTTATTGTTGTATAGATCATCGTCCAGAAAAATTGAATGCCCTGATCCATGAGCTACAAGAAGATTTTGATATTCATTATCGCGAAGGCATGGAATTGCTCACCATTCGCCGCCCAAACAATGGGTGGCCAGAGCAGCTCATCGGCGACTATATCACTTGGGCTGAGCAACGCAGTCCTCAGACCCTTCATCTGGTGTTACAACATGTGGCACAAACGGCATTACCCGTAGTTCCCGTTCATGAAGTACATAGCCAATGGGGAAAAAAGTAGAAGTACACTTACATACGCTTGCTCATTATCTGCCCGATGGTTCATTCCACCGCGTACTGGTGTACTTGGAAAAATACAAGGTGCATCTCACAATTACCCTGCCTCGGCAAACGGTGTTAGGCGATTACCGCCATCCCGACGACTACAGTGGCCATCGCATTACCGTGAATGGAAATTTAAATCGGTATGAATTTTTACTCACCTTATTGCATGAGCTCGCCCATCTCATGGTATTTGTGCAATATGGCAATCGGGTAGAAATACATGGCCGGGAATGGCAACAAATGTATGCCCATCTGCTACGTGAGTTTATAGCCATGGGAATTTTCCCAAACGATATCCAGCAAGTTTTACAACAATATGTGCATCGCCCCGCAGCTACTCGCGCAGGAGAGCGAGCCTTAGCCCGAGTTTTACGTAAATACAGTGTGCGCCCTTCCAACAAAATATTTGTAGAAGAGCTTGAAGAAGGCGCTTATTTCACTACTGAAGACGGACTTATCTATCAACGTGGCCCAAAGATTCGCACTCGCTATCGTTGTATGCAGCTAAAAACCGGAAGAGAATACCTGTTTCATGGTTTATATGAAGTTAAAAAATGCCCGCCACCAGGTAATTTGAAGGATAGCTAAAGATTTAAAAATAAAGGTAATAAGGTGCCAGCCATTGGCGAAAAAGCAGACTATAATCTCCAGTAGCTTCTTGATAAACGATGTGATAGTGGGGTAAAGACACCCGATCGCGAGAAAAAATCAATGCAGCCACATGTGGAGAGCACACAGCTTTGGCCTGCATGAGGCAAGCACTTATTAGTTGCAAGCCATATATACAAGCTTCTTGCTGTGCTGCTCGCATGCGTTCTATGGGTAATAGAAGAGCAAGCCATCCACAATCATTCAAGCATCGATGAGCTAAGCGAAATACATCATCGAGCGTCATTAAGGTTTCATGAAAAGCCCATGTTCTCTCTTTTTGCTGTGCAGGCAATGCTCTTTGGTAAAAAGGAGGATTGCAAATCACCAAATCATAAGGCGATTCTGCACGCCAGATACAGGCATTGGCGTGTATGGCTTGTAGATACGCACTCCACGGGCTTTGTCGGAAATTGTCTGCAGCTTGTTGATACGCTGCCTCCGATATATCTATAGCTTGAACCTGAAAAGGAGGCTTCAGCTGTTGGGCCAACATCAACGAGAGAAGCCCACTACCCGTACCTACATCCAATATACGCGAAGGCCGAAACCCAACATGCTGGATCAGCTGCACCACATATCCACCAAATACGCAAGCATCGGTGGTTACTTTCATGGCACAACGATCCTGCTCAACTGTAAACTGTTTAAAACGAAAACATAATTTTGCCACCAGGCAAAATTATATCTTAGGGATGATCATTAAAGATGTCTGGAACAGGTTTCCCACTTACCACAATGTCGGCCCTTAAGCCCTGTCGAGCATATCTGGTTATTGAATGATCGGCCAGATGAATAGTTTCGGGCACCGGTAGATCCATTTCTACTACGGCACAACTTCCTGGAGGTACATTGATGGTCTGTAAATACTTTTCTGGACTATTGGCCAACCCGCCATCACGCCAAGCATGCGTCCATACATTTCCAATTGGGTGAAAGCTACTCGAGAGATTAGGCCCGCCATTTACAAAAAAAATTCGCACCCTTTCCTTCTGCTTGGCTTGCATGGGGCCATATCTTTCGGCTGTGAGCCCATTAAAAGCTCCGTTAAACACTACATAAGTAGGTATCTCCTGCAACATGCTCTCCATATCAAACAATGCTTCTGTGTGGTCATTGACTGGAGGTTTTACATACACTTCATGCTGACCAATATAGAACTCTCGATCTACTGGCGGCAAACCTTCTGGAGGCTCAACCACCATCATCCCAAACATACCCGAACTTATATGCATATCTAAGTCGGGCACTGCGCAGTGATAAATAAAAGCTCCGGGATACATGACCTTAAACCGAATATGCTTTGTTTGACCTGGCCCAACTGTTAGAGCCACTGCACCGCCTCCTGTCCCATATACAGAATGAAAATCAATATTGTGTGGATATTTATTTTTCTTGGAACTGGTGAAATGTAAATCGATTGTATCTCCCTGACGCACACGAATCATGGGGCCAGGCACCTGCCCATTAAAAGGCATGAAACGAAATATGACGCCTTTTTTCAATTCGGCTAATGTTTCTTCAACAGTTAAATGAACTTCGTGTACCTGCGGGGAATTGTATGTAGGTGAAGGAGGCAGCTTTGAAGGGTCGGCAGCCACTCTGGGCAAATGAGTGGGATCCTCGACAACCTCACCTCCTGCAACAGCTACTTGAGCCGATGACGAAGCAACAGATGGGGCAGCTTGTTGTGAAGATGATCCGGTTTGTTGAGGAGAGGAATGGCAGGCAGCAAGCCCCAATAATCCTCCTCCAATGGTCATTAAGCCAGTGCGTTTTAAAAATTCGCTTCGGCTAAGCGTTGTCTTAGGCTTTTCCATGGTATCTTATTTTTACGATGAATTGAATGCTCATCATACAAAATTGCTTTCTTGATATTCTTTTTATGATGAGTAAGATCATCAATAAACGGTGATTTTCATCATCTCGGTGCAACAAGCCGTTTTTCCTATGTATTTTTGAAAAATGAATCTCATGAGTTGCCCGTTTTGTGCGAAAAACGAAGATGATTTTTTTATGAAGACTGCTCATTTCGCAGCTATTTATAACCTTTCTCCAATTGTGCCGGGGCATTCATTAGTCATTCCTATTGCGCATGTAGAAAGTTTGTTTGCATTATCTGAACCAGATTTTCAGGAAATGATGCTTTTTAGTCGGAAGGTAATGCGTTTCTTATGCGATTATTTTCACACCGATGCTTTCGATTGGGCTATTCAAGAAAAGCCACCAGCTGGTCAATCCGTTGCACATTTGCACGTACACCTTATTCCCCGATACGAGCACGATTTACCCGAACCAGGAGCTTGGTATCATCGCATGGTTGAACAAGAAAAACAACAGATCGATACCTTTGCACGCCAACGCTTATCCATTCCTCGTTTGCAAGAAATCACCTATAAACTGAAGGAAGCGGCTACAAGCTATTTTTCTCATCACCCCAACATATAAACATCATGAGTTATTCGCTCGATATCACTGGAACTTACACCGATCTGTATGAACTGATCATGGCGCAAACCTATTTTCTGGAAAACCGCCACCAAACGCCAGCAGTATTCGACTATTTTTTTCGCAAGCTCCCTTATGATGGAGGTTATGTAATTTTTGCTGGGTTACACGATTGGCTCGATATCTTAGAAACATGGACCTTTTCTGCCGACGACCTGGCCTATCTCCAGGAAAATTTGCCTTTACATCCAGATTTTATCGACTATCTCAAACAATTTCGCTTTACAGGGAGCATATATGCTTGCCGAGAAGGTGAGGTAGTATTTCCCTATGAGCCAATTGTACGTGTAGAAGCGCCTATTATAGAAGCACAAATTTTAGAGACTTTATTGCTTAATGTGCTCAACTTCCAGTCGTTAATTGCCACCAAAGCTGCCCGAATTCGTTATGTAAGTGGCGAGCAAGCCCTCAGCGAGTTTGGCTTTCGTCGAGCACAAGGGCCGGCTGGCATCATGACCGCTCGGGCGGCGGTGATAGGCGGCTTTCAATCGACCAGCAATGTTTATGCTGGCAAGCGGTATGGCATTCCCATAGTAGGTACCATGGCGCATTCTTTTGTTCAAAGCTATCCCGATGAGCTATCGGCCTTTCGCGCTTTTGCCCAGTATTATCCACAAGGATGCATCTTCTTGGTAGATACATACGATACCCTGCATAGCGGTATTCCCAATGCTATTCTGGTGGCCAAAGAAATGGAGCAAGGGGGTAGAAGAGCATTGGGGATTCGGCTCGATAGTGGCGACCTGGCATATCTATCGCGCCGCGCACGTGCTATGCTCGACGAAGCAGATTTGTCGTATATGAAAATAGTGGTCTCTAACCAACTCGATGAATACCTCATCCGCAGTCTACGCGAACAAGGTGCGCCTATTGATATCTTTGGCGTAGGCACTAAGCTGTCCGTGGGCGCTCCAGATGCCACTCTCGATGGGGTATATAAACTTTGCCAAATACAAGATAAACCTACCATTAAACTATCGGAAAGCCTAACTAAAATGAATTTACCCGGTAAAAAACAAATCTTACGCATGCACAATGGAGAAGGGCTTTTTGCTGGTGCCGATGCAATTGTTTTGACTGAAGAAGCACAACAACCCATTGCCGTAATGCATCACCCATTCGAACCGGGTAAATACAAAAAAATTCAATCTTACACACAAGAGCCTTTGTTACATCCCATGTTCGTCAATGGAAAACGCGTAGCATCTGCTCCTTCATTATTTGAAATTGCTGCTTATGCCCAGAAACGATTGCAACAACTACCTCCTGAATATAAACGATTTGAGTTTCCTCATGTATATAAAGTTGGAGTTAGTGAAAAATTATTACAGTTGCGCGATCGGCTGCGAGCACAATACCAGGAATCATGGATGAATCATGGATAAGGAAATGGTATAATCAGCACCATTCGGTTTATGAGTGAAATCTTTGGGTGATTGTTTAACCACAATAAATAAGCAATATAGATAATGACCACATCTCTTTTAAAATGATTTTCACTTTTCCATTTGTTTCGATAAACATGTTAAACTATGCTATCGAATCTGCATGGAAATCACTGATGGATCAAGTTGAAATGATTAAACAATTCCGACTTTCTTAATTAAGAAAAATTTTATTCATTATTTCACCCTCATATCATACACAAATACCTTTATGCATCATCACTCTCATCAGGGAATACGCTCTCTAAATTGGTAATGATTGTTACTGGTTTTCATGCCTAAGGCTGGTGTACAAGAGGGTTGAAAATTTATATGTAAATTTGAATGGGTTGCAAAATCATATCATTTATGAAGTGCTTAATACTGGTTGATATCCAACAAGATTTTCTTCCCGGTGGAGCGCTGGCCGTGCCCAATGGTGATCGCATCATTCCAGCAGTCAATGCTTTGCAAGCCGATTATGAACTTGTAGTGGCTACGCAAGATTGGCATCCGGCTACACATATGAGCTTTGCGGCAAATCATTCCGGAAAAAAGCCTTTTGACGTTATCGAATGGAAAGGCATGTTGCAAACGCTTTGGCCGGTACATTGCGTGCAAAATAGCCCCGGTGCTGAGTTTTCGCCTTTATTGCAAACCGATAGGGTAGAGGCCATTTTCCGAAAAGGAACAGACCCCCATATTGATAGCTACAGTGGATTTTTTGACAATGGGCACTTGAAATCTACGGGATTAGCTGGTTACCTGCGTGAAAAAGGGGTAAATGAAGTAGCCATTGTGGGGCTTGCTGGTGATATTTGTGTATTCTACACAGCGATGGATGCTCTTGAACAAGGCTTTGAAACGTATATCATTCGTGAAGGCGTGCAACCCTTAAGTGAAGCCGATTTTGCAGAACGCATGAAACAATTTCAACAAAAAGGTGGCAAACTCATCTAAACCTTTTGAAACGTTCATAAGCAGCTTTTTCCAGCCATTCGCGATGATCTGGATGCGCAATGTCAATCAATGCTTGAGCACGTTGCCTTAAGTTTTTGCCAAATAAATCAGCCACTCCATACTCAGTCACTACATAATGTACATGCGCTCGAGTAGTGGTTACACTAGCGCCGGGTTTAAGAAAAGGTACAATTTTGCTGTCGCCATTTCGGGTAGTAGAAGCCATAGCAATAATGGGTTTACCACCTTCTGATAAAGCCGCCCCGCGCATAAAATCCATTTGTCCGCCTACACCTGAATATTGATATGTACCAATAGAATCAGCACATACCTGACCGGTTAAATCCACTTCAATAGCACTATTGATAGCTACCACCTTTGGGTTTTTGCGAATAATGCTTGTATCATTGGTAAATGCGGTTTCTTTCATGGCGATGATGGGATTATCATCAATAAAATCATATACCTTTCGCGAACCCATCACAAAACAAGCCACAATTTTGTTGGGGATTACTTTTTTATACTTACCCGTAATTACGCCTTTTTCCACAAGCGGTATCAAGCCATCTGAAAACATTTCTGTATGAATGCCTAAATCGCGATGATGTATCAATTGTTCGAGTACAGCATTGGGAATACCGCCAATGCCCATCTGCAACGTAGATCCATCCTCAATTAATGCGGCAATATGTTGCCCAATCTGGCGTTCAATATCTGTAATCGGTGAGCTGATGACTTCGTGGATATCCGATTCATGCCATACGGCAAAATCGATATCGTTTATATGAATAGCCCCATCGCCATGTGTGCGTGGCACACGAGGATTTACCTGTGCAATCACCCATTCTGCTGTCTCCACTGCACTAAGTGTCACATCTATCGAAGGACCGAGCGAACAATATCCATGTGCATCTGGAGGACTTACTTGAATAAAAGCTACTTGGATAGGTAAAATGTTTCTACGAAACAAAGAAGAAATATCACTTAAAAAAACTGGCACATAATCACCAATACCTTCCGATAAAGCCTTGCGCATATTGGCACCAATAAAAAATGAGTTCGGGTAAAATGCATCTGCATATTCAGGTTTGCAATAAGGTAATTCTCCTTCGGTATGAATATGTACGATTTCTACTTGCCGCAATTCAGGTGCACGTTGCATCAAAGCATCAATGAGCACATGTGGTGTCATGGCCACACTATGAATAAATATTCTATCACCTGATTTCACAACAGACACTGCTTCTGTAGCTTCTACCCATTTCATAAATACATTATTTTTATCGTGCAAAATTAGTGTATACCAATTGTGTTTTAGGTGATTTTCATCATCCTTCAGAGTTATCTATTATTTTCTGATAAGCAGAAAAAATATTAAATTGTCCAAAAATTATATCAATATGCTAGGCTGGTTAACTCCATCTCAGATTGACGCTTGTTTAGAAAGAAATGCCATAGGACGTATCGGATATCTTGCCGAAAATAATCGAGTTTTTATTATTCCCGTTACTTATCTATTCGATGGAGCTTCTATCATTGCACATTCAAGAGAAGGAGATAAAATTGATGCATTGCGCAACTCACAAGAAGTATGTTTTCAAGTAGATGAAATAGCTGATCATCAAAACTGGCAAAGCATACTGGTTTGGGGCACATATGAAGAAATCACTCAACAAAAAGAGCGGTATTATGCTTTAGACAGATTGATTCGTAAAATCAACATGTTAAACATTCATCAATCAGCCACCCAACCTATAGATTTAGATATTCAGGCAGAACAAATATTGGTTGAAGCAGAAAAAAACATTGTATATCGCATTCGCATCAAAGAAAAAACGGGCAGATTTCAAAAGCAAGAACACAGATAAAGATTAAAAGCATGCTTCATGCAAATTACTCCAAATGCACGATTGATACTGGAATCGCGCTACTTGAGAAAAGATGCTGATGGGCATTTATTAGAAACACCCGAACAGCTTTTACAGCGAGTGGCTTTTGCGATTGCAGAAGCCGAATTGTATTGGGGCCATGCAGATGATGTGCAACGCATGGCTGAAGCCTTTTTCCAACTGATGAATGAAAAATTTTTTCTCCCCAATTCACCCACTCTCATGAATGCTGGCACTCCACTTCATCAACTGAGTGCCTGCTATGTACTACCTGTAGAAGATAGCATGGAAAGCATCTTCAACACATTAACGCTTACTGCATTGATACAGCAGAGTGGGGGAGGCACGGGTTTTAATTTTAGCCATCTTCGCCCTGAAGGAAGTTATGTATCTTCTACAGGTGGAACTGCTTCCGGGCCAATTGCTTTTATGCAGGTATTCAATGCTGCTACCGAAGGTATTAAACAAGGAGGTAAACGCAGAGGTGCCAATATGGGCATTCTGAATATTCATCATCCCGATATTCTACATTTTATTACCTCAAAACAAGATCCCCAACAGCTCAACAATTTCAACATTTCTGTAGGCATTACCGATGATTTTTTTCATGCACTCGATGCAGGTAGTGATTTTCATTTATCTTATAAAACACCACATCATACCATACAACGAAGCATATCGGCTACTCATCTCTGGAAAATGTTGATTCATCAGAGCTGGGCAACTGGCGATCCTGGTGCTATTTTTCTCGATACCATTCATCGTTTTAATCCTACTCCTGCCATTGGCCATATCGAAGCCACTAATCCTTGTGGCGAAGTACCATTATTGCCATATGAATCTTGTAATTTGGGATCTATTAACCTGAGTCGATTACTCGTAAAAGGAACTAATAATAAGCTTCAATTAGATGAGGAAAAACTACGTAGTGTTGTTCATTTATCGGTAAGGTTTTTAGATAATGTGATTGAATGTAATCATTATTTGCATCCTGCTTTAAAACAAATGGCTAAAGGAAATCGCAAGATAGGATTGGGCGTAATGGGATGGGCTGAAATGTTGATCCGCTTGGGCATACCTTATGCTAGCCAGGAAGCCATACATTTGGCCCAAAAGATCATGCAATTGATTCGACAAGAAGCTGATCTAGCTTCAGAACAATTAGCTAATCAGCGAGGTGCGTTTCCGTTTATTACCCAAAGTATCTATGCTGGAAGATTGCGGCGTCATGCCACAGTAACCAGTATTGCCCCTACGGGTACCATTTCACTCATTGCAGGTACCAGCTCGTCTATCGAACCCCTATTTGCACTCGCATATAAACGCGAGCATATACTTAATAACCAAACACTATATGAAATCAATTCTGCAGTCATAGAAGTTCTTTCACAGCAAACTCATTTTTCCAAAGACATGCTCGATGAGATCATTGCTACTGGCTCGGTACAGAACATTCGTCAGTTACCAGAAGCCATAAGAAATTTGTTGAAAACATCACTGGAAATAGACTATTGCTATCATATTGCTCATCAAATAGCTTTTCAACGATTTACGGATAATGCGGTTTCCAAAACCATTAATATGCCATCATCTGCTACAGAAGCCGATGTTGAGCAAGCTTATCGAATGGCCTGGCAACAAGGAGCAAAAGGAATTACTGTTTTTCGTTATGGCTCTAAAGCTGAGCAGGTTTTACATGCCGGACTAAAAAAAGAAGATGAGATTAGTCGGGTACTTGAATCTGAAGTGCACGACTGTAAAAACAGTTGTCAGCTATAAAGTTACCAGTGTGAGATAAACAGGGGCACAGGCAACATACGTATTACATGTAAGGCTTCACTCTTATGTAACATTTGTGACAGCAAACTCCTGCCAAATGAACCCATGACCCCAAAAATCTGCTTCTGTTGCTGATAAGAAGTAGAAAAACTATTTAGCAGTTTTTCATCTGTTTCTTCATAATAGGCTTGTGTATAATGTGTATTCATCCAATCAATTAATAGTTTTTTATCGTGCATTTGATCAGCTTCCCTTGCATAAACCGCTTTAATAGGTTTATCATATAGCTGTGGAAATAAATAGGTAAACTGCCGAATAGCAAACACAGAAGAAGGTGTGCCGTTATAAGCAAAAATAATCTCATCGATATGTGTAAACCCACCAGAGAATAAGATAACAGGGCATTCGCCATACATCAGGATATCTCTGAAAAATCTATATCGCGTAATATCATCAGTAGGTGATTGGAGCGAATGAATATCGAGTAAAAGCACATCCGTATAACGTAAGTGTTTGAAGAAGGCTTCCTGTGCTACAGAAAGATCTTCAAATGGCTTAATCAGCATATTTCGTTGATGCGCTTCCCTGACTAACACATCAAAGTTTTTTTCGATGATTTCATATTTTTCTTTGTCGGCCAATTGCCCTGGAATAGTCATAAAAGAAGCATTGTCATACCAAGTAGCTGTTTTACCCATGTCGTCGAAATATACTTCCAAGGTTTTGGTATGGGTAAGCTCTGCAAGATAGGCAGGTAAGTCGAGCACCGAAGGATTAAAATACATACTATCGGTATATAGCATCATCTTCAACATGGCCATAAGTTTAAATAGATGAACAAATAATTTTTTACATCATCAGTTTTCAACAGATTCAAGCTGTAAGAATCACTTTCAAAGCTTTTTCCTGAGCAGCATGTCCAAATATGCGGTATGCATATAAAGCATCATTTAGGGCAAAATGATGAGTAATCAGCTGCTGAGGGAGTAATTTACCCGATTGTACCGTTTTGAATAATAATGGTATAGTAATAGTGTCTACAAGTCGGGTAGTAATCTTTATATTATGCGACCATAATGTTTCTAAGTGCAGATAAGCCGGTTTTCCGTGCACACCTATATTTGCAATGATACCACCAGGTGCTACTAGCGATTGGCATAGTTCGAAGGTAGCGGGAATACCCACCGCTTCAATGACCACATCTGCACCTTTGCCTTCAGTTAGTCCTTTAACGATCTCAATCGGATTAACCTGTTTTGAATCAATACCATAATCGGCACCAAATTGTTTTGCCACTTCGAGTCGGTTTTCATCGGTATCGATTACCATTAGTAAACCCGGTGAATAAAATTTTGCAGTGAGCAATGCAGCCAACCCAACAGGCCCCGCGCCTACAATCACCACATGATCACCAGGCTTTACTTCTCCATTCAAAACTCCACATTCATATCCGGTTGGTAAAATATCGCTCAACATCACGAGTGCCTCTTCATCCATATGATGTGGAATAGGATAGAGGCTATTATCGGCAAAAGGAATTCGCACATACTCTGCTTGCGTACCATCAATAAGATGTCCTAATATCCATCCACCATTTTCACAATGTGAATACATACCCTTTTTGCAATATGAGCAGCTACCACAAGATGTTATACACGAGATCAGCATATGATCACCAGGTTTAAATCGGCGTACAGCCGTACCCACTTCTTCAATGATGCCTACACCTTCATGTCCCAGAATTCTCCCATCGCTAACCTCAGGAACATCTCCTTTGAGAATGTGTAGATCTGTACCACAAATAGTGGTATGGGTAATTTTAATGATAGCGTCTGTATCTTCCAGCAACATGGGCTTGGGCTTATCTTCCCATTCAATTTTGCCTGGCCCATGATAAACAATAGCTTTCATGATGAAAAGTTTTACATTAAGAAAAAAATTTTCTGAAAAAGAGGAGAGCTATGCTCATCATAGCTCTCGTGTTTACTCACCAACTGCTATGAAACGTGTTAAAATCCAACTGTTCCTTCCAACATGAGTCCATGAAACTGTCCACCATAGTTGATGTTGTTTGTTGGATAATGGTGATAACGTTGATCTACATATTCAGCTTTGAGTAGCACAGTTGGTGCAATATACCAGCCCAAAGCTGCCTGTACCCGATCAATTTGCACTGCTTGTGTAAAACCAGGTAATTCACCTTTTACCCAATCATATCTAACTCCAACATAAACATTTTGCTTGGGGCCAAAATAATAGAGCAAATCACCCACAAGTTGATCGGCTTTTCTGTTGGATGTTTCCGATCCAGTCCTTCCCTGTGCATGTTCATATGTACCGAAGAAAACCAGTCCTTTATATTGAATGAAAGGATTGATCATCACACTGGTAACATGATTGCTAAACATTGGATTATATTCTCCCGACCAAGCGTTGTCAGAAACTGTGGCAGAGGTATTTTCCATTACCAGATAATAGCGCGAACCCCCTCGATCACCATGATACAACAGATTACCTGGTGATTTGCGATTGGTATATACCGAACCTGTGAGCCGAAAGCGAAAATCGGGTGTAAGCTGCTTATCAAAACCTAACTTTCCATAAATAGCCGGCCCTCGATTAGATGGATTGGTGACTGTTGTATTTACTTGGCTTCCAGCCACACCAATCATGCCTATCCATCCATTACTCATCACATAAGCTTCTCCACTGATCGCCGTCATGAAAGCATCCATAATGTAGTTTCCAACAAATGGATTTTGAATGGCTTGCCCGTTATCGGTACGGCGAAAATGCGCATCACCATAATTGATTTCAAAATCACCTACTCTGAAACGTACATAATTCATCAGTTGATCAATAACCGAGCTATGCAAAAAGCTAAGTTTATCTATTTGTAAATATCCTCCCTTTACCCAAGTTTCATTGTGATGGCGTGCCGATAAATAAGTGATTACATTCAATTCGATACCATCGGCCAATTGTGCATCCAGATTCAAGTTGGCCGTTGCAAGATTAAATCCATTACCAATATTGATGAGTTTGTTTTGATCCACACCGTTGACGATATTGGGCGTAGCCTCGTTGGAATGACGCAGGGCCTGAAATTGTTGTGTAAACCCAGCCCCAATCTTGAGTTGTAAATGGGTGAAGGTGGCCGTATCATTTTTAGGTGGCTCAAACATGTTCAACCCACGTTTGTCGTATGGTCGCATATTGGGCAATACTTTTTGTGCGTACGATGCTTGCATAATTTCTGCAAGAAGGATGAGCATCGCAAAACTCTTGATATACTTTTTCATAACATGAAGATTTAATGGTGAAACCATGTGTTTACATGTGCATTTATTAGTTATTGAACGATAATCCATCTGTTGAAAACAAATCCACTACAAAATGAATGGTTACCTCTTTACCCGTTTTCATCAATCCCATAAACGTTGGAGGTGATACCCGATAGTCGGTCATGTCGATGGGCTTATCTCCACTACACGATAACCTATGGGCATCTACAATCTTACACACTGTATTGACGGTGACCAGATGTGTAACTCCAGCAATGGTAAGATTGCCTTTAGCGCTAATCTGGTACGCATTCCCCGTATACTTTACATTCCCTGTGTTGGCTCGAAATTCTATTTGCGGATAAGCATCTGCTTTTAAGGCTTTATATGCCTTATTGTCCATTAGTGATCCCTCCGTACTTTTTAAACTACTTACAGGAATGATGAGTGAAAGATTGGTGATACCATTAATTTGATGTTGATCATTTTCAGAAAATACTACAGTAAGCTTTACCTCATTTGACTTCATCACCCAGTCGTGTAATGTAGAAGTACCCTTAATTTCCACCAAAGAAGTGGGAGAGGCTTTATATAAGCTTTGTGATCTTGCCTTGATGAAAAAGATACCTAGCATAAGTACAACTAATATGATCATGGTGAAAATGCCTATCAGCAAGTTTTTTACATATTCTCGTTTCATGATTATTGAATTTTGATGTCATACATTTAAGTTGTCGATACAAAATTCGAAACTGAAATATGCCCAGGCAATGACTTTAGTTATCTTGAATGATGATTTTCGTCAAGTGTGGGAGATGATGTTAATCACCATTTTGGGGGGTCTTCTTTCTTTGTCTGGAAAGCCAAGAAAATTCAAGAGTGCAGATATTTTCCAAAAAGGTTTAATTTCGACTGTTTACTTACAGCCTCATCAGATTACGGTGATTATGTCAGCTGAATTATCTTTTTTTGATAAGCTTGCGTATACGACGAGTGAAACGTTCTAAGCTTTCAATAGGCTGGGGGAAGTGGCCAGCATACATATCATCAACACGCATAGGCACTTCTCCTTCATGATAAATACGTTGATTGGGATATAGGATGAGAAAATTTTGATGAAGAAAATGTCGATTTAATTTGTCGGCCAAATGATCCATGGCGGGTTGATGTGATAACGTTCCCTTTCGACCTGCCACTACCCAGAGCCAATCATCACGGCCAATATCGCGTGCAGCAATTAAGAAATCGTCAACGTCTTCAAACAACACAAAATTGGGCTTTACAACTGGTTTGCTTTCTTCGAGGAGTTGTAGGATAGGAGTAATACTATCTTTTGGGCAATAAATAAGTGGATTTGCTCCAATTTCATGGCTAATCCGTTTCAACTTCATTACCCATTGGGTGAATCCAATCTCATATTCTGCATTATGCGGAACTATCACCACAATTTTTTGAGCTGTATTTAGAGGTAAAGGAAAATTGCAGATGTATACCGATTGCCAAACTTCATTCACTAAACTACCGATAGTGTCGCCCACAATCCATTCCAGCGTACGTTTTTTACTACTCCATCCCAATATCAAATCTGTAACCATCAATTCCTTTGTAGCTCGAGCAATTCCGCTTACTGTATTTAAATCAATACGAGTCACCACCTGCACTTGATGATTGGTAGCAGCTGCATGCTTTACAGCATCTTCTAACATACGATTGCGCATCAATACTTCTTCGGTTGCCCGATCATTATCTTTCACTACCGACAATGCAAATACGGGTTGCTGTTGCGTGGTTGATTTCAACATGAGTGAGAAATCGATGAGCCGTTGAATGGTTTGTGGATTAGAAATCGCCACCATAAGTACTTCTCGACTATCTTCAAGCTCAGGTGCTCGTTGTGCTTCAGTTACAGCTAGTTTTTTTCCTGAACGTTCGGTAGCAAATGAAGCTACCATACAAGTTAAAAGAATCAATATAATGGTTCCATTGAGTATTTGATCGTCTACTAGCCCGATTTTATATCCTGTCAAAATAACGGCTAGGGTAGCAGCTGCATGCGCACTGGTTAAACCAAATATTACTCCACGTTGATGACGATCATAATGAAATATTTTTTGGGTGAAAAAAGCAGCCAGATATTTGCCTACAAAAGCAGATAATGTAAGTAGGATTGCCACCAGCCAAGCTCCCCAACCTTGAAACAAAATTCTCACGTCGACCAACATGCCTACACCAATGAGAAAAAACGGAATAAACAAAGCATTTCCCACAAATTCTAATCGATTCATCAATGGCGAAGTATGAGGAATAAGCCTATTTAAAGCAAGTCCAGCCATAAAAGCACCAATAATAGCATCTATTCCGGCTAGCTCAGCCAAAAAACCCGCTAAAAATACCATCCCTAACACAAACAAGTAATGAGATATCTCATCATCAGGAATGTTGCGAAAAAACCATCGGCCCACGCGTGGAAAACTGAAAAAAATAACTAAGACAAATAACACAATAGAGATACCCAACTTCATCCAAAAAAAGAGGCCTATACTACCTTCTGTAAAACCAGTAATCACTGCCAGAATCAACAACACTAAGGTATCTGTAATGATCGTGGCACCTACGGCAATGGCTACTGCTTCATTGCTGGTTAACCGCAAACGACTGGCAATGGGATAAGCTAATAGAGTATGTGTGGAAAACATACTCGATACTAAAATTGAGCTTATCAAATTTAAATGTAACAGATGCGTGCAGACTACTAAGCCAATCACAAAAGGAAACAAAAAGGTAAAAGCACCAAACAAAATGCTTTTATGTTGATTCTTCTTAAACTCATTTAAATTGAGTTCCAACCCGGCTAAAAACATAATGTACAATAACCCTACCGTACCAAACAGATTAATGCTATTTCCTTTTTCTAATAAATCCCCTTCTAGAATGCCGAATCCATGATGCCCCAAAGCAATGCCCGCAAGAATAAGTCCAATGATTCCCGGGATATTGAGCTTCTTCATCAACAAAGGCGCCAATAAAATCACAAAAAGCACAATACAAAACACCAACACGGGATCGCGAAAAGGCAACTGAAAGTTTACGGAGATAAAATACATATATGGAAACCGAGAAATCATATCTGTCAGGCATGAAATGATTAAGGCTTAAAAAAGAATATTTTATTTTTGCAAAATAGGAATTTTACTTTATCAAAATTTGTGTAGCAGTGATTTTTCTATGCCGAGGGAAATTGTTTATCTTTGCTAAAAACTAATCTCAGTCTGGTTTTATTATGGGAAACCCAGAAACTTCAACACAACCTTTCTACAATTCCATTGACCAACTTTCTCAGATGTTGGAACTCATCGTTTGGAATGATGATGTGAATACATTCGACTGGGTGATTGAATCTTTAATGGAAGTGTGCCACCATACACTCGAACAAGCCACCCAGTGTGCTTATCTCATACATTTTAAAGGTAAATATGCTGTTAAAAAAGGTTCTTATGAACTGTTGCATCCCATGAAAGAAGCACTCGTAGACCGCGGCATACAAGCCACCCTCAATACTTGTGGAGAAGAAGTATAATAAAATTGAATGAGCGATATGGAATATAGAACATTAGGACAAACCGACATTCAACTTTCAGTAGTTACATTTGGCGCATGGGCTATAGGCGGCTGGATGTGGGGAGGTACCGATGTGAAGCAAGCCGAAGAAGCTATTCATGCCGCTTATCACGAAGGAATCACTTCATTCGACACGGCACCCGTTTATGGGCAAGGGTTGAGTGAAGAAATTTTAGGGAAAGCCCTGAAAGCTTATCCTCGCGATCGTGTGCAAATTCTCACCAAATACGGGATGCGTTGGGACGTAGAAAAAGGCGAATTTGCTTTTTTAAGTAAAGACAACGCTGGCAAAGAGATCAAGATATACAAATACGCCGGCAAGGAAAGCGTAATGAAAGAATGTGAAGATAGCTTGCACAGGTTGCAAACCGATTATATCGATTTATATCAAATCCATTGGCCAGACAGTACAACGCCCGTTGAAGAAACCATGGAAGCCGTGCAACGGTTAATTGAACAAGGTAAAGTGCGAGCAGCAGGCGTTTGCAATTATTCGGTAGAACTGATGCAACGTGCCGATGCCGTCATTCAATTGGCTTCTAACCAGGTACCTTATAGCATGGTTCGACGCGACATAGAACAAGATATAGTGCCTTATTGCCAGGCACATCACCACAGCATCTTGGCCTATAGCCCACTGCAACGTGGATTACTTACTGGCAAATATCAACCCGATCATTCCTTTAAAGAAGGCGATACACGACCCGATACTCCATATTTTAAGCCAGAAAATATCCGCCGAATAAATGCTTTTTTGGAACGTATCCGGCCTATTGCACAAGATAAAGGGGTTACCCTTTCGCAACTGGTGGTGAGATGGACCGTCCAACAACCCGGCATTACCGTGGCTTTAGTAGGCGCTCGAAATGCACAACAAGCCAAGGAAAACGCTCGAGCAGGTGAGTTTACACTTAGTTCAGAAGAATTACAAAAAATTGATCAAGAATTATCACAACTTGTTTTAGCTTAGCACATCATCATTTGATTGAATAACAATGATAGGGAAGATGAAACTTGCTGGCGTAGGACTTTGCATGGTATTGGCCAGTGAAGCTTTTGCTCAACATGCATTTCTGCAACAACAGCTGAGCTATGCCACCGTGCAAATGGCTTATCGAAACAAAGATTCTTTGTTGAAAGCTGAATTTGCAGCTAAAGGATTGAAATGGCCACCACACTATGTATACATCCGTTCATTTAAATACGATAGCCAATTAGAAGTATGGGTCAAATCCTCACCAGCAGATAGTTTTCAGCTGTTTAAAACATATCGTATTTGTGCGCTTTCCGGCACTATGGGCCCCAAACGCATGCAGGGCGATTACCAGGTGCCCGAGGGATTTTACTATATCAATCATTTTAATCCTAAAAGTAGCTACCATCTTTCGCTTGGACTGAATTATCCCAATACAGCCGATCTGCTTTCGATACATCACAACAATGATCCCGGGGGAGACATCTATATTCACGGTAGCTGTGTGTCGCGTGGCTGCATTCCGCTTACCGATAGCCAAATCGAAGAAGTGTATCTGCTAGCCGTATACGCACACGATGCTGGTCAAGACTTTATTCCTGTGCATATTTTTCCCATCCGCTTTGGCAATCCCCAGTCAGAGGAGTATTTATCGAAGCTCAAAGACATCAGTCCATCTGCCCAACAACTCTGGCATACTTTGCGAGAAGCCTATCGTTATTTTAACCACACACACCAACTTCCGGTTGTCATGACCGATGCTTCTGGTCAATATGTAATGGCCTTTCCTACAAAAAATGAATTAGATCTTAGTCAGTCTTCCACCAATGGATAATCGGGTATGATAGGGGAATTCTATTCTTTATGGAGTATTGAGGGATTAGGAGTATTTTGATATAAAATTATCTATTTAACATAATATAAATTATAGGACAAAAATATAGTTTCTTTTTCAGACTCATCCAATCTATCTGAGCAACTCTTTACCAATCGATTGCCCTATATTTGGCGAATATTTCTCAACAATCACCTATTTAATTTCCTAGTATCATGTCTAACCACCTGCAAAAGCTCATCGTTTTTCTGGCTTGTTGTTCTATTTTTCCTTCAGCACAGGCCCAATCGTTTAACACGCATCCTCCTCATGGCTGGCAATTGATGGATTATGCAACAGACAGCGTATATGGTGCATCGGTCAATAAAGCGTATGCCGAGCTACTTAAAGGGAAAAAAAGTCATCCCGTAATCGTGGCCGTGATCGACGGCGGATTAGACACCTCCCAGCAAGATTTACGCGGACATATCTGGATTAATCCTGGTGAAATACCCAACAATGGTATTGACGACGATCACAATGGATATGTCGACGATGTGCATGGTTGGAATTTTATTGGAGGAAAAAATGGCAAAAACATCATCAACGAAAGCAGCGAGGCCGACCGAGAATATTACCGACTCCAGCAGCTCTTTGGCTCAGTAAGCGATAGCCAACAAGTAAAGAAAAAACTTCTCCCTGAATATCGTTATTGGCTAAAGCTTAAAGCCAGAAGAGAAGCCGATTCGGCCGATAATGCCGAAACCTATCAAAACCTGTCACGCGTGCTTAATATTTTTGATGAGGTAGACAGTGTCTTGCGAAAAGGCCTGGGCCGCGACACGATCACCTTCAAAAGCTTAAAGGGATTTGAGCCCGAAGATTCCGCTTCAGCATGGGCATTAAGCATCGCTTACCGCATCTTCGATCGCATTGGAGATGATGAATCGCTCGAAGCATATATTGCCGAAGGCAAAGAATATTTGAAACAAACCAAACAAAAGCTCGATGATCTGCACAAAGATCCCAACGCACAACGTCGTGAGATTGTGGGTGATAATCCTTTTGATATTCACGATCGCAACTATGGTAACAACAATATAGCTACTGGTAATCCTATGCATGGTACTCATGTGGCAGGCATTATCGCTGCTACCCGCGGAAACGACATAGGTATGGACGGCATTGCCGATAACGTGATCATCATGCCAGTACGTGTAGTTCCCGATGGCGATGAACGCGATAAAGATGTGGCATTAGGCATTCGCTACGCAGTAGACAACGGAGCACAAATCATCAACATGAGTTTTGGTAAACCCTATTCTCCACAAAAAAAATGGGTCGACAAAGCCGTGAAATATGCAGAGCGTAAAGGCGTGTTGCTGGTACATGCAGCAGGTAATGAAAGCAGCGATGATGATACAGTTCCCAATTATCCCAATGCCGACTTTCTAAACAGCCACAAGCGTGCCTGGAATTTCATCAACGTAGGGGCCAGCACGGCAGGGCCCGATAGCTTGATTGTGGCCAGTTTCTCCAATTACGGCAAACGCGAAGTAGATTTATTTGCTCCAGGCGACGAAATTTATTCTACCGTTACCCACAACCAATACGCATCTTATAGCGGAACCAGCATGGCTTCTCCCATGGTAGCTGGAGTAGCTGCGCTCATCTTAGAATACTATCCCCGACTCACTGCTCGCCAGCTGAAATACGTGATCGAGCACTCGGTAACTACCTTACCCGGCGACAGCGTATATATTCCTGGAACCGACAAAAAAACTTTATTTGCCAACCTCTCGCGAACAGGTGGATTATTAAACGCTTATCAAGCGCTTAAATTGGCTGCTACACTACATGGAAAAAGACATATTTCTCGCAAACAAGAAAAACGCCTTCAGCAAATTGTAGCCATGATCAAAGCTCAGCAAGGCCAGTCGCCCGACGACGATGAAGATGATTGATCTTCTGAGTGAAGTATAGCCGATTTTCAGGATTTTTCAGCTATTGTGCTTTATTTTGCAAACCCTTATGCAACAACGCTCGTTTACCTCGTTGGGCTTGCTCATTGCCCTCACTACACTTCTGCTATTTGCCCGCCTCGGTGCAGAAACGGTATTTCAGGTAGCTGAGGCCCGCAATGCAGCCTGCGCTCGTGAAATGATGATGCGCCACGATTGGATTGTTCCCACCTTCAATAGCAACCTACGCACCGACAAGCCCATACTGGAATACTTTTTCATGATCTTGGCCTATAGGATGTTTGGAGTTAGTGAAGGAGCAGCTCGCTTTTTCTCGGCCGTTGCAGGACTCATCTTGGTGCTCTGGACATATGTGTTTGCCTCCCGTCATTTAGGCCGGCAAGCAGCCATCTGGAGCACCCTTGCCTTATGTTGTTCTTTACATTTTATTATCCAATCTCGTCTGGCAACGCCCGACCCATATCTGATGCTGTTTCATGCGGGAGCTCTCTATGCATTTTTCGAAGGCTGGATACAAAGAAAAGCCTGGGCCTGGTGGCTTATGTATGCTATGCTGGCTCTGGCTGTGCTCGCCAAAGGCCCTGTGGGCTTATTCCTGCCTGCTCTCACCATATTGCTTTTTCTCATTACCCGCCGACAACTGCGCTGGCCCGTGATCCGCATCATGAAGCCTTGGAGTGGCCTACTCCTCTTCTTGCTCATTGCCCTACCCTGGTATGTAGCGGTGGGCATCCGTACGCATGGAGAATGGATTAAAGCGTTTTTCTGGTATCACAACTTTCATAGATTTAGTAGTGCTTTAGACGCTCATGGTGGGCCATTTATCTTGCCACTGTTGTTTGTCTTGGTGGGCATGCTCCCCTTCTCGTTATGGGGCTTTCGAGCAATTACCCTGGCCTGGAAAAAAAGACGAGAATCCGACGCTCTGTGGCTCATCCTTTTGTCCTTCGGGGTAATCCTCATTTTTTATAGCATCTCACACACAAAACTCATCAACTATACCTCGCCCTCCTATCCATTCTTGGCATTGATGGTGGGTTATTTCTGGCAAGAAGTAGAAAACAAGCATGTGATCTTGCATAAATATTGGATCGAATGGGCTGCATTAGGATTGATTGTGCTGGCCTTACCTATTGGTGTATATTTCTGGACTGAATCTACCCCACCCTTTCAAAACCTAAAGTGGCTCGGACTTTTGTTTATTCCTGAAATCATAGCCACAGCATGGGGAGTGTATTATGCCCGCAAACAAGCTTATGGAGAAATAGCCAGGCATATCGGTGCAGGATTCACGCTAAGCATCTTGCTCATTATGCTCATTGGCTATCCAGCTCTCGACCAGCAAACCTCAGTAAGAAAACAAGCTCCATACATTGCCCAAGCTTCACAGGTAATAGGTTATCAACACATCAATGATGCTTTTGTATTTTATGCCCGCACCCCCATACGCATTGTCGAAAGCCTGGATAGCCTAAAAGCTTATTTGCAAAAAGATACAACAGTTTGGGTCATTCGTCGAGCTCGCGATTTCAATCAATTGGATAGCTTACCGCAACTCAAGCTCGTACGCAAAGATCGCGATGCGTTTAGTTTTCAATATAGCGCATTATATCAATCGATTCATACGCCATAAATCCTTTCACTCATGTTACTCTCTGTGGTGATCACGGTCATGAATGAAGAAGAAAATATTCCACCGCTCATCAAAAGTCTTCATGAAGCACTTCAAGGATTAAACTACGAAATCATCTTCGTAGACGATGGTTCTACCGATGGCACGGTGAAGCAAATTCAGGCACTCTTGGATGAACACATTCGTGTGTTGGTGCTGAAACGTAATTACGGCCAAACAGTGGCCATGGAAGCAGGTATCCAGCAAGCTACTGGCGACTATATCGTGACAATAGATGGGGATCTGCAAAATGACCCGGCCGATATTCCTCTGCTGTTGCAAATTGCCCAAACAGAAGGCTGGGAAGTGGTGGCAGGCCGAAGAGCCAATAGGCAAGACAATTGGCTGTTGCGCAAATTACCCAGCAAAATAGCTAATTGGTTCATCCGACAAATGACCGGCGTGAGGCTTCACGATTATGGTTGTACCCTTAAGCTTTTTACCCGTGAAATCGCTAAAAACTTAGGCTTGTATGGTGAAATGCATCGTTTCATACCCGTGCTGGCCGCCATGCAAGGCGCCCGTATGACCGAAGTAGCCGTAAAACATCACCCGCGTAAACATGGTTATTCCAAATATGGATTAGGCCGTACGTTTAAAGTGATGAGCGACTTACTATTGGTGGTGTTTTTCCAGAAATATTTCCGAAGCCCTATGCATTTTTTCGGACCTATTGGTATGTTGGTATTTGTAGCTGGATTGATTATTAACCTATACTTATTTATCCTAAAAATAAGTGGAGAAAAAATTGGCGAAAGGCCTTTACTCATTTTGGGCGTTATTCTTTTACTCAGTGGACTGCTGATTATCATATTCGGATTTTTAATGGAAGTCATGATGCGCATTTATTATGGAGCTCATCCTGAACGCAAATACCAAATCAGGCAAATCATTACGGCTACAAGTAAATCATCTTCATCATTTGGTTCAGTATGATAAACCACACACCTAATGAGCATATTGAAAACAGTGGGAAAATGGCTATTGAGGTTATCCATCACGGGAACAGCACTGTATATTACTTTTCGCAAGGTAAACTGGCAACAAACAAAAGAAGCATGGATACATACTCAACTACTTTGGTTGATACCCGCATTCATAGCCTACAACCTTTCACAAGTCTTTAGTGCCTGGCGCTTGTATTTCTTTTATAAAGCGTGTGGAATCCAACTTCGTTTTGTGCAACAGTTAAAACTCTATTATATCGGCATGTTTTATAACCTCTTTTTACCAGGTGGCATTGGTGGCGACGGTTATAAAATGCATTACTTGTATCGTTATTCTAAAAAACCTCTTCGATCTATCTTTACGGCCACACTGCTCGATCGCATTCATGGCCTCTGGGCATTGATTATTCTTTTGGCAAGCTTAACTGTTTTTTATCTTTCACTTATACCTCACCACTGGTTGGGCTATCTTGGTTGGACAGGAATTGCGTTGATTGCGGGTTTGGGTATATATTTGATGTTGATCCAACAGGTTTTGTTTACCTACAAGTCAATCATTTGGCAAACATTGTTCATCGCTTTACTTGTGCAAGGATGTCAACTCATTGCTGCTTGGTGCTTGTTAAACGGATTGCATGTACCCGGCACTAAAGGCCTATATCTCATCGTATTTCTATGTAGCTCAATAGCTGCTGTGATTCCTTTTACCATAGGAGGTGCGGGCGCACGTGAATTGGTGTTTGTGTTAGCTGCAAAATGGTTTTCCATCCAAACCCACGATGCGGTTGCAATGAGCCTGCTATTTTTTCTACTAACTGCCTGTAGTGCATTCTTGGGAAGTATTTGGCATATGCCTGCACCTAACATTCTTTCTAGCCGTAACTCTTCTTGCAGCCACCACGGCACATCGTAAATGAATCTTGAAGATTTAACAATTCTATGTCAATCTTCTTGATCATTCTGCACTATTTTTGCTGTGCATTTGAACGAAATTCAATTTCATAACCTCCTCTTCAAATCCCCTACCGTCTTTAGAAATGTTTAGTTTACATTTTATTGAAAAAAGATTTTAAAATACATCATACTATGGAAAAAGCAAATTTAACACCGAAGGTAGACGTGAATCTACAAGGATTGGTTGTAGAAGAAAGACTGGCAAAAGAATTGATTCAGGCTACCCGTAAACATCGGGAAACAGTGTTTGGCTATGCCGATTTATGGAAGTGTCAGAAACAATTTAAACCCAGAAAACCCATCCTCAACAGGATCATGCATACGACTATCTAATTTCCTACACACATGTAGAGACGCATGAGGTTTACGTCTCTACATGTTTCTCTTCTCTCGAAACACCTCTTCCAACAACTGGATATAAGTTTCTATTCCTTCTTTGATTTCATGCAAGTAAATAAATTCATCGGCACTATGTGAACGTGCCGAGTCGCCCGGACCTATTTTTACTGAAGGACCTGGGATGAGTGCTTGATCGGATGTGGTAGGTGAACCGTATAATGGCTTGCCTATACGCTGTGCAGCCCTCACCAAGGGATGATCGAGCGGGATAGAAGAACTGCGCATGCGCATGGATCGGGGTTTGACCTCGCAGCTCACATGATGTGAAATGATGTCGAGAATCTCTTCATGGGTATATACATCGGTAACCCGAATATCAACGGTAAAATGGCAACAAGCTGGCACCACATTGTGTTGCTGCCCGGCTTGAATCATAGTGACGTTCATATTCACTTTGCCGAGCATAGGCGAAACCTTTGGAAAAGAATAGGTCTTAAACCATTCTATATCGGGTATAGCCTTATAAATGGCATTTTCTCCCTCATTGCGCGCAGCATGCCCGGCTCGGCCATAGGTAGTGCAGTCAATCACCAGCAAACCCTTTTCGGCTACAGCCATCTGGGTGAGGGTAGGCTCCCCTACAATGGCAAAATCAAATGAAGGCAGCTGGGGTAAAATGCTTTCTATGCCATTAAATCCAGAAATTTCCTCTTCAGCCGTAGCCGTGAAAATAAGATTGTAAGGCAAATCGGGTTGTGCATAAAAATGCAAGAATGCTGCTATGAGTGATACTAAACAACCACCCGCATCGTTGCTGCCTAACCCAAACAACTTATCGCCTTCAATAGCAGGATCAAACGGATCGCGCGTATACGCTGGATTGGGCTTTACCGTATCATGATGTGAATTGAGCAAGATACCCGGCTTTGTGGGGTCAAATCCAGCATTTATTGCCCAAACATTATTTAAATGGCGTTGCACGGGAACATGAAATGATTCCAAAAATTGGGCTATTAAAGTGGCCGTACGATCTTCTTCACGACTGAACGATGGTGTAGCTATGAGTTGACGCAATAATTCTATACATTGATCATATAACATGGATGCAAGTTTGTGGTAAAACAGCAATAATACTATAGACTAATGATGGTGCCCATTGTCCAGCCATTTGTGGCATTCCAAAGAGATGAAAGGCCTGTGGCTGGGCCAATGATCACCTTTTCGACTCCGGCACGGCAGGCCGATAGGGCATTTTCTATTTTAGGTATAATACCCTCCCGCAAAGCTCCTTCGCGAATGAGCTCCGGCAAATTGCTTGGACGAATCAAGGGAATTACAGAATCGGGATCTTCTGGATTACGCAATACGCCTTTCTGATCAAAACAAAAGATCAACTGCACCCGATAAACAGCTGCCAAGGCTACGGCAACAGCAGAGGCGATGGTATCGGCATTGGTATTAAGCAGATGACCATCTCCATCATGGGTAAGTGGAGCCAGCACGGGCACCTGCTCCATTTGTATCAGTTGCATCAATATGTTTACATCTACATCGTCGGCCGTGAGATCGCCCACCCAACCATAATCGATGTCTTTTACAGGCCGTTTGGTTGCGCGCATCAGGTTCATATCGGCTCCAGTAAGGCCAGCGGCTCGGCATCCAAGTGCTTGTAATTGAGCTACCAGTTGTTTGTTTACCAATCCGCCGTACACCATGGTTACCAACTCGAGTGCGGCTTCATCGGTAATCCTACGCCCTTGAATATACTGGCTTTTGATACCCATCTGCTCGCCGATACGTGTTGCCAGCTTACCCCCACCATGCACCAAAATCTTATAGCCTGCTATGTCGACAAAACTTTGGAGAAAAGCTTTCCTTGCAGCAGGATCATCGATCACCTGTCCGCCAATCTTAATCACATACAACCTTGTGTTGGGTGTAGACATTATACTAGGTTGTGTAAAATATTGGCTAACACGGCTTGCGCCGCCCATACCCGATTGGCTGCTTGGGCGGTGACAATGCTATGTGGCCCATCGAGGATTTCATCGCTCAACTCCACATTCCTTCTCACGGGTAAGCAATGCATAACTCGAGCGTTTCGAGTGAGCGAAAGTTTATCTTCGGTGAGCATCCACTCTGGATCGTTGCTATAAATTTTTCCATAATCTCGATAAGTACTCCAGTTCTTCACGTATACAAAATCGGCATCGCGCAAGGCTTCGTTTTGATCATGAGTAATATATGCTCCGTGGGTAAATGATTCATCCAATTCATAATCTTCCGGATGAGTGATCACAAAATCGGCTTTACCCCAGGCATTCATCCATTGTGCAAAGCTATTGGCCACACATTGCGGAAGGGGCTTAACGTGAGGAGCCCAGGTAAGTACTACCTTAGGTCGAGCCTTGCTATTGGGCCAAAACTCATGGATAGTCATCAAATCGGTGAGGCTTTGTAGCGGATGAAGCGTAGCGCTTTCCAGGCTCACCACGGGTACCCCAGCATATTTTACAAATTGCTGGATATACAACTCGCTATAATCTTCTTCTTTGTTGACCAACGTAGGAAAAGTGCGTATACACAAGATATCGAAATATTTCCCGAGAATAGGAGCAGCATCTTTTATATGTTCGCTCGTATGACCGCTCATGATAGCCCCCTCTTCAAATTCTAATGCCCATCCTTCTTTATCAATATTAAACACCATCACTTCCATACCCAATTGGCGAGCAGCTATTTGCGTGCTCAGCCGGGTACGTAAGCTAGGATTCAGAAAAATCAAGGCTATACGTTTGTTTTTACCTAAATTCTGATCTTTCAACGGATCTGCCTTATAGTCTAAAGCCTGAGCTATTAAGGCATCGATATCTGCTACATCGTGTACAGAAAGAAATTGTTTCATGTGCTTTAGCTGGTTGATTTTGCAGAAGGCGATGAAATAGAGGTTTGATTAAGTATTTCTTCTATAGATTGCTCGAGGGCTTGTAGAAAAATATTGATCTCTTGCTCACGCAAGCTGAGCGGAGGCAATAAACGAATGGTATGTGGTTTAGCCTCGCCGGTGAACACCTGATGTTGCTGCAATAAGTGTTCACGCAAGCTTGCCAGATGTGAGTTAGGATCTAAGCCAATCATCAATCCCCGACCACGTAAGTTGGAGATTTGTGGGAACTGTTGCAAGGCCGCCATGAGCTTTTGCCCCATTTGTGCAGCATTTGAAATCAGCTGTTCTTTTTCCATCACTTCCAACACAGCCAATGCTGCAGCACAAGCCAAATAGCCTCCACCAAAAGTAGTGCCTAGCTGGCCTTTTTTCGGGCGAATATCGGGGTGTATCAACACACCTCCTATGGGGAATCCATTGCCCATGCCCTTAGCCATAGTGATGAGTGGTGGGCGAATGCCTGCATATTGATGAGCAAAGAAACGGCCTGTGCGTCCATAACCCGATTGCACCTCATCGAGAATCAATAAGGCCCCATGTTGTGCACAGAGCTCGGCTACCTGCTGGAGAAAAGCATCTTCGGGCATTTGGATGCCACCCACACCCTGTATGCCCTCGATGATTACCGCGGCTACATCATTGTCCATCACCTGCTGTAAAGCCGAGATATCATTTAAAGGCACAAAGCTCACCACATGCTGCCGATTAAAAGGCGATTGAAGGGATGGATTGTCGGTAA
The DNA here is from genome assembly GCA_023511875.1 of Thermoflavifilum sp. GTDB lineage: Bacteria > Bacteroidota > Bacteroidia > Chitinophagales > Chitinophagaceae > Thermoflavifilum. The sequence continues at coordinate 174,131 of JAIMAQ010000003.1, forward strand.
CGGCTACAGCTCCTGAAGTACGCCCGTGAAAAGATTTTTGGAAAGCTACAACGCGCTTACGACCAGTGAGAAATGAAGCTAACTTCAATGCATTTTCATTGGCTTCTGCACCAGAATTGCACAGAAAAAGCTGATAATCGGCATATCCACTCATTTCACACAGTTTCTCGGCAAGTGCTTCCTGCAAAGGGTTACGAACACTATTGGAATAAAAAGCCATCTGTCTCAGCTGTTCTTCAATACGCTGAACATAATGCGGATGGCTATGCCCAATCGATATCACGGCATGGCCGCCATATAAATCGAGATACCTTGTACCGTTTTTATCCCAGAGATAACAACCCTCAGCACGTACCGGTGTAATGGGCAAAAGACTATATACATCAAACAAAGGCATGATTAAATCAATTTACCTGTTAAAACACACTTGCTTTTAGCTTTAACCCAAGCGTTTCTTCCCAACCCATCATTAAATTCAAATTTTGAACGGCTTGCCCCGATGCACCTTTCACCAAATTATCTTCTACCGAATGTACCACCAATTGATCGCCAATCTTTTCGGGGTATATTAACACTTTATTGGTATTGATGACTTGCTTCAGGTCTACCATTTCGCGGGAAACATGAGTAAACGGATGCGTTGCATAATACTGTTCATACAGCTCAAAAACTTCATCCTGGCTCAATGGGCAATACAGCTGTGAACTCACAAAAATGCCGCGGGTAAAATCACCACGCCAGGGAATAAAATGAAGGGGTGCATCGTAATGAGGCTGTAGTGCTGTTAGCGTTTGTCGAATCTCATGCAGATGCTGATGTGAAAGTGTTTTATAGGCATTGATGTTGTGTGCACGCCACGAGAAATGGGTGCTAGGCTGCAATTTCTGTCCAGCTCCTGTAGATCCCGTGATGGCTGTGCTATGCACCTCATTTAGTAAGCCTGCTTTGGCTAGCGGTAATAAACCCAGCTGAATAGCCGTAGCAAAACAACCAGGATTAGCGATATCGTGAGCTTGTTGAATTTGCTCGCGTTGCCATTCTGGAAGACCGTATACAAAGCGACGGCCAGCAAATTCTGCAGTAGACTGCAGACGAAAATCTTGACTCAGGTCAATGATGCGAATATAATCGGGCACAACATGTTCTTCTAAGAATCGACGCGATTCGCCATGCCCCATACACAAAAACCACACATCTGTATCTGGGTTCAATTGATCAGTAAACCTGAGCTCCGTATCACCTATTAAGTCTCGATGCACAGCATACACGGGATCACCAGCATGGCTACGGCTATGCACAAAAGCAATCTCAACCCGAGGATGATACATCAAAATACGCATCAGCTCGCCACCTGTATATCCTGCTCCGCCTACAATTCCAATCTTTATGCGTTCGTTCATCTGATTTAGGTTTACTTGATTTCATCTTTTATGTGATACCAAATGCTAAGGGCATTAGCCATGATTTTAGAAAAGCCGCGTACATCCTCGCCCGTCCAGGCGTTGTTCATTTCACCATAGGTCCCCGATTTACTTTGCATGAGGTCGTAGGCCGACTGAATGCCGTTGATCTGAAAACGGTAAGGAAAAAAAGTGATAAACACTTTACCCGATACCCGTTGTTGAGATGAAGTAAGAAAAGCTTCCATATCGCGCATCACTGGGTCGAGCAACAGGCCTTCATGCACCCAATTCCCATAGAATATCGAAAGCTGGTCTTTGATCATCAACTGCCATTTGGTGAGTACATGTTTTTCTAAAGCATGATGGGCTTTCAAGATCACCATAGGCCCTGGAGCTTCAAAGCCCACACGCCCTTTGATACCAATGATCGTATCTCCTACATGAATATCTCGGCCAATGCCAAAACTTCCGGCTATTTCATTAAGGGCTTGAATGGTGTGGGTGGGATGATCAAACACTTGGTTATTTAGCCCTACAGGTTCGCCTTTTTCGAAAATCAAGGTTAAGTCTTCGGGCTGTTGCTTGCTTACAGGATGAGGAAATGCCGACTCGGGCAAAAACTGATCAGAAGTCAAGGTCTCTTTTCCGCCCACAGAAGTTCCCCAAATACCTTTGTTAATGGAATATACTGATTTTTCTGCCGAGACCTCCACCCCATGTGCTTGCAAATAGGCCACTTCGGCTTCACGACTTAGGCGCTGATCACGGATAGGTGTGATGATTTCTATGTCGGGAACAAGGATATGAAAAACCATGTCAAACCGCACTTGATCATTACCCGCTCCTGTGCTACCATGTGCAATGGCATCGGCCTGTAGTTTACGGGCTTCTTCAGCCAAGATAAGCGCTTGTGTGATTCGCTCTGCACTTACGCTCAGGGGGTAGGTATTATTTTTCAAGACATTGCCAAAGATCAGGTAACGAAGCACACGATCGTAATAAGATTTTACTGCATTGATGGTAATATGTTGTACAGCACCTAATTGATAAGCACGATGCTCGATGGCTTTAAGCTCTTCGGGTGTAAAGCCGCCAGTATCAATAGTCACCGTATACACGGCATATCCTTTCTCTTCGGTCAAATATTTTACACAATAAGAAGTATCTAATCCACCGCTAAATCCTAAAACAACTTTTTTCTGATTCATGGATCGATTTCATTAAAACAAATCAAACAAAAAAAATTTCTTTTTTTCAGGCACTGCACCTCCTGAGGGTATTTGCTGTGGGTCTTGGGTTCGATAGGGTTTCAACAACACATATCGTTTGAATCGGAGCCAGCGTTCAAAAAGCTTCCAATTACCTGCAAAGCTGCGTTTTTTCCGTCCGTTAACCCTTGCAGTTGCAGCTGCAGCTGTAGCAGTAGCTTCCTTTTTTTTCTGAGCGGCTGGATCAAAGAGCATGGCCGTGCACAAGCAGTTTTTTCGATTCTTGCTCATTAAGATTTCATAGTTCACACAACTCTGGCATCCTTTCCAGAACTCATCATCGTCGGTAAGTTCTGAATAGGTAACCGGTACATAACCCAGTTCAGAATTGATTTTCATTACAGCCAGCGTAGTGGTAAGTCCGAATATTTTGGCTTCAGGATATTTTTCTCTAGACAATTCAAATATTCTACGCTTGATAGCTTTAGCAGCGCCACTTCCACGGAATGGGGGAGAAACAATCAGGCCGGAGTTGGCCACAAATTTACCATGACTCCAGGCTTCGATATAACAGAAGCCCACCCATTCTCCATCGGGTGTAACAGCAATTACTGCTTTGCCTTCCTGCATTTTTTGACGGATGTACTCTGGCGAACGGCGTGCAATACCCGTTCCACGTGCTTTGGCCGAAGCAGCCATTTCTTCGGTGATCTGCTCAGCATAATGGGCATCATCAGCTGTAGCCACCCGTACGATAAACGGTTTTTTGTTTTCCAACTTTATCTTCAATTAAAAAGAACCAAAAAATATAAATGTGAAAGGACTTGAGGTGCACCTTCATGATCGTGAAGAATAGTTGATGCAGCTGGTGCATGCTGACATCAACAGCGAGGTCGTCGGGGTCTAATGAAGTACGTTGTAGGAAGATATAGCCATCCTTGCTGTGCCCCGAAAGCAAATGGTTGGTAAATGTGGTGCTGGTTCAATTTCTATTCAGCATTAAAAGTTGTGAAAAGAAAAATGATTTTCTTGCTATAGCCTGCAAAGTTATAGGAAAATCAATTGATTTTTTCCAAAAAAATCTGGAGAGCTAGTCATTTTTTTTACGCTTAGGCTATGATCAATTAAGCCGATTGGGTATGCGGCGTGAGTTTTTTTCTCTTTAAGTCTTGAATAATGGTCACAGCGTGCACCCGCGAGTTTTCAATAAACCACTTATTGGTCTGCAACCCACCACAAACCACACCAGCCAGGTATACGTTGGGTACGTTGGTTTCCATTGTAGCCTCGTTGTAAACAGGCGTACGCATTTCATCGTCTTGAATTTGCACGCCCAAATTTTCCAACAATGCGAAGTTGGGCAGGTAGCCCGTCATGGCTAATACAAAATCATTGGGTAAGGTAATGAGTCCATGAGGCGTTTGCACATCGATTTCTGCTTCGCGGATAGCCACAACATACGATTGAAAATAGGCTTTTATTTCTCCGTTTTTAATGCGGTTTTCAATATCGGGTTTTACCCAATATTTCACTCGATCTGAAATCTGCTCTTCGCGAATGATCATAGTGACCTCAGCGGCTCCTTTACGAAAAGTTTCTAATGCCACATCTACAGCAGAATTAGCCGCACCAATCACGGCAATACGTTGGCCAAAATACGGATGTGCTTCGCGATAATAATGATGTACTTTGGGTAATTCTTCACCGGGCACGCCCATTTTGTTGGGGATATCATAAAACCCAGTAGCTACAATGATAGCACGAGCATAAAAAACATTTTTTCGTGAAGTATGCACCACAAATAAGTCGGCATCTTTTTCTACATATTCCACAGCTTCATAAAGGCGAATGCGTAGCTTCCAACTCATAGCCACACGGCGATAATATTCTAAAGCTTCCGATCGAGTGGGTTTGTAGTTGTGAGAAATAAAGGGCACTCCTCCAATCTCTAATTTTTCCGAGGTGGAAAAAAAGGTCATGTTCAGCGGATAATTGTATAACGAATTCACCAGACACCCTTTCTCCACAATCAGGTAATGGAGATCATTTTTCACACATTCAATGCCACAAGCCATGCCTATAGGCCCTCCGCCAATAATCAATACATCAAGTACGTCTGCAGATATGGGTTTCATAGCAAAAATGATAAGCAAAGGTACAAAATCAGCAGCGGTTACCTGAACCTTGCACGGTGGAAGATATTCATCGGGATGTCAAAAATCCATTTAGCGTTTGATCACAGTGCGCGGCCATTCGATTACTTCGGCTCGCTCTATTTTCCCTGGCGATAGATATAGCTTTACTGCCGTGCGTACTTGATGCCAGCCTTGCATACCGGCTGCTCCTGGATTGATGTGTAGTAATTTTCTTTGATGATCAGGAATAATCTTTAAAATATGCGAGTGTCCACAGATAAAAATATGGGGATGAAGCCGATCCAACTGTGCGCGAATTTCGGGTGTGTAACGAGGCGGATAACCACCTATATGCACCATCCACACCTGCAACCCAGCACAATGAAAATACTGTGATTCAGGAATGCGTTGCCGAATGTCTTGCCCATCTATATTCCCATAAACAGCTTTCACGGGTTTATGTTGACTTAACTCCTCCAATATGGCTATATCACCGATATCGCCTGCATGCCAAAGCTCATCTACATCTGTAAAATGCTTCCACCAGTCGATCGGTAAGCTTCCGTGTGTATCCGATAAAATACCAATAACCATATCATGATTTTCTCACGGGAAACCACATCGGTGCATGATCATTCACATCTCCATTGTAGTTGATCAACAGCTCTTCTCCTTTTTTGATTTTTCTTCGCGTTATGATGCGCATGACTTCTTTTTCAAAATCCATTTCATACACACAATTGGGATCGTATGAATGATTGTACAAGGAGCAATAACCTAGTGCCAAACAAGTACGTGTTGAACGAATGCCCCATAAGAAAATATAATTATGCAGGATAGTTTTATCGATATGTCGGGTGTCTTTATTCGAGAATACCAATACGGGCGATACCTCTACTACCGTACGCGGGGGTATATCTTCACGGGTAAATACTCCCCTACCCTTGCCCTTGATCTTTTTCACATATAGATAAGGCTTAATCATCAACATGAGACAATACTTTTGCTGAGCGAAAATACTATAAATTAAATAGCTGTGAAGATATAGTCTATCTGCTATTTTGTATGAAAAAGAAATTATGGTGTACTTTGTTATCTAATAGCTTTAATCATTTAATAATTGATGGCTTATGGAAACATCTGCATCCATTCAAGAACAGATCCAAGAATTGCTTGAAAAGGGTGATACCACAACTTTGCAGCAGTGGCTCAACGATATGAATATCTCCGAAGTGGCTTCTTTGATATCGGAAATGCCTGAGGAGGCCACGCAACTGTTTGCCCTGCTTTCTCCCAATAGATCCGTACATGTGTTTCGTATTCTCGATTTTCCCCTGCAACGCAATATTATTCGTTCCATGCCGCCTACTCTCATCGCAGAGCTGATGAATGCCTTGCCTCCCGACGATCGTGTAGCTTTCTTGGAAGAAATGCCTGCGCAGGCGGTTAGCGAGCTGTTAAAATTACTCAACGAAGATGAACGTAAGATAACGCTTTCGCTGATGGGATATCCAGAAGATAGCGTTGGACGAATTATGACGCCCGACTATATCGCGGTGTATCCCGACTGGACCGTACAAGATGTATTGGATTATATTCGACAACACGGAAAAAATAGTGAGACTATTGATGTGATTTATGTGATTGATGAAATGGGACATTTGTTGGAAGACATTCGGATCAGAGAATTTCTGTTGGTTTCTTCTGATACGGTGGTACGTGATCTGATGGATAATCGCCCTCCTATCGTATTGCATGTAGAGGATAAACAAGAAGAAGCCATTCAAGTGGTCCGAGTCAACAATCGAGTAGCCTTGCCTGTAGTAGATGCACATCATACATTGCTAGGCATAGTGACCATCGACGATGTGCTCTGGATTGCCGACGAATCTTTTGAAGAAGATATTCAAAAGATTGGCGGTACGGAAGCTTTTGATATACCTTATCTGGATGCACCTATTCCACTGTTGGTGCGTAAAAGAGCAGGCTGGCTAATAGCTTTGTTTCTGAGTGAGATGCTCACCGCTTCAGCTATGCAACATTATCAAGAAACCGGCATCTTTATGCGATTTGCCGATCTGATCTTGTTTATTCCTTTGATTATGTCGAGCGGGGGTAATAGCGGATCTCAAGCTTCCACCTTGATTATTCGCGCCATGGCAGTAGGTGAAGTAAAGCTACGCGACTGGTGGCGAGTGATGCGACGTGAAATCTTATCCGGCTTATCCTTAGGCTTTATACTCGGTACTATCGGCTTCTTTCGCGTCACGCTCTGGCAAAATATGCATATTTATAATTACGGCCCTCATTGGATCTGGATGGCTATCACTATCTTTTTTTCTTTAATTGGTGTAGTCTTGTGGGGCAGTTTAATGGGATCCATGTTACCCATTATTTTAAAACGATTGGGTTTCGACCCCGCAGCTTCTTCAGCACCTTTTGTGGCTACATTAGTAGATGTTACAGGCATTGTCATTTATTGTACAGTAGCGGGTATGATATTGAATTATGCTTCCATATATTGAGGAATAAAGTCATCAATCTCCTGGTGGCTTGGGAGGGAGTCCATATCTCGTTTGTTGATAAGAAACCTTTCCATGATCTATACGCACGATAAAAGCTACATCAAAAGCCGTATCGGGAAATGTTGCCAATGTGCTATCGACATGCAACGTGTGCAAAATGCCCGGGATCTCTTGAGGAAGTGCTATCACCAATAGCCGACGACCAAAATCATCATGTTGCTCTATGCTCTTCCAGAGCGATTTTCCACTATCATCCCAACGAAAATAAGCAGTATCTACCCTACTTACTGCTCGCAATGAATCGGCCATATGTTCACAACGTGCAAATGGATTGAAATAAATGCGTTGCACACTTGAATCTCGTAACCAACGCATCAAATCGCCTGCACGTAAACGGCCATACCAAGTAAGCGAACCATTAAAGCCAGGATAAGCTTCGCCATGAGGAACGATGTATACGACTGTTCGACTGTTTTCTGACGTACGCTTGCAAGATGCTATTACGAACATCATCAAACAGATCATGATCTTTACTTGCTTCGTCATGCCACAATATTACCATTTCCACTTACAACATCCAATTCACCATACATGTACATTTCTCATCTAAACGGAATGATTTCGGGATGAAATATTAAAATTTATTTTTCTACATCTTTTTCAAATATTGCTTACCTCATAGATTGACAAAGTAACGACAATCTCCTACATTTGATTTCAAATCGGCCTGCTATGAAAACATATGCGTTTTTGCTACTGCTGATCAGCTTTAGCACCTGCCTATATGCCCAAACACTCGACAGCCTTACCATCGAACAAATCATGAGCGATCCCAAATGGATAGGCACCTCGCCCTCCGATCCGTTTTGGAGCGCTGATGGCAAAAAATTGTATTTCAATTGGAATCCAGAAAAAGCTATTAGCGATTCGCTATATGCCATTACCCTCACTCAACATCAACCAGTGAAGGTGAGTCCAGCCGAACGTTTGCAGGCTTTGGCCCAACGCTCAGGAAGCTACGATCATACGTATCGCAACTTGGTGTATAGCCAACTCGGGCAAATCTATTGGTTGCATATTCCTACGGGACGTATTCGGCAAATTACCCATACTGCAGAAGCCGCCTCACATCCGGTGTTTTCATTTGGAGGTAAACAAATTGTATTTCAACAAGGCGATAATTTATTTGCTTGGGACACAGCCTCAGGAACACTCACTCAGCTCACGCTGTTTATACATGCTGAAAAACCCAAGCAAACGGAATCTTCCAGCCCACAAGAAAAATTTCTTGAACGAGATGCCCTCGAAAACTCGGTTGTACTGCAACAACGCAAGCAACAGGCTGAAGCCGAGCAAACCGCGCAACAACAGCTCAATACATTTCAGCATTTGCCCGACAGTATTTTCATTGGCCAGCAGCGCATAGTGAGCTGGACCATTAGTCCAGATGGTCGTTACATCACGTATCAATTGATGAAAGAACCCGCCCATGAACGTCGAACCATTATTCCCGAATATGTGACTCTATCGGGTTATACAGAAACCATTCCTGGCCGCACCAAGGTGGGAGCTCCACAACCCGAAACGCAGCTCTGGATTTATGATCGGCAACGCGATACTACCTACCCTGTCGATACCCACGATATTCCCGGCATCCACGATAAGCCTGATTATTTGAAAGATTATCCTTCGGAAGACAGCGCCTGGACTGTGCATCCTCCATTTCGTAAAGTCGTAATAAATGGCCCACTCTGGAATGAAAACGGCTCACATGCCCTAGTAGTGGTGCGCTCATTAGACAACAAAGACCGTTGGATAATGGATTTACATCCCGACAATGGTAAACTCACCCTCATTGATCGGCAAAGAGACGAAGCCTGGATCGATGGACCAGGCATTGGCTGGAAATATAGCATGGGTAATGTGGGTTGGGTGAACAACCATATTTGCTGGTTTCAATCAGAAGCTACGGGCTATTCACACTTGTATGTATACGACTTCCACACCCAACAAAAACACGCGCTCACCCAGGGCCATTATGAAGTACAATCAGCCGTGTTGTCGAGAGATAAAAAATCATTTTACATCACCACCAATGCCATTGAGCCTGTGCAAAAGCAATTTTATCGACTCGACATCGCTACTGGCCAGCAAACCCAACTCACTCATCAACCCGGTGGCAACCTTGTGGTAGTATCGCCCGATGAAAAGATGCTTGCTATCTTGCATTCTTTTAGCAATCATCCATGGGAGTTATATCTGCAAAAAAATAACCCACAGGCCACACCGGAACAAATTACCCATTTAGCAGAGAGTGAACTTTTCCGCTCTTATCCCTGGCGTGCCCCAGAGATTATTACCTTTATCGATAGAGATGGCTATCGGGTGTATGCCCGCTTGTTCCGCCCGAAACAACCGGCAGCTACGCACCCAGGCGTATTGTTTGTGCACGGTGCAGGCTATCTGCAAGATGCGCATAAATGGTGGAGCGATTATTATTTTCGGGAATATATGTTTGAAAACTTGCTTGCCGACCACGGCTATACCGTGATGGACGTGGATTACCGCGGTAGCGCTGGCTATGGCCGTTACTGGCGCACGGCTATCTATCGGCATATGGGAGGTAAAGATCTGGACGATGAAATAGATGCAGCCCGATTTATGATCGATAGCCTGGGGGTAGATCCTCAGCATATTGGCATTTGGGGTGGATCGTATGGAGGATTTATGACACTCATGGCCTTGTTTACTCACCCCGGCGTATTCAAATGTGGGGCGGCCTTGCGCTCTGTAACCGACTGGGCTCATTATAATGATCCTTACACTTCCAATATCCTGAATCTGCCGGCTGAAGATAGCCTGGCCTATCTACGAAGTTCACCCATTTATTTTGCCAACGGCTTGCAAGATCATTTGCTTATGTGTCATGGCATGCAAGATACCAATGTACATTTTCAAGATATCGTGCGCCTTACCGAAAAGCTTATTGAGCTGGGGAAAAACAACTGGGAGCTGGCCGTTTATCCGTTAGAAAATCATGAATTTAAAGATGCCAGTAGCTGGACGGATGAATATAAACGCATCTTTAAGTTGTTTGAAACACAACTGAAATAAGCTATTGATGGCTTGATTGCAGATGCTGCATAAACATTATAGATTTAAATTTAAACATGCCATTAGACTGTATGCTATTGCATAGATATAATGGCTTTGTAGATGGTTTTCGCATTTTGAGTAAATAAAAAATGCTTACGCAGATCTCTTGTTGTAACTATTGGATTAGTTTTTTCGTAAAAAACATGATCTCGTTGTGTCACCAACCCATACGCTCACGCAGCTTTACGATATGCATGAGGTGATGGCGACCATGCCAGGCATACATACAGGCCACCCATTTTAAAGAAAAACTTTGCTGATGCTCGGGATGGAAATAGGTTCTTTCCCATTGTTCAGGCAACATAGCTTCCATCAAAGCTACCCATCTGCTATGTAAGGCATGTAATAAGGCAAGAGAAGCTTCTATGGGCACAAGAGTGCTATCGGGTAGAGCTGCCCAACGGTCTTCAGCAAAAGGTTTAACAACAGGATTGTCTTCAGTTAATGCCAATTTAAAACGCGCATAAACCTGCATATGTGAATCCGACAAATGATGGATCACCTGTTGCACCGTCCACCCTCCGGGTCGGTAGGGCGTTTGTAACTGAGCAGTTTGTAAATGGATAACCGATTTTTCCAGCTCTTGTGGCAATGTGGCAATGGCATTTATCGACCGATGGATATCTTCATCGGTAATGGGGTTGGGTGCTTGAAAGCGCCCGATAGGATAACGCATTGCCTCGAGTTCAGCATGATGCATGGTATGGATATTTAATCTTCTCGTAGTTCTTTTCCCGTGAGGTGTAAAAACACATCTTCTAGATTAGCACGTTTCATTTCTTTATGTCGTTCAAAACCACCGGCCACCAGGTCATCGATAAGATGCTCAGGAGTATCTAACGCAATAATCCTTCCTAAATCAATGATGGCTACACGATCGCAGAGATATTCGGCTTCGTCCATATAATGAGTGGTGATGACCACAGTAGTTCCTTGGTTGCGGATTTGCTTGATCAAATCCCATAAGTTTCTTCTGGCTTGTGGATCCATGCCCGTGCTAGGTTCATCGAGAAAAACTACTTTAGGCTTATTAATTAAGGTAGTAGCCACAGAAAAACGCTGTTGTTGCCCACCCGAGAGTTCTTTAAATTTTTTTCTAGCCTTGTCTTCCAGTCGAATGCTGCGCAATAGCTCCATAGCATCTACATGCTGGTTGTATAATCCAGCAAATAATTCGATGAGTTGTTTTAAATTTAAGTTGGGATAATATCCTGCATTTTGCAATTGAACGCCGATGATTTGTTTAATCTTTTGTGGCTCCTTGTCCAAATCATATCCATTCACCCATACCTTACCCGAAGTTTTAGGCCGCAGAGTTTCAATGATCTCTAAAGTTGTTGATTTGCCTGCCCCATTGGGCCCTAGCAAACCAAATATTTCTCCTTCTTCCACTTCAAAGCTAATACCTTTTACAGCTTCTAGATCGCCATATTTTTTTACCAAATCCTGAACAATGATCATCTTCTTTTTTTCCATGAAGCAAACTTAATGAAATCTGTTAATCGATGTTATATGTATATCCACAAAAGATTCGTTAATCCTGATTTTTCACTAAAGAAAGAGAATAAGTACGATACAATTGTAAAACAAAATCTTTTGTATACTTACCAGTGGGGTCGAGATCAGGGTCTAAAATCGTGATATCCATGCCAACGTATTTAGGGTGAGAGAAAAGTTTACTTAACATCTCGTGTAACTCTTCATAAGACAATCCATTGGGCTGTGGAGAATCTACTGCAGGCATTATCGTATTATCGAGCACATCTACATCGAAGTGAAGCCAGAACCCATCTAAATGTTTTTGGTCTACCAAAGTCAAAAAATCATCGGTACAACATGCGATGGATAGTGCTCGGAGAGTATGTAAATCTACATAACGTATGCGAGAAGATTGAATAGCTTCAACATACCATGAAATATCTGTTCTATTGCCTACACACCAAACATGCTGTTCATACACATATGGTTTCATGCTATCGATATCGGTAAGCTTCTGATGTCCATATCCACAAACGATTGCCAGATCCATTCCTGCAGCTCCTGCCGTTTTCGATAAGGCTGGCCAAATAAAATCTGTGTGGCCATCCAGAAAGAAAAGCCCATATGTTCCTATTGACTTTAGTGCAAGCATACAGCCAATGAGAATACTACAATCGCCCCCAATCACCATAGGAATGCTATTGCTTTCTATGACTTTCTGGATCGTTGTAGATAATTTTCGAGAATACGCTACAATAGCATTGGCATTACGTACACCCGATTCAGGATCTATATCTATGGTGTAGGGCAAGGGATCGATACGTATCACCTGCTTAGGAGATAATAGGGTGTACAAGCCATGAGCTTTTAGCCAATTCGGAAGATGCTTTACGCCTGGTTCTTTCCCTGGTACTGGTTGTTTCAGGCCAAGATTACTAGGGGCTTCAATGATGCACAGTGGTTTATTCATCGAGATAGGGTTTCCACCAATATTGTAATCCTCCAGTTTCGTGTATACAAATTTGTTGTACGGGCGCTACCGATTTATCCATGGCAATCCATATCTTCCACATGACCTCTGCTTTTACCTCCACCAAATAACACATCAAGCTTCCCCATTTTCCTCCCCATATTTTTTCTGTTCCTCTCACCCACAATGTATACCACCTGAAATCTCCTGGCAGATAAGAATAAGATTCATGTGCCAAAAATCGTGCAGTATAACCCACTCGTAATGGAAAACCAGAAATTAAGATACCCCATAAATGCCAATCAAAAACGGGATAAGGGATATCGAAAGAAAAGGGCATAGATACTGGTTGCACCTCCTCGAGCCCTGCTATTCGAAAAATTTTTTTGCCGCGAATACTACGGTCGGTGTAAATAATGTCAGTATGCGGTTCTTCATCAATGTTGTATATGCGCAAACTTAGGTGCTGTAAGTTATTTCGATATACTTCTTCTTCCTGAATAGAGGTATGACTTGCATAATGCACCGTTTGAACGCGTTTTAAGATTTCTCTGTCTTTAGCATCTTTATAGAAAGAAACCACGTCGTTCCAAATACCACGACGTTCCTCCTTTCCATCTGGAAACACACTGGTCATGATCCAACTATTGGTATAGGCAGGAACAAATTTCCCCGTAACTATACCATCATTTGGGGATACGATAGGAATAGTATTTATATTGCTCATAAAAAAGATAAATTTGACAAACGCAGCCTATTGTATTGTTGAATAAAAATAGGAATTATGTTATACAATATATTCACTAAAAGAATCCACCATGCTATCAGAAAATCGTGTTTAAAAAATGCATAACAACAAGTCAAAAAGAAAAACAAGAAACACGACCAGTGATACACCTCAAATGTAAGCATATTTCTTTTGTAAGATTGTATACGATCTTTTTTATTCATCAACTCTGCATCATGCATTACTTGGCTGCGTAATCGATTCACCCAAAAACCATTTTGAGTGAATCTTTGAAAATAATGTATATATAGCTTTTGGTAAAATCTTCTGGATCTGCTTAGCTGCAACTTCCTCCAAAGCCTTTTGGGTAAAAAATAAGGTAAAACACTGATTCCAATAAATACATAAAGCATGCCTGCTGAGAAATGTGTTACCCAAAAAATGAAGATAGGCAAAAAGGATATTGCAGTCCAAAAAATATTGAGTATTTGATTCAATAGTTCTGAATAAATATTTCTATGTGGATGTATCATAAGAAATCAGTAAGAATAGGCTACTGGCCAAAAGAAATAAAGTTATAAAAACATTTGGGTATTCTTTTCTTTTTATATGAAAAATTGTGGCAGCTATCATAAGTATGGAGAACCCAAGTGAACATGTCCCTACCCACCATTTAGGTAATACGATAAATAGGGATAGGATCAAGATGAGTGAACCCGTGAGTTCCGCTAAGCCAATAAACTTAATCAAGTAAGCAGGTAAGAACGTTAATCCTCTCATGCCTATCCGTTCGAGTTTTCGCTGATGAAAAATAAGCTTTGTAGAACCTGTCCAAAGAAAAATTATTCCCATAATAAGGGCCAGCGAAAAATAAGCCTTTTCCATAACATGCGAATGGGTAAATTGAATGTAAAATAATTCGTTCAGCAAGATAAAACGATGCAATAAAAGATTGACTTAAAATATTCCATTTACATTAGGAGAATCTTTGATCACCTGTTGAGAAGCTTCCCAGGATTCAATGATATATTCTCCTTCAAAGCGAAAAATATGAATTACAGACCACTCCAACTCGGGTGCAAGTATTACTTTTCCATGTATAGCTACTAAATCGCTATCCTCAAGAATACGTAAAGCCTGATAAGATTTATTTGGGAATTGCCTGGAGTTTTCAATCATGGCTTGGAGGAATGATTCTCTATCTCCTTTAAAATAAGGATTATGGTGTGTAAAATGTGGATGCACATATTGTGCAAAGGCTTCAACAATTTTCCCAGAAGAGGCCATCTGAAGAAAGGTGGCTGCAATAAATTTTCTGCTTTTCATGGAAATGTATGTAAACAAGGTGAATATATTATTCAACTGCTAGATTAATGACTATAGTTATGTTATTATATTATTAGAAGAATAGCTAAAAATAGTTTATGAATCAACTTCCTGTATATGCTTGTTTCAATTGCTCGATGTTGAATTTTTTCATTTTTAGGAACGCTTGAGTTACTCGATCTACTTGTTCATCTGATCCTTTGGTTATCATTTCTTGTAGAATTGTCGGCGAGATCTGCCAGGATAATCCATATCGATCTTTACACCAACCACATTGTTCGGCTTCAGGAACAGCAGAAAGTGCATTCCAGTAGTAGTCAATTTCTTCTTGTGTATTGCAGTTTATCATAAAAGAAATGGCTTCGTTGAAAGAAAATAGATGTTCATGCGCACTGTCTATAGCCGCAAACCAGGTGTTTTCCAGCATAAAATCTGTAAACATGATTGTTCCTTCTTTGTTGGGTTCCTGGCCTGAGCCATACCGAAAGAGTGCACCAGGTTGAGCATTTCGAAAGACAGAAAGGTAGAAGTTACGGGCTTCTTCTGCCTTGCCACAGTTATTCCCCACAAACATCAAAAAGGGGATTATATTGGGCCGCGGTTCTCCATCTGGATTGGTTAACATGAGTTGCCATGAAACACCGTATTTGTCTTGAATCCAGCCATATCGTGAACTGAACGGATACTTATCAAGTGGCATCAATACAGTTGCGCCTTCAGACAATTTATTCCACACCTCGTCTAGCAGTTCTCTAGCATTTTTTTCTCGAGATGGATCGAAATTCATGAGAAAGGAGATAGAAGGATTAAACTGAAAGTACGGACCCGCCGAAATGGCCATAAATGGATGCCCCCAGATGGTAAACGAAACCACATCTGCATCGCCTGAGGGGGTATGATGCAGAGTGGTTGTGCTGGTAATTTTAGCATCTGGGAATAAGGAGCAATAAAACGCTGCAGCTTCTTTCGCTTCCTTGTTGAACCACAAATGAGGGATGATTTTATACATGACATTTCATTTTTTCATGCTTCATCAAAAAATGTTTCTATTTGGATTTTTTATCTGCAGAGAATATTCCATCAATGCGTTTCGGTATATTCTTTAAAATGATCCAAAATAGCTTGCCAGCCAGCTTTTTGCATTTCGGCAGGGTTAATGGTTTCTGCATCAAAAGCAATAGTCACTATTGTTTTGCCATTGATCTCTTCAAAAGTAGTGATTGCCTGCCGACCATTGGGCATAGTATAAGTAATTTTTTGATGATGAATGATTTCGTCGTAGATGCCCTCAAAGTCGAATCCCGAACTACCATCTTTGGCTTCCATGCGATAGGTAAATTTACCACCTATTTTCAAGTCATTTTTTGCCCATGGACAATGCCATTCATCAACAGCATAGTTCCAATGTACAATATGATCGGGTTTAGTATAGTATTTCCATACTTTATCTACCGGTGCATGTACGGTAGCGGTGACAATAATGGTTAATGAGTGAGGCATAAAAAATCGTTTTAAAAGGTTCATTAAAAAATAAATATCCCGTTTATTCCTTCTATGCAAACAAGTAATATGTAATTATTCTATTGCGTTTTTTATGCCTGACGCTCATACGTTATCCTGAAAATCATTTATCAAAAATGCGTACAATTCTATATCGTTTGCAACAAGCAGGAATTATATCTAATAGTTGTTTCCAATCAGGCTTCATCAACATTTATTGTACGAATATCCGATGCTAATTTTCTTTTTTGATGATAAAAAATATACGAGCCAAATACCAAGATCAATCCAAAAGATATGAAGGATATTCCTATACTTAAATCCCCTACTGCAACAAAAGAATAAATAGCCATAATCAGATCAAAAGTAAATCCCGCATAAGCCCATTCTTTTAACCTAGAAAATCCAGGAACAACTATTGCTATAACACCGCATATCTTTGCCCAGCTAATTACCGGTATAAAATAAGAAGGATAACCTAAATGGTCATGTATGAGTGCATAGGATTGTTCGGGATTAGCCAAGCCACTCATACCACTAAACAACATGTAAACAACCAACAGGCCGGTAAATATCCAGTAAAATATTTTCAGTTTTTTCATGCGATAAAATTATTTACGCAGATCAAGTTGCTTACATTTGATGTAGAATCGTCTTTACAGAAACTCTATGGATAAATTCGAGCCTTTTGTTTTGTATGCTGCACATTTTTTTTTGACTACCCCTTGCTGTAGTTAATCATCCAACATACACCAAATTTATCTTTAAAGCTGCCAAAATAATCTCCCCAAAACTGATCTTGTATGGGCATCTCCACCACACCTCCTTTAGAAAGCGCATGAAAAATACGATCAGCCTCATCACGACTGCTTGGAGAAAGCATGATATAACAATTGTTGCCCATCACCAGTTTATGTCCCCTTGAGGGTAGCGGATCACTGGCCATAAGTATTAACCCATTGCCTAATGAAAGAGAAATATGCATGACTCGATTCTTTTCTGCTTCGGGCAGATTTTCAAAGCCTGGCACATCTTTCATGTACATGACGCCCTGGCCCATAAATTCTCCACCTAAAACCCCCTTATAAAAGTTCATGGCTTCCTCGGCTTGGCCATCGAAATTGAGATAAACATAAATTGCTTTCATGGTTGTTTGATTTATTGTTTAAAAGATAAATGACTTACTTCATGATTACGCTTGTTATATAAAGTTAAATCGTTTACGATAGATGGAAACTATACATAAAATGCATGTGGATTATATTTAAATCAATACTTCACATATAAAACCATTTTTCCTCAACGCCTCTTGAATATGTTCAATCTGTAAATCACCTCCTTCTACTCTAAGCACCTTATCTATATCGTCGAGTACGAAATTCATTTCATAATGAGGAAAATATTGCTGGAGAATAGCCAAAAGCTTCTCTGCTTGACGATGACTTACCACATTGGTTTTAAATATTTCTACCATTTTTACTCTCCTATTTTTTGAGGGGTCTTATGCAAACTTAATTTGATCAAGCATATATTTAGAGGTGCAAAAAAGACATTTTAAGGGGTTAAATGCGGCAATAATTATGCTTATCTTTGTTTAAAACTCAACGCATGAAACATATTACACTATTGGTACCCTATATGAGTAATCTGGGAAGCATCGATAATCCACTACGGGCTTTTTCCGAAGTGAATAGATGGTTAAAGGCGAATGACCGCCCAGCTATGTTTCAGGTGGAACTAGCTGGGCTAAGTAAAGAAATCAGTTTAAATGAGGGTAAATATGTGATTCGTTTAGACAAACATATTGAAGAGATTAGCTCCACCGATTTCATCATCATTCCCGCATTAGATGGCGATATTGCAGAAAGCCTGAAGATGAATCAGGCTTTTATTCCCTGGCTCATTCGGCAATACCGTTGTGGTGCAGAGATTGCAAGTCTTTGTGTAGGCGCGTTTTTATTAGGAGCTACGGGCTTGCTCAATGGTAAATCTTGCTCTACTCACTGGCGAGCCATGTGTTTGTTTACAGAAATATTTCCTGAAGCAAATCTGGTGGCCGATAGAATCATTACCGATGAATGCGGTTTATATACCAGTGGAGGAGCTTTTTCTGCTGCTAATCTAATTCTCTATATCATTGAAAAATTTGCAGGGCGAGAAGCTGCTATCTATTGTGCAAAGATGTTTCAGATCGACATGGATCGTTGTAGCCAGTCGCCATTTATTATTTTTGACAAACAAAAAGATCATTCCGATGAATTGATTAAAAAAGCACAAGAATATATTGAAAAGAATTACGCCCATAAGATTACGGTGGCACAAATTTGCTATATGTTGGCCTTAAGTCGAAGAAATTTTGAACGAAGATTTAAGCAAGCCACCTCTAATACGGTGGCTGCTTATATCCAGCGAGTAAGAATAGAAGCCGCTAAAAAACTTTTGGAAACCAGTGGGAGAAATATAAATGAAGTGATGTATGCCGTAGGTTATCAAGATACTAAGGCCTTTCGAGAAGTGTTTCGGCGGATTACTGGTCTTTCACCCATAGCCTATCGAAATAAATACAATCCAAAAACAATTCCCCAATATTGACGCAAGCATGTCTGCTACCTATGTCTTTAATCATATAAACGCAAATCATATGTCGTCGAATCAACGGGAAACATATACCATACCTCCTCAAACACGCATTGGACATGTGCATTTAAAGGTGGCCAATCTAGAACGATCGTTAAAATTTTATCGAGACTTATTGGGTTTTGAAATAACCACTCAATATGGTCATCAAGCCATCTTTCTTTCGGCTGGAGGATACCATCATCATATTGGGCTCAACACCTGGTATAGCCAAGACGCCCCTCCTGCCCCGATCCACACGGCCGGATTATATCATTTTGCCATTCTATATCCTACCCGAAAAGATTTAGCCCTGATTTATCATCGACTATTAAAAGCTCACTATCCACTGGTAGGAGCTAGTGATCACGGAGTTTCAGAAGCTATTTATCTACAAGATCCCGATGGAAATGGGGTAGAACTGTATTGGGATAGACCAGCTGAACAATGGCCACGCAAGCCAGATGGTACCCTACATATGTATACTCGACCTCTTGATTTGGAAAATCTTTTAAAAGAACTCGATGAGAAGAAATAAATTAGCGTTCTATTTTAGAGTTACAAATGATGCAAGCCGAAACGCATAAGCTCGATATCCTCGCCATAGCCGCCCATCCAGATGATGTAGAACTTTCTTGCGCAGGTGCCTTGATCATACACGTACAAATGGGGCATCGGGTAGGGATTCTGGATTTAACCGCTGGAGAATTGGGCACACGCGGCACACCCGAAACAAGAGCCCAGGAGGCTAAAAAAGCCACGGAAATCATGGGCATTGACATTCGAGAAAATGCTGGCCTACCCGATGGATTTTTTCAAAACGAGAGAGAACATCAATTGCGCATTATTCCCTATATCCGCTATTTTCAACCAGATATTGTGCTCACCAATGCCGAACGAGATCGCCATCCCGATCATGGCCGCGCAGCCGAGTTGGTAGAAACGGCTTGTTTCCTCTCTGGTCTACGCAAGATTGAAACCCATTGGAAAGGCCATCCACAACAAGCCTGGCGTCCTAAGCACATTTGGCATTTTATTCAAGACGAAGACTTAGAGCCAGATTTTATTGTAGATATCAGTACTGTCATGGAGAGAAAACTAGAAGCCATCCGTGCCTTTGCCTCCCAATTTTTGGCCGACCCTAAAGACCCACTGCAAACCTATATTTCCACACCGGCCTTTTTTGAACACATCATTCAACGAGCCAGTATGTGGGGTTACCGCATCGGTACCCAATATGGTGAAGGATTTACCTCTCGAAAAAAACTGGGCGTGAGTCATCTAAAACAATTTCTCTAAAATCCCAGAGAGATGAAACATCTTATCCTCGCAATTGTTCTGCTTCTGCTTAACTGCACGAGTTGGGCACAACATTATCGCATCGACCGTAAATTGCAACGTCAATTGGAAGCGCTAGTAAAGCCTTTCCACGGTCAGGTGGGTATTTATGTACATAAATTAGGTACACGCAAAGAGGCGGCTATCAATGCCGATTCACTTTTTCCTACAGCCAGCATGATTAAAGTAGCCATACAAGCAGTGATTTTTCAGCGTATTGTAGATAGTCAATTGCAATATCATCAAAATCTCTTATACCGCGATTCGCTGTACTATCCTGGGGTAGATATTTTAGGCATGGCCAAAGATAGCACGCACATTGAGCTCAGTAAAGTAGTGATGCTCATGATCACTGAAAGCGACAACACCGCTGCTTTATGGTTGCAATCGCTCGCTGGTGGTGGAACAGCGATTAACCAGTGGCTAGCCAAGCATGGGTATCAATACTATCGGGTAAACTCTCGCACACCAGGCCGAGAAAAAGCATACCAGGAATATGGATGGGGACAAACAACTCCCAGAGAAATGGCTAGATTTCTAATTCAACTCCGAAGAGGAGAACTCGTTTCTCCCGCTGCCAGCGAACGTATGTATCGCAATCTATGCCATATCTATTGGGACGATGTGGCTTTATCTCAAATTCCGCCATATGTACAAGCTGCATCTAAGCAGGGAGCCGTAAATGATTCTCGCTCGGAAGTAGTGCTGGTCAATGCTCCTCATGGTGATTATGTTTTTTGTGTAGATACGAAAAATATTGCCGATCAAAGCTGGACACACAATAATGAGGCCTGGCAACTGATTCGCAATGTATCGGCCTTGCTCTGGCATTATTATGAGCCTCATGATACTTGGAGCCCTCCTGCAGGATATGAACAGTTTATGCAAGAATAACTGCGACTATAGCATATCGATGCACCGCTGTGGGCTCTCCTTCCGCTCACTTCGATACGCTTCGCTACTCAGTGACGGTGGAGCCTCATCACATCGACCTTCAAATTTTCTGGCAGTCTTGAATTCTCTTTGCTTCTTTCTTTGTTTCAAGACAAAGAAAGAAGGAATATCTCTCAACCATTTTTCTGGCAGTCTTGAATTTTCTTTGCTTCTTTCTTTGTGTCAAGACAAAGAAAGAAGATTACAACGTTATCCATCAAATCAAACATCATCAATCATCTTCCACATCGACCTTCAGAAAAATGGCGTGAAGAAATGGGCGAACATGAGCGTGAAACGGAAAATGAGCTGAGATATGGATAAGAGTTGAAGTATCAAAAAGCTGATTCAGTACACACAAGCTCATAGGGGTATTTCATTTTCCGTAGCGAAATGGAGCCCATTTCAGCCATTTTTCTGGCAGTCTTGAATTTTCTTTGCTTCTTTCTTTGTTTCAAGACAAAGAAAGAAGAATACATCATTGCTGTGAGCTCGCTTCCCGCTCACTTCGATACGCTATCGCTACTCAGTGACCGTGGAGCTATTATTACTCAACAACCGCGTTTTGTTTAGCGGCTGTTACCTTCCACTATCCTTATCTCCTCCTCTGTTAAATCATACAACTTATACACCAACCTGTCTATTTCTTGCGCTAATTCTTGTGTGTTGGCTTGGAGGTTTTGTTTTTTGGCTGAAAGAATTTTACTTGCCATTACCTCGATTTGATCAATAAAAATAAATTTTATTTAATACTTTCACAAAGTGCTTCATAATGTTCTTTGTCTTTTTTTTCTAAAACTGAAAGTACAGTTTTTATTGCAATTTCGATCTCATGTATGTCAGGAAATTTTTGTATATGTTCTGGATTTTCTTCGTGTGAATATTCATCAAGTATTTTAAGTGTTGTTTGTTTTTCAGATGCTTCCGTAAAACCTTTAAAAAATTTATCAGCTTTATCTTTAAATTTGCTACCATCTGGATATTTTACAAACAAATATGACTCAAGAAACCTTCTTGCAATATTTGGCAAGATGTAAAGTAATTCAAAGTTGTTTTTATCGTTTGAATCGTTGAATTTTTTTAATTCTGAAAAAAGATAATTATACTCACTTTTGAAATTTCTTAAAACCTTTGGCAATTCGGTTATTGTTGAAATTTTATCATCATTCGATTTAATCTTTTTAATTAAATAAAAGTTTTCTTTATCTTTTTTACTTCTTCTATTTGTTGTTCCATCAGGATCGCCTTTAACCATATCTTTTAAAAGATTAAAAAAATCAAAGTTATGTGTAGTAATAAATACCTGTCCACAATCTTTTAATTTTTCTGAAAGAAATCCGTAAACATGAAAAATATGATTAGAATCAAGGCTGGATACAGGATCATCAATAAATATTATTGCCTTTGATTTATCAAAATTATTTTCTTCTAACTTGGTCATAAAGTAAATTAAAGAAATAATATTTTTTTCTCCTGTGCTTAGGTTTTTTGCTACAATTCCTGCCCGATTTACTTGATAAGTTCCATCATCAAAAGAATTTAATTTTATTTGATCGTCTCGAAAAAATTGCTTTAGATATTTGTTTACTTTTTCTGCTCCAATATTTGCCTGTTTTATTTTTGAATTTATACTATTTATTGTCTCTACAATATTACCGAATTCTTTTTCTTTTTCTTCCTTTTGTTTTATTAACTCTTTTATTTGATTATTTAGCTCGTAATATTTTATTTCATCAATAGCTTTTGCTGAATAGTGATTGATTAATTTTAACTTAGTATCTTTCTTTTGATTTTCTAACTGGTTAATTTTAGCGTTGTTATTATCAATGATAGTATTAACATCGTTAATATATTGATTAATCTGATTTTCAAGTTTGGTTACAGGTAAATCAATAATCAGGATGTCAAATGGTTTGTTCTTTTTTTCTTCTATTTTTGTGATTAAAGTATCTAGTAATTTTATATAATTACCTTCTAATTTACTCTTTAACTCCTCTTTCTTTTGTTCATATTCTTTTGAATAATCCGGGTAGAATCTTGCCTTATCTGGGAATTGAATTTTGCTTATGGAATTATTATGATTGTTTATTTCTTGCTCAATCGACTTCAAATCCTGCATTAATTTATCGTATTCTTCTGAAAAGTGTTTATTTAGTTTATCAAATAAATCTTCAGGCAGTTTGTTTCCACAGAACTGACAGTATTCTTCATTTTTATGTAAATCCAATCCTTTTCTAACCCATTGATTTAATTCTGGATTACTTTTAAGTTTTTCAATTATTTGTTGAGCGGATATCTTTTTTTCGCAGATATTTTTAACCTTTTGATAAAGTGATTGTGCTTTTAATTCAATAGAGAGTGTATTGATAGATTGATAACTCGTTTGGTCCCTATAAAGTCGAAGATTTTTACTTTCTTCATCGCCTGATAAAATGTAATTTGAAATATTTGCACTTAATTCTTCAATTTTTTCTTTTAAGTTGTTTTTATCAAATTTTCGGGGATTAGTAATGCCTAATATTCTTCTAATTTCACTGGCTTTGTTTGTTAAATTATTTTCTAATTGTGTACTTTTTTCCTTAAGTTCTCTTTCAATATTTGTTTTTTCTTCTTCAATTTTTTGTTTTTCCTCTTCTTTCTTTTTTAACTCTTCTTGTAACCCAATTGATTCTTTACCCATAATTAGCACTGGATTAATTCTATGGTTTTCGTCGTTCCATTTGAAATTTTCTTCAACAAAATCTTCATTAAAAACACAGATAGGAACTTCTTGATCGATATTACTTTCTGAGATATTTCCATTTTCTGTTTCCAAACAAAATTTTGTACCGGGGTAGTCCTTATGTAAATTTCTCTCTTCAATACATCTAAATAATCTAGAAAGGGAAGTTTTACCTGAATAATTCCAACCATAAAAGAAATTAAATTGTTTAAATTCTGAGCAACTATTATCCCACTCAAAATTTTTATATAAACCCAAGTTTTCAATTTTTGAAATTTTCTTTATTCTCATATCTCCTCCTTTTTATTTTTCCCCTTCCACTATTTTAATCTCCTCATCGGTTAAACCATATAACTTATAGACGAGCTGATCAATTTGTTTTTCGTACTCGTGGACTTTAGCTTGTTTGGCGGAATTTTCCAAATAGTCGTCGTCTTTGGTGATAGCGAGGATTTTATCTACAAGGTCAATAAGTGGTTTTTGGTCAATGTTTTCAAAATTTGGAGTGGGTATCCGCCCTACATATTGGGCGTCATATCGTGTACTTCGGATAGCATTGCTGTAAATAAACTTGTAAAGCAGCCAAGCAAAAAGTTTCGAATTATTAATGCCAAGCAGAAATCTTATATCAACTCTTTGATCCGTAACAAAAGTACAAGATATTGTTTCATAAACGAGGTTATAATCCATATCCAATGCTGCTTGAAGAAAGAAATGTGGATATGGATTTTGGACATGGGCAATGGCTAGCTGATTCAGAATCTTAGGCCTGAGCAAATATGCATACTCCCGCTTGTCAAATTTACTGATGTCAACAAAATCTGTAGCTTTATCTAAGTGATAAGGAAAAAGCTGTGCTCCCCTATAGATTGGAGTTGCACCGGGAAATTTGGCAACCTTACTTTGCCAGTTAAGGCCTCTTTCAATAGAGACATAATCTTCCCAACGAGCTTTAAAACTGTTAATTATTTTTTTGATAACCGCCAACTCTTTGGGGTATTGACCGGCTAACAATACTCTGCGGTTGTGGAATATATCCTTAGAGACTTCCCCTAATTCTAAAACTTCATTGCCGTCGTAAAGACCTGTTACATAAAATCCCTGCTGTTTCACTTTCTGTTTTACAAAAATGACCTGCTCAAGTTTAACAAATTCAAATGCCTTGCCGCTGTCGATTAATTTTTGTAGTGTTGGAAACAAAAAACTTGCGCAAGAATTCCATCCTAAAGAGTAGCAAAGCGATTTTGGGACTATAAACGAGTTGACCCCATTAACTTGGCAAATATCATCTGCAACATAAATGAAATAAATTGCAGAGTTTTTAGTGGAAGACCGCCATTCATTATATCGACTATCAAGTGTTTTCTTTTCGTTCTTGTTCAAGTCAGCACCATACGGCGGGTTTCCAATCACCACATCAAAGCCACCTTTTTCGTGGAATACCTCAGAGAAGTACACCTCAAAATCAAATTCCGTATGCCCGTTAGTGATTTGAATAATGAGTTCGTCAATCTGCTTTCTATAATCCTGCTTTTTACTTGCGTTTGTCTCGTTGAAATAGAGCGGTTTCAATTTTTCAAGTTTATTAAACAAGTCAGCGTTGAATAGGCCTTTTTCAACGCCCAAAAGCGAATTGCCCTGCACAATCTTATAATCCAAGTTTGGCAAGGGCTGAACTTTCGCACGGTCTTCTTCATCCACAATAAGCGATAGCCAGAGACGGAGTTTAGCGATTTCCACTGCACCTGGATCAATGTCTACGCCGTATAGGTTATTTTGTATGGCCTCACGCTTAAAATTATAGGATGTTCTCTCATCATTTCTACCGATGTATGGAGTAAGGGCATTTCGGGCTCTAATAATCTCGTGCATCATGCCTACTAAAAAGGCGCCGGAGCCAACGGCGGGATCGCATACGCGAATTAAGGCGAGTTTTTCATCTATGAGTTTAGCGTGCTTACGGATACTCTCTGGAAGCTTGGCTTTATCGTATCTACCTTTGTAATTTTCGTTGTTAGTAGTTTTTTCAAGATACGTTTCATCATGCTCTATCACGGCTTCGCCGTATTTGATAAGCGTTTCAATATCCTCTTTACTCACTTTCCCATCCAGCTCGGTCGCCAGATAATTCGCCAAGCTTTCTTGGCACATATAATGAACAATTTCGGGGGGAGTGTAGTAAGTGCCTTTGGATTTTCTATCCTTTATTTCCAGAAGATTTTCAAAAACTTTACCGAGCATTTCAGGGTCAATGGCTACTTCTTTCTCCAGCGGTTCATCTTCCTTGACTGTAAAATTGTAGCGGTCAAAGACATCTAAAATACCATCGCCAGTATCGCCATCTTTTGTTTTATTATTATTAGAAAATAGTTCATTAGGAATGAGAATATCTGAATGCACCCAATCGTAATTGCCAATGGGGTCAAATAGACCCCCATTTAGGAATGGGATTTTGCAATTGAAACGGCTGTAGTAATCATCATCATGACGGCGGTCAATGCGTAGTGCTTCGTAAAACAGAGGTTCGAGTATATCATTGAAAAAGTTGTCATATGTACAGTGTTTGCCCTCGAAAAGTTCTCTTAAAAATTGTTTTGATCCAGTGCCCCATTGTGAATCACGTTTCACACCAAACCAACCTTTCTTTTGCAAAAAATATAAAAATACAATCTGGCCCAAAAGTTTTTTGGCGAAATCAACCGTGTCAACATTCTTTTCCTTGAAATCAGCTTCTACTTTTGGGTTTTTCTTGACTATGTCATCAAGCGATTCCTTAAGTCGCAGAAAAAGCTCACGGTACTTTTCAAAAAATTCTTCGGTGACGCGCTCAACGCTAAAGACTTCTTCTAAGTCAGCAAGAGTTGGGCTGGCTTCATCATTTAAGAGAAGAGGTAAAAGACGGCTTTGGGCAGTATGGCTGTTTTCGTTTTTGCCGACTAAAAAAGAGTGGCGCCGGGCAGGGGTAAATTCTTCTTCAACTTTGCCTTTTTCATTAAACTTATATTCCATCTTAACGAGAGAAAAGCGCCAGTCATCATTATTAGGCGATACAAAAGCCACAAGTGCTGCATCTCTCAACACACCACCACGGCTGCCTTTAAGGTATTTAGCAATAAAATTTCTTTGTTTTGTTCTGGCCCGCTCAAGGCTGGTTTCCCTTATAAGATGAACAATAAGAATATCTATCTCCTTCCCTTCGGGGTCTTTGTATTTTCCTATGCGTTCTAAAGATTCAACTGAATCAGCAAAGTCGTCAAAGATGAGATTGCCCTTATAAACAAAATGGGCATCATCAATGTGTTTGAGAATATTTTTTATCAAATAAACAAATTGCTCTTTGTTAAAAGAGTTTTGCAAGGCTTTTTGTATGAGGTTTTTTGCTATATCTTCATTCATAGTTTATCCATTAATTAAATATTCTGATAAGATTACTTCTCTTGGCCCAAAAGTATGCGCTGCACTTTCCGCGATATGGCTTTCCAAAAATTCAGATGGGATGTTGTTTTGCAAAAGCGCAAGCACTCTAAGAGGGTTAGGTGGTCCTTTTTCTAGTTCTTTATTCAATACTTGATTTACTGTTTTTGCGGTTTGTTTGGGTATAGCACCTTCCTCAAATTGTTGCATCACTTTTTTATAATAATCTATTTGGTCTTCGGTAAGCTGTCGGGTATCCATAAAGACCGCTTTAAGGATTTTTAATACCTGCGTTGTGCTCTCTCTGCCGCTCCGTTTTGCTTTTAGCTCTATTACTTCTTCGGTAGTGGCGAGTTCAAAAGCTTGTTTGTTTTTCTCAAGTTTATCGTAAAAGTCTGCGTTTAATTTCTCACGAGCGTCTTCTCGGTTAGATTCAAGGAGTTTTGCTGCAGTAATAAAGTCAATTTCTTTAGCATCTCCGCTACCTGTAAGAAAGAATTTTTGAAGTTTGCCTTTTCTAAAATAAGTCAGAAGCTGATTCTCTTTTACGTCATGTTTCTTGGCTGTTCGTGCCTTTTTGGGCAATCGTTTAATCTTTTCAAATAAATCAGGATCATTATCGCGTATGTCTCTAATTATCTGGAGATACTTTAATTCGCTTTCATCATCTTCGTCTTCACCAGTGATAGTTTTTTTGGAAATGAGGCGGTTAAAAAGTTCATGTGATTCTATTACTTCTCCTTCAGTAAGAAGTTGTGCATCAGCACCTAAAAGCGTTATAAATGCTTGTATTTTAGTCTCTGCGGCTTCTTTGAGTTTTATTTGGTCGTTGGATTGTTCGGTTGGGAAAAAATTAAATATGTATATTTTATCAAAAGTTGTATCAACGCGGTTGATTCGACCGACGCGTTGCATAAGCCGGGTTGGGTTCCAGGGAATATCATAGTTAATAACTACATTGGAGCGGTGTAAGTTTACGCCTTCAGACAAAACTTCAGTAGTAATAAGGATTCTGTAGTCGTCTTTAGGGAAACGCGCTCGAGCGTCAAAATTTTCGATTACTTTTTCTCTTATGGATGCACTTGACCCGCCAGTGAAAGAAAGAACTCCGCCCGGGAAGTTTTTCCCCAGATTTGCAGCAAGATATTCAACCGTTTCTTTTGATTCTGAAAAAACAATTATTTTATTTTTCTTAAAGATATGTCGCGATGAAAGAAGATCAACAAACGAAAGTAATTTTGGATCGCGCTTTACGGTACTCCATAGTTTTTGTATCACTTTTAGAATAAGCAGATCGCTTTCTAAGTCTTCTTTAAAGTCTTCATCAAAATCTTCTGCTGGATATTTCTTTGCCTTGTCACTTTCTATTAGTCTTTGAATTGCTTCATCGTCATCATTTTCCAAGAGTTCAAAGATTTTGTTGGCGTATTTTTTACTGACATAAACACTACCTTGCTTAAACTCCTTTAAGAAAAGCTCATAATAAGAAACAAATCGGTTAACGGTATTTCGGAAAGCGTAAAAACTGCTTTCCAATCGTTTAATGAGCAAGATTTTCATAAATCTTCCCATATTTTTTTGAGACTGAATTTCTAACTGATCGGGTCTGTCGTCTCCTTTGTAGTAAAGCATGGGCATATATCGGGCGTACTTAAATTTTTGAGCAATAAGCTCAACGGTTTTATTGAAAATTTCATTTTCTTCTTTGTTTAACTGATAGAATACGGGTTCCGGAGTTTCCACTTCTGGAAATTTAAGATTCTGATTTTTTAGGTCATCGGAGAAGTAAGTTTCAATTTCTTTTCTCGTACGCCTTACCATAAGATACTTCAAAACCTTTTCTCGGATCTCTTTTGCGTTTTCTTTTGCGGTTTGTATATATTTTGCATGATCTTTTTTTCTATCCAATTTTTTAATTCTCTGTTCAAGCTGGCCAAAAAAAAGTTCAAGATTTGGCAGATTGGGGATTGTGCTTCTCCTTGCATTTTGAAAAAGTTTAATCTGACTTAAAATATCCTTTGGAGTATTATTAAGCGGAGTAGCTGTGACAAGTATTATTCTTTTACCTCTGCAAATCTGTGCAAGTTTTTCGTAAGTGATGTTTGACTCTGTTCTGAACCGATGTGCTTCGTCAATAAAAATGTTCTTGTATTTTTCAGTGCCTCGCTGAATAAGATGGTCTAACTTGCCGAGAGACTCAAAGTCTGCTGGCACGCGGAAGTCTGAAAAAACATTTCGCCACGAGCCAGGATTTGCTTCTTCCAAAAGCACAGGAGGTGCTAATACAAGGGTGCGACCATCAAGCTGGCTGGCCAGCATAGCAGAAACATAAGTTTTACCAAGACCTACTACATCCGAAATAAAAACACCGCCGTATTCTTCAAGAATTTTTTTTGCGTTTAATACGGCTTGCTCTTGATACTCTAATCGTTTAAATCCTATCGGAGCATATTTGAAGATAACTTCATTCGTCTGACGAAGTTCATCTTTGAAATACTCATATAAAAATTTCAGATAAAGCTCATAAGGGGTAATTGTATTATTTAGCCAAGTTTTTTCTTGAATAGTTTGTATGTATTTGTCGCTCACGTCTACGGCGTCTTTCCAAAGCGCTTCAAATTTGGCTCTGGCAAATTCATAATCAGCACGGTTTTTTAATTCTACATTAAATTCAAGATTATCTACCAAACCAGCTTGCGTAAAATTGCTTGAACCGGTGATTACTCGCCCTACATCGCGATCGCCTTCAAAGAAAGACATAATATATAACTTGGCATGGAGCTTTTCTGTTGGATAAGCTTTTATTTCTATCTTTCCACTTTTTAACCATTCCAAAAATTTCATTACTCCTTCTTCAACCTGTTTGCTATCTTTAGAATCATCCATTTCGTTTACAAGTGATTGTGAAAAAAGTTCTTTTGTTTCAGCATGAGAAAATTGCAGTTCTGATTGTTTCGCCTTTTCTATTAATTCTACAGTTTTCTTGCTGGTGCTAATACCAATAAGGATTCTAATGTTTTTTGTTTTCTCTAAAGATGTATACAACTTATAAAAACCACTTGTATAGAAGTAACCAACTAAGACATCAAAAAATTCGGTGTCTTTGATCAATGCTTTGAAGCGCTCAAGAAGGTTTTGCTCGCGTTCGTTTGTGATAAATGTGAGATCGGAATGAGTAGCCATAGTTAATCGATTAAACCATCAACGCTCACCCTAGGCTTACGGGTGAGCTCAATAAATAATGCTAGCTGTTGATGAATGCCCAAGCTTATACGAATAACCATACCTATGTTCCCAATGGCGAGCCTTGGTGCCCTGCCCCGGGAATAGCCTTTCGGCATGCGCAACATGTTACAGGTGATACCATCTGATTTCAACATCAAATTACTTGCCTTGATCCTATCAACAGATAAAGATAAAACGCATTCATCATCTATTTTATGCTATTTCATTTTATTCAACTTCATCACCTTAGCAAGAATATGCTAGGGCCATCGAATCGCTGTGGAGTAGGGCAAGGCGCTATACTACCATACATAGCAGCATCTTTTACCCCAAAAAACATATTGCCAGCAGGCACACAAAAATGTTTACATGGTTTGGCCATGATGAGCGGCGTTTTAAAAGCTCACTCGAAAATTGCAAGCAGAGGAGTTTCTCCAATTTGCCGTAAAAAGCTTTTCCTTACCTTACCAAACAATTCTTCTAAATCAGGTTGCCGATGCACACAAACTTACTCTTTCCTCCTTTCAATGAGTTAATAAAGCTTTCCTTAAAACTCTCTTATATTTACCCTGCATCGTGAGTGTTCATGAATTTTCCCAATCATCAATGGGTTGCATGCCTACTGATGGGTTGCCTTCTACAGGCATCTACAGCCGTAGCTGTGCCCACTGCTTTGCGGGCATTCACAATCATTCAGCAAAAGACCGATACTGTACCGCCACGTAGTCAAGCAGGCTTTTTTCACAAGATTGGCCAGCAAGTAGATTCACTCATGAGTCGGCACTACCGCGATTCACTGCTGAACAAGCTGACTAGAGCCCATGAGCCTCCTCCTGCTTCCAGCCCCACTCCTCAGCTCACCCTTCGCGAGCAGGCTTTTCGTCCATATCAAGGTCGTATCATTCGGCATATCAGTTTTGTGCAGGTGCCCGTCTTTGGCCCACGTAGTTTGAACGATACCAGCTATCGGCCTATACGCTTGATAAACATCGCCAATAGTTTGCATACGCCTACTCGTCTGCGCTTCATTCGGAGGGCCTTGTTTTTTCAACCCCGCCAGCGAGTAGATGCCCGCCTCTTTGCCGATAATGAACGCTACTTGCGTAGCCTACCTGTGATTGAAGATGCGCAATTCAAGCTTATCCCCGTGGGCCAAGATTCGGTAGACGTACAAGTGATTACCAAAGACCTATTTGAATTTGGTGGCAATATTGCACAACTCGACCCCACCAAATTTCAAGGCAATGCATTCAACAAAAACTTGTTTGGAACGGGCAAAGGCATAGAGCTGGGGGCGGCCTGGAATCATGATTATTTCCCTCGCTGGTATACAGAATGGATGTATAGCGACTATAATATTGGGCATAGCTATGCCAATCTGGTGGCCGGGTTTAGCCAACTCAACGACCAATCTGCGCTCGACACAGGTTTGTATGAACAAGCGGCTTTCTTACAATTGAGTCGGCCATTATACAGCACAACAGCCCGTTTTACCGGCGGGCTGGAGATGGCTTGGCATCAGAGCATGAACATTCATCGGCTGCCCGATAGCCTGTTTCGCGACTATCAATATGGCATTGTAGATGCTTGGGCTGGATATCATTTACCCAGGGAGCTGGGCACGAGTACACACGCTTTGCAAATGGCTCTCTTGCTCAGGCAATACAATATTTTTTTTACCCGCAAACCCACCCAACCTACATTGGCTACCGATCCATTTTATAACAACCGCCGCTACCTTTTGGGGCAGCTGGTGCTCTACCGGCAACACTATGTCGTTACTCAGCGCCTATTTGGCTTCGGCCGAACCGAAGATATCCCTATTGGCGTTCAGTTTTCGCTTTCCGGAGCCATAGAGCGTTATGTTGGGCTGCGTAGGAAATACACTGCTGTAGGCGGAGAAGCTTTCTTAGTAACGCCCCTTCATGGTCTTTGGCACGGCCAGTTGGAACTGGGGAGTTTTTGGCACAAGGGTTCACAAGATGCCATCATTCATGCGAGCGGTGATTATTACAGTTCATATGTATCGCTAGGGCGTGGCGGATGGCGAATTTTCGCAGGAGCCGACTGGCTTAGTTCGCCCAATCC
Source organism: Thermoflavifilum sp. (assembly GCA_023511875.1). GTDB lineage: Bacteria > Bacteroidota > Bacteroidia > Chitinophagales > Chitinophagaceae > Thermoflavifilum. The sequence continues at coordinate 206,896 of JAIMAQ010000003.1, forward strand.
TTATTTCAACAAACCACTTAATATCAACGGTAGTCACGGTATCACCGGATACCGCTATACTACCATCAATGGCTACCAGCGCTTAAATGTTTACCTACGATATACCTACTATGCCCCCTTTCGCTTCTATGGATTTGGCTTTCATGTCTATGCTTTACTACAAGGATCTTCCCTAAACAATACAAATGGGGAAAACAACCAATTTTATCAAGGATACACAATAGGAGCAGAAATCCGTAACGAAAACCTACCCATCAACACCTTACAACTCAGTGCCAGCTATTTCCCGGCTGCACCTTCAGGAGTCAAAACCTGGTTTTTGCAAATCACCACGATTAGCGATTTTCGGTTTAATGTGTTTAGCTTACGCGCACCGGCCTTGCTGGAGTTCCAATAGATGAATTCATTTAAGGTTGTGGGGATTGAGGCGGAGGCAAAGGCTGCCCTTCTGGATGTGCGGCGGCAACAGCTGGATGCTGCTGGCCATGATGGCAACTATAACAGGTGATCTTGGCATTCATGTATACATCTACAAAATTGCCTTTTACACCAAAATATTTGCGATTGATTTTTTTCATCATACGCATCATCTCTCTGGCTTCACGTTTTTCGGGCTTGGCATCAGAAGCAAAATCCATATCGCCATTTCCCTTGCTCACGTGGCAGCCACTGCACTTAACACCTAAAGCCTCGCTAAAATCGTGCATGATTTTGATAAGCGAGGCATGATCGATATCTTTAGGTAAAACTTTTAAGTTTTGTGGATGATGTTCTTGCTGGGGGTTGGGCTGAGTGAAAGCCATGCCTAAGGCTAAAATAAGGGTAATGCTGGCTAATGCTATCAACTGACGGTAGTGTATCATTATTTTTGATTTTCTGCTAAAATAATGTATTTGTTGCTACAAATAATTGATATGAAAAGTTATTTTTTGGTTATAGAGATAGAAAAAGTCTGAATGAACGGGCATTTGGCAACATGAGTGGTAAAAAAACTAAAAGATATGCATCAACCATTTTCTGTTAGCGGAAATATTGTTGACCTGGTTCATCAACGCATCTATGCGGGCACCCTTGAGGTAGAAAATGGACTGATTAGCCGCATTCGAGAAGACAATACCATTTATCCCCAATACATCTGTCCAGGATTCATTGATGCCCATGTGCACATTGAAAGCTCCTTGCTCGTGCCAGCAGCCTTTGCTCGGCTGGCTGTGGTGCATGGTACTGTGGCTACCGTTTCCGATCCTCATGAAATCGCCAACGTCTTAGGCATGGAAGGCGTTTTGTTTATGCTTCAAAATGCGGCATCCGTACCGTTTAAATTCTTTTTTGGTGCACCCAGTTGTGTGCCAGCCACATCGTTTGAAACGGCAGGAGCCACATTAGATGCCCATGCGGTAGACCAACTTCTTTCTCGCGACGATATCTGGTATCTCAGCGAAATGATGAATTATCCTGGTGTGCTGCACCGAGATGCTGAAGTGATGAATAAGATTGCATCTGCCCAGCGGCATCATAAGCCTATTGACGGCCATGCTCCAGGTTTACGAGGAAACGATGCCGCTCAATATGCAGCTGCGGGCATTTCTACAGATCATGAATGCTTTTCCCTTCAGGAAGCCGAAGATAAACTAGCAGCCGGCATGCATATCATCATTCGCGAAGGGAGTGCTGCACGAAATTTCGAAGCCTTAATCCCTCTCCTCGAGCATTACCCCGACCGCATCATGTTTTGCAGCGACGATAAGCATCCCGACAGCTTGGTGGCAGGCCATATCAACGAACTCGTGAGGAGAGCATTGGCAAAACGTCATACACTGTTTCATGTGTTGCGAGCCGCTTGCTTGAATCCTATCCAGCACTATCGCCTGCCTGTGGGCACACTGCAACCCGGAGATCCCGCCGATTTCATTATCATAGACAATTTTGAAAGGTTAAATATTCTCGCTACTTACATACAGGGCATATGTGTGGCCCAACACGGGCAAACGCTTATTTCACACACTACTACACCCACTCCCAACAACTTTCGAGCGGCTAAACTTAAACCCGAAGACCTGGAAGTGAAAGCCCCATCGGCTAGCTGCACGATTCGGGTAATAGAAGCTATCGATGGGCAAATTGTAACTGAGGCTTCTCAAATGCCGGCCAGGATTCAAGAGGGTAAAATAGTGAGCGACCCTCAACGCGACATTTTAAAACTCGTGGTAGTCAACCGATATCGCCCCTCTTCGCCCGCAGTGGCCTTTATTCGCGGATTTGGGCTGAAAAAAGGAGCTATCGCTTCATCAGTAGCGCACGACAGCCATAACCTGATTGCCGTAGGTACTCACGATGAAATGATCCTGAAAGCCCTTCAGGCCATCATGGCTCATGGAGGTGGGTTGAGTGTGGTACATGAACAAAAACAATTAATCTTGCCCTTACCCGTGGCCGGACTCATGAGTACTGACGAGGGCTATACCGTAGCCAAAAAATACGAACAATTAGATGCCGAGGCAAAAGCCATAGGATCTAAACTCCGGGCTCCATTTATGACACTTTCTTTCATGGCACTGCTCGTTATCCCTAAACTTAAACTCAGCGACCAAGGCTTGTTTGACAGCGAAACGTTTCGCTTTACCTCATTGTGTGTTTAAGCATTTTGGTCATTGAACGGCTTTGGTGCTGAGGGCTGTTTTTTCATGCGCTCTCTTTCCCAACCCAACAGTTCGCGACCCTTTAAGATGATTTGAATGCCCTTGCGTCTAAGCCAAATGGAACGCCGAAACACATTTTCCTCTTCCTTCCGCCTATGATAAGCTGTTACAATATTCTGGTACGTAATCAATCCCATCACTTCCCCAGAAATCGGGTCTACTACGGGTACTACATCGGTCTGGCATTCATCCATGGCATCTACAGCCATACTTAACGTATCGAATGGAGAAACGGCACAAGGTTTCTGCTCCACCAATTCGGAAATGGGTGTATTGGGAGGATGTGCATGGCTAAAAATATCTTTCCGCCGAACAATACCAACCAGCCGCTCCTGAGCATCAACTACAACAAAGTTATTCATCTGAGAGGCAAATGCATTCTTTTTGATCCACTCCTTTGCATCTTGAATGGTATTATATGCACTGAGCACATTCACCGCCTCTCCAATCACATCTTTCACCAACAATTGCTGTAAGATATCTGGCTCATATGTATCGGGGGAATGAATGCCTCGCCGCTCAATTTTTTCGGTGAGAATAGTTCCTTTCATGAGGAAAAACGAAACGGTATATGCAGCGGTGCAAGCGCCCAAAACCGGCAAAAGACCATGAAGCTGGCCAGTGGTTTCTACCACAAATACAATTGAAGTAAGTAATGCTCGAGTGGCACCTGCAAACATAGCCGCCATGCCTACTAAGGCACATATAGACATCTGAATGGGTAAATGAGGAAAAAAATGCAGCAGATAATAACCCAAAAGTGCACCTAACCCCCCTCCAATGGTAAACAATGGGGCTAAAGTGCCTCCCGAAGTGCCTGATCCTAAAGAAATAAACCAGGAAAGATATTTAAGTAAAAACAAGACGAGTATTACCGAAAGAGTCACATGCCCCGATAGCAACAAGCGAATATTGTCGTACCCTACCCCCATGGTACTCGGCGCAAAATAGCCCACCACACCCACTACTATTGCCCCTATCGCTGGCCACCACATCCAGTGAATCTTGGTCTTATCAAACATATCTTCCACCCAGTACACGCTTTTAGAAACAAACGCCGAGACTATCCCAACAACCAAACCCACAGCCAAATAAATCAATAAAGCCATCCCGCTCGATTCGGGAATGGATGGCATGGCAAAAATGGGAGTCTGCTCAAACAAAATAAAATGCATCACATCGGCAACAGCACAACTGAGGATAACGGGAATCAACGAACGAGGGGAAAATTCGAAAAGCAATAATTCTACTGCCAATAAGGTAGAAGCCAGTGGACTGCCAAAGATAGCCGTCATGCCAGCCGCTGCACCCGCAGCTAACATAATTTTCCGCTCATTATCGGTGATGCGCATGATTTGTCCAGCCAACGAGCCCAAAGCACCCCCAGTAGAAATAATAGGGCCTTCTGCACCAAATGGTCCACCACTACCTATGGATACTGCAGAGGAAATAGGCTTTAAAAAAGTAATCACCGGCGGCACCTTACTGCGACCCGCGAGAATACGCTCCATGGCTTCGGGTATTCCATGTCCCCTGATGCCCGGCGATCCATATCGTGCCATTAACCCCACTACCAATCCTCCAACTATGGGCATCAATACAGTCAACGCCCCCATGTAGGCATTGGTAGGATCAACAGGTTCAATGGATATTCTTTTGTAAAAACATAGATTAGTAAACAAATTGATGAGCCAAATCATGCCTTTGGCTATAAAGCCAATCAATACGGCATTAAAAATGGCTTGTAACGCGAGATAAACGACCCTTTGGGAAAAACCGCTGCGCGGGGCTGCAAGTAACTTCCCTTGTGCTTCTCTTAACCCTTCAAAACTGGTGGCAACGGGTATTGACTCTTGTTTGCTCGACGATGATGTAGGTTGTGGTTTATTTTTTTCGGACATTTCCCCTGAGGTTAAAAAACGTTATATGCCCCTCTCAGACATGCGCTTTTTTAATTGTAAAACGATATATCGCTGTTCATTTTTCTCCCACTGCATCACACTTCTGACTACTGCTACAAATACCGCAATCATGAGTGCACCTAAAGTAATCAGCACCAGATCACCATGAGTAACCAATGCCCGATCGCGCCATCCATCTACCAAAAAATAGGTAATCATCAGCAGGCCAAACACAAGGCCAAACATCAAATTGATGCCTAACCGGTATTTCCACCTGGGTAGCCGCCGGCGAACCTGCTCCCAATAAAGCAAAAATTGTTCTTCTTGAGGCGTGAGCGTTTCATTCATGATTTGGGCAAAAATAACAAAATTCAAGCATGAGGCCTAAAGCCTTGTTTACGGAAGTCATCCATTAAGATTGATGGCCAATCCACAAGGCGCCACCAATGCTATCCCGACTTGCACCCGTTACGGAAGCCAGCGCTGTGCTTTCTTCACGCCACCTTCTGATGGCTAAAAAAGCCATGATAAGAGCTTCTTTGTATTTCACAAGATCTGCATCGGGCACCTCCACTTCAATCTCCAAGCTACGCAGCCACTGGCTAATGCGTGAGATAAGATATTGGTGAAAAGCTCCCCCACCTGTCACCAACATCTTAGCTGGTGCATGGGCTTCTGGGATGCGCTCCCTGACCATCTCTACAGCCTTGGCTATTTGTTGCGCAATATGTTCACAATAAGTAGCCAAGCGATCTTCCACGGAAAAAGATGAGCTGGCAAGCATGGGCCAAACCTGCTGGCTTACCCATTCGTTTGACAGCGATTTGGGGAAGGGTTTGGCATAAACGTCGAACTGGTTTAATAGGTCGAGTAGATCAGGCTGTATCTTGCCCTGAGCCGCTAGCCAGCCATCGCGGTCAAAAGGCTGTTGCCGAAGCTCTGCTAAGCGATTAAGTATCTGATTAGTTGCGCATATATCGAAAGCCACAGGGCGATTACCCATTTGGCAAGTGAGGTTGGCAATGCCTCCTAAGTTGAGCAACCAGCCATATTCGGCAAACAACCATTTTTCGCCAGCTGGCACCAGCGGCGCTCCTTGTCCGCCTAATGCCACATCCATCATCCGCAACTCACTCACTACTGGCAAACCCGTGAGCGCAGCTATCACCGCTCCATTACCCAGCTGATCACTGAAACCTTCTTCTGGGCGATGAAATCCCGTGTGGCCATGCGAACCAATCAAATCAACCCGATAATGCAACTCATGGGCGTCTATAAATTCGAGTATTCTTTCTGCAATAAACTTGCCCAATGCTACATCGAGGCGTTTATAAGAAAGCGCATCCAGCGTAGGGATATGGCGAAGTTGAGTAGCCAGCGCATCTGGATAAGGATAGCAAGTGGCTGCTTCCAAGTAATATTGCCATTTCCCGGATGTTTCTAAAAATTGCGCATACACGATATCCAATCCATCAACCGAACTGCCCGACATGATGCCGATCGCTTTATAAATCATGCTGATCGTTTTGCACAAAATTATGGCTTTATCTAAGCCACATCGGGAAACTATCGAAAACTCTGCACTGGTGTACAGTAGATTTTGTATTTTGCCGCCATGAGCGCTCACCAGCCGAATGTAATCAACCTCAGCAAGCAATATTCCATTCTTCACGAGTGGATCTATGAAATTCGTTCGGTAGATGTGCAAACCGATCGGATGCGGTTTCGGAAAAATTTAGAGCGGATTGCCGAAGTGGCGGCTTATGAAATCAGCAAGCATTTGCCTTATGTCAAAAAATTATGTACCACCCCGCTAGGAAATACTCACTGCTGGGTTTTGGAACAACAGCCAGTGATTGCCACTATTCTGCGCGCTGGTTTGGCTATGCATCAGGGCTTGTTGAATTATTTTGATAAAGCCGATAATGCTTTTGTTTCTGCTTATCGCAAACATCATGATGATGGCTCATTTGAGATCAGCTTAGAATACCTCTCTTGCCCCTCGCTCGAAGGTCGTTATCTCATCATCTGCGATCCCATGTTGGCCACAGGATCTTCTCTGGTAAAAGCCATTCAATTTTTGTTGGAGTGCGGGCAACCCATACAAATCCACGTGATAGCTGCTATCGCCTGTACAGTAGGAATCGACTATTTGCATAAACATTTTCCCCAAACTGTTGTCTGGGCTGGTGATATTGACGAAGAGCTCACTGCTCGCGGGTATATCGTTCCTGGGTTAGGCGATGCAGGCGATTTAGCTTATGGCGGAAAGCAACAACAATAAAATGTTGTAACTTTCTGTTAAATAATACACAATTCTACACATGCTTGCGCCCATACGAAGAAGATGGTTATGGATTTTTTTGCTGGTGATCTGGGCCACACAAAGCCTAAAGGCACAAGATCCTCATTTTACCCAGTTTTTCGCTTCACCGCTTACCCTGAATCCAGCCAATACGGGTCTTTTTTCGGGCATCGGACGTATTGCCGCTAATTACCGTAGCCAATGGGGAAGCATTTCTACTCCTTTTGTTACTGGCACTCTCTCGGCCGATTTTAATCTTTTGAAAAATCTCATCCCCGCCAACGATGTTTTGGGTGTAGGGGGCTTGGTGTTGTACGACCAAACGGGCGGCGGAGGCTTAAAAACGGAATATGCAGCCATGTCGGCTGCTTACCACAAAGCACTAGATGTAGATGGAAATATTACACTTGGCGCTGGCGTGCAAGTAGCTGTGATCCAAAAACGGCTAGATTTTTCTAAACTGATTTTTGAAGACCAGCTCACCAGCAATGGATTTGATCCAACACTACCCAGTGGCGAATATATTCCCAACGCTAGCATCACCTATCCCGATTATGATGTGGGCTTGATTTATAATCAACTCATTGGACAATGGTCGAGTTTTTATGTAGGTACTTCCTATTACCATATCTCTCAACCACATGAGTCTTTCCTCGGTGCTAATTATCACCTACACTCGCGCTTTACCTTCCATGGAGGAGGCGTTGTGGGTTTTAACTCTTCTACTAGCCTCTATCTAAGTGGTTTATACATGAAACAAGGTAGCGCTACCGAAATGGCCATTGGGGGCGCTTTAGGCTTGCTGGTCAATGGCTTACCCGAAACACCTGTAGTATTTTATGCAGGAACTTGGTATCGCTATCGCGATGCCGTTAACCCATATGTGGGTCTTCAAATCAACAACTTGCAGGTGGGTATCAGCTACGATGTCAATACTTCTAGCCTGCAGGCAGCTTCCTTGCATCGAGGTGGTATGGAGATTTCGTTGATCTATACCTATCCCCCTCCTGGGCCTGATTTGAAGCGCTACAAGTGCCCACGTTTTTAATCATTCACATATAATGATAAATTATACATGAAAAATATTTTAAAATCATATTAATTTGCGAGAAACACTTTATCATGAAAAGGGTCAGTGAAGATGTGCCTCGATATGATGGTGCGATGGGAAATCAGCTCTTCTTTGAGCCCTCATTGCAAGAGATCTTCGATAAGCTGCCAGCTTTGGTTTATCTCCGCAATCAGCTTACTGGGGGCATTACTTGGTGCAATAAAGCTACCGAAGACGCCTTTGGATTGCCTGCTCAAACCATATATGCTTTAGGTAATAATTTGTTTGAACAGATCCTTTATCCAGATGATTTTTATTTAGCCAACCTGAGTAATCAACATTATCACCAGAAAAGTGAAAATTTTGCTGGAGTGATTCGGGTTCGTCGGGTAGATAGCTCTGTTTACAGATGGTTTGTTGGCATATCTACTCCATTTCGGTTTACGCCAGATGGCAAGGTGTGGCTCACTCTTTGCATTTTTATGGATTTTACTTCGGCTGTTTACACACAGCAACAACTGAGTGAAGCCCTTCAACAAACTCTCAGCCAGCGGTACAAAGCCATTCACGATACCCTTACTCCTCGAGAAAAAGAAATTATTAAGCTCATTGTTGCTGGTTATACCAATAAAGAAATTGCGCAGAAGCTTTTTTTGAGCCGCTACACGGTAGAAGGTTATCGAAAAAATATTCGGCTCAAACTCAATGTGAATTCTACTCCCCAACTCGTAGCCTTAGCCAAGCAAATCGGATTGGAATAAAAAAAACCCCAAAAATGGGGGTTGTTTGTCTGATTACCCATCGGGTATCTTTGTAAGCTGTTTTACCATTTTTCAAAAAATAAAATATATCCTATGGAAATGAACCTTTACGAAGTGTATCGTATACTGGGTATGGAAGATTCGTCTAGCCCCGAAGAAGTCATCTCCCGGTATCGCGAATTAAAACAACAGTATACCCAAATCAAAGAGAGTACAAAAGATTTGAAAACCCAGATGTTATATCAGCTCAAATTGATTGAGCTTGATGATGCGTATCTATATTTCATTCGACATCATCTTTGATTCGTGTTCAGATACGATCTCGGGCTCATCAATCACCAGCAGGTAGTAGTTCGGAAGCGTTAACTCTTGTGGTTAACGCTTTCTTTTTTTAGCCCTTTTCCTTTGCTCACCCAGGGATTATTTTTTAGGTAAAACCGATAAGGCAAATAAGCATCTTCACCGGCATAGGCAACGCCTACTCGGGTATCGGCAACGATTAATTCGGTGTGGATGGGGTTGGCTTCCTCGATCCAAATGAGGTTGTCGGTAAGCGATAGACCATTGTGCTGGCGGTAATGGATACCCAAGGCACGGCTTAGACTTCCTGGGCCCGATGTGAGGGTGTAATCGAGTTGTTGTTTACCCGTTCTTTTTAGCATTTCGGGAATGCCTTCATCGGGCTGCAATGCCCGTATGAGCACGGCATGTGGGATATTGGCTTCGTTGGTAACCACATTAAACAAGTGATGAATGCCATAACACAGATACACATAGGCTACGCCGCCCGGTTGATATAGGGCCTCGTTGCGGGCTGTACGTCGGCCCCCATACCCATGTGAAGCCCGATCGGTGATGCCGGCATAAGCTTCGGTTTCTACGATAATTCCGCTGGTGATATGCCCATTCACCCGAGTAACGAGCCGTTTGCCCAGGAGTTCACGGGCAATTTGCACTACATCAGTGCCGCGGTAAAAAGAAAGCGGTAATTTGCACGAACGGCGATTCATGATGAGCAATTGGATTGCAATTTTACAATAATCTGTTATGTGCATGTCCAAACCAATTCCCGTAGGTACCCTATATTTGATTCCTACACCGCTTCATGAGACTGCATTCGACAGCTTATCGGTTGAAACAAAGCCTTTGTTGAAGCAGATTCCAAATTTTTATGTAGAAAAAGCCACTACCATCAGGCGTTTTTTGAAAAAGTGGATGCCTGAGCTTCCCTTAGAAACGAAGGTGTGGATAGAGATCCAAAAACATGGAGAGATTGATTTAGAGCCTTTAAGGAGATGGCTAAGCCAAGGTGAGGAGGTAGGGGTGATGAGCGAGGCCGGATGCCCAGGCATTGCCGATCCAGGTCAATTGCTTGTAGCCGAGGCACATCGGCTGGGAGCCCGCGTAGTACCCATCAGTGGCCCAAGCGCTGTGATGCTGGCTTTGATGGCTTCGGGGTTTAACGGACAGCTATTTCGCTTCAATGGCTATTTGCCCATACAGGCACGCCGGCGACGCCAGGCCTTGCTGGAGGGGGAGCGTCGTGTGTGGGAATTAGGAGAAACGCAAATTTTCATTGAAACGCCATACCGCAACATGACTCTCTTGCAAGCTTGCCTACATACCCTGAAGCCCAACACATGGTTGTGCGTAGCGGCTCATCTCACCGCCCCCGATGCCTTGATCATCAGTTCTTCCATTGAGCATTGGAAATCTTTACCTGTACCGGATATCCATCAAAAGCCGGCTATATGGCTCATTGGCCAGCCCGCTCAATGATATTCCAAACTGTCGGGCTTTTCTACATCTAGCAAAGCCGTGGCAATGGTTGCCGATTCCCCGCGCCAAGGCAGGCGCCCTTTGTAGGTAAGAAGTTTCAATACCACTTCATCACCGCTATAATGCATCAAAGAATCGGCCAGCGAAGCTCGCTCCACTGAAAAATGCAATTCTCGCTTCGTACTATCACCTTGTTCTAGCGCAGCAGGCAGTATCAATACCCCTTCGTAAGTTTTAAATACATATCCCCGCTGTACAACCGACACCAATATGCCATGCTGAATACTTACCTGATAAGGAGTAAGATACCTAAAGTAAACCAGCGTACCCAACAAGATGAGCAAAATAAAAATCGTCACAAAACTAAATCGGGCCATCAGGTGAAAAATACAATTTTCTTCACACAGCAGCCAAACCCATCCGCAAAAATGTGATTACCTTAGTTGTTCAAATAATCAATTATGCGTATTGGAATTGTTTGCTATCCTACTTATGGAGGAAGTGGTGTAATTGCTACTGAATTGGGTAAGGCTTTGGCCGACAAAGGCCATCTGGTGCATTTTATCACTTATCAGCAGCCTGTGAGGCTCGATCATTTTCATGCCAATATTTATTATCACGAAGTAATCGTTCCCACATATCCTTTGTTTGATTATCCTCCTTATGAATCGGCATTATCGAGTACATTAGTAGATGTAGCCTTGAATAGTCATCTCGATTTGTTGCATGTACATTATGCCATTCCCCACGCTTCCACGGCTTATATGGCCAGAGAAATTCTCAAACGTCAAGGAAAATATTTACCCGTGATCACTACTTTACATGGCACCGATATTACGCTGGTGGGTCGTGATAAGACTTATGCGCCTGTGGTTTCTTTTTCCATCAACCAATCGGATGCTATTACTGCTGTATCGCGCAACTTGCGCGACGAAACCCATCGCTCATTCGACATTCGAAAAGATATTGAGGTTATCTACAACTTCGTCGATCCCCAGCGTTTCTACCGTAGGTCGCTTCCACAATTTCGCGAGGCCATCGCACCTCATGGCGAAAAAATTTTGGTACACGTGTCCAATTTTAGACCTATTAAGCGAGTACAAGATGTGGTTCACATTTTCCGAGAAGTACATGAAGTGGTGCCTAGCAAATTGCTGCTCGTGGGTGATGGGCCTGAACGACCAACCATAGAACGTATGTGCCGTGAGCTACAACTTTGCGATGATATTCGGTTTGTAGGCAAACAAGAACAATTAGAAGATATTCTTTCGATCAGCGACCTATTCTTACTTCCTTCGGCATACGAGAGCTTTGGATTAGCGGCTTTAGAAGCGATGGCCTGTGAAGTGCCTGTGATTTCATCGAATGCTGGTGGATTGCCCGAGGTAAACATCAATGCTGAAACAGGTTTTCTTAGCCCTGTTGGCGATGTGCAGCACATGGCAGCACATGCCATTCAATTGTTGAGCAACGAGGAAATGCTGCAGCGTTTTCGGAAACAAGCGCTCAAAAGATCTACGCTTTTCCATCTGGAAAAAATTATTCCTCAATATGAAAACCTATATCAGCAAACGATCCAACAACAACCAGCTTTTTCCTTACAAGCTTAGCCCATGCTATCATTGCCCATTGCTGCTGAGCCAGAGTGCTGGATTCATCGATTCGGTGCCTTTGTAAATCAAGAAATGTAAATAAGTTTCGCCCGACTCATCATTGGTATACACAATACCTATGGGTTGCTTCGTTTGCACGTGTTCACCAGCCTTGACCAGCGGTTTTAATAAATTGGAATATACCGTGAAATACTGACCATGGCGGATGATCACCGTCCAGCGATTATATTGATCAAAAGTAGCCGTAACTACATCGCCTTCAAATACCGCCCGCACGATGGCGCCTTTTTCTGTGTCTATATTCACTCCATTGTTCTCAATTTGCACATAAGAAAGCACGGGATGCTGATGGCGACCGTAAGGATCAGAGATATATCCTTTTTCCACGGGCCAAGGAAGCCTTCCTTTATTGCCTTCGAAATTGCTAGAAATCAGCTTTTCTTCGGGGGTCTCGGTAAGTGCTGCCGATACGCTACTGCTGGCCGAGGAAGCAGCTGCACTGCTAACATCTGTTGAGCTCCTGGCTTTTGCCGACTCTGCAGCCGCTTTTCTACGCGCTTCCTCAATCTCACGCCTAATTAACGCAGCTAAGGTAGCATCGAGTTTTTTCTGAGCCCTGCGCTTTTCTTCAATATCGGCTAAGATTTGCTTTTCCCTACCTTTTAAAGTAAGCAATAAACGATTTTTTTCTTGCTTTTCTTGTTCGAGTGCTTGCCGCTGCTTTTGTTGATCGGAAAGAGCCTGGGTACGCTCTTGCTTGCTGGCAGAAAGTAACCTGATTTTTTCTTTTAGTAAGTCTTCCGTTTGTATGATTGATTGTGCTTGACGACGGCGATAATCGCGCAAGCGTTTCACATATGCATACCGGTGCAGGGCTTCGTTGAAACTGTTCGCCGAAAGAATGAAATGCAGATAGTCGTACATGCTGCGATTTTTGTAGGTATATACCACCTCGCGAGCATATTCAGCCTTCAACGTATCTAAGTCGTTTTCTAAATCTTGAATATCTTGATAAGCACGGCGAATATCGCGATCAATCAAACTAATTTCATCGTTGAGGTTTTCGATGAGTCGATTCCGTAGGCTAATCTTATTTTGCAATAACTGCACCTGCCGAATAGTTTGGCTTTTGTTTTTTTGAACTTCTTTTAGATGCGCATTGGCTTCCTCCAGCTGACGTTGTAACTGTATTTTCTCCTTTTCTAATTCGGCACGGGTAGGCATGTGGGTGCCGGTCTTCTGTGCAAATAGCAACAGGCTTGGGCTTAAAACCAGAAACCCCAATAAACCAATAAAGCACATCCACTGGCGGTGCAAGCTTTTCACACGCGCAAATTTAACCAAATGCCTTGCATAGACACACAATTGCTGCAACAACCCTATCATTTTTAACATGCTTCCCTTCAAAGCTTTGTATAATGAGCAGGTATAGCAAAAGGAAAGCTTAAAGGTTGATTGAGCAAGATGGCTTGAACCTGCACATCTAGTCTCAAACGCTGCTCAGCATGAGCAGAATCGGGAACAATGAGCTGCCATCCTTGTGGAGATGAGGCCGAACCAGGGCGATAAACATACTCAATAACAGCCTCATCGCGGCTACTATCGACCACAGAAGTAAAACTATGCTGCACGCGTAACAAGCTTTTTTGCCAGGACCCTGTAGGCATGGCAAGCCACAATTGATTGACAACACTATCGGCTTGCATGGTGAGCTGCATGGTTGTAGAATCGTATTGCAAATGCGTAATCAATGGACTGAGAAATAAAGGGTTGCCAACTAACAAATTTTGTAACATATGAAAATTCACGGGAAATCCTAGCCATTTAGATATATCTGCGAAGCTTTTTTGATAATATTCATGTTTCAACCGATTAAGCACTGTGATGCTATCGGGGGTCACCAGGGCTCGCACCACTTCAATACCCAACAGAGCCGTAGCATTTAGCCAAATGAGGCTATCGGAACGAATGCGCAGGTTTACTACTGCATTTTGCTGTTCATCACCATGGATATAATTGACCTTCAAGCGGGCGGCATACGTTTGAAACTGCAGGGTATGCTCCTTCAGCTGATCATACCAATAGCGTGTATCCATCATCTTTTCTGCAGAAGCTGAAGTAGTAGGTGTTGAAGAAACAGCAGGTGAAACTGTTGTAGATGGATTGGCTTTGGCACCCGAAAACAAATGGCGTACAACATGGCAAGCCGTAAGAGAACTAACTGTTATCCATCCTAACAAAACATAGCCAAGGCGTGGCATCAAAAGCCTTTCATTTCTCATGCAGATATAATGTTTGAAGTTGTATTTTTTGTTGTAAAATTTCTGAGGTATCTCCTTTTTCTACAGCCATTTTCCACGACGATATGGCATCTGCTATCCGATGCAAAGCAAACAAGATATCGCCATAATGTACCCAATAACCCGAACTATGCTGAGCCTCTGGATGTGCAAGCGACTTTTGCATCCATTTCAAGGCTTGTGTATAATCTTTTAATTTAAACAATACCCAGGCATAAGTATCTTCATAGCTGTATTCGTCGGGTTTTAAGCTTACGGCTTTTTGAATCATCTGCAACGCTTTTTTCAAATGCTCTCCTCTTTCGGCTAAATAATAGCTATAATTATTTAAGATCAAATCATTGTTGGGATCCAAGGCAAGAGCAGCCTCAAAACAGCTATCGGATCGGCTATATAGCTGTAAATCGTTGTACACCGAACCCAATAAAGAAAGCACTTGAAGCTTCAGGTCGCGATCTTGTTGGGCTAAATTTAGCGCCTGTTGTAAAGGTTCAACGGCCTGCTGAAGGGAATGGCTCCGCACCAAAGCAGTGCCATAATAATAATACCCTTCTGGCTGAGCTGGGAAAAGCTTCATTACCTGGCGACTGAGTGTGAGTAGTTGCTGGTTTTGCTCTTCCACCGCATATGCATTCATGAGAAACTGCCACCAAGTAATATTGCTACTATCGAGTGTAATGGCTTGAAGATAAGCCCGATTGGCGCTATCCCAGTGGCCTGCCGACATCCAAATATCTCCATACAACGCAAAAGCCCGACTATCGGTTGGATGTGCACGAATCACCATTTGCGCCAAACGCACGGCTCCCTCGAGTTGAGAGCTATCGATTTCGATGTACTTCAAAAAAGGATATAAAAATTCAATTTTTTGCTCGATGTCGAGATCGGGATTCGCGAAAGCTTTCGACATATATCGATAATAAGCCGCTGTATCGCCTTTGCGACGATATTGCAACGCCACGGCGATCAATCCTTGTGGATAATTGGGAAACCTGCTCAGCAAGGCTTGCCATACCACCAAAGCAGAATCATCCATCTGATGTTCATGATAGATTTGCGCCAGCAAACGATAATAACGCGGCTCATCGGGATATTGATGAATTAACCTCCGCACTTCGGCAGCAGCAGCTTCCACACTGTCTATGGCCAAATAAATACGTTGCTTTTGATACACATACTCTTCCTGCAATCCATTGATCTTCTCGAGTTGATCAAAAATTTTTAATGCGCTGTCTTCTCGATGAAAACGCGACTCAGCAAGCAAAACACCTTCGTTATAGAGGTAATCTGTTTGATAAGGATGTTTTCGATACAAATCCGCAAAAATAGCCGCTGCTGAATCGTAGCGATGGTTCATGACCAGCAGATCGGCATAATTGATCTGATACCACCGATTGTCGGGCTCCAGAATAGTGGCTTTTCTAGCATAAAATAAAGCTCGATCGGGCTGCTGAATCTGGGCAAACAACCGGGAAATTTCAAAATGTGCAGCTGCATTTTCAGGAGAGTAAGCCAAAAATAAAAATAAGTCAAAGAGTGCACGGTTGAAGTTGCCTTGCTGTTTATGAGTCTCCGCTGCAATAAACAAACTATCCAGATAAACTTGCTGAGAAGCCTGATCTGAAAAATGCCGTAAATGGGTAAAATGCGGATAATGCGCCGAAGAAGATAACTTTTTGGCAGAATGACAGCCGAGCAAATAAATCGTTAGCAACCCCATCCAGCAACCATATAGCAACAGTCTCTTCATGGCTTTTCTCACCATTTACCCGTATGCCCAAATCCTTGCATGCCACGGGCTGTAGCCGCCAATTCTTCCACGGCCTCCCATTCTACCCGCACAAAAGGTGCTACAATCAACTGTGCAATACGCTCACCGGGCTGTATTTCTTGCGTTTCGGTAGACAAATTGATGAGCATTACCTGTATCTCGCCTCGATAATCGGGATCGATAGTTCCCGGCGCATTGAGTACTGTGAGCCCTTGCTTCCAGGCCAATCCACTTCGTGGCCGCACCTGAGCTTCATAACCAGCAGGCAACTCAATGTATAAACCTGTTGGGATCAACACCCGCTGGCCTGGCTCTACGTGAAGAGGCTCTTGCAGATTTGCGCGTAAATCCATACCAGCAGCGCCCACCGTAGCATATTGCGGAGCAGGGTAAGGAGAAAGATTGATGAGGCGAATTTTTAAAGTATCCATGACATACAAAGGTAAGGTTTTGACCTACGAAGGAAATACGCGCAGGTTGTAGTGGAAAAAGAAATTTGCACTAAGCTAACTCTAACAAAACGACTGCCATAGCCACAACCCCCTCTTCGCGCCCCACAAAACCCAAACGCTCGGTAGTAGTAGCTTTGATAGAAACCTGATGCGGAGCAATCCCCACAATACGGGCAATTTCCTGCTGCATGGCTGCAATATATGGCTTGATTCGGGGAGCTTGCAAGCAAACAGTGGAGTCGATATTGCTCACCCGATATCCTGCTTCTCGCACTAGATCTACCGTGCGCTCCAACAACAATCTGCTATCCACTCCTTTCCAGGCTGAATCGGTATCAGGGAAATGGGTACCGATATCGCCTAATGCAGCAGCCCCCAACAACGCATCGCAAATAGCATGCAACAACACATCGGCATCGCTATGCCCTACAGCTCCTTTCGAAGAAGGAATATCCACTCCTCCTAAACGCAAGCCACCGCTGACTTCGGTGGAGAGCATATGCACATCAATACCCTGGCCTATCCGAAAACCTGCCATCTATTGCTTTTTACCAAAATCAAATAATAGGGAAAACCGTAAAGTATTCGAAAGAGGATTGCGGCGAATACCCGATCCAGAAGGCACGAGATAAGAAAAATTCAATCCAAAATTATTGTAATTCAATCCTAAACCAGCCGTAAAATACTGCCGGTCTCCTTTGTATTTGCTTTCATGGAAATATCCAGCTCTTACGGCAAACAAATCATTATACCAATATTCTATCCCTATACTGTAGGTAACTTCTTCTAACTCTTCTTTCACCCCACCCGGTGCATCTCCAAACGATTTGAAAATGCCCTCCACCACGCCAATGTTATAGTAATTGGCTAAACCTGCCGAATCGCGCGGAGGCGTGGGCACTAATAGCTTGTTGAAATCAACCGTAAAGGTCAGCTTGTTGTATTCATCGGGCTGCGTGGTATAAGCCCCCCCAATGCCTAAATTGGTGGGTAAGAAATTCTTTTGGGTAGCACTATTGGTATAAGAAATCTTATTCCCAACATTGGTGACGGCCGCTCCAAAGCTCCAGGTATGGCTTCCCCCGTTATTATTGTCAATAGTAGCGGTATAATAAGCCGAAATATCGCCAGCCACAGCCTGACCGGCCTTGTAGGTACTGCCATCATTGGGATTGTAGCCCGATGCTAAATTGGAGTAAATATATCGCAAAGCAATACCCAACCCCCAGTTGTCCGACAATTTTCGAGCATATCCCGCATCTAAGGCAAACTCGCGGGGGCGAAATTGCCCTTGATCCATTCCCCGAAAATCGTAAAACTGCACATTCCCAAGCGAAAAATAGCGTAGCGATGCGGCTATTGACTGAGTTTCATCTAATTGCTTGTAACCACTTAAATCGGCTAAATATACATCGTTTACCAGCTGAGTGAGCCAGGGCGTATAAGTGACCGATACAGCACCCGGCTGTCTCGCAAAAGGAATCTTCGACAGATTCCAATATATCGAATTGGCATCTGGCGAA
This sequence comes from Thermoflavifilum sp., assembly GCA_023511875.1. Classification (GTDB taxonomy): domain Bacteria; phylum Bacteroidota; class Bacteroidia; order Chitinophagales; family Chitinophagaceae; genus Thermoflavifilum. The sequence goes on from JAIMAQ010000003.1 coordinate 225,051, forward strand.
ATGGCTACCCCCGCATCACCCATCGCCCCACTTCGTGCATCTGGAGAAATTCGCAAAAACGGCACTGCTGTATTAATCACATTCCTCCGTCCATCAATAGATGTACTAGAATCAATTTGCTGGGCCACCGACATCAGGGGTAATAAGGGTATGCTCAAGCTCAAAAAAAGAATGACTTTGTTCACTCGGGCCATGTATGGTTCTGGTTTGGCAAATAATTTAATTCAATGTAAAACAAGGATAAACTTACAACAAAATTTTTAGTTATTGTAATTTTTACGCAAACTAATCTTTTTTCTCAAAAAGCTGCAGATGATAAACGATTTACCCATGTGTTTATTATTTTGATTTATCAAAAAAAATAATGTTTTCTCTATCCAGATACCTGCACACTCCGCTGTTTTCATGTCAAAATATTTCAAGCAAGCTATAATCCCTGCATGAATGAAATAGGAATTTTATATACTTTACACCCCCATTTACACGTTAGTATGTCTCAAGCAAAATAAAAAAAATGTTTTTGCGTTTATTCAGATAAATCCAACCTGAAAAACCATGCGTACTAGATTCATTTCTTTTTGGATGTGTGCAGGAGCAACGGTAATGTTGCTCGGCTCCTGCAGTATATTTAAGAAAAAGTATGAAAAGTCATCCGTTACGGGTTGGGATTACAACAATCCCAAGTGGGGCGGATTTTATGTAGCCAAAAATAAGGAACAGCAAACGGGACCTGGGCTTGTATTTGTGCAAGGTGGTACTTTCACCATGGGTGCTACCGAACAAGATGTCATGTATCAATGGAACAACATTCCCCGTCGGGTAACGGTATCTTCGTTTTATATCGACGAAACCGAAGTAGCCAATGTGCATTACCGCGAATATCTCTTCTGGCTCAACCGTGTTTTCGGGCAAACCTATCCGCAGGTTTATCTGAAAGCCCTTCCCGATACATTGGTTTGGCGTAGCGAACTGGCCTACAATGAGCCATTGGTGGAGTATTATTTCCGCCATCCTGCCTACAATTATTACCCTGTGGTGGGTGTAAACTGGGAGCAAGCTTCTGATTTTTGCAAGTGGCGCTCTGACCGAGTCAATGAAAAATTGCTCATCGATGCGGGCATTCTTTCCATGCAAGATATCGACAACGAACAAGCAGATAATGTGTTTACCACCAGCGCTTATTTAGCAGGTCTGTATGAAGGCACACCTGGAAAGATGGCCAATTCCCGCAAATCTCCCTATCGTAATCCCGACGGTACCCCCCGCAACGTTACCTTCGAAGATGGTCTACTCCTACCCAATTATCGGCTCCCCACAGAGGCCGAATGGGAATATGCTGCCCTGGCTTATATTGGCCAAAATCCCAACCCATCTCGTAAGGAGGGCAAACGCGGCGAAGAACTGATCATGAACCGGGAAGTCTATCCCTGGTCTATCAATCCTACCGGATTACGAGATCAGCGCAGAGGTAATTTCGAAGGACAGTTCCTGGCCAATTTCAAACGTGGCCTGGGCGACAATATGGGAGTTGCTGGAGGTTTAAATGATCGAGCTTCCATACCTGCACCAGTAAAATCGTATTATCCCAATGCATTCGGGATTTATAATATGGCGGGAAACGTTAGCGAATGGGTAGCCGATGTATACCGACAACTAACCCCTCTAGATGCCGATGGGTTTAATTATTTCCGCGGAAATGTATTTATGGATGTATACCGCAATGCCCAGGGTGAATTCGAAAAAGATAGCCTGGGCCGCCTTAAACGCATCATAGAGCCCGATTCTATTGCCGAAAAACGCCTAAATTATCAGCGTGCAGATGTGCGTAATTATGATGATGGCGATAGCCTTTCAGGCGCGAGTTACCAATATGGCATCACTTCTTTAATCAACAACCAAACTCGGGTCATTAAAGGTGGCTCTTGGAACGACCTGCCTTATTGGCTCTCCCCTGGCACCCGTCGCTACATGCAACAAACCATGGCCACCAATACGGTGGGCTTCCGCTGTGCCATGGACCGCGTAGGCAGCCAGGAAGGCAACGGGTTCCGTACGGGCAACTATTTCCGCCAACCCCGACAAAAACGATAATCTCCTCACTCACTTCATTTTCAAGGCCTTTCTGAAACTGCAGAAAGGCCTTTATTTTTGCTTACCCCACTTAACGCAATAGCAAAAACTGATGTGCCCATGATCTCTATCCCCGAATTGTATACCTACTACCGCCAATACCCACATGTACAAACCGATAGCCGAAAGCTCCAACCAGGAGAAATATTTTTTGCCCTTAAAGGTCCTCATTTCGATGGACATCAGTTTGTAGCAGAAGCCCTGGAAAAAGGGGCTAGCTATGTGGTGGTCGACCGTGCAGATGCCGTCATTCAACAAAACTGCTTATTGGTAGCCGATACCTTACGCGCACTCCAAGGTCTAGCCCGACTTCATCGTCTTCAACAAAACATTCCCTTTCTAGCTATTGGAGGTTCCAATGGGAAAACCACCACCAAAGAGCTGATCCGCTCTGTCTTGTCGACCACCTATCAAGCATATGCCACACCAGGCAATTGGAATAACCATATTGGCATTCCCTTGACCATCTTAAGCATGCCATCCGATACCAATTTTGCCATTATTGAGATGGGCGCCAATCATCCAGGAGAAATGATGCAATATTGTGATATCGTGAACCCAACACACGGGCTAATCACCAATATTGGCAAAGATCATTTAGAAGGATTTGGAAGTGTGGAAGGAGTAAAAAAAGCCTATAATGAGCTCTACGACTATTTGCGGCTTACAGATGGGATGGCCTTCGTTTGTCGAGACCTATCCGAGCTAGTAGAAATATCGGCAGGAATAAAACGCATGTTTACCTATGGCCAACATCACGATGCCGATGTGAGCGGGCTTTTGGTGAGCAGTTATCCTTATTTGCAATTATTCGTTAAATCCCAGGGTAACTCATTTGAGCTAAGCACGCGGCTCATGGGCACATATAATTTTCACAACGTGTTGGCTTCGGTGGCCGTAGGAATATATTTCGGGGTGTCTATTCCCAACATACAGGCGGGAATCGCCCAATATATTCCCCAAAACAACCGCTCGCAAATTGTTGAAAAAGATGGAAATGTATATCTTCTGGATGCCTACAATGCCAATCCTTCTAGCATGAAAGCGGCCATTGAAAGCTTTGCCGCTATGCCAGTCAATAAAAAAGTATTGCTGCTAGGCGCCATGAAAGAATTAGGCGCGGCTAGTGAAGCCGAACATCAGGAGCTAGTACGGTTGATTGGGCAATACAATTGTTGGGATCTCGTAGCCCTCACTGGCGAAGAATTTGCAGCTATTCCACACCCCTATGTATATTTTCCAAATGCCCAAGCGCTGCGCACCTGGTGGCAACAACAGCACATCACAGGTGCTCACGTATTGGTAAAAGGTTCACGTAGCCTGGCGATGGAACAAGTTATTCACTAAACATTCACTTCATTTCAGGGCTGAGGTAAACGTTTGCCCAATGGAAAACTGAAGCAAGAATATTATCTTCCGCTCGAAAATGCCCTAACAGCTTTACCCATGAACCTTTCTTCTTCGCAACGCTTTTTGTCGCTCGATGTCTTGCGTGGACTCACGATTTGTTTCATGATCATCGTCAACACGAGTGCTCCAGGTGTGCAGGCTTATCCCCCTCTGGAACATGCTCATTGGTTTGGCTTCACACCTACCGATTTGGTATTTCCCACATTTATGTTTGTCGTAGGCAATGCCATGAGCTTCTCAATGAAAAAATATATCCAGCAGGGATCTGCAGCTTTTTGGAAAAAAGTGGTGAAACGCACCATCATCATTTTTCTTCTGGGTTATTTGATGTATTGGTTTCCTTTCTTCTACTTCACCGATAGTGGGCAATGGGCCTGGAAGCCCTTTAGCCACACGCGCATCATGGGCGTGTTGCAACGCATTGCGCTTGGATATTTCTTTGGTTCCCTTATCGTATACTACTTATCTCAACGAGCAGCCACGCTGCTTTCTATTGCCATCTTGCTGGGATATTGGGGGTTGCTTTATCTCTTTGGCGATCCTCAAGCACCGTTGAGCATGACGGGTAATGCAGTACTTAAGCTCGATCGTTGGCTTTTTGGAGATAATCATTTGTACCATGGCGAAGGTATTCCGTTTGACCCAGAAGGCGTGTTGAGCACTTTGCCCGCTATTGTCAATGTGGTGTGGGGCTATTATGCAGGAAAATTTATCCAAGAAAAAGGAAAAACATACGAAACCATCGCCAAGCTGATGATGGTAGGAGCTATTTTATGCTTTATCGCGTTGTTTTGGAACCAAAGCTTCCCCATTGCCAAAAAGCTCTGGACTAGCTCTTTCGTACTCTATACCGTAGGACTCGATTTACTGATCTTAGGCCCATTGATGTATGGATTGGAGTTACGTACCGATCTGGCTCAACGTCCAGTAATGCGTAAGCTTACGTATTTTTTTGAGGTTTTTGGCCGTAATCCGTTGTTTATTTACCTGGTGTCGGAGTTGTTGATAGAAATTTTGTGGATGATTCCCGTAGGTGAAGACGATCTACCCCAATGGGTCAGCGACCATATTTTTCAGAAAATAGCCGCTGGAGCCTTCGGAGGGTTGCTTTATTCCTTGACTTATATGGGCATTTGCTGGCTAGTGGGTTATTTCTTGGATCGGAAAAAGATCTATATCAAAGTATAGTATCCTGGCAATGCCTGTGCAAATCTTTTACCGAGCCAAAGCCAATCGCATCTTTCATGGGGGGATGTTCGGTGAGCTCCACAGCCTTTAGGAGCTTATCGGGCCCAAAGCGGTCTTTAATGTCATACACTGCGCGCAACAGGTTGCGCTGGCTAACCGAATCTTCAAACAAGCTCAAGGGCACCAATTCGGCGGGAATAAAATCGCTTACCGTTACTCCCATGGCGGTGATGGCATCATTGAGCAAGGGATCTGTTTGATGTTTCTCCATAAACTGTTGCATGCGTTGGCGGATAGCCTGGAGCAATAGGGTGCCCTCTTGAACTGGCCTGGGTAGTCGGATCCGTTGGTGCCACCGATGCTCATAAGCATAGGTTAGGGTAATTGCTACTTCTCGGCAACACACCTCCTGGCCAACCATGCGCCGCTCGAGTGTCATACAAAGAGCCACCAGCAAATCTTCCAGCACACGCAAGCTTTGCCGCTGAGCAGCCGATACTTGCCGCATCGCTTGCATAGTCTTGTAAGGATGATCCATGATGTCTACTTCCGCAAAATTGAGCCGATAATGCCAATGCAAACCCACGATGCTTTGGCATACTTGCTTCAAATGCTGGGGAGAAGCATAACGAAGCTCAAGTGGGGTGCGAATGCCACCACGTATTAGCCGAGATGCCATCGCCTCGGCAATGCCCGGCAAATCGGTAAGCTGCAAGCTACTTAGCACCTCATCGATATTGTGCGGCGTAATCATGACCAGTCCATCGGGTTTTTGGAGTTCAGTACCCAGCTTAGCCAGAAAAGCATTGGGTGCAATTCCAATAGAGCATCGTAACCAATCGCCTACTTCTCGGCGAATATCGGCCTTAATCTGCCGTGCTAAAGCCATGGGATCGGGATATACCAATCGATATGCCCGCAGATCAATGACGGCCTCATCGATGCTTTTGGGAATGACTTCTTCGGCATAACGGCGCAACACCTGCATGATTTGGATATGAAAAGCCCGATAGCGATCAGGACGAGTTTCCAGCGGCACGAGATCTGGACAGCATCGCATGGCCTCTGGCAAGCGCATGCCCGTCTTCACCCCACGCTGCTTCGCCTCAATAGATGGTGCAATCACACACCCATTTTTCCCCGTATACACACAAACCCCTATTGGCCGGCCACGCAAATAGTAATTAACCTGTTGCTCACAGCTGGCAAAAAAACTGTTCATGTCTACAAACATTACATACCCACCATCTGTTTGTGCATGAAGTGAATTCCGGTTCATCTTACTGTGGTTAATTTAGCAACTAAATTACTAAATATTTTAGCAAAAGTATATGTGGTAAAACCCTCTTGTTAAGATTTTCGTATTTTCTTATACATGATTTGTAGAACCTATAAAAAGCTCGTAATTTCAACGTAAGTTCTTTTATTCATCACTTTAAATATGTTTGCTATGACAACGAAGAAACACATGTTAGGCGGATTACTGATCGCTTGCTTTAGCTTTTTGGCTGTTTCTGCTTCCGCCCAGAAAACCGTTACCGTAAAAGGCGAAGTACTCGACATGAGCTGTTACATGGCTAAAGGTGCTCACGGAGCAGGCCATGCTTCTTGCGCTAAGATGTGCCTCAAGGGTGGCGCCCCAGCCGGTTTGCTCACCAGCGATGGCAAAGTATACCTGCTGGTAGAAAACCACGATAAGGCTGCTCCTTATGAAGAAGTGCGTAAATACGGGGCCGAACAAGTAGAAGTCACGGGTACGGTAGAAAATAGAGGCGGTGTGCAAGCCCTAGTGGTCGATAACGTAAAAGCCTCGGGCGGTAGCATGTAATTCCTAATGGCTAGAAGACTACTCACTACACCTGTTCCTCACCATCTGGCGGAACGGGTGTTTTTTATTTATTTCATAAAAGCACATCACTGGTATTTATCAGGAAAAATCGTGGCGGGAGAGAAATAGCCTAATTTCAGCAGCAACTCACTATCTTATTAGATAGATTTTACGCCCATCTTCAATCAGTTAATTTTTTCCATTCGCCAATCAGGTGCTATACTTTTGAAATTCCATCCTATCCTATTCTCTTTTCCCCAATTCGTAGACCTTTGCTTGAGTGCTGCCTAAACTTTTCTTTTCTCCCTATGAAAATAGTTTGCTAATCTTGTATACTCAACACTTTTATCATGTGGATGAAATTTTTCTTGCTCCTTTTGTTCATCATGCCTACTTATCTATTCGCTCAACAAGTGATACCCTTGTATACAGGTGCTATTCCCAATGCGCGTACCGAGAACTCGGTACACGAAACTTCTACTACCGATGCCCGAGGTATTGTACGGGTGAGTGGGGTAACCACGCCTACGCTTAGGGCTTACTTTCCCGATTCCAACAGGGCTACTGGCACGGCTATTATCGTATGTCCAGGAGGTGGGTATACGATTTTAGCTATCCAACACGAAGGATATGATGTAGCCGAAGCGCTCCGCCAATGGGGCATTACGGCCTTTGTGTTAAAATACCGCTTGCCCGACGACCGCATCATGATCGATAAATCTATTGGCCCTCTACAAGATGCACAACGAGCTATTCAATTGGTGCGCGAAAATGCTGCCAATTGGCATATCAACCCCCACCAAATCGGTATCATGGGTTTTTCTGCGGGAGGTCATTTGGCGGCCATGGCTGGCACCCGTTTTCAAGAGGCTTTTATCCCGAATCCCCAACGGGTATCGCTCCGACCCGATTTTATGATCTTGTGTTACCCCGTCATCAGCATGACCGATAGTCTCACCCACATGGGCTCACGCGAGCACTTGCTGGGCGCACATCCTACCGCGCAACAAATCAAAGATTTTTCAGCAGAAATGCAAGTGAGCTCTCAAACCCCACCTACCTTTATCATGCAATCTACTGCCGATCCAGGAGTAAAAGTGGGCAACAGCGTGGCCATGTACCTGTCCCTACATGCCCACAACGTGCCAGTAGAAATGCATCTCTATGAAAAAGGGCCTCATGGCTTTGGTATGCATAATCCAGATACTCCCGATCAATGGATGGATCGCCTGCACAACTGGCTCATCAGCAATGGTTGGCTTCCCAAGCAACCAGCCAAATAAATGGCTGCTCATCCGCGATGTTTTGGGGAAAAGCTTCTCTGTAAACGAGCGTAATACCGACAGATCTCCTTCAAGCCGCATATGTCGCATTTGGGCTTTCTAGCCAAACACACATATCGACCATGTAAAATCAACCAGTGATGAGCTTTATGGACTTTCTCAGGAGGAAATAATTTCACCAATTTTTGCTCAACTTTTAATGGGGTGTTGGCAGAAGCTGGCACCAAGCCAAGTCGATGAGATACCCGAAATACATGCGTGTCTACAGGCATATTGGGTTGGTTATACAGCACGGCCGTGAGCACATTGGCTGTTTTTCGGCCCACGCCAGGTAATTGCATCAAGGAGACGACATCGGTAGGAATTTCACCATGATGTTGCGCTACAATCTGCTGGGCGGCTGCAATTAGGTGCTTGGCTTTACTGTTGGGGTAGCTAATACTCTTGATATAGGGAAAAACTTCATCAAAGCTGGCTCTTGCCAGGGCATGCACATCGGGGAAAGCGCGAAAAAAGGCCGGTGTAACTTGGTTCACTCGTTTGTCGGTGCATTGTGCGGAAAGCATCACGGCTACCAGCAACTCATATGGATTGCTATAGTGTAGCTCCGTTTGGGCATTGGGCATATGTTGTTCAAAATATTGAACGAGAAAAGCGGCCTTTTCTTTAGGGCTCATGCGGCAAGTTTGGCTCACAAAAATAGGTTGCGGGCTTGATGAACACGCAAAGAAATCGGGAAAACCAAAAGAAAGGATGCAAAAACGACGCTATTTATTACCTGGAAAGCGTTCGCTGATCTTGCCATTATTCTTCAGCGAGGCATGTAGAAGGATGGCTCTGATAGTGGCCGGATCGGGAGGCAGGTGGAAATAATCTAATTGCTCCAAGACCTGCCGAGCCGCTTCGGCATCTTCGCCAGTGAGGCCCAACATGCGAATGGTTTCTTCAATAAAAGCTTGGCGGTCTTCTCTATTGGGAGAAAGCTTTTCTTCAGGAGTAAAATTGGCCATGAACTGGAGATTTGAGGTGACACCATCTTTCTCATGTTAATCGAATATTAAAACGATGTTCACCCCAAATTATTGTTGCCAATCAACGTGTTTTTTGAAACTCTACCTGATAGAGATCGGCTTGTGGGGGTTTGAAAAAATAATGGGTCCGTGCAAATTGAAGCAGATGGGTAGGATTTTGCTGGAGGGCAGCCCGTTGTTGTTCGGCCTGCTCAATTTGCTGTTCATAAAATGCTTTTTCTCTTTGCAGGTCGCGTATTTGACCGCTGAGATGCCATTGAGAAATCAAGTCATCATGGTCGAAAAACAACATCCACAGCACGAAAGCTATGGTAATGACTACATACTTATTGCGTAACCACTTGGGTATCCGTTTCATGTAAAGTGGCTTTGGGCAAACACTATTGCTCCAAATTTAAGCCAATTTAAATAGATTTTGGGGAAAACGTGCAGAATCGCCCAATGCTTCCTCGATGCGCAACAGTTGATTGTATTTGGCAATGCGATCTGTTCGCGATGCTGAGCCAGTCTTGATCTGCCCGCAACCTAATGCTACAGCCAAATCGGCAATAGTAGTGTCTTCGGTCTCCCCAGAACGATGGCTCATTACTGTGGTATAACCGTGTTGGTGGGCTGTTTGCACACAAGCGATGGTTTCGGTGAGGGTACCGATCTGGTTGACTTTGATCAAGATGCTATTGGCAATTTTCTGGTCAATACCTTGCTGCAGACGCTTAACATTGGTTACAAACAAATCGTCTCCTACAAGCTGAATACGGCTACCTAAGCGCTCAGTAAGCAATTTCCAACCTTCCCAGTCGTCTTCGGCCATACCGTCTTCTAGGGATACGATAGGATACTGTTTTATCCACGATTCCCAGAAATCGACCATTTGAGCGGGACTCAGCTTTCGGCCATCCGACTTATAGAAGCGATATACTTTTTCTTCGGCCACAAACATTTCGCTGGCGGCGGGGTCGAGTGCAATGGCTACTTGCTCTCCTGCACGATAGCCTGCAGCTTCAATAGCCCCTAAGACCAGCTCAATAGCTTCTTCATTGTGCTGTAAGTTGGGCGCAAAACCTCCTTCATCCCCCACATTGGTAGCGTATCCTTTCTTTTTGAGCACATTTTTCAAGCTGTGGAAGATTTCCACTCCCCAGCGCAAGGCTTCATTGAAAGAAGGAGCTCCATGGGGTACAATCATAAATTCTTGAAAATCGATCTTGTTATCGGCGTGCACACCGCCGTTGAGAATGTTCATGAGGGGCACGGGCAGTAAACTCGCCCTGGTACCTCCAATATAGCGATAGAGCGGCAATCCCAATTCTGAAGCAGCGGCCTTGGCCACGGCCATGCTCACAGCCAAGATGGCGTTGGCCCCAAGTTTCGACTTGTTGTCGGTACCATCAAGCTCAATCATGGTTCGATCAATCCCTTCTTGATCGGTTACCTCCCAGTCTATCAGTGCCTCCTGAATCGTTTCATTCACATGTTGAACGGCTTTCAGTACGCCTTTTCCACCAAATCGCTGCTTGTCTCCATCTCGCAATTCAATAGCTTCGTGTACGCCTGTAGAAGCTCCAGAAGGCACCGCAGCTATTCCATATCCGTCGTCTTCGGTATACACTTCAGCTTCAATGGTGGGATTTCCGCGACTATCGAGGATTTGCCGAGCATGTATAGAAACGATGGCACTCATGGGAATATTGATTTTGTAAGTTTGATCATCAAGTTCGGGTAAGTTGCCGGAAGACTTCTTCCAGCGATCGCTTTTGGGTTTGCAAAGAAATGATATTCAGGTTATTCTGCAAAGCATATTGAAAAAGATTTTTTTTCACCGTTTCTGGATCATCGACCATGAGCTGCCATCGATGCTGATTGAGGGCATAACCCTGTTTAATACTGGGTATCACTTGCCACCAATTGCTGGTTAGTTCCCGTTCCCATTCTACTTCGAGCAGCTGATGGGTAGTTTGTTGCTGAAGTTGTTCGATCTGGCCATCGGCTACGATCTTTCCTTGATGGATGATAATAACCCGGTTGCAAATAGCTTCTACTTCTTGCAAGATATGGGTGGAAAGAATCACCATTTTTTGTTGCCCCATCTGGTGAATCAATTGTCGAATGTCGACGATTTGGTTGGGATCGAGGCCAGAGGTGGGTTCATCCAAAATCAAGACTGGTGGATCATGTAGCAATGCTTGCGCCAATCCTACGCGCTGGCGATAGCCTTTGGAAAGAGCAGCAATTTTTTTATGTGACTCGGGCAATAACCCTGTCATCTCAATGACTTCTGTCACTCGTTGCTTTTTTCGTTTACCCAATCGATGCACATCGGCCACCCAATTCAAATACTCGCGGACATACATTTCTACATACAGCGGGTTATGTTCGGGCAAATAACCAATGAGGCGCCGTGCCGCAAGTGATTCGCGCCTGACATCATGATTACACACCTCAATGCTACCAGCAGAGGGTTGAAGAAACCCAGTAATCATGCGCATGGTAGTGGTTTTACCTGCCCCATTGGGCCCTAAGAAACCCACCACTTCTCCCGCATGTAGATCAAAACTGATATCATCTACCGCTTTCTGGATTCCATAAAATCGACTAACATGCTTGAGCCTCACCAACGACATGGGCATAAAACTTACACAACGAAAATACGGGTATTCGAGAGCTATTCCGCTAAAATCCTGTTAAATCCATTTCTTGCTTGACTAGAATTATTTAGGCAACTGATTTTCCTCATGTATTTTTACACTTATGCAAATGTGGAAACATGCTTCTTTAAGCTGCTGTCTGTGGATTTCTTCGGTTTTGATTGGCTTTTCTCAGGTCCAGTCTTCTTACCCCCAACATTTATTTGCCAGTCCTCTCCATATTCCCCTGCTACTTGCTGGTAATTATGGTGAGCTGCGCCCCGATCATTTTCATGCGGGGCTCGACATCAAGACGCAAGGGCGTATAGGGCTGCCCGTATATGCCTCTGCCGATGGATATATCAGTCGGGTCACTATTTCCAACTCTGGATATGGACACGCCATTTACATCCAACATCCAGAAGGCTATACTACAGTATACGGGCATTTAGAACGCTTTATGCCGGCTCTCGCTGCTTATGTAAAAGAGCAACAATATCTGCAACAAAGCTGGGCAATAGATCTCAAACTACGGCCCAATCAGTTTCCTGTGAAGCAAGGACAACTCATTGCCTGGAGCGGAAATACGGGATCAGTAGCGGGTCCACACCTGCATTTTGAAATTCGCAATACGTCCACACAAACCCCATTGAATACGCTATTGTTTGGATTCCCTGTGAAAGATCATATTCCCCCCACGATCTACAGAATTGCCATTTATGACCGTGATCAAAGCATTTATCTGCAACGCCCCCTTGAAGTGCCAGTACATTTGATCAACGGGCACTGGACCACTCAACCCAGCGAACTACTGGTCAATTCTCGACATATTGGACTCGGCATAGAAGTACTCGACCATGAAGATCATACCTCCAATGTATTTGGCATCTACGAAGCCCGGCTATACGATGATGGGTACCAGGTGGCCAGTTTCAAGCTCGATAGTATTTCTTTTTCCGACATGCTTTATGTGAATGCCCACATGGATTATGCTACCTGGCGGCGTGAAGGTCGTCAATATCAACTGTTTTTCCCGCTTTCTGGCAATCACTTGCCTATTTATTCACTATCTACCTCCCGTGGAATGATTGATCTGAGCGATGGCCGCCCCCACCATCTGAGTATCGAAGTAAAAGATGCTTATGGAAACACGCGTGTAGTGAGGTTTTTGGTTAAACTAGCTCCTGGAATCAAAGCAATTCGCGAAGCGCCCGACAGCTGTGTACTTCCCATGATACCCGGTGTTCGTAACATCGTAGACGAACCTAATCTTTCCTTTTACCTTGACCCCGACGCGCTGTACGACCGAATTTGTTTTCACATGGAAGTGGAAAATTCACCCGACCCTCAATTGCTTTCGCCCATATATCGTTTAGAACCCGCTGATATTCCGCTTCAAACACCTTTTACCCTCTACCTGAAGCCCCATCCAGATATCCCCCAACCCTTGCACCAGAAGCTGGTGATCATTCAACACAATGCAAGGCAAGAAACCGTGGCCCCCGCTATTTGGGCATCTGGAGGATGGCTTAAGGCTGATTTTAGAAGTTTCGGTAGCTTTTTTGTTGAAGCCGATACCGTAGCCCCACGCATTGAGCCATTAACACGATTGTACCCAGGCATTCGCCTTACACAAGCTCGAGAAATTAGGTTCCGTATAACCGACAACCTGAGCGGAATTGCCGACTATCGGGCCGAATTGGATGGCAAATGGTTGCTCATGGGGCAATTCAAAAACACGATTTATTATATTTTTGATGAGCATTGTGGGCCAGGCAAGCATACGTTGACCCTGACGGTACGCGATCGAGTGAACAATATCAGCACTTATACGTTAAACTTTATTCGTTAATGCCTTAAACCTCATTCTACTATGGCTACTTTACAAGAAGGGGATCTGGCCCCCGATTTTACCGGCATCGATCAACACGGCCAAACCGTGAGGCTTTCTCAATTCCGAGGGAAAAAAGTAGTGCTGTATTTTTATCCCAAAGACAACACTCCTGGTTGTACCGCCCAAGCCTGCAGCCTGCGTGATCATTATGCCCAACTCCAGCAAATGGGGTTGGAAGTGATTGGAGTAAGCACCGACTCGGTGAAAAGCCACCAGAAGTTTGAGCAAAAATACCAATTGCCCTTTACCCTGATTGCCGACACTGATAAGCAAATTGTACAAGCCTATGGCGTATATGGGCAAAAAAAATTCATGGGAAAATCATTTCTAGGCACCACCCGAACCACATTTATCATCAACGAAAATGGCATCATTGAAAAAATTATTCGCAAACCCAATACTGCTCGCCATGCCCAGGAGGTAATGGAGGCAGTTGGCCATTCTACGAAATAACTTCGATGGATGTTGCTGTTTCGTTGCTTTCCCCTTTGTAACTTTAAGGGTAAAGCAACCTTTTCTCACTTTACACCGATCCATGGAGGAACAAAGCAACAACCTGGTGCCCATCACGGAAGAACAGCTTGCTTTCCTTCTGGAAGGATGCCGCAATGGTATGTCGACCAGCCAACAACAGCTGTATGAGCATTTTTGCCGGTATGCTATGGCTATATGCCTGCGCTACGCTCATCAGGAAGATGAAGCTAGGCAAGTGATGAACGATGGATTTGTGAAAATCTTTACCCATATCCATCAGTTCAAACCCGATGAACAACAGAACTTGCTGATTGGTTTCAAGAGTTGGCTAAAAAAAATCATGGTTTTTACGGCTATCGATTATTATCGGGCCAATCGAAAACATCAACACCAAGAAATCGATTATACGGTCATGCATACAGCCAGCTCACAGCCTAGTGCAGTAGACAAGCTCAGCCATGCTGAGCTGATACAAATGGTGCAAAGCTTATCGCCAGCCTACAGAATCGTGTTCAACATGTTTGTCATTGATGGCTACTCGCATGAAGAAATAGCTCGTAGGCTAGGTATTTCTGTGGGTACTTCCAAGTCAAATCTTTCTAAGGCCCGTGAAAAATTGCGAAAAATGTTACTCTCCAAATATGCAGAAATTTACTCCCGATATGAGCGATGAAGAGCTGGATAAGCTCTTCCAACAAGCTGCCGACGCCCAGCAACCAGAGGTGCCGCCCAGCAACTGGCAAGAGATTGCCCATCGGCTGCACCATTCTCGTTGGCAGGTACTGCCTCGAGGCTGGTTCTGGATAGGCATGGGCGCTGCGGCTGCAACTATAGGCTGGCTTTCCTGGAAGCTCTGGTTACAACCAGCGTCTACAGTAGTTACCCCCCCACAACCCAATCATGTGGTAGTACAACAACCTGCATATCCCCCCAGAAATACCCCACAATCGACTCCATTGCCCAACAAATCGATAACACCTCATTCAGCAACAGCCTTTCCCTCATCTAGCCTGCACACCTCCTCAAAAAACCAAAGTCGAGCTACACACATACCGGCCCTTCCACCGGTAAACCCAACAAATCTTGAAAGCTCTACGCAAGAACCTGCTCCTGTACCCGATTCATTGAGCTTAGCTGTAGCAGTAGCTAACACGGAATTGCCATTCATTCGGCCAACCACTACTCCCACTATCCAGACCCCTGTAGACGAGCAAGTACGCTTGCATCGGGCCGATTTTCAGCGATTGCATCCTTATAAATGGAGTGTTCGTTTCCTGACGGGCCCCAGTTGGGCTAAACTTCCCCATAGTGCAGCCAATTATTCTACCTTTAGTTCGGGTTTGATGCTTCAAGTAGAGTTGCTTCCTCGGTTGCATGTAGAAGCTGGCATGCTGTGGAGTCGCGCCTATTACGAAGGCACTCCGCATGATTACCATATTCCCATTTCTCCCAGCATGCGCGAAAACATCAAAGACATCGATGCCTCTTGTAAAATCACGGATATCCCTATCAACATCGAGTGGGATGCTTGGAAACTTCGTAATGGTCGACTATTCATGGGTACAGGACTCTCTTCCTACCTCATGCGCAGAGAAAATTATGTATATTCCTACAAACGATATATTCCAGGCTATCCCTGGCAGGTGAGCCTAAAAAACGAAAACCAGCACCTGTTTGCTGTTTGGAATATTTCTGCAGGCATCGAAACCTATATCAATCCCCATTTCTCCATTCAGCTCCAGCCCTACTTCAAGTTGCCTTTATCGAATATTGGATACGGGCAGGCTCGACTGCAGAGTTTTGGAACCTGGTTTTCCCTGAATTATCATTTTCAACCTTAACGAAAATTTAGATTAACCAACCAACTCGTTTGTGATCTAACTCGTTTATTTTGACAAAAACAATTTCTTGATCATGTTTGCCAAATGGTTTTTGCTCACTTTAATGGGTGCCTTAATGTTCCCAACTATAGATACGCCCACATCTACCCAAACGCCCGGAAATTCTTCTTCTCCCATTGCAGACGTATTGATATGCCGCAATGCCCATATTTCTTTTTATTCTCCAGCCCCCATCGAAGATATCAAAGCAGAAAGCGATCAAGCCGTATCTGCTCTAAACACGGCTAATGGCAATATTTATTTCAAAGTGTTGATCAGGAGTTTTACTTTCCGACGCAGTCTGATGCAGGAACATTTCAACGAAGATTTTATGGAAAGCGATCAATATCCCTTTGCTGAATTCAAAGGCAATATTGTGCAAGTGCCCGACCTGAGCAAAGATGGCAGCTATCCCGTGCAGGTACAGGGCAATTTAACCATACATGGGGTGACTAAAGCTTATACAGTTCCAGCCACATTAACAGTAAAAAATCAACAAGTAAGCGGGCATGCGGTATTTAATGTAAAACTTGCCGACCACCATATTCAAATTCCTCGCTTGCTCATGAAAGATATAGCCGAACAAGTGCAGGTTACGGTAGATGCTACTTATACTCCCGACCCAGCTCAGCAAACGCATCATTAACCAAATTCTGTTCATTCGTTTCCTTCCCTTAAACGTTCACATCCAGTAACTAGATATACAGCTCATGCAGAAAACCAGGAGGAGCTTAGGCAACTTCCCGGTCAATAAAGTCGATTAATAGAGAAAGCTTTTGGGGATGAAAGATTTTACCCACTCGTTATGGCTCTTAGCATGTCTATGCTGCTGCCATGCAGCTCTTGCCCAGGAAGATCTGAGCCGTTTGTTCACCGATAGCAGTAGTGTGCAACTACCCGTGCTGGCCACCTTCAAAGGCACTACTTTGGTAAACCTGCAAACCTCCAAAACCCTACATGCACATGACCTCTTATTTATTGTTGGTCATCGCTTTGGTGATTTCGCTGGTGCTAATGGAGGCGGAAAAACTTTTTTCGGTATGGATGCGATTAGCGATGTATTGATTGGCTTTGAATATGGTCTTTCTCATCGCCTCACGCTGGGTATAGGCCGCGACAAAGGCGCCCCCAATGGCATTTCTGAATACCAAACCCAACTGTTTTACCTAACAGGTAAATATCGCTTACTCGAGCAAACGACCAGAAACCAAATCCCCATTTCTCTAACCCTATTTGTAAGAAATGTTTTCAGTGCAGTAAAAGCCCAGCCCATTCCCGCTTCCAATATCCATTTTACCCAATTTACCGACCGGTTGAGCGAAACTTTTCAGCTGTTGCTGGCGCGTAAATTTTCCGAACGTTTCTCAGCAGAATTGGTGCCTACATACATTTACCGAGCCACAACCACTCCAGAAGATCCTCATCATTTGCTGGCATTAGGAGCAGGCCTGCGTTGGAAAATCAACAAACGCATGGCCCTCATCGCCGACTATGTTCAACCTTTCCGTAACACCCAATCCCGTGACTATTACCGAACGCTCGGGCTGCGTTTCTACCCACCCCTGGGTATTGGCTGGGAAATAGAAACAGGCGGACATGTATTTCATATTGAATTCACCAATGCTACTTCCATATTAGAAAACCAATTTATTCCTAACACAACTACTACATGGACAAACGGGCAATTTCGATGGGGATTTAACCTGACTCGAACGTTTACCCTGAAAAAAGGAGCAGCCGAAGAATGGAAGCAATAGAGGGTTGTTGCATCAGGTAGGGTTGATCGCTAGGAAGTATTTTCTTCCTGGGTCAGATCAACCCTTATTATCAGGTAAATTTTACCTGAATAGAATTACAAATTAATTATCTTTACACAAACCTACCTGCAATGAAAAAGGTTACGGAAGGCGTTACCATCAGCGTGGAAACGTTTTTTCAGCCCGATTACTCTAACCCCATGGGCAATGAATTTATGTTTGCCTATCGTATCACTATCGAAAATGATAACATCTTCCCCATTAAGCTCTTACGCCGGCATTGGTATGTGGTGGATTCAAACGGCCTCCGCCGCGAGATTGAAGGTGAAGGTGTCGTGGGCATGCAACCCATCATTGCAGCTGGTGAACGCTATCAATATGTTTCGGGGTGCAATTTGCGCACCGAAATGGGCAAAATGTATGGCGTTTATCTGATGGAAAATTTGATGACTAAAAGAGTGTTTGAAGCCAAGATTCCAGAATTTCAAATGATTGCCCCGCTTAAGATGAACTGATCGTAGCTGCTTGCATCCATGCACAGGCCACGATGGCCGCTGTTTCTGTTCGTAATCGTGTATCTCCCAAAGAAACCTCTTGCCAACCCAAGGCTCTGGCCAATTGAATTTCTTCTGGTGTAAAATCGCCTTCCGGCCCAATCAATACACATACAGATGTTTGCGAGGTGGGCAAAGTCCATATCCAGCTTTTGGATCCAGGCTCACAATGAGCAATGGCACGTATGGAAGCATTGCATTGCTGGATCCAATCGGCAAATGCAATCGGCGATGATAATTCGGGTAAATAATATTGCCTGGACTGAAGCATGGCGGCGATCATGAGCTGACGATACCGATCGGGCTTCCATCGGCTATGTGTTGAGCGGGCGGTAAGCAACGGATAAATGCGGGTAACACCTAATTCAGTGGCTTTTTCAATAAGCCATTCGGCCCTACCCGTATGATGAGGCAAGGCTACGCCCAGCCATCGCGCTGGAGGGGGAGCTTGTTGGGCAACACTTTCTAGCTGCACCCAGGCCGAACGGCGATCCAATTCCTTCAATACCGCCTCTGCCACTTGCCCTATGCCATTGGTTAAAAGCAGCCTGTCGCCCACACGCATGCGCAACACCTGCACCGCATACCGATAGTTGGCTGCATCGAGCTCTACCTGCTCATGCAAGCTGGGCACATACAACAGCGGTAATTCACGGGCGTAGGTATAAGGTGGCAAAAATTCTTCCATGCTTAAAACGGCGCATCTTCATCGAGATCATTCATGTAATCGTTCATCCGCGAAGAACGTTCAATATACAAGCGAGACGAATCATTTTCGGTATATGAGCCCGAAACCGATTTGTTAGGAAATACACCCAAACCCTGCTCTTCGAATTCAATAAATTTCTGAATCGATTTCAGCATCTTGAGCTTGATGGTATCTAACCGACCATTACGATGTTTAGCGATGCGAACATACGTTTCGCCTTCAGTAGATTCTCCAAATTCATTGGTGGTGATATCATAATATTCAGGACGATAGAGGAAGAGCACCACGTCGGCATCTTGCTCAATAGCGCCCGATTCTCGCAAATCACTCAGTTGTGGCATCTTGTTGGTATCTTTTCTTTTCTCCACTTCACGGCTCAGCTGAGAAAGGGCAATGATTGGAATTTCGAGTTCTTTGGCTAACGATTTCAGGTCACGAGAAATTTTACTGATCTCTTGTTCGCGATTCACGTTCCGATTTTCATGATTACTGCTCATCAACTGTAAATAGTCGACGATTACAAGGCCTATTTGGTGCTTGCCTTTCAGTCGGCGACATTTGGCACGCAGTTCAAAGATATTTAGGGCTGGTGTATCGTCAATAAAAATGGGGGCTTTCGCCAGCTTAGCCATACCATTATTCAGCTGGGCAAATTCATAATCGGCCAATTTACCCCTGGAAATGCTTTCCAACGAAATTTCCGTTTCCATTGCCAGAAAACGCTGGATAATTTGATCACTCGACATTTCCATAGAAAACACAGCTACGGGAACGGGTTGAGTGGGATGCAATGCTGCATTGCGAGCTAAGTTGAGCGCAAATGCTGTTTTCCCTACAGATGGGCGTGCAGCCAAAATAATTAAGTCGGAACGTTGCCAACCATAGGTAATAGCATCCAACGATCGAAATCCCGAGGGCACCCCGGTCATATGATCGGAACGGTTTCGCAACTCCTCAATTCGCTTAATGGCTCTCACCACCAAAGAGTCGATAGGAGCAAAATTTTGCCGCAGGTGGTTGTCGGTGATCTCAAAAAGCTTGGTTTCTGCATTGTCGAGTAAATCAAAAATATCTGTGCCTTCTTCATATGCCTCAGCAATAATTTCTCCAGAAATACGGATGAGCTCGCGCTGAATAAATTTTTGCAAGATGATTCGCGCATGCGCTTCAATATTGGCCGCCGAAACTACCGATTGAGTAAGCTTGGTCACATAATAAGCCCCTCCCACCAATTCCAATTCCCCTGTTTTACGCAATTCTTCGACCACGGTGAGAATATCTACAGGAAGCGATTGATCGGCCAAACGCCGAATGGCAGAGAAAATCCGCTGATGAGCCTCTACATAAAAACATTCTGGCTTCAAAATCTCCAGAGCAGTCTCATAAGCCGTCTTTTCTAGCATGATCGCCCCCAGCACAGCTTCTTCTAAATCGGGCGCCTGCGGAGGTACTTTGCCATACATCAATCCGCTCAGGTCTATAGTTTTTTTTCGGCCTGCCGATGCCCGGCTATCTTTTTTAAGATGTACTTCCATCGACAATCTCCTTTGGGTTTGAGGTGTTGGTTTGGCTGAAAAAACAATATGAATTGATCATGAAAAATTCATGAACAAATCTTGAACTTTTCAGCCTATTGAAACTAAGGTAATGGGTTTTTTAGATTCCCAAATAACCCTTTCAGTAAAAAATTTATTCTTTCCTTATGCACAAATTATCCTACTGTCATTGCATAATTATGCATCTATTTAGGCCTGGTTTTCCACCAATTTTATCGATTGCTCTAATACTATCCACAGGATTTTCCACAAAGCTCGTGAAAAAAGATTTTGCTCGCTATCCTTGTTTGTGTGTAAAAAATTTCTACGGCATAAGTTCTTAATTTTACGCCCCGCCGGGGTAAACATTAGCCCTAAAAAGTTGATGTTTCATCACCCGCCTTATGCGGAAAAAGGATGTAAAGACTGCTGGTTCATGAAAATCGCTTATCACTGGTTATTGCAATATCTCCCCCTTGGAAAAGCCGGATGGCCCCATATCTTGGAAGCAGAGGAAATTGCTCAGATACTCACTTCCGTTGGGCTAGAAGTGGAACAGCTGACCGAATTTTCTTCTATTCCAGGCGCATTAGAGGGGCTCGTAGTGGGAGAAGTAGAAGCAGTATGGAAGCATCCCGATGCTGATAAACTCCAGCTCACGCGGGTAAAAATAAGCGACAATCGATCGCTTCAAATTGTATGTGGTGCACCTAATGTAGCCGTAGGGCAAAAGGTGGTAGTGGCACTTCCAGGAACCACCTTACACCCCTTGAAAGGTGAGCCCTTCCAGCTAAAAACCACCAAGATCCGCGGACAACTAAGCGAAGGTATGCTATGTGCTGCCGATGAGATCGGACTGGCTGAAGATCATAGTGGCATCCTCGTACTCGATGCCACTGCCAAGCCAGGCTCGCCACTCTCGCATTACATTCCCGTATTCCAAGATCGTGTTTTCGAAATCGGCCTTACCCCCAACCGCATGGACGCCATGAGCCATATTGGGGTAGCCCGCGATATCTGTGCATATGTAAACCACCACCATCGCCTACAGGGCACTCTCCAATGGCCTAGTATACATACTTTCCCCAATACGGGCTTAGCCCCTTCTCCCATACAAATAGAAATCGTAGACCCCGACGCTTGCTTGCGGTATGCAGGATTGCTCATCGAAGACGTACAAGTGGGCCCTTCGCCAGCCTGGCTTCAAGCAGCCCTGGAATCGATTGGCATAAAACCCATCAACAACGTCGTAGATATCACCAATTATGTATTGCACGAATGCGGCCAACCTTTGCATGCGTTTAATGCAGATGCCATAATAGGCAATTGCGTGCGAATACGAAAAGCACAACCAGGCGAACATTTGCTAACACTCGATGGCAAAGACCGCTCGCTATATCCTACCGATCTCATGATTTGCGATGCTCAGCAGCCTATGTGCATCGCTGGCGTATTCGGTGGCGTGGCTTCTGGCATCCAAGAAAATACCCGACGGGTGTTTCTCGAAAGTGCCGTCTTTCATCCAGCATCGATCCGACAAACTTCCTTGCAACATGGATTGCGCACAGAAGCCGCCTTACGCTTTGAAAAAGGGGTGGATATTTCCCGGGTACTATTTGCATTGAAACGAGCAGCCCTGCTCATCCGTGAATTGGCTGGCGGACAAATTCGCTATCAACTCGTAGACCTATATCCACACCCCCCTGCACCCCGCCAGATTAGACTTACCAAACACTATTTGTTTTCTTTAAGCGGGAAAAACTATCCCCAGCAAGCCGTAGAAAACTTGCTGGAAGACCTGGAATTTGAGCTCATTTCGGCTAATGAACAGGAATGGATCTGGCAGGTGCCTCCATTTAAACACGATGTGAAGCAACCAGCCGACCTGGTAGAAGAAATCATGCGGATTGATGGCTTAGACCAAATACCGATTCCATCGAAAATGCACTTTTCTCCAGCACATCACCGCTTTCGTGACCGCGAAAATCTACAGGAAAAATTATCAGATTACCTGGTGGCTAAAGGATTTAGTGAGATATATACCAATTCTATTTCCAATAGCCAACTATACACGCCCTATCCGCAGGAAAATATCGTGCATCTCCTCAACCATTTAAATGCTGAACTCGACGTACTGCGGCCTTCTATGCTGGAAAATGGCCTGGCATGTGTGGCTTTTAACCAACATCATCGCAATGAGCAAATTGCTTTTTTTGAATTCGGAAAAACTTATCACCAAACTGGCATAGGTGAATATGCCGAACAAGAGTTCTTATCGATTTGGCTAGCAGGCGATCACCACCCACAATGGTGGGCACCAGCACCCAGTAACTCACCTCCCAGTTGGTTTTTCCTGAAAACAATTGTAGACAATATCTGCCGTATGGCAGGTATTTCTCTACTCGAATTTAGCGAGCAGGCTTCCCACCCTCGGCTAAACCCTTGCCTTGGCCTACACATGCAAGGAGAACCCCTTGGCATATTAGGAGCCGTAGATACCCAAACGGGGCACCTGTTCGATATGCAACTACCCGTGTACTATGCCGAATTAGCGTGGCATAAATTGGTACAAGCCCAAGCCAATACCCGTGTCCAGTACCAAGAAATCATCCCTTATCCTGTGGTGCGGCGAGACATTTCTTTCCTGATCGATCGAGAAATTCCTTATGCCCATATCCACATGACAATCGCTTCCGCAAAAGTTCCCTACCTGATCGATTGGCGACTCATTGATCTATTTGAAAGTGCTAAGCTGGAAGCTGGAAAGAAATCGTGTACCTTGAGCTTGTTTTTCCAACATCCAGAACGAACCCTTACCGAAAAGGATGTAGATCAAAGCCTACAACAGATGATCCAAACGTTGGAACAACAATTGCATATCCGTTTACGCCAGGGCAATAACCCTTAAGCAACGTTACCTATGCAGCCTCAAGAAACACTCGATAATATTGAGCAGAAGCTCAGGCAATTGGTAGAGCGCTACAAGGCTACTCTTCAAGAAAATCATCGATTAAAAACCCAGCTGGCTACCCAAAGTCAAGAACTCCAAGCCTTGCATGCAGAGGTAGAACGACTTCGTACACAAGTGCAAATTACGCGCATGGTGAAAATTAACACCCTCAATCTCGATGAGGCTGCTCGTAAAGAAATCAGAAACCTGCTAAACAACTATATCCGAGAAATCGAGCTCTGTATTGCCGAACTTCAACTTTAACCCTTCAGCTTTATGGAAACACCCAATCAATTAATGGCTATACAGGTTACCCTTGCCGACCGGTCGTATCGACTGAAGATTTATCCTCAAGAGGAAGCTTTTATCCGACAAACCATTAAAAGCCTCAACCAAAAAATTTTAGAATTCAAAACCAACTATGCAGGCAAGGATATGCAAGATTATATTGCCATGTGCTTGATTGACTATGCCACCCAACCCAATAACCATTCAGCTGCTGCTCTACAGCCTTCCCTGAAACATATTGAGCAACTACTCGACCAAGCCTTGCAGCTATAAATGCACAAGCGGCTAATTTTGTATCTTCGCACATTCTACTTTACCGCCTGTAAAGGCCTTTTTTATGAACCAAATCATTTCACATGGATATGTCTATCGGATTATTGATTGGGATTGGAGTGGCAGCTGCTATCGTGGGCATCCTCATTGGGAAACTGATCTTCTCCAAAAATACACAACACCGCATCCAAGAGGCAGAAGAACAAGCCCAAAAAATGCTAGCCGAAGCCAAGCTCGCCGCTGATACCCTCAAAGAAAAAAAACTATTAGAAGCTAAAGAACATTACCTGCAACTAAAAGCAGAGTTTGAAAAAGAAGTCTTGCAACGCAACCAGAAGTTGCTGGAAGCCGAAAACCGCATCAAACAAAAAGAACAGTCGTTAAACCAGAAAACCGAAAATGTACAACGGCAGATTCAAGAAAACCAAGCCTTGAAAGAGCATCTGCAGCGCCAATTGGAAATCGTCAACCAGCAGCGCACCGAATTAGAAAAGCATCAGGAAGAGCATATTCGACGATTGGAAAAAATAGCCGGGCTTACTGCAGAAGAAGCCAAAGCTCAGCTCATAGAAAGCCTGAAAGAAGAAGCACGCACGCAAGCTATGGCTTACCTGCAAGAGATGATGGAAGAGGCTAAAGCCAAGGCTAGTAAAGAAGCTAAAAAAATCATTATCCAAACTATACAGCGCACAGCTGCCGAGCAAACTATCGAAAATGCCATTACGGTTTTCAACCTGGAGAGCGACGAAATCAAAGGCCAAATCATTGGCCGTGAAGGACGCAATATCCGCGCCATAGAAGCCGCTACCGGAGTAGATCTTATCGTCGACGATACCCCCGAAGCTATTGTACTTTCTTGCTTCGATCCACTGCGTCGAGAAGTTGCTCGCCTTTCGCTGCAACGCCTGATCCAGGATGGCCGAATCCATCCTGCTCGTATTGAAGAAGTGGTAGAAAAAACCAAACGCCAGCTCGAAGAACAGGTAATGGAAATTGGCGAACGTACCGTCATTGAACTGGGTATCCACGGCATGCACCCAGAGCTGATCCGTATGGTGGGTAAAATGCGCTTCCGCTCATCCTACGGCCAAAACCTGTTAATGCACTCTAAAGAAACAGCCAACCTTTGTGCCATCATGGCCGCTGAGCTGGGCCTGAATCCCAAACTGGCCAAGCGCGCAGGGCTACTACACGATATTGGCAAAGTGCCCGACGAAGAAAGCGAACTCTCGCATGCCTTGCTGGGCATGAAGCTAGCTGAAAAATACAATGAACACCCTGCCGTGGTCAACGCCATAGGAGCCCATCACGACGAAATTGAAATGACCTATGTGATTGCACCTATCGTGCAAGCTTGCGATGCTATCAGTGGCGCTCGCCCAGGTGCCCGCCGAGAAATCATGCAAAGCTATCTGCAACGTATCAAAGACCTGGAAACACTGGCAATGAGCTTTTCTGGGGTGGAAAAAGCTTATGCCATCCAGGCAGGACGCGAACTGCGCGTGATCGTGGAAAGTGAGAAGGTAAGCGATAGCGATGCCGATCGCCTCTCCTTCGAGATCGCTCAAAAGATTCAAAATGAAATGCAATTCCCCGGACAAATTAAGGTGACTGTCATTCGTGAAAAACGCGCGGTGAGCGTGGCTAGATAAAACATCATCTGGCTTCGGCTAGCTTCTGTGGTACGTGAATAAGCATGTTTTCAATGTTACTGGGTATGTTTTTCATGCATTCATGGAAACAAATTGCCTCAATCCGTTAATCAGCATCGTTATACCCACCTATCAGGAAGCAGGCCAGATAGGGAAACTAATCAGCTATTTACGTGAAATCATCGTTCAAGAAGGTTTTGAAGAAAAGGCTGTTCAAATCATTGTTTGTGACGGCGGCAGTACAGATCAAACTCTGCAAGAAGCTAAAGCCGCAGGGGCACTCACTTTGCTTTCCCCTAAGAAACAACGCGCAGCTCAGATGAATGCAGGTGCTCAATTGGCTAAAGGCAAAATCCTCTATTTCCTTCATGCAGATTGTTATCCTCCTACCCATTTTCTATCAGCCATTCAAAAAGCAGTTTCAGCAGGCTATTTAGCAGGATGCTTTCGCATGCGCTTTGATTCAAATAATTGGCTGCTCAAAATCAATCAATTCTTCACCCGCTTACCGTTCCTGTTTTGCAGGGGAGGCGATCAATCTCTTTTTATTACCCAAGAACTATTTCAGAAATTGGGTGGATTCAATGAATCAATGATCATCATGGAAGATTTTGACATCATTCAACGTATTCAGCGAAATCATAAATTTTATATCATCCCTGATTATGTAAAGGTATCTGCACGAAAGTATACAACAAATCCCTGGTGGAAAGTACAGTTTGCAAATTTTATCGTGATGCGCATGTACCTGCGAGGAGCTTCCCAACAAAAATTGAAAGATACTTATCAACGCTTACTGGCATATCGCAGATCTGAGGAATAATCTTTATTTTAGTAAACACTGGCTATACATTTTTTTCCAAGTTTCTGGTACATCTTCCCAGAAATCCACATCTGGCAAGGGCTCTAGCAAAACATATGACAAGTTCAAAAAGTAAATTTGAGCTAAGGTGTATTTTAACACCTCGGGAGTACTCCATGGTATAGCTTCAAACAATTCTGGTATGGGCTTACGTAATCCCATTAGATAATAGCCTCCATCAAGAGCTGGACCAATTACCACATCTTGAGCTTGAAGATATCTATACGCATCGTGGATATGAGTAGCATTGAGCAAAGCACAATCACTTCCAATGATCACCACTCGTTGATAGCCTAATGAAAATAATTCTTGAAAAGCTGATTTCATTCGAATACCTAGATCCCCAGTGCTTTGGGATCGTTTGATCACATCTGCTGGCCAAAGATCGTCTTTTACAATTTCATCGGCATAATACACAAATTTATCTGCCTTCACAACACGAGATACTTCTTGAGTGTGTTGCAACAATTTTTCATAAATCCACAATGCAGCCTGGGCTCCCGCTTGCTGAGCAATTCTGGTCTTGACCTGGCCGGGTTTTAATGCGCGTACAAAAATAATGAGTGCATCACCCATGATCAAGATTTTACTATTTGGCCTCCGCAACTAGAACCTGCACCAGCAGTACATCCGTAACAATGTTGGTGAATCACAATTTCTCGCTGGTTGAGTAGCTCAGGCGAGAACTGACTTATGTGGTGGCCAGCTTGTGAGCGTATGGGTAAATCGAGCATTTGATTAAAATCGCAATCATATAAATATCCTTCCCAACTTACCGATAGAGTGTTTCGACACATGAGGCCATGAATAGCCGACGGATTGAATGATTGAACCAATTTCAACATGTAATTTTCATAATTACCAGTAGCTAAAAGGTACTCCAGATATCGGCTAATAGGCATATTGGTAATAACAAATAGTTGATTAAAACGTATTCTATATTCTTCCCATAACACTTGCTGATAGGTAGCCTGCAATTCTGCTTGTGAAGCAGGTAAAAAAGCTCCTGCAGGATTATAAACGAGATTAAGTATTAATCCACTTTCTGGCTGTCCATAGCCAACTGCGTTGAGCATCTGTAATGCTTTGATAGATTGAGTAAATACCCCTTGCCCACGCTGCTTATCGGTACGATCAGCAGAATAAAATGGCAAAGAAGCTATGACCTCCACTTGATGTTTTCGATAAAACTCCGGTAAGTCATGGTATTTTTTATTGGCTAAAATAATCGTGAGATTACAGCGCACCATGATGTGAGCACCAAGTGCTGCAGCAGATTCAACGAGCCACCGAAAATGAGGATTCATCTCTGGAGCACCTCCCGTGATATCTACAATGGGAATATGATATTTTTCTACAGCTTGCAAGCAATAAGCCATGGTTTCTTTGGTCATGATTTCATGCCTGTCGGGGCCTGCATCTACATGGCAATGCTTGCATGTTTGATTACACATCTTGCCAACATTTATTTGCAAGATTTCTACTTGCTTAGCTCGTAAAGGATAAGCATTTGCCAGTTTTAATTTTTCTTCAAACGGAGGAACGCCAAGTTCAATAGATTCATGCAACACTTGAAGTTGGTTTGCAGGATCTGCTAGAAAGTGATGTTGCGATAATAATGATTTCATGATGAATCATTTAGTGAATTACATAGCTATTTCCTTTACTTTATTCATCATTTGAACGCTATGCACCAATGATGCACCTCCGCGAATAGCAGCTGCAACGTGCACAGCCTCCATCATCTGAGCCTCATTCCAACCTTTGCTGTATGATTCGGTAGTATAGGCATCAATACAATAAGGGCATTGCACGGCATGAGCCACAGCAAGTGCAATCAAAGCTTTTTCTCTGGCAGTTAATGCTCCATCTTGGAAGACCTCACCATAGTAAGCAAAAAATTTCTCTGCCAAGGAAGGCTGAAACGACCCGATTTCATTAAATTTAGCTAAATCGTGAGCGTTGTAGTAATGAGATGTGTTACTCATCATTTATCGTTTTTATAGTGATTTAAATATAATGACCAATCGTAAGATTTAAACTTCACTCGTGGATGAGCATCTGCAGCAATCAAACCTAATTGTTTCACCAACTCAACCATTTTCTTTTTGCCTCCGAAATCATGTCTAAACCATCCCATAATCGCAGGGAGATATAAAACATGATGAATACTATCAACAGTCAATTCATTGAACAAGTAATTTCTCATCGCTAGGTTTAATTGCATATCTATATGCCCTGGATCATAAAAAGCAATAGGTGGGCAACTTTTCGCCCCACAATTCAATGCAAAATGAATACGATAATCAAGAGTATCCACCCTAAACCGTTTTTCAAAAGAAGATGGAAATAACTTATGGAGATAACCTAAACTCCATTTAATAGCCGAACGACGCAATAATCCGTGTTCGATCTCATCTAAGCTAAGGGAATAACCTGCAACATGAATCTGTAAGCTACGAAAGAATTTTCCCCGATGATGATATAATGAGGTGTCTCGTTGTAACAAAATCTGCACAAATGCATTATAAATGTTTAACCAGAAAGCTTTTTTGTGTGCATCATCATCAAGTTGACTAGCAAGTACACCATCATCAGCATGAGCAAGCGTATCTAAATATGCTTGAATGGAATCTCCTGTACGCACCGCATATAACAATCTTTGAGACAATTGTATATAATTTGTGCTAAACAATTCATTCTGGGCAATCGTTTGATTGCCCTTACATTCATTGAACAAAACCAAACCACCACACATAAGAAGCAAAAACAGTTTACCCATATTACCTATAATTACGTATTTTATCTTAATTTAGTTTAGCTCTCTTCAAAAAAATTTCTATGAATGAGTCTTGGTTAGAACGAGTGAAGGAAACCGTTGACTTCTGTAAACAAAAAGGCATAGAAAATCCTGATGTGGCCATTATTTTGGGTTCTGGCTTAGATGAAACCATTCATCACCTGGAGGTTTTTCCCAAATTCCCTATACGCAAATCCCTCATTTTCCGCAAGCCACAGTAGCTTTTCACAAAGGGCAACTTTTATGGGGTCAAATTGGCCAAGCAAAAGTATTGGTGATGCAGGGACGATTTCATTATTACGAGGGATATAGTATGCAAGAAATCAGTTTTCCTGTACGGGTAATGAAGGCCTTGGGATCACGCTGGCTATGCATCAGTAATGCAGCAGGTGGCATCCGTGCCGATCTTAAAAAAGGAGATCTTGTATTGATAGAAGATCATATCAACCTTCTTCCCGACAACCCTCTTCGTGGATTAAGTGACCCCGCGTATGGAGAACGTTTTCCAGATATGAGTAGCCCTTATGATCGCGATTTACAATCTCTATTCCACTCAGTTGCTCAACAAGAAGGAATTATTCTGAAAACAGGTGTATATGCTGCAGTGATGGGACCTAATCTGGAAACCCGTGCCGAATATCGTTACCTGCGCACCATAGGTGCAGATATGGTGGGTATGAGTACCGTGCCCGAAGTAATCGTGGCTAATCAAGTGAAACTACCTTGTATAGCTATTAGCGTTATCACAGACGAATGTGATCCAGATCATCTTCTGCCGGTAAGCGTTGAAGAAATCCTAACCATTGCCCATCAAGCCGATCAACGACTTAGCCAACTTATAAGCAAAAGCATATATCAATGGGCTGAACTGACTTCATAACTCGCGAATTTTTGATGAAGCAGCTGGCGAAAAGCCTGACGTTCTTCTTCTTTGAAAGCATTAAGGGGAATAATAAAAAATGAACGGGTATTACGATACAAATAAATATAATCGCTCGTTTCCACTACATTATGAAAACTCTTCCAGCTAATCATGTGTTCACCACGCTGGGTAGCAATGGCTATCCCTTGGTCTTCTAATTGCAACCGAATATTGTCCTTGAATGTGGCCGATTTATTGTAGGTCAATACCGGCAACCAATACCAAAAAATCAACAGTAAAATTAAAATCATCATGAAAATTCCAAAAACAGCTCCAAATGATACATAGCCAAATAAATTTCCGATTACGGCAATGCCAAACAATACCATCAAGGTGATACGCATAAATTTTATCTCACCCCTACTCATGAAATGATACCTTAACGCATTAATCACAGAATGACGATCGTATGTAAATTCTACAAACATATTTTATTGATTAACGTTTATTTTAGTAGTCTGCATGTCAGACCTCTTCACTAAGCAGATCTGGAAAAATCCCCCACATTTTAAATCCTCGATATCCATCATTTTCATCAATTGCCATATGAGTTAGTGAGTGTAATTAAAAATAAATGCCGCATCATCTCTGATTCAAAAATAAAAATACTGCTTTTTACCACAAGATTTCCTCGGATCTTTCATGAAATTTGTGTATCTCATATCTATTCACCATTTTCCTACCCAATATGGCAAACATAGAAGCTGCATTTCTCAATTGGAGCGGAGGAAAGGATGCTATGATGGCTTATTACGATTTGTATCATTGCCAAGAATTAGAGATTGCATTTTTTCTCACCACCTTAAACGAAGCTTATCGCCGCATCTCCATGCATGGTGTACGCGAAACCTTGCTCGACCGGCAGGCGCAAGCTCTTGGTATTCCGTTGAAAAAAGTATGGTTGCCCGAGCAGGCATCTATGGAGATATACAATGCTGCTATGGAAAAAGCTTTACGCGAAATGCAACTACAAGGCATTCGCACGGCAATCTTTGGAGATATCTTTCTCGAAGATCTGCGCACCTATCGAGAGCAACAACTTGCGCAAATAAGCATGAAAGCCGTATTCCCTTTGTGGAAACAAGATACCCGAACCTTGCTCCACCGCTTTGTGGATGCAGGTTTTCAAGCAGTTATTGTATGTGTGAATGCGCAAAAACTCGATCGCTCATTCGTGGGCAGAATCATCGATCATGAGTTAATCAAAGATCTCCCCGCTGATGTAGATCCTTGCGGAGAAAATGGGGAATATCACAGCTTCGTATTCAATGGACCCTTATTCAGGTTTCCCGTACGGTTTCAATTAGGAGAAGTGGTAGAACGAAGATTGCCCATTTCTACCAACACGCACCCTGCCTGGGATACGGTATTCTGGTATGTAGATCTTATTCCAGAAAACGAAAACGGCGCCTAGACAGGCGCCGACGTTTGTTACTATCTTATGAAAACCCTATTTATTGCAAATATAAATTTTCTCGATAAAAAAGAATAACTTTTTTTGAATTCAGAAAATTTTAACAACTAGCTACATCCAAGGCTGGATCCACAATTCAGGCATTTGTAACAAGTGCCAGAACGTACGGTAATATGTCCACAATTAGGACACGACGGAGCATCGCTCTGCATCTGGCGCATATAAGCCTGCGTAGAAACCTCACTGGTTGCTATATTAGGCTGAACTCTAGCCTGTTGCACTGTGCTTATCGGTTGATCTTGAGCAGCTTGCACCTGCTTGACTGGTGAAAACACATCTTCATGGGCATCTTGATGGGCTGTATCACCCGAATAAGGCTCAGAAGTATTCTCCGGATCGGGTACATGTACCAAATCCGTACGATGCAAGTATTCATATCCCAACACCCTAAAGATGTAATCAACAATAGAGGTAGCAAATTTGATGTTGGGATGATCAACAGCTCCCGATGGTTCAAATCGGGTGAAGACAAACTTATCTACGAATTCTTCGAGGGGCACGCCATACTGTAGCCCAATAGAAACAGCTATAGCAAAGCAATTCATCATGGAACGTAGGGTAGCCCCTTCCTTATGCATGTCAATAAATATTTCCCCCAAGGTGCCATCGCTGTATTCACCCGTGCGTAAAAATATGGTTTGCCCATTGATCTTGGCCTTCTGCGTAAAGCCCCTGCGTTTGGCGGGTAAGCTCTTGCGTTGCACTATCCGAGAAAGGGCACGCATGAAGGAAGTGTCTTGACTGTTTTGCATCTTGATGCGAGCTGCCTCTAGGATCTCCTCAATAGTTAGACTATTCAGGTCTACCTTTAGCGTTGCCGATCCAGCCAAATCTTCTGATCCAGAGCTAGTAGATGAAGCCTGTCGCTGGGTAGAGCTGCGATTACTGAGTGGCTGCGACAACTTGCTGCCATCTCGATATAATGCACAAGCCTTTAACCCAAGCTCCCAGCTTAGATAATAACAATCGGCAATGTCTTCCACCGTAGCTTCATGGGGCAGGTTAATGGTCTTAGAGATGGCACCCGAGATAAAAGGCTGTACGGCAGCCATCATGCGAATATGACCGTGTGGATGGATATACCGCTGCCCTTTTTTGCCACACTTGTTGGCACAATCAAATACTGGCAAGTGCTTTTCCTGGAGATAAGGAGCACCTTCTACCGTCATGGTGCCACATACATAATCGTTGGCAGCTTCTATCTGAGCATCAGTAAATCCTAATGCATGTAATAAACTAAACTCAGGATTAAAGTATTGCTCTGGGGTAAATCCTAACCGTTGTAAACATTCTTCTCCCAGCGTATACACATTAAACACAAAGCTAATGTCAAAAGCCGAAGCCACTGCCTGGTCGAGTTTTTTAAGCTCTTCTGCAATAAATCCTTTTTCACTTAGGGTTTGATGATTGATAAATGGCGCCCCCTCAAAGCTCCCCGTACCACGAGCATAATCGACAATGGCTTTGATCTCGGCATCGCTATAACCTAGGCGTTTCAGAGCTGTGGGGATCGACTGGTTGATGATCTTGAAATATCCACCCCCGCTAAGTTTTTTGAATTTCACCAAAGCAAAATCGGGTTCAATGCCAGTCGTATCGCAATCCATGATGAGGCCAATGGTTCCTGTGGGGGCGATGACACTTACTTGTGCATTGCGATAGCCATATTGCTCGCCCATCTGCAAGGCCTCATCCCAAGCATGGGTAGCCGCTTTGAGCAAATCATTAGGGCAATACCGTGCATTGATACCCTGAGGCTTAATCTGTAACCCTTCATAGGCTTCAGTGGCATCGTAAGCTGCAGCTCGGTGGTTGCGTATTACCCGCAACATGTCTTCTCGGTTTTCTGCAAATCGAGGAAACGCGCCCAAGTGCATCGCCATTTCGGCGGAGGTCTTATAGGCTACCCCTGTCATGATCGCCGTGATCGCTGCAGCCATAGCACGTGCTTCTTCGCTATCATACGGGATACCATTCACCATCAACAATGAGCCTAGATTGGCAAATCCCAACCCCAATGTCCGATATTCATAACTCAACTGTGCCACTTCTTTCGATGGGAATTGAGCCATCAATACAGATATTTCCAACACCACTGTCCATAGTCGCACCACATATTCAAAGGCTGGAATATCGAACCTATTTTCCTCTTCATGATAAAACTTCCGCAGGTTGATAGACGCTAAATTACAAGCCGTGTTGTCTAAAAACATATATTCCGAGCAAGGATTGGAAGCCCGAATACGCCCCCCTTTCGGGCAAGTATGCCATTCGTTGATAGTGGTATCAAACTGTACCCCCGGATCGGCACAACGCCAAGCCGCATAAGCAATCTTGTCCCAAAGCTCTCTGGCCTTGATCGTACGCATGGTTTTCCCCGTAGTACGCGCCTTCATTTCCCATACACCATCCTCCGCTAAGATGCGGAAGAATTCATTGGGAATACGCACAGAATTATTGGAGTTTTGACCCGATACCGTTCGATAGGCTTCCCCCTCGTAATCCGAAGAATAGCCAGCAGCAATCAATGCCGCTACTTTCTTTTCTTCTTCTACTTTCCAATTGATGAATTCTACTACTTCTGGATGGTCGAGGTCTAAACACACCATCTTAGCGGCTCGGCGAGTAGTACCTCCGGATTTAATTGCGCCAGCAGCTCGATCGCCAATTTTCAAAAAGCTCATCAACCCACTGGAAGACCCTCCGCCACTCAATTTTTCTCCTTCAGCTCTGATATTGGAGAAATTCGTACCTACTCCTGAACCATACTTGAAAATACGCGCTTCTCGTACCCACAGATCCATAATACCGCCTGGATTCACCAAATCGTCTTCTACGCTCAAAATGAAGCAAGCATGTGGCTGCGGACGTTCATATGCAGAAGTAGATTCTTTCAACTCACCGGTTTCTGGATCAACATAGTAATGGCCTTGTGGCTTGCCTTTGATACCATAACTATCATATAATCCCGTGTTGAACCATTGCGGGGAATTGGGAGCACACATTTGGTTGAGCAGGCAATACACCAGCTCATCGTAAAACACTTGAGCATCTTGAGCAGAAGCGAAATAACCATAACGCTCGCCCCAATTGCGCCAACAATTGGCCAAACGATGTACCACTTGCTTCACCGATGTTTCACGACCGAGGGTACCATCGGGTTGGGGCACTCCCGCCTTACGAAAATATTTTTGAGCAAGGATATCGGTTGCAATTTGCGACCAATGAGCGGGCACTTCCACATTGTTCATCTCAAAGATGACTTCTCCATTTGGGTTCCGGATCACCGAGGTGCGGAGTTCATAGCTAAACATTTCATAGGGGCTAATGCCTTCTTGCGTAAAATAGCGACTAAATCGTAGCCCCTTGTTGAGGGTTGGATTGTTGATACTCATGATACAAATGTTTTTCTAGTTAAAAAAAGATGAACACCTATCTGATCAAACCAACTGACCGAGCCCAAACTTCTACACTTCGATAAACGTTGGTGCAACGTTGGCTAAGCTAAAATGGCATGTATATTTGATCCGAGAAAACGAAAATAATGGATTCTCCCAATGGCGCGTTTTGATTCTTATGCACACTTGTGAATAACTCAGCCCTGAAATTTCACCAGTAATACCTTTCTGTAAGGCTTTCCAGCTAATAGGAAAAAAATCATAGCTTTGTACATAAGCCTTTTCAAACATGCACGCTCACCAGCCTGTATACACCACATTCTGTGAAAACAAACAAAAAGGCAAAAAAGCTTTCGCAGTACTCATTGATCCAGATAACATCGATCTCGATAGGCTCAATCGGTTGATTGAGTTGAGTGAAGCTGCCCAAGTAGATTATCTGCTTATTGGTGGTAGCCTGATCATTACAGATCATCTCGATGCATATTGCCAGTATATCAAACAACACACACCCATTCCGCTTATTTTATTTCCAGGCAGTCCCACCCAGCTTACCCGTCATGTAGACGCCTTGCTGTATTTGTCGCTCATTTCTGGACGCAATGCCGATTTACTCATTGGGCAACATGTGCTATCGGCAGCGGCGGTGAGACAGAGCGGGGTAGAAGTGATCCCCACGGGCTATATGGTAATTGATGGGGGTGTTCCTACCACCGTGTCTTATATCAGCAATGCTGCACCCATACCGGCCGACAAAGATGATATTGCCATGTGTACTGCCTTAGCTGGCGAAATGCTGGGTAAAAAACTGATTTACATGGATGCCGGTAGCGGTGCGCGTTATCCCATTAGCGAACGTATGTTGCGCCGAGTGGCGGAAAATATTTCTCTGCCCTTAGTGGTAGGCGGAGGCATACGCAACCCAGAAATGGCGTACCGCATGGCTAGTGCGGGAGCCGATATCATTGTGGTGGGCAATGCAATTGAAAAAGACCAAGAGTTGATTCGCGATATTGCATCGGCGGTACATTCGCTTTCACATACAACCGTTCGCTAAACGTTTTAGAAACGCACCTCTACGAAAAGCTGCATCTTGTAAATTGAAATAATGAGCTTTTTTCAAATCGACCTTCAGAAAAATGGCGTTGATTCTAGCTATTTTTCTGGCAGTCTTGAATTTTCTTTGCTTCTTTCTTTGTTTCAAGACAAAGAAAGAAGATTACATCATTCTCCATCAAATCAAACTTCCAGTAAT
>JAIMAQ010000023.1 GCA_023511875.1 Thermoflavifilum sp.
GCTCTCAGCTATTTTTCTGGTAGTCATGAATTTTTCTTTGCTTCTTTCTTTGTGTCAAGACAAAGAAAGAAGGAACATGCCCTGGCTATTTTTCTGGTAGTCTTGAATTTTCTTTGTTTCTTTCTTTGTTTCAAGACAAAGAAAGAAGGAACATGCCCCAGCCATTTTTCTGGCAGTCTTGAATTTTCTTTGCTTCTTTCTTTGTGTCAAGACAAAGAAAGAAGATTACACCTTGGCCATTTCTCTAGCAGTCTTGAATTTTCTGAGTTTTTGGATAAAGAAAGCTAAGATTAAGGTCTTGGATTTCTTAAGATGCATTTTCTCGGAGAGATTATCTTTTCGACGGGAGGAAGATTTTGGTGAGCTTGCTAGGTAGCCACTCGGAAGGAATTCCTATTTTTATGCCGCATTTTACTTAATCAATTTTCAAAACGCAGCATTATGGCATATCAACTCTTACAAGGGAAAAAGGGAATTATTTTTGGTGCACTCGACGAGCGGTCGATTGCCTGGCAGGTAGCTTTACGTTGTCGGGAAGAAGGAGCGCAACTGGTGTTGACCAATGCACCCGTAGCCGTGCGCATGGGCGAAATCAATCGTCTTGGTGAAATCTGCCAGGCTCCAATCATCCCAGCCGATATCACCAATATGGACGATTTAGAAAAGCTATTTCGGCAGGCCATGGAGCATTTTCAGGGGGGCATTGATTTTATCTTGCATTCGGTGGGCATGAGTTTAAATGTGCGGAAAAACATTCCCTACACAGAGGCTAATTATGATTTCATGCACAAAGGGTTCGACATTTCGGCGATTTCCTTACATCGTGTTTTGCAAACTGCTTATCGGCTCGATGCGTTGAATGAATGGGGGTCAGTGGTTGCCCTTACTTATATTGCTGCACAACGTGTGTTCCCCGATTACAACGATATGGCCGATGCCAAAGCTTTACTCGAATCTATTGCACGCAGTTTTGGTTATCATTATGGTATTCGAAAAAAAGTTCGGGTTAACACCGTATCGCAGTCGCCCACCCGTACTACGGCCGGTAGTGGAGTGAAAGGGTTTGAAGGTTTCATGGAATATGCTGAAAAAATGAGTCCCTTAGGGAATGCAACAGCCGAGCAGTGTGCAGATTATTGTGTGACGTTGTTTTCCGATCTTACCCGCATGGTGACGATGCAGAATCTATACCATGATGGTGGGTTTTCACATACAGGTGTTTCGCATGCTATCATGGAAGCCCTAATGAAAAATATAGCCGAGCCATAAAAAACAGGAGGCTACCTCGATAAGTAGCCTCCTGGTATGAGAATCTGTTTGCGATGCAGCTCGCTTCAATACTCATCTTCGTTGAAGAAGAAATCTTCCTGCGAAGGATAATCGGGCCAAATGTCTTCTATTCCTTCATACACTTCGCCTTCATCCTCCAGTTCCTGGAGATTTTCGATGACTTCAATGGGTGCCCCTGATCTAATCGCATAATCTATGAGTTCGTCTTTGGTAGCCGGCCAGGGGGCATCTTCCAGATAAGAAGCCAATTCAAGCGTCCAGAACATGGTTCAATCAATTTTTTAAAGTGGTTCTGAAAAATTTTCGCAAAAGTATAATATAAATTCAAATCCTGTTTGAAGCGCAAAAGCAGAAAATTGTTTTTCTTTATGGTGATGTTGAAAGCAGAAAATTTGCATAAATATTATGGTCATTTGCATGTGTTGAAAGGCATTAGCCTCACCGTGAATCGTGGGGAAATTGTTTGTATACTGGGGGCTTCGGGAGCGGGGAAAAGCACATTGTTGCATATTTTAGGTACTCTCGACACACCATCGTCTGGACAAGTTTGGCTCAATGGGCAAGAGCTATTTCGGCTATCGCCTTCGGCTTTAGCGGCTTTTCGCAATAAGCATATTGGTTTTGTGTTTCAGTTTCATTATTTGCTTCCAGAATTTACTGCACTGGAAAACGTATGTATTCCAGGATGGATAGCAGGGGAGAAAAAGGCTGTGGTGGAAGATCGTGCGCGAATGTTGCTAGAAACTATGGGTATGCGTGATAGGTTGCATCATAAGCCAGGTAAGCTTTCTGGAGGCGAACAACAGCGAGTGGCCGTAGCTCGTGCTTTGATTAACCAACCCGATCTCGTGCTTGCCGATGAGCCTACGGGCAACCTCGACTCTACCCATGCATTTGAATTACATCAACTCTTTCACGAACTCAAAAAGCAATTTCAGCAAACCTTCATTATCGCTACGCACAATGAGGCGCTGGCTCGATTGAGCGATCGCCAGTTGTTAATTCGTGATGGGCAACTTATGCCTCACTTAGATGAGCCTTCGATCGTTTACACTTCGCATTAATGAGCATTGGGTACCCATGGAATTTCTGCTACTCTTAGTTGGTATGCGGTATAACGGGCTAAGACAAATAAATAATCGCTGAGGCGGTTGAGATAGGGAATGAGATATTGAGGCAAGCTTGTTTCTTGATTTAAGTGTACGCATTGCCGCTCTGCTCTTCTACACACGCAACGAGCCACATGGCACAAAGAAACCGAAGGATGGCCGCCCGGCAAAATGAATTGCTTGAGTGGCGGCAGATGGGCTTCCATGCGGTCGATGGCAGCTTCGAGTGTTTGGATATCTGTTTCTTCTATGCCGGGAAGCGATAATTTTAATGATGAAGAGCCATCGTAGGCCAGGATAGCTCCCATGCGAAATAATCGATCTTGCACCAGGCGAATCTCTTGTTGGAGCTCGGCAGAGGGTTGCGTATCGGCTACCCAGCCCAGATAAGCATTTAGTTCATCGATGGTGCCATAGGCTTCAATTCGGGGATCGTTTTTCCAAACCCTTGTGCCCCCTAACAACGAAGTCTGTCCCTGATCGCCAGTTCGGGTATAAATTCGAAATGCCATAGTGTTCGGTTGTTGATCTCAGAATGAATCACACGTCTATCGGCCGGCTAATTCACGCAGTTTTTCGTTTTGGTGGTCGCTTTCGATCACACCATCGCGCAGGCGGATGATTCGGTGTGCGTGTTCGGCAATATCTTCTTCATGGGTCACCAGAATCACCGTGTTGCCACTGGCATGAATTTGTGTAAAGATATCCATGATCTCAATAGAAGTCTTCGAATCAAGGTTGCCAGTAGGCTCATCGGCTAAGATAATCGCGGGGTCATTTACGAGTGCCCGTGCAATAGCTACGCGCTGGCATTGTCCACCAGAAAGCTCGTTGGGCCGATGATTCCAGCGTTCGCCGAGACCCACTTTCTCCAGCATAGCCCGCGCCTTTTCGGCTCTTTCTTTTTTAGGAATTCCGCTGTAAATGAGAGGCATAGCCACATTTTCTAATGCATTGAGCCTAGGCAAAAGATTAAATTGCTGAAAAACAAACCCAATTTGCTTATTTCTAACAGCAGCCAGCGCATCGTCGTCCATGCCACTCACATCCTGTCCGTTCAAAAAATAATGCCCTTCTGTGGGGGTATCTAAGCAGCCTAAGATGTTCATCAGGGTTGACTTACCCGATCCAGAAGGTCCCATCAAGGCTACGTATTCATTGGGATAGACCTGCAGGTTAATGCCTTTTAATACTTGCAAAACGTTTTTGCCGAGGTAATAATTTTTCTTGATATTTTCTAAACGAATCAATGGCTCCATGCGGTGAGATTTTAAGATTTAACTGGTGGAACCCGGAAATAAGCTTCATCGTGATGAGGCGCCAAAGAAATGGCTTCTTCGCGGGTGATAGTCTGCTGGGCAATATCTTCCCTAAGTGGATGGGGATGATCGGCTAAAAAGATTAGGGGCTCCACCCCAGTAGTATCTACTTGGTTGAGTTGCTCAATAAAAGCAATCATGCGTTGTAAATCTTTTTTCAACGCTTCAGCTTCTTGCTCATCATATTCCAGTCGGGCCAGGTCACATAGCCTGCGAATAAGATCATCTGAAATCTCCATAGTTACTCAATAGTTAAAGTAAAACTACAAGTTATACACGATACTCCATGTAAAAATAGGACAAATGGCCGATTTCAAGGTTTAGCGGCCAGCTACTGGGAAAGTAAATGGAAAAAATAAAAAAATAAGTGTTAAGCTAACACGACTTTTATATCTTTGTTTGCGTTAAATGAATTTTAGAGATGAATAAGGCGCAATGGGTATTCGGCATCGATTATGGTACAGACTCGGTTCGGGCAGTGCTGGTAGACACAGCCAATGGTAGCGAATTGGCAACGGCTGTATTTGTTTATCCACGCTGGCGCGACAAGCTTTATTGTGACCCATCTGCCCATCAATATCGTCAGCACCCACTCGATTATATAGAAGGCTTAGAATCGGTTGTTCGGTCGTGTGTTGAGCAGGTAGGAGAAAAAGCTGCTCAAGAAAATGTAGTAGGCTTGGGCATAGATACCACGGGTTCAACACCCGTTGCCGTCAATGTAGAGGGCGTTCCTCTGGCACTTTTGCCTGGATTTGAAGAAGAACCTGATGCGATGTTTATCCTTTGGAAAGATCATACTGCCGTGAAAGAGGCGGCCGACATCAATGCTTTTGCGGCTACGCAACCCGTCGATTATTTACAATTTGTTGGCGGAGTATATTCCTCGGAATGGTTTTGGGCCAAGCTGTTGCATGTGCTTCGGAATCACGTAGAGTTGAGGCCGCATATTTATTCGTGGGTAGAGCATTGCGATTGGATGCCTTTTTTGCTCACCGGGGGTAAAGATGTACGCATGTTAAAACGGAGCGTATGTGCGGCGGGACATAAGGCTTTGTGGGCCGAAGAGTTTGGTGGATGGCCGCCTGACAGTTTTTTTGCGGGTATCGACCCATTACTTCAGGGATTCCGAGACAGGGTTGTAGGTGAGGCATTGACAGCCGATCGGCCTGCCGGGAGGTTGTCGCGCGAGTGGGCAGAACGGCTTCGGTTAAGCGAGCGGGTAGTGGTATCCGTAGGAGCTTTTGATGCACATATTGGAGCCGTTGGAGGGCAGATTGCGCCCTATCAGCTGAGCAAAGTGATGGGCACGTCGACCTGTGATATCCTGGTGGCTCCTGCGGCAGATATGCAAGGAAAGGTGGTGAAGGGGATATGCGGGCAGGTACATGGGTCGGTGGTGCCGGGCATGATAGGCATGGAAGCAGGTCAATCGGCCTTCGGTGATACTTATGCCTGGTGGCGCGACGTCTTGCTTTGGCCGTTGCAACATGTTTTACCTGGCTTAAATCACGTGGATGCTGATTTGGCCAAGCAATGGGCATCTGGGATACGTGATCAATTGATTGCTGTACTGAGTGAGGAGGCTCAGCGGAGAGAGGCCAAAGCCCATGTACCCATTGCGGTCGACTGGTTGAATGGCCGGCGAACCCCTTTTGCCGATCAGGAATTAAAAGCTGCTTTAATAGGGCTCGACTTAGGCACGGATGCAGTAGATATTTTTCGCGCGTGGGCAGAGGCTACTTGCTTTGGTGCGCGTAGTATTGTAGAATGCTTTGTGTCGCAAGGGGTGCCGGTCAAGGGGGTGATCGGGTTGGGAGGAGTAGCCCGAAAATCTCCATACATCATGCAACTCATGGCCGATGTACTCAATATGCCCTTGCGCATTCATCGTGCCGAACATACCTGTGCCAGCGGCGCTGCTATGTTTGCCGCTACAGCAGCGGGAGTATATCCCAACGTTGAGCTGGCCATGCAAGCTATGGGGCAGGGTTTCGACCAAGAATATCGGCCGCGACCCGATCGGGTGGCAGTTCTCGACCAGCGGTATCAACAATTCAAACAACTGGGAAAATT
This sequence comes from Thermoflavifilum sp., assembly GCA_023511875.1. Taxonomy (GTDB): domain Bacteria; phylum Bacteroidota; class Bacteroidia; order Chitinophagales; family Chitinophagaceae; genus Thermoflavifilum. Next base: position 5,795 of record JAIMAQ010000023.1, read on the forward strand.
TGTTGAACAAACCATTCATTCACATTAATCTATAATCTATCAGAAGATGGATATCTATCAGCGCATTCGGGAAGAAGCTTACGAAGCCAATATGGCATTGCCTCGTATGGGCTTAGTGAAGTTTACCTTCGGAAATGCAAGTGCTGCCGATCGCCAGCGCCAAGTATTCGCCATCAAACCCAGTGGTGTGCCCTACGAAGAGCTATCGCCCGACAAGATGGTGATCGTGAATTTTTCTGGGGAAAAAATTGCCGGGCATTTACGACCTTCTTCCGATACCCTTACACATGCTGTCTTGTACAGCCATTGGCCAGATATAGGCGGCATAGTGCACACCCATTCTACTTTTGCTACAGCCTGGGCACAAGCACTGCGTAGCATTCCCATCTATGGTACTACCCATGCCGATCATGCGCTTATCGATATCCCATGCACGCCACCCATGCCCGATGAATGGATTCGAGGTAACTATGAATACCAAACGGGCATGCAGATTATCCAATATTTTCAGGAAAAAAGCTTGAATTACCACGAGATTCCCATGGTTTTGGTGGGTAGTCATGCTCCGTTTACTTGGGGAGAAACCGTATCTAAAGCCGTTTACCACAGCGCCATTCTCGAAGAAATCGCGTATATGGCCTATCTCACCGAGCAAATTCATCTGGGAGGCAGGAATGCAGGGCAACCCCCTCGATTGAAACCAGCCTTGATTCAAAAACATTATGAGCGTAAACATGGTAGTCAGGCATATTATGGACAACAAATGCCCGATGAAGCATAATGAGTGGATCCTCTACAAAAATCTCTTTCTGCTGTGGATTTCTTCCATTTGCTGGCAACTTTTCCCAAAAGCCTTTCTGAGCTCAAGGGTGAGGTATGAAGCCACTATATTGAACTACATGTGGCGAGAAATTCTCCTTTATTTTTTTGTTGGTGTACATAACCTGAATCTATCTATTTGTTTGAATGATAAAATTTATACACATGAATGAAACATCAAATTTGCGTATCTGGCTTATTGTTGGCAGCCAGCATTTATACGGTACTCAAGCACTTCAAGAAGTAGAAGCACATGCTCATCAAGTAGCGAGCGGACTTTCTGAGTCGGGTAATATACTTTTGCCCATAAGTTACCACGGTTTAGCCACGACTCCAGAAGATATTCATCGGATGTGCCTGGAGGCAAATGCTTCTCACACCTGTATTGGGGTAATCTTATGGATGCATACATTCTCGCCTGCAAAAATGTGGATCAATGGATTGAAAATTCTTCGCAAACCTTTATTGCATTTGCACACCCAATTTAACCGTGATATTCCCTGGGGTACGATTGATATGGATTTCATGAATCTCAACCAAAGCGCGCATGGCGATCGGGAGCTGGGGCACTTGATGACGCGAATGGGAATCAACCGGGCAATAGTGGTAGGTCATTGGCGCCAACCCGAAGTGCAGCAGCAAATCGATGTATGGTGTAGGGCGGCGCTGGCTTGGCACGACTGGCAGGGGGCTCGCTTTGTGCGATTTGGCGACAACATGCGGCAAGTGGCCGTGACCGAGGGCGATAAAGTGGAAGCGGAATATCGATTGGGGTTTTCGGTAAACACTCATGGGGTTGGCGATTTGGTAAAGGAAATATCGGCTGTCTCTGAAAAAGAGATCCATGAATGCTGTGAGCTTTATGATGCCTTATATCGCCTACAGCCTGAATTGCGTAAGGGAGGAGCAAAGCATGCCTCGTTGCAGGAAGCGGCTCGCATTGAACTAGGCTTGCGCAAATTCTTGCAACAGGGTGGATATAAAGGTTTCACGGATACATTCGAAGACCTACATGGGCTCAAGCAATTGCCAGGTATTGCGGTACAGCGCCTCATGCAAGAAGGGTATGGGTTTGGCGCCGAAGGCGATTGGAAAACGGCGGCACTGGTGCGTGCGATGAAAGTGATGGCTATTGGGTTGCCTGGAGGAAATAGTTTTATGGAAGACTATACCTACCATCTCGAGCCAGGCAACGAATTGGTTTTAGGAGCACATATGTTGGAGGTTTGCCCCTCTATTACCGATCAACAGCCGTCTTGCGAGGTGCATCCTTTGCATATTGGCGGTAAAGACGACCCTGTTCGACTGGTCTTTAACGCCGCACCTGGCCCAGCCTTGAATGCTTCACTGGTTGATATGGGTAATCATTTTAGGTTACTGGTGAATGAAGTTGAAGCTATCCGCCCGCCACAATCCCTGCCCAAGCTGCCTGTGGCGCGTGCTGTGTGGAAGCCCTATCCCAATTTTCAAACCGCTTGTGCTGCCTGGATCTTAGCGGGTGGTGCACATCATACCTGCTTTAGCCAAAACCTCACACAGGCTCATTTGCGTGGTTTTGCAACGATAGCCGGACTGGAATATGTGGCTATTGACCAACAAACTCAATTCGAGAACTTTGCAGAACAACTACGCTGGAAAGAATTGTATTACGGGCTAAAAGGAATGCTACAAAAAAGTGGGATCTAACCTTTTTCGGATAAAATAAAAAGCCCCGCCTCTCAGCGAAGCGGGGCCTCCTTTACCCATAAACCATTATCTGCTAATGGTCTTGCAAAGATAAATGGCCATGAGAGAAAAAAAATTAAATAAGTGTTAAAAATACGATTCTTATATGATTTTTATTCAATTAGTTAACCCATAAATTTGACTAAACTTTTCTTTAACATATTGCAAAAAAGGAGCGATATCTAAAGGCTTTCCCGTTACTCGTTGGCAGAGTTCCTGGGTGTGGAATAGGCTACCATAGGCATGGATATGCTTTCTGAGCCAATCGAGTATAGGTTGGGTATTGCCTTTGGCCATTTGCTGGTGTAGATCGGGAATAGATTGTTGCAATACGTCCCACCATTGTGCAGCCAGTACACTTCCCAAAGTATAGGTTGGGAAATAGCCAATGCTACCATGGCTCCAATGCACATCTTGTAGCACGCCGTGTAGATCGTCGGGAACGACTACCTGTAGCCAATCGGCATACAATGCATTCCAAAGTTCAGGAATGGATTTTACGGGTAGGCGTTCGTTGATCAGTTTTTTTTCGATTTCATACCGAATAATGATATGCAGGTGATACGTGAGCTCATCGGCTTCTGTGCGGATCAGAGAGGGTTGTACTTTGTTGATAGCTCGATAAAATTGTTGGAGGGGTATGGTAGAAAAAATTTCGGGGAAACGCTTTTGTAATTCGAGATAATGAAATTGCCAGAAAGAGAGGCTTCGCCCAATACAATTTTCCCAGAGGCGCGACTGAGATTCGTGGATCACCAGTGAATTGGCCTGGCCTGCAGGCAATCCGTATTCTTCTACAGGCAATCCCTGTTCATATAAAGCATGGCCACCTTCGTGGATACAACTCCAAATCATGGTAGGCAGGTGATGCTCGTGAATGCGGGTGGTGATCCGCACATCGTGGGGATGGAAGCTGGTGGTGAAAGGATGCTCGGAAAGATCTTGACGGCCTGCTTCAAAATCAAATCCTATTGACTGAAGGAGGTAGATACCCAGATCCCATTGATGCTGTTTGGGGGCATATTGGTAGAGAAAATCGTCTTCGGGTTGAGGTTTTTGTTGAATTTGTGCTAATAGATCTACGATGGCCTTTTGCAGGGGCTGAAAAATAGTTTCTACGGTCGAAGTGGTAAGTTTTTTTTCATGTTGATCGAGCAAGGCATCATAGGGGAGGGCTTCATAGCCCAAGATATCGGCCTCCTGGAGTTTAAGGGTGATCATGCGTTCTAAGGCAGGTTGGTACAGAGAGAAGCGATTTTCTTTTCGGGCTTGTATCCAATCGGTAAAACAGCGGTTGCTGGCTTCGGTGAGGGCCTTCACTAGAGAAGTAGGGTATTTTTTCATTTTCTGATAATCTTCCCAAGAAAGTTCTACATTTCTGCGGGCAGTTTCTGGTAAATCTGAGGAGTCGAGCAAAGATTGTAATAGGCGGCCAAGAGCTGAGCTGGTAGCCATGTGATGAGCCAGCTCGGCTAAGGTGGTTAACTGTTGCCCACGTGCTTGAGCACCTTTAGGAGGTAGATAAGTTTCTTGGTCCCATTGCAAAACAGCCATGGCGTTTTTCACATTAGCAAGGGCACGCATACGATTCACATATTGTCTGTACCAGGTTTGTGTGCGAGATTTTGGCATGAGCTTGTTAATTTTATCGGTTTAAAAGCAAAATTTTGCCTGATGTTATGCAAATAAAGGAAATCATTCGTTTTCTGGAGGAGCTGGCTCCACCTGCTTTTCAAGAATCTTACGATAATGTAGGGCTATTGGTAGGCCGTGCAGATCAGGAGTTGACGCAATTGCTCATCAGTTTAGACGTTACCGAGGCCGTGGTGGAAGAGGCCATAAGTAGGCAATGCAATTGCATTGTGGCTCATCATCCACTCATCTTCCATCCATTAAAACGAATCACAGGAGCCACCGATGTGGAACGTGCCATCATGCGAGCCATCAAAGCCGATATCGTTATTTATGCAGCGCATACCAATCTCGATCAGGTCATGCCGGGAGTAAACACTATGATTGCTGAGCAGTTGGGGCTCATCCAGACCCAGGTGTTGGCTCCCCTGCGTGGCAAGCTTCGCAAGCTCGTTACCTTTGTACCCCATGCCCATGCTGCTGCTTTGCGGGCGGCCTTGTTTCGAGCAGGGGCGGGTGTCATTGGAAATTACGATGAGTGTAGCTATAACGTAGAAGGCACAGGTACTTTCAAGGCACGGGCGGGTACCAATCCCTACGTAGGTCGCATTGGCGAGCAGCATTTGGAGCCAGAAACTCGTGTGGAAACCATTTTTCCTGCACATCTAGAAGCTCGTGTGATAGAGGCTTTGCTGCAAAATCATCCTTATGAAGAGGTAGCATATGATATTTATCCGCTCGAGAATCCTCATCCCCAGGTGGGTGCAGGATTGGTTGGACGATTACCAGAACCCATGTGGCCGCAAGAGCTTCTCCTGCATGTAAAACAGCGCATGCGGGCAACTTGTATCCGTTATACTCACTATGCGGGCCGTATAGAAAAGGTAGCAGTGTGTGGAGGGGCGGGTATTTTTTTGCTATCCGATGCCATTCGGGCAGGTGCACAAGCCTTTATCACGGCCGATGTGAAATATCACGAATTTTTTCGAGCAGAAGGGCAAATCATGTTGCTCGACATAGGCCATTACGAAAGCGAGCAATTTACCACAGATCTCCTAGCCAGATTATTACAAGAAAAATTTCCTAACTTTGCGCCTCTTAAATCTGAAGTTCATACCAATCCCGTAAATTATTTTGTATAAATGGCAACCGTAAAAGAATACTCCGTTGAGGAAAAGCTCATTTCCTTACTTACGCTCCAGAAAATTGATTCCAAGCTCGATGAAATCAAAACCTTAAGAGGGGAGCTTCCCATGGAAGTAAGTGATTTGGAAGATGAGATTGCCGGTTTGCATACCCGACTCACCCATATTGAAGATGAAATCGCAGGAATAGAAAAATTTATCGCCAATAAGAAAAACCAAATTAAAGAATCGGAAGCCCTGATTAAAAAATATGAAAAGCAAAAAGACAATGTAAAGAACGATCGGGAATTTAATGCTTTGCAGAAGGAAATTGAGATGCAGACTCTGGAAATTAGCTTAGCAGAAAAACATATTCGTGAAGCCAACGAAGAAATCAAAGAAAAGAATCGTATTCTGGAATTAGCCAAGCAAGCCATTCGAGATAAAGAAGCCAACCTCAAACAAAAAAAGGCCGAATTAGAGAAAATCATCGTGGAGACTGAAAAAGAAGAAGTCCAATTTCAAAAGTTGGAAGAAGAAGCTAAGGCTAAAGTGGAACCTCGTTTGTTGGCTGCTTATGAACGCATTCGTAAAAACTACCGCAATGGATTGGCTGTAGTGCCCATCGAGCGAGATGCTTGCGGTGGATGTTTCAATGCTATACCTCCCCAACGCCAGGCCGAAATCAGGCAAAGAAAAAAGATCATTGTTTGCGAAAACTGTGGCAGGATCCTGGTAGATGCCGAGCTGCATGAGTCGGTACAATTGCCTGAGCAAAAAGCTACTGCAAAGGCCAAGTCTAAGTCTTGATTTTTTATCCTCTTTTACCTATTTATTTCCATCGGTAGCCGTGGGAAATCAGGTATTTTCGCATCCATATGTTTCCCGCAATTGTTAGAAAGCTCTTTATACAAGCCTTTACATGGCTTATACTAGCTGGATCCTTGGGTAAGGCAAGTGCAGCCAATGATCCATACGATTTTAACCCGCGTTGTCGCAAGGCATATGAGCTGATCATGGCTATGCGCGTTCAGGAAGCCCAGCAACTACTGGCGGAAGAGCGCAAGCAGCATCCTGAGAATTTAATTCCGGTATTGCTTAGCAATTATGCAGACGTCATCACGTTGTTTTTCGATGGCCATGCGGCCGATTATCAGCAAAAACTTGTTCTTCGCAATGCACGGCTCGACGCTCTGTCGAAAGGCAGCCGCGACTCTCCTTATTATTTGCTCACACAAGCAATCGTACATTTTCAATGGAGCTTACTCAAGCTAAAATTTGGCGATCGGATTTCGGCGGCATGGGAGTTTAGGCGAGCCTACCTGATGTTTCAAGAAAATCAACATCGTTATCCGCAATTTTATCCTAACCAAATTTTTCTAGGCGCTATCAAAACCGTGTTGGGTACCATTCCTGCGGGGTATCGTTGGGTATCGGATATCTTAGGTCTCAAAGGCAATGTACAGCAAGGAATGCAGATGCTCAAGCAAGTTATCGCCAAAGGCTCAGATCAAGAAATTTTGTTTGGCAATGAAGCTTACTTGTATTATTGCTATTTGATGTTTTATATTGAACGCAAGCCAGACGAGGTATTTCAATTTATTGCAGAACAACATCTCGATACCGAAAACAACCAGCTTTATGCTTTCATGGTAGCCAATTTGGCATTAAATCACCATCGAAGTGCATATGCTTTGCAAGTGTTGGAAAATCGTAATCGTCGCTGGCCCTACGTTCCTATGCCTTCAATAGATTTTGAATTGGGTACGGCTTATTTAAATAGTTTACAGACAGATTCAGCCATCAAGTATTTACAATCTTTTTTGCAACATGCTCAGAGCGATTATTTTAAAAAAGATGCCTGGCTGCGGTTAAGCTGGGCCTATCAATTGCAAGGCAATCGAGACATGGCTGAGCAGTGTCGGCGGCGGGTATTACAAGTAGGCAATGCAGTTGTTGATGCCGACAAGGCTGCTTTGATGCAAGCCCAGAAAAATATATCTACAGATGTACGCATTCTTCGGGCGCGCTTACTCAGCGACGGGGGATATTTTCAACAGGCATTACAGGAGCTTAGCCGTATTGATCCCAGCTCTTTGCCCGATTATTTAAATAAACTCATGTATGCGTATTTTATGGGCAGAATTTATGATGAAATGGGGCAACCCGATAAAGCAATCCCGTATTATGAAGCCACCATTCAAGCCGGAAGCCATCTCCCCGAATATTATGCCGCACGTGCAGCCTGGCAAATGGGTATGATTTATGAAAAACGACATCAACCCGAAAAAGCTTTGTATTACTACAATTTATGCTTGCAAATGCCCGAAAAAGAATATAAAAATTCTCTCGATCAATGGGCAAAAGCTGGTATTGCACGTATCCAGGCAACTCCATGATTGGCTAGCGGCTAGCTTCATTCGTGTAGGGCTCAAAGCGAGGATTAAGCTGTAAATTTGCGCCTTCAATCAAATTTTTTTTTCATGCGAATCGTGAAACTGGGTTTAATTCAGATGCGCTGTAGTGATGATCCGGCGGCCAATCTCCAAAAAGCACTGGAAAACATGGAAAAGGCTGCTGATCAAGGCGCCCAAATCATATGTACCCAGGAATTATTTACCTCTCTGTATTTCTGCGACACGGAAGATTATCGGCATTTTGCTCTTGCCGAGTCCATCCCTGGCCCTACTACCGAGCTGTTGATGCAATTTGCCCAGCGGCGTCAGGTAGTGGTAATAGCTTCTTTGTTTGAAAAGCGTGCTCCTGGTATTTTTCACAATACTGCAGTAGCTATTGATGCCGATGGACGTTATCTGGGTAAATATCGCAAGATGCATATTCCTGATGATCCAGGGTACTATGAAAAATTTTACTTTACCCCAGGAGATTTGGGTTATCGTGTGTTTCATACGCGCTACGGAAACATCGGGGTGTTGATTTGCTGGGATCAATGGTATCCAGAGGCTGCACGCATTGTGGCTTTAATGGGAGCGGAGCTCATAGTTTATCCCACAGCCATCGGCTGGGCAAGTTCGCAAGATCAAGCCACCAACCAAGAGCAATACGAAGCTTGGCAAACCATTCAGCGGGCGCATGCCGTGGCCAATGGCCTGCCCGTGGCCGTTGTTAACCGAGTAGGAGTAGAAAAAGATATGCGTTTCTGGGGAGGATCGTTTATCACCAATCCCTTTGGACGCATCCTCTATCAAGCTTCACACGAAGAAGAAGAAGTGATTGTGCAACCTATAGATCTAGATCAGGTGGGCTATTATCGCGTACACTGGCCCTTTTTACGCGATCGCAGGATTGATTCCTATCAGGCCATTGCCAAACGTTTTGTAGACCCCTCTGCATGAAAAACCGAGTGCGTTTATGGCTGCTTCGATAAGTTTCCCAGATAGTCCTGTGCCAGCAGCTTTGGGTTATTATTTCCCTGCCGAATGGCATCCACATCGAGCTACCTGGCTTAATTGGCCACATAATGAAAATTCTTGGCCAGGAAAAATTCAAAGTATCTATCCAGCGTTTATTCAGTTTATCAAAACACTGACGCGTGGTGAGCAGGTTTGCATCAATGTGAATGATGAAAATATGCGAAATATGGTTGAGCGCAGTTTGAAGCGCGAGGGTGTAGATCTAGAGCGAGTCACGCTCTATTTGCATCCTACCAACGATGCTTGGTGCAGAGATTGTGGCCCCACTTTTCTCATTTGCCCTACTGCATCTCAACCAAAAGTTATCGTTGATTGGCGGTTTAATGCTTGGGGTGGAAAATATACTCCTTACGATTTAGACGATTTGCTTCCCGAGAGAGTTGCGAAAACCCTGGATATCCCGGTATACAAGCCAGGAATTGTCATGGAAGGGGGAGCAGTAGATTTCAATGGTGCAGGCACATTGCTCACAACTACATCGTGCCTTTTGAATCCTAACCGGAATCCCGATTTAACCCGTGAACAGATTGAACAATATTTGGAGGCATATTATGGCGTAAAACAAGTACTGTGGCTGGAAGAAGGTATTGCTGGAGATGATACAGATGGGCATGTAGACGATATTGCACGTTTTGTGAATACACATACAGTTGTAGCTGCCGTAGAAACAAACGCTGACGACGAGAATTATTTGCCGCTCAAAAAAAATTTACAGCGGCTTAAGCAAATGCGCCTGCTCGATGGCAAACCATTGGATGTGGTGGAATTGCCCATGCCTCGGCCAGTGTATGAAGAAGAGCAGCGTTTGCCAGCATCCTATGCCAATTTTTATATCGCTAATGGTGTAGTGGTAGTTCCCTTATTTCGAGATCGAGAGCGCGACGAACAAGCATTGGAGATCCTATCGGCCTGCTTTCCCGATCGAGAGGTGGTGGGGATTGATTCTACCGATATCATCTGGGGGTTGGGAAGCTTCCATTGTTTAAGCCAGCAAGAGCCAGAACTGAGGTAGGAGATTGGGGTTTGATGTTGATGTTGGGTGAAAAACATAGCGTTAAAAGAAATCTCTTCCTTGGCTAGGTATCCTTTGTTTTATTTTGAGCTTGTATCTTAGCAGGAGCCAGATATATCTTTAACTAGCAACTCCCATGCTACAACGGCTCTACATCAAGAATTATGCAATCATCGATGAGCTTGAGATTCATTTTTCTCCACATTTTACCTGCATTACTGGCGAAACTGGTGCGGGAAAATCTATCTTGATCGATGCACTCGCATTGTTATTAGGTGAGCGCGCAGATCCCAGTGTGCTTGCTGATCCCCAACAAAAAGCTGTGGTAGAAGGGGTGTTTGTTTTGCCCGAAGAACAAGCCGTTAGAGAATTATTTGCCGCATTCGATTGGGATTGGGATCAACAGGTTATCATTCGCAGAGAGTTGTTGCCTCCAACTAAAGGCTCGATAAAATCTCGTGCTTTTGTAAATGATACCCCAGCCAACTTGCAACAGTTGCAACAACTGACGCAGTTTTTGGTGGACCTGCATCAGCAATTCGACACTTTGCAATTGCTACATGCAGGGTTTCAGCGGGAAGTGCTCGACGCACTTTGTCATCATTCAGATTTGTTGAATAGTTTGCGTGAACATTTTCGCCAACTCCAACAATTACAACATCAGCTTCAAACCCTAGAAGCCCAACATCAGCAAGCCTTGCGCGAGCTAGATTACGATCAGTTTTTGCTGCAGGAACTACAAGAGGCTCGGTTTCAGGAGCAAGAAATTGAACAGTTGGAGGAGGAACAACGTTTATTAGAGCATATAGCCAGCATTCGCCAGTCGGTCGATCAAGCTTATCAGCTAATGGTAAGTGATGTTGATGAGGCAAGTATATCTGTGCTTGCTCAGCTTCGGCAAGCGAAGCATTTTCTTGAGTCAGCTGCTATGCAGCATCGGCTGTTGCAACCCTTGGCCGATCGTTTACACTCGGTCTACATCGAGATACAGGACATTGCCGATGAGCTTTCCAGGGAAATGAATCGTCTTGTGGATCAACCCGAACGATTGCAACAAGTGCAGGAAAGGCTCTCTTTAGCGTATCGCCTCATGAAAAAGCATCAGGTGCAAGATACGGCCGGCTTGCTGGCACAAGAGCGGTTGTTAGAAAACAAGGTGCAGCAGGTGTCGCTCAGCGATGAGCAAATCCATCAGTTGCAGGCTGAAATTTCTGCATTACAAGAGACTTTAGCCAAAGAAGCGGCCGAGATTTCGCGCAATCGCCAAGCAGCTGCGGCACCTTTTGCAGCACAGGTTAATCAATTGCTCAATCGCATTGGCATGCCCCATGCTCGCTTAGAGGTAAGTATTCAACCTACCACCTTGAGTGAGACTGGCCAAGATGATGTGCAATTTTTATGGGATGCTAATCAAACGGGTCAATTCATTTCTATCAAGCAAGTGGCTTCGGGCGGTGAACTGAGTAGGCTTATGCTTTGCATCAAATCACTCGTTGCCTCGCATATGCGCTTGCCTACGCTGATTTTCGATGAAATCGATCAGGGAATTTCTGGAGAAGCAGCCCGACAGGTAGGGCATATGCTTGCACAGCTGGCCGAGCATCATCAAATCATCTGTATCACCCATCAACCACAAATAGCCAGCCGGGCCGACATGCATTTGCTGGTGTTCAAGGAAAAGATTTCGCATCAAATGGTGACCCGCGTTAAGCAACTTCAAGATGAAGATCGGGTAGAGGCTATTGCTCGTATGCTGAGTGGCGACCATCCCACCCGTGCAGCACTCGAAAATGCTCGGGAGCTCATGAGCAAACACAATCGCTAAGCACTGGAAATCAATGTAGGGGACGCCGCCTGATCATCCCTCCGCGCGTGTCGATCACCGGAGTTTGCACAATAAAGGCTTTATCATCAATCTGGATAATTTCTTGATGTAGCCTTTGCACCTCCAATCGGGTCACCACCGTGTAAATGATGTCGAGATCTTGTGTACTCTGTCCGGCTCGAGTTAGGCCTTTCCTGCCCTTATAAATGGTAATGCCCTTGCCCAATTTGTGAATCAATAAACGCCTGATCAATTCGCTCTGGTCGGAAATAATCATCACCCCCACATATTCTTCGATGCCATAAACCAGATATTCTACTGTTTTTGAAGCGCTAATATAGGTGAGCATGGCGTATAAAGCCGTTTCTACATTGATCAAGAAGGCCGAAACGGAGAAAATACATATGTTGAGTGCCCCAATGATATCGCCTACAGTAAAAACGCTTTTCCGACTCAGAAAAACGGCCAAGATTTCGGTACCGTCGAGCACCCCACCACCACGCATGGCCAACCCGGTTCCCGCTCCTATAAAAAAACCACCAAATACGGCAATTAACAACTTATCGTGTGTAACAATAGGGAAATGAACGGTTTCCAAACAAATAGCCAGCCCAACGATGCCTAAAATTGATTTGAAGGCAAAATTTCGAGAGAATTGCCGATAGCCCATGAGGATAAAGGGCACATTCACGAGTATCAATAATATCGACAAGGGATAACCACTAATGAACCGTAACAGCAAAGAAATACCTGTGGCCCCCCCATCTAAAAAGCGCCCCGGTAATAAAAAACCTTCCAATCCGAATGTGGCAGAAAAAATACCCGCGACCAAATATATTACCTCCTTCCCAGCTTGCTTGAGGAAAGCTTTTTTCAATCGAAACCGATGAAAACGTCCACTACGTTTGTTCACGCTTGTAAGTTAAAAACAACAAATAAATGACCAGCAAACAACAAAAATAGCAGAGAAACTGTGTGCACACGGAAAAAAAATTTTGAAATAAAACATTTCACTAACAAATTTTTTTATTTCTTATTCAAAAAAATTATCTTTATTCTTATTTTTAACCCATAAAATAAATAAGCCATGAAAAATTGGTTCATTGAATTCATTGGCACCTTTTTCCTGGTGCTGACGATGCTCCTAAGCTGGCATCATAGTTTAGAGCTTTCTGCTCTAGCTACTGGAGCCATGATGATGGCTATAGTCTACTTGGGTGGCCGTGTTTCAGAAGGCTATTTTAACCCCGGGATTTCCTTAGGTGTGGCGATGCAAAAAAGGTTTTCTTTTGGGCGGATGATAGCATATTGGATTGCTCAGTTTGTGGCTGCTATTTGTGCTGCCTTAATCGGGTGGTTGCTCATTGGTCATCCGCAGATTGTTGTGCAGCAGTTGGGGCAGCTGGATATTGTACGCGGGCTAGTAGCCGAGTTCTTATTTTCCTTTGTATTGGTGCTCACGGTACTCGCTACGGCTGTTTCCTCTCGTAGTGCGGGTAACAGCTATTTTGGCTTGGCCATAGGGTTTGTTCTCTTTGCAGGTATTGCTTCCACGGGGAGCCTTTCAGGTGGGGCATTCAATAGTGCAACGGGTTTAGGGCTTTGTTTGTTTGGTCTATCCGCTTGGTTTAATATTTGGATTTACATTGTTGGTAACCTGTTGGGAGGCATCATAGCCGGGCTCGTATATAAAGCAATTATACCTGCTGAGAAGCCATAGAAAGGGTATCCCTGCGTGCAACTGCATCTTGTGAGGGGAAAATTAGCATATGTATATGTATTTGAAGTGGAAATAAGGGCTTTCCTGAACTGATCTGAGAAAAATAGCAGGTACAGCATGTATAGGCGTTGCTGAGCTCTCTTCTCACCTACTTCGATACGCTATCGCTACTCAGTGATCGTGGAGCTCTGCTAAACGACCTTTAGAAAAATAGCTGGGGAGTATTCTTCTTTCTTTGTCTTGAAACAAAGAAAGAAGCAAAGAAAGTTCAAGACTGTCAGAAAAATGGCTGGGGCA
>JAIMAQ010000024.1 GCA_023511875.1 Thermoflavifilum sp.
AGAAAGAAGCAAAGAAAGTTCAAGACTGCCAGAAAAATGGCTAAAATGGGCTCCATTTCGCTACGGAAAATGAAAAATTCTTATGAGCTTATGTGTACTGAATCAGCTTTTTGATGCTTCAACTTTATCTATATCTCAGCTCATTTTCCGTTTCACGCTCATGTTCGCCCATTTCTTTACGCCATTTTTCTGAAGGTCGTTTTGTTGCAACTGCGTGATAACTGAGTTGTAATAGCATATTTTTTATGAAAATTATGAGCGATGAAATATCTGGTGCGGTTTATGAAGTAATAAGTCTTCTTTCTTTGTCTTGAAACAAAGAAAGAAGCAAAGAAAATTCAAGACTGTCAGAAAATGGCTGAAATGGGCTCCATTTCGCTACGGAAAATGAAACACCCCTATGAGCTTATGTAATGTTGACTTAGCTCTTTGATACTTCAACAATTTCTCAGGACGGTTAGGAAGGCATAATTTATTTCATAAAGATAACCGCCCTGGATAAATCAAGAATATGCTTTTGCATAGGGAATCACCGAAAAACATGCGGTTAGCTTTTTCTTGTTTGCAGAAAAATGTATTTTCCTATCGCATAAAACCTATCTCATGGATGCCTCCCATAAGCCTTCAGCTTCAGGTATTAAATCCTGGGCAAAAGACGACCGACCTCGTGAGAAGCTGTTTCTCAAAGGTGCTGCGGCCTTGAGCGATGCAGAATTATTAGCCATCTTAATTCAGAATGGATATAAAGACAAAACGGCCATCGATCTGGCTCGTGAAGTGCTCCAACAAGCAAATCACGATTGGAATATGCTGGGCAGGCTCACGATTGCCGATTTAATGAAAATCAAAGGCATAGGAGAAGCCAAAGCCATTGCCATAGCAGCTGCGTTAGAAATTGGCCGCCGCCGACAAACTGCTTCTCTAGGCGCTAAACCGATCATTCGTTCGGCACAAGATGCAGCTACTATTCTTCAACCCCTATTGGCCGACGAACGAACGGAAATATTTTGCATCTTACTGCTCAACCAAGGTCACCGCGTATTATCGCACGAAATCATCAGTAAGGGTGGCATAAGCGGCACAGTAGTAGACGTACGAATCATCATCAAGCGGGCGCTCGAAACCGAAAGCAGTGCCTTGATTCTGTGCCATAATCATCCCTCTGGAAACCTTCAACCCAGTGAAGCCGATCGAGAAATTACACGAAAAATATTTGCTGCTGCTCAGCTTTTCGACATTCGCGTACTCGACCATCTTATTGTCTCTGCTGAAGGATTCTTCAGCATGGCCGAGCATGGCATGGTTTGAAACAGTTTGGGTTCAATAAAACTTGCCTAACTTCGCCGGTGATTGAATCTGCAAAAATGGTAAAAATTGGTTTACTAGGTGCCGGTAAGCTCGGTAAAATCCACCTTTCCCAGCTGCTCACCATTCCTGAATGTGAAGTTGTTGGCTTCTTTGACCCAGATGAGCAAACGGCTATTGAAGTGAGTGAAAAGTTTTCGGTAAAAAAGTTTCCCGATGTGGCATCACTGCTACAAGCTTGCGATGCTGTAGATATTGTCTCATCCACTCCCACTCATTTCATGCTGGCCGAGCAAGCCATCAGAGCGGGTAAACATGTTTTCGTTGAAAAGCCCATGTGCAGCCATCTGGCAGAGGCAGAAGCTTTGATTAAATTGATCAACGAGGCCCATGTGTGTGTTCAGGTGGGGCATGTTGAGCGTTTTAATCCCGCTTTTTTGGCCTTAAAAAATTTTGCCCTGCAACCCATGTTTATCGAAGTACATCGGCTGGCTCAATTTCAACCTCGCAACACAGAGACCAGCGTGATTCTCGATCTCATGATTCACGACATCGATATTATTCTGCATCTCGTTCCTTCTGAAGTACATCGCATATCGGCTAGTGGCGTGGCCGTGCTCAGCGAATCGACCGACATTGCAAATGCTCGAATTGAATTTGAAAACGGTTGTGTGGCCAATCTTACCTCGAGCCGCATCTCGATGAAGAAAATGCGCAAAATGAGGCTGTTCCAGAAAGATGCTTATATTGGAATCGACTTTCTCCAGAAAAAAACTGAAATTATTCATTTACTCCCTCCCGTTAACCATGAAAATAACGGACTTATGCCTACAGCATCTGGGCTTAGCTTTGAACTAGACACTCCTCATGGGAAGCGTCGGGTGGCTGTAGATTATCCACCGGTTGAAGATACCAACGCCATCCGCATGGAATTGCAATTGTTTTGTCAGAGTATTTTACACAACAAACCCGTTGCGGTCAATGCTATGGAGGCCTATCGCGCCTTAAAAACCGCTTACCAGATCCTGGAGAAAATCCAAAAAAATACTCCTGTCATCACCTAAAATCTTCTCTTGCCTTTTTGCTAATTTTCGGGCATGCCCCCCCTGCGCCTATTGCACCAACGAGATATAGATCCCCAACAATGGGATGGCTGCATAGCCCAGGCACCTAACAAACTGCCTTATGCTTACTATCATTACTTGTGTGCCATGACCGACGAGTGGCTGGCACTGGTAGCAGGCGACTATCAAGCCGTAATGCCGCTTCCTATCCGCAAAAAATACGGAATTCGCTATGTGTATCGCCCGCCATTCATCCAACAATTAGGCATTTTTCGGCGAAACCTATTTCCAGATGAAACCTGCATCTATCTTTTTTATCAAGCACTTGCTCGGCATGTGGCCTATATCAATTATAGCGTTGAAGCCCACAGCATAGCGTATACCCCAAAATTTCGAATCACCTGGAAGCCGAATTATGTATTGCATTTATCGGAATCTTATGCCGCCATTTGTTCACGTTACCATTCAAACTTGAAAAGATCCTTGAAAAAGGCTTCGGCGGTGGGATTGATCATTAAAAGCGCTGATCTCAATGAAGCAATTTCTTTTTTCTACAACCATTACCGAGAGCGGATACCTGGCTTGAATATGGTCGACTGCCAGCGATTGGTGGTTGCAGCTCGCATAAACATGCCCTATCGGCTCTTTGCACAATGGGCAATGAGCAAAGATGGCGAGCCATTGGCAATGGTGGTATGGCTAACAGATGAACAAAGGATGATTGCCTTACTCAACGGCACTTCCTCGCTCGGAAGAGCTCTCGGAGCCATGCATTTCTTATTGGATAGGGTGATTAGCCAACATGCTGCAAGCTCACGGATATTCGATTTCGAAGGCTCTGCCTTGCCAGGAGTGGCCAGGTTTATTCAAAATTTTGGAGCCATATCATCTCCTTATGCCACCATACGGTATTTTCGTTTTGGAATATGGGGAAATCACCCTAAAAGGTATGTTCACCCCGATCGAGCAGATGGCTAAGTAAAGCCTCGGCCAACTTCAAATCGTGCGGATAAGTGATTTTGATATTCGTCGTTTCGCCCTCGATGAGATGCACGGGATAGCCGGCCTGCTCCACTACTGTGGCTTCATCGGTAAATTCGGGGCGATAAGGTTGTTGAAATGCTTGTAGCAACCATTCTGCACGAAAAGTTTGCGGCGTCTGGACGTAGCGAATAGCTTGTCGGTCGAGCGTGTGATGTTGGCCATCGGCTTGTATTTGGCGTAAGCTTTCCGTGGCAGGCACACAAGGTATGGCCGAGCGATATTGTAAAGCGGCAGCTTCACATCGGTGGATTAATTTTTCCGAAACCAAAGGCCGGGCAGCATCGTGGACAAACACCAACGCATTGGGCTCGGAAATGTCTTTCAGACCTGCTTTCACTGAATCGAAACGCGTGGCTCCTCCCAGCACCCATTGAAACGTATGACCAGGAAACAGTTGAGGGAGTGTGTGTACCCACTCGGGATATTTCTCGGGCAATACAATAATAAAGCGGACATCTGCAAAGGCTACTGCAAAGGCTTCCAAGCTATATTGCAACACAGGCTTCCCTGCCAATAGCATAAATTGTTTTGGCATTGACTGCTGCATGCGCGATCCTTGACCAGCAGCAACAATGAGTGCATATCGAGGAATAAGCGTAGCCATCAATTAGAGGATCAACATGGCATCACCGTAGGTGTAAAAACGATATTTTTCCTTGATTGCTACCTGATAGGCTTCCATAACTAAATCATACCCTGCAAAGGCACATATCATAATGATTAAACTGGTCTTAGGTAAATGAAAATTGGTGATCAGGGCGTCGGGAATAGAAAAATGATAAGGCGGATGGATAAACAGATTGGTCCAACCCTCACCCGGTCGAAGCAATCCCTGAGCAGTAACCGAAGACTCCACAGCCCTTACCGAGGTAGTACCCACTGCACAAACTTTATGGCCACTAAGCTTAGCCTCATTCACCAGCTTGGCAGCATATTCATCGATGCGATAATATTCGGCATCCATCTTATGCTTGCTCAGGTCTTCCACCTCAATAGGCCTAAAAGTACCCAAGCCCGTGTGTAGGGTGATTTCTGCAAATCGGATGCCCTTGATCTCCATTCGCTTAATGAGCTCCTTAGTAAAATGTAAGCCAGCCGTAGGTGCGGCAACAGCACCTTCGTATTTGGCATAAACCGTTTGGTATCTTTCCTTATCCTCCTCAGTAGGTTTACGTTTGATATATTTAGGCAAAGGCGTTTCACCCAATTTTTCTAACATCTGGCGAAATTCTTCATCCGATCCATCAAACAAAAACCGAATAGTGCGCCCACGAGATGTAGTGTTGTCGATCACCTCGGCCACCAGTTCATCATCTTCACCAAAATATAGCTTGTTGCCTACGCGAATCTTTCTGGCCGGATCAACCACCACATCCCAAAGCCTATTGGCCTTGTTCAGTTCGCGCAGCAAAAACACTTCGATCTTGGCGCCTGTTTTTTCTTTGCGACCATAAAGCCGAGCAGGAAACACTTTGGTATTGTTGACAATAAAAACGTCTTTATCGTCAAAATATTCGATGACATCCTTGAAGATGCGGTGTTCAATTTTGCCTGTATCTCGGTGTACCACCATTAGTCTAGATTCGTCTCGATTCTTGGCTGGAGTTTGTGCAATTAAATTGAGAGGTAAATCGAACTTAAATTGAGAAAGCTTCATTGTGTA
Organism: Thermoflavifilum sp.; assembly: GCA_023511875.1. Classification (GTDB taxonomy): domain Bacteria; phylum Bacteroidota; class Bacteroidia; order Chitinophagales; family Chitinophagaceae; genus Thermoflavifilum. Next base: position 5,077 of record JAIMAQ010000024.1, read on the forward strand.
AAACACATTTAAGCCTGCAAAGGTAATATGATTTCTGCTTCTTTGTAATACTCTTCGTTTCAAAGAAATGTGAAAATCAAAGATGCTACATATAGTGTTTAGAAACGTAGGTGTTTCACGGTGAGCCCCTTGTTGATCAGCTGCTTGAGTGAATCGATTCCAATTTTCACATGCAGCTCGGCAAAATTATCGGTTACTTTTTTATCGCTTTCAGCCGTTTTGACTCCCTCTGGTACCATGGGCTGATCGGAGATGAGAAGCAAAGCACCTGTAGGTATGTGGTTGAAGAAGCCCACGCTAAAAATAGTAGCTGTTTCCATATCGATAGCCATTGCCCGAATACGTTGGAGATATTTTTTAAATTCGGCATCATGCTCCCAGACTCGGCGGTTGGTGGTATAACAAGTACCCGTCCAATAGTCGCGTCCGTAATCGCGAATGGTTGTGGAAACGGCTTTTTGAAGAGCAAAAGCTGGCAGTGCTGGCACTTCTGGAGGGAAATAGTCGGATGAAGTGCCTTCACCGCGGATAGCAGCTATGGGAAGGATCAGATCGCCCACCTTATTCTTTCGTTTTAGCCCACCACATTTACCTAAAAACAATACCGCTTTGGGAGTTATGGCACTTAATAAATCCATTACAGTGGCGGCATTAGCACTGCCCATACCAAAGTTAATCATGGTGATGCCTTCAGCTGTAGCACAAGGCATAGGTTTACCCACGCCTACAATCTTGACGCCATGTAGGTTGGCAAACATTTGCAAGTAATCGTTGAAATTGGTTAACAAAATGTACTTACCAAAATTCGTTAGCTTTTCGCCAGTGTATCTGGGCAACCAATCTTTGACGATTTCTTCCTTGGTTTTCAATGCCATAATCCTGTTTTCGGATAAAATTACAGATATTTATTTTGTAAGCTAAGAAGATGATTGCCTTGGAATTTCCGTTATTTCGGCTGCGTGTGATTACCCGCAATCGTCGGCAATATGTGTTCGACAGGGTGCGAAGGCGATATGTGGCACTCACTCCCGAAGAATGGGTAAGACAATTGTTGCTGCATTATTTCATTGAGGTAATGCAATACCCAAGTACATTGATAGCCGTGGAGAAATCTTTACCTCAAATTCATCGAAGAGCCGATATAGTCGTTTATACGCCATCTTTAGAACCCTGGATGATTGTAGAATGTAAGGCGCCGGAAGTGCCTCTTTCCGAATCGGTACTCATGCAACTGGTGGGATACAATTTCCTCTTAAAAGCAAATTATTTGGTCATTAGCAATGGCCATAGCACCTGGGGCTACAATTGTCAAACCGTGCCACCCAGCCTACTTACCCAGCTACCTGCCTGGCCCAGCAAACCCAACGGCTAAACGCTTCACTGCGGAATCTGAAAACAGATTGACTTGTAGGTTTTTGAAAACTTACCAATAAGATCATCGCAGCATGAACAACATTGGCTGAAAGGAAATTTAAAAAACAAAATCCCTGCGCTTGACAAACTTGATGGATATTCTGCGCAGGGATCGAGTGGTTAGAAAACGAGCCAACTATTAGGGGAAGATACCTAATTGGGCATAAGCTTCGCCAATTTTATTGATTGCGCTCACGAAAGCTGCTGTGCGCATGTCGTGAATATCTTTATGCCTATGCCAAATCTCACGAATCTCCTGTACGGCTTCAATCATGGTTTCTTCAAGACCTGAATTTACCAGATCAATTTCATCTGGGCCATGTTCAATAAGTTTCCGTTGAGCTTCGTCTACTGGATGGCCTGTGCTCTTTTCGATCTGTTCGAGGATGAGGTGGTTCATGTTGGCAGTAAACCTTTTTTCCATACGGCCATAGCGCACGTGGCGCAGGTTTTTTAACCATTCGAAATAAGATACCGTTACCCCACCTGCATTGAGAAACACATCGGGCACTACGAGTACGTTTTTTTTCAGCAGAATCTCATCGGCCTCGATGGTAAGCGGGCCGTTGGCGGCTTCACCGATGATTTTAGCCTTGATACGAGGAGCATTGTTGGCATCGATGACATTTTCCAAAGCCGCTGGTATCAAGATATCGCATTCCAGCTCCAGCCCATCTGTATTGCGGCGTAGGGTTTGTGCACCGGGAAAGTTTTTGATGGATCCTGTTTCTTCGCGAAACTTCACCACTTCGTCGGGGTTGAGGCCCTTGGGATTGTAGATAGCTGCGTCCCACTCGATGAGGCAAATGATTTTGGCACCGGCTTCATAGAAAAACTTGGCGGTATGATAGCCCACATTGCCAAGCCCCTGTATAATCACGGTTTTGCCTTCTACACCGGGTTCCAGGCCTATTTTTTGCATATCTTCTTTATGGCTCAACACTTCGCGCAGCCCATAAAAAACGCCACGACCTGTAGCTTCTTTTCGGCCACGTACACCGCCTTGAGAAACGGGCTTACCCGTAACGCAACCCAACCCATCGATTTCGCCCGGCTTTAAACTCAAGTAGGTATCAAGAATCCAGCTCATTTCGCGTTCACCTGTGCCATAGTCTGGGGCAGGCACATCGATGCCCGGGCCAATGAAGTTTTTCTTGATTAACTCTGAGGTATACCTTCGGGTGATTTTTTCTAACTCATACACCGAATATTTTTTGGGGTTAATACGTATCCCCCCTTTAGCGCCACCAAAGGGCACATTTACGATTGCACATTTGTAAGTCATCAACGCAGCCAGGGCCATGACCTCGTCTTGGTTGACTTCTTCGCTGTAGCGAATGCCACCTTTACAGGGCAGCTTATGGTGAGAGTGCTGAACGCGATAGGCCTCAATCACTTCAATATGGTCGCCTATTTTTACGGGGAAACGCATCCGATAAACGGCGTTACAAGCTTTGATTTGCTCAAGCAAGCCCTTGTCCCACTTGGTAAAGCGGGCAGCTTTGTCGAACCACATTTCCACATTGTGAAAAAAGCTATAAGGCTTGTGAGCAGGCCCCTGTGCGGGAGGATTTGTAGTGACTTGATCTGTAGTGAGCATAGCTGAAGATTTTATAACAACAAAAAAATTGCTCTAGGAAAGAATCTCTGAATTGCGAGATACTTGATGTGAAGCCGATTGGCTAAATTTTTTTTCTATGCGGTGCAACTTACGATCTACGGAAATTACATATAACAACAACCCTATCCAAATAATCACAATCACAGCTACCACCACATAAATTTTACCGTTGCTGCGCATCAGCGTTGCCATCTCAGGGGCTGAAGAAGCTGCGTTGGCCGACATTTGCCCTGCTTGTAACAAAAAAAACGCAGATATATGGAGCCATAAAGCATGCATCATGAAAGCAAAGATTTAAGTTCTAACATACGCATACGAATGCGAATTTCGGTGATCCATAAGCCCAACAACATCCAGGCAATTACAGCTGGATAAAATACTTTGCGCAACTCATTATCGAGATCATATTGACTAAAGGCTGGATTACCTCCATTGCCTGGATGCAATGAATCGGTCATACGTGGAATAATAAATAATAATGGAAATAACATAGCAAAAGCAAAAATGTTGTACACCGCACTCACCCGAGCACGCTTATCAAGATCAGTAAACGAATTGCGCAAAACAAAATATGCGAAATACATGAGCAACGCTATGGCAGTACATAACTGCTTGATATCATCGCTCCAGGGTGCACCCCAAGTATAATTGGCCCAGATAGCTCCCGTGATCAACCCCAATATCCCAAAAAGCAAGCCTACATTAGCGCTTTGCACCGCTACAATATCTTTCTGCAAACGTCCACTACTTAGGTATTGAATGGAGCTGACACAAGAAATACCAAACAATATGATCATGGTAAACCACATTGGAACATGAAAGTGCAAATTGCGGATGGTTTCATTCAAGATATCTTTGGCTGGCACTGGCATGAGCAACCCCGCGATCAACGTGTATAACAACAACACCACACATAGTGCCTTCCACCAATATGTTTTCATGATCAATGAGGTTTTAATCAAATTAAACCTGAGCTCAAAGCTACTGCAAGTTTTCTGAAATGAGTGCATTTTTAACCTTTTGTTCACCGAAGCTATCCATCACCAAAATCACCGATTTAATTCTTCCATAAAAAGGGATACAAGATCAGCGAAAGAGCTACGATAAACACATCTAAACTACCCAGCATCCAAAACATTTTAGTGAGACCCGGCTGATAGACTTCTTGAAAAGCCACCTGAGAAACACGAGTAAGCAAAAGCAACAAGGGAATCATAATCGGGAACCCTAAAATAGCCATTAATGCTGCACTCTGCCCTGCACGCGAAGCAACCGCTGCCAGCAAGCTAAAGGCTATGCCCAAACTGCTCCCCCCCAGCAAACATATACCCACGAAATATCCCAGCTTGATCAAGGGATTACCCAAAAACCAAAGATATAATAGCCAGCAAACTACACTCATGAAGGCCATAAGCAACACATGATAGAGCATTTTGCCGATCATAAACACTTCTGGGCTACATAGCTGGTGATAAAACAACATGCGCCCTGCAGTTTCCTGCAAAAAACTCTTGGCTACTGCATTGACACTGATAAACAACAGCGTAATCCAAAACAACGCATTCCACACCTTATCGGCTGGTTGATGCAATAACATGTACATCACAAACACTGTGGAAGCAGCATAGAGCAGCAATCCATAAAAAGTATATTTCTGACGCCACTCCAGCATCAAGTCTTTCTTGACTAATCCAACGATTTGCCGAATTGTGTGCATAAACAGCAGTGGAACAAAGTTAGGGGCTTTACTGAGAAGAGTTGTATTTTCTCAATTACCTAATTATGGTAATATATTTTTTTATATGTGAATAAACTGCAAGAGATCATTACATCATGCTATTTGACATGATTTTTCTGTTTACCTTTGCCTGCTTATGCAATCTGTTAGGCAAATCATTTTACGCATTATCGATTTTTTTTACCTCAAGCCTTTTCAATCTTGGATTCCGCTGCGCACGTTTCGTTATCTTTTCTGCGGAAGTTTTTCCAATGGTGTAGATATTCTCATGTATTTCATCAGTTATCATTTTATCTTGCATGAGCAAGTTCTTCATCTGGGGTTTATTTCGATTAGTGCACCTATTGCAGCCTTTCTGATGGCTTTCTGCATCAGTTTTCCTACAGGATTTTCACTCTCAAAATTTATTGTTTTTCCGGAGTCGGAGTTGAGAGGGCGTGTGCAACTGTTCAGGTATTTGCTGCTAGTGGGGGCATGCATTGTACTCAACTATGTATTTTTAACCTTATTTGTGAATAAGCTTCATTGGTACCCAACCTTAGGTAAGATCGTGACCACCTTATTGGTAGCTAGTTTTAGTTTTCTTACCCAGAAACATTTCACCTTTCGCATCAAGCCACAACCCTTGGCAAATCGGGTTATATAATTTTAACGATTAAACATGAGTTTATTTACCTTCGAAAAAACAGCGCCTGCAGCGAGGTTCATAGATATCTTTTTCGCCTAGCAACACGGTTTGTTCGTGCAATGTTTTGCGATACGAGTAATTGGCAATATTGCCACATCGTACGCAGATGGCATGAAGCTTGGTAATATATTCGGCCTTAGCTAGTAATGCGGGCATTGGGCCAAAGGGCCTGCCCTGATAATCCATGTCTAAACCGGCTACTATTACCCTTATCCCGCGCGATGCCAGCTGGTCGCATACGTTAGGCAGTTGCTCGTCGAAAAATTGGGCCTCGTCTATTCCAATCACCTGTGCATCGCCACACAGAAGGAGCAACTGTTCGGAATGGTGTACAGGCACAGAAGGAATGCTATTTTCATCGTGAGAAACGATATGCTCTTCATGATAACGGACATCAATAGCGGGCTTAAAAATTTGCACCCGCTGTTGAGCAATCTGTACACGCCTAAGCCGACGGATTAATTCTTCGGTTTTGCCGGAAAACATAGAGCCACAAATTACCTCAATCCAGCCAATATTTTCACCTGGCATCATGGGTTCAATAAACATAATTATCCGATTTTTGTATAGACTTTAAAAAAATATGCATGAATGCATCTGCTCGTTTAGACGAACTGATCGATCGCCTACATGATCTCCACAAGCAACAGGCCGAATGGGTACAACTGCTCCAATGCACCCACGAGCTGTATGTGACTTTGCTGGAAATGCTTTCGACCAATGCTGCCCAGCAGGTTGTTTCGACAGCTCCACGCATTGCGGTGATTCCACCTACTACAAACCCATCTGCCCAACAACCCACTGCACCTCCCCAACCTACGATTTCGCCGGCAGCCACACAATCCCTAAAAACATCTCCACTATTGCAAGAAATCAATGAACGAATAGGCATCCATGAGCCATCGCTGAATGAACGCCTGAAACCTAGCGCTACTGAATTAGCCGACAAACTCAGCCATCTTCCCGTAGCTGATTTACGCAAAGCTATTGGTATCAACGACCGTTTCTTGTTTATCACAGAGCTATTTCACAACGACTACCAAAGTTATGAACAGGCCATCGAAGCTCTGAATGTTTGCAAGTCGTGGGAAGAAGCTTGGCAATGGATTTCCAAACACCTATTGCCTCGCTATGCCTGGGATGCAAACGATACCACCGTACAAACCTTTTACGCTGTTGTCAAAAAACGTTTTTCTTCTAAATAAGCCATGATCACGCGAGTAGCTCCCGCATGGGTTTCAACATACCCCCTGGCTATTGCCCCACTAGCTTGTGCTTCAGAAGACCGACTAAGCCTGCAAATCACCTGGTGAAGCATATCTACATGCTTCACCACAAAAGCCGCTTGCATTGACACGAGATCTACTGCCTCCTGAAAACGCGTATACTTTGGCCCAAATACTACTGGAATTCCATACACCGCTGCTTCCAACACATTGTGAATGCCTGCTCCAAAACCTCCTCCCACGTATGCCATCCAGCCATAAGCATATAACCTAGATAACAAACCTATTCGATCTACAATGAGCAGATCTACATACTCAGGAATTTGTTCCACACGACTTTCCCAAGCACTATAGCGAATTGCCTTCCCATTAGGCCAGGCCTGCCTAAGATGTTCTACCTGCTGCTCTTGAATCTCATGAGGCACCCAGATTACGGGCGTCTTCAACCTATGCTGTTGCAGGTACGCCAGCCAGAGTTTATCATCTTCAGGCCAGCTACTCCCAATCACTACAGCCTTTCTCCCTCGCAAAAAAGCCGCCACCAAAGTATCTGGCTTCCAATGAGTAGCTATTTCGATCACCCTATCACACCGCGTATCACCACTCACGCTCACTCGAGTAATACCATAAGCCTGCAACAACAGTTGCGAAGCCTCGTCTTGCACGAAGATATGTGTAAACCCACCCAACAGCTTTCGAAAAAAGCCACCATAGGGCTTGAAAAACAATTGATTTTTTTGGAACCGCGCCGAAATTAATATGCAAGGAATTTGTCGTTGCCAAAGGGTATTCAAATAACCAAACCAAAATTCATACTTCACAAAGATCACTAGCTGAGGCTGCAGGAAGTCCAAAAACCTGTTGGCTTGACCTGGCAAATCGGGCGGCAGGTAAAGAATTAGATCGATAAGTGGATCTGATTGACGAGCTTGATACCCAGAAGGAGAAAAAAAACTTACGATTAGAAAAGCCTCGGGATATTGGTTGCGAATAGCTTGCAGCACTGGCCTGCCTTGCTCATATTCCCCTGTAGAAGCACAATGCATCCAAACTCGTGGTCGGTTAGCGGGTATGGCAAATGCTTTGAGCCGCAACGATTGTTGCTTACGCCCTTCCAGCCAATGTTTGGCCTTTGGCATCCATCGAGCAGCTAAACGAATACCCATCACGTATATCCTGATGCCCAAGTAATACAGCCAGCGAATCATAATCCAGCAAAAATAAACCCTTGACAGCTATACCCTCGAAAAAATAGCAATTGTTTATTCCAAACTAAGCCATGGCTCTCCGTGCATTTTAGTAAGTTTGTTGCCCAATTCAGGAAACACGCGCATATGTCTGTACCCATTCAAATGGTTGATCTCAAAAGGCAATATCAACACATCAAATCAGAAATCGATCGGGCCATAGCGGAAGTGCTGGAAAATTGTACCTTCATACAAGGGCCGTCAGTAAAGGCTTTTGCAGAAGATTTAGCCCAATATTTACAAGTGAAACACGTGATTCCTTGTGCCAATGGTACCGATGCCTTGCAAATCGCCATGATGGCACTCGATCTACAACCTGGCGACGAGGTAATCACGCCCTCTTTTACCTATATCGCCACTGCAGAAGTGATCGCCTTGCTGAAGCTCAAACCTGTATTTGTAGATGTAGATCCCAAAACGTTTTGTATTACTGCAGAAACCGTAGAAGCAGCCATCACTAAGCGTACCAAAGCCATCGTACCCGTGCATTTATTCGGGCAAAGCGTAGATATGGAACCGCTGCTGCAACTAGCTCACAGATATCACCTGCATGTGATTGAAGACAATGCCCAAGCCATTGGTTGTGACTATCACTTCGCTGATGGCAAGAAAATGAAAACGGGCACTATGGGTACCATAGGGTGCACTTCATTTTTCCCTTCTAAAAACTTAGGCGCCTATGGCGACGGGGGAGCTATCTTCACCCATGATGATGCTCTCGCTCAAAAAATGCAAATGATTGCCAATCATGGCCAGAGCAAAAGATATTATCACGATCTGGTGGGTTGCAATTCCAGGCTCGATAGTATTCAGGCAGCCGTCCTGCAAGTAAAATTGCGTTATTTAGATCAATACATTGCTGCTCGCAGACAAGCTGCAGATCTCTACGATAGCGGCTTTAACGATATACCCGAAATCACCACGCCCTATCGTGCACCCTATTGTGGCCACGTCTTTCACCAATACACGATACTGGTGCCACCCAAGCAACGTGAATCGCTTCAACAATATTTATTTGCCCAAGGCATTCCTACGATGATCTATTACCCCGTGCCTTGCCACCAACAAAAAATGTTTAATTCACTACCCTATGTAGCTCATTCGCTAAAAACCACAGAATGGCTATCGCAGCATGTGCTATCTTTACCCATGCACACCGAACTCGATCTTGAACAACAAAATTTTATTATTGAACATGTACGTCGTTTTTTTGGAAAATAACCCTTTGATGTTGAAACCCGCCCATATGCAATTTGTTTATTCCCTTATTGAATCTCGTTTCTATGGTATATTTTTCAATTGTTTCACCACATAAAATGTTAGCCCCATGAAAGTTACAATCGTTGGAACTGGCTATGTAGGCCTAGTTACCGGAACTTGTTTTGCAGAAAGTGGCAATCATGTTACTTGCGTAGATGTAGACCAGGAAAAGGTAAACAAGCTCAAAAATGGCGTGATCACCATCTACGAGCCTGGATTGGAAAAGCTTTTCCAGCGCAATTTGCGTGATGGTCGCTTGTATTTCACCACTTCTTTGGCCGAAGGCGTGGATGATGCAGAAGTCATTTTTCTAGCTTTGCCTACACCTCCAGGTGCAAATGGTGAAGCCGATTTGTCGTATGTATTGCAAGTGGCAGAAGACTTAGGCAAACTATTGAAAAACTATACCGTTATCGTTGCCAAGAGCACCGTACCTGTAGGCACCTGTGCTAAGGTAAAACAAACTATTGCCCAACATGCAAAAGTGGAATTTGATGTGGTTTCTAATCCAGAGTTCCTGCGTGAAGGTGTGGCTGTGGAAGATTTTATGAAGCCCGATCGTGTAGTAATAGGCACCGATTCAGAAAGGGCTCGCAAAATTATGCATGAATTATACGCACCGTTTGTTCGCCAAGGCAATCCCATCTTGTTTATGGATATCCCTTCAGCCGAGCTCACTAAATATGCTGCCAATGCTTTTCTAGCGATGAAAATATCGTTTATGAATGAAATCGCTATCTTGTGCGAAAAGTTGGGAGCTAATGTAGACATGGTGCGAATAGGCATTGGTACAGATTCTCGCATTGGTAAGCGATTTTTATTTCCTGGCATTGGCTACGGTGGAAGCTGCTTTCCAAAAGATGTACAGGCATTGGTACAATCTGCCCATCAGGTGAATTATGAATTCAAGATACTACAAGCCGTGATGGATGTCAACGAACGACAAAAAACTTATTTAATTCCATTTATCTTAAACCATTTCCAGGGCAACATCAAAGGCAAACGCTTTGCAATATGGGGGCTAGCCTTCAAACCCAATACCGACGATATTCGGGAGGCTCCGAGTTTATACATCATCCGAGAACTACTGGCACATGGTGCATCAGTAAGAGCCTTTGATCCAGAAGCTATGCCCAATGTAAAAAAGCAATTAGGAGATCAAATTGAATATGCTCTCGATCAATATCACTGCCTTGAACAAGCCGATGCCTTGATCATTGCTACCGAATGGAATGAATTTCGTACACCCGATTTTGATCGCATGCGCGAGCTCATGAAACAAAAACTGATCTTTGATGGACGAAATGTGTTTGAACTCGATAAGATGCAAGAAGAAGGCTTTAACTATATTAGCATTGGCCGCAAACCCGTTTTATCATAACGTAAAACTCTCACTGATATGGAAAGAAAACGCATTTTGATTACGGGAGCTGCGGGCTTTCTCGGATCTCATCTCTGCGATCGGTTTGTACAAGAAGGATTTCATGTGATTGGAATGGACAACTTGCTCACAGGAAGTTTAAGTAATATTGAACATTTATTTCCTCTGGAAAATTTTGAATTTTATTTTCATGATGTCACCAAGTTTGTACATGTGCCCGGCAAGCTAGATTATATCCTGCATTTTGCTTCACCAGCTAGCCCCATCGATTACTTGCAAAAACCTATTCAAACCCTCAAAGTTGGTTCACTAGGCACGCATAATTTATTGGGCCTGGCCAAAGAAAAAAAGGCCCGTATCTTGGTGGCCTCCACTTCAGAAGTGTATGGCGACCCTGAAGTGCATCCCCAGCCTGAAGAGTATTGGGGACATGTAAATCCTGTTGGCCCCCGAGGTGTGTATGACGAAGCCAAGAGATTTATGGAATCAATTACCATGGCTTATCACAATTATCATGGATTAGAAACGCGTATAGTGCGAATATTTAACACTTATGGCCCGCGTATGCGGCTCAACGATGGGCGTGCCTTACCCGCATTTATGACGCAAGCACTTACAGGACAAGATCTTACAGTATTTGGCGATGGTTCACAAACGCGCTCCTTTTGCTATGTATCAGACCTGGTAGAAGGTATTTACAGGTTACTGTTTAGCGATTATCATTTGCCGATGAACATGGGTAATCCCGATGAAGTAACTTTGTTAGACTTTGCTAAAGAAATTTTGGAGCTCACAGGTAGCAAACAAAAAATTGTGTTTAAACCCTTACCTGTCGACGATCCTAAGCAACGCAAGCCCGATATCACCAAAGCACGAACCATTCTCGGTTGGGAACCCAAGGTGAGCCGTAGAGAAGGACTTAAGCTTACTTTGGAATATTTTAAATCTCATCTGGATCAATTACCCTCTTCATCATAAACCCAAACGTACCTATGAAAAAAACAATTCTAATCACTGGAGGAGCAGGATTTATTGGATCACATGTGGTGCGCTGGTTTGTAAATCACTATCCTCAATATCATATTCTCAACTTGGATAAACTCACTTATGCCGGCAACCTGGAAAACTTGATCGATATAGAACATCAACCCAATTATCAATTTCTCAAAGGAGATATTACCGACGAACAATTTATCGATCAACTGTTTGCCACCTATCCCATAGATGCAGTTATTCATCTTGCCGCCGAAAGCCATGTAGATCGTTCTATCATGGATCCTTTAGGTTTTGTACGTACAAATGTGTTGGGAACGGCTGTGCTGCTCAATGCTTGTCGGAAATATTGGACTTCTGCACTCACCGATAAACTTTTTTACCAAGTATCTACCGATGAAGTCTACGGCTCATTAGGCGAAAGTGGATATTTTTCAGAACAATCTAAATATGATCCACGCTCACCTTATGCAGCTTCTAAAGCTGGAGCAGATCATCTTGTTAGGGCATATTTTCACACTTATCATCTGCCAATAGTAATTTCTAATTGCTCTAATAACTATGGCCCATACCAATTCCCAGAAAAACTCATTCCACTGGTTATTCGCAATATTCAGCAAAATAAGCCCGTACCGGTTTATGGTAAGGGAGAAAATGTGCGCGACTGGCTTTGGGTAGAAGATCATGTGCGAGCCATTGATTTAATCTTTCATCATGGTCGGCGTGGCGAAACCTATACCATTGGGGGAAACAACGAATGGAAAAATATTGATCTTGTGAAATTGATTTGCAAGTGTATGGATGAAAAATTGGGTAAGCCTCCAGGCAGCAGCGAAAAGCTCATCACCTTCGTAAAAGACCGTGCTGGTCACGACATGCGTTATGCGATCGATGCTTCACGTATCCGTAGTGAACTAGGCTGGCAGCCTTCTATTACGTTTGAAGAAGGCATTCGACGCACGATCGACTGGTACCTTTCACATCCTGAGTGGCTGGAACATGTGACTAGCAGCACTTATCAGCAATATTATCAACAACAATATGTAGAACGCGAGCACAATAACTAATATCCATACCATGCCTTTTGAAACCACAGCATTTGAAGGATTATTTATTTTTACCCCAAAAGTTTTTCAAGATCATCGAGGATATTTCTTTGAAAGTTATAACCAAAAGCTATTTGCCCAAGCAGGGTACTTCACACAATTTGTACAAGACAATCAGGCTTTTTCTCATTACGGCGTCATTCGGGGATTGCATTATCAACGCCCTCCTCATGCTCAAGCAAAATTGATCCGTGTATTAAAGGGCAAAATACTCGACGTGGTGGTTGATTTACGACCCCATTCCACCACATACCATCAAGTATTTGCTATTGAACTAAGTGAAGAAAACAAAAAACAACTATTTGTGCCTCGTGGCTTTGCACATGGCTATGCCGTACTCTCAGATACGGCCGAGGTGTTTTATAAATGCGATGCATTTTATGAGCCTTCAAGCGAAGAGGGCATCCGTTACAACGATCCACAATTGCACATCAACTGGCAAATCCCTACTGCCCAACAAATCGTGAGTGTAAAAGATCAACAACTTCCATTGTTACAAGACCTCCCTGTATATACACAATGGTAAATCAATAAAACAGTATGCCTTCATTTTTAACCTTCTTTATTTTTCTGTAAAACGATTCAGGCATACTCTTCTTTCTTTGTCTGGAAACAAAGAAAGAAGCAAAGAAAATTCAAGACTACCAGAAAAATAGCCAGGGCATGTTCCTTCTTTCTTTGTCTTGAAACAAAGAAAGAAGCAAAGAAAGT
>JAIMAQ010000032.1 GCA_023511875.1 Thermoflavifilum sp.
GGCGAGTCCGGGACGATATCCAGCAGATATTCGTACGGATCCTTGATCGGTACAAGGGTCAAAGGATCGAGAAGCATCATTGAACCGCTCCATCCAACTATTCACCCTTCCATAATAAATATAATATGCGTTCACATGTTGGATTTGGTAGATGCTCTTCTTCATACGAATGCCTTTGTTGGCGTTTAGTCGATAACGTACCAGACCTTTCATCTGTGCAAATCTCTTATAGCTTGTAGCCAAGTCCGTACAAAGCGTCACAGTTGGGGATATATACTGTCCCAATACGCTGTTTATGTCATACGCTGTGGGCCGGCCAATTCCTGCGACCTGCGACACGATACCCCCGTTGCGGTCCACAGCAACGACAACACAGACCTGCTCGTGGCTTATACCCTTATACTGAGACTTACCACCACGTTGACGAGCTTCCCGGTGTGGAATTCGTTTCTTTCCCTTCATGGACTCGAGGAAGAAGGTCTCATCACATTCCGCAATGCCAGAGAGTGTATCGGCGCCCAGAGATCGGATGGCATTCAGGATCTTGTGCCGCCAATAGAAGGCGGTACTCACATGAATGCCGAGCTTCTTCGCTATCTTGGGAAGAGAAAGTCCTTCAACCATGCACTCGAAATAGCGTTGCCACAACTCTGGATAATGCGTTCCAGCGATGGGGCTGGCCGTCAAGTCATTAAAAGACCGCCCGCAACCACGACACAAATAGCGCTGGCGGGAGCGATACTTTCCGTTACGCTTCACAGATTGGCTTTGGCAATGCGGACACATAACGGCATCCGCAAAGCGTGCTTCCCTGAGTTCTGCTACTAAGGCTGCGAGCGGCTTCGGGGTATCCGGAAACAGAGCGTTTCGAATGGCCCGAAAGAGCTCCAGTTTTTGTTCGTAGTCGAGATTCTCAAAGTCCTGGAAAACCGTCCTCCAATCCATATGAGCACCTCCTATCTCGCCTCCACGAGGCTACAATAGCAGGATGCCCATAAAAGCCACTAAAATTACAAAAAGAGCTTTTATGTAATGTTCCGGGCCCATCAGTGGGCTTGGCCAGAAGAAAACATCAATCTGGCGGGTATCCGGATCAAAGGTCGAAATTTTCCTCTGTAGTAAAATGGAGTCACTAGAACGTGCGTAAGCTATCGAGAAGGAAAAGTTACCATGTCCCCAATTTGTCTCTCGCAACTATGGGCGCAATCTCACGCTATGGATTGCCGTTGATTAGATCGATATAATCACGAAATCGTCGGAAACTCAACGGTGGATGTCCATTTAGTAGGCCTGGGAGGCTCGGTTGTTGAAGGAGCGCATGGTGCCCAGCCAGGCATGGTACAATCCGGCCCCGTACGGGGCAATTCTACGCCTCGGAGACCTCCCAATGGAAAAATCTCCACTTTGGCCCTTTTTAGCCACAAGCGGAGATTTCATTTATAACTATGCAGTTACCTTTACAGAGAGTACGCACTCGTAATCGCCATTGAGCATGCAGCTTTTTTCGGTAATGATCACTTTTTCGTTGTAGCGTGCAGCTACTCCTTGTGCCATCCCTATAGCAAGCGAATACATCTTACGGGTTGACCGATGCGTAATCACTACCTCATCATCACTTGCACGCTTCACATCAAGTTGTGGAGGTTCTACAAAACGGACTGCGGCAGGCGCTGTATGGATACTGACTCGAGTATGCCATTCTCCTTCCCTCTATGCGAGTTGCGTGATAACAAGGTGTGCTGAAACAGGCTTTGTTCCTCCAGCGAGAGGAGTGATGGTTAATGCCGCTGCATTGCCAGCAGGATTTCGTACAGTGAGTATTGAATTGATGACAGTCGTTTGCACAAGAGCCATTCCCACTATCTGAGAAGTACCGGTTGCTCTTCCGACCACCGTATAGGCTAGGTCAGCACCATTGAGAGTTAAAATCAGTTGGCCCGCTTCGGTCACACTCACCTGAAACAAGACCTGGTAGGTGCCAATTGCACCTAAGTTAAATGAACTGGGACCAGTACGGGTAATAGTAGTCCCACTAGTAGGTCCATCTTCCGGAAAACTTACGTCTGTACCGGGAGCAACTGTTGCTGCATTATCCGGAGGCATCAACGCATAAAAATCTGCAAAGCTTAATACTCCTGTAGCACCTGTAGCACCTGTAGGTCCTGTTGCCCCTGTAGGCCCAGTAGCCCCCGTTGCTCCAGTAGCACCTGTAGGCCCAGTAGCCCCCGTTGCTCCAGTAGCGCCAGTTCCAGCAGGTCCAGTTGCTCCGGTAGCGCCTGTAGGTCCAGCAGGCCCCGTTGCTCCAGTAGCGCCAGTTCCAGCAGGTCCAGTTGCTCCGGTAGCGCCTGTAGGTCCAGCAGGCCCCGTTG
>JAIMAQ010000033.1 GCA_023511875.1 Thermoflavifilum sp.
CCATTTTAGCCATTTTTCTGACAGTCTTGAATTTTCTTTGCTTCTTTCTTTGTTTCAAGACAAAGAAAGAAGGAACATGCCCTGGCTATTTTTCTAACAGTCTTGAATTTTCTTAAGTTTCCAGACAAAGAAAGAAGGTAGCGGCTCACCAAGGCATAACGATTTGATAGAAGAAAAAAAATTGGTTGAATGCAACACGTTCCCTAATTTTGGCATCACTTCGAGTAGTTTTCTTACTCATTCTCAGTAAGCCCTGTGACTGAGGTGGCGAAGCCGTGAGTAAAGCCTATTCATAACGCTCGTTTTTGATATTTATTATTTTCCGTGCAGAAGGATGTATTAGATGCCGTGATTTCTTCGCAAACGCGATTGAAATTATTATTGCGCTTATTTTTAAATCCTGCGTCTAGTGGTTATTTACGCGGTATAGCGCAAGAATTTCATCGAAGCACCAATGCTATTCGCTTGGAGCTCAATCGTTTTGAGCAAGCAGGCATATTGTTGGTAGAAACTCAAGGAAATAAAAAAATGTATCGGGCCAACACAAAACATCCTTTATATGCCGATCTTCGAAGCATCTTGTTAAAATATGTGGGTTTAGATCGAGTGATTAGTGAAGTAGTAGAGCGGCTCAACCAAGTAGAGCAAGTATATTTGACTGGCGATTATGCCTTAGGTAGGGATTCGGGTATTATCGATTTAATTTTTATAGGGGAGATAGATAAGGCGCATGTGATGAAATTGATCGATAGAGTGGAGCAATTGATTCGTCGCAAGATTCGTTTTTTAAGCTACGCTGCATCGGAATGGCGGAGCCAATATGGCCATTCGCCCGATCAGCAACAATACCTATTGCTTTGGCAAAAGGCAGAAGCAAAATAATGATTGTATATCGTTGTATCTTAAATAGCTATTCATGTTACGTTTTTTGCGTTATGGCTTCAGCATAGTTGCGTTGCTCGTGGTAGTTTCGAGCGCTCGAGCCCAGCATTTGCCTGCTAATTTGAATTTGCAAACCATACATGTCGATAACCTGACGGATGAACAGATTCGTCAGTTTATGCTTCAAGCTCAGCAAAGCGGATTAAGCGATGCGCAGATTAGCCAAATGGCGCTTGCACGGGGAATGAACCCTACCGAACTACAAAAATTGCAGGCACGCATTGCACGTATTCGGGCACAAGATAGTTTGCAAATGCAAACGCTTCAACAAGCAGGCATTACAGATACTGGCTTGCACCGGTTTGGATATGGCATTAGCGATACCACATCGGTGAGTCGTATGTTGCAAGCATTAAATGCTTTACGACCACATATTTTCGGCGAAGAATTGTTTCGAAATCCACATCTTACCTTTGAACCCGATTTAAATATTCCCACTCCCAAGAATTATCAAGTAGGTCCTGGTGATGAAATCGTGATTGATATTTATGGATATTCTGAAGCGAGTTATCGACTCACAGTGAGCAATGAAGGATCTATCAACATTCCATACATCGGCATTGTGTATGTCAATGGGCTCACTATCGACCAGGCTGCTCAACGGATCAAGTCGAAATTATCTACGGTATATTCTTCTATTCAAACGGGCAAAACCTCTGTACAGGTGAGCATTGGGCGTATTCGCAGTATCAAAGTCACTTTGATGGGCGAAATCACGCAACCGGGCACGTATACTTTGCCTTCGTTGGCTACGGTGTTTAATGCGTTGTATGCCAGTGGCGGGCCTACTTCGCGAGGTTCGTTTCGCGATATTGAAGTCATTCGCAACAACCAGGTTATCGATACGGTAGATGTATATGATTTCTTGATGAAAGGCGATCAAAGCAAGAATATTCGCCTGCAAGATCAGGATGTGATTCGGGTGCCAGTATATCAAACCCATGTGTTCATCAATGGGCAAGTAAAACGTCCTGGAATATATGAGCTCAAGCCTGGTGAAACCTTATCGGATTTGTTGCATTATGCAGGCGGTTTCTCAGATAGTGCCTATACCGCCAGTATAAAAGCCATTCAACTTACGCCTACACAAAGAAAGGTCACCGATATACCAGCAGCAGATTATGCCAGCTTTCATCCACAAAATGGAGATCAATATTTTGTATCGAGCATTCTCGATCGTTATCTCAATCGGGTTATTATCCAGGGGGCTGTATATCGGCCAGGTACGTTTGCGTTAACCCAGGGGCTTACCCTAAAGCAATTGATTCAAAAAGCCGATGGCTTGCGTGAAGATGCCTTCTTACCCCGTGGCTATATCGTGCGCTTAAATCCCGATCTCACTACTTCGGTTGTACAATTCAATGTGGCCCATATCATGAATGGCAACGAGCCAGATATTCCCTTGCAACGTGAAGA
>JAIMAQ010000034.1 GCA_023511875.1 Thermoflavifilum sp.
TTGAGCTCCGTTAGGAGCGACATGTTAGTAGATAATACAATTTCCAAAATCCATTGAGCTCCGTAGGAGCGACATGTTAGTAGATAAAAACAATTTCCTTAATCCGCTAAGCTCCGTAGGAGCGACATGTTAGTAGATAAAAACAATTTCCCCAATCCTCTAAGCTCCGCTAGGAGCGACATGTGAGTAGATAAAAACAATTCCCCTAATCCTTTGAGCTCCGCTAGGAGCGACATGTTAGTAGGTAATACAATTTCCCTAATCCTTTAAGCTCCGTAGGAGCGACATGTTAGTAGGTAATACAATTTCCCAAATCCATTGAGCTCCGTAGGAGCGACATGTTAGTAGGTAATACAATTTTCCAAATCCATTGAGCTCCGCTAGGAGCGACATGTTAATTCATGAAGTAATATTATATTTACCTACTTAGCTCCTTAGTAGCGGTATGCAAATAAAATAAAAATTATCATTGCACCATGGCAAACACATTCGCAAAAATATATGTACATATCATTTTTTCGGTAAGGGGCCGACAAAATCAAATTCAAAAATCCTGGAAGGAAGAATTATACAAATACATTTGTGGGTTGGTAAACCAGAAACAACAAAAAGTATATGCCATTGGCGGTGCCGCCGATCACATACACATCCTCATCAGTGTAAAACCAGATATCACCATCTCCGATTTGGTTAGAGATATTAAAGCAAATTCCTCAAGATGGATTAATGAAAAACGATATGTAATAGGTAAATTTCAATGGCAGGAAGGCTTTGGTGTATTTTCATATGCACAGTCACAGTTAGATCGTGTAATCACATATATTAATCATCAAGAACAACACCATAAAAAGAAATCCTTTAAAGAGGAATACATCGAATTGTTACAAAAATTCGATATTTCTTATGATGAAAAATATCTTTTCGAAGGAGATGAATAATACATTAAGATACCGCCCCAACGCTGGGCTCATCGAAATCTTGCGTTTGTTTATTTTACTTAGATGCCGCCCCTACGGGGCTCATGGGAACAATATGTTTGTTTATTCTACTAAGATATCGCCCCTACGGGGTTCAAATGACCCTAATATTATAAATTCATGATCGGATAAACACATATTCATTACATCCCAATCCTCCACCGCATGTTTTCAACTTGTCTAAGATAAATCCATGCGCATAATAAAATGAAAATATTTCTTCGGGTTTTGCCACCTCAAAGGGATAACCTCCTACCCAATCCACCAAATCACGCCAAGGCGACATACCCCTGCCCCTTTTTTTAGAATAATTTCGCCAACTATAACCTGGCCTCCCTTTAAGCACATCAATCATCAGTGAAATACCTCTGAGTCTAATAAAGGCGATTCCCAGAATGATAGATTTTAACATGAATGAAGACTTAACATATAATTTCTTGACACGCCTCCAAAATCTGCTTCTTTTTCCTTGATCATTATATATGGCAATATACAATTTCCCATTAGGTTTTACTAGTGGAATCATGTTGGCTAAGGCCTGCCACATGTCACCTGTATGATGCAATACCCCCCAGGAATACACCACATCAAATTGGCCAAGTTTGTTCAAAAAATCCTGATCCAAAGCAGATCCCTGTGTAACGATCCAATCAGGATCATGTGGAAAATATCGGTTCTTTAATTCCTGAGTGCATGCTACAGATTGGAGATCATAATCAAAAGAATATACTCGAGCACCTAATTTTCTCGCAGCCAGAGAAAACAATCCACTCCCAGATCCTACATCTAAAAATGATTTCCCATATAAATAACCTGTGCCCAAATATTGTTCTAAAGAAGCCATGGCAAGGGAAATACGTTCATCATTCAACTCGCGTAAAAATTTCAACCAATTTTTACCAAAGGCAAAACGTTCTCCGCTTGCTATTTCTTTTTCTGCAGATAATTGAGGTTGAATTTTATCCATAATGTTAATTTAGGGGCGTAATTTATACAATATAAATTAATTTTTTATCTCTCTTGAATGAATTGAAACGGAGGTTTGCATAGATCTACTAGGATATCGCTCCTACGGAGCTCATGGGAATCTTACGTTTGTTTATTTTACTAAGATGCCGCTCCTACGGA
>JAIMAQ010000011.1 GCA_023511875.1 Thermoflavifilum sp.
GAAAGAAGCAAAGAAAATTCAAGACTGCCAGAAAAATGGCTAAAATGGGCTCCATTTCGCTACGGAAAATGAAATACTCTTATGAACTCATGTAAGATGAATTAGTTCTTTGATACTTCAACTCTTATCTATATCCCACCTCATTTTCCGTTTCACGCTCATGTTCGCCCATTTCTTCACGCCATTTTTCTGAAGGTCGATGTGGGGAGAAGATATGAAAAAGATTGCTGGAGGTTTGATTTGATGGAGAATGATGTATCCTTCTTTCTTTGTCTGGAAACTTAAGAAAGTTCAAGATTGAATTGACAGAAAAATCGCTAAATTCAACGCCATTTTTTTCTGAAGGTCGATTAAAATTGAAGCAGGATTTTTGGCTTTGCTGCAAAGTTCTTTTGGCACTTATATTTCCTGGTGTAGATTGTTGTTTTTACAGTTTGTTGGTTCTGTGTAATCATAACAACAGGACCATCGATTTGATGATCCTGTTGTTATATCAATTAATAATAGGCAACGTGCGATTAGTGAGCGGGTGCGTAGCATGATTCAATGAATTGTTTAGTGCGATCATGAAGTTGTTTCAATGAAGGCACATGTAGATATACCATATGCCCTGATTCATAGAAAGCATATTGGATGTTTTTCTGTAAATCATCTGGAATGGGTAGGTGTTGTAGTTCATATACGCCTTCATAAAAAGGTGTAGCCAAATCGTAATAACCCGCATTCAATAACACTTTTAACCGTGGATTCTTTTTCATAGCGGTAGCTAGGTCATTCATCACATTCACACTGGTTCGTGATCCGCCATGTGTCCAATCCCACTGCATACGGCCATAAATAGCGGGGTAGTAATCCATGTTTTGGCCATATTTCAATACTTTACGGACGTAATCGTTAAACAAAGCCACATAAGCTCCGCTAATGGCCTCCGATTGTGGGTCGTAATAAGCACGTTCGCTCAAAATATCGAGCGATGGGCCTGTAAATCGGGTATCGAGGCGGCCAGTAGTGAGGCCTTGGTTGTTGAGCAATTGTTGCTCAAATTGTCCACCGTCAATACGGAGATTGGCTTTTTTAATGTAATCTACTGGCAAGCCAGTATATTGGTGTAATTGTTCTGCAATTTGGTTGAAGGTGGTAGAATCGAGAGTTGATCCTTTAAGCAAGGCTTGAGCATAAGGGCCTGTAGCAAAATTTTCTACTTGCTGTAGGAATGCTTGCAGGTTGGGATAGTTTTGGGGCAATTGGTGATGGTACCAGGCAGTAGCTGCAAAAGTGGGCAGGCCTAAAATATATGGCATGTCGTCGCCAGGGTTGCGCGATGGGCCGTCGATAGAGTTGTCGAAGCTAAGAATTTGAGACAGTAGGATCACACCATTGAGGTCAATATCATACATGTTTTGTAGCATGCTCGAGAGCACAGCCGAGCGGGTAGTGCCGTAACTTTCTCCGAAAAGGAATTTGGGGCTATTCCATCGACCGTATTTCGTGATGAAACGCATGATAAATTGGCTAAAAGCGCGCCCATCCTGATCAACGCCATAATAATCTTTTTCTTTACCCTTCAGCACGCGGCTAAAACCCGTTCCAGGTGCATCCACAAACACCAGATCACTGGCATCGAGTAGGCTATAGTCGTTATTGACCAGCTCATATGGTGCACCATGCATGTGCACAGTGCTATCGATCACTACTCGGCGTGGACCGAAGGCACCCATATGCAACCAAATTGTAGCCGAACCTGGTCCGCCATTATACAAAAACGTGATGGGTCGTGTGGTGGGGTCGCTCACTCCTTGTTTGAAATAAGCCACATAAAACATTCGAGCAGTGGTATCCTGATCATTTTCATCTAGCAATGGAATGGTACCCGCAATGGCTTGATAGTCAATTCGCTGTCCTTCCACTGTAACCGTGCCCGTAGTAGTGACATCGGGTTGAGCTGGTGGAAGGTTGGCTTTTGATGAAGCATTTTCTGCGGCTGGCGGTTGCGGAGCATGGCGTTCTTGAGCTAAGGAAGAGAACTGTAGCCCCGCGAGCTGGCAGCAAATGGCGATAAGCAGCAGGTTTAGATGTTTTTTCATAATCTGTGTGTTTTATTGAAAATAAAAGACGTTGATCATCAACAACGGAATGGAAAGGCTAAATTATAAGGATATCTCCCATTTTATCAAATTTTTTTGATGAATGAAACAACAGAGCACAACCTTGCGGCTGTGCACCTGTTGTAAGGGAGATCAGAAAAATCGATCAAGCGATTGGCTTAAGCCTCGATGAGGCAGGCAGCTACCGTATTGAAGCTGGTTTCATGGATCAAGATAGCGGCACCGTTAGCACGGTTTGTGGCATAAGTATCTACAGCAAGAGGTTTAGCCGTACGCAAATGCACGCGTGCTACATCGTTGAGCTGCAACTTACCACCCGCATCTTGTTGGGAAAGGGTGTTGATGTCGATCTTGTAGTCAATAGATTTCACTACACAACGCACCAAAGCCGGGCCATGTTGTAATAAGAGTTTATCGCCAGTTTTGAGTGGTGAGCTATCCATCCAGCAAAGGGTGACTTCCAGGTCTTGGGTGAGTATAGGAGGTTGGTCGGCTGGTGTAATCATATCGCCTCGGCCTATGTCTAAATCATCTTTCAGCAAAATGACGACCGATTGTGGGGCATAGGCCATAGATACTGTTTGCTGATTGCGTTCAATTCGCTGAATAGTGCTGTTCCATCCTGATGGCCAAATCGTCACCTGCTGGCCTTCGTGAAATTGCCCACTAACAATTTTTCCAGCATATCCTCGATAATCGTGATACGCTTCTTCTTGTGGCCTGATTACATATTGTACGGGAAAGCGCCCCAGATCGATGTTAATATCTAAAGTAACGGGTATTTCTTCCAGATAGGGCAACAGAGGTTTGCCAGTATACCAGGGCATGCGTTGAGATTTGTGGACCACATTATCGCCATGTAAAGCGCTGATTGGGATATAGTACACTTCGTTGAGTTGCAGCTTGCTAATGGCTTGTTGATAGTCATGAACGATTTCGTAAAAACGATCTTCCGAATAATCGACCAGATCCATTTTGTTGATGCAGAGCACTACGTGTGGAATACGCATGATAGAGGCAACTATGGTGTGCCGTAAAGTTTGCTCAACTACGCCTTGACGGGCATCTACGAGAATAATGGCCAAATTGGCGGTAGAAGCCCCCGTAATCATGTTACGCGTGTACTGGATATGGCCGGGTGTATCGGCAATGATGAATTTTCGATGTGGGGTAGAAAAATATTTATAGGCTACATCGATCGTGATGCCTTGTTCACGTTCGGCCCGAAGCCCGTCGGTGATGAGTGCTAGGTCGATCTGTTGACCACCTTTTTGTTGAGAAGCACGTTGTAGAGCTTGTATCTGGTCGATGAATATCGATTCGGTGTCGTATAGCAAACGTCCAATGAGTGTACTCTTGCCATCATCAACACTTCCAGCCGTGATAAAACGCAATAAGTCCATAATTTTTTTTCTTTAGGTTAAAAATATCCTGCCTTTTTTCGATCTTCCATAGCGGCTTCAGAAAATTTATCGTCAATTCGGGTGGCGCCGCGTTCGCTTATGCGCGAAGAGAGAATCTCCTGGATGATATCTTCCGTGGTTTGTGCGGTTGATTCAATTGCAGCCGTGCAATTCATATCACCGACAGTTCGGAAACGTACCATTTTTTCCACAATGACATCATCGGGTTCAATTTGGATGTGTGGAGAAACGGCTACTAGTTGACCTTCATATACCAAGCATTGCCTGCGGTGAGCATAATAGATGGCGGGCAGCTGAATGTTTTCTCGAAGGATGTAATGCCATACATCGAGTTCTGTCCAGTTGCTAATAGGAAATACTCGTACATTTTCGCCTTTATGAATCTTGCCATTGTAGATATGCCATAGTTCTGGGCGTTGGAGTCGAGGATCCCATTCTCCAAATTCATTTCTCACGGAAAATATGCGTTCTTTAGCGCGGGCTTTTTCTTCATCGCGGCGAGCGCCTCCAATGCAAGCGTCGAATTCAAATTCTTCAATTGTATCGAGTAAAGTATAGGCTTGCAGGAAATTACGGCTAGCTAGTTTACCTTTCGGAGGTTCAAGGTTTTTTTGACGAATTGTATCTTCCACTTGACGCACGATCAATTTCTCGCCAATGCTTTCCACCAAGGCATCTCGAAAGGCCAGTACTTCAGGAAAGTTGTGCCCAGTATCGATATGTACAAGCGGAAAAGGAAATTTTCCTGGCCGAAAAGCTTTTAAGGCAAGATGTACCAAGGTGATGGAGTCTTTTCCGCCGGAAAACAGCAATGCTGGACGCTCAAATTGCCCAGCCACTTCACGCAAGATGTGAATGGCTTCAGATTCTAAATAATCTAAGTAGTCGAAATCATATGTGTGACTGCTCATAAGCTTATGATTTAATTTTTGTCGCCTATTCTATAAACATCAAGAAGCAGTGGGAGTCATGTGCAATCCACATTCTTTTTTGGTTTGATCTTCCCACCACCAGCGTCCGGCTCTATAATCCTCGCCTGGCCGTATAGCGCGTGTACAGGGTGCACAGCCAATGCTTACAAATCCTTTATCGTGCAGAGGATTGTAGGGAACATGGTGTTGACGCACGTAGGTTTTCACTTCATCGAGTGTCCAGTGCAAGAGAGGATGAACTTTGATCACCCGATGTGCTTCATCCCATTCCACTTGAGGCAAATGGCTGCGGTCGGGCGATTGTTCAGCGCGGATACCGGTGATCCAACATCGCATCCCTTGCAGCGCCCTTGTTAAAGGCTTTACTTTTCGAACGTAACAACAATATTTTCGGTTTTCGATAGATGCATAAAAACAATTAGGTCCTTTTTCATTGACCAGTTGTTCTACATCGGCAGCATCAGGAAAATATACCCGGATACGTTTTTTGTAGTGTTCATATAATTGTTCCATCAAAGAATAAGTTTCTGGAAAAAGTCGGCCCGTATCAAGGGTAAAAATTTCGATAGGCAAATCGTTTTTCCAAATCATATCGGTAATCACTTGATCTTCCCAACCCAGGCTACTGGAGAAGCAGATCGTGTTGTTGGGAAAAAACGAAACCACTGCTTGCAAGATTTCTTCGGCATCATGCGTATCGGAAATCATGCGTTGAAAATGGATCACTTGTTCTTTCATAGCTATGGGTTTTAATGTGACCACCAGGATTTATATATAATCCATGAGCTTAGCACCATCACGATGATGCCAAGAATCACTAAGAGGCGTTGAGTGGGCAAGGTTTTGGTGGTGCGGACTGCCAAAGGAGAGGCGATTGCTCCGCCCAATAATAGTCCTAACAACACTTGCCATTGAGACAATCCCAGCAATAAAAGAAAGGTAAAAGAGCCGGCTAAGGCTACATAAAAACGCGCTAGATTTACACTACCCACTACATATTTAGGATTACGCCCGCTGGCGATAAGGGTAGACGTCACCAGTGTACCCCAGCCTCCACCAGCAACCGCATCTAAGAATCCACCAATCATGCCCAACCAGCCTACTCGAGTGAGCTTTTTTTGTTTTTTTCTTTGAAAACGTAATCCTTTAAGTAAAATGTTTAATCCTAAAAACAGGGTATAGAGCGCAATGATTGGTCGAATCACATGAAAGGCGTTGTGCTGCAGATGGGTAATGAGAATAGCTCCTCCAATTCCGCCAACCAGCCCAGGAATAACTAATGCTTTAAATAGGCGTTTATTGACATGGCGATAATGCCAATGTATCCATCCAGAGAGGCCGCTGGTAAAGATTTCAGAAATATGAATGGCTTTGCTGATTTGTGCTGGGGGTATGCCGAACGATAGCAAATAGGTAGTACCGATAGTGCCATAACCCAAGCCCAGCGTGCCATCAATATATTTGGCCAGGAAACCTCCTATCAAAAACCAGATAAAGTTGGGGCCTAATGACTGAGCAGTTTTTTCTATCCAGCTCGACCAGGGCAGGCCAGAAAGCCAGGGATAAGCAGCATATCCCAGTGTAAGCAATATGCAAGCTGCTAATATCAATAGCCAGCGATAGTAACCTGTGATCACTAGTCGAGATTCAGTAGTAAACGATGATGAGGGATGAGGTGAAAAAGAAGCCGTAAGTGCATTTAGCTGTTGCACTTTGGTTGCAAAATCGCCTTTTAGCTGATCCCTTATTGCATGCATGCGATGCAAGAGCTCATCTATTTCATCTGGGATTATTTCCGTAAACCATTCCCGAAGTCGCTTAGCGATGGTGGGAGAGAGGCCATTGGTAGAAATAGCAATTTTTAGATTACCTTTTTGCACAATGGAGCTGAGATAAAAATCACATAATTCAGGCGTATCGGCCACATTCGTTAAGATGCCTTTTGCCTTTGCCAGGGCATGAATTTGCTGGTTGAGGCTATGCTTTTCCGTAGCTAAAATCAAGATATCAATATCATCCAAATCTTGAGGAATAAAATTTCTTTGCATCAAGGTCAGTTGATGATCATCATCGAGTTGTGTGATTTCTGGCAAGATGATTGGGGCTACTAACTTCACACGTGCTTGGGGTGCATTACCTAAAATAGCCGTTAATTTTTCCAAAGCCACTTTACCTCCACCCACAATCAAAAATCGCAACGATTCCGCTTTTAGAAATACTGGGAATAGCTTGTTTTCCCCGTTATGTTGCACGGGTGAGGCTATATCAATTGGTGATATGGTGGTCTTACTCAACACAGGCAACGGTAGATTTATGGCTAAATAAAGGATGCCTACGCACCACTTCTCCAATCACAAGTATAGCCGGCGGCTGGATATGGGCTGCAGCAGCTTTTTCCTGAATATTCTCTAATGTGCCCACAACGATTTTTTCGTCGATTAAAGAGCCATTTTGAATGATAGCAATAGGTGTTTGTGCTTTTTTTAAGTGATGATACAAGGCTACGATTTCAGGAAGCTTGTGTACCCCCATGAGCACCACGATAGTGGCGCTAGAATGGGCGGCTAATTGTAGATCCTTTGACAGTTGGCCATCGGCCAGGGTGCCGGTAGTGATCCAGCAGCTCTCGCTAATGCCACGCAAGGTAACAGGGATGTGTTGCAATTCGGGAACAGCTATTGCGCTTGATATTCCCGGGATTACTTCTACTTCAACACCATGCTGCTGGGCATAGATGAGTTCTTCATATCCTCGGCCAAATACAAATGGATCGCCCCCTTTCAACCGAACCACATGACCAAAATGTTTGGCATAGTGTACGATCAGCTCATGAATTTCTTCTTGAGAATAGGCTTTATAGCCTTTACGCTTGCCTACGAATATTTTCAAAGCATCGGGCGAAGCGTATTGAAGCAATCGATTGTCGATCAAGGCATCATACAAAATTACTTGCCCAGCCTGGAGGGCTTTGATGCCTTTTAGGGTAATCAATTCTGGATCACCCGGTCCAGCACCAATCAATGTAAGTTTAGGACTAGTCATGTTGTTCAAGATTGAATAGATTCCGTTACAGGAGTAGCTTGCTTGTTGCGCAATTGTTCATATTCACGAGCCTTTTGGTAAAACCGAAAAGCTTGATCTAGATAACCCTTTGCAAAATTGGCTGTGGGTTCATGTTTATTGATTTGCAGCACATATTCGGCAAACGAGGGTACCACGCCAAAATCAGCTGCTGAAAAATGCTGGTCGAAATCTTGGATGATACCTATGTGAGTATTGCAATTGACTTCTTTATCGAGCAGCAATGCTTTAGCCACATAAATTGATGCCGTATAGGCTTGATAAATAGCATCAGCATAGTTGGTTTCTTGCAGCCATTGGGTGGCTGTTTCGAGTTTTTCTGCAGCTTCATTGAGCAATACATACACGAGATCTACTACCACGCTGGCACATTCACCCACACCCACGGCAGTCGAGTATTCTTCTTCATGTCCCCAGTCAACAAAATCATCGGGATGCAACTGGGTGAGATCGGCCAATGGTTTCAGCAAGGCATAGAAATAGTTTTTCCCTTGGCGATCGTAATATGCATTAAACCGTTCTTCTGGTTGGGCGTTTTTGAGATAATCGTTTAAGATGAGGCGTAAGGCCTGAGGCGCACGTTTGCTGGGGATTTTAATGATTTTCTCTGCCAGTCGGCCCTCGCCATGGCCAGTTGGTCCTCCACCCAAAAGCACCTGCAATGCAGGCAGCACTTTTCCTCCAGCCTTCAGGGAGGCGCCATGAAAGCCAATAGTAGCAATGCCATGCTGGCCGCAAGAATTCATGCATCCACTGATTTTGATCTTGATATCTTTATTGTAAATCAGTTGAGGGTATTCTTGTTGAATGATTTGTTCCAACATGCGTGCAATGCCCGTGCTATTGGAAATGCCCAGGTTGCAGGTATCGGTACCGGGGCAAGAAGTGACATCTGCGGTGGAGTCGAAGCCGGGCTCAGCTAATCCCAGTTCGTCTAAACGAGTGAACAAATAGCCTAGCGCTTGTTCGGGTACGAAGCGAATGAGTATGCCTTGGTTGTTGGTCACGCGCATTTGATCGGCTGCAATAGCTTTGACAAGGTCGGCTAGTTGACGGGCTGTATTAGAGGGAATATTGCCATTGGTGATTTTCAGGTACACAGCTTTATAGCCCAGTTGTTTTTGAGCGATCACATTGGTGATCAGCCAGGCCTTGTATTTCTCTTGATCTGAAAGAGAGTATTCTGGAATATCGATGCGATCAGGTAATTGTTCTTCATAGGGTTTAAAGCTGATGGGTACATGGAAAGCTTTGAGTCCTTTGTATTCAGCTTGCACCAGCTCAGTAAATTTTTCCATGCCCAATTTTTCAATCAAGTATTTCATGCGAGCTTTATGTCGATTGGTGCGTTCGCCGTAACGATCGAAGACACGCAATATGGCTTCGATATAAGGAATGAGGTCTTCGGCTGGCAGAAATTCAAAGGCCAGCTTTGCCGTAAATGGTTGAGCCCCTAAACCGCCGCCTACTACTACTTTAAATCCTTTTATGAGCTTGCCATCTTTTTCTTGTATGCGGGGAATAAGGCCTACATCGTGGATATAGGCGAAGGCTTCATCATTTTCACTGCTAGAGAAGCCAATCTTGAATTTCCTAGCCAAATCCTGGCATACGGGGTTACGGAGAAAATATTTGAACGTAGCATCGGCGTAAGGGGTGATGTCAAAAGGTTCATTAGGGTCGATGCCGGCTAGTGGTGAGCCTGTGATGTTGCGTACTGTATTGCCGCAAGCTTCTCGGATGGTGAGGTCATCGAGTGCCAGCTTGGTCCACAATTCGGGTGTACGCTCTAAACTCACGAAGTGCAGTTGAATATCTTGTCGCGTAGTGAGGTGAAGATTACCGGTTGCATATTCATCGGAGATATCGGCAATGCGTTTGAGCTGGGCTGTGGTTAGCCTGCCTTGAGGAAGTTTGATCCGAATCATCTGCACGCCCTTTTGGCGTTGGCCATAGATACCACGCGCCAGGCGTAGGCTTTTGAACCTGTCGGGATGCATTTCTCCAGTTAAATATTGGCGGATCTTTTTTTCGAGTTCAATAATTTCCTGTTCTACTACAGGATTTTCCAGTTCGGTACGAAAACTTTTCATAGCAACTCAGTTTGATTTGGCAAAAATATATTATCTCTACTGAATTAGTAGAGTTAGTATATATAGTGGACAAAAATTTAGAAAAATTTAAAATTGGGAATCATTATTTGAAAAATATCTATTTATGTGTGGATTTTTGGCGAATTTTTTTATGTTGAACGATTAAGTTATCTTCTTTTTCGGCGAGATCCTTAATGCTGGTTTTAGCGAGCACTTCTAAGGTGGCATCGCGTACGCGCAAGGCTATCTGGCGAATGCCACAAGTAAGCTCGTCTTTACATTCTTCGCAGGGTTCGTAAAAATTCAAGCTCACACAAGGTACTAACGCAATAGGTCCACCCATGAGCCGAATGATATCGGATAACATAATGGTGTCGGGTGATTTGAGCAAGTAGTAGCCTCCGCCTGCCCCTTTTTTACTGGCCAACAAGCCAGCATTCTTTAACTCCAGTAAGATATTCTCCAAAAATTTCTTAGGAATGTTTTCTTGCTCAGAAATTGTGCTAATGAGCATAGGACCTTTGCCATGATTCCTAGCCAGTACAGTCATGGCTTTCAATGCATATTTGGTTTTTTTGGAAAGCATAGATTTTGTAGAGCATTTAATGAATGAATAAATAAAACCATTGCAATATTTGCAAGATTTACTCACCAATCTTATTCAGTATAGATTGAGCATAAGCACACAAATCTCGATAAAATCTACAAAACTTTTTGGAATTGTGGATAATGGGTATATCATATTATTTTGTTCATATCCTAAATAGATGGGAAAAAGAAGGTATGGGTCTAGTTGATGAATGGTACAATAAGAGATGATGTAGCTAAATAAGTTATCACACAACGAGTGGTTACAAGCTTGCATACGAATGTTTAGCTGATAGATTTATTATTTAGATCAGGAAAAATGAATACGCCTCATTGATTGCATCAATATGTTTTCTTGATGTGTAATGCTTGTAGATATATGGGGCCAATTAAGCCCGAAGGCACAGTACCCCATTTCGATGCATCAAAAGGTTGATATTGCATGTTCACCACATTGATATCTTTAAATATTTTCCAACGTATTCCTTTACGATCATAATCGGCAATACGATTAGCTGCTAAATTAGTGACTTCTATCTCCAATCGATTATTGCCTGCGTGCAAATATGTCGTAACATCACAGCGATAAGGAGGAGCCCATAATATGGCTGCTTCATGACCATTTACGAAAATTCGAGCACTAAAATCTATTTCATGAAAGCCTAACATCCATTGATCTGCTTGAGCAAATTGGTTGGGTGAAAGAAAAAACTGAGTAGAATAGCTGGCCGTGCCTTCAAACACTTTAGCCGAATCGTTGAGTGTTGTCCAAGATACTAAGGAGTCTAAGGTGAATGTATCGGAAATAGATGGACTTCCTTGTATAAATTTTAATTTCCATGGTCCACGGATGGGTATTTTTTCATGGGAGGTATCGGTATAAATCCATCGATGAAGATTCGGATGCGTATGGGTATATACTTCTAGTATATAAGTATATCCAGATGGAATTTGCATATACACAGCTGTTGTACTATCCTGATGTAATGATGCAGCACCCGATTTATGAAAATAGGGATCATAAATATTTACTGCATGTGCAGAAACAGATAAGGGTATCCATCCAGCGATATCCTGATGCGTGAGGTTGGCTACAAAATACAGATAGCCGTTATTATTTTTCCGACGGATAAACGATAATCCATATTGCGCCATAGGTTCAGGCAGAATTCCAGCTGTATGCAACATTTTGGTCAAATCATTTCCTATAAACAAATTCTTGAATTCTCCAGCATGAGATGCAATAGCATTTTCTAAAGACTGCAATTGTTTTTTTCTGCTTTGCCATTGATATAATCCCGGCACATCGTCTGGAAATTTGTTCCAGAAAATCACTTTTGCACCTTGATGAATAAGTGAAACGATATGTTGAAAAGTTGACAAGGGCATGAATTGACAGGATGGGATGAGCAATGCTTGATAAGTTGCGCCTGGTGTTTTTAGTTGTCCGTTTACCACAACAGTCTGTTGAAGAAGGGCATCAGAGATATAGTCGAAGCTAAATCCGTTTTGAAGAAGTAATTGTGCAGCAGCATAAAACTGGGTAGAGTTGAGCCATTGATTGGCATTTCCAATAGTTAATTGAAACAATAATTGAGGTTGTTTTTTAGCCCATATGTCGGCTATAGGCCAGTATAGCAAAACATCATTGTCTGGTTTACCCTGTTGGACAAGCGATTGCACACGAGTAATATAATGGTTCATGGCAGGTATGTCGTGCCAGATAGGATTATAAGGTGAAAAATTTACCGAAGCATAAAATTGCCAACCAGGCCAGGGAGCGCCTGGTGGCGAATAAGGAGTACCATGAAAGAATACATGGTTAATACCTGCAGTCCACATCTGATCCAATACGGGTTTGCATTGAGCCAGACTTACCCGAAAGTGTTCGCCCAGCCAGGTAAATGTTTCAGACGAAGTCCATTTTTTTCCAGAAACATGTGCAGCAGAGGAAGCAAATTTCAACAACAATGGATCCAATTTGCCAGGTCTTTCGCCTAATGAATCGTGTGGTGTGCCTTGAATATTAAACCAGCACGAGCCAAAAGATTCTATTTCTGGGATGTCGGCCGATGCATATAAATCAATCCAATTGCCCGGTGATCCGTGTGCTTGATAGCGTGTTGTGCTACCCATTTGATGTACCCATTTGTTCCAGGGTTGTGCAAAACGAAATAATAGTAGGTCGGCCAGGGTTTGCCGATAATCCATGACTACTCGACGAATCGTATCTTCATTGCCTATGCCTAGTAAAGCCGGAAGATAATTTTTCAAATCATAGCCTCGGAGGCGTTTAAACTCTTCAAAAAAATGAGGTGTCCAGTTGGCACCAAAAACTTCGTATGAATCATTAAAGAAGCTATGTGGAACTGGGCAAACGGCTGTTTGAAAAGCATGTGTAAAACGTTGCAAATAGGTGTGTAATGCCTTTTGAGAAAAATGATCCATGACCCAACCTTCACCTCCAGGTGCGGGGCGCTTTACGTGTTGGAAGGTTTTACCATTAAATGCAGCTATGAGTTTCCATTCTCCAGGAGGTACTTGCCAATGGAGCATACCATGGCTATCAAGTGTTGAAGTTAAGTCGATGTTTCTACCTGAATGGGAAAAAGCCATCAAAGCTTGTAATGTTGCTGCCTTTTGTTGTTGTGTGTTATTTACTGATATTTTTTGGTGAAAGGTTTTGGGGCCATGTATAGTATAAGTTTGTAAGATCAATTTGGAAGCAGCCTTAGAGAGAGGAATTTGAGGTCCACCAAAAGGCCATCCCGTTCCATTATTCATATCAACTTTCATGTGTAGCTGCTGTGCTTTATGGATGGTATATTTTAATAAATTCATCCACTGTGGAGAGAGATAAGGAATTTCTTTTTGTTCAAACCCATTTACTCCATATATCGGGGTAATTTCAACCCCTCCAAATCCTGCTTTATGTAGGGCTTGTAGCTGATAAGCAATTCCTGCTGTATCTACTGCATTACCCAACCACCACCAGCGTGTCCATGGTTTTGCTTCAATGGGGGTATCTATTTGTTTTGTTTGTGCAGCAGCAGATAAGCATAAGCAGGTGCATATACAAATGAGCATCAAATGAATGTTTTTCATGAATTACTACATTTGATAGATGATTACGTTAAAAATGGCATAAGATGATTTTACCTTTTTATATCATTAGCTAGGGATATTTTCTCGTCGTTTGTTGCTGCACATTGAAACAATTCAACATGACTGCTATGTATGAATCGATAATTGATTTGATGAGGAATGATAGGAAATGATAGGTATCGAAAGATAGCCTGATGCACATCATCAAGCTGAATAGCAGGGCGCGCATCTGTTTGTTCGGTATGTAAGTCAATATCACGAAATTCAATTCCCTTTACATGTCGAACATAAAACCCATAACTCGGTGTAGTGCCAAACATAGTAGGTTCAGGGTAGGCATTTTCCTTTTCAGCAGGAGTAATATTGGCTTGATCGGCTGTACCTCCTCCGTTCAAATAGATTTGCATATCACTGATTCGTACATCTTCAATAGGATGGTTAGGAATGCCACTTATTGTAGAAGCTGCTTTCGATGCTGAATGGTATACGATGATATGATTGATATTTACCCTTCGGATATGGCCAACTGGAGTACCTTTGGGAGCTCTCAAGCGTGCGCCCAATCGGATGAAGATCGGCATGTTGACGATATCTTTCATCGTGATATTGCTAATCAATACATCTTCTAGATCTCCTCCATCTACAGTTTCCAATGCTAGTCCCCCACAATGATCCAATACACAATTGGTAATGGTGATATTTTTAAATCCACCGTTTGATTCTGTACCAAATTTGATTCGGCCTGTACGCGGCACCCGAACACTATCGGGATATAGCTGAAAAGTACCATAAATCACGGTGCCTATCACATAATCACCCGAAACAATGCAGTTGCTAATAGTCACATTTTCTGTAGGTTTATTATATCCTAATCCATATGAGCTTTTCAAGCAAATACCATCGTCATACGGTGAATTCACGATACAATTGGTGATATGTACATTTTTACAAGCATCGATATCCATGCCATCACGATTGGTATCGATCATCAATCCATCAATAGTTAGGTTATCTACGCCGGTAAGCAATAAGCCAAACCATCCTCCACGATAGATTTTAAAATCTTTCAAGATTACATTATGGCAATTTTTTAATGCAATTGCTTTATTACCCACTCCTTCTGGCTTATGATCGCTTGGATAAGCACGTGTAAGACCTTTGCCATCGATCATACCCGTACCCATGATAGCAATATTTTGTAGATTCTCTCCCCAGATGAGGCTATTGTGCCAATGGCTATGTCCAAAGTCTTGGTATTGATCATGAGGGTTAGGCTCGGGAGCATCGTAATCGTTTGGATTTTCGCTAGCGAGAATTACAGATCCATTACTCAGCAGCAAAGTAATATGGCTTTGTAGATGAATGGAACCCGATACATACACACCTGCAGGAAAAAAGACTATTCCACCTCCTGCTGCATGAGCCGCTTCAATAGCCCGATTAATGGCTGGAGCATCGTTGATTTTCCCATCACCTTTTGCTCCATAATCGCGGATATTGAAGATGGCTTGGGTGGGAGCAGCTGTAGCGTGAGTAATAAAAGGTGATGAGAAAATTAAAAAAATAAAACAGCGTGTGACTAATTGTTTGATTGTTTGCATGGCTAATGATTTTACATAATGATGAACATAAAAATAAAAATTGCTATAAAATATTTAAACAGGACACCACAGGATGCAGGAGAAAACCATATCTTTTATTTTAGCCATTGGACGTTAAAAATTATTTTGTCATGTATAGGAAACCATATTGTTTAGTGGGTATTACATTTTTATTATCTATTGTATTATTCGGGGCAGGCTGCTCGGCCCAATCTGTTTCTCCCACGCATCTCCGCTGTGAGTATGTGGTCAATCCCTTAGCCGTGAATACCACACATCCTCGATTGAGTTGGGAATTGAAAGCTACAGGCAGAGATGTAAGGCAGGTAGCTTATCGAATTATTGTGGCTAGCTCTCTAGAAAAATTGAAGCATCAAGAAGGAGATTTATGGGATACGAAGAAGGTCAACAGCAACCAAACCCTGAATATTGTATATGCTGGAAAGCCTTTACAAAGCCGGCAGACTTGCTATTGGCAGGTGAAGGTCTGGACGAATGATGGACGAGAATCCAACTGGAGTACACCAGCTCAATGGAGCGAAGGATTATTACAACCTGCCGATTGGCAAGCAAAATGGATTGGCTTGGACACTTTCTTTAGCTGGGATCGCCCTCATGATGTGCATACCCGCTTGTCTGCTCGGTATTTTAGAAAAGAATTTACTCTACCTAAAACTATTCAATCTGCAAAGATCTATATCAGTGGATTAGGTATTTACCAGCTCTTTCTCAATGGCAAAAAAGTTGGTAAAGAAGAACTATCGCCCGATCCCACACAATATGATAAAAGAATATTTTATAACACATTTGATGTAAGCACTTTTCTACGGCCAGGGAAAAATGCTATCGGTGTAATTCTTGGTAATGGGCGTTTCTATGCCATGCGTTGGGGGAAATCAGGATTACCAGCTATTGCCCACTACGGTTATCCCAAGATGATCGTTCAATTAGAGATTACATATACCGATGGCAGCCGGCAAATCATTAAAAGTGATAACAGCTGGAAAGTAACTGCAGATGGGCCCATTCGCGCAAATAATGAATATGATGGGGAGATATACGATGCTACAAAAGAATTAACTGGCTGGGATCGAGTGGGATATGATGATCATCATTGGCTTACGGCTCAATATACCCAGCCGCCTTCTAATGATTTAGAAGCACAAATGGATCCCCTGATCACCATGATGGATACGGTTAAACCTAAATCCATTTATCAAATAGCTCCTGGAAAATATGTCTTCGATATGGGGCAAAACATGGTGGGTTGGGTGGAAATTCATATTCCTCAGGGCAAAACAGGAGATACGGTTACCCTACGATTTGCCGAACGACTGAACCCTGATTCTACTTTGTATACGGCTAATCTGCGTTCGGCTGAAGCAACCGATCAATACATCATGAAAGCTGGGGCCCAGCATTGGCAACCGCATTTTACCTATCATGGATTCAGGTTTGTGGAATTAACCGGATATCCTGGAAAACCTGATCTGTCGACACTTGTAGGCAAGGTGGTCTATGATGATCTGCCTATAACGGGTCATTTTGAATCGTCCAACACACTATTGAATCAAATTTATCACAACGCTTTCTGGGGAATTAGGGGAAATTATCGTGGTATGCCTACCGATTGTCCACAACGCGATGAACGCATGGGGTGGTTGGGCGATCGGGCTGAAGGCTCATATGGAGAAAGCTTTATCTTCGATAATAATACTTTGTATGCTAAATGGCTGCAAGATATCCAAGATGCTCAACGTGAAGATGGAAGTATCCCTGATGTAGCCCCCACATATTGGAGGGTATATAGCGATAACATGACTTGGCCGGGTGCATACCCGATCATCACCCATATGCTTTATCATCAATTTGCCAACGAGCAACCTATTATTCAACATTATGCTTCCATCAAGAAATGGCTTCAATACATGCGCAGTAAATATTTGAAAGATGGAATCATGAGTAAGGATACATATGGCGATTGGTGCATGCCGCCAGAAAACTTACATCTGATTCACTCAAAAGATCCTTCTCGAATCACACCGGGTGATTTATTGGCAACGGCTTTTTATTATCATATCTTGAAACTCATGCAAAATTTTGCCGAGCTTCAACATTTTCAAAAAGACGCACAAGAATTTGCTCAGCAAGCCGATTCGGTGAAATGGGCTTTTAACCAGCATTTCCTCAATCGGCAAACCCATGAATATGCTAACAATACTGCTACTGCCAATATTTTCGCACTGGCTTTTCATTTAGCGCCCGACTCTATCCGCCATGCAGTTTTCCAACATATCATTGATAAAACAGAAAATGATTTTGATGGGCATATTAGTGTTGGATTGGTAGGTGCTCAACAGTTCATGCGAACGCTTACACGGAATGGACGAGCAGATCTGGCTTATCAAATTGCTACCAACACAACTTATCCAAGTTGGGGATACATGGTAGAAAATGGTGCTACCACCATATGGGAGCTTTGGAATGGAAATACAGCCGATCCTGCTATGAATTCTGGAAATCATGTAATGCTGTTGGGCGACCTGGTGATTTGGATGTATGAAGATTTAGGAGGGATACGTAGCGATGATCAGTTGGTTGGATTCAAGAAAATCATTATGAAGCCGCATTTTGTTCGGGGATTGGATTGGGTGAAATCTAGTTATCAATCGGTATGTGGAGAAATCAAAAGTGCATGGAAAAAAGATAATCAGCAACTCATCTGGGATATCCAGATCCCTGCAAATACAATAGCTGAAGTGTATTTTCCTGTATCCTCTCCAACAGAAGTAGTTGAACGACATACAGCATTGGCGCAAGTCAAAGGTGTCCATCAGGTTAAGCAAGAAAATGGATACGTGATTGCAGAAATAGGATCGGGTAATTATCATTTTGTGATGCAACATTATTCGACAAAATGATGAAAAGCAAACACCTAATTTGTGACTTCAAGTTTGTGTTTAAATCAGATGAATGATGAAGATGACATATGATCCTCGATATCCTTCAATAGAAGATTTACGCAAAAAAGCTCAAAAGAAAATTCCTGGATTTGCTTTTGATTATCTCGATGGGGGATGTAATGAAGAAATAAACCTCAGAAAGAATACCGATGAAATTAGGCAAATTGAATTTAAGCCTAGATATATTCAGCCTTATTCAGGTGCTCATTTACAGACAACTGTATTTGGGCAGACATATGAAGCACCTTTTGGTATTGCGCCCGTTGGCCTACAAGGATTGATTTGGCCCGATGCTCCACGTATTTTAGCGAAGGCTGCATATGAGCATCATATACCTTTTGTATTAAGCACTGTGAGTACGGCTACCATAGAGGAGATTGCAGAGATTACAGAAGGGGAGGCATGGTTTCAATTATATCATCCCGCTGAAGAACAACTTCGCAATCAATTGCTTAAACGTGCTGCAGATGCAGGTTATAAAGTACTGGTTATTCTTGCTGATGTCCCTACATTTGGATATAGAAACAAAGAAATAGAGAATGGATTATCTATACCGCCTCGTATGACTTGGCGCAACGTCCGACAAATAATGGCTCGCCCAAGTTGGGGTATTCACACTTTATTGCATGGTCAACCTAAATTTAAAACTATGTTGCCCTATATTCCTAAGGGACTTAATATGCATCACTTAGGATTGTTTATGAATAGCACATTTGATGGCCGACTTCATGAAGATCGATTGAAAATGCTGAGGGATATATGGAAAGATAAACTTGTCATTAAAGGTATAGCCCATGAGGCAGATGTAGAAAAATGTATACAAATAGGCTTGGATGGAATTATTGTGTCTAATCATGGAGGAAGGCAATTAGATGCAGGACCTTCTGCAATTAAAACCTTACAATATCTTGCTCCTATTTGTAAAAAACGTATTACCATTATGATGGACAGTGGATTGCGTTCTGGCCCTGATATTGCAAGGGCTTTGGCTTGTGGTGCTGAGTTTGTTTTTCTAGGGAGATCATTTATGTATGGCGTTGCAGCATTAGGCAAACGTGGAGGAACACATACTATTACAATTCTAAAACGTCAGCTACAGCAAGTGATAGAGCAGATTGGATGTGAATATGTATATCAACTTCCTGATTTCGTTTTGAAATAAACACACGAAATTTTTTTATAACAACTTACTATTGAAATTATCCCCCACTTACTTATTCATTTTAGATTTTATGCTTACTGATCATGATTTTGTATCCACTCAGCGCGGTATTAAAGAAAAAATAATTGAACACATTTATTTTTTTGTTTCCTGTGTTCAAATGGTATATTGTTTCTCCATATGAAGAAGTAGATATCTTTACTCCATGTAAAACATCTCTTTTAATGGGGTAGTGATGGGGGAATGATCGGAGTGTGAAGGCATGATGTCCGACATGTATTTCCACCACTTTTGCATGATTGGGTGTTGAGATAATGCAGCATATTGGGCTTCATCTTCTATTTCTAGCTACGCAAATAAAACATGATTATCCTCATCCAGGTAAATAGCATAATGATGAATGCCCGCCGATTTCAATATTGCTTTTAATTCAGGCCAAATAGCATCATGTCTTTTTTTATATTCTTCTTCATAGCCTGGGTATAACTGCATTTTGAATGCCAATCGTTTCATCACTTATGGTTTAATAGCATTACCTATTCCTACCAACATAATAGCGATGAAGATGCTAATAATTCCCGCTATGATGGTGCGCAATGTTTTTTGGCTTACGCCTTTCCATTCTTTCAATACCAAACCCCAAATATTTGCAGTGAGGATAATGAAGGCCATATGCAAGATCCATGAGCTGGCTCCGTTGCCCAATTTGCTTTCGCCCATGCCATAGAAAAAGAATTGTAAGAACCAAGTGGTACCAGCTAATGCAGCAAATACATAATTATTAGCGAGAGGTGTTTGGGTGTTGATATAATCACTAAACGTATGATTCTTGATGTGTAAGATGATACACCAAATAAAATTAGTAGTCAATCCGCCCCAGAGTAAGACGATATAGGTAACGTTGTTTTGAAATAAGGGATTAGTGCCCATTTGCACGGCTCGTTGAGCCATAGGAGTGCCGGCTTCGATGCCATAATTAAAACAAGCGCTCAATACACCCGATATAATGGCCACAATCAATCCCTTACCGATGCTAAATTCTTCTTTATTATTCGAAGATAATTCATCTACTGGTGCATGCCCCTTAAAATCTTTTTCTTTCATCAATCCAGCTTTTCCACTGAGATAAATTCCTATGATGCATATGAGCACCCCGGCCAGCACAAAATGTCCCCAGGTATTGTCTAGTAACATTGTGAAAGTGACTTTATCATCGTGA
This sequence comes from Thermoflavifilum sp., assembly GCA_023511875.1. GTDB lineage: Bacteria > Bacteroidota > Bacteroidia > Chitinophagales > Chitinophagaceae > Thermoflavifilum. Next base: position 20,274 of record JAIMAQ010000011.1, read on the forward strand.
GGAAAAAAGTCGTAATACACAGAAGGCAGCAGCGCTCCGAAAGTGGCTGTGAGTCCTAAGATCACAGAGTTGCCCAACGACATGCCCAGGTATCTAACGCCCAGTCCATAGGTGAGTCCACCTATACCCCACAGCACGCCCATGAGATAAGTCCAGAACTTAGTACTAGCCGATGCTTCGCGGATAATTTCTCCAAAATGGGGAACGGTGAGCCAGGCCGCTAATGTGGGGATGATAAGCCAGGAAAAAAATCCGCCAATAAGCCAATAATTTTCCCATGCCCATTTTTTAACTTTTTTGAATGGCATATAAAAACTACCCGATGCGAAGCCTCCGATAAAATGCAGAATAACGCCGAAAATAACTTGCATACATGTTTTTTTTTCAACAAGGTTTTATCCTAGAAAAATAAAAGAAAATCGCATCATGAGTTGTTGTATTTTAAAAAAAGCTCCGGTAAAGAATTAACCGGAGCGGATTATTTGATGAACTCATTTACCCATAAACCAGATTTCTATACTTGTATCCAGGCTGAAAGGTATACAGATTTGTAACATCAACTATCCTGTAGTATCCTGTTGATAGTTGCTGTTCAACTGGCTATGTTAGCAATCTAGTGTTGATTTGCCTGTGCGTTTAGTATTTTTTACCTTTGTGGCACAAGAAACACGATTTCACATGAGTCAGCCAACAGAAAATCAGAATCAGCTCAACATTGAACTCAGTGAAGAGATGGCCGAGGGCATTTATGCTAATTTAGCCATCATCACGCATTCCAATGCCGAATTTGTATTAGACTTCATTACTGTGATGCCGGGCATGCCCAAAGCTCGGGTTAAGTCGCGCATCATTGTGACTCCCCAGCATGCCAAACGCCTGTTGAAAGCTTTGGCAGATAATATCAAAAAATATGAAGCCGTTCATGGTACCATTCAAGATCAGGATCCAGTAACGATTCCGATGAATTTTGGGGGGCCTGCTGCTCAGGCTTAAACAGCATGTGATCTTTGTTTCCGCTATTTCCATGGAAGAATTGTTTGCACCAGAATCCCTGCTTGCCTTTACAAGAGCCATTTTTCAACGCATGGGTTATGCCTATGATGCTGCATTGCTAGCAGCCGAAGTGTTGCTCAAAGCCGATTTGAGGGGCATTGATTCGCATGGGTTGGCACGATTGCCGGGATATATCAGGCTTTGGGAAGCCGGTCGCATTCGTGTAGATGCTCATCCACAGGTGGTGCACGAAACGCCTTCCACGGCTTTGGTCGATGGCCATCAAGGGTTGGGATTGTTGGTAGCGCCTTTTGCCATGCGTATTGCTATGCGCAAGGCTCAAGAAGTAGGTTCGGGATGGGTAGCCGTGAAAAATTCCAATCATTTTGGCATAGCGGGTTATCATGCCATGATGGCGCTTGAAGCCGAGATGATAGGCATAGCTTTAACCAATGCTAGTCCGCTCGTTGCGCCTACCTTCTCTGTCGAACGCATGCTGGGTACCAATCCCATAGCGGTAGCTATTCCTGCTGGAGATGAGCCTCCTGTAGTCATCGATATGGCTACTGCTGCAGCTGCCAATGGGAAGTTAGAAATTTTACAACGCAAAGGGCTTGAGGCGCCTGAAGGGTGGATACAAGATGCTATGGGTAGATCCACGAGCAATCCGTTTGCCTTGCAAGAGGGGGGTGCCTTGTTGCCATTAGGGAGCCGAGTAGAGACCAGTAGCCATAAGGGATATTGCTTGGCTGCTTTAGTCGATTTGCTTTCGGGGGTATTGCCTGGAGCGGGTTTTGGCCCTTGGGTGCCGCCGTTTGTACATTTTCTTCCCTTGCCACAAGATGCACCAGAAGGTGCTATGGGCATTGGGCATTTTTTTGGGGCATTGCGGGTTGATGCTTTTCGACCAACGGATGCGTTTAAGCAGCATATGGATAGATGGATTAGGCGTTTTCGGGCTGCACGACCTATCGATTCCCAACAACCTGTAAAGATTCCAGGGGATCCTGAACGAGAGGCAGAGATGCAACGGCAGCGAGAAGGCATACCTTTGCATCATCGAGTGGTGAAGGCATTACGAGAGCTTTCCGATCGCTTTGCTGTTCCCTTTCCTGAACCTTTATCTTTAAAACATGGAGAATAATCATCATCAATAAAAAATCTACATGCACCATGAAGATCATGAAATTTGGTGGCACCTCGGTTGGTAAGCCTGAACGTATGCAGGCTGTAGCTCAATTGGTATTAGCAGAGCCAGAAGACAAAATTGTTGTATTATCTGCATTATCGGGTACAACCAACACCCTCGTGCAAATTAGCAAGGCCTTGGCCGATGGGCATCGCGAGCAGGCCAAGCAGATTATCGATGATTTGCGAAAACATTATGATGCTTTTTGTGATGGATTGTTGCAAACAGCTGAAGCCCGAACAAAAGCAAGAGATATTGTCAATCATCATTTTGAATTTTTAGAAATCATTTTAAAAATTTCATTTAGTGAAGCACTCGAGCGCGATATTCTGGCTCAGGGGGAATTGCTTTCTACTCAACTTTTTTGTACGTATCTAGAAGAGATTCATGTGCCAGTGGTATTACTTCCTGCATTGGAATTTATGTATATCGATGAATATCATGAGCCTGTGCTGAATAAGATCAAGAGCAAACTCATAGCTTTACTTCAACAATATCCCAATCAGCATTTATTTGTTACGCAAGGATATATTTGCCGCAATGCACGTGGAGAAGTAGATAACCTCAAACGAGGTGGCAGCGACTATACGGCATCGCTCATTGGAGCAGCAGTTAATGCATCGGAAATACAGATCTGGACTGATATTGACGGGATGCATAATAATGATCCACGTGTTGTGAAGAAAACATTTCCTATAGAACGGCTTTCGTTTGACGAGGCCGCAGAGTTAGCTTATTTTGGCGCCAAGATTTTACATCCTGCTTCAATTTGGCCAGCCCAGTTTTTCAATATTCCCGTGCGCCTGCTCAATACCATGCAACCAGAAGCCAAGGGCACTCTAATCACCGATCAAGCATCGGGTGAAGGTGTGAAAGCCGTAGCAGCAAAAGATGGGATCACGGCTATTAAAATTAAATCGAGTCGCATGTTATTGGCCTATGGCTTCTTACGAAAGGTGTTTGAAGTATTTGAAAAATATCGTACGCCTATCGATATGATCACCACATCGGAAGTAGCGGTTTCACTAACCATTGATCAGATTGTGCATCTAGCAGATATTCAACGAGAGTTAGAAGTTTACGGTAGTGTGGAAGTAGAGCATGATCAAACCATTATTGCTATTGTAGGCAATGAAATTGTTTCTCAAAAAGCAATTTTAAAGAATATGTTTACTGCACTTGAGCCTATACCTTTGCGGATGATTTCTTATGGAGGCAGCCGGCACAACGTATCGTTGCTCATTCACAGTAGCTATAAAGAACAAGCTTTGCAAGCACTAAATAAGGGGCTATTTGGATTGGCATAATTTTTTTGATCTAAAGGAACATGCAGGTATATTGAAGCGAGTCCAATATTTATCTTAAGAATTTCTATCTTGCCAGTTCATTGTATCTAATCATAAAACTTTTTTGTATGAACAAGCAAACGCTTTTGTTGATTTGGAATATATTGTTGCTGATAGCCGTGGTGGTATTGTTTTATTTATATGTTCATCAACATTCTTCAATACAAGCCAAACACTCATCCCCAGAGGTTCCTAGCCCTTCTGTGAAATTGGCGTATGTAGACTTAGATACGCTGCAGGCTTATTACACGTATTTTAAGGAAAAACGTCAACAATTAGAAATGCAGCAATCGCGTATGGAGAAAGAACTGCAGGCCGATGCTCAGCGTTTGCAAAAAGAATATGCCGAGTTTCAGCAAAAAGCTTCTACCATGACACAAGCTGAAGGCGAGGCTGCTCAACAAAAGCTTTTGCAACACCAGCAACAATTTCAATCGAAACAAGAAAACATGCGCCAGCAGCTTATGGCTCAGCAACAGGCTTTTCAAGATAGTTTGCAGCAAGAATTGCATGATTTCTTGAAGACCTATAATGCAAATAAGCATTATCAATTTATCTTTTCATATTCAAGCGGGCTTTCAGATATTTTGTATAAAGATACTGCGCTCGATATTACTCGTGATGTGATCGATGGGTTGAATGCTCTGCATCCTTCTCGATAAAAGATATTTCTTGTATTTTCATGTGTTGATTTGCTTATCGCATGGAAGCTTCATCCACTAGCTCCACAGGTCATCCAACGTTTCAACGCTCACTCCGCCTCATCGACGGCATCATGCTGGTAGCGGGTTCGATGATTGGCTCGGGTATTTTCATTGTGAGTGCAGAAATGGCACGCAATTTAGGTGGTGCCGGTTACCTGCTGCTGGTATGGCTGCTTTCGGGGTTCATGACGGTGATAGCCGCTGTGAGTTATGGGGAGTTGTCGGGAATGTATCCACATGCAGGTGGCCAATATGTGTATTTGCGCGAAGCATTTCACCCATTAATAGGCTTTTTATATGGCTGGTCTTTCTTTCTGGTCATTGAAACAGGTACAATTGCCGCAGTAGCTGTGGCTTTTGCTAAATATACTGCATACTTAGTGCCCCAGCTAGGAGAAGAACAGGTATGGTTGCAAATTGGTGATTTTGCGCTCAATAGAGCGCAATTATTGGCTATAGCTATGATTTTGTTGCTTACCTATGTAAATACTCGTGGCATACAAACGGGTAAATGGATTCAATTGATTTTTACACTTACCAAAATCCTTTCGTTGTTGTTATTGGTGATCTTGGGGCTATGGGTAGGCTTCAACCCACAAGTATGGCATATCAACTGGCAACATGCTTGGCAAGCCTTGCATCTCATGCAAACAGATGGCCATGCTACTTGGCAAGCCACATCAGGTCATTTGTTGATAGGGTTGATAGGTGTTTCTATGGTAGGAGCACTTTTCTCTAGTGATGCTTGGAACAGTGTTACGTTTATTGCGGCCGAAATTCGGAAACCCGAGAAGCAAATAGGATTAAGCATGTTTTTAGGCACCTTGTTGGTAACGGTTGTATATATCTTGTGCAATATTATGTATGTAGGCGTACTGAGTATGTCGGATATTGCTAATGCTCCTGCCGATAGAGTAGCCTCAGCAGCATCTGCGGTCATATTGGGGAAGCTAGGCGCTGTAGTCATTGCATGGATGATCATGATTTCCACATTTGGTTGCAACAACGGTTTGATACTCAGTGGTGCAAGGGTATATTATACCATGGCAGAAGATGGATTGTTTTTTCGCCCGGTAAAAAAATTAAACCGCAAAGGAGTGCCTGGTGTAGCTTTGTGGGTGCAAGGCATTTGGGCTAGTTTGTTGTGTATCTCCGGTAAATACAGTGATTTATTGAATTATGTGATTTTTGTGGTATTGATATTTTATGTGCTCACCATTCTGGGTATTTTCCGGCTCAGGAAGATAAAGCCTCAGGCTTATCGTCCATATCGAGCTTTTGGATATCCTTTATTGCCTGCTTTGTATATATTCATGGCCATCATCGTCTGCTTATCGTTGTTGTGGCTTAGACCTGATTATACTTGGCCAGGACTAATCATTGTATTGCTGGGTATACCCGCGTATTATTTTTTTATCATACGTCAACAGAATAGTCCAATTAAGGCTTCATAAATGATGTGTAGGTATGACGAGTTTTGCCGCATTGTTTGAAAAGTTTCGCCATTTAAAAGCGTTGGTGATTGGAGATGTGATGCTGGATGTGTATTGGTGGGGTGGGGTAGAACGCATTTCACCTGAGGCTCCTGTGCCGATTGTGGCTTTACAACGTAAAGAGGTACGGCCAGGGGGAGCTGCCAATGTAGGTATGAACCTCCAGGCTTTGGGGGCAGAAGTATTTATGGCCAGTGTAGTGGGTAAGGATGCGGAAGGGGAGCAATTGATCGAGGTGTTGCAACAACGGGGTATAAGGATGGAAGGCGTTGTTCGATCATCGGAACGATGTACTACGACCAAAACCCGCATCATTAGCCGAAGTCAACAGATGTTGCGACTCGATCATGAACAAGTACATGATCTTTCGCTACAAGAAAGAGAAGCTTTGCTGAACCAGATTACCCAGGTGCTATACCAGATTCGCCCAGATGTGGTTGTTTTTGAAGATTATGATAAAGGGGTGCTCTCTGCAGAATTGATTCGGGTTGTGGTGAATGCTTGTCAGCAACTCCAGATTCCTACTTGTGTTGATCCCAAGAAAAAAAATTTTTGGTCTTATACGGGAGTCACCCTTTTCAAGCCCAATCTAAAAGAGGTACGCGAAGGTTTGCATCTCGACGAGGTGAATATACATGAAGGCAGCTTGCAGCATATTCATGCGTTGTTGCATGCCCGTTTGCGGCATGAAGTGTCGCTCATTACTTTATCTGAAAAAGGCGTGTTTTCCACCGATGGTAGCCAATATTGGCTGATCCCTTCTCATTTACGCAATATTGCCGATGTGAGCGGAGCGGGCGATACAGTAATTGCAACTGCTGCTTTGGTATGGGCAGCCACCCGGAATTTACGATTGATGACAGAAATCGCCAATATTGCGGGCGGACTGGTTTGTGAAGAGATAGGTGTGGTAGCTATTGACCCACACAAATTGCAAGCCGAGTGCGAGCGTTTACTCGATAAAAGCGAGTTTTTTTATCCACAATGATGGCACTAAAAAAAATCTTGTATTTTTGCACCCGATTCTTTGCCCGATAGTATAATGGTAGTACAGCAGATTTTGGTTCTGCTTGTCCAGGTTCGAATCCTGGTCGGGCAACTCTCTCCTCTCCACATCTACTTCGCTTTTTCCACAAAAGATATCATAGGTGAAAATGTGTGAGTGAATTGTTATTTTTACCGCATGAGAAGTTATGAAGACAGCTATCGACATAAGGGATTGAGGAAGAAGCTGATCGATAGTTTGCGACGTAAAGGTATTACCGATGAAGCCGTGTTAGAAGCCATGCAAGCAGTGCCTCGGCATTTTTTTATGGACACCGCACTGGAATCATTTGCCTATGAAGATCGCGCTTTTCCCATTGGTGAGGGCCAAACCATTTCACAACCTTATACTGTAGCATACCAAACGCAATTGCTTCAGGTAAAACCTCATGATAAGATTCTGGAAATCGGTACCGGCAGCGGTTATCAAGCTTGTATTCTTGCAGAGATGGGAGCACAGGTGTATACCATTGAACGACAACGTAAGTTGTTTGAGCGATTAAAAACATTTCCTTTTCTTTCAAGATATCCCACGATTCATTTCTTTTATGGTGATGGTTATGAAGGCCTTCCTACATTTGCACCTTTCGACAAGATTATCGTTACTGCAGCGGCACCTTATATTCCAGAAAAGCTGGTTGATCAATTGAAAATTGGCGGATTAATGGTCATTCCCATTGGCGGAAGAGAAGGCCAACGGATGTATAGAATCACCAAAGTAGATGATCAAAAATTTGAACAAGAAGTATTTGATAATTTTTCCTTTGTGCCTATGGTAAGTGGAAAGAAATAAACCTTATTGCTCCCATATGATCCATATGGCTAATCCTGACATGACGAATCCAATCAAAATAATATATATCAACCCCACTGAAATACTCTTCAGTATAGTTTTCCACCATTTGTTTTGATATACAGTATGCAGAGCCAAAATGAGGTATATCCATGCGATACACCAGGTGATCCATACGAAAAGATCTGTTCTCAAAAAGTATTGTAGAATAATTTCTAATGCAGATATCAAGAAGTAGAAGATATGGAAATGCAAGGAAAAGATTACATGATCTGAAAAATAATCATTTTTATTTCTAAAATGCCAGCTAAGAATCACGGCAAATAAAGGCAAAAGGAAAAACATCACCTGCGGAACGTGGTGTATAAATTTTTCTCTTATCACTTCTGGCGCCCTATCGCCATAAGTTTGATGTATGTTGATGATACGATGCATTAATTTTCGAACCCATGGTGGGTTTTTCAAAGAATCAGGAAGTTGTTGTTGAATAGAATCGTATTGATGCACTGAAGTGTAAGGGAAGCTCCATCCATCTTTGTTAGATGGTTGTGTGGCTTGCATATTATTTACCTGAATAATCGGGTGTGAAGTTTCCCGTTGTGGAATCACTGAAACGAACAAGAAATAAATTAACGAAACAAATAAATACATTCTGATGGGATGCAGATAAGCTTTTCTCCTTCCTTTGATATATTCTAGAGTTAAAAATCCAGGCTTAAACAGCAGATAACGTAGGGTTAATAAAAACTCTTTGTCGTAATGAAAGAGGTCGGCAACAAAATGTGTTACTAATTCACCGAATCGTTCTCGAGGTTCTATATTTTCTTGGCCACAGTGGGTGCAAAATCGCTCTTCCACCCGATGTCCACAATTCAAACAAGTACTATCGTTACGTAAGGTATGAGGCATATACGAAGAAGTGTTTAAAATCAAATATATAGTTATGTTTAAATTATCCAGAAAAAATCTATTCGGTTAAGGATCAATCATATGTGAAATAATTATTTTTACCAGATGTAATATTTAAACAGATGGTTATAATGCATGCATCTCTACTTCTTGATAAAATTCCTCCAGAATGTTGGCAAATATCATGTTTAGTTATTATAGATCTTTTTGTTAATATCCAGAAAAATGAATAAGGAAGCATTTCTAGAGGAAGTTTACTTGTGTAAAAGAAAAGTATTAGAAACCACCCATCCGGTTGAATTGAAGCAGCTCATTATGCATTTTTTTCTCTTTACAAAGATGAATCATTGCAAGAATTATATGGATCAGGCATTAGAAGATGAATTGTGTTTACTTTATTATAGTATTGAATCAATAGAAGATTTTTCTGATCATAGCGTAAGATCATATCTCTTTCAGATATGTATTGATAGAGCTTTATTGTTATTTGACGAGATCATAAAAAATTGTTAGTTTTCTATTCTCGTTAATTCTTTCTGGTTCATCGAAGAAGATAGATATTGGATAAATACAGAACGGCCAAACAATGTGCTGATAGAATCTTTAGCATGCAAGGTATCGGCTGGTGGCGTCGTGAATGGCGATGCAAGCGCGTAGCGACGATCATCCCATTTGAAGATCACGATTTGATCGCCCCATGAGGTCAGTTGGTTATAGCGTTTGTGTGCGCGTGTACTGTCGGAAATCTCAAATACCACCAGGTAACTGATTTTTGTAGGTGTTGATGGAATTTTTATTTGATCGCTCACTTCCGATAGGTTATCTGAAATGTTTGGCGAGAGGGAAGATTCAATGATTTTTGATGAAGGTTCTGGGTCACTCATTTGCATGCGGGTATGGCTATTGGCCAGGATAATGAGCCCACCCAATAGCAATGCAAAAATTCCGATTAACCAGAGCCGATGATAGTTGAGGGCATAAGAAGTATTTCCCCATTTAATAGGTGGATCTTCAGGTTTTTTCGGAATAAGCATATTTTTTCCAGAACCATGATCAATATGATTCTTTTTTTCAGGCAAGAATGGCTCTTGCTCAAAATGTATTTTTCCGTCGAGTGAACGCGAAAGCGTGCCTATCCCCTGAATGGCAAATGGTTGATGAATGTTCAGCATCTCCTGGATTTCGTAACAGAAGCATCGGATATCGCCTTCTGCAACTACACGCATCTTACCCGTACGTTCTACAATGAAATCAATGAGCGCAGTGATATCGCCCGAAGATTGCGGATGGAATTCAATGACCGGGCTGCCATCGGGAGTAGGGGAGGTTCAAGGGTGAAGAACCCTATTGAAGGCAGATACACTTGTTGGTGGCTAAACAAGTATGCCGTTATTAATTGATCAATTTTCATGGTTAAAATAGGTGTTTGGTTAATCAATAATATGGATATGGTTATGGTTCATACCATTGGTTTTTCAAAGGAACACAAAGGGGGAAGGAACCAGGGTTATGAAACTTCTTCAGATGCCGACGCCTACAAATCTAGAAAAATGAAAGAAATTTTCCATATAAAGTTATTATTATTTTTTTGAGATTTTCAAGAGAAAAAAGAAAATTTTTTGGAGGAATTGAGGGATATGGCTTAGGAATGGGGATATATACTTTTGATGAGCTCATCGAGAAGGTGGAGGGCATGCGTAGCAGCGAGTTGCAGGTTGCGGTTGCGGTTACCCCGAAGCTTATAGGAGTGGGTAAGTATTTGTGATTTATGTGCAGCGGCGATCCAGATGGTACCTATGGGAGCTTCAGGAGTGCCTCCGTCGGGCCCAAGCCAACCAGTTATAGCCAGTGCAAAGTCGGTATGCAAAAGCTGTCGGGCTCCTTCAGCCATAGCACGGGCTACAGGCTCACTCACTATTCCATATCGATCGATCGAATCGGCGGGTACATGTAAAACATTAATTTTCACGGCAGGGGCATAGCAAACAATACTTCCCGTGAAGTAAGCCGAGCTACCTGCATGCGCAGTAAACAAATGAGCCAAATAGCCTCCTGTACAACTCTCGGCAAGTCCTATGCTGGCCTTATGAGTAAGCAGTTTGCGGGCAATGATCTGTTCGTAGGGCAAATCTTCCGTTGCAATCACGATGTCGGATAATAGCGAAATGAGCTGTTGGTGAGTCGATTCAAGGGAATCATGTAGCTGAGCATCAATAGCTGTGAGTCTAAGTTTGAGCAAGCCGTTGCCCGGTAGATATGCCAATTTGATTCCCACAGGTAGCGTAGCCTCAAAATCACCTAGTCGCTCTGCCACACGTGATTCACCCTGGCCATAGGTGATAACGAATCGATGTTGGATACTTTTTAAAAAAGGCCATTGGTTTTTTAATCGGGGCAACACTTCATTTTCCATGAGGTATTGCATTTCATGTGGTACTCCGGGCAAGAATATCCATATACGGCCCTTGGCTTCAAACCAAAGCCCAGGGGCGGTACCATATCGGTTAAACAAAACGGTACATCCTTCTGGGATTAGGGCTTGTGCTCGATTGCGCTCGAGCATGGGTATATCGCGTTGTTGCAACAAGTCTGCAACATGTTGCAAACTAGCTTCGTGTAACACCAATCTTGTATGAAAAAAATCAACCAATACTTGCTTAGTGATATCGTCAGAAGTAGGGCCCAGCCCGCCTGTCGTAATGATCAAATCGGCTCGAGCAGATTCTTCTTGTAGTGCTTGAAAGATTGCAGTTGCCTCATCGGCCACACTTAAGCGTCGAACGATTTCTATGCCTATTTCTTGGAGTTGACGTGCTATCCAGGCCGAGTTGGTATCGATCGTTTGCCCCATCAACAATTCATTGCCAATCGTGAGAATAATCCCTTTTTTATTCGTCATTGTCGTTTTTTGAATATTCAAATTTAGGAGCTTGTTGCCGGAATTTGAGGCGATGTGCTATTTTACCATTTAAAAATGCGGAAATTCAAAACATCAAATCATTTTATCCCATGAAATGCGGTATGCTTTTCAGATTGACCTGGGCTTGTTGGGGAATAGGTTTTTGCATGCCTGTGCATTTGGCAGCGCAGCAGAGGCCTTTTGAGCAAGCCTGGAAAAGATTTTTATCGGATTCTTCCCTACGTTATGCCAGTATAGCCTTTGAGGTGATGGATGCCTCTACTGGGAAAATATGGTTTAGCCATCAATCGAATATTGGACTTGCACCGGCTTCATGTAACAAGATCTTCACTGCTGCCGCTGTTTTGCAGCTTTTAGGTCCTGATTTCCGCTATGCGACTCGATTAGGATATGCTGGCAAGCGCTCTGGCGACACCTTATGGGGCGATATTTATCTCATGGGCACTGGTGATCCTTCCACTGGTAGCTGGCGTTATAGCTCCACCACAACTACGGTGATTTGGAGCCAATGGATTGATGACTTACGAAAGGCGGGTATTCAGCATATCATGGGAAGGGTGATTGGGGTAGATACCATGTTTTCTACGCAGACCATTCCGGGGGGATGGAGTTGGGAAGATATTGGCAACTACTATGGAGCGGGTTGTGCGGCGTTAAATTGGCATGAAAACCAGTTTGATGTGTATTTGCAACCAGGCAAGCGGGTAAATGATAGTGCAAGGCTGATGCATATGGATCGTCCTTGGCCTTTGCAGCAGGTGGTCAATGAGCTCACCACGGGCGAGCCAGGCAGTGGCGATCAAGCTTATGTGTTTTACGATTTAACAAGACCTATTGTATACTTATGCGGCACGGTGCCTGTTGATGCAGAAAAAGATTTTCACATTTCGGCTTCTGTTCCTCATCCTGTGAGGTATGCTGCTCAGCAGTTTCAAGATAGTTTACTTCAGGCTGGCTTTGGCGGATTACAATTTCCTGCAGCGGAAGTGCATATCGCTAGCCAGCTCCCTTCAGATATGCATATCATTAGCCTGCATGTTTCTCCGCCCATGGATAGTTTGGTATATTGGTTTTTGCATCGCAGTATCAATTTATATGGAGAAGCTTTTACATTCAAAATGGGTAGCTTAATAGCAAAGCCAGCGACTACCGAGGCTGGTGTGGCTATGATTCATCGGGTATGTGCGCAGATGGGTATCGATACGCTATCGGTGAATACCGTTGATGGAAGTGGATTATCGCCTTCTAACCGTGTTACCGCGCATGCTTTAGCCATGATGTTGTATCGTATACAGCATATGCCCTGGTTTACTGCATTTGAGCAAGCTTTGCCTGTGATTCATGGCATTCGTATGAAAGATGGCTACATTGCTGGGGTAAGATCATATGCTGGATATATACAAGATCGTACCAGGCGTAAACTTATATTTGCTTTTATCGTGAATAATTTCACTGGCTCATCGATACATGTTCGGCAAGCCATGTGGCAGGTGCTCGATGCGTTGCAAGAAACTCAGGTAGCCGGAATAAAATAAGGCTCTAATTTTTCGCGCAATATCTGAGGAATCACTGTTTTCTTGCGGGTTTGAGCATCTACAAATACTAAGGTAGTAATGCCTTTATTGAGCAATTCCCCTTGCTCGTTATATAATTCTGTGTGAAACCGTATCGCAGAGCGTATTGGCCAATCTTTCAATATTGTTTTTACCGTGATGAGATCATCATAATATGCGGGCTTGAAATATTGAATATGCCATTCTACCACTGGCAATAACACGCCTTGATCTTCTAATTCTCGATAGCTGATTCCCAATTGCCGAATAGCCTCCACACGCCCCACCTCATAATACCATGCATAAAATCCATAGTATAGGTATCCCATGCGATCGGTTTCGCCATATCTAACGCGGATTTGTGAAGTATGGATATACATTCTGTTGAGGTTTATCGGGAGATCATACCATCTATAGAAATGCGGCCAGGGCCACAAGTCAAGATGACAAAGCTACTCAACAAATAATGCCAGGCCAATTCTTGACGGCTAAACGGGTCGTGGTGATGTACCATGAGTAAAATGATGGCCATTTGGATAAAAATAATCAATGCAGCTGGGCGACTAAGCAAGCCAATGACTAACAAAAAGGCACAAATGATCTCAGAGATCAATACCATGATTAATGAAGTCGTTGTGCCCACATGTAAGGGATCGGCAAAATGGGACGATATGTAGGAGAACTGCATAAGTTTAGGAATCCCATGAGTAAGCAACATAAGCCCGGTACCAACCCGCAACACGAGCAAACTCAGGTTAACCATGCCATTACTCCAACGAACGGAAAACAGATTTCTCATAGTAAATGGGTTTGATGACCAAATGAAAGGCTAAAATAAGGGTGAAATTTATATTTACAAACACAGCAATCGATAAACAAATGGCATGATCTATGAGAATAATTATATTTGCTGTATTGTGCGTAAAAATATTTTCTTTTACCGATCTTTATGCCTGTTGGCTAACAGGCATGACTTTTATGCGGGTTCCTCTATGAAATACTTTAGCTTCATTTCTATTACTTTATTCACCCGATTTTTTCTTTGGATAGTCATTATTCTTTGTACGGGTATCCATGAGCTACGTGCTCAGGCTACGGCTATTTATACCGATCCTGCGGTTCAGTATAAGCAGGCCGTTGAGGCTTTTCAACAAGGCCAATATGCCATTGCGCAACAGCAATTTGAAGATGTGATTCGCAAGATCTCCTATTTTCAACAAACGAATCATGCACTCGATGCCGAGGATGCCCGTTATTATGATGCTGTTTGTGCTATGGAGCTGCATCAGCCAGATGCAGAAAAGCGCTTACTCGATTTTATTCATACTACCAATAGCATCCCACGCAAGCAGTTGGCCAGTTTTTATTTGGCCCAATATTATTATGCACAACAGCGCTACCGTGAAGCAATTCCTTATTACGAGGCTGCAGGCTATGATCAGCTTTCCAATGATCAGATTGCAGAGGCTAAGTTTAAGTTGGGCTACAGCTATTTTTATCAAAAAGATTTTACCCATGCAGCACCGCTATTTGCAGATGTGAAAGGCATTGAGGGGCCTTATCAGATTCCCGCAAATTATTATTATGGATTCATTGCTTTGGAAAGAAAGCAATATGATCAGGCATTGGCTTCTTTTTTGAAAGTGCAGCACGAGGAACCTTACAACCGTGTAGTGCCATATTATATAGCCGAGATCTATTATTTTCAAGGGAGAAAACAACAAGCTATAGATTATGCATTGCCCATTATTAGCCAGGGGAATAATTATTATCAGTTGTCATTACAGCAATTGGTGGGGCAAGCATATTTTGAATTAGGGCAATATGAAAAGGCTTTGCCTTATTTAGAACAATATGTAAAGCAGGCCGATAGTTTGAGGCGAGAAGATGTATATGAGCTTTCTTTTTGCTATTACCAGACTCAGCGTTATGCAGATGCTATTCTGGGTTTTAAACAATTGAGTACCGTCACCGATTCGCTAGGGCAGAATGCTATGTATTTATTAGGCGATTGTTATTTAAAGACCGGAAGGAAGGCAGATGCTCGTAATGCATTTGCCATTTGTGCTCGTAGTAGTTATAATCCTCGACAGCAAGAGATTGCTCGCTTTTTATATGGTAAATTATCTTATGAATTAGGTTATCAAGATGCTGCTCTAGCTTCATTAAAACAGTTTTTGCAAGATTATCCTCAATCAGAATATGCAGTAGAAGCTCGCGAATTACTTGTGCCATTACTCATGAATACCAATGATTACAAAGGTGCGCTCAGTTTATATGCATCACTTTCTTCACCTTCTCCTTCTTTACAACGTGCCTATCAAAAACTTAGTTTTGGACGAGCCATGCAATTGATCAATGATGGGGAATTATCTACGGCCGATAGTTTATTAACTCTTTCTCTCGAGCATCCGTTTGACTTGCAGCTTAAGGCTTTGGCTTATTTTTGGAAAGGCGAAATTGCTTATCGGCAAGGCAGGATCGATGAGGCTATCGCAGATATTCAGCAATATCTTTCTGGAGCTGTAGCCGGCATATATCCTGCATTGGGTGAAGCCAATGCGCAAACCGCACATTATAATCTTGGCTATGCTTACTTGCGCAAACAACAATACGATCAGGCTTTACTTGAGTTTCAGCTGGCTCAACGCCCTTATGGAATTTACGGAAGAAAAATAGCACAGGATGCGTTGTTACGCATTGCCGATTGTTATTACATGTTAAAAAACTATAATCAGGCCGAAAATTATTATGATCAAGTAATTGCCCAACATTTGCCGGGAGCCGATTATGCCTTGTATCAAAAAAGTATTTTAGAAGGCATTAAAGGCAATTATTCACTTAAGCTTCAGTTGCTTCAACAATTAACCAATCAATATCCTCATTCGCGATTCGAAAGCGATGCCAATTATGAGAAAGGACTCACCTACATGACACAAGAAAATTATGCGCAAGCTATTCCTTATTTTCAACGTATTCTTGCACAACCTCAAGATCCAAATACACCTAAGGCCTTGCTCAAGCTTGGACTGGCTTATTTCAACATGGGCGATAACCAACATGCATTGCAATATTATCAACAACTCGTATCTCAATATCCGCATACTAGCGAGGCGCAAGATGCATTAACTAGTATACGCACTATTTATATTAACAATGGAAATCCGCAAGGATATCTCGATTTTGTGAAGCAAACGGGTATGTCTGTCAACGCATCTACAGCCGATTCAGTGACTTATGCAGCCGCAGAAGCTCAATTTGCAAATAACCAAATTTCGCAGGCTTTGCAAGGATTTACTCAATATCTTACGCAGTTTCCGAATGGGCAATTTGTATTACCTGCTCATTTTTATCGGGCTGAATGTTATTTTACACAAAAAGATTACACACATGCACTCAGTGATTATCAATTTGTTTTACAACAGGGATACAGTCGGTTTTCTGAACGCAGTGCTGCACAAGCTGCATGGATAAGCCTAAATATGGTTAAAGGTTATGCACAAGCACGCCAATATTTTGTACTGCTCAATCAACTATCTACCACTAAAGAAAATACCTTAGCTGCAGCACGCGGGTTAGTGGAATGCGACTATCAGCTGCACCAATGGGATAGTCTCTTGCCCGAAGCACATAGTTTGTTGAGTCATCAAGATATCAGTACCAATGATCAAATTACAGGAAATTATTACATAGCTATGGCCTTTCATGGGCTACAACAATGTGATAGTGCTATGGTATATTTTAGAAAAGTGGTGCAATTGACCAAATCGGTGATGGGGGCAGCTTC
Source organism: Thermoflavifilum sp. (assembly GCA_023511875.1). Classification (GTDB taxonomy): domain Bacteria; phylum Bacteroidota; class Bacteroidia; order Chitinophagales; family Chitinophagaceae; genus Thermoflavifilum. The sequence continues at coordinate 37,005 of JAIMAQ010000011.1, forward strand.
AAGATATTATATAGCCGATTGCTTACTTAAGCAGCGTCGATTGACTGATGCTGAACATGCTGCATTTGAAGTAATTCGTTCTACGCCATCGTATGATTATTGGATTGCAAAAGCATATGTATTATTAGGTGATATTTTTGCTGCAGAGAAAGATTATTTTAATGCTAAAGCAACTTTACAAAGTGTGGTAGATAATTGCCAAATACCAGAAATTCTCGACAGTGCACGACAAAGGCTACAACAAATCATTGCCGAAGAACAGGCTTCATCAAAAATTATGCGCAACCCATCGACAAGTGACACCCTTTCTCAATGATTGTTTTGAATATATTCAGCTTATGGATAAGCAACTGTTTTACCATCGATTTACACATTTTCAGCCATCAATAAAATGGTTTTCTCTAATTGGCTTTTCTTTTTTGTGGTGTAGTGTGATATCGATTAGTCGCGTATATGCACAGGATACTACATTGCATCCACAAACCATTCAGATTTATAGTACTTATCAACCCGTATTGAAACAAGCCGATAAGCTTAGCTTAACTGCTTCGCTTCCTGAAATAGATACTACACACCCACAATTGATCTACAATATTCCTGCTTTAAACCTGCATTTTAGCTATCGACCTGTACCATTATCTCCACTGGCTATTGGTCCCGATACTGTTTTGCCTTTACAACGTTATTTTGTTCAAGCTGCTGCCGGCAGCTATCTGACTACCCGTGTACGAGCAGGCATCAATAGTGGTAGAATCGATACTACTTCATATCAGACCCCATTTAGTTATGCATTATTGCTCGATCATCTTTCTTCTAAAGGTTCATTGTTGTATCAGCAATTTGGATATGATGCTGTAGAAGCAAGTGGACGTTATTTCTCACCACATATCGCTTATACAGGCGATTTGCGTTTTCAACGCGATGGTTTATATTATTACGGTTATAATCACGATAGTTTGCATTTTAATAAAAAGGATATTCGGCAAATATTTACCCAGTTTGCTTTGCATGCAGGCATGAGTAATATTCACAAAAATGCAGTAGGCATTGATTATCATCCACAATTAAGCCTATCTATTTTTGCAGATCATTACCAACATCGAGAGTCGGCTTTTCAAATTGATGTACCTATAGAAAAAACTATTGTAGATGATATTAGCTTGAGCGTGGCTTATACAGGAAGTTATGCTACTTATTCCGATCAACAAACTTCTGCGTCAGTGAGCAACACCATTAGCACCATTCATCCGGCATTAAATATTGAGAAGCCAGGATTTGTGTTGCATGCAGGGTTAAATCCATCATGGACCAATAGCCAGTTTTTTCTTTTACCCGACATTGTAAACGAAACTAGCTTGATTCACGAGAAGCTTATTCTGAGCAGTGGGTGGATATCTTATTTTATTCAAAATAGTTTTCAACATCTTTCTCGTGAAAATCCTTATTTTACTGGATATCCTATAAAACCTTATAATACTCGAGTAGAAGAAAAATATACTGGGTTTAAAGGTTCATTGGCTGGGCATTTCACCTATAATACCAAATTTGCTTATGTTACCTATCATGATCTTCCTTTGTTTCTAAATGATAGTCTTGATGGGAAAACATTTTATCCTATTCGAGAAAGCAAACTCGAAGCATATCAATTACATCTTGAATTAAATTATTTATCTGAAGAAAGTTTTCAGGCTGGATTTCGCTTGAATTGGATGAATTATTTTCACCAACAAACAGCACAAAAGCCATGGGGATTAGTGCCTTTTCAAGCCGATATATTTGCACGTATAACGGCCTGGCGTGCTTTGCAACTCAATGCCGACCTTTTTGCCTGGAGCGGAAGTTATTATCGGGCAAAAGATTTATCAGCGCATCAAACTTCGGGAATATTCGATATGAATTTAGGTGCGGGTTATCAGATAAATACTAATTTTGAAGTAGGACTTGAAGTGCACAATTTATTTAATTCGGTATATGAGCGCTGGCATCAATATCCTTCGTTAGGGATGCAGGTTTTAGGTAGCATAAGCTTGAAATTTTAATCAGTGGATATTTTCACTTATTTCCGGGAAATGCTTTATCAACAAGGGCGTGCCGCATTGCCAGGATTTGGAGAATGGATCCTGGATTGGCAGTCTGCACGCATACATCCCGAACAAGAGTGGATACAGCCGGGGGAGTTACACATTCGCTTCGTTCCTAATCCCGAGATAGATGCTACGTCGTTTATTCATTTCGTTGCCACTTGGCAAAACATCATTCCTGCTGTGGCTGAGTTGCAGGTGAAGAAATTCCTTTCTTCATTGGAAAATAAATGGCAACAAGGTGAGCCTATAGAAATCCCACTGGTAGGTAGGCTTGAAAAAGATGAGCAAGGTACATGGCAGTTTATTGAGTCGCCTCTTTTGCAAAAGGGATTGGAGCCTTTGCCTTGCAAGCCTTTGTCGAGAATAGCAGCTTCCACGCCTCAGCCTGCTGCAATGCCTGTTTCGAGTGGGCAGGAAGAAGCCGCACCAGAACAAGTGAGCGAAGATGTCGAGGCTTATCCATTTGAAGATCGAAAAGCTGGTGGCAAGGGGTGGTGGATAGCTTTGGGATTACTCATCATTTTATTGGCTTTGGCTTGGACAGCCTGGGATAAAGGCTGGCTTCAGCAATGGCAAAAAAAATTTTTTCCCGCATCGGTGAATTCTTCATCCTCATCACAGCCCAACTTGAGCGATACCTTATCGGAGTCTGTTCATGTGGATAGTTCGCAAATCCGGCAGCGAGCTTTTCAATTGGTCATTGGCAGTTATGGAGATTCATTACAGGCAGCACAATTGTATCAAAAGGTTTATGAAGGTTGGTCATCGGCTTTTATGACGAAGGATAGTGAGAGTAAACAATTTCTGGTGATCATTCCCTTGCATGTGCCTGCCGAAGATACGAGTCATTGGGTAGAACTGATGGGTCAGGCATATGGCACTCATCCTTATATTCGGGACACGCTTCGCTGAAGCTTATTTACATGATTTTTTCATACAATGCATCTGGTACCAGCTTGATAGCAAGGGCCACCCATTTCCATCGAGGAGTGATGTAGGCAATTCGTTTTCGACGTTCAATGGCACGAAAAATATATCGAGCGGCTGTTTCTGCCGAGCACATCCAGAAGCGTTTTCCTTCAATTGGTTTTGTATCTACAAATCCAGGGCGGATATCGGTGATGAAGATGGGCAGTTGGCTTTTTCGAGCTCGGTGATGTAAGGCTTGTAAATAGCTGATCTGATAGGCTTTTGAAGCAAAATAACCAGGTGCATGCCTATCGCCGTGCAAGCCGGCAACAGAAGTGATGACGGCCAAGTGACCTTTTTGTTGTTGTAAGAAATATTGAAAAGTCCAATCTACCACAGCAGTAAATCCTTTTACATTGGTTTCAATCATACCTTCTTCAACCGCAAAATCGAGATGTGGATTGACTTCTCCATACCCTGCACAATGAATGAGTAGGTCTATGCTGCCCAGGTTGTGGGTAACCTCTGTGAGTACTTTGTTGACGAGAGCTGGTTGGCAGACGTCCAGTTGATGAACATAATGCGGTAATGCAGGGAAATGATTCGCAAGTGCTTGCATGGGGGCTATCGTTCTGGCTAATAAAGCGGTATGACATCCTTGAGATAAGTATATCTGAGCCAATGCATAGCCCATGCCCGAGCTAGCACCTATGATTACCACTTTTTTAGCGGTCATAGATCATAATAAGTTTAGCAATCAACATTCGCTTAATCCCAAGGGAATATGCACGGCCAAGCCGCCTTCGGCGGTTTCCTTGTATTTTTCATTCATATCTAGAGCCGTTTGCCACATGGTTTTGACTACTGCATCCAAAGATACTTTGGCCAAATCGGGATTGCTTTGCAGAGCCAGTTGAGCTGCAGTAATGGCTTTCACGGCACCCATGGTATTACGTTCAATACAAGGAATTTGTACCAGTCCGCCTACCGGATCGCAGGTAAGCCCGAGATGATGTTCCATAGCTATTTCTGCAGCCATCAAACATTGGCGTTGGGTGCCTCCTAATGCTTCTGTAAGCGCTGCAGCAGCCATGGCTGCACTCACCCCAATTTCGGCTTGGCAGCCTCCCATGGCGGCTGAGATGGTGGCACCTTTTTTGAAAATTCCTCCAATCACTGAAGCCGTAAGCAAAAAACGTTGGATATCTTCTGGCTGGTCGTGCTTGCGAAATACGGTGAGATAATGCAATACAGCCGGAATTACACCGGCAGCGCCATTGGTGGGGGCTGTAACCACTCGGCCAAAGGCAGCATTTTCTTCATTGACTGCAAGGGCAAAACAGCATACCCAATCGAGGATTTCATGAAAAGCAATCGCTGTGTCTCTAATGCGACCGATCCAATCGCTGTAGTCCTGATCTACATATCCTTTTAACAGACGACGATTTAATTCAGCAGCTCTTCTTTTTACATGCAATCCTCCTGGCAATTCGCCATTTCGATGACAACCCCGATATACACATTGGCACATGACTTCCCAAATCTGCATCAGCCCTTTTCGAATGCTGGCTTCATCACGAATAGCCAATTCATTTTCGATGACCAATTCTGAAATACTATTGCCTGTGGTTTGACACCAATACAGTAAATCCGCTGCGGTATCTATAGGGTAAGGAATATCGGCATGACTCGTTTGAACATAACCTGTTTGCTCGCCTTCTTTTACAATAAAGCCTCCACCAACCGAATAATAGGTTTCGTTGAGGGCCAGTTGATCTCCTACATAAGCTTCGAAAATCATTCCGTTGGGATGAAAAGGGAGGCTCTCTTGTCGGTGAAACCGAATATTTGTGTCGGGGTCAAACGCCACATCTATATGCCCTCCCAGCGGCAGCTGTTTCCGTTGTTTCACCTGTTGCATTTTTACAGATAAAGATTCGGTATCACAAGTCACGGGATCCTCACCCATGAGCCCCATTACCGCAGCAAGATCTGTTCCGTGGCCTTTTCCTGTCTTTGCCAATGAACCGTATAGGTGAACGTATACTGCTTCGGGATAACACTGTTTTTCCTGTAGATGTTGCAAAAAAGCCAATGCTGCACGCCAGGGGCCTAATGTGTGTGAGCTAGATGGGCCAACCCCAATTTTAAACATATCAAACACGGAAATAAATTCCCGTAACATCAGGCTTAGATTTCCCCTAAAGTTACGGCTTTTATGGGTATTCTTTTGACTCAATGGTGCTTCACATCGAGCAGTTGTATGGAATAAATTAAGGGTGTATTAGATGGGATTAATGGGGGCAGACCATAATATCCATAACAAAGTACGGAAGGTGCATAGATCTCGATACCGCCACCGGCCGTGATTTTTTGTACAGCAATTTGCCAAGCGGGAATTGTATTTTTTAATATGGTGGTGAGTGAAGCCGTATCTGTTTTAGCAAAAACAGAATCGTTCAGAAAACGTCCGACAAAACGTGCAGTAATGGTATCATCGAGATGAACTGAATCGCCATCGCCTAAAGAATCGATAACATAATACAGATAAGTAGTATCGCCACCGAGCAGAAAGATAGTATCACGTTGTGCCTGGATGCCATGAAAGGCCAGGTATTGCCGCAAAGCTTGATCATCCATACGATTTTGTAAGGCTTGATTAAAATTATTGCTTGTACTTTTTAAGCAGGAGGTGATCGTCAAGGCAATAAAAGCCGCTAGGATAAATGGTTTCAGTAAACGCATACGATGAATGGTTTTTAAATTAAGCCAGAGAATAATAATGATGTCAATAACATAGAGAGATAAATGCGTCGAAACGTTGCACGGGTTATTTTAGGTGGGAAGGCTGGGTGATTGAAGGGATTCGAACCCTCGACCTCCAGAGCCACAATCTGGCGCTCTAACCAACTGAGCTACAATCACCATTTCCGAAGGCAAAGGTATAACAAATCAGCTAATCACAAAGTATCCTTTATCTACATTTTGACAATGGCTAAAAACATAGCGAATTATAAGAAATACTCATCTCGCCTGTTAAGACGCTGTTAAAAATTTTTATCAGATATGGATAAAAGCTCATTTGATTGAAGAAATCTGATGGTACATTGAATTTCACACTCCACCCATCACATATTTACAATTTGTTGTGTATCTGACCAATAACTTTGCAGCATATTTCAACAAAAAATAACTGATGATTTATGAAAAAGATTTTTGTTTACACGATTCTTAGCTTAATACTTTCCTGGAATGTATATGCGCAACGGCCATCTGCAGGCAATATGCCACGCATGGCTATTGGACAGATATATGGAAAAATATTAGATGCACAAACGGGTAAACCCATCGAATATGCAACAGTGACCGTTTTGAATCCAAAAGATTCATCGGTGGTGAATGGTATGCTCACCAGGGCAAACGGTGATTTTAATATTGATCATTTGCCTTTTGGAAAATTTATTCTGAAAATCAATTTTCTAGGTTATCAACCTCTATTTCGCGACGTAGCGATTACACCTTCAAATGCACAACAAGATTTAGGTAATTTTCGGTTGTCGCCTGCCGCACAGGTATTGCAAGGAGTGAGCGTGACTGCTCAACAGCCTCAATATACCATGGGTATCGATAAAAAAGTGTTTAATGTAGAGAAAAGCTTAACTACAGTGGGAGGAACAGCTACAGATGTATTACGGCAGGTGCCTTCTGTGAATGTAGATATCGACGGGAATGTAACTGTTCGTAATGCTACACCGCAGATATTTGTTGATGGTAAACCCACTGCTTTAACCTTAGATCAGATTCCTGCCGATGCCATTGAAAGCATTGAGGTGATTACTAATCCTTCAGCTAAATATGATGCATCTGGCCAGGGAGGCATTATCAACATTATCTTGAAGAAAAACAAAAAAGCAGGTATCAATGGCATGATTCGGCTAGGAGCGGGTACGGGTGATAAATACAATGCAGGTGCTGATTTAGCTATACGCCAAAATCCGATTAACTTTTATATGAACTACAACTATTTTCAGAACAATGAAACATACACCGGCACCAATACTACTCAGCTTCTTTCATCCGGCGATCATAACGCATATAGCAATACCTTACAGTATACAGATGGAAAAAACGATCGTGCCTTCCAGTTTGGTCGCTTTGGATTAGATTATTATTTAGACAATCGTAATACCATTTCTTTTGAACAAAGCTTCTTTGGTGGTCATTTTTCGAACCCAGAAACATTGACCACATCTTATTTAAATGATCAAAAAGACTTGCTTTCCTCGAGTATTAGAAATAACCTGGATAAAAGAAATTTCAGAGGTATTCGTTCGCAGTTGAGTTATTCACACAATTTCATCAAAAAAGATGAAACTTTTTCTGCTTTCTTTAATTATCATGTTTTCCATAATGACGGATCTGGTAATAACTTTACGAATTTTTACGATTCGGCTGGAGATTTCCAGAGCAGTGGTGAACAGCGGAACAACACCAATGGCAAAAGCACGTTTGTTGTTTCACAAGCCGATTATGCCAATCCTATTGGCGAACACGGCAAGCTAGAAGCCGGATTAAAAAGTACGATACGAAACTTCAGTAGTGTATACAATGTATATGATATCATCAATAATTTTCCAAAGTTTAATGATTCGTTGTCTAATGATTATAAGTATTTAGAGAGTGTGAGCGCTGCTTATGTGAGTTTCTCGAATCAAGTCAATCAATTTGGTTATCAAATTGGTTTACGAGCAGAACAATCGCATTACAAAGGCACATTGACTTCTCGTGATGTTTCCTACACCAATGATTACCTTAGTTTGTTTCCTAGCATATATCTCACGCAGAAATTTGGCCAACATCAGGAGTTACAATTAAATTATTCTAGGCGAATTGATCGTCCCAACTTCTGGCAGTTGATTCCATATATTGATTATTCCAATCCACAAAACCAGCGTAAAGGTAATCCCGATCTAAAACCAGAATTCATCAACTCATTTGAATTAAACTATAACAATCAATTTAACAAAGGCAATTTCTTGCTTTCTGCATATTTCAGGAATTCTCATCATGATATTACAAGTGTGTATGTACCATTAAATGGGGATACACTGCTCACCACTTTTGCCAATGCCAATTCTACAAATACATACGGATTGGAACTCACTCTGCAAAATGATATCACGCGCTGGTGGAGTCTTACCACCAATTTAAATTTCTACAATACCGAAATCAAAGCTGGCAATATTCAAGGTGATCTGGCTAAACAAGGTTATCAGATTTCCACCAATCTCAACAACAATGGTTTTAGTTGGTTTGCCAAAGTAAATTCTAATATGCAATTGCCTAAAAACTTTGCTATTCAGCTCACAGGCAATTATCAAGCACCTTTGCCTACTCCACAGGGTAAAACATTGGCTTTTGGGAATGTAGATTTTGCCTTAAGAAAAGACTTTTTGAAAAATCGTGCAGCATCGCTCACCCTGAGTGTATCTGATATTTTTAATACCCGTAAATTTGAAACGCAACTTACCCGCGGACTCGTAGTGCAAGACAATATTCGTCATCCAGAATCTCGTATTTTGCGGGTGAATTTCATGTATCGTTTTGGGAAGATGGATATGCAGTTGTTTAGGAAAAAGCAAAACAATCAACAACAAGATAATTCCATACAGGAAGAATTAGGCCCAAGTGGTGTTCCTAGATAAAAATTGTTATGAGTACGATTTGGAACAAATATATGTTATGCACTCTGGTTGGTGGCTGGTTGCTGAGTGGAATGTGTGTGGCAGCTTGGTCGCAATCCATTGGCCAGCAGCAAGCGGGCGCTGCGTTAAAAGAAGCTCTTTCCAGTGGTGTGCAGCAGGCCTCTGCTAAGCTATCGGCCATGAATGGCTATTACGGAAATCCCTTAATTCGCATCCTCATGCCCGATGAAGCCAAGCCTGTCGTCAACACGCTGCAACGCATTGGCTTAGGATATCTAGTTGATTCGGCTGTGTTAGCTATGAATCGCGCGGCGGAAAAAGCGGCCTCAAAAGCTGCACCCATCTTCCTGCATGCGATTCAACAAATGCAAATTGAAGATGCTATCCAAATCGTAAAAGGAACGGATACAGCCGCTACGGCGTACTTGCGTAAAACCACATATACTGGTTTACAACAAGCTTTTCGGCCAGTCATAGATTCTAGCCTGCAGCAAACCGGCGCTACCCAATGGTGGGAAAAAATCTTCCAGGCTTATAACAAGGTACCTTTTACGCGAAAAATTAACCCTGACCTCGGCGGATATGTAACCGATCGAGCCTTACAAGGTTTGTTTTTCACACTTGGCAAGGAAGAACAACAAATTCGTGCTCATCCAGCACAGCAGACTTCTTCACTCATTCGCGAAGTATTTGGCATAAGGCAATGAAAATTTCCTCATTTCAACAGATTCTGCTACCTTTGCCATCCAAATTAAAATCATCATGCCAAAAGTGAAGACACATTCTCGGGCCAAGAAAACTTTTAAAATCACTGGCACCGGAAAGATTTTGCGATACAGGGCATATAAAAGTCATTTGCTCACCAAAAAAGCTAAAACGCGCAAACGTAGGTTGCGCCATAGCACACTGGTCGATTCCGCAAATCTGAATATGGTGCGTCGATTATTGTGTTTAAAATAAAATTGGTTGTTTTTAAAACTTTTTTCTCATGCCACGTTCAGTACCAGCAGTAGCTTCTCGAGCCAGAAGGAAAAAAATCCTTAAGCAGGCAAAAGGATTCTACGGCAAACGTAAGAATGTATATACTGTTGCCAAAAATGTACTCGAAAAGGGATTGACCTATCGATATGTAGGTCGCAAATTGAAAAAGCGCGATTATCGTAGGTTATGGATAGTGCGTATCAATGCGGCACTACGTGAAGAAGGGATGTCGTATTCAGTATTTATGCACAAATTAGCAGAAAAAAATATTGCACTCAATCGGAAGGTGTTGGCCGATATGGCTATGCATGAACCCGAGGCTTTCAAAAAATTAGTAGACACAGTGAAAGCCTAGTTTTTTGTGGGTGTCAAAAGATAAAAAAGCGAAGGACATTTTCCTTCGCTTTTTTATTTAGAAATATGTTCAAATCATTATCCAGGAAGCTTAAAGGCCTCTCGAATCAAATCCACGTAATCGAGTTTTTCCCAGGTAAATAATTCAACTTCTCTTTCTAGTAGACCACGGTCGGGACTATAAAACTTTTTGACCACGGTTTGTGGCTTGCGCCCCATGTGTCCGTAGCTAGCTGTTTCTTGATAGATGGGATTGCGAAGCTTTAGTCTTTGTTCGATAGCATAAGGCCGCATGTCAAACAATTCAAAGATACGAGCGGCAATTTCTGCATCGCTCAAGGGTACTTTTGCTGTTCCAAAGGTGTTAATAAAGAATCCGCAAGGCCTGGCTACGCCAATAGCATAAGAGACCTGTACTAATACCTCATCACAAAGTCCAGCAGCTACCATGTTTTTCGCAATATGTCGGGTAGCATAGGCACCTGAGCGATCTACCTTTGATGGATCTTTACCCGAAAAAGCGCCACCCCCATGAGCGCCTTTTCCTCCATAAGTATCTACAATAATTTTTCTTCCCGTAAGTCCTGTATCTCCATGTGGGCCGCCAATCACAAATTTTCCAGTGGGATTGATATGATAAGTGATATGGTTGGTAAACAGCTGTTGCAACTGGGGAGATAACTTGCCTTTGACACGAGGAATTAAGATTTCTAATACATCTTTCCTGATTTGGGCAGCCATGCGTTCGTCGGTATCAAATTCATCGTGTTGGGTAGAGATGACCAGGGTGTCGATACGCACAGGTTTGCGATGATGATATTCAATGGTAACTTGTGATTTAGCATCGGGGCGCAGATATCGCATCACTTCTCCTTCTCGACGAATAGCCGAAAGTTCTTTCAACAACAAATGGGCTAAATACACGGGCAAAGGCATGTAATCTTCCGTTTCATTTACGGCATAACCAAACATGAGCCCCTGGTCGCCAGCGCCTTGCTCTTCCTTATTTTGCCGGTCAACCCCACGATTAATGTCGGGCGATTGCTCATGAATTGCCGATAGGATGCCACATGAATTGGCATCAAACATATAATCACTTTTCGTATAACCTACTTTTCGAATGACTTCTCGTACAATCTTTTGTACATCTAGATATACTGATGATTTCACTTCACCCGCCAATACCACTTGCCCTGTGGTGACCAATGTTTCACAAGCTACCTTGGCTTCAGGGTCAAATGCTAAGAAATGATCGACCAATGCATCGGAGATTTGGTCGGCTAGCTTGTCGGGATGGCCTTCTGAAACGGATTCAGACGTGAATAAATAAGACATAGATACATGCAGTTAAATCCTGAAAAATAGAATGGCGCAAATATACAGAATTAGCTATTGCTTGCAGGTCAAAAAAATGAAAGGATAGCAGGGGAAATAAGCTTGTAGGGTAAGCGAGCAAAATTAGATTATTTCACACTTTCCACGGCCAACTCTTCATAAAGCTGTAAGTACTGCTTGAGTTGCTCATCGTCATTGCAGTAGGGTAAGATAGGCTTGTCTTGGTGTTTTTTTAGCTCTTCTAACAAAGGTTTAGCGAGCTTCTCCGCGCCTATGGCCAGGGCATCGGCATAAGCCATGGCTCCACGATTAAGCGCTAAATGAGTAGCTTCTTTGTATAGCGCCAGATCTTTGGCTTTTACTTGTTGACTAATAGCTGCTTTTTTGGCAAAAGAAGCATGTAAACTCCCTTCAAATAAATCGTTGGTAACCGAATATATCACTTTGGAGGGAGAGAAAACGGGCTCCTTCTTATAAGCAGTTTTTAAATATAAAGGGATGAGCGCAGACATCCAACCGTTTAAATGAATAATATCGGGTGGCCATCCAAATTTTTTAACGGTTTCCAATGCGCCCTTGCAGAAAAATATAGCGCGTAGAGCATTGTCTTCAAAGAAATTACCCTGTTCGTCTTCAAATACAAATTTTCTTTTGAAGAAATCTTCATTGTCTAGAAAATACACTTGTAAGCGTGCATTGGGCAAGGAAGCTACTTTGATGATTAAAGGATAATCGTCGTTATCGATAATGATGTTAATACCCGACAAGCGAACCACTTCATGTAAGCGATGACGTCTTTCATTGATCACACCAAATCTGGGCATAATCACCCGTACTTCCATTCCCGCTTCATTGGCCTTAATAGCTAATTGATTGACGATGTGGGCATATTCAGTAAGCTCCAGGTAAGGAGACATTTCCTCGGCAATGAAAAGAATGCGTTTTTTGACAGACATGGGCTTATCACATGTAATTTAAAGAAAAGAACAGTTGTGCAAAGTTAAGAAAAATATTTAGATTGCTCGGCTCATAGGTAAAACCCACTCAGATGCAGGTCGTTCATAGGCGGCAAGAGTTATCGCAAGTCATAGATCATTGGCACGCTGCTGAAGCATCTATAGCGTTTGTGCCCACCATGGGAGCTTTACACGAAGGGCATCTTTCTCTGATACGCGCTGCACGCCGATTGGCTACGCATACTGTGGTAAGTATATTTGTAAACCCTGTTCAATTCAATGATCCACAAGATTTTGCCTTATATCCACGACATGTAGATGCAGATATTGCCTTGCTAGAAGCAGAGAAGGTCGACTTGCTTTTTTCGCCTGAAGTTGAAGATGTTTATCCTGAAGGTATTGAGCACTTAGAGTCGTACGATTTGGGTAGGCTTGAGCAAGTGCTGGAAGGAGCATATCGGCCTGGACATTTTCAAGGAGTGGCGCGCGTAATGCGTCGTTTGTTAGACATGATTAAGCCTGAGGTATTGGTAATGGGCGAGAAAGATTACCAGCAATGCTTGGTGGTGCAGCATTTGCTACAGCTATTGCATATGCAGGTAAGCTTTCACATGCATCCTACCGTTAGAGAGGCCGATGGATTGGCCATGAGTAGCCGTAATAGCAGGTTAACGGCTGAAGATCGTAAAAAAGCTACCCTTATCTACGAAAGTCTACTTTTCATACGCAGCCATATTCAGCAATTGTCGTTTGATGTGCTTCAATGGCATGTTGAGCAACAATTGAAGGCTGCAGGTTTTGTAGTGGATTATGTAACGATTGTTCGGTCGAGAGATATACAACAGTTAAATAAGCCTATAAACGAGCCCATGCGGGCATTAATAGCGGCTTCTATTCATGGTGTGAGATTGATTGATAATATGCAGGTTTATCCTTGATGGTGATTAGAAAAATCGAATGACCAGATCGCCAATCAGGTAACCGATTCCCGCTACGCCCATACCTACGACAAACATTTCCATTCCACTTCGCCATAGATTTCGACCCGTGAAAAAGCTTCTAGCCGCACCTACGGCAAAATGGCTAAGCATCGATACAATGATCGACAGCCATATTGCCAATGAGCCATGCCAAAATAAAAAGGGAAATACGGGAATAAATGCGCCTACAGCCGTAGATACCCCCGTTATCCAGCCTTCCCGCAAGGGAGTAATGGCTTGTTCATTGATTCCCAACTCTTCTTGTGCTTGCTCTTCTAGTGCTTTTTGGGGGTCTTTCATGACTTCTTCGGCTAGCTGTTGAGCAGCTTGCTCATCCATACCTTTAGCTTGATAGATAGCCACAAGCTCTTCTTTTTCCAACTCGGGCATGAGCTGAATTTCTTCTGCCTCCATTTGCATCTCATGGGTATACACTTCTCGCTCGCTCTGAGCTGCCAGGTAGCCAGAGGAACCCATTGAAAGGGCATCGGCGATTAATCCTGCAATACCCGATATCAAAATAAAATGATCCGAAGCCTGTGCACCGATGACGCCCGCCACCAGGCCGAAATTGGCCGTTAAGCCATCGTTGAATCCATACACCACATTCCGAAGCATGCCTCCTGTGCCTGCCGTGCTATGCCAGGGTTCTGCGTTTTCGCCTAACAGGCGATTTAACTCAGAAGCGTGCCCGGCCGAATCTTTAGCTAAGTGCATGGCAATATCGCGAGTAGTGGTGTCGGTCGACTGTTTATATAAATTCAGGTAAGTTTTTACTTCATTTCCTTCTTCTTTTAGCATAATATAACCCAGCCATTCATTACCAATCCATTTACTCAAGCGTGCCATGAGCTTGGCTTTCACAGAGGGTTGAATTTGCGGAACACGAATACCCTGCTTGCGTAAAAGCTCTAGCCAAGCAGCTTCATGCTTTTTTTCGATCTGATGTAATAGCTGATAGCTCTCTTTTTTTCTCGAGGGAGGAGTAGATTCGGCCAATACTTGGTAGAGATAAGCGGCGTCTACCTCATCTTGTAAGTATTTCAGCCAGGTGTGTCGAGTTGATGAACGAGCCATAAAAAGGGAAAGATTTATAACGAAGATACATGAAGTATGCTGTTGATAAAAGGGTAGACAACAAAAGAGGAGAAGCCAGTTGTATTTCACTCAGGTTGAATTTCTGTACATTTGCAGGCATGTGGATCGAAGTATTGAAATCTAAGATTCATCGGGTAGAGGTTACCGAAGCCAATTTACATTATGCGGGTAGTATTACAATTGATGAGGCTTTGATGGAAGCCGCCGATATCGTGGAGAACCAGAAGGTGCAAGTAGTAAATGTAAATAATGGCGAACGTTTTGAAACCTATGTGATTAAAGGCGAGCGCAATTCTGGGGTGATTTGTTTGAATGGCCCGGCTGCACGAAAGGCGGTGGTAGGAGATATTATCATCATTTTGGCTTATGCCTGGATGGAGCCCGAAGAAGCTCGTCGGCACAAGCCCATCGTTTTGATCCCCAAACCAGGTAATCGGCTGTAGATTATGCCCCGCCTGCTGCAGACCATATTTAAGTTTGTTTTCTTCTTAGCCATAGGGTTGTTTTTTGTTTGGCTATCTATCAAAGACTTTAACGCAAAGCAGCGAGAGGAAATTATTGAATATATTACTGCTGCTAATTATTGGTTGATTATTCCCATTGCTATTTTACTCGTAATTAGTAACATATTACGAGCTGCCCGATGGCGCCTGTTGATTCTACCGTTGCAATATCATCCACGTTTGTTCAATGTGTTTGCCGCCGTGATGATTGGTTATCTCACCAATTTGGCTATTCCTAGAGCTGGTGAAATCTCACGTTGTGGCGTGTTATCACGTTATGAAAAAATTCCTGTTGACAAGCTTATTGGAACGATGATTGCTGAGCGTGCAGTGGATGTGCTCTCGCTCTTGGTATTGTTGTTGTTATCGGTTTTGATTCAGCTCGATGTGGTAGGTGATTTTTTCTTTCATCATTTTTTACGTCGGCAATCAGCAGGAACCAGGCCACATCATCCCTGGTTATTTTTTGCGATTGTGGGATTGCTTATTCTTTTTTTCTGGATTGTTATTCGGTATTTTAGTCATTTGCGTATATATCGAAAAATACGCATATCGGTAATTCGCATTGGCAGAGGGTTTCGTACGGTGTTGCATATGAAAGGCAATATATGGTTTTTTATTTATACCTTATTAATCTGGATAGTTTATTTGGTAATGGTAAAAATTGGTTTTTATTGTTTGCCCGAAACACAACATCTTGGGCTCAAAGCGGCACTTGCTGTATTAACTTTTGGTAGTGTGGGTATGATGATGCCTACGCAAGGAGGTATTGGTCCTTATCAGCTTATAGTTGAAAAGATTCTCACGTTATTTAGTTTGCAGGCGAAGATCAGCGTGGCCATGAGCTGGATTTTATGGATTGCACAGATGGGCTTATATCTGGTTATTGGTTTTATTATTCTCTTGTTGTTACCTCTCGTAAATCCGACCCGACATGACTCAGCTAAAACTTGATTTAATTCAATCTAAGATCGTCGACCGCCAAGCTGTGAGTAGGCATATACATCGCTGGCGATTGTTAGGGAAAAAAATTGTTTTCACCAATGGTTGCTTTGATCTGGTGCATAGAGGTCATATCGTATTACTCTCGCGTGCAGCCGATCTAGGCGATGTGTTGGTAGTAGGCATCAATAGCGATGATTCAGTGAAGCGATTAAAAGGCGCTAGCAGGCCATTAATTGCCCAACAAGATCGTGCCATGCTGATAGCGGGCCTGTTTTTCGTAGAAATAGTAACGATTTTTGAAGAAGATACACCACTTGAACTTATCCGCCTCATTGAGCCCGATGTGTTGGTAAAAGGCGAAGACTATGCTATCGAAGATATAGTGGGCGCAGATCTAGTTAAATCCTATGGTGGTGAAGTTAAAACCATTGCGCTTGAATCTGGTTATAGTACTACTTCATTGCTTGAACGCATACGGGGAAAGTTGTAAACAACATGTATATTTTTACATATTCAACTGATTTACGTTCCCTAGCCTTCTGAGTAAATGCATACATATTACTTGCTAATCTGTTCAGAGATTTTCCAAACCGACCTTAGAAAAATAGCAGATCCAGTATGTATGATGCATATTAAGATGGTATTAATTTGCCCGCGCTCACTTTGATACGCTATCGCTACTCAGTGACCGTGAAGCCCCATTAAAACGACCTTCAGAAAAATGGCGTTGATTTCAGCCGTTTTTCTGAAGGTCTTGAACTTTCTTAGGTTTCCAGACAAAGAAAGAAGAATAAAACCCAAGGCTATAATGCCATATTCTTTCTCAGGCACATGTAATTACGCGTAGAAATGATGTATTTGCCAAAAGGGGTACCACGTTCATACTGTATTAAATTTTTAACGGTGTTTCTGGTATATGCGCGTGCTGATGTATTTTTGAAGCAGTATGTCTAAGTTTCGTACGCTCCTTACACGTGATATTAGTTGGCTATCATTTAACGAAAGGGTATTACAAGAGGCCAGTGATCCTGCTGTGCCTCTGCCAGAAAGGATACGCTTTTTAGGTATTTTTTCCAACAACTTAGATGAATTTTTTCGTGTTCGGGTAGCCACACTGAAGCGTATGGTTGAATTTGGACGATTGGCTAAAATGCATTTTGAAGAAGATCCGGCTGGTATTCTCGATCAGATTCAACGAATTGTCATTCGTCAGCAGGAGGAGTTTTCTCGTATTTGGCGAAGGATCAAGCGAGAATTAAAGCAAACTGGTGTACAGCTGGTCACTGAGAAACAATTGACTGGTAGAGAAAAAAAATTTGTGCTTCAGTATTTTGAGCAAGAAGTGCGTTCACAGATCATTCCTTTGATGATTGAAAGCATCCCTCAGTTTCCTCCTTTACGCGATGAATATATCTATCTGGCTGTAGTGTTATCATGCAAAGATCAGCATTTACCTCGCAAATATGCACTCATTGAGATTCCTACTGGCGTGTTACCCCGCTTTGTGATGCTCCCGTCAACCAATCATGAGAAGCGCATCATCTTGCTGGAAGATATCATCCGGGTTAATTTGCCTTCAATTTTCGCTTATTTTGGATATGATCAGTTTACTGCGCATGTGATTAAAATGACGCGCGATGCTGAGTTGGATATCGATAACGACGTGTCTACTAGTTTTATCCAACAAATTGAGAAAGCGTTAAAAAAACGCAAGCATGGTCGCCCGGTGCGTTTTATCTATGATCGGCAAATAGATCCTAGATTACTTGATTATTTAATTAAACGACTGAACTTAACCAAAAAAGATCATCTTATTCCAGGAGATCGAATTCATAATTTTAAGGATTTCATGGAATTTCCCGATTTAATTTTTCAGGAAAAACGTCATCGAAGAAAAAGCTTTATACATCCACTTTTACATAAGCAACCGAGTATAACGCACATCGTCATGCAACGCGATGTGCTTTTACATTTTCCTTATCATGATTTTAACTCATTGATCGACTTGCTACGCGAAGCTGCCATTGATCCCGATGTGCAATCTATTCATATTACCGCTTATAGATTGGCTACGCATTCCAAAGTCATCAATGCCTTAATCAATGCCGTACGAAATGGCAAAAAAGTATTTGTAGTTATTGAACTTCGGGCTAGGTTTAACGAAGAAGAAAACCTGCGGTGGAAAACAAGATTGGAAGAAGAAGGTGTAAAGGTGTATGTGGGATTTCCGGATATGAAGATTCACGCAAAAATTGCCTTGATCGAGAAAATAGTAGATGGCGAATTGAAATCATATGGGTTTGTCTGCACGGGTAATCTCAATGAAGATACGGCTACTTATTATGCTGATTTTTGCTTACTCACCTCCAGGCCCAATATTATGGCCGACATTCGGAATACTTTTGCATATTTAGAATCAAATGGTATGCAGCAGGAGTTTGCACAATCGTGTAAAACAATCGTTCTCAGTCCATTTAAGACGCGAGAAGTAATGCTTCAACATATTCATGCTTGCATCAAAGCACAAAAACATGGTTTACCTGCTAAGATGATTTTGAAAATGAATGCGCTATCGGATCCTGAATTGATTCTAGCCATTTATGATGCGGCAAAGGCAGGCGTAAACATACAAATGATCATCAGAAGCATTTGTTGTGCATATACCTCTCATGATAGTTGGAAAAAAGCGATACAAGCCATTAGCATTGTAGATGAATACCTGGAACATGGCCGTATATTTTATTTTCAGTATGCCAATCAAGAATATATGTATATTTCATCGGCCGATTGGATGATTCGCAATTTAAATCATCGCGTGGAAGCAACAGTTCCCATACACGATCCTATACTACAAGATGAGCTGTTGCATATCTTGCAGCTGCAATTACACGATAATGTAAAGGCTCGTATTCTCGACAATTCTCAGCAAAATAGATATGTACCTACTCGAGGCCGTCCAAGAAGGTCACAGCTTCAGATTTACAATTATCTTTATCGAAAAAAATATCGAGCATGATGCGATTAGCAGCTATTGATATAGGCTCAAATGCAGCACGGTTGTTAATTAAGGAAGTAAGGCCAGTAACCGAGCAAGAAGTTGATTTTGTGAAATTAAGCTTGGTGAGAGTTCCTTTGCGTTTAGGATTTGATGTATTCAGCTATGGTGCAATATCAGAAGAGCGCATGCAACATTTGATCGATACCATTCACGCGTATCAGCTGTTCATGAAAATTTATCAAGTACAAGACTATATTGCTTGTGCTACATCGGCTATGCGTGAGGCTAGCAATGGCAAGCAGGTGATTGAGCGTGTAAACCAGCAAACAGGCATTCAACTGCAAATCATTGATGGTCAGCAAGAAGCTAGTTTGATTTTTGAAACACATATTGCCGAACATCTTAATCCTACAAAATCTTATCTCTACGTGGATGTGGGTGGAGGCAGTACAGAAATATCATTGTTTAGCAAACGTAAACTTGTGTTCAATGTATCTTTCAACATTGGTACCATTCGTTTGTTACATAATCAAATAAACGACCAGCAATGGGAAGAGCTTAAAGAGTTTTTGAAGAAAAAAGTAAAGCCGCAAAATGTAGTCGTCATTGGTTCAGGTGGTAATATCAATAAGATATTTTCCATGTCGAAAGTGAAAAATGGAAAGCCTTTATTTATCGATATGTTGAAGACATATTATCGTAAATTAAGTCGCATGAGTGTAGCCGAACGCATGCATCGTTATCAGTTGCGTGAAGATCGTGCAGATGTGATAGTGCCAGCATTGCAAATTTATCTAAATATCATGCGTTGGTCGGGTGCTCAGCAGATTTTGGTACCACAGATAGGCCTAGCCGACGGATTGATTTATCATTTATATCAGCAGATCATGCAAACCAATGCACAACCAGCTACTGCAAAGTTTTAACCGACATCTATTTTCATACCTGATAAAATGCTCGATACCACTCTATAAATTTTCTCACTCCTTCTTCAACGGGTGTAGCAGGCTTGTAATCAACGGCTTCTATTAAGTCTTGCATGTCGGCAAAAGTAGCATGTACATCGCCCGGTTGCATGGGTAGCTTTTCAAGCTGTGCTTTTTTGCCTAAAACTTTTTCAATCGCATGAATATAATCCATGAGTTTAACAGGCCTGCTATTACCGATATTATAAATGCGATAGGGTGCTGAAGAATAGGCTGGATCAGGGTTTTGGGCATCCCAGTCGGGATGAGGCGTTGCAGGATGTTCGATCACACGTTTTACACCTTCTACAATATCGGTTACATAAGTGAAATCGCGAATCATTTCGCCATAATTAAATACCTGGATCGGTTTATTGGCCAGAATGTTTCGGGTAAATAAAAATAAGGCCATGTCGGGCCTTCCCCATGGGCCGTATACAGTGAAAAAACGTAAGCCGGTGGTGGGTATATGAAACAGATGACTATAGCTATGCGCCATCATTTCATTTGCTTTTTTGGTAGCTGCATATAAACTTATAGGATGTGAAGTGTCGTGATGTGGAGAAAGTGGCATGCGAGCATTCAACCCATATACGCTCGATGTGCTGGCATACACAAAATGCTTCACCGGGAAATGCCTGGCCATTTCAAGCAAATGCATAAAACCTACAATATTGCTTTGGATATATGTATATGGATTTTGCAACGAATAACGTACTCCGGCTTGCGCTGCTAAGTGACAAACATAATCGAATTTCTCTGTTTCAAACAACTGTCGAAGAGCTGCTTCGTTTTCTAAATCGAGTTTGATGAAACGATAATTAGGGAAAAGCTTGCTGGTTATATATTTGCCCTCAGTGATTTCATCCGCAGAAATGCCCGTTTCCTTTAGCCGAGCATATTTCAATTGCACATCATAATAGTCGTTGATATTATCGAGTCCTATCACTTCATATCCTGCATCCAATAATTTTTGTGCAAGGAAAAAACCAATAAATCCTGCTGTTCCGGTAACTAGTATTTTCATAGTGATCGATATATAAAGATTGGCGGTAAAGATACGGCAAGGAATGACATTTTTTATCATGAGAGAAAGCAAGACCAGATATGATTTTGTAGCAGTGTTGTTAATTTTATCTGTATTTTGCATGAAGAAGGAAGAGCAATATCTAATAGTTTTCTCATGAGTACGGCTTCACACCCGATTAAAAAAGTAACTACGCATACGTTACGACAAATGAAAGCGTCTGGCGAAAAGATTTCTATGCTCACAGCATACGATTATACTATGGCGCGTTTGCTAGATGAGGCTGGTGTAGATGTTTTGCTTGTGGGCGATTCGGCAGCCAACGTGATGGCTGGATATGATACCACACTTCCTATTACGCTCGATCAAATGATCTATCATGCTGCATCAGTAGTCAGGGGAGTAAAGCGCAGCCTGGTGATTGTAGATTTACCTTTTGGTTCATATCAGGAAGATCCGCGTCAGGCCCTGCATTCGGCTGTGAAAATCATGAAAGAAACGGGAGCTCATGGAGTGAAATTAGAAGGGGGAGAGGCCGTCGTAGACGCTGTGCGGAGAATCATCACAGCAGGTATTCCCGTGATGGGGCATTTGGGATTGACTCCACAGTCTATTTATCAATTTGGTACCTATTCCGTTCGTGCAGTGGAAGAAAAAGAAGCCACCCAACTCTTACACGATGCACAATTGTTGGAACAAGCTGGTTGTTTTGCATTGGTGCTGGAAAAAATACCCGCGCAACTAGCTAAGCAAGTCACCGAAAAACTTTCTATCCCAGTCATTGGTATCGGAGCAGGAAAATATGTAGATGGGCAAGTATTGGTAGTTCACGACATGCTGGGCATGAACCAATCGTTTAAGCCTCGTTTCCTTCGGCAATATGCACAGCTTCAACAAATTATCCAAGACGCAGTGAAGCATTATATTGCCGATGTGAAAGAACAAAAGTTTCCCGACGAAACCGAACAGTATTAACTACAAAATCCTAAGTCTTATGCATATTTCGAGAGATTTTCTGCAACCACTTCACATCCAATCGCATCAGTCGGGCGTAAGCACAGGTCGGCAATGGCTAAAAGGTGAAGGCGAAGAATGGGCTTCTTACTCTCCAGTAGATGGTCAGCTCATTGGCTATTTTCGTACAACCAGTGCATCAGAGTATGCCCAAGTAGTAGCACAAGCTCAGCAAGCCTTTGCTGCATGGCGACTGGTTCCTCCGCCTATGCGTGGCGAATTTGTGCGTAGGGTGGGAGAGAAACTTCGGGAGTACAAGCCGCTATTGGGTAAGCTGGTCTCTTATGAAATGGGCAAAAGTTTGCAAGAGGGCTTGGGTGAAGTGCAAGAGATGGTCGATATCTGTGATTTTTCATTGGGCCTTTCTCGTCAGCTTTATGGGCTCACGATTGCTTCTGAACGCCCCTCACATCGCATGTTTGAACAATGGCATCCTCTCGGACCCGTAGGGGTGATCACTGCATTTAACTTCCCCGTATCTGTATGGAGCTGGAATGCCTTTATTGCCTGGGTTTGCGGAGATGTGGTGATTTGGAAACCATCAGAAAAAACATCTCTTTGCGCTATTGCTTGCCAGCATCTCATTGGGCAGGTTATGGAAGAGATGAAAGTTCCAGAAGGACTATCGTGCCTGGTAACGGGGCAGGCCGAAGTAGGGCAGTGGATGGCCAGTGATAGGCAAATTCCCCTGATCTCGGCTACAGGCTCTGTGAGGATGGGTAAGGCCGTAGGCGCTGCCGTGGCGCAACGGCTGGGTAAAACCATCTTAGAGCTGAGTGGCAACAATGCCATTGTCATCAGCCAACATGCCGATCTTGATCTTGCCCTGCGGGCATCGGTTTTTGGTGCTGTAGGTACTGCTGGTCAACGCTGTACCACTACTCGCCGACTCATCATTCATCGAGAAGTGTACGATCGATTCAAACACATGCTGCAAAATGCCTATGCCCAGCTGAAAATTGGCAATCCACTCGATGAGTCGAACCACGTAGGCCCATTGATCGATAAACAAGCCGTGCAACAATACTTAAACGCTATCCAGGCTTGCCAGCAACAAGGTGGTCGTTTCCTGGTAGAAGGTGGTGTATGTGAAGGCCCTGGATACGAATCGGGTTGCTATGTGAAACCTTGTATCGCAGAAGTCAATCCCGATATGCCCATCGTACAGCAAGAAACCTTTGCACCTATCTTGTATATCATGCCCTACGAAACGCTTGAAGAAGCTATTGCAATCCATAACAGCGTGCCTCAAGGACTGTCGTCGGCCATCATGACGCTCAACCTGCGAGAAGCCGAATACTTCCTCTCTGCCGTTGGGTCGGATTGTGGCATTGCCAATGTGAACATAGGAACGAGTGGAGCCGAGATTGGAGGTGCTTTTGGGGGTGAAAAAGATACAGGAGGAGGTCGCGAATCAGGATCCGATGCTTGGAAAAACTATATGCGTCGGCAAACCTGCACGATTAATTATGGAACCTCTTTACCCTTAGCACAGGGAATTAAATTTGATATCGGCTAATTCTATCGCATGCCAGACAGGATTTCTTCTATGTCTTCAGCCCAAGATAATCCATGGCAAACGACCGGCAAGCGCCTCGTTTACGACAATCCCTGGATTCGCGTCACCGAATACCAGGTCATTCATCCTTCGGGCAATCCAGGCATTTATGGAGTGGTACATTTTAAAAACTTAGCTATTGGCGTTATTCCCCTCGATGCTGATGGACATATTTGGCTAGTGGGGCAATATCGTTATCCATTGCAAGCCTATAGCTGGGAAATTCCAGAGGGTGGCGGAGCCTTAGATGTAGATCCTCTTCTCTCTGCACAAAGAGAGCTTCGCGAAGAAACGGGAATTCACGCCCAACATTGGCAACTGCTACTCACCATGCATCTTTCTAACTCCGTATCCGATGAAAAAGCCTTCGTGTATTTAGCTACTGGGCTTAGTTATCATGACAGCGATCCGGAAGAAACCGAACAATTACAACTCAGAAAGCTATCTCTCGAAGCAGCATATGCAGAAGTATTAAATGGAGAGATTACCGACTCGATATCGGTTGCGGCTATTCTAAGGCTTATGCTCTTGAAAAAAGAAAATCAGCTCATCTATGGCTGATCAGCTCATCATTGGTAGACATCCCGTGTTGGAGGCTTTGCGTGCGGGCAGGCCATTAAATAGAATTTTTCTACAGCGACATGCTAGTGGAGATATTCTCCAGGAAATTCTCCAATTGGCTAAGGAGCGGCAGGTACCCGTGAAACAAGTGCCCGCTGAGAAACTGCGTAGGATGACGCGTGCAACACACCAGGGATGTATCGCTTTGGCTTCACCAGTAGTCTATTTGGAATTGCAACAGGTAATCAGTTATGTAGTGGAAAAAGGAGAAACGCCTCTCTTTATTTTAGTGGAAGGGGTTACTGATGTTCGTAACCTTGGTGCTATTGCACGCTCGGCACATTGCTTTGGAGCACAAGCTTTGATCTTGCCGGGTAAAGATACTGCTCCTATTAATGAACAAGCGATCAAAGCCTCGGCAGGCGCACTGGAGCAGCTCATGGTAGCGCGAATAACCCATACACGAGCCGCTATTCAGGAACTTCATCTCAATGGTATTCAGGTGATTGCCAGCTCCGTAAAAGAAGGTTGCTTACCTCGACAAGTTGATTGGACGCAGCCTGTCGCGCTCTTAGTCGGGGCAGAAGATCAGGGCCTTAGCGACGCTGAGCTAAAACTAGCCGACCGGGTAGTGACCATACCTATACAGGCTGGATTCGATTCTTTGAATGTATCGGTGGCTGCTGGTATTTTGTTGTATGAAGCTGCCATGCAAAGAAACCAGCTATTCAGTAGCTCAAAATAGTACAAATCGGCATTTTCGGTAAATTCGATGCATGAGTGTTCAGTCTATTTCCAATCGAGTAGTGATTACCGAATGCCCGCGCGATGCCATGCAAGGCTGGCCGCGCCAAATTCCTACCGAACAAAAAATTCGTTACCTCAATACGCTACTTCAAGTGGGTTTCGATGTGCTCGATTTTGGCAGCTTTGTCTCTCCTAAGGCTGTGCCACAAATGGCCGATACCGATGAGGTGGTAAAAGCCCTGAAGAAAAATGCTCATACTGCTCTGCTGGCGATTGTGGTCAATGAGCGAGGAGCAGAAAAAGCTCTTCAATACGAAATCATCGATTTTATTGGGTTTCCTTTTTCCCTTTCCGAAACCTTTCAACTGCGAAATGCCCACCAAACAATGGCTCAGGCACAGGAGCAAATCTCCCGTATTCTCCAGTTGTTGAAGGGTAGCCACTTGCAATTATTGGTGTATCTGTCAATGGGTTTTGGCAACCCCTACGGCGATCCTTATCATGAAGAATGGGTATATGCCTGGATCGATCAGCTGGCTAGTTTAGGGATTCGCTATTTTGCCTTAGCCGATACCGTTGCCAAAGCCCATCCCGCGCTTATTGAGCGCATC
Source organism: Thermoflavifilum sp. (assembly GCA_023511875.1). Taxonomy (GTDB): domain Bacteria; phylum Bacteroidota; class Bacteroidia; order Chitinophagales; family Chitinophagaceae; genus Thermoflavifilum. The sequence goes on from JAIMAQ010000011.1 coordinate 62,336, forward strand.
TTTCAACGAATCTTGCCCGCTTTTCCGCAGCTTGAGATAGGGGCACATTTTCATGTTACTACCCAAAACTGGGAAAGTAATCTGCGGGCTGCTTTTGCTAGTGGATGTCGGCGTTTTGATGCAGCCTTAGGGGGCTACGGCGGCTGCCCTATGGCAGAAGATCACCTTACGGGCAATCTGGCTACAGAAAATTTAGTGGCTTTCCTGGATCAACAGCAAGCTTCCTATGCTATTGACCGTAGTAAATTTCAGCAAGCACTACACCTGGTTTCAGAAATCTTTAGTTAATCGATGATTATTAACAAATGTGAAAATTTTTAAAAATTTCTGTTAGATTTGGGGGTGATCTTGAAGATTTTTCATTTCCTGAATCCACTACCAAATGAAACAAGATGTACTCCTTACGCTTCGCGATAGAATTGCCCACGATGATGAGCGAGCCTTTGAAGAGCTAATGGAAGTGCTGATGTCCGATATGCATGCATATGCATGGCGCTTGCTCAACGATCAGCTCTTGGCAGAAGAAGTGGTAATGGATGTATTTGTGAAATTATGGCAACAGCGGCATGGCTTTGCTGAAGTACAAAACCCACTTTACTATTTGTTGCGTGCAGTAAAAAATACGGCACTCAATTACCTACGCCAGCGGGCTAAAATGCCAGTCTACAGTGATCATGGAGCCGATTATTCCCTTCAAGTATGCGTGACGCCAGAAGATGTGTTGATATCTAAAGAACAACTCCACCAAATCCAAGAGGCACTCGATGCCCTTCCTCCACGTGCACGTGAAGTGCTGTTATTATGTAAGGAATATCGATTAAGTTATGCAGAAGTAGCCGAGCTATTGGGTATTTCCACAGCTACTGTGAATGTGCATATGACCCAGGCTTTGAAAAAGCTTTGGCAATCTTTGCAGGCACTTCACCTCATTTCTTCCTAATCTCATCGACTTCGAAATCATTGTGTTTACCCTGGCCAAGAAAAACATAATTGTTTTTTGCTGGTTGGGTGTCTATTTAAATTGAATGCCATGTATCATCAAGAATCTATGGATGAATCTATCTGGGAATTAATCGTCAAAATGTTTAGCGAAGGGCTGACGGTGGAGGAACAAGAACGGTTACAACGCTGGTATCTCGAGAATCCGGAGGCTTGGATCAAAAGTGGAATTTTACAAAATGCTCGGCTTAAGCTAATCAGTATTCTTTCGGAACAACGTAAGAAGGCCATGATAGCCGAGGTAAAACGGCGGATTATGGAGCAGGGGGCAGCAAATATGGAGAAAGAAGCCCATTCAGCTTCATTGGCTCAACAAAATGGTGAGCAAGACTCCTTGCCCAATAGACCTCGGCGATCATTGCGTGGAATGTGGTGGGGGCTTGCCATAATGGTGGTGGGTGTGATGGGTTGGTGGATGCATCAAGTACTGTTCAAAAATGGGCAAGATTCGCATTCGATTGTTTGGAAAACCATCAGCACTGCTCCTGGAGTAAAATCGATGATTACGCTTCCCGATGGCAGCACCATTTGGCTAAATGCGGCTACAGAGTTGAAATATCCCGACCCTTTTTCCGATACCTTACGCGAGGTATATCTCAGTGGGGAAGCATTTTTCCAAATCGTCCATCGGCCACGGCAGCCCTTTGTGATCCATACCCGCGAAATGGATGTCCATGATTTAGGTACGGAATTCAACATAAGAGCCTATCCGGATGAAGATTTTATAGAAACTACTTTAATCTCTGGTAGTGTGGCTATCAAACTCAATGAGCCAGGAAAAGAAGGAGAGCAAATGATATACCTTAAACCCGATCAGAAGTTGATTTTTAAAAAGCATCTGGCTACACCGTCTTCAACTGGCCCAGCACCTATTGAGCCACATGCTCGTAGGAGTGTGCAAGATGAAGTAAAATTAGAGCCATTGCAACCTTTATCGGATCACCTCATTGCCGAAATTGCTTGGAAAGACAATCAGTTGGTTTTTGAAGATGAAACCTTTTCATCACTGGCACAACGTTTAGCACGCTGGTATGGCATTCGTTTTTATATTAAAAATACACAGTTTTCCCATCAACGATTTACCGGCCGTGCAGATAATGTTTCCCTTACTCAGCTCTTGCAGATTTTGCAGAAGATCAAACCATTTACTTACCAGATTACCGACACAGCTGTGATTATTGAATAACTATAAAACACCACAGTTATGAGACAGACAAATAACTCCTTAAAGCATTACCCAGGCAATGCAGGATTGGCCCAACCACCTTAGCTACAAGCAAGCAGCACGTGTTTCCATAAAAAACGGAGGATATGGGGGTATCCTCCGCTGGAACAACCGAAAATTTGACTTCCGTATTGTTCACGATTAAACCTTTGCAAAATATGAAAAAAATACCTACGCAGGTTTCATCCCGCGAATATTCACTTGCACGAAAGGTATACCTTATGTCGAAGTTTACGGTGCTGTTGTTGATGGCATTTTTGCAGGTATCTGCATCAGGGTACTCTCAGAATACGTTTTCTCTACACTTTCACTCAGTTAAAGTAGAAAAAGTACTGCATTATCTGGAGAAACACTCCGATTATGTTTTTTATTATACCAATGACGAACTAGAATCTTTGCCGAGTATTCAGCTGGATCTGAAGAATGTCACCATTCCCGAATTGCTCGACAGCTTGAGTCGCCAGCTAGGGATTGGCTATCAGATTCTCGACAACAAGCTGGTTGTCATTGGTTCTCGCCTTCAGCAAATGCCCGATCGGCGCATCACGGGGAGGGTTACCGATAGCACGGGTAAACCATTAGCTGGGGTTACCGTTCGGGTTAAAGGCAAACAGATTGGCACTGTCACGGATGCCGATGGCCGCTTTTCTCTTGTGGTGCCCGACAATGCAGTGCTGGAGTTTACTGCCATTGGATATAACCGAGTAGAGGTGGCTGTAGACACCCGACAGGATATTGCCGTGACGATGCATGAAATCTCTAGTGCATTAAATGAATTGGTGGTGGTGGGTTATGGAAGCGAGAAAAAAGCCACACTCACGGGAGCTATCAGCACGGTAAAAGGTGCCGATGTGGTAAAATCGCCAGCAGTAAATGTGAGCAATAGTTTAGTGGGAAGATTACCAGGCTTAACGGCCGTGCAGGGGAGTGGTGAGCCAGGATACGATGCATCCACCATTCGCATTCGAGGCGTCAACACGTTTAACGATAACACCCCACTGGTCGTCGTAGATGGTGTTCCTTATCGCAGCCTGGATCGTATTGATCCCAATAGCATTGAGAGTATCACCGTGCTCAAAGATGCTTCTGCCGCTATCTATGGCTCTGAAGCGGCCAACGGCGTGATCTTGATCACTACTAAGCGGGGTAAAGTGGGTAAGCCTCAAATTGGGCTAAACCTTAACTATGGATACAACCAACCCACGCGTATTCCCAAAATGGCCGACGCAGCTACTTATGCAACCATGCTCAACGAAATTGCCGATTACGCAGGCACTCCCGAACCTTATACGGCCGACGATATCAAAAAGTTTAAAGATGGTACCGATCCCTGGCAACACCCCAATACCGATTGGTTTAAAGAAGTGCTGAAAAAATGGTCAAGTCAATATTCTGGTGATATCAGCGTTTCAGGAGGCACAGAAAGCATGCGCTACTATGCCTTGGTAGGTACTCGTTTTGAAGATGGCAACTATAGGCGTAGCGCAACTTTTTACCGGCAAGATAACTTTTTGGTCAATCTGGATGCACATGTCAATAAAGATATCCATGTGGGTCTGGATTTAAGTGGCCGAGAAGAATATCGGCATTTTCCCACACGTGGTGCGGGAGCAATTTTTAGAATGATCATGCGAGGTAAGCCCACCATGCCGGCTTATTGGCCCAATGGATTACCGGGCCCCGATATTGAGTATGGTGATAATCCTGCTGTTATCACGACCTCTGCTACTGGTTATGATAAAGACCTACGTTGTTATGATAAAGACCTACGTTACTATCTCAATAGCAACTTGCATCTCGATATTAACATACCCTGGATTAAAGGCTTATCGATCACGGGTAATGCGGCTTTTGATAAGGGTTTTCAATTTCGTAAACTCTGGCAAACACCCTGGTATTTATACACTTTGCAAGGATTCGATTCGGCTGGGAATCCCATTCTTATTAAAGGCCAGCGCGGTTATGATAAACCACAGCTTACCGAATGGGCAGCCGATAATACTACCATTACCTTAAATGCCTTACTTAATTATGAGCATCGATTTGGATTGAACCATCAATTGAAAATTTTGGTGGGTACCGAATCGATCAAAGGCTATGGCAATAATTTCAACGCTTTCCGCCGGTTTAATTCTACGGCTATTGATCAGCTTTTTGCAGGGTTACAAGATAATTACTTAAACAATGGTGGATCGGGTTATATCAATGCGCGTTTGAATTATTTTGGACGGGTAAACTATAGCTATAAAGAAAAATATCTGGTAGAATTTGTTTGGCGCTACGATGGTTCCTACATTTTCCCAGAAAATCATCGCTTTGGCTTTTTCCCAGGGGTTTCAGCCGGTTGGCGCATTTCTCAAGAAAATTTCTGGCAAAAGGCTTTACCCTTCATCAGCGATTTCAAGCTTCGCGCTTCTTATGGGCAAACGGGTAATGATCGCATCAATGAATGGCAATACCTGGCCACCTATTCGCTGGGCAATTTCTTAGGCCTTCCCTATTATCCATTCGTAACCAATAGCAATGTTGAAAATCAAACCTTGTATGAGTCGCGCATTCCCAACCCTGATGTAACCTGGGAACGAGCTAATCAAACCGATGTGGGTTTCGATGCTACCCTATTGCACAATAAGCTTTCAGTTACTTTCGATTACTTTAACTACATCCGTTCTAAGATCCTCTGGTGGAAAAATGCTTCCGTGCCGCAATCTACTGGCTTGTCGCTTCCACGGCAAAATATTGGTAAAGCTGGTAATCGGGGATTCGACTTTTCAGTGGTTTACCACGATCAAGCTGGCAAGCTCAAATATCAGTTGGGAGTCAACGGTGGATATGCCCGCAACCGAGTGATTTACTGGGATGAACCTCCTGGTGCACCTAAATACCAGCAAACGACCGGTCATCCTTTCCCTTCATCTGGATTGTATTACGTGGCTATAGGTGTGTTTCACAACCAGGCTGAAATCGATAAATACCCCCATTGGGCAGGAGCGCGCCCTGGAGATATCATCTTCAAAGATGTCAATGGCGATGGGAAAATTGATGCCAATGATCGGGTGAGAAGCTATAAAAACAATATACCCAGGTTTACTGGAGGGTTTACGGCAGAATTGCAATATGGGCAATTTGATCTTTCGATACTCGTCCAAGGAGCCGCAGGAGCCGAAAATTACGTGTTTACTGAATCTGGTGAAATTGGAAACTTCTTGCAAAGCTTTGCAGATGGACGTTGGACGCCTAGCAATCCCAATGCTAATAAACCACGTACTTTCAACCGTAGCAACGAATATTGGGCTTCTCAACCCAATACCTATTTCCTCCATAGCACTGATTATTTGCGGCTAAAGAACTTGGAATTGGGCTATTCGTTGCCCTCTTCTGTCATGCAGCGGCTGGGCTTTCAGCAGTTTCGCATTTATGTAAGTGGTTACAACTTGCTTACCTATAGCCCGCATTACAAAGATTTTGATCCAGAAGCTTCAGCAGGAAGCGGGCAAAGCTATCCACTGCAGCGCATTGTGAACCTGGGTTTGCAGGCTAATTTTTAACCATTTAAAAAGCATTTACCATGAAACGCATATGGATGTTCTTATTTGCAGCTGTGCTGGTCTTGGGATTGTGGTCGTGTAGTAAAAATTTTCTCAATGTTTCACCCAAAGATCAGTATTCAGACGATGCTGTTTGGAATGATCCCAACTTGATCCAAGCATTCGTAGATAATATCTATGGTGGAATTCCGCATGGCTTCGATATCTTGATGATGTCGTCATTGAGCGATGAGGCGGTGTTTACGCCCGACTGGGGTGCAGAAAATGTTAATCGGGGATTGTTGAGCCCCAGCGACCTGGAAATATTTGACCCAGGATTTTGGGGGTCGATGCAAACTGTGATTCGCAGTTGGGCAACGCAATACAAGTATATCCGAGCCTGTAACCTGTTTTTGTCCAAAATTAATCAAGCACCAATCGACGCTAACCTCAAGCAACGGATGACAGGTGAGGTGCATTTTTTGCGCGCCTATCTGTATTTTCAATTGTTGGAGATGTATGGTGGAGTGCCCATCATCACTAAAGCCTATACGTTGGCCGATAGTTTTAATGTGCCCCGCAACACCTTTGCCGAATGTGTGGATTTCATTAGTCATGAATGCGACTCGGCAGCGGCGCTTTTGCCCCTTCAATACACCGGAAATGATATCGGCAGGGCAACTAAAGGGGCAGCTCTGGCATTAAAGGCTCGCCTATTGCTGTATGCAGCCAGCGATTTATTTAATTCACAAGCTTCTTGGGCTCCAGGTTATGCGCATCCCGAGCTGGTGAGTTATGTGGGAGGAGATCGCAGGGCACGCTGGCAGGCGGCAAAAGATGCGGCTAAAGCGGTGATGGATTTAGGTATCTATAGCTTGTATAGACCCAATCCTCAATCGGCTGCTGAAGCAGCACAAAATTATCAGCAGTTGTTTCTGGAGCAGTCTACTCCCGAAGACATCTTCGTGAAATTTTTTACCCAGAAAGTGAATGAAAACTGGATGGGGTATAGCCCAGGTCAATATTGCCAGCCCAATGGATGGCATTGCTGGGGCAACAATACGCCCACGCAGCAAATGGTAGATATGTATGAAATGGCCGATGGTACACCATTCGACTGGAATAATCCCACAGAAGCAGCTAATCCTTATGCCAATCGGGATCCGCGTTTTTATGCCAGCATCTTGTACAATGGCGCTCAATGGCGGCCTCGCCCATCTGATGTGGCTCCTCTCGATCCTCAAGGCATTGTGCAAACAGGTTATTGGGCTAAATGGAATCCCCAAACCAATAGCGTGGATACGATTCCAGGATTAGATACGCGCAAGAGTCCATTCGAAAACTGGAATGGCACCTACACGGGTTATTATATGAAAAAGTTTATGGACCCAACAGTCGATGCCCAATTTGTTCATCAGACGGTGCCCTGGAGATATATCCGCTATACGGAAATTTTGCTCGATTATGCCGAGGCTTGTTTGGGGCTTGGAGAGGAAGACGAAGCGAAGACGTATATCAACATGATTCGCCAGCGTGCATTCATGCCACCCATTACTTCTACGGGTCAACAGTTGATCAACGATTATCGGCGTGAAAGAGAAGTGGAGCTGGCATTTGAGGATCAGCGTTATTTTGATGTGCGGCGTTGGATGATTGCAGATTCGGCTTATCAAGACGCTAAAGGCATCCTCATCATTTATCCCATGCTGCCCGATCATACAACATCGCCTACTCCCACCTATAAAGTGTATTCGGCAATCCATAGAGCTTGGCAGCCACATGCATATTTCTTACCTATTTCATTAGACGAAATCAACCGCAATCTAAATCTCATTCAGAATCCAGGTTATTAATGGCATGGTGCTTATGTCTAAGGCGGCAGTACCCAGCGTGCTGTCGCCTTTTTTGTTATTCTTTTAGAAAAATGAATATTTTACATCATGAAATACTGGGTAGCCTTAATTTTCATTGCCAGTGGATGTAACCTAGCAAAGGCGCAAGATATCAAGCCTTTTGGTGCGGTACCCACACCCGCGCAACTTCGTTGGCAATCCTTGCAAATGATTGCTATCGTGCATTTTGGATTAAACACGTTTACCCATCAAGAATGGGGGTATGGAGATGTGCCTCCAAATATTTTTCAACCTCAGCATTTCGATGCCATGCAAATTGTGCGCGCAGCCAAAGCAGCTGGTATTCGTGGTATTATCCTAGTAGCCAAGCATCACGATGGCTTTTGTTTATGGCCAACGAAAACAACCGATTACAACATCGCTGCCTCTTCATGGATGAATGGGAAAGGAGATGTGGTACGTGCTTTTGCAGATGCCTGTCGTGAAGCACAACTTGCCTTTGGGGTGTATTGTTCGCCTTGGGATAGGCATAGTGGCGACTATGGTAGCTATCGATATGTTGAGCTATACCGGCAGCAATGGAAGGAGCTTGCCACACGGTATGGGCCGCTGTTTGAGTGTTGGTTTGATGGGGCCAATGGAGGCACTGGCTATTATGGCGGTGCGCGAGAAAACCGGGTAATTGATCGTTCTCACTACTATGGATGGGATACCACTTGGGCCATGATTCGTCAGTTGCAGCCAGGGGCAGTTATTTTTAGCGATGTAGGGCCCGATGTACGTTGGGTGGGAAATGAGAATGGTTATGCTGCCGATAGTACCTGGGAAACATTTACTCCAGAAAGTCCCGATGCCAATTACCCTGCACCCGGTCATGTACAAACGCAATATTTGCCTTATGGCACCCGCATGGGAAAATATTGGATGCCCGCAGAATGCGATGTACCCTTGCGTCCTGGCTGGTTTTACCATCCCCAAGATGAAGGTAAGCAAAAAACTCCAGAGCAGCTCTGGGAGATTTATGTGCATAGTGTAGGTCGTGCAGGAGTGATGAATCTTGGCCTGGCACCTACGCCCGAAGGTTTACTAGACACACAGGATGTTCAGATCTTGCAAGCATTTGGAGAGATCTTGCGTCAAACGTTTGCTCACAACTTAGCTTCTACTGCGCATTTGGTGGCCAACAATATTCGTGCAGCTGATACGCGCCGGTATGGAATAGCACATCTGATTAATAAAAGCGATAGCCTTTTTTGGGCAACGGATGATAGTGTAAGTGAAGCCGTGCTCACGCTCTACTGGAGAAGGCCTCAACAATTTAATTTGATTCAGTTGAAGGAATACATTCGCTATGGTCAGCGCATAGATGTAGTCATTGTGGAGATACGCACACCGCAGGGATGGAATACCGTGGCCACTGTACATGGTATAGGAGCCAATCGGCTTATTGAATTACCCGATGAAGTAAAAACCAATGCGCTACGTATTCGAATGAAGCCTTTATCTGTATCTAATATGTTACCCACAGGTATGTTTTTGAATAAAATTGGCGTGTATCGGCATGTAAGCATATCTCTTCCAGCTCATTCATGACGTGTTGTGCAGCGCTATTTGCTTACTAAAGCGTGTAGCTCATTACTGCATTAAGTGGGGATATGCGTGTAAAATAATGACATACATTACTTCTATAGTTTGCTTGAATGTGACTACAATTGATGTGAAGGTTGTATGAAGGTGAGAACCTTTGCATGAATATCAAATAAAGATAGGATGTGATTTTTCATCCTCCTATTTGCTGGATAGTGCAGCATATCGAGGAGTGATTGTTTTAATACGTGTTGCTACGTAAAAAACATGCTTACTTCGATGCGCTATGACCACTCAGTTATCATGCAGTTGCGCTAGAATGACCTTCAGAAAAATGGTGTTGATTTCAACCATTTTTCTGGCAGTCATGAATTTTCTTTGATTCTTTCTTTGTTCCCAGACAAAGAAAGAAGATTAAATCATTCTTCATCAAATCAAACATCCAGTAATCTTTTTCATATCTTCTCCCCAAATGACCTTCAGAAAAATGGCGTGAAGAAATGGGAGAACATGAGCGTGAAACGGAAAATGAGGTGAGATATAGATAAAGTTTAAGTATCAAAAAGGTGAATCAACATTACATAAGCCTATAAGGGTGTTTCATTTTCCGTAGCGAATGGAGCCCATTTTAGTCATTTTTCTGGTAGTCTTGAACTTTCTTTGCTTCTTTCTTTGTTTCAAGACAAAGAAAGAAGACTACAACGTTCTCCATCAAATCAAACATCATCAATCTTTTTCCCACATTGACCTTCAGAAAAATGGCGTAAAGAAATGGGCGAACAT
>JAIMAQ010000035.1 GCA_023511875.1 Thermoflavifilum sp.
GCAGCCACTCGTTCAAGTCCGGCGGCAGCAGAAGCAATTGATCGTGGTTGTGACCACGGAACTTCTTTCGTGGCATGACGAAGCCTCCCCGACGTTGTTACGGTTAGCTTCGACAATGATCCGGAAATTTCCTTCTGGAAACTGATTCAAGGATTACTCGGACACGCTCCTAGACGCACGTCGAGAGGTGGGGCTGATGACAAGGACCATCAGCTTTTGAAACCATAGAGACGGACTGAATCTTCTTGAATTTGATCAAGAATGCGACGCAAGGTATCAGGGGGCTGAATGGGGCCGTACTTTGACAAAAGGAATTCGTTCATTGTCAGCAAATAACCGGACTCCTGCCAAGCCTTGTGCCACTGACGAAGTTCATAAAGCATGTTCAGACCATGCTCTTTGACGTATTGGCATAACGAGTAAAACGAACCGCTGTCTATAACGATGTGCGGAAGTACATATGGAGGGCGTTTCTCACTGAGTTGTTGAAGTTCCTCGCCCAAAAGACTGTACACTGGATATACATCTAAGGTGACAATGACGGGTAAGCATATATCAGTAACACGCTGTGGAAGGAATTGGCCTTTATGGATCCGAGTTGCTACCTTGTACGCTTGGTTAATACCTTCTTGCACCCCTTTGCCGAGGTCGCTACGGAAAATTTCGAGGTCACCAGTTTCATAAGCATCGACGACTACCCGCTTTGACTTCGCCTCCCATAAGATGTTGGCCTCAGGATATACAAGTATAGCTTCCGAAGGACGAAAACTCTTTGGCCCCTTCGCAAGCTCCGGAAAATCATCCTCCAAGAAGAGCCTACTCCGATCAGGGCAAACCTCCAGCAGCTTGTCCTTAAGCCACTTCTCAAACACACGCCCAAGATGCGTGAGATAATGCGGACGAAGCTCTTCAGGCAGTGCGTTGAGAAGGGTATAGTACATTCCTCTGCCTAGGCGTTCAAACAGCAGTCGGCAATTTAAGATGAAATAGACACCTTCAGTTGTCCGAAGTATTGGACTGGCTGCCAAATGCCGACTATACCACAGTAAATCACCTACTGGTTTGCTGCGTAACACATCCCGGAGTTCTTCCGGGGATTTGGACAAGGCATCCAATACTTTTCTAAGATCCGGGTTTTGATCGAGAATAGCGGTGCCGATGAACGCCTGATGAGGAATATGTGCGAGTCCTTTTGGGGTCACTTTCACCATGGACGCCAGATGTGCATACAGCCCAAAAATTTGCGCATAAAGTTCCCGAACCGTCACGCCAAACGTTTTTTTGGAGAAGTTATCAAAATCAATCGGTTGGTGATGTTTGTTCGGTTGCTGAGGTAGACCCATCAAAAGTTCAGCGAATAACTCGTAGGAGCGTAGTAACTGGTTTTCCACTGGTTCGTACATCCAGGTAAATGGTGCAGTTTGTAACAAATAAGTTTTGAGGTCGTCACGAGTAGGACCAGGTGCGTTGATATGATCAGACAATTGCAAGAGCCCAGTAAGCATATCAACCCACATCGCCTTATCCGGAATGGCGTGTATTTCAGTGTTGGACTCATCCGAGTATGCTAAAATGAGTTGCATCATTGCAAACCGCACCTGGGGGTGGAATAGAATCGTGTTTCCTGAACGAATCGCTTGAACCAATGTACGGTTTTGAGTCCATTGTGGATTCACGACGTACAGCAGTTCCAGTTGCACGTGAGGGTCATGGTTAGACTGTTCCATCATGAGATCGATCATGCTCATCAGGTGTACTGCATCGAGCTTGGGCCATGTGGAGACACGCTGAACAACGTCATTGATCGGGACAATTGGATTCCCCAATTCTCTCCAACCCGTCCACCCATGCAATTCCACAGAGCCAAGCACCTCCGGGCAACAGTCCTCATCAAAGGGATACGATACCGACTTGCTCATTACACTAGGCAATTGGTTGGCATGGGCGTAGTCCCGAATTTCGTGGAAATTTGAAAGTGGCGGTCTCCTGACCCCGTTTGATATAACGGGGGTGGGGAAAATCAGGAA
>JAIMAQ010000012.1 GCA_023511875.1 Thermoflavifilum sp.
GAGCCCATTTCAGCCATTTTTCTGGCAGTCTTGAACTTTCTTTGCTTCTTTCTTTGTTTCAAGACAAAGAAAGAAGGGACATGCCTTGGCCATTTTTCTGACAGTCTTGAACTTTCTTTGCTTCTTTCTTTGTTTCAAGACAAAGAAAGAAGGAGTATCCCTCAATACGCTACTCTTTTAGTAAAAACATTTGCCCAAAGAGATGCATTCCCCCATCACTGCTGAAAAATTTATCTGGCCAATAAAAAAATTTCACTTTACGCAGATAGGCTGCGCAGGTTTAAAGTATATTTGGTCATGATTTCTGGGATATGGATACCTTGCTCATTATCTTAGGATTCTTTGCGCTCATCATTACATGGGTGTTGGGTTGGTTATTCGGTAAGTTTCAGGCTCAGCGCCGAGCTAATCGTCTTACCCAGCAAGCCAGTGAACATCTACACGAGGTGCAGCAACAACTTTCGCGCTCCCAGGCCCAATCCGAGCTTTACCAGAGGCAATATGAGCAAGCTCAGCAACAGCTGCAACAAAAAGAAGAAAAAATACAACAGCTGATCGCTGAAAACAATCGCATACATGAAGCCTATAACCAACTTCAACAAAAGCTTGCTGAGCAAAAAGAAGAAATACAACAAATAAGGCAACAATTTGAACGAGACTTTGAAAACCTGGCCAATCGCATCTTTGAAGAAAAATCCCAAAAATTTACCGAACAAAATAACATCCGTATTGGTGAAATCTTAAATCCGCTGAAAGAAAAAATTGGTGAATTTGAGAAGAAAGTAGATGAGGTGAATAAAGAAAATATTAGGCATCATTCTGAGTTGAAAAGCCAATTAACATTGCTCCAACAACTCAACCAGCAAATTTCCCAAGAAGCCAATAACCTCACAAAAGCCCTTAAAGGCGACAGTAAGGCTCGTGGCAGGTGGGGTGAATTGATCTTAGAAAAAATTTTGGAGTTATCTGGACTGGAAAAAGATCGCGAATATCTGTTGCAAGAAAGCTATGCCGATATAAACGGAAAACGTTTGCAACCCGACGTGGTGGTAAAGTTGCCCGAAAATAAATTTTTGATCATTGATGCAAAAGTATCTCTGGTGGCCTATGAGCGATATACATCGAGCGATGATCCCAACGAGCAAGAGCGTGCTTTACGTGAACACGTGCAATCGGTACGTAATCATATCGATGGATTAGAAAAAAGAAATTATGCCCAGATTCATGGCGTAAACTCTCCCGATTTTGTGTTTCTGTTTATGCCCATAGAAGCCGCATACGCACTGGCTTTGAAAGCCGATCCTAACCTGTATGAATATGCTTTTCTGAAACAAGTTATTCTAGTCGCCCCATTCAATCTTTTGACGACATTGAGAATAGTGGCTAATATATGGCGACAAGAAAAACAGCAGCGAAATGTTCAGCAAATAGCAGAAGAAGCCAAGAAAATGTTGGATAAATTTTATCTGTTGTGTCAACGTTTAGAAGAAGTAGGAAATCGCATACACCAGGCGCAAGTGGCTTACGATGATACCATGAAAACACTTTCTACAGGGCGAGGTAATTTAATGAGCATGGCCAAACGTATTGTGCATTTAGGCGTTTCACCTAGTAAGCAATTACCATCAGGATTCGCACAAATAGCAGACCAAAACAATACAGATGATGATGAGTAAGCAACATAAAAACAAATGTATCATTTAAAAATTTATTCTCTATGAATCGCTTCTTGCTTATACTCTGTTTAATGGAGATGCATACCTTGCCCATGTTATCATTAGCTTCTCCATCTATCACTGATTTTAAGGCCGACAGCATTCCTCATGCTACTGGAGATGCTCATTATCGGTTGGTTTGGCATGATGAATTTGATTACCAGGGATTACCCGATAGCCTTAAATGGAATTATGAGGTGGGTTATATCCGCAATCATGAATGGCAATATTATACGCATGCGCGATGGGAGAATGCACATGTAGATAGTGGTATGCTCATCATCGAAGCCAGAAGAGATTCAGCTATGATAAATGGAGCCATCAGGCCCATTACTTCGGCAAGCTTAACTACGTATGGCAAAGCAAGCTGGACCTATGGCCGAATTGAGATAAGGGCTCAATTGCCTGCTGGTAGAGGCACTTGGCCAGCTATCTGGATGCTGGGCAACGATATACATGTAGTAGGCTGGCCTGCATGTGGCGAAATTGATATCATGGAGCATGTAGGCTTTGATCCTGGAAAAATTCACGGCAGCATACATACAGCTGCTTACAACTGGCCACATAATACCCAAAAGACAGCTGTGATCAATGTGCCTGATTGCATGAATCAGTTTCATGTATATGCCATAGAATGGACACCTGAGCAAATAGATTTTTATGTAGATAGTACAAAATATTTGACTTTTAAGAATGAACACAAAACTGAGGCTGAATGGCCATTTGATAAGCCCTGTTATTTAATCCTCAACATCGCTATTGGGGGCGATTGGGGTGGGCAACACGGCGTAGATCCACAAATATTTCCTGCAACAATGAAGATCGACTACGTGAGGGTATATCAGCGAGAAAAAGAAGCCGATGAAAACATAACGATGCATCAATAAGTGCATTGAATATGTGGCATGCACAAGATAGTTAAGCTAGTTATAGAAACTAGATTCATGATACGATGGTATAATAAGCATGGCAAAAATTGTTCAAATCAAATCTTGACATTTATTCACCATCTTCAGATATTTATTTCGTGATTAAACGAATAATCTGTTATGGAACTTCAATTTAGGATAAAGCCTCAAGAGGGAGATTTCCAGATCCCTATTGACTATCGCCCTGAGTGCCTGTCTTTCATAAAAAGGAGCATTCAACAAGAAAATGAATGGCTGTACAAGAAATATTTCTTTCACAAAACCATTAAACCCTACACCTTTGCATTAATCCCTGCTCGGATCGATCGGGTAGACATCTTGAATTGGAAAATATTGTGCAAGCAAGATCTTTTCTTTCGCTTACGCGTACATCCTGGTTATAAAGAACTTATCATTACCCTATATAATGCCATTCTGAAAAATAAAGGTAAGGTTGAAATATTTAATCAGCAATTTGAAATAAAATCGTTGTGGATACAACAAGTAAGATCAATTAGCGGTGAACAAGCGATTTTTAAAACCATTTCTCCTGTATTTATCAGAGGTTATCAGAATAAAAACTATGGTGTAGTTCCTGAATGTGTACACAATGGTTTTCCAGGAGATGATGAGTTTCATGAAGCATTTCAGAAAAATATACAAGAGCAAGTAAGAGCGTTTTTATTTGATGACGATGAACCAAATGTACAATTCAAGCCTATTAAACTCAAACGTGTGGTGGTATATCATATGAACAAGAAATTGAACGACAAACCCATGAAACTTCCTTGTTTTACGGGTACATTTGAGTTAACTGGCCAATCAGAGATACTGAATTTGATTCAGCAAATAGGATTGGGTTCTCGCCGTGGACAAGGGTTTGGTATGGTTGAATTTATTCAAAAACAAAATATCTAATCTATGAATAACCATCAAACAAATCCCTCCACTATCACCCTTTATCCTTCAAACTGGCTGTATAATGCTGGAGTGATAGGGTTGCTACAATCCATGGAGGAAATTGAAAAAATTGAAGTTCATAAAATTATGGCAGCTAACGGTTCTTTATATTTGAAATTACCTTTTTTTTCAAACCTTAATATTTATGATAGGTATTTTGGAGAAAAAAAAATATCCTATATTGTTTTAGGTAAGAATAACCTTTATAGGAACTATCTTCAAGCTAATCAAAAAGATTTATTCATTAAATTCGTAAAAGCGCTTGATTCCAGTTCCAATAGCAGAAGAAATTTATGTAATATTTGCGGCAGTGGATGGTTTTTAGATGATACTACGGTAAATAGTATCAATCAAAATGATCCTGGAAAGAATTCTAAATTTCTTGATAGGATTAGAAATTTCTCAATTGTACATTACTCTGATTTAGGGCCATCTAAAAATGAATTTCCTAACTCATTCTGGAATTTAAAACAGAGTACTGCAGTATGCCATCTATGCAGTTTTCTAATTATCCATCATCATCTTGCACTTACTCGCCTATCAGACAAATCAGAAATATTCATCAATGCCCCATCTTTTGAAGTTATGTATCACCTCAACCGATTTGCTCGAAATGTGCTGGGCACATCTTCTTCTGAAGAATTACGCACCAAAAGAGAAATTCTGGCTATGTCAATAATAGAATATGCTATAAAAATTCAGACCACTCTTGGCGTATGGTCGGGAATGAATATTGAAATCGTCAGCAAGTATGGTAATGTAATTGATTTCTTCTCATTAACGTACGAGGTTATTCAACTGCTTTCGGATAGGCGTATTGCTGGTCTTTTAAGCAAAATTGGCGAGTTTTCTATAGTCAACCTTGTATTAGATAGAAAGTTTCCTCAACTTCTAGAATTGGGTTATCGTTTGTTGCGTATAGGAATAAAGAAGAATAGAAGCAATAGTGAAGAAAAATTTATCAATGAATATTTGCGATTAGAGAAGAAGAATAAAAAGCAACTTTTAACAGTTGCAAATGATATCCTTAATCTTTACGCACTCATTGAAGAAAAGAAAAAAGCATTCAAAGACCTTTAAAACTACATCATATGAATACACAGCATTTTGTTACGCTATCTGAAAAAATAGAACAACTGAGAAATCAATTAACAAGTCATCCATTAGATTCACAATTAATTCTGAGTCAATCCAAGGAGATATTTGATGAATTTCGTAAAGCTTACAATGAATTTAAGGATTTATTAGAATGGGCACAGCAAGAAGATAGAGGCAATATGGGTTTGAAAAGTCTTTATCATCAGGTGGCTGGCTGGAATGAGTCTGACTTAATGGAGAGATTAAAAAAGATAGGATATAAATACAACCAGAAAACAGAGATAAAAGATTCATTTAATAATCAAGGTTATAGAATTTTAGAATTAACGAGGGCAGGAAGGTATGAAGATGTATTTTATGCGATACTTCGCATATTTGTGTCAAATAGAGAAAATTTTCCATGGGAGTTATCAGAAGCATTTAAGCCTATTTATTCTCTCGAATCTTTTAAGGTGTTTATATTTTCCTTTCTCAGTGGATTATTGGGCGAAGAAGTAGAACAAAAGGAAAATAACAATGATGAATGATAAATTATTCTGCATATAAAACTCAACTATTTTACCAACATTTAATAATCTAAAAAATTAATAACTATGAGCACCAATCATCAAAACAGCAATTCGGTGAAAAATATCACGGTTACCATCATTTTTGAAGGTTCAGCTCTTAACCGTGATGAAAAAATAGGTGGAAATATCCTTTCCATCAAAAAGCTCAATGCCAATGGTGAGATTCGGTCATTTATCAGTAAGCCTGCTATCAGGCATTATTTGTTTGAAACATTAAATAGATCCCTTGGATGGAAGAAGGCTATGGTAACCGAGCAAGGTGATGTTATTCAATTTGACATTACCCAGAACGATATTATCACCAGTGAAGAGCTGGATGCTTTTGGATATATGTACACCATAGGTAAAGAAATGTCCATCACGCGCAAGGCGCCAGTGGGCATTACAAAAGCTGTATCACTTACACCATACGTAGCTGATATGGCTTTCTATGCTAATCATGATTTAGTAGCAAGGGCGAGTAATCAAGGATTAGACAAGAGTCCTAATCCATATAATAAAGAAGAGCATCAATCACTTTACAAGGTTACTTTCACGATAGATGCAAATATGTTAGGAATAGATACATGGATTGTTAAGAATAAACCAGAACATAATAACAATGAACTCAAAGTTCAGATTGGTGGAAAAGAAAAATCAATAAAAAATTGTTATAGCCGATCAGGTGAAAATTTTTATGAGGTAAAAGTTGATAGCGAACATATAATTGGAACGATCAATATAGAAGATATCTCAAATGCAAGCTTCTACAAAGTTATATTTAATGTATGCTCAAAGAAGAGAATCAAGCGAATTAAGGATATTCTCAATGCCATCAAAAACGGTCTCTATGCGCAATCCAGTGGAGAATCAAACACCATTATTCCCTTGTTCATCATTGCAGGTGCTGTGAAAGTGCCTTCACCTATTTTTCATCCCTTCATTGATGTTCGCAAGGAAAATGGCCAATGGAAAGTTATTGGTATCGATAATGCATTAAATAATGGCTGGTTGGAACAAGATAGTAATAAACCAATTGTATTTATCCAGGGAAGTGAGCGCTTAAAAATAGGTGAAAATATAAACAACTACATAAACGATTGGAATGAATTCTTAAAAAAAATTGGACTGGAGGAAAGTAATGTTGATCAAGGAAAGAAGGATGATGCATAGTATATCTGTTGTACCTAACAACCAAAATCATCCATTCTATGTACTATATCAGATTAAACATATATCAGCCTCATGCTCATTATCGTATCCCTTTCACTTATCAGCGCCGCCATACATATCCCATTCCTCCTTATTCTACTGTTATTGGGTTTTTATGCAATGTCTTAGGTATATGCGGCCATTTAAATGATGATTATGAAAACCTGCAGAAAATCAAAATGTCTATTGCTGGGCGTTTTGCTGCTAAGACTACAGAATACATCTGGTTCCGTAATTTGGCAAAACGAAAAAACGAGGCGCGCTTTGGATATCCAGAAAATCGCTGGGTCAACGGCCATATTGAGCATCCCGGTGGCCAATCCCCAATGCGAATAGATGTGCTCGATGAAGTTCATTTAGTTATTTATCTGGCGCACGAGGATTTAGATTTCTTGAAAACCATCAAAGATGCCTTTAACTACCTGAACAAACGCCTTGATGTGTTACACATTGGCCGTGCAGAGGATTGGATAGTATTTGAAAGCAATGGCGATTTTGATGTATTGCCTGTAACCAATCTATCTTACCAAAGACATGATGGCAATTTCGGTTATTTCTTTTGGGTACCCCAAGATGGTGATAATGATGAGCAAGATTTATGGGTGCCCCCTCATATTGACCAACACAAAACACAGTTTGACTTATGTGAAGGACTCTTATACAGAGTTCCTTCTTTTTATGAATTAAAAGATGGATATAGAAACTTTCAATACATCACTTGTAAACTCAATGATGGCTTATTTGTAGAACAAAAATTTTTATGGGATAAAGATATGCGCTTACCCGTTTTCTTTGCAAACCTCAAAAAATAAATTCTTATGAGTACAATATGGGCAAAAAGCTTAGAGAGAAGTGCTGATGAAAGCAACTTACAAAGTATACGTTTATCCCAGCATATTAATGATTTACTATCTTCCTTTGATTACCTGAAAAAAAATGATCAAATAGCAAAAGTGATTAATTCCGTTGAAAAGGCAATTGAGTGTGCAATTGTATTGCACGATTTAGGCAAGGTTGATCCAGGTTTTCAAATCAGAACCTTAAAAAATGCTGGTTATTCGCCCAATACTCCTTACTGTAATATTCCACATTCTTTATTTAGCATATTGTGGATTGATAAGGAAAGATTAAAACAGGATTTCCCCGATCCTGATATTTACCGCTTTATCATATCTGCAGTAGCATATCACCATTGGAGGGAAAGATTCTTTCAGATAATCACCTCTGGTAATTCCAATTGGCAATATATCTTAGAAGTGCTTGAAAATAATTATTCTTCTCTTGAGGATAACCTAAAGGAAGAATTATCAAGTGAGAATCTAAGTAGTTATAAAAAATATGTAAAATTTGATCTAGAATGCAGTAAGGGATTAAGATTTGGAGTGCCTTTTAGTGAATACGCTATTCCTCCTTATCAATTATACTGGTTACCTAAGCGAATAGAAATAGATCATGAAAAAAAGAGAAAGTGGATTCTCATTGCGGGGTTCTTGCAACGCTGTGATCATTATGCCTCTTACTGCGAAAGTGAAAGAGAGGATTTGAAAAATATTGAGCTAAATGCATTGCCGTATAATGAAATAAAATATAAGTTGAAGCAAAAATTAGATAAAGATGATAAAGATATCTGGCAAATAGAAAAAATAGAGCGAAATGAGCTTCAAAATAAGCATGTGATTCTCATTGCACCTACAGGGTATGGAAAAACCGAATTCGCATTTTTATGGTCTGCAGGACAAAAATTTTTCTATACATTACCGCTTCGATCTGCTGTAAATCAAATTTTTGGTAGAGCACAAGATGTTTTTAATAATCCACATAGTCATACAGATAATAATGATATTGTGACATCTGATCGATGTGGCTTATTGCATTCCGATGCAGATGTGTTTCTTTTGGGCTCAGGCGGGGAAGAACAAAATAGCATGAAAGTATACGATTTAGCCCATCAACTTTCTCATCCTGTTATGATTTCCACCGGCGATCAGTTTTTCCCTTACGCACTACGCCCACCAGGTTACGAAAGAATTTATACTACATTTTCTCATTCCTGCCTTATCATTGATGAAGTACAGGCCTACGAGCCCAGAGCTGCTGCCATTATCGTAAAATTCATAGAAGATATTGTTTATATGGGAGGTAGATTTCTGCTTATGACCGCCACTTTCCCGCCTTTCGTTGAGAAAGAAATAAAAACGAGAATTGGTGAAGAAAATCTTTCTCGTATAAATATTTATGAAGATCAAAAAGAAGAATTTAAAACTTTGGCAAAACATCAGGTTGAGGTTATTTTGGTAAAAAATAACAGTAATCGTACTAATAAACAAGATTTTACTCTGCCTCAAAATGAGATAGAAAAAATAATTGAACAATATAAATCAAGGAAAAGAATATTAGTTGTTTGTAATACCATAGAACAAGCTCAAAAAATGTATGAAGAAATACAAAATAAACTTAATAATAATGCATCTGCTAAAAAACTCTGGCTCCTTCATTCACGAATGACTCTAGCAAACCGTCGCAGAATAGAACAAGAGATAGAAGGGGAATTTAAAAATCCTAAACCTGAAGCTGAAAATGAAGGGAAAATTTTGGTGGCTACACAGGTTGTAGAAGCTTCGCTGGATATAGATGCTGATGTGCTATTTACTGAAATTGCACCCCTTGATGCTCTAGTGCAACGCATGGGACGAGTACTTAGAAGATATGGCCCACAAAATAAACCAGATAAACCCAAAGAAACAAATGTATATATCTGGATTTACCAAGAAGGTTTACAATCAGGAAAATCTTATGTGTATGATAAAGAACTAATTATCAGAACTCTTAAATGTTTGCAATATATTTATAAAAATAAAGATAACGATAACCGATGGGAAAATAACAATCTTAACCTAAATGAGGAACAAACAAACTCTTCTAATAAGAAAGCGAAAAAAGATAATAATGATATAACTAATTTTACACCTGGGGGATCTTTTCTATTTACTGAATATGATAAATACAAATTAGTAGAAGCACTTTACGACTTTCCACCAGAACATTCTTATTTAAAAAAATTTTATCATACCCTTGATATACTTGATGCTGGCTATATGGCTGAAAGAAAACAAGAAGCACAAGATATATTTAGAAAAATATATGATGTGCCGATAATATTAAAACCAAAGCTAGATGAATTTGCTGTAAAAATTAAGGATTTTACGGACAAAAATATTTATGAAAGTAAACATCTTTATGCTGTTTTCAAAAAAGAAGTATTATCTGAATACGTTATACATTATCCCTTTTATAAAGTAAACAATAAACTCACTGAAGACAATCTTGCTTACTACATGGTCAGTAACAGGTTAGATGATCTGGACACTAAATGGGATAATCGATTAAAAAAATGGCTATCTGGGATTTATGTCGTTGATAATAGGAAGAAAAATAATGAAGAGCAAACTAAAGATAAAGATATAGAATACACGAATAACACGAGAAATGTAGAGGATAATATCTTCTAAAACCAATGAATTCAGATGAATTCAGAATTATCATTATCAAATAAAGTTCGCTTTACCGGAACACTGGTGAATTACTTTGTAGTATGCCCTACCAAGTGCTGGTTATTTGCTCATCAGCTTGGAATGGAGCAAAACTCTGATGATGTGGCAATGGGGAAACTCATCGCTCAGCTCAGCTATAATCGGCAAAAAAAGGAGATTGAAATAGACCAAACAATTGTTATTGACTGGATAGATACATATAATAAAATTGTACATGAGGTTAAAAAATCAGATAGCTTAGAAGAAGCCCATATTTGGCAGTTGAAGTATTATCTGTATTATTTAAATCAGAAAGGAGTTAAAGGATATTCTGGGGAGATTGATTATCCCAAATTACATCAGAAAAAAGAAGTATTTCTAACCGATGAAGATATTTTCCAGATAGAGTACATATTAAAACAAATAGAACATCTTATTACTCAGTCTAATCCACCTGTTGCACGTAAGATTCCTGCCTGTAAAAAATGTAGTTATTTTAATTTTTGTTGGATATGAAAAAGAATTTTTATATATTCAAAAATGGTAGATTGAAAAGAAAGGATAATACTATAATATTTGAATTTTCTGCTGATGAAGCAGAGCAACGTAGAGTAATGCCTATTGAGGCGATAGATGATATTTATTTATTTGGTGAAATAGATTTAAACACACGCGTATTGAATTTTATGGCTCAAAATGGTGTAATTGGCCATGTGTTCAATTATTATGATAACTACGCGGGTTCTTTTTATCCCAGAGAAACCAATGTAAGCGGTTCTTTAGTCATAGCACAGGTAATTCATTATATGGATTATGAAAAAAGATTGATAATTGCGAAAGAAATACTAAAAGGTGCATTTCATGGTATATTAAAAAATCTGCATTATTATCAAAATAGGTCTAGGGAAATTTCAAATCAGATAGAAATTATTGAGAATTTATCAAATGATGTTCAGGATGCAAATACCATTGCAGAGCTACTTGGTATTGAAGGAAAGATTCATGAGGTATATTATAATGCATGGAATACCATTTTTACAACAAATGATGATGTTTTTCAATTTACTTTGCGTGAAAAAAAGCCTCCCTCGAATCCAATTAACGCTCTAATTTCTTTTGGTAACTCACTCGTGTATTCGATAATTATTTCAGAATTATATCACACTCAGTTAAATCCTACGATTGGGTACCTGCATGAGCCTGGTACAAGAAGATTCACTCTTTCTCTCGACCTGGCCGAGATATTTAAGCCTCTATTATCCGATCGGCTTATTTTCACTTTAATTAACCATAAAAGGATACAGAAAGAGCATTTTGATGATAAGCTTAATTACGCTTACCTAAATGAAAAGGGGAGGAGAATATTTGTTGAAGCATT
The DNA here is from genome assembly GCA_023511875.1 of Thermoflavifilum sp. Lineage (GTDB taxonomy): Bacteria > Bacteroidota > Bacteroidia > Chitinophagales > Chitinophagaceae > Thermoflavifilum. The sequence goes on from JAIMAQ010000012.1 coordinate 11,350, forward strand.
TGACGAAAAGCTTCAGACTACTGTAAGACACCCACAGCTAAAAAGGAATGTGAGTTATAGACAACTCATTCGACTGGAGTGTTATAAATTGAGCAAACATGTTTTAGGAATAAAAGAGTATAATTCGTTTAGAATGTGGTGGTAATATGAAAGGACCTTTTTACTACATTATTACTTATGATATAGAAGAAAAGCGTGTTACTCAAGTGTTAAAAATTATGAGAAGATATTTAAACTGGGTGCAGAATTCTGTGTTTGAGGGGGAGCTATCTGATAGCCAATTTGAGGCATTAAAGGCTGAATTGAAATCTATTATAGATAGTAACAAAGATTCCATTCTTATATATAAGATGCTCGACAAATGGAAAGAAAGGGAGTGTATAGGTAGAGAGAAATCCGATATCAGCAATATTCTCTAGTCGCAGATGAGCATTTTTAGCATTTTCCTCAACGACTGAATTTTTCTTATCTTTGAGTGCTGAAACCCTTTATAGTATTGATTTTTTTTGCTGTAACCATCGAACCATTGTGGAATTTAAACGAAAATCCCATTGATATATTGATAAAAAAATAATATGCGTAACCATCGAACCATTGTGGAATTTAAACAAATAATCGTTTCCGGTGCGTTCCACGATGCGACCCGTAACCATCGAACCATTGTGGAATTTAAACCTGGGCGTAAAAAACGCCCGTTTTTTCATTGAGAAAGTAACCATCGAACCATTGTGGAATTTAAACGCACGTCAAAGATATCTATAGACAAGTCGTTACCACGGGTAACCATCGAACCATTGTGGAATTTAAACGTATGAAAGAAAAAACAAAGGTCGACTATTGGAGCTATGTAACCATCGAACCATTGTGGAATTTAAACTTTTCATATTCACCGTAGAAATGGTGTTCAAAATCTGTAACCATCGAACCATTGTGGAATTTAAACGATAATTGTGGAGGTATTCCATAAAATCTATCCCGGTAACCATCGAACCATTGTGGAATTTAAACATATGAAACTAGCTAGAACGACTATAATCACAACAAGTAACCATCGAACCATTGTGGAATTTAAACGGAAATGAGTTGCTCGATTCAAGGTGGGTCTCGAAAAGTAACCATCGAACCATTGTGGAATTTAAACGTTTGGTTTGAAATAGAAAAAAGCACCCGCTACACACGTAACCATCGAACCATTGTGGAATTTAAACAAATGAAATATATCTATCATATACAGAGCGCTGTACGTAACCATCGAACCATTGTGGAATTTAAACGAGATCGAAGGGCAAGTTGTCGAGGAGACAGGGAACGTAACCATCGAACCATTGTGGAATTTAAACCACAAATCGCTCCTATTTGCGGCGGCCTTTGCTACCTGTAACCATCGAACCATTGTGGAATTTAAACCAGCTTTTTTCTCCCTCGAGATGTCCAGCGAACAGGGTAACCATCGAACCATTGTGGAATTTAAACTTTCCAATCAATTCTTTAAGCTGACTTTTTATCCCAAGTAACCATCGAACCATTGTGGAATTTAAACTCAGGTGTGGACACTGTCCAAAGTCGTATGGTTATACGTAACCATCGAACCATTGTGGAATTTAAACTTTTGGTCTTTTAAAAGGGCTTTGGAAGAAGCTGAGGAGTAACCATCGAACCATTGTGGAATTTAAACGACGTATTTAATATCTTAATATCATTATAAAACATAGTAACCATCGAACCATTGTGGAATTTAAACGATCATGAAAAACGTGTCGGAATCCAAGTTGAATTCGTAACCATCGAACCATTGTGGAATTTAAACCAATGATAGCCAATAAGATATTTTGTAAAAGCTTACGTAACCATCGAACCATTGTGGAATTTAAACTATGAATTTGTAAAGTAACCGCCGCCGGCGCTCTCGGTAACCATCGAACCATTGTGGAATTTAAACCACTCAGAGGAGGGCGATAAGGCTAAGAAGATGTTCGTAACCATCGAACCATTGTGGAATTTAAACTTGTTAATCTCGACTGATTTAAATCAGTGAGATATCCGTAACCATCGAACCATTGTGGAATTTAAACGAATTACTATCGTATGGTTCTGCTCTCTACCCGAAAGTAACCATCGAACCATTGTGGAATTTAAACTCTTTCTACAGTGAAGGGTCCGAAGAAAGACTTTTTGGTAACCATCGAACCATTGTGGAATTTAAACGTTGATCAACAGGGATCTGCTGGACATGGCAAGTGAGTAACCATCGAACCATTGTGGAATTTAAACGAGTTAGATGCCAAGACCTCGCTGACGATATTGATATAGTAACCATCGAACCATTGTGGAATTTAAACTGATATTACTATCGGCTATTTGCCTTACAGCATCGTGTAACCATCGAACCATTGTGGAATTTAAACAGATGCTGAAGATACCTATCATCGTCCTATCACAGCGTAACCATCGAACCATTGTGGAATTTAAACTGTTGATGACTTTCTTTTTTCGGCAACGATGTCTTTGGTAACCATCGAACCATTGTGGAATTTAAACTCTGGACAAGATATTGGCTGGCTCTATATCCGATGAGTAACCATCGAACCATTGTGGAATTTAAACGAGTATTTCTATCATGATGACAACAGGGTCATCATGGGTAACCATCGAACCATTGTGGAATTTAAACATAAGATAACCGCCGCAGGTGCCTAGCCAGCGGTTCGTAACCATCGAACCATTGTGGAATTTAAACAATTCATTCGGGGGAGGACGTCACGTTTTATGATTTGTAACCATCGAACCATTGTGGAATTTAAACCGTGAAACATTCCCACCACTTGGCGCTGGGGACTGGGTAACCATCGAACCATTGTGGAATTTAAACAATGCTGGGTACTGGGGCTGGGTACTGGTTACTGGGTGTAACCATCGAACCATTGTGGAATTTAAACCGTGGAACATTTAAGGCTCTCTGGTGCACTTGATACGTAACCATCGAACCATTGTGGAATTTAAACAAGAGAGACAAGGGTTGTCGTTCTCGGAGCTGGTCCGTAACCATCGAACCATTGTGGAATTTAAACTAAGAAGTCTATCAGATATCTCGTCTTGACGACCTTGTAACCATCGAACCATTGTGGAATTTAAACATCAAATTCTTTAAACATATCGGCCAATACAGAAGCGTAACCATCGAACCATTGTGGAATTTAAACTGCGATGTTCGAGGAGCGAAAAGGTTTTCTTCTCCAGGTAACCATCGAACCATTGTGGAATTTAAACATCCTTCAGGTTATGAGCCTGATGTGCTTCCATTACAGTAACCATCGAACCATTGTGGAATTTAAACTGAGATACTCGTATATGTTCTTGACGACGGGTAGTTTGTAACCATCGAACCATTGTGGAATTTAAACGCAAGCAATCAAGTTTGCTTCTATCAAAGAAGCAGGTAACCATCGAACCATCGAAAAGAATAAAAACTCTTATTTATATTATTTTGCATTCTTATTATTTTTATATTATTTTGCATTCTTATTATTACATTGTTATAATCATTTTACTGGGCAATTTTATCATTCACAATTTTAATTAAGGTTCTTATGGAACACGAGTATACATACCACCATTCCCCCAACCATTCTGAACCACATTCTACCCATAAGCATATGAGCCGCGCTAACCATCATCAAATGATGATACAGGATTTTAAAAAACGATTTTGGGTTTCATTGATTATTTCTATTCCTGTTTTACTGCTTTCGCCAATGATACAGGAATTCCTTCACTTTCAAATAAGGTTTACAGGATATTTATACATACTGTTTGTATTATCTTCTATAGTTTTCTTTTACGGTGGATGGCCCTTCTTAAAAGGGCTGAATGATGAATTAAAAAAGCGTTCACCGGGTATGATGACCCTTATTGCCGTTGCTATCACGGTGGCTTATGTGTACAGCAGTGCAGTAGTATTCGGGTTACCAGGAAAGATATTCTTCTGGGAATTGGTAACCCTTATAGATATTATGCTTCTTGGGCATTGGATTGAAATGAAATCTGTGATCGGTGCATCTAGGGCGTTAGAGTTATTAGTAAGCATGATGCCTTCGGAAGCACATAAGATTCATGGAGATCAGATCATGGATGTGAAAGTAGATGAACTCAAAACTGGCGATATTATTCTCATAAAACCAGGAGAAAAAATACCTGCAGATGGAGTAATCATTGAAGGAGAAAGTTACGTAAATGAGTCTATGCTTACTGGAGAATCAAAACCAGTAAAAAAAGTGCCTGATCAGCAAGTAATTGGTGGGTCTATAAATGGTAATGGTTCATTAAAAATAAAAGTACTACACACAGGGAAAGATAGCTACTTAAGCAAGGTGATTAACTTGGTAGAGGAAGCACAAAAAACAAAATCTAAGACACAAAATCTTGCAGATAAAGCAGCAAAATGGTTAACATATATAGCGTTGACGGTGGGAATAATTACTTTAATTACATGGCTCGTACTGGGGTTTGATTTCGTATATGCATTAGAACGAATGGTAACCGTTATGGTTATTTCATGCCCACATGCTTTAGGACTGGCTATACCATTGGTTGTGGCTATATCAACGGCGGTTTCTGCACAAAACGGGTTACTTATTCGTAACCGTACAGCCTTCGAAAATTCAAGAAAAATAACAACTATTATTTTTGATAAAACGGGTACACTTACGAAAGGTAATTTTGTAGTTACTCGATATACATCTGTTTTGGATAAGTTTGATAAAGGTGAAATATTAAGATTAGCTGGTGCATTGGAGCAAAATTCGGAACACCCCATTGCACTGGGAATAGTGAATAAAATAAAGGAGTTAAATATCTCTATTCCAAAAGTTGAAAACTTTCATGCGATAACAGGCAGGGGAGTAGAAGCCAATGTAGAAGGCAATGAAGTAAAAGTGGTAAGTCCTGGTTATTTAAAAGAAAATAATATTCCAATACCCGATAACACAAATATTGCTGTGTCAGAAACTATAGTTTTTGTGATCATTAATGGGCAACTTGCAGGTTATATTGCACTTGCTGATGAAATAAGGCCGGAATCAAAAGAAGCCATTCGTAGATTCAAGGAAAATCATATTCAGGTTTTCATGGCTACGGGTGATAACGAAGCGGTTGCCAGATCAGTAAGTGATGAACTCGGTTTAGATGGCTATTATGCAGAAGTATTACCCCATCAAAAAGTTGAAATTGTAAAAGAACTACAAGCTAAGGGTGAATTTGTGGCCATGACAGGAGATGGTGTAAATGATGCTCCTGCTTTAGCGCAAGCAGATATAGGCATAGCTGTAGGTTCGGGTACAGATATTGCCGCAGAAACTGCAGATATTATTTTAGTAAATAGTAACCCGATAGATATTCTAAGTTTAATATTGTTTGGCAAAGCCACATATAAGAAGATGATACAAAATTTGATATGGGCTACTGGATACAATGCCTTTGCTATACCACTAGCAGCAGGGGTGCTATATAAATTTGGATTTGTATTGAGCCCGGCTATCGGGGCTGCCATGATGAGCCTAAGTACAGTTATTGTAGCTATTAATGCTCAATTGCTAAGAAAACAAATTATTAAGCAAAATTGAGTTTAGGATTCAGATTAACCTTCACAAAAAAATTTGATAAACGTCTTCCTGAGTTCTAGAACAAAATACATGTACAAATCTATCTCTTAATCAGTAATGTGTATTTTTATTTCATGATTAAGACGAGCCCGCTGGGGTTAGAATAAAAATCAAAATAGTTGAGTAACCCCATTGCATTGAAATCGAGCTAGTTGATTAAAATATTCGTTAGTTCCCTCGATACACTTTGCTACCCTACGATCCGAAACAATGATAGATGGGTGACGCAATGCATCAAGTATCTCTTATTGAAAAGTCCATTTCATTTAAAATGGTGGGGTCGGCTCTCTTTTACGAGCTTTCTGCTGGGAGCTCTCAAGCAATGTATAAGATTGAAATGACTATCCTTTAATCTTTATTGATTGCCATTTACATCACCAGAAGCCGCCGCCTCTGTGGTACCAGATTTGAGCTACCTTAACTTATTTCGAAAACCCAGTAGCCAAGGCAATAGTTATTTTTTGCTTACCTAGAAGATAATTACTTACTTTTACCAAAAATTTTAAAATGATAATGGGTCAAAAACCAGTTATCATCACATTCGCTACACATAATTTTTTAGAACCCCCTTTATTGATAGTGCGAGCAATAGCATTATCTGTTTTTGGGTCACTTACATTTATTCATAATGGAAAGTTTTAAGTGTGCGTTTCCTACAGGTTATTTTCACTTCTCATTGATCTTCTTAATTGGTTATAGATGAGCCTGAGTGTTTACGTATTGATATTGAGTATTCTGTTCATAATTCTCGTTGCCGTTGTCAAAGAAAGATGGAAAGGAGTCATCGCTTTGTTGGCTTTGTTGTTCAATACAGGAATAAGTTCTTATGTTGCAGTGGATGCCTTGCGTGGCAAATTATTCGAAGAAATATTTTACGGAGGGTATATTTTCGGAGAAATCCCGGTAAGAGTAGATGCGCTTAGCGCATGGTTTATCCTGCTAACGAATTTCACTACGCTAACTGCAATTTTATATGGAAGAAGTTATCTGAAACATTACAAAAATCAATCTTCCAATCTTTTTATTCACTTTGCAAGTTATATACTGGTTCATTTTTCAATGATAGGAATTTATTGCGTTCAAAACATGCTTGCCTTCCTTTGCGTTTGGGAGTTAATGGCAATAAGTTCTTTCCTTCTGGTGATTTTCGAACATAACAAAATTGATATACTCAGGGCAGGAATAAATTATTTGATTCAGTCGCATATAGGTATAGTTTTTCTAACACTTGGATTTATATGGGTGAGTTCATATATGGGCTCGTACGATTTTAATGCAATAGCTCAATACAGTGCTTCGGTAGCACCTGCAGTAAGTTTTATACTTTTTATGTGTTTTTTTATCGCATTTGCCATCAAAGCGGGGTTTGTTCCATTTCACACTTGGCTTCCGTATGCCCACCCTGCTGCACCTGCTCATATTTCAGGAATGATGTCGGGTATAATCATCAAACTTGGAATCTTTGGCATTCTGAGAATGATTCTGCTGATAAAAGGAAATTACCTCGCATTTGGTTATGTTATACTTGTCATTTCAATAATCACAGGTGTGTATGGCGTGATGCTTGCCATAGTTCAACATAATGTAAAAAAGTTATTGGCATATCACAGCGTAGAAAATATTGGGATCATCGGAATTGGTATCGGGATAGGATGTATTGGGCTTGGGCTGAACAATCCTTATCTTTCTTTTGCAGGATTTGCCGGAGCGTTGCTTCATACACTCAATCATTCATTATTCAAATCTCTTTTGTTTTATAGCGCCGGAACAGTTTATCAGGCAACACATACAATGAACATTGAACATCTTGGAGGGCTGATCAAAAAGATGCCTCAAACCACTATTCTGTTTTTAATCGCTGCTCTTGCCATTTGTGGGTTACCTCCTTTTAATGGTTTTATTTCTGAATTTCTAATTTATTCCGGTTTATTCAATGGAATTAATGCTAATGGCCTTTCATTAACTATGATGATGCTGTTTTCTATTTTTGGACTGGTACTTATTGGTGGATTGGCAATGCTTTGTTTTACAAAAGCATTTGGAATTATTTTTCTCGGAACAGAACGCCATCCCTATCATACACCTATTCACGAAGCAGAATTCTCAAAACTTTTTCCCAAATACTTAGTTGCATCTATGATTATTTTCATCGGGATTGTTCCGCAATTATTTATCGGAGTAATCACGAGGCCATTATTGCTTTTCACAGGAGAAAAAAGTATCCACATGGAAGGAGTAGAATTTGTTTCAATGTTCCAAACAATGAGTATTGTTGTTGGTGGATTTATTCTTCTTGTGGGATTGATTTATCTCGTGCGCAGACTAGTTGTATCAAAAACCGTTTCTATCGCTCCAACATGGGGTTGTGGTTATCCCTCAACCAGCCCAAAACTTCAATACACGGCTAACTCGTTTGTGAGGTCTTACAGGAAACTCGTAAAGCCATTGCTGATGATGAATAAAAAAGAAACGGAGATGAAAGGTGTTTTCCCTAATGAGGTTCACATAGCTACACACCCTTACGATAAACTAGAAGCAATACTCATAGATGTGCCTATAAAACATCTGAAAAGATTTATGGGGAGATTTCGTTTTTTGCAGAATGGAAGCCCTCAATTTTATATTTTGTATGGGGTGGTCTTTATTTTTATAGCAATAGCAATTCCCTTTCTCATTGATCTGGCCAATTACTTGGTAGCATTGATTAAACAAATATAAACATGAAGGTCCTGAATTTAATTTATATTATTGCTGCCAGTTTGTTTTTCAATGGAATCATCATTCGTACAAAAAGTATTTTTTCTGGGAGGATGGGTCCTGGTATTTTTCAACCGTTAAAAGATATTTGGCGGTTATTTAGAAAAGGAGCAGTGTACAGCCAAACAAGCAGTTTTATTTTCCAGATTGCCCCAACTATCTATTTTGCTTCTGTACTGATGGCGGTTTTTGTTATTCCGTTTGGCGGCCAACCAGGTTTGATTTCATTTAAGGGTGATTTTGTATTCTTTGCTTATGTTCTTGCACTTGGTAAATTTTTTATGATTATTTCTGCGTTGGACACAGGAAGCAGTTTTGAAGGGATGGGTGCAAGTCGTGAAGCATTGTATTCTATGCTTGTTGAGCCAGCATTTTTTATTTTGATAGGCTCGTTTGCCTTGCTCACCGGGCATACATCTTTCTATGAAATATTTAGTTCGCTTCATTTTGGTTCTTATATTTCGTATAGAATAGGGGTACTTGCTGCATTTGTACTTGTCATTATTGCAATGATAGAAAACAGCCGTATGCCTGTAGATGATCCAAAAACCCATCTTGAGCTCACGATGATCCATGAAGTTATGATTCTTGATAATAGCGGTTTCGACCTAGGGCTTATTCTTTATACCTCATCCTTGAAATTTGCAATGTATGGTGCGATCATAGCCAATCTTTTTCTTACTCCAGGAAATGAATGGTATTATTCTATTCCTATTTTTATTGGTATACAGATATTCTTTGCTGTTTTAATCGGAACAATTGAATCATTTATGGCAAGATTCCGGATGAATCATAACCCTGAGTTTATATTTGCTCTCACAACGGCCTCCCTGCTGATATTCTTGGGGGTGCTACTGATTCTGGGAAAGATTATTTAAAGATAAGCTAAAAAGATATGACTAATATTCTTCTCATCGCATTTGCCTTCACTCTTGTTTATCTGGGTATGTCAAGCCGCCTTCAGGGATACATTTCTATACTCGCCTTTCAGGGAATCCTCTTGTTTGGTGTTGCGTTTATTGAATTAATAGAGATCAATACAATTAATCTTATGTTCATCTTATTGGAAACTATTGTTTTTAAAACCATTGCAATACCTAAGTTTTTGAATTATATTATAAAGCGAAATCATATCACTCGGGAGGCTGAACCTTTCTTGCCTAACTTTCTCTCCGTAGTCATTATCACATTTATAATTCTTGGCTCGTTCATTCTGTCAAATGCAATCCATGATACACACCTGAGAAAAATATTCTTCATGATTGCATTATCTGCCTTATTTACGGGGCTTTTCATCATTATGACGAGAAGGAAAATTATTACCCACGTAATTGGATTTCTTGTCATTGAAAACGGGGTGTTTGTTCTTTCGTTGGCCGTGGGAAATGAAATGCCAATGCTTGTTAATGCAGGAATCTTACTCGACATTTTTGTAGGCGTGCTTCTGCTCGGGATTTTTGCAAACAAAATTGGAGATGTATTAAAAGAACAGGATGTTGAACAGTTAAGACAATTAAAAGATTAATATGATAGGAATTTACCTCATCGTTGCTTTTGTAGTCAGCACCTTATTGTTTTTCAACAGAAACAAAATACTCAACTATCTGCTTGTTGGTCTTTTTGTTGTTCTTCAATGGGTATTTACCATTTATGAATACAGGCATTTAAATATTGAGGAGCTAGGATATTTTATTCCCGATTCTTTGGCAATTATTTTCTTGATTGTATTAAGTATAGTTTGTATTCCTGCATTTTATCACAGTTATATTTATTTTAAACATCACCGCGACACTCCAAGGGCACAGGCGATTTATTATGCTGCTATGGTGGTGTTGATTGTTGCGCTGAGTGCCGCTTATCTTTCAAGCCATATTGCTGTTACATGGATTTTTATTGACCTTACCACGCTTAGTGCCGCTGCATTGATCTATCACAGGCGAAATGTGCGAGCGTTGGAGGGTACATGGAAATACCTTTTTGTCTGTTCCATCAGCATGGCACTGGTATTCATTGGAATTCTCTTTTTGACCCTTGCTTTGCAGGAGGAGGGGTTAAAAAGTCTCTCTTATCATGCATTGATTGAAAAAGCGCCTATCCTGAATACTTTTTGGCTGAAACTTGCTTTCCTGTTTATCTTCACAGGTTATACTGCTAAAGCAGGATTGATACCCATGTACACGGCTGGTATTGATGCAAAAGACAAAGCGCCTTCTCCTGCGGGGGCATTAATTGGCAGTGTACTGATGAATGTTGGCTTTTTCGGAATTTATCGTTTTTATGAAATCATTAGCCATACATCTATTCACAACTGGTCGAATAAAAATTATATTCATATCGGGCATCCTTACCGTATTTATTGCAACAGTTTATATGCTTCGTGTGAAGAATGTCAAACGTATGCTTGCCTATTCAGGAGTGTATCATATGGGGTTGGTTGTCATCGGTTTGGCTTCTGGAGGAATCGGGCGTTATGCTGCTATCCTTCATTTGGTGCTTCACTCGCTTGCTAAACCAACGTTGTTTTTTCAAATGGGTCCGATTTACAGAATATATAAAAGCAAAAGTATTTATGATATTGGAAATTATTTTAAATACAACATTAGTGGAGCATTGGTTTTGCTGTTTGCATTTTTCATCATAACGGCAATGCCCCCTTCTGGAATGTTTGTCAGTGAATTTATGATTTTCCGTTCTATGTTTGAAGCTGGAAACTGGTGGATGCTAGCTCTTGTTTTGCTTTTTTTGACACTTATCATTTGGTCGTTCGGCAAAAATATTTTCAAAATACTTTTTATAACCCCTATCGGATTCAAGAATGAGCATGTACAAAAAATACCAATCATTGAATCATTCAGCCATTTTATTCTTTTGGTCATGGTGATTTATCTAGGACTTAACCCACCAGCGGAATTTGTAACTCTTATTAACACGGCAATAAGCAAATTACCTTAAAGTATATGATCAAGCATATCAGCATAAAAAATAATCAATCTATTTCACTTCACGACATCCCTGTTTTGAAGTATGATGACTTTTTAGCACATAATACCTCCCTACTCAAGGAAGAACATCATCATTGCGTGAATTATTTTGGATTTCCGCAAGAGAGAAAACTAAGGCTGATTTGCTGCATTGCAAATGATAATGAGCATACAATACTTGTTTCTTCTTCTTTAATAAATCTGGATTCAACTCTACCATCTTTTACGCACCATCATCTTTCTTTCCACATATTTGAAAGGGAAATTCACGAGAATTATGGGATAAGATATAGCGACCATCCTTGGCTTAAACCTATTCGTTTTTCTCACGATCGCTATGATAGAAATTCTAAAATCGAAAACTATCCCTTCTACAAAATAGATAGTGAAGAATTACATGAAGTAGGTGTAGGACCTATTCACGCGGGAATAATTGAGCCTGGACATTTTCGTTTCATTTGCAATGGTGAACAAATTATTCATTTGGAAATTCAGTTAGGGTTTCAACATAGAGGCATTGAAAAATTATTTTTAGAAAAGAAAAAACTTTTACAACGAACTATACTTGCAGAATCTATTGCAGGAGATACGGTAGTAGGTCACACTACTGCTTTTGTAAATCTCTGGGAAAGTTTATGTGGCTTTAAAGTGGGTAATGATTTGATGTTTTCAAGAACGCTTGCTCTTGAGTTAGAGCGTATAGCCATTCACACTGGAGATTTAAGTGCTATTTGCAACGATATTGCTTACCAGCTCGGAAGTGCTGTTTTTGGAAGGTTAAGAACACCCGTGATAAATTTTTTCCAGATATGGTGCGGAAATCGCATGGCCAAGGGATTGGTCCGTGCAGGAAAGAATAATTTTCCCTTTTCAAAAGAATTGGGAAATCGGTTACTTCATTTATTTGAACAATATGAACCCGACTTCAAGGAAATGTATGCTGAGTTTAAAACTCTTCCAAGCGTGTTGGCGCGTTTAGAAAAAACAGGCATTGTGACAAAAGAACAAGCATACTCCATTGGCGCAGTCGGTATGTCGGCAAGAATGTCGGGTATCGTTCGAGATATTCGTATGACGCATCCGCACGATTTATATCCGCAGCTGCATCATAAACCTATATTGAAGCATCATGGAGATGTGTATTCACGCACGCAAATTCGCAAGGAAGAAATTTTGCAGTCTATTGATTATATTAAAACATTATTGAAAAATATTCCTGAAGAAGATAAAAGCTCTCAGAAATTAAAATCGCCTTCTGCAAATGCATTTGCCATTTCCTTAACAGAGGGATGGAGAGGCGAAATTTGCCATTGTGCGATCACAGATGAGAAAGGAGAAATTGCTCATTACAAAATAAAAGACCCTTCAATGCACAACTGGCTGGCACTTGCTTTATCGGTTCGCAACAATGAAATTTCTGATTTTCCGCTTTGCAATAAAAGTTTCAATTTAAGTTATTGTGGGCATGACTTATAAAAATATAAAAAAATGTTTGAAAACATTAAAATACTTTTTCATCAAGGAAAGCAGTATATCCCTGATTTAACCACAGCAAAGGTTCCCGGAATTTTTCGTGGAAGGCCAATTATTCATAATGATGTTCAGGTCGATGAACAGCTACTGGTAGATTTATGTCCGACTGGTGCTATACAAAAAAATCCATTGAGCATTGATTTGGGCAAGTGTGTTTTCTGTGGGGAATGTGCTTTTGCCGCGCCAGAAAAAATTAAGTTTACAACAGACTTTAAAATTTCTTCCAATGAAAGAGAACGATTAATTGTCAGAGAAGGCGATGACAGGCCCATCCAATTAAATCCTCAACTTATCCGAAAGGAAATATCGAGGTGTTTTAGTGGTTCTTTGAAGTTGAGGCAGGTTTCAGCCGGAGGAGATAACAGTTGTGAACTGGAATTGAATGCCTGTGGAAATGTAAATTTTGATATGGGTAGGTTTGGAATTGAATTTGTTGCATCACCCCGACATGCCGATGGGATTGTAATTACAGGCCCTATTTCAGAAAACATGGCAGAACCATTGCAGATTTGTTACGATGCCATTCCTGAACCGAAGATCATTATCCTCGCTGGAACTGATGCCATCAGCGGAGGAATCTTTGCTGATAGCCCAGCACTCAACAGAAATTTTTTGAATAAATACAAGATAGATTTGTTTGTTCCAGGCAATCCAATCCATCCATTAACTTTTATTCATGGGATTTTGGAATTGATAGGGAGGATAAAGTGAATTTCAAGAGAAAATTATTTTACTGGTTTGTTTTATATTCGATTTCGGTACATGTGATGTAGTCTATTTTATTATTTTATCTTATTTTTAAAATGAATGTAGCTCCAAAGAATGATAAGATGAAAACAACAAGATCTAGCATATCTTGCATGGCAATATTTTTATTTTTTGTATTTCCCATGGACAAGGTATTTTCACAACTTACCACACATCGCATCTTGGTGGATGGAGTAGTAAGAACTTATTTAGTGTATACTCCTTCTCAATTTAAAAACAGCGAAAGATTACCCGTTATCATTGCATTACATGGTGGAGGAGGTACAGCAGAACGTACTGTGCCTTTTTATCAACTCAATCCTTTGGCAGATAAGTATGGATATATAGTAGTATATCCAAATGCCATTCATAAGGCCTGGAACATTCCAGGAACGGCCAGCCGGGTAAGAAATATGGATACTACTATTGATGATGTACATTTTATGGAGGTATTGATAGATACATTGTCTGCAGAATATAAGATAGATACACAGAAGATTTTTTTTGTAGGGATGTCGAGAGGCGCCATGTTTAGCCTATATTTAGCAGAAGTATTGAATAGTAGAATAGCTGGTGTTGGAGTTGTTTGTGGGAGCTTATCTAAACAAAATGCTGTCAAATATCATTTACAAAACCCTATTCCCTTTATAATCATTAATGGTACGGATGATCCGTTGGTACCTTTTAATGGAGGATTTGGCAAATGGAATAGAAACAACCAAACAGCAGCAGCTAACTTTATATCTACTTCTGAGCTAGTTCAGCTTTTATTGCAGGAGAACCATTGTGAATCTGTTAAAGGAAATATCTATCCTATTGCAGATTTGGTAAGAACAGATGGTTGCAGTGCAACAGTTACATTTTATGCTTGTAAAAAGGCACCTATTGAGTTAATTACAGTTCAAAACGGCGGGCATACCTGGCCAGGAAGTACGCAATATTTACCTAAAATGTTAGTGGGTAGAGTGTGTAAAGATTTTAGTGAAGCAGAAAAGATAGTTGAATTTTTTAACTCGATTATTCATACATAGTAATCCATTTATTCTCCATATTCTACATACTTTTCTCATAAGGATTGATAAATCGAAGAAGCCAATAAAGTCTACGTTATTTGTGAGATTTAGATAGATTTGAAAGAAATGTTCCTTTTGTTACAAAACTCATAATCCCGCTTTGATATATTTGCCGCAAGCAAATACTGTAAAGCATTGATTATTCAAAAGGATTCTTCATTCCTAAATTCTTGGGATAATTCACCTCGAAGACAGAATTGGCCGTTTTTAAGCATTCATTGGGGCGTATCTACAAATTGGTGGCAGCTATATAGTGAAATAGCTTTCATGCCGGAAGTCCACAATAATTATGCTTCTTATCTGCTTGTCACAGGTGATGATAAGTTTATCATAGTAAGGCTTCACTGTAACTTGAAGGTAAAAGAAGTGTTTCTTCTTGATCAATGGAAAGCGCGTTGCATGATATATCCTTTGAAAGCATATCGGCTACGGGAGATGTATGGGCAATTCATGCGCAAAGAATAAAGAATAAATATATGTAGAGAAATAAAGGTTAATTGCATGATTGAGTCGCTCACTTTATTTCAGCAGTTGCTGGTTGTTGTATCAGGTATATTTGTTGGTTTCTCACTGGGCTTAATTGGTGGTGGAGGTTCTATTTTGGCTGTGCCACTATTGTTGTATGTTGTCGGTTATCACGATCCACATGTTGTGATTGGTACAACGGCAATATCGGTAGCAGTTACGGCCTATATCAACCTTATACCGCACTGGCGCGCGGGTAATGTGCGTTGGAGGCCTGCGTTGCTTTTTGCTTTGCCGGGAGCTTTCGGGTCGGCTATTGGTGCGATGATAGGTAAGGTTTTTCCTGGCAAGCAGCTTCTTTTCCTCTTTGCACTCTTGATGGTGGCCGTAGCAATTTCTATGCTTCGCAGAAAAGAAGCTCATGCGAAAACTTACAGATCAGGTAGATCTTTACTTATTCGGATCATTCCGATCGCTTTTCTGGTTGGCTTATTATCGGGCTTTTTTGGCATTGGAGGTGGCTTTCTTATTGTGCCTGGGTTGATGTTTGCTGCAGGCATACCGCTGATTAATGCTATTGGTTCTTCGTTGTTCTCCGTTGGTACTTTTGGCTTGGTCACAGCTATTACTTATGCAGTATCGAATCTTGTTGATTGGCTTGTAGTTGTCGAATACGTTGTGGGAGGTATAATGGGAGGATTTTTTGGTGCCCGTTTAGCGATGTATCTGGGAGCACATAAAAATACGCTTGCGTCTATCTTCGCTTTTGTTATATTGATTGTGGCTGCCTATATGTTATATGTCAACTTTAAGGCTGTTTTCCACACTTGACAACAGTGATTTGCATTATGCATGATGTTCCGTTGTGTTGTGATTAGCTTTCAATTAAGGTTCTTTGGTATATTTGCTACAACTTGACAGATTAAACATATATGAAAGGTCGCGTTGTGATTAGCTTTCAATTAAGGTTCTTTGGTATATTTGCTACAACATGTAGACAGGCCTTTTCGGAGACCCATCTGTTGTGATTAGCTTTCAATTAAGGTTCTTTGGTATATTTGCTACAACACGGGGACTCCCAGATCAGGTTTCTGGGGTGTTGTGATTAGCTTTCAATTAAGGTTCTTTGGTATATTTGCTACAACCTGGTGAGTAAATAATCAAACGTACTTGTAGTTGTGATTAGCTTTCAATTAAGGTTCTTTGGTATATTTGCTACAACCTCGTTTTTAATGCAGCAAACGAAGCTGGCGTTGTGATTAGCTTTCAATTAAGGTTCTTTGGTATATTTGCTACAACGACCGTAACATTTTTTGTTTGTTGCAAAAAGTTGTGATTAGCTTTCAATTAAGGTTCTTTGGTATATTTGCTACAACCCCCATAGCCAACACAACCTAACCGCGAGAGTTGTGATTAGCTTTCAATTAAGGTTCTTTGGTATATTTGCTACAACTGGATTACCGGTAATGCCTAAATCATAAACGTTGTGATTAGCTTTCAATTAAGGTTCTTTGGTATATTTGCTACAACAACAGCAACAAACAACTATTATATCAACAAGTTGTGATTAGCTTTCAATTAAGGTTCTTTGGTATATTTGCTACAACAACAGCGGTTCGAGTCCGCTGGGCGGTTCTGTTGTGATTAGCTTTCAATTAAGGTTCTTTGGTATATTTGCTACAACCAAGATAGTCAGCACCAAGCCTCTGGGTATGTTGTGATTAGCTTTCAATTAAGGTTCTTTGGTATATTTGCTACAACAAAAGGTTTTCATCTCCAGCCGCAGCTATTGTTGTGATTAGCTTTCAATTAAGGTTCTTTGGTATATTTGCTACAACAGGTTCGCGCCAATTGGAATACCGGGAAGGGTTGTGATTAGCTTTCAATTAAGGTTCTTTGGTATATTTGCTACAACTCGATTACAAGATACCCCTTAAATCCCTTGGTTGTGATTAGCTTTCAATTAAGGTTCTTTGGTATATTTGCTACAACTATAACAAAGCGCACATAGCCACACAGCATGTTGTGATTAGCTTTCAATTAAGGTTCTTTGGTATATTTGCTACAACCCCACCCTGATAAATAGTTATGTCAGGTATGTTGTGATTAGCTTTCAATTAAGGTTCTTTGGTATATTTGCTACAACCACACCTGCGGCGGTTATAACAAGATATTTGTTGTGATTAGCTTTCAATTAAGGTTCTTTGGTATATTTGCTACAACAGATGATGATTATGAAGAAGATGAAGAAGAGTTGTGATTAGCTTTCAATTAAGGTTCTTTGGTATATTTGCTACAACACCATGTCTACGCTATCTGTAGTGCCTATAGTTGTGATTAGCTTTCAATTAAGGTTCTTTGGTATATTTGCTACAACCAATCACCGAATGACCGCAACACGCTCCCAGTTGTGATTAGCTTTCAATTAAGGTTCTTTGGTATATTTGCTACAACAACACTACAAAAATACTATCAAGTGTCTTAGTTGTGATTAGCTTTCAATTAAGGTTCTTTGGTATATTTGCTACAACCCATCTCCATGACCTGTGGCACCCATGCTGTTGTGATTAGCTTTCAATTAAGGTTCTTTGGTATATTTGCTACAACCCACAATACGTCTCCCCACCCCTATCTGCAGTTGTGATTAGCTTTCAATTAAGGTTCTTTGGTATATTTGCTACAACAGTGGCAATAAAAAAAGAGTATTTGCGCCAGTTGTGATTAGCTTTCAATTAAGGTTCTTTGGTATATTTGCTACAACGGGATGCCCAGCGATAATTGTCCGCGCGCGGTTGTGATTAGCTTTCAATTAAGGTTCTTTGGTATATTTGCTACAACTACTCACACACGCATTCTTAAACTTCAAAAGTTGTGATTAGCTTTCAATTAAGGTTCTTTGGTATATTTGCTACAACCAGAACCTTCCCAAACGCAAGTATATCAAGGGTTTTGGCCAAAAATAGAATGAAAAAAATGCCCTTTTCTGCTTATCCCGGCTTCCTCAAGTCGGGATTTTTTTATTCCTATCGCAGCTTTTTCCTGCTTAAGGGAAGCAATAAAGAAGTATGAATATTCGCTAAAATAATTCCAGTTGTTGCCAGCCTTTTGGGGGGCTGGCTTTTTGGTGGTTAATGTATAAAATAGAATCTCCAAATTGTTTGTCGGTCATCTTAAAGATGAGTACTGAGCCATATGGGGGGATGTGTCGCTTGACATAGTTAATATGCATATTAGCATTTTCACTACTCGGGCAATGTCTTCCGTAGATACTAAACTGGATCATCATAAATCCTGATTCTATAAGGAATTTACGAAAGCCCTGGGCAAGTTTTTGCTCTTTTTTTGTTGTTACTGGTAGATCAAAACAGCATATTACCCACATGATTCGATAGGCATTCAAGCGTGTATACATATCAACACAATTTCGGGAAGGCCAATTTTCTTCTCTCGCCCAGGTAGCATCTAGCTAAGGAAGCTGCAGTACGTTGAGTAGCAATCATGAGTATGCTTTTATCATTTTCAATCTTTACATCTAAATGAGGAATGGCCAGAAGTTCTTTTTTTAACTCGACGTTTATTTCTTGCCACTTAGGGTATTTTTCCATGAGTTGAATCACCCACTCATCTACAAAAGGCCTATATGGCTCCATCAGATCATCGGCTAAGCAATAGGCATTGTATTTATTGTGATGATAGATGCCAAGTGAAGGGTATAAACCTGCTGCTACTATGGCTCGAGCGGTAACAGATCGGAGTATGGCATATCCATAGTTTAGCAAGTTATTGGGGTAAGGGCCGATAGGGTTTCTGGAAAAATCAGGAATATTGGCAAACAGGTGATTCCAATAAAAACTGGCTGCAGCAGCTTCCCGGTTATCTGCATCTCCACTTTTTACATTTTTTTGAAATTGATAAAGGGGGTGATGACGAATACCTTGCAGCTCCAATAATTTAGCCTGGTTATAAATTTTGGCCTGAACGGTTTGCATCCATAAATTTTTCTTCAGGGGTTCACTCGCTTGAATTTGAGCTTGAATACGTTGGGTTTGGATATGATGCCCTTCGAAAGGGAGCATAAGGGCGTGAGGCATGTACGATTCATTGCAGGCGATGAGTACTACATTGTTGTTCATTAACGCTGTAATAGCCCCGCTGGTGATGGTGATTTGTGGGTGATCGATCATGACTACTCCTAAATCCTCTATAGGGATAGATCTTTCTTCTGGAGGATCTTTTTTTAAAGTAATTTTTAGTTGTTTATAATTGGTATGCAGATAGGCAGGATTGCCAAAATATAGAATACGTTTGATCATATTAATTGAATTGGAATAAAAGCATATTTACTTAAAACTTCCATTTGATTTCTCCATCTGGTAGAATATAAAAATCTTTGTTTTCAAATACACAGTTAAGTTTATCTGCCTTGAGCCTTAATCTATGTTGATAGAGTGAAGAGTTGAATTCTGTATAACCATCTATTGGTTTACCAAGTTTATCTGATTTTGGGATTTGAGCTAGTTCTTGTTCAGATCTTGCTTCAATGCAATTTTGTAAATATATATAAGGGGAGCCTACCTCATTAAATTTATATACTCTAAACAATCTATTTTGCAGCTCTTCTTTTGAAAGATTTTTTAATTCTTCTTTATTTTCTGAGTAAAAGATTACTTTTTGTCCTACTTTTAATACGGCTTTAAGCTGTAATCCTTTGTAAGTAGCATATTTTTGCTTGATAGCGTTTTTAATTGATCCATATTCTTTTTTCAGTTTTGTTGCTTCAAATAAATTAATTATTTGTGCTTCGCGTTTTAGAACATTTGCCTTTTTACTTGTTGTAATTTCTTCATATAATAGATATAAATAATTTTCTTCATTCACTCCATATACATATTGTTTATATTCTTGTGTAGATTGCTGAATATTTTTTCGAATAGGGATAGCTTTTTCAAGCGATAAATAACCTCTGCCAGCACGACATCTACAACGAATATGTCTAATTCTTTTTCCTTGAAAATCGGTTACATGTTCTAAAGGAATACCATTATCTAACTGCTTTTTAATATGCTTTCTTAGGAATTCATCTACGATAAAATCTTTTTTATCAAAATCTTCTATTTTTAACTCACCAATAAGTTTTCTCACTACCACCCATTTTTCTTCTTGACCATTTCTATCTTTTTTAATCAGTATTTTTCCATTTTCTATTTTCAGATTACCATTTTCATCTCTATCTGGTAATTTAATTACTCCAAGGTATGTTTCTGCATGTAATTTTCCTCTTACTGTGTCTCCTTGTATAATGAGTGTTTGTTTGCCTTTATGTATTTTCTTTTTTGTTTGTACAAAAGTTTTATCACGGTTTATATGATTAATAATCACACTTTTATCAATGTTTAGAATATGTTCTATGTGAAAAGCAGAATAGGGGATCGTGTGATAAGTTTCACTGGATTTTCCTTGTTCTTTTTCGTCTAATGATTGGTAGTATTTTTTAAGTATTGCTTCTCTTCTAGATGAACCAGGAATTAAAGTTAATACGGCAGCATCAGTTGCATGGTGGCTATGACGACTTCTATCTTTTTGTTCATCGCCTTTAATTTGATATATTTTTTTAAAATCATTTACTACACTTGCTTTTTGCACTTCTACTTTATTGAAAAGAGATTCAAGGTATGCGCGAGTGTATTTAGTTATTATCTGCGTATCTACTAATTGACTATTTTTCCATTTTTCTGGAACTTCTGATAGTTCAAATGCTTCTATTTTCTTTTTCCAGTATTCGTATTCAAAAGTAAGTATGTGTCTTTGTTTGATTAAGAGGTTTTTTCTTTCTACATCTCCTTTGATATTTGCTTTTTTCGTTTCTTTTTTATTTTCTTCAATTCTTTTTTCCAATTCATCTCTTTTTCTTTTCCAATCTTCTAATCTTGGTTTAATAGCAGTGTAAGTTTCTCCACTTAAAGGGTCAGTCCAATCCGTTTCATAATTTTCAAGTTGGGTGGGAAGTTTTTCTTTTTGGATATTAGTATTAAAATAAGCATAAGCTACAGTAAGGTTAGCAAGCGAATTATCAAATGATTTGCTACGAGGAAGGGTATGAGCAAATTGTATTTTGGTACCGTCAAACAGATCTGTTAAACTAATGGTTTTACCTGTGTATATGCATATTGCTTTTTGTTCTTTCCAGAGACGGTATTTATCTACATCTTCTTTTAACTTTTTTATTTCATCATAAATTTTAGCACCATCAGGTATTTGTTCCCACCACAATCTTACTTTATTGATATTTTCTGTGTCGTTTTCATTTATATTAGGATATTTTTCTTTAACTATTCCATAGATGGCTTTGGCAAATTCTTTATTTTCTTCTTCTCTGTTTCTTTGGTATGTTTCATAAGCCCATCTTTTGTTAGCATCGTTTAGTTCTCTTGCTATTTCTATTACAATTTTTGTTTCGGTATCTATTTTCCGAATTCTTAATAAGTAATTCAATAAATGTCTTAATTCATGCATAGTGCGCATAGCCATTGGATTTTTCCATGCTTTGCTCGGCGGTATTGGACTTTCTAATTGTGGTACTTTTATAACTTCTTCTGTTATTGGGTCTACTGCTTCTTTTTCTGTTTTTGATTTAGAATATATTTCTATGTCAGAAGGGTGATATAAATATTTTAATCCTTTATCTGTGGCATTAAATTCTTCTTTAAGTATTTTTTTTATTGCTTCATCGAGTCGGGGTAATTTGTAGTAATCGAGGGTTGGAGATTTTCCATTTAGTGCAGATGCTTTTTCTTCGGGGGATTGATCTCCATTTAAAAAACTCAAGTATTTTTCGAGGACAAAATTTTTATAATCGTTTTTATCATTTTCACTCAGATTTGTCCATTTTTTGATTCCGAGATGTGCTTTTATTTTTCGTTCTGTTTCTTGTTCTGCTAATTTTTTTAGCATTTCATCAACTCCTTTTGGTCTATTCAATGGCATGTTTTCATCGGAGAAATATTGTTGAATTAAGGCATTAACGATGTTAAGTTTTTCTTTTTGCTGATTAATTTCTTTAATTGTTTCTGATATTCTTTTTTTGATTTTATCTTTGTTATTTTTAAACACTTTTTCTCCTAGGACTTTTTCAAGGTTAGCGAATAAGACAGCATCTTTATAAATATATCCTTCTTGTAAGTAAGGAATAATTTTACTAATAGCATTTCTACTCAATGATCCATATCCTTGAGCGATATCTATGCTAATGAACTGATTAATTTTTTCATCGTTCCAATTGAGCACATTTATGCAGAATTGTTTTAAGCCATCTTCATTATCTTTTGTTTGTTTATAATCAAATAATAGATGCCAAATATTTTCATAGTTAAGTATTCTTTTTTCTCCTATATTTTTTTCAATAAAGTTCTTTCCTTTTCTTTTTAACCCTTTTCCATTTTTTCCTACATATTGAATACTATATTCTAATTTTAGGTTATTCCAGTTAATACCAAATTTATTTTCATCAGAGATAAATACATCTTTCCACTCTTCACTAAATGTATTCATCAATCCAGCAATAACAGAGCAGGCTGAGATATTAGTATTATCCTTAAAGTTAAATTCGTATTTTCCATTTTCAGAAAAGGCATCTGATATTTCTTTAAATTTAAAGTCATCATCTCTTATTTTCCCTTTATTTTTTCCTTTTGTTTCCTTCTTAAAAAATATTTCCTCAAAAATTTTCTTTTTTACTGTTATTGGTATTGGTTCAAATTTATTTTGACTGTTTTTTTCTTTCCATTTTATATTATTGATAAATTGTAATGCTCTAAATTCTTCATAGAGTGGATGACTTATAGGAATACGAGTTTTGTTTTTTTCAAGTGTGCATTTACCTACAAGATTTTTTTGACTTCTTAATGGACGTACATAATAAACAGCATCAAATAGTTGTTTTGTGAGTGTATCACTAATTTCTTGTTTTTCACAAATATCAAGGAATTCTTCTTCATAATATTTACGTTGGATTACTCCACTTGCTCTAAAGCGATTATCACTATTAATTTTTTCTAATGCATAGGATGTGATATGATAGTTAGGGTCTTGCTGTTTTTTGATTTCAATTTCTTGATTTGGAGCGTAGTTAGATTTTCCGCTTTTACGAGATGTTTTAAATCCTCTTCGTTGTGCGAGATGATATAGTGCGCGTCCAATTTGAAATTTTCTTTTAGGAGTATTTTCAGCAGGTGTTTCTAATAAAAATTTTCTTAGTTCATATGGATTTTTAAATTCAGGTTTGAGTTTTTCGTTTTCTTGTTCTGGCAGGCCTATTTTATCGAAGTCCATTGCCAGCCATCTTTTGAAATCTACGGATTTTGGATACTGCCTGCCTGTGTTTTTCCACTTGCCATCTTTTTGTTCCCATTGGCCTATGCTCCATTGTTTAAGTTCATCTTTTGTAAGGGGGCACATGTTGTTTTCGATAAGCAACTTTAATAAAGCCCATTTTCTGTATCGTTTGGCATTATACAATCTTCGTTTGCTTCTGTTTTGCCTTCTTTCTGCGGCTAATGAAAATTCTCCACTTTTGCCTTCACCTACCCCTTTTTCAAATACTACTACCCCGTAATCGATAATTTCATTAGTCAAATCAAGCGAGTTTTGCTTGTATTGTTGGCTATACTCTTCTCGAGATGTCTTATCGTTTTCTCGAAGAGCCCAACCGATAGAATTGGTGCCGAGGTCAAGTCCAAGGATTCTCATATAACATAATTTTTTATTTGTGTATTTAAATTTAGTTATTTACATTTACAATCGCTAATCACAACAAGGCTATAAGCCGAAGAGCGATTAGCTCTAACTCCCGCACACTTCTGTGGGAGTATTTTTTTACACTTCAAGGCTAAATATGAGGGGCTAGGCTGGCATAAGCCAGATGTATTTGAGCTCTGTTCTCTCAGAAAATGTTGATTGCGCATGCCAGCTATGAAGAAGGGTTTTAGGTAGATATTGGATGCTCTCGTAAATATATAAAACGAAAAAGATTCGCTTTTATTTCATATATAAATTTCGAGGAGATATTTTCGGTATAGAAGGGATAAAGCTCCTCCTGCTGGACTTGAACCAGCGACCCTCTGATTAACAGTCAGATGCTCTAACCAGCTGAGCTAAGGAGGAGTGTAAGGATGGATAGAAGAATGCTTGGGGCGGCAAAAATAAGGAATTTTCACATTCGCGTCAATTCCTTTCTACTAAAAAACACCTGCTGATTAGGCCGTATAAAATGCTGTTTGATATGGATAGCGCTGGCGGTAGAGCTCCACAATATGTTGCCAAAGCAGATTGCGCAATTCATCTAGGTTTGTTTTTTCGGTGGCTGAGATGAAGATGGCATGGCCATGCGTGCGAGCTTGCCAATCGGCCTTGAGTTGATCGAGCAGCTCCTGGCGAATATGGGGTGGAAGATAGGGGTCGAAGTGTTGCTGCTCGTATAAATCCATTTTATTAAATACCAATAGGGTAGGCTTTTCTAAGGCGCCCATTTCTTGAAGGGTGCGATTTACTACTTCGATTTGCTCTTCGTAGCGGAGGTGGCTGATGTCTACAACATGCAACAAGATATCGCTTTCGCGCACTTCATCGAGTGTTGATTTAAAGCTTTCGACCAAGTGATGGGGGAGTTTTCGAATAAATCCCACCGTATCGCTGAGCAAAAAAGGTGTTTGTTGCAAGACAACCTTACGCGTGGTGGTATCGAGCGTGGCGAACAATTTGTTTTCGGCAAAAACGTCGCTTTTGCTGAGTACATTCATTAAGGTAGATTTTCCGGCATTGGTGTAGCCCACCAGCGCCACGCGCACGTAGCCCGTTCGTTCTTTGCGTTGAAGCTGGGCTTGCTTTTCGATTTCTTGTAAACGTTTTTTGAGCAATGCGATTTTATCTTTCACCAGTCGGCGGTCGGTTTCAATTTCTGTTTCTCCTGGTCCTCTTGTGCCAATACCGCCACCATGGCGCCCCAGGTGGGTCCACATGCCTTTGAGGCGAGGGAGTAAATATTGGTATTGAGCGAGTTCTACTTGGGTCTTAGCGCGAGCCGTACGTGCGCGTTTAGCGAAAATGTCCAAGATTAAATCGGTGCGGTCGATAGTTTTTATACCTAGAATTTTTTCGATATTGGTGATTTGGGTGCCGCTGAGTTCTTCGTCGAAAATTGCCAATGAAATGTCGTTTCCCTCGAGGTATCTTTTGATTTCTTCTAATTTTCCTTTGCCAATGAAGGTACGAGGGTCAGGGTGAGGAAGCTTTTGTACAAAAGTTTTTACTGCCTCAGCACCAGCTGTCTCGGCCAGGAAAGCGAGTTCATTTAAATACTCTGTAATCTGTGCTTCGGTAATTTCTGGGGTGATGACCCCTACGAGTATGGCTTTCTCAACAGGTGAAGAGTGGCGTTGAAGATCAATCAATTCTGGTTTCTTTAGCCATACAAAGTTAGTACATTGCAGGTAAAAGCCATTATACTGTATGAAGAAATGGGCATGGATAGGCATCATGTGGATACAGGGTACAGGGTTGTTTGCTTGGGTTCAAGCACAACCGAGATGGACGCCCGAGCGTGCGGCCGAAGCGCCCTTTATTAGTGCATGTTGGGTAGATAGTATGGGGCGTGCATTATACTTAGTGGTTTCGGCTTATGATATTGCACGGGATCAAATGCGCCACACCGTGTATCAAATGCCTTATACACCTGTGCAGGCCAATCGACAGGATGTGCAACCACCCGCTCTTCGACAGTTGTGTGTGGTTGATGGCGGACCAATGGAAAACATTCAATGGGTGGGTTCTCATCAGTTTGGATTTGCCATGGGAAATCAATGGTATACTTGCCGAACCGATACACCGCGCGTGGTGCCACTTACGCAAATCGATTCACCCTATGTGCATTTAATGTTATCGCCGCAAAGAAATTATGTGTTGTTTACCCATCAGGAAAAAGTAAGAGATGTAGATGCACGTGATTATTATCCACAATTTAGCCATACGCAAGCCAGGATGTATCATCGGTTTCCTGCGATGGATGCACATGGTTGGGTCGATGGAAATGCAGCACATCTTTTTTATGCTCGATTCGATTCTATGGGTCGAGTGGGGATGCCGGTAGATTTGATGCCTTATCAACAGGTACATGTGCCCATTCACTGGAGCAATGGTACATGGCGAGATGTGTCTTGGAGCACAGATGAACAATATATTGCTTATGCGACACATGAGACGGGTGGGGATGGAGAGCCAGATCCAGAAGAAGCCACTCAGATTGAGCTGTACGACTTAAACGACGGATTAACTACTTGCTTGAGTTGCTCGATAGATCGCGCAGAAACCCGTGAGCATTCGGTACCTATTCGTCATGTGAGCCCTGCTTTTGCTCCTTTGAAAAGCTTGGGTGGAAGTCGTTGGCTAGCCTGGATTGCCGAGCCTCTTTCAGGTAGATATGCTGGGCATCGGGAGTTGATCCTGGAAGATGTGCACCGGAAAGTATCATACAACCTTACCCGCAACTGGCGTGGCAGTGTAGAGCTTTTTCGTTGGTCGGCTGATGGGCAAAGCCTTTTGTTTATTGGCCATGACACAGATTCCACTGGAAATGAGCTTTATCAGCTTCAGGTGTTCAACGATAAACAGGAGTTGCGTACGCCGCTGGTGATTCGGCAGGTTACACATTTACACCAAGATATCACCAGCCTGGCAGGAGAAACGCCTCACGACTGGCTAGTGGGCATTTCGCGCTGGGGGAGATGGAGCAGCATTGCGGCTGTAGACAAGGATAATGGTCATGTGCAATCGCTTGTAGACTTCTCTACAGCAGCAGATAGCCTTTTGCCTTTGCGAGAAGAAAAAATTTTTTCGTTACCTGAAGGAAGAAAAATAAAAGCCACGATCTGCTATCCATTGGGCTTCGACAGCAGAAGGTATTATCCACTCGTTGTGGTGTTGCCAGATTTACCCTGGTTGCAAATGGGCCATCGAGGGGCAATAGACGAGTTGCCTTTATTGGCATCTGCGGGTTATGTGGCGGTATCGGTGCATTTGTCGCTTGCCGAACAAGATCTGTGGAATCCCGATCGTAAGCATCCAGAGGCTTTCTTTTTCGATTCGGCATATCTAACATTTTGGCGAGCCTGGGTGCAACAAGGTTTGTCTTTACCCGCAATAGATACCCATCGCGTGGCTTTGATTGGATTTGGCTGGGGGGGATGGCTTGCCTTACAATTAGCCGCCGATGGGCATTTGCCGATTAGTACGGTTTTGCTCTGGAATGCTATCACCGATCTTTCATCTTGGCAAGCTGTTACTGCCGATAGGTGGTTGGCCACAAATGGTTTATCTAGTAAGCTTGCAGGTCATTTGCCTGGCTTGATAGTGCCCACCGTTCCTGTGCTTATTGGTCAGGGTGGAAAAGATGGCAACATGCCTTCTAGTCAGGCATTAGCTTTATTTAATCGACTGGAGGATAAACATATCGAAAGTCGACTGTTGTATTTTCCTGGAATTGGCCATCACTGGTATATAGGCCATGATTGGTTGGTGTGGCAGCATCAAATATTTAACTGGCTGCAAACCATGTGGGGAAATCCATAATTCAAAGTCCGCTTAGACAAACACCAATAGAATAAGTGTGTACATTGAGTCCCGAGTTTTGTCGGAACAAGGGAGTGAGGCTATAGCTGCCATATAGGTTGAAATTTCCCCAGCCAATACGAGCAGTGGCTGCCACGCGATAAGGATTGAAGAAACGCCGTGTTTTGAATTTTTCCACTTCTGGAAATCCAGCCACCAAACGTTTACCTTTTGCATGGGCATCGGTGTTCAAACCCAGCTTTGCACCGAGGGCAAACTTAAAACCTTTGTTGGCATTGCGTTCAAACTGGCGATACCGAAATTCCAATGGAATTTCCAGGTAGGTCGTTGCAATCTTATACTTGCTGTATTTGCTATCTTGGGTAAAATTCAGTTGCGACGATGTGCTATCGGCAATATTGAGGGTAAGGTTTTTAAAAAATACATTGCTGGTACTTACACCCAATCCCAATGCAAAGCTGAAATGGCTTTGTTGGAAGGGGAAGTCATATAACAGGGCAATATTGAAATCGCGATTCCAACCTCGGGTGCTTACGCCGGCAGGCAATCCGCTCCACACATCATGGCCTAATTGCAGCAGCAAAAAGTCGCGCGAATAAGAAACGGGTATGGCGCTCATATTTTCATGGGAGGCTTTTACCGATCCAGAATACCCTTCTGTGGCTTGTGCATGGGCCTGAGATAGCCCTAAACAACATATCAGGCTAAGTAGGCAGAAGTAGCCTATTGGGGAAAAAGGGATACAAAAATGGCCTAAAGAAGGCAAATATTTCCTCTTCATATTCAGGAATTTTCGCAATTTGTCTTCCAACAAAGATAAAGGGAAATCATGCCGTTGGCAAAAATCATTTCAAACGTTTTTTTCGTATATCTGGAGGTCAAAGCTGATATATGAAATGTAGAAAGCATTTATGAAAAAATTAATATTTTCTTTTTTATTTTATGATGAATTTTACTAATTTTCACTTCTAAAAAATAGATCCAAGCCATGTTTCCTAACTTATCATGGCATACTTAACCTATCCTATTAAACCATGTTATCGAAGTATCGTTTTATTTTCTTCTTGTTTATTTCGCTGGCTTTATTTACATCCTTTGCTGTCGGCGCCTTATTTTATTTTAATCGTTTTAAAACCGAAAGCAAGCAGGTTCAACATACGTATGAGGTATTTTCTCAAACTCATCAAATCAGTAATCTCCTTCATATAGCATTTCAAGAATCGGCATTGGTGAGTGAGGGAGTGGTATATTTTCAGATTCTACGTGCGCTCGATACATTGTATGATTTGGTGAGTGATAATCCTTTGCAATCGCAAAAAGTGGATTCCTTGCGAATTGCCCTTAGTACGGCGGCAAAGGCTCATCGAGTAAGCGAGGAAGAGCTGAATAGTTGGCAGTTGCTTTTGCGAGAAATTGAAAATGAAGAAAATCAATTGCTTTTTCTTCGGGATCGGTCGTACCAACATATTTCACGCCAGTTGGTATTTTATACACTGATTGCTGGTATTTGCTTTTTTGCTTTTGTGTTAATAGGATTGTGGCAATTAAAGCGAGAAGACACGCGCAGAAGGGAAGCGGAGCAAGAAGCTATTAGCAATGGCGAGCGCTATCGGAAGCTCATTGAAGGGGCTCGAGTAGTGGTTTTTACTACAGATCTTAATGGGAAATTTACCTTTATTAGTAAGCGAGTACAACAACTTACTGGATACAGGCCTGAAGAGTTGTTGGGCAGAAGCTATAAATTGCTTGTCCATCCAGATTGGCATGAACGCGTAACTCAGTTTTTTTTACATCAGTTTGAAAACAAAATAGCCGATACAGCACTCGATTTTCCCATCGTAACAAAAGAAGGTAAAGAGAAATGGATTCGCATGTTTGCCACATTGTTGTTTGAAGAGGATAATCCAGCAGGCTTGCAATGTGTGGTACTGGATACTTCGGAGCGGCGCGAGATGCTGCTGCGATTGCGTCAAGCCGAAAAACAAAGACGAGAAAATCAACATTTATTGGAAGCCTTGATGGAAAATATTTCCTCTTTGGTTTTTGTCAAGGATCTAGAGCATCGTTACCGTTTTGTAAATCGGGCATTCAAAGAAACTTTGAACCTTTCAGACAACATATTTGGAAAAACAGATTTTGACATTGCCGCGCCTGAATTGGCTACTCGATATCATGCGAGTGACGATCGCATTTATCAAGGAGCATCGATTGATAAGTCGGAAGAAGTTATTTATGTAAATGGAGAGCCACATCATTTTTTAATCACCAAGTTTCCCTTAAAAGATGGACAACAACGAATTTTTGGTTTATGCGGCATTGCCACTGATATTACTGATTTGATGCAATATCAAGAACAATTGTACGAGGCTAAGCAAAGAGCCGAAGATGCCGAACATTTTCAGGAACAATTTCTAACTACGGTGAGTCATGAAATGCGCACACCTTTACAAGGTATTGTGGGCATGACGTATTTGCTGAGCAGTAGTTCACTTACTGCAGAGCAACAAGAATATTTGCGTTCTATTCAAGAAGCCGTAGATACTTTACTCACATTGATTAATGATCTGCTTGATCTTTCGAAGATCAAAGCTGGCAAGCTTGAGATTGAAAAATTGCCTTTCTCTTTGCGTGAAATTTTACAGTCTGTAGATCATTTATTTCATTTCAGAGCAGCAGAGAAAAAATTATCGTTCAGCATTCAAGTAACTGATCAGGTGCCTGATCATCTGATTGGCGATGCGCACCGGTTGAAACAGATCCTGGTGAATTTAGTGGGCAACGCCATGAAATTTACGGAAACAGGTTTTATTCGAATTCAAGTAAATGCCTTGCCAGCCGATACTGATCATCGGGTAATGCTACAGTTTACTGTTGCCGATAGTGGCATAGGTATTCCTTCAGAACGCATTCATGAGATATTTGAAAGCTTTAAGCAGGCCGATACAACCATTACTCGGAAATATGGAGGTTCAGGGCTTGGTTTAACGATTACGCAACATTTGGTGAAAATCCAAGGGGGTAATATTGAGGTGCAAAGTGAACCCGGAAAAGGCAGTGTGTTTACAGTAACCCTTCCTTATGAAATCGCTGAACAACCAGCTGATTATCCTTTGCCTGAAACCACTTTGCCCTATATTTCTTTGCAGGGAATAAAAGTATTGGTCGCTGAAGATAATTATGTAAACCAAAGATTTATTTCTCGATTATTGCAACGAGCAGGTGCTGATGTCGATATTGTTGGCAACGGACATGAGGTGATTCATCGCTTGCGTGAAAATCCTCATTATAATATCTTGCTCATCGACATGCGCATGCCTGTTATGGATGGCCATCAAACCATTTTATTGATAAGAAATGAATTGAAACTGCGCATGCCCATCATTGCTATGACGGCTGCAATACTCGACGAAGAAAAAGAAAAAGCCCTACAAAGTGGTGCAAACGTTTGTATTAGAAAACCATTTATACCTAAAGATATATTACATCTCTTCCAGCAATTGTTGTCTCAACATACAGCTGATCAAGTATCTTCAACGCCATCTCAACAGCAAAATCATTTGTCGAAAAAAGGCTATGATTTAAGTGCTATTCGTGAATTAGAAGATGATGGCTATATGTTGGAAGTGATCGATTTATTTTTAAAATCTGCACCAGAAACCATGCAACAAATTCAGGAAGCATATCAGCAGCAAGATTTAGAAAGAGTACGCGAGAAGGCTCATCGCCTGAAAAGTAGCTTAGGATTATTAGGCATGAATGAATTACTCGATTTAGTGAAGCAAATAGAAATGCAAGCAAAAGAAAAAAATACAGAAGGCTTATGGCAACGTATTCAAAAAGCACAGGGCCTACTGCAACAGATGATAACATACTTGCAACAAGAAGCCGATCAGTTACGTGCACAAAAATCAATGCGTTCTACATAAATGATTTAGATTTGACCTCTGTAATGCAAGAAAATAGTTGAGTATGAAACGGATCATGATCGTAGAAGACGATCCTATTTTATTAAAAACTTTGGGGCAAGTATTGAAAAAAGATGGTTATCACTTGACACTCTGCGAAAATGGTAAAATTGCCATTGATCAATTTCATGAAATTAATCCAGATTTATTGTTAACCGACATACACATGCCCGAGCTCGATGGTATTACCCTGATCAAGCATATTCGGCAACAAATGAATAGCTCAATTCCTATTCTCATCTTATCGGGTTCGGGCGAAGAAGATAGCGTGTTAGAAGCTTTTCACCTAGGAGCCAATGACTATGTCACCAAACCTTTTAACCCAAAGGAGCTTTCTTTGCGCGTGCGACGCTTGCTTAATTAGCTTTCAGGGATATAGCAGGAATAATTTCTTTTTGCTGTCGCGATTTCATTTGATCTGGAATATGGGCTAAAATACATGATTGTAACGCATGCAATATTTTAATGCGTGGATAATGCGGATGAGTAACCAGGCTAATTTCCCGCACGGGTGCAGGAGGCTTAAAGTAGCATATACATTTCTTTTCTTCAGAATCTAAATATCGAATAGCTAATTCTGGTAAAATCGTGATGCCTTCGGTCGACTTAACAATTTTTTTCAACATTTCTAAGCTACCCGTTTCAAAATCGAGTTGATGCAGTTGGCTCGATTTATCTTTTAACTCACAAAGGTTAATGATTTGGGTGCGCATGCAATGCCCTTCTTCTAATAGCCAGAGCCGATTTACATCAATTTCCGATGCGAGAATGTATTTCTTTCGATTTTTTTTATCGGGTTTGGCATGAAATACCACAAATTGTTCGTAAAACAAAGGATGAGTTTTAAGTGAAGAATTTTCTATAGGTGTAGCCAGCAATCCTGCATCGAGTTGATGTTTATAAAGGCGCTCCACAATTTGCTCGGTAGTTAATTCACTAATGCGCAATTTGATTTGTGGATAAGTTTTGAGTAAGTCTTGCAAAAATAGTGGTAACAAATAAGGAGAAAGGGTGGGAATAATTCCTAATTTAAACTCGCCTTGCAGTCCATTTCTTTCTTCATGAGCTAGAGCCTTGAGCCGGTTTACATGAGAAAGAATGAGACGTGCTTGGGCAATAATTTTTTCCCCGGTAGGCGTGGGTACAACGGGCTGCTGGCTTCTATCGAAAACGACGGTATTTAATTCATCTTCCAGCTTTTTAATCATCATGCTTAGGGTAGCCTGGGTCACAAAACATTGTTCGGCTGCCAGGCTAAAATGCCGGCAATCGTCGACCGCTACGATATAGGCCAATTGCTGTAAATTCATATCATTGATATTTTCTATTTTCTTGCCAAAAATATCATTTTTATTTATTGATGAAAAGTTTGAAATTGGATATAGCTTTTTAGCCAATGATTTGTTGAGGTGAAGGATATTTTTGCATGATTGCTACATTATTTTTTGTTCGAAACTTTGCATGTGCAAGGAATGATGAGGTTCAAGTATATGGTGTAGACTTATTAAGTCGTGGCCAAACTATAGTGGTAGAGTTGCATGATCATTACACCTGATAAGCGGATATCAGTGTAGTTTCGCTTTCTATTGTCTTGAAGTGTATCTTACAAAAGGGATGGTTGATTTTTTCTTTTCTCTCCAATGGAACTTAATATGGGTCATGAAAATGGGCAGATAGGAAATGTGGTTAAGCCCATTGTGGCAATTTTAATTGCGACTGGAATGATGAAAAGAGATAGGCCAAGGTCTTCTCCAAATGTAGTAAGTGATACGCACCAAACCTAGAAAACTCAACAGAAACCAGCTGAAAAATAAGATATGCGCCCATGCAGGAATACTTGGATTATCAAAAAATCCCAAATCGAAAAACACTCCAGCCACCATATTTACATTGAGCCAAACTATCCAGATAAATAAGGAAAGCCAGATCTTTTTAAACTGTTGCTTGATTTCGGGATCGATGCGCGGTTGCTGATTCACTAAACTAATCTAGTGAAATTTTGTAGGATAACGAAAAACGATATCATTTTGGCAAGCAGATTTGACGAAAATCCTGCAAATCACCATGAAAAATGTTGAGATCTATGTGCCCCGGAATGCCCTGAATACGTGCTTCATCGCTAATTTGCCAGAAGAGCCAATTGGTCATGTCTTTAGGGTTCGATGTAGCTTTATGTTGAGCAATCCAAAGTGGATAATCATCAAAATATCCCTTTACATATTTTCGATAAAAAGATAGATTGGTATAAATGATGGGTTTCACGCCATAATAACGTTGAATTTCTACCAACCAGATGCGCATGGTATGTCGGATTACCGAATCGGGTTGATGGTTGGTGACTTCTGCATCGAGCACGGGTGGCAGATCGCCAGCCCTTAGTTTCACCTGGTTTTCAAAATTTTTAGCTTGTAACAAGGGGTTGCGTGTGGAGTAGAAGAAATGATATGCTCCGCAGGCAAAGCCTGCAGCATGCGCTTCTTGCCAATATTTGGGAAATAGTGGGTCCTGACGGCTAATGCCTTCTGTGGCTTTGATAAAAACAAAACGAATGGGTTGACCAGTGATACGATCTTGCTTCACTCGCTTCCAGTCGATGTTTCGTTGGTATTGAGAAATATCGATACCCATTACTTGATAGCCTGTTGGCAAACTCACTCCATGCAGGCGATCCCATATCACAGGCGTGCTCATAAACGTTGTCCGAGTGAGCCAGAATAGAGTGGCCAAAACCAAGATTAGTCTCAATCCCCATAAGCATATGTGCTTATACAACTGTTGGGTGGCTTGTTTCATTGCCTGCAAAGCTATCGGATCTTTTCGATCAGGCCTGGGCTGAGGCGGGCATTTGTCTTGATCTCACTCGGGAAGCTGCTTCTACCATGTTGCGCAGTGCAGCTCGCACCTCAGGCCAGTTGCGCGTTTTCAGTCCGCAATCGGGGTTCACCCATAGCCGATCAATAGGAATCACGCGGGCAGCTTTTTGGAGCAACTCTACCATTTCTTCCACTGAAGGCACTCGCGGAGAATGGATATCGTAGATGCCCGGCCCTATTTCATTTGGATAATCAAATTGAGCAAAGGCTTCCAATAGTTCCATACGCGACCGTGAGGCTTCGATAGTAATCACATCGGCATCCAATGCAGCTATATGCGGCATAATGGAATTGAACTCGCTATAGCACATATGGGTATGGATCTGGGTGGCATTGCTTACACCACTCGATGCCAGGCGGAAAGCTTTTACTGCCCATTGCAGATAGTGTTCTTGCTGGGCGCTACGTAGGGGCATGCCTTCTCGAAAAGCGGGCTCATCGATTTGAATCATGTGGATGCCCGCTTGTTCGAGCGCTTGTACCTCGTCGCGAATGGCCAGTGCTAGCTGGTAGCAGCTTTTTTCGAGTGGCTGGTCGTTGCGTACAAACGACCATTTGAGCATAGTAACTGGTCCTGTGAGCATACCTTTTACGGGTTTTCGAGTAAGCGATTGGGCAAACTTGATCCAGCGCACCGACAGATCATGGGTACGTTCTACATCGCCGTAGAGGATAGGTGGTTTCACACATCTACTACCATAGCTTTGCACCCAACCATGTTCGGTGAAAGCGAATCCTGCTAATTGCCGTGCGAAGTATTCTACCATATCGCTGCGTTCAAACTCACCATGTACCAACACGTCGAGTCCAATCTCTTCTTGAAAGGCGATGGCATCGCGAATCGTTTGTTCGATAGCTTGTTCGTATTCTTGATCAGTAATTTCTTGGCGTTGCCATTTAGCACGCAGCTGGCGCAGAGCTGTTGTTTGAGGGAAAGAGCCTATAGTGGTGGTAGGGAGCAGGGGTAAATGGAAGGCTTGCTTTTGGGCTTTTCTTCGCAAGGCGTAGGGCTGCGTACGTTGGGCATCGGCATCTTGCAAGGCGTCGACTCGTTTGGTCACCGCTGGACGATGAATCAAAGTGGATCTGCTCTTTTGTTCTATGATCAGTTGATTCTCCAATAAGGCTGGAAGAGCCTTTTGGTGGGTAGCGGGGTTGCAGAGTTGTTTGAGTAAAACCAGTTCGTCTAATTTTTGCCGAGCAAAAGCTAGCCACGGCTTCACTGGACTGTCGTTGGTTTCCAGCCTGAGATCGTAGGGCACGTGGAGCAAGGAGCAGGAGGGAGCCAATAATAGGCGGTCTTCTCCTAATGCGGTCACGGCTTGTTCGATCAGAGAAAGGGCAAAAGTGAGGTCGGTTTTCCAAATATTTCTGCCGTCTACAATACCCAGGGAGAGCCATTTGTCGTTAGGGCATGCGGTTAATGTGGGTTGAAGTTGTTCGGGTGCTCGAACAAGGTCGAGATGAAACCCTTGCACGGGAAGCTGCATGACCCATGGAAGTGCCTCTGCTAGCTCTCCAAAATAGGTGGTCAGCAATAGTTTGAGTTGAGGACATTGGCGGTGCAAATAATCGTAAGCCAATTCATAAGCCTGGCGGTGCCGATCGGTGAGATCGGTGACGAGAAAAGGCTCATCTACTTGCACCCAAGTAGCGCCTGCTTGTTGCAGGAGTTGCAAAAGTTGTGCATAAATGGGCAGTAGCTGAGGCAATAAATCGAGCGGCTCGGCCTTATGCGTATGCGATGTCATCTTGCCCAAGAGCAAAAAGCTAATAGGCCCAATGAGAATGGGCTTCACGAATTTCCCCAGTTGTTTGGCAGCAGAAAAAGCTTCAATGAGTCGATCGGCATGCAGGTGAAAGCTTTGCTGAGGTTGAAATTCAGGAACAATGTAATGATAATTGGTATCAAACCATTTGGTCATTTCCATAGCAGGAATATCCCACCCATCGCGTTGGTAGCCTCGGGCCATAGCAAAATACAGGTCGATCTCGTCGATGCCTTTGTCTTGCAAAGGTTTAAAACGATCGGGGATGACGCCCATCATCAAACTCATGTCGAGGACGTGATCATACAGGGAAAAATCGCCGCATGCAATCCAATCGATGCCCGCTTCTTGCTGTTGCTTCCAGTTGGCTTGTCGCACCTCCTGGCTTTTTTGTATGAGTTCTTCTGCGCTAATTTTTCCAGCCCAATAATGTTCACAAGCCCATTTCAATTCGCGGCGAAGGCCTATGCGTGGATAACCTACATGATGTGTGAGCATAAAGAAAATATTTTACGATGTGGAATAAGGGTGTTGAGAGATGGCCAAGACGAGAAGCAAGCCAAGGAAACAGCATCAAATGGACCTCAGAAATTCAAATAGTCTGCAAATGACCCTGACTAAGGCTTCTACTCGCGAAAGCCGTCATCAATAGAAAAAGGCAGGTCTCCTGGCTTGTATCACTTTCATCATCCTTCCCATCTGCTGGGGGCAGACAGTGGATATATGCGATGAAAGGTTAGTTGATACTTACAGTTGCGCGTCAGCCCGTGATTTGCACACGGTTCCCTTTTCACGTTTGCTCTACTGGCAAACGACCTTTTTCTCGCAGACCATTCCTCAACGATACAGCCGCAAAACTAACCGTATGTGCTGAGAATTGTATGGCTTGAAACAAATTGTGTATAAATCGTGACTAATTTCCTTGCATCTTCATCTATGCGCGTGTAGATCTTTTACTCCTGGTATCTTTTATTGCCTTAGAGAATTTAGTATTTTTCGCCTAAAACGCTTTGTGATGAAACGCTTTCTATTATCCCTGTTTTCGATGCTTTTGGGCATTTCCATGGCATTTTGCCAGCAGCATATAGGGCAATTTAATGGTTTAGACATGCACTTGGGCAACTTATTTCGGCTTTCTGATGCACAAACGCGTTCCATTAGTCCTGAGAACCCTACTGGCGGAAAAGGTCAAGGGGGAATGGCCACTCTTCAAGAAGGTATTGCTGCATCGGCAGCTCGCGACTTGGGTCAGGGTTGGAAAGTGAATCCATTTATTCGGATTCGCCCGGGCCAGACCGATACATTGGCGTTGATTCAAGGGCCTGGCGCTATTCAGCACATCTGGATGACACCTACTGGTTTTTGGCGTTTTGAGATTTTGCGGATCTACTGGGATGATGAAAAATCACCTTCTGTGGAAGTGCCTGTGGGTGATTTTTTCTGTATGGGTTGGGGCAAATATGCACCCCTGCAGTCGCTAGCCGTATGTGTCAATCCCGGAAGTGCACTCAATAGTTATTGGGTAATGCCTTTCCGTAAAAAATGCTTGATTACCTTAGAAAATATTGGCGATGAACCGATGACATTGTATTATCAAATCGATTATACCCTAACCTCCATTCCCGATGACGCCGCATATTTTCATGCCCAGTTTAGACATGTTAATCCCAATCCCTACAAACAGCCG
The DNA here is from genome assembly GCA_023511875.1 of Thermoflavifilum sp. GTDB lineage: Bacteria > Bacteroidota > Bacteroidia > Chitinophagales > Chitinophagaceae > Thermoflavifilum. Next base: position 49,475 of record JAIMAQ010000012.1, read on the forward strand.
TATACTATTGTTGATCATATTCACGGTCGTGGCCAATATGTGGGCACTTATTTGGCCTGGGGCGTGCACAACAATGGCTGGTGGGGAGAGGGTGAAATCAAGTTTTATATTGATGGCGATCAAAAATTCCCGACGATCAATGGTACGGGAACGGAGGACTATTTTTGTGGTTCATATGATTTTGAAAACCGAGAAACGCATCAATACGAAACGTTTACTTCGCCCTATTCAGGTTTATGTCAGGTGATCAAGCCCGATGGACTTTACCAAACCCAGCAACGGTTTGGTATGTATCGCTGGCATATTCTCGATCCCATTCGCTTTGAACACGATTTGAAGGTAACAATTCAAGACTTAGGATGGAGGCGCAACGGCACTTATTTGCCTCAGCAATCCGATATTTCTTCGGTGGCCTATTGGTATCAGACTGAGCCGCACACCCCCTTCCCTCCGCTTCCATCGAAGGAAGCCCTGGAAGATGATTGACTATTGATTATCTTTCCTTTAATAAAACGCGTATGTCGTGCATCAGCTTAGTGATATCTTGCGGATTGGTGCCATCATAAAAACCTCGAATACGGCGGTGTTGATCTACCAAGGCCCACCATTGCGAATGCACAAACAAGCCCGATACATGTGCACTGTCGACCGAGCCAATTAAATAATCGTGTTCGGCCAAGCTGTATGTTCGGCTAGCAGGACCTGTGAGGAATTTCCAAACTGCCGGGTCGGCATCATATTGTTCGGCATATTTGGCCAATACAGGTGGGGTATCATAGCCTGGATTCACGCTGTAGGAAAGGATTTCAAAATGAGGGATATGTTTGAATTTTTCGTAAACCTTATCCATATTGGCATTCATGCGTGGGCACAAATCGGGGCAGGTTGTATAAAAAAATTCTACTACGCTCACATTCCCATTCATATCTTGCTCTGTGAAAGTTTTTCCTGTTTGGTCGGTAAAGCTAAACGCACCCACCACATGGCCAGGATTACCTACTATGGGCAATTGATCGCGCTTATAGGCAAAAGTAAAATAATAAAACCCCGCAAAAAGCAAGGCCACAAAAGCACCTAAGGCAATGGCCAAGCCATATCTTTTTTTGCTCATCTTACATATTTTGTACAAAATTAAGTGCTCAAATGCCGGCTCTTTGCTAAAAGAATGCAAAACATTTTTAAGGAAGGCGTGAGGTGCATTCAGTTTCAGTTTTTTGCAATAAATGGGCAATTACCATGGGTAGCCGGTTATATTCCAGGCTATGGATCTTTTGAGCCAGCGTTTCTACTGTATCGTCAGCAAGGATTTCAATTTTTTCTTGGAAGATAATATCCCCAGCATCATATTCTTCATTTACATAATGAATAGTAATTCCACTATATTTTTCACCAGCTTGAAGTACGGCTTGATGTACGCGATTGCCATACATACCCTTACCTCCAAATTTGGGAAGCAAAGCAGGATGAATGTTAATGATTCGTTTAGGAAACGCTGCAATCCAGGATGATGGGATTTTCCATAGAAAGCCAGCCAATACAATCAAATCGGGATGCATTTGTTTTAACAGATCCAAATAGATGAGGGTATGTTGGAATGTGTGTTTTTCCAGGAATACTACGGGAATACTGGCTTGTGAAGCCACCTGAACGACGCCTGCATGGGGGTTGTTGCAAAATACCGCCTTGATTTGTGCAATAGGATGCTCTTGAAAATACGCAATCAAATGGGCAGTGTTTGTTCCCTTTCCAGAGGCGAATATTACAATTTGTTTCATGATGGGTGCATTCATCCAGGTGTTCCTTATGAAAAAGTGATGAAGTAAAATGAATAATATTAAACAAATAAATTGTAAATCATTTGTAAATAGATATGGTATACACAAAAATAATTCGTGGGGAGTATACAAAAAATGAGTTTGTTGCCATGATTTTGTGGAGGGTTGAGACGATTTGCAAATAATTTTTTCCTGAATTGTTGAGAAATTGTCACCCTCGTGCCTTAACTTTGTGGCGCTTTTTTGAAAAACCGAGGTTCAACCAAAATCCAATCAGATTAGCATGAGCGACTTCAGTTATTTTGGGAGGACTGTCAAATACCTGGTTATTTGCTCCCTAGCGTTTTGCATGTTTTCTTTTTCTGCACATCATGTTTATGCAGACGCCCAACGTGGAAAACAACTCTTCCAACAAAATTGCGCGCAATGTCACAATCCTCTACGGGATGCCACGGGGCCGGCCTTGTATGGAAAAGAAAACGAAGTGCCTGGTGGGCGTAAATGGATTTACAACTGGGTACATAATTCTTCAGCAGTCATAGCCAGCGGCGATAAGTATGCAGTGAATCTGTTTAACCAATGGAATCACGTGCAAATGCCGCCCTTTCCCCAACTAACAAACCAGGATATCGATGATATTCTCGACTATATTAAGCAAGTAGGCGATGAGGCCAAACAAGCTGCTGCAGCACCAGCAGCAGGCGGTCAGCAAGGAGCGACTGCAGCAGCCCCCGCTTCGAACAATAATTTATTGTATGGCATCATTACCTTGGTGCTGGCTATTGTAGCGCTGATCTTGCTTCAGGTAAACCGTAGCCTCAATCGCATGGCCAATGAAAAAGAAGGTATTGAGACTCGCGAACCTGTTCCTTTTTACCGAAATAAAACCTATATCGCTCTCGTATCGGTGGTGCTATTTTTAATGGCAGGCTATTTTCTCACCAATGCAGCAGTAAACATTGGCCGTCAACAAAATTATGAGCCTACACAACCTATATTTTACTCCCATCGCGTGCATGCCGGCATCAATCAAATCAACTGTTTATATTGCCATGCCGGCGCCGAGAAGAGCAAACACGCCATGATTCCTTCACAAAATATTTGTATGAACTGTCATATGGCTATCAATAGCTATTCTGGGCCGCAGCTCTACACGCCAGAAGGAAAGGCTGTTGATGGTACAGCTGAGATTCAAAAGCTTTATTACTATGCAGGTTGGGATCCTAAGCAGCGTAAATATGTGAATGCTGGTCATCCTATTCAATGGGTCAAGATTCACAATCTGCCCGACTTCGTGTATTTCAGCCATGAACAACATGTGGCCGTTGGAAAGATACAATGCCAAGTTTGCCATGGCCCCATCCAAAATATGGATGTGGTGTATCAGTTTAGTGATCTCTCTATGGGTTGGTGTGTGAATTGTCACCGCACTACCAAGGTGCATTTTGCAGACAATGCGTATTACAGCAATATCTTCATGAAATATCATGAAGAGTTGAAGCAAGGCAAAATCGATAGTGTTACCGAGGCCATGCTGGGAGGCACAGATTGTCAACGCTGTCATTACTAAATTTCAGATATCGGTTCATTGTTTGAATTTTATGTCAATTTTTATTGCTTGAGCTTATGAGCGAAAAAAAATACTGGAAAGGACTGGAGGAGTTGTACAACACCCCTTCTTACCAGAAAACCGTTAGGAATGAATTTCCTGAGAAATTGCCGTTTGGAGAGGAGGTCGACAAACTGATGCAGGCTAAAACGCCTCGTAGAGATTTTTTAAAATATTTAGGTTTCAGCATTACCGCGGCTACTATTGCTGCCAGCTGCGAGATCCAGGTGCGTAAGGTGATTCCTTATGTGAATAAGCCCGTGGATATCACTCCAGGTGTGCCCAATTATTATGCCTCTACTTACGTGCAAGATGGTGATTATTGTCCTGTAGTCGTGAAAACCCGAGATGGGCGCCCTATCAAGATCGAAGGCAATACTTCTTCATCGATTACCAAAGGCGGTACCTCTGCGGTAGTACAGGCTTCGGTGTTGAGCTTGTACGATACGGCTCGCCTGCGATATCCCATGATTCAGGGTAAAGAAGCTACCTGGGAAGAGCTCGATAAAGCCGTGGTTGAGGGATTGCGCAATTTGGGTGGATTGCCTATTGTATTGCTTACTTCTACCCTGATGAGCCCTGCTACCGAGCAGTTGATCCAGGAGTTTGCTGCCAAATATCCTAATACCAAGCATGTAACTTATGATGCGATTTCTTACTCTGGCTTGCTTTTGGCCAATGAAGCTTGCTATGGTAAACGGGCTATACCTTCCTATCATTTTGAAAATGCCCAAGCTATCGTTGGCTTGGGGGCAGATTTTTTGGGAACCTGGCTTTCGCCAGTAGAATTTGCTAACCAATATGCCCAAACCCGTAAGATCAAAGGTAAAAAAGCCAATATCAGTCGGCATATCCAATTCGAAAGCTATCTGAGCCTAACAGGTGCTAATGCTGATTATCGCTATACCCACAGGCCTTCTCAGCTTCCAGCAATTGTGTTAAATCTATACAATGCTGTGGCGCTCGCATTGGGTAAGCCTGCTTTACCCAATGTGCCTACCCTTCAAGATGATCAGTTACAAAAAGGCATTCAGCGGGCTGCTAAATTGCTGGCTGCACATCCTGGTCAAGCGCTGGTAGTATGCGGTTCTAATGATCCTCGGATACAAATTGTGGTAAATGGATTGAATGAAATGTTGGGAGCGGCAGGGAAAACCATCGATTGGAATGCACCAGTGAATTACCGTAAGGGTATTGATAGCGACATGCAGCAGTTGGTTGCCGATATGGAAGCCGGCAAAATAGGCGCCCTATTGATTTATGGGGCAAACCCTGCATATGATTATTACGATGCTGCACGCTTTGCGGAAGCCCTGAAAAAGGTAAAGCTTACTTTATCGTTTAACGATCACCATGATGAAACAACTGTGTTGTGCCAATATGTGGCACCCGACAATCATTATTTAGAAAGTTGGGGCGATGCAGAGCCTAAGGCAGGCTACTATAGTTTTATTCAGCCCACCATTTTCCCGTTATTCAAAACCCGTGCTTTTCAAGAAAGCTTGCTCAGTTTTATGGGAGAAACGCCCGACTGGCATGCTTATTTGATGAAGTACTGGGAGCCCAAGCTGGGCGGTTTAGTGAGTTGGGAAGAAGCTTTGCAGAATGGTGTGATCGAACCCAAACAAGTAACCCTGGCTGGCTTGCCTTTCAAAGGCGATGTGCAAGCCGCAGCCACACAACTTGCGGCTGAAAAACCCCAATCAGGCGAATTGGAGCTTGTATTATACGAAAAGGTAGCTATTAGAAATGGCCGCCCTGCCAATAATCCTTGGTTACAAGAAATGCCCGATCCTATCAGCAAATGCACTTGGGATAATTACATATGCGTATCTCCAGCGCTTGCTTGGAAATTGGGTATTTCCATTAACCGTTTCAATGAAAATGATCTCAATCGGCCTGTGGCTAAGCTTACTGCAGCTGGTAAGGAAATCACCCTACCCGTGTTGGTGCTGCCGGGGATGCCTCAAGATGTAGTAGCAGTGGCAGTGGGTTATGGAAGAAGCCAGGACGTAGGCAAAGCTGCTGGAGGCGTAGGTAAAAATGTTTATCCCTGGGCCTATTTCAATAACACAACCCAAACTTTCCATTATTATCAACCAGCAGTAACACTTACTCTTACTGGAGAAACTTATCCGCTGGCCATTACCCAAACACACAATAGTTTTGAAGGACGCCCCATTATTTTAGAAACCACCCAACAGCAATACAATCAAGATCCGGGCGAGGCCACCCGTGAACAGCGTGAGGAAAGGGAACGTTATGGGGGAGACCAATACGCTACTGAAGGTACATTGTATCCCAATCTATATGATTTTCCCGGATTAAAATGGGGCATGTCGATCGATTTGAATAGCTGCATAGGATGTGGAGCCTGTACCATTGCCTGCCAGGCCGAAAACAACGTAGCCGTGGTGGGGAAAGATCAGGTATTGGCTCATCATGAAATGCACTGGATACGAATCGACCGATATTTTTCTGGTGACCCAGAAAATCCGCAAGTGGTCTTTCAACCCATGCTTTGCCAGCAGTGCGACAATGCGCCATGTGAAAATGTGTGTCCGGTTGCTGCAACCACGCATAGCGATGAAGGGTTAAATCAAATGATTTATAACCGTTGCATTGGTACGCGTTATTGCATGAACAACTGCCCGTATAAAGTGCGTCGATTCAACTGGCGTGATTGGCAAGGAGCTACGAGTTTTGGGCAAATCAAGGATACAGGCGATATGAATAGCGATCTCACGCGTATGGTGCTCAACCCAGATGTGACGGTACGTACCCGTGGGGTCATGGAAAAATGTAGTTTCTGTGTACAACGCTTGCAAGATGCAAAGTTGGCGGCCAAAAAAGCCGGTCGGCCATTGATGGATGGCGAAGCCGTTACGGCTTGCCAACAAGCTTGCCCCACACAAGCCATTGTATTTGGAAATGTGCATGATTCTGGGGCAGCCATTAGCCAGGTTAGAGCAGAAAATAAAGAAACACGCTTGTATTATGTGCTAGATGATTTGCATACGTTGCCAAATGTGAATTATTTAGTGAAAGTGGTAAATAAAGATCCCAACGACTTTTATGTAGAGCCAGTGCAGCATGTATTGGGCAAATAAGATATCCGTGTTAAACATATAATCTTGTTGTGATATGCTACATTACGAGTCAGCCGTACGTGAACCCCTGATTAATGGGACTAAAGACTATCACCAGGTAACGGAAGACATCATTAGTCCGATTGAGAAAAAACCGGGCAAGTTGTGGTGGATAGCATTGGGTTTTTCGCTTACCATGCTTTTATTTGGCGTATGGTCGGTATTCTGGGAAGTGTATTTTGGCATAGGCGTATGGGGGGAAAATCGCACGGTAGGTTGGGCCTGGGATATTACCAACTTCGTCTGGTGGGTAGGTATTGGTCATGCGGGTACACTCATTTCGGCTATCTTGTTGTTGTTTCGCCAGGGCTGGCGTACGGGGGTAAACCGTGCGGCCGAAGCCATGACCATATTTGCCGTACTTTGCGCTGGACAGTTTCCCGTATGGCACATGGGGCGCGTATGGTTGGCGTTTTTCATCCTGCCCTATCCTAATAGTCGTGGACCACTATGGGTAAACTTTAACTCACCCTTGTTGTGGGATGTGTTTGCCGTAAGTACTTATTTAACCGTATCTATTTTGTTTTGGTATAGTGGGTTGATTCCAGATGTAGCCACTTTAAGAGATCGGGCAAAAAAGAAATTTGCGAAGTTTTTTTATGGGTTGTGTTCTTTTGGATGGCGGGGTACGGCCAAGGAATGGCAGCGGCTTGAGTCTTTAGGCTTATTGCTTGCAGGCTTGTCTACTCCGCTGGTGTTGTCGGTACATAGTGTAGTGTCGATGGACTTTGCCACTTCAGTGATTCCTGGCTGGCATGAAACGATTTTCCCACCTTATTTTGTAGCGGGTGCGATTTTTTCGGGTTTTGCTATGGTGCAAACACTGCTCATTATTACCCGAAAGATTCTGCATTTAGAAGATTATGTCACTCTGGGGCACATTGAAGCAATGAATAAAATCATTATGCTTACGGGTGGTATTGTGGCCATGGCTTATATTACCGAGTTATTTATTGCCTGGTATTCCAATGTGGTATATGAGCAAGGAGCCTTCTGGTGGAGGATTTTGGGACCATATTGGTGGGCTTATATCATTTTGATCACCTGTAATGTAGCTTCACCACAGTTGTTTTGGTTTAAGAAACTGCGTCGAAATATTCCTTTCACCTTTTTCATGTCGATCGTCGTCAACATTGGAATGTGGTTTGAACGATTTGTGATCATCGTACTTTCTTTGTATCACGATTACATGCCATCGGCATGGGTGTATTATTCTCCACGTTGGCCAGAATTAGGGTTTTACATCGGCACTTTTGGTTTGTTTTTCACCTGTTATTTACTGTTTGCTAAGTATTTCCCCGTAATTGCGGTGTGGGAAATTCGCAGTGTGCTCAAGACCAGTGGAGAGAGCTATAAACAAAAGATGGCGGCCCTTGAACAACAGACTACTGAAGAATTTATTCAAGAAGTGCAACACCAGCATGCACTAACTGCTCATTAATTTTTTAATGAAAAAAATTGAAAATCAAACGATATGGCTATCAAACAATTTGTGGTGGGAAGTTTTAGCGATGAAGAGCAATTGTTGCCTGCTGTAAAAAAAGTGCGGGCTCAAGGGTATAAGCTTTATGATGTGTTTACGCCATTTCCGGTGCATGGGCTCGATGCTGCGATGGGTTTACGGCAAACGGCTTTGCATACGGCAGGATTTATCTATGGCGCTTTGGGCACGGCAACGGCATTGTTGGGCATGAGCTGGATTTTTGTGGTCAGTTGGCCGTTGGATATTGGTGGCAAACCTCATTTTCCGCTACCAGCCTTCGTTCCCATCACTTTTGAATTAACGGTATTATTTTCGGCTGTTGGTACCACGCTCACCTTTTGTTGGTTAAATCAGATCATGCCAGGTGTGAAAAAGCATATTTTTCATCCTCGCCAGAGCGACGATCGGTTTGTGATGGCTATAGAACTCACGCCGAAGACAAATGCTGAGGAAGTAAAACAGTTTCTGCTGAACAATGGTGCAGAAGAAGTGACGGTGCAAACAGCAGAAGAAGGATGGTGGTATGGCCTGTATTCTAAGCGTGAAGCATACGACGATATTAATCCGCAGTGGTCTGTTCAATGAATGTTTAGCATAATGTATTTGAACATGAGAAAACAAAAACTAGTGATCGGGTTGAGTGCAGGAATGCTTTCTTTGGCTTTGTTTGCCTGTCAGGCTGGGAGAAACAATCCAGGCAGAATTTATGCGCCCGACATGTATTATTCCCGTGCTTATGATGCCTATTCCGTGAATCTGGTGTATCCCGATTCCATGAGCAGTCGGCCACCAGTGCCAGGCACCGTTCCCCGAGGGCATACGGTAAATGCGCACGAATTGTTGCCTTTTAACCTGCCACAGAGCGACTCTGCTTATGCTGTATCGGGTCAAGTAAAAAATCCTTTACCCGTTATTACACAGGCAACTCTAGAGGAAGGCCAAAGGCTTTTTAATATTTATTGTGCCATATGTCATGGCGAGCAATTAGATGGGCAGGGCCCACTTTACAAGAGTGGAAAATTTCCGGTGCAGCCGGCCAACTTTCACCTACCGCAATATTTGAAAATGCCCGAGGGCACGATGTTTTATTCGGTAACCTATGGTAAAAACTTGATGGGCAGCTATGCTAGTCAGCTAAGCGAACGGCAACGCTGGGAAGTGATTGCTTATATTAAGAGTGTACAGGCAAAAGATTTGGCTAAGGGTGCAGATAGTACGTCGGTAGCGAAGAAATAAAAATTATTTTATTCATCAATCTCGTAAGTTGAATACCTATGGAGGAACGTTTTGTTATCCCGAGAAGATTCAGAAACACCAGCCTGATTTTCATAGCTATTGGTGTGATCAGTTTTCTAGCTGGATTGTTTGGCTTGCATGGCGATATAGGTGAAAAAAGATTTTGGTCGGTGTTGGTTTTCAATAGTTTATTTTTTCTTTACATGTCTGCAGCAGCCATATTTGTGTATAGTGCAGCATCGCTGGCACAAGCATCTTGGCATATTGCTTATAAGCGAGTCATTGAAGCAATTATGGTAAACGTTCCCGTGTTTGCGGTAATTGCTTTTGTGGTGATGATGAGTGTATTTATCGGAAATAAATATTTTATCTATCCATGGCTCGACCCGCATGTGCTGGAACATGATCCTATTGTAGCAGGGAAAACACCTTTTTTAAACGTCCGTTTATTTGTCATTTTTACCGTGATTATCCTAACGGTATGGTCGCTGCTGGCTCTTAAGCTGAGGCAGATCTCGCTCCAGGAAGACCGTGCCGAACGAGGGGCTCGACGATTTTTGTGGAAAACCATCTTTTTTGCAGCTATTTTTATTGCATTTTATGCGGCAAGTATTTCCGTATCTTCTTGGCATTGGTTGATGAGCATTGCTGCCCGCTGGAAATCTACCATGTATGGCTGGTATATATTTGCAGGATCTTTTATTTCCATCATGACGGTTATCGCCTTATTTGTTATTGCTATCAAAAACAGTGGGCAACTTCAACTCGTTAACAAAGAACATTTGCACGACTTAGGGAAGTTTATTTTTGCGTTTTCCATTTTCTGGACATATATCTGGTTTGCCCAGTACTTCCTGTTTTGGTATGGCAATATTCCTCTGGAGTCTATGTATTTTAAGCCACAACTTTGGGGGCATTATCGGTTTTGGTTTTTGCTCGATTTGGTGATTAATTTTGCTGTGCCGTTTTTGTTGTTGATGACACGCGATGCCAAGCGGAATTATACCACTGTTACGGTGATTGCTTTGATTGTGTTTTTTGGGCACTGGTTAGATTTTTACTTAATGGTTGTTCCAACGGTGTTGCCCACACAAGGAGTGGTGCTGGGTTGGTACGAAATCGGGATCACATTAGGCTTTGTAGGACTGATGATTTGGGTAGTGTCACGAGCACTTTCACGAGCTCCATTGTATCCGCTCAATCATCCTTACCTCAAGGAAGCCATTATTCATAAATCGGATTGGGGATAATTGTCAAATTTTTATCAATAGTAGAAGGGAATGTAACTTGAGTGTTGGTATAAAAAAAGGTTGAGTATTAAATTGCTTATAGGCGAATTATTGGTTACATGTAAATAATCATTCTAATCGTATTAGTCATGTCAGGCTTTTTAGTTGTCATCGTATTGTTGCTTTTATTCATCATCGTGATTCAGATTGCTAAAGCCAGCGATTATGTAGCCATTCTGAAAGGAGAGAAGAAAGCACGAGAGCAAAGTAATCGGCTTCATTCTACATTGATGCTCATTTTTCTCATTGCAGGGCTCATTGGCTTATATGTTTGTCATCAGTTGCTCAAAGATAAGTTGTTGCCCGTGGCGGCTTCTGTACAAGGTGTGGCCATCGATCATATGATGACGATTACTTTGATCATCACGGGTATTGTATTTTTTGTGACCCAGATTTTGTTGTTTGTATTCGCATATAAATATCGTGGTCGAGAAGGGCATCAAGCCAGTTATTATCACGAAAATTCTAAGATTGAGTTTATTTGGACGGCTATTCCTGCTCTAACGATGACCATTTTGGTAGCGATTGGGCTGAAGCATTGGTTTACTATCACTTCATCGGCACCTCCCAGCGCTATGGTCGTGGAAGTGACGGGTAAACAATTTAACTGGATATTTCGTTATCCAGGGAAAGATGGGGTGTTAGGGAAGAAGGATTATCGGTTGATCAATGAAGGAAAGTTTAATCCACTGGGTCAAGTTTGGAGTGATCCATATAATCATGACGATGTGGTATCCAATGAGCTCCACCTGGTAGTAGGTAAGCCCGTGAAGCTGGAGATTGGTTCGCGCGATGTAATCCATGATGTGGGGTTGCCCTATTTTCGGTTAAAGATGGATGCAGTGCCTGGGGTTCCTACCACACTTTGGTTTACCCCAAAATATACCACAGCACAGATGGCCAAAATGACTGGGGATCCTAACTTTGTATATAAGCTTGTGTGTGATCAGCTTTGTGGTGCAGGACATTATTCTATGGTAGCCAATATTGTTGTAGAAACGCAGGAAGAATTTGATAAATGGTTGGCATCGCAGAAATCGCAATATGAGCTAGCTAAAGAGGGGGGAGCTATTCCATCGGATAGTACCAAGATGGCTGCATTGCAAATAGCCAATCAACGAAAAAATATTTCTTTGAAATAATTTTTAATCATTTTTTAAAATGAACAGTTATGAGTAGCGAAGTTCATTTCGGCCAGGTGCAGGGGGCACAGCAAGCAGTGGCTGCGGTAGCCATACATGATGGAGATCATCATGCACATCATCATCATCAGAGCTTTATCACCAAATACATTTTCAGCCAAGATCATAAGATAATTTCGCGTCAATTTCTGATTACGGGAATGATCTGGGCCATCATTGGTGGATTTTTCTCGGTAATCTTCCGCTTGCAACTGGGTTTCCCCGATAAGTCGTTTCCTTTTTTGGAAACTATTTTTGGTCACTGGGCAGCCGGTGGGCATATCAGTCCAGAGCTATATTACCAATTGGTGACGATGCATGGCACGATCATGATCTTTTTTGTACTAACGGCGGGATTGAGTGGCACGTTTTCTAACTTCCTCATCCCTTTACAATTGGGTGCTCGCGATATGGCTTCGCCCTTTTTAAACATGCTTTCATACTGGTTCTTCTTCGTTGCAAGTATAATCATGCTGAGTTCTTTGTTTATTCAAACAGGGCCTTCAGAAGCAGGATGGACGGCATATCCCCCATTGAGTGCCTTGCGGGAGGCTTCTGAAGGGTCAAAGCTGGGGATGGACCTATGGCTAATTAGCATGGCGGTGTTTGTGGTTTCTCAGCTATTGGCAGGATTAAACTATATTTCCACCATTCTCAATATGCGCACCAAAGGTATGAGCATGACCCGTATGCCTTTGACAATTTGGGCGCTATTTTTCACGGCTGTTTTAGGAGTGCTTTCTTTCCCTGTATTGCTATCGGGATTCATTCTTCTATTGTTTGATCGTAATCTGGGTACCAGTTTTTATCTTTCCGATATTTATATTGCAGGTCATGCCTTGCCCAATCAGGGTGGTAGCCCCATTTTGTATGAACACTTGTTTTGGTTTTTGGGTCATCCCGAAGTATACATTGTGATGTTGCCAGGTATGGGAATTACTTCTGATATGCTTGCTACGCATTCACGCAAGCCCATTTTTGGGTATTTAGCTATGGTGGGCTCTTTGTTTGCTATTGCTTCATTGTCGTTTTTGGTATGGGCTCATCATATGTTTGTATCGGGTATGAATCCTTTCCTGGGAGCTTTCTTTGTATTGTTTACCTTGTTAATTGCCGTACCTTCTTCTGTGAAAGTATTCAACTGGCTGGCCACTTTATGGCGAGGAAATGTTCAGTTTACGGTTCCCAATCTTTTTGCGATTGGATTTGTGAGCTTGTTTATTTCGGGCGGGCTCACGGGAATTTGGCTAGGTAATTCTGCGTTAGATTTACATTTGCACGATACCTATTTTGTGATTGCGCATTTCCATTTGGTGATGGGCATTGCTGCTTTCTTTGGGATGTTTGCAGGGGTGTATCATTGGTTTCCCAAGATGTTTGGTCGGTTTATGAATAACACCTTGGGCTACATCCATTTTTGGGTAACTTTTGTTGGAGCCTATTTGATGTTTTGGCCCATGCACTATGAAGGGCTAGCAGGAATGCCACGCCGCTATTATGAGTACTCGGCCGATGCGCTGGCGGTATATCATCGTTTCCAGCACTTGAATGAATTTATCAGTGTGATAGCCATCATTGTATTTGCAGTACAGATTTTATTTGTATTCAATTTCTTTTATAGCATTTTCAAAGGTCGTCCAGTAAAAGATCCGAATCCCTGGAAGGCCAATACGCTAGAATGGACTACACCTATTCATGTGGGTCATGGTAACTGGCCAGGGGAAATCCCAGAAGTACATCGTTGGCCTTATGATTATAGCAAAAATGGAATCGATTTTATCCCCCAAACGGTGCCTGTTTCACCCGCGGAGGAAGAAGTGCAAGAATCCATAACCACTCGATAAACCATTTTATCTCATCATGTATAGAGAGCAAACGGTAGCTTGGTCGTTGACAGATAGCATCATCAGTAAGGTTAAGGATTATTTTCTGCTCACGAAATTTACCCTAAGTTTTTTGGTGGTGTTTTCGTGCATGGTGGGCTATCTCATGGCACCCCGTGTAAATGTGGATACTGCACATATACTATTGCTTTTTGTTGCAGGTATTTGTATTGCTGGAGCAGCTAACAGTTTCAATCAGATCATTGAAAAAGATACCGATGCCTTAATGCGGCGTACTGCAGGACGTCCACTGCCATCTGGGCGTATGCAAATTGCTGAAGCTTTGACCGTAGCCGTGTTGCTCACGTTAGTGGGCTTATTTATCTTAACCGTGTATTTCAATCAACTGGCTGCTTGGGTGAGCCTGCTCTCTTTATGCTTATATGCTTTTGTATACACTCCTTGGAAGCGGTGGAATTCACTCTCGGTTTTCGTGGGCGCTATTCCAGGGGCGCTACCCCCATTGATTGGCTGGATGGCAGCTGGGGGTGGATTAACTGCCGGTGGAATTTCTCTTTTTTTGTTACAGTTTTTTTGGCAGTTTCCTCATTTTTGGGCTATAGCTTGGCTTGCACACGACGATTACCAGCGGGCCGGCTTTAAGTTATTACCTGGTAAGGGTGGTAGGGATGTTTATACGGCGTTGCTCATTTTGAGTTTTACAGTAATGTTGATCTTAAGCAATTTTTTACCATATTTATTACAGGTATATGGCTCGTTTGCTTTATCAGTGGGGTTGTTTACTGGAGCATATTTGCTTTATCGTGGCTGGAAACTAGTTGAACAGCGCGATCAAGCATCGGCTCGTCAATTGATGTTTGCAGCTTATATCTATTTTTTAGCAGTGCAGTTTGCTATGCTGATAGATAAGATTTAAAAGATGACTTACGCAGTGATTGCGCAGCGAAAAAAAATACATCCCTACAAATTCAACATGTGGGTGGCCATAGCCGCCATCGTGATGATGTTTGGAGGCTTCACCAGTGCTTATGTGGTGATGCGTGGACAAGAGCGCTGGGTGAGTTTTCAGCTGCCACATCAGTTTATCTTTTCTACCATTGTTATCTTATGTAGTAGCTTTACTATGGCTATGGCGGTGAGATATTTCAAACGAAGAATGATGAATGCTTACAAGAGATGGATTACCCTTACCGCTATTTTGGGATTGGTGTTCATGTATTCCCAGTTTTTAGGCTTTCGGTTTTTATATGCCCATGGAGTGAATTTGACCTTTAATGTATCGGCCAGTTTGCTATTTATCATCACCGGGCTACACATGCTGCACGTTCTAGGAGGTGTAATTGCGTTGCTGGTGATATTTTTTCGAGCTTTGCGCAAAAAAATTCGTTCATATGATCCCGTGCCAATAGAAGTAGTTGCTACATATTGGCATTTTGTGGATATATTATGGATATATTTGTTTGGATTTTTTATTTGGTTGCGATAATCATCACTGAAATTGTTGATCGATATGAGTACTCTTACAAGCACGCAAAAAGTGAATTGGAAAGGAGGAGTATCTCCTTACAATGTTAGCTATGGGAAACTAATGATGTGGTTTTTCCTGATGTCAGATGCATTTACATTTGGTGCGTTTCTTATTTCTTATGGAACCACCAGATTAAGTGCAAGCTATTGGCCTGACCCTAATGAAGTATTTGATAAAGCGCCCTTTATCAATGCCAAGTTGCCATTGGTATTTGTTAGCATAATGACTTTTATCCTGATCATGAGCTCTGTAACCATGGTATTGGCTGTGCATGCAGGGCATTTGCGTAAGCGTAAAGAAGTAGCCAAATGGTTATCTCTCACTATTTTAGGGGGTATCCTGTTTTTGAGCTGTCAGGCTTATGAATGGACGCACCTGATCGAGGGAGGAACTACTATTTCTCACAACATGTTTGGTCCTATCGTCAATGGTCATCATACACCTGGCCCAGCAGCATTTGGCTCATTTTTCTTTACAATTACTGGTTTTCATGGTGGCCATGTGTTTTCTGGAGTACTAATCAATACAATTGTCTTGATCAATGTGTTGAAAGGTACATACGATAAAAGAGGCCATTATGAAATGGTAGAAAAGGTAGGGCTATACTGGCATTTTGTGGATTTGGTATGGGTATTTGTATTTACCTGTTTTTATTTGTTGTAATTTTTCAGGAAAGAGATTAAACCTTCATCATCATGGAAATGGAACAACAAGCTACCTTTACGCAGGTCACTCTTGAAGACGAAAGTGCACACGCATTTGACTCTACAGTGGCACGTATATGGCGGGTGTTTTGGATATTATTGATTGTTACTTTAGTAGAGATTGCATTGGCCACCGTGCATTATTTCTTTGGTGTACCTCCCGTATTATTGAGAAATGTGATTTTTCTGAGCCTCACGCTGGTAAAAGCTTTCTATATTGTTGCAGAATTCATGCATTTGCGTCATGAAGTGAAAAATTTGATTCTTTCCATCATGATTCCTTTACTGCTGTTTATCTGGTTTATCACGGCGTTTCTTACTGATGGGAATTCATGGCGAATGGATCGAGAAAGAAGAGCAGTGCAGGTGGAGCAGGTGACTCCAGCACCTTAAATCGTTGATTTCACTTCGTTTTTTTTACAAGCAGTCCGATGTTGGCTTGGGCTGCTTTTTTGTTTATTTTATAGAACTTTGTAGTCAATATTTTACCCATGAAGCGCAAGTATCTTCGCATGCTTTTAGGCTTTACACTCATCATTGTGCTGCCATTGATTGGCTTTTGGGCTGTGGTGCATTTCAGCAATCGAGATCTAGAGATGCCGGGCTACTATTATGACCATGTTGATTCTACTCGTACCATGCAAGGTTGGGTATTTGATACTGCTTATTATCGATTAAACGAAATCCATTTTATCAATCAGCTCAACCACTCCGTTCGCTTGTCCGATCTTCAACGTAAGGTAGTATTGATCAATTTTTATTGTTTCACTTGCAATGGAGATTCATCATATCATTGGTTAAAGCAAATGAAGAAGGTGCAAGATGCTTTTCACAACAATGATTCTGCACTTCTATTGTTGACCATTTCATATAATCCACTCGAAGATCGAGTATCTTGGTTAAAATCTGTAGCAGATCAATTACAAATAGATCAAGATACCTGGTGGTTTTTAACCAGCGATTCTGCACATGTAGATCAACTCAATCAAGTGCTGTTTAACTTAGGCATCAACACCCCAATAGAGGAAATATCGGATACTACTTCTTGGGTATTGCTCGACAAACATCGATATGTGAGGGGATATTATGCACCCACAGATACTACGCAGTTACCCATTTGCTTACACGATATTGCCGTTTTGATGTTGGAAAAAGAAAAAAAATAATATCTAAAATGGATAAACCAAATCCACGACAATTGCAACGCTCTTACACGGGGATAATCATCGCTATATCTATAGCTATTCCACTCGTTGTGGCCGCATTGTTTTTTTTACCACATCCAGACATACGCGTAGGATTTCGACTCACCATATTGCCTTTTTTCAATGCCATCTGCAATTCTTTAACGGCTATTTTATTATTGGCCAGTTTGTATTTCATTAAACATGGCCAACGCAACTGGCACATGAGATGTAACTTAACTGCTGTAGTGCTTTCTGTGTTGTTTCTCATTTCATACATTATTTATCACAGTTTAGCACCCGAAACACATTTTGGTGGGGAAGGTGTTATCCGCATGTTTTATTTTTTCATTCTGATCACCCATATTGTGCTTGCAGCCGTCATAGTGCCTTTGGTATTGATTACCTTAGTGAGAGCCTTGCAAGGGAAATATGAACGGCATAAAAAAATTGCGCGCATCACTTGGCCCTTGTGGTTTTATGTGGCTGTTACTGGTGTATTGGTATATATTCTTCTCTCGAAGTATTATCCGCAATAAACCCATTTGAAAATTTGTAATTTTGAAGAAGTGGAGGTGGCAATATGGTTTGCATTGGTTCAATAAAGCTTCCCGATTTTCCCCTGTTGTTGGCACCTATGGAAGATGTGAGTGATCCCCCCTTTCGAGCAGTGTGTAAAGAGCAGGGTGCCGACTTAATGTATACCGAGTTTATTTCATCGGAAGGGTTGATCCGAGATGCCATGAAAAGCAGAAAGAAGCTTGATATTTTTGACGCCGAGAGGCCTATTGGTATTCAGATTTTTGGCGGTGATGAGGAAGCGATGGCCCAGGCTGCACAAATTGTAGAGGTAGCACAGCCCGATTTGCTCGATATCAATTTTGGATGTCCAGTCAAAAAGGTAGTATGTAAAGGCGCTGGAGCAGCCATACTGAAGGATGTACCCAGAATGGTAAAGCTCACCGCAGCTGTGGTCAAAGCTACCCATTTGCCTGTAACAGTGAAGACAAGGCTTGGCTGGGATGAGCAGTCGAAAAATATTGTTGAAGTAGCTGAGCGATTGCAAGATGTGGGCATACAAGCGATTACCATTCACGGCCGTACCCGTACGCAGATGTATAAAGGGGAAGCTGATTGGACATTAATCGGTGAAGTCAAGAATAATCCACGCATGCATATCCCCGTGTTTGGCAATGGCGATGTGGATAGCCCTGAAAAAGCTCTTGACTTGAAACGCCGCTATGGAGTAGATGGCATCATGATTGGGCGAGCAGCTATTGGCTATCCATGGATTTTTCGAGAGATCAAACATTTTTTGCATACTGGTCAACATCTTCCGCCGCCCACCGTGCAAGAGCGAATAGCCGTTTGCCTCAAACACCTGCATGCAGCTGTAGCCTGGAAAGGCGAACGTGTAGGCGTGGTAGAAATGCGTTGCCACTATGGGCATTATTTCAGAAATCTACCTGCCATAAAAGAATATAAAACTCGCTTAATGCAGGCTAGTAGTTGTATAGAAGTGGAAGATATCCTTCAGGAAATCGCTGATCAGTATGCATCATCTTATATACTCAGTTGAAAGAAATAAACATATCTACAATAAGATGATCACCTCACTCGCTTTCAATTTGTTCAAAAAGAATATGCTTTAATATTTCGGATTCAATAACAAAAGCTATTCACTATTACCTGTGCTGTAATACATCGTGTGTTTACTTCTGCATCAACACTATAAGTAGTAGTATAATGGTAAATCAACATTGAGTATTGATGAATAATAATTTATTCCTGAGTTAAGAGACCAGTCAACCCAAAAGAGAGTGGATTTATTTCTCATCTCTAGAGGATCATCATACCCGTATCCTTTCGAGCAAATGCATCTTTCCTACGTATTATTGGCAGGTGTTTAAAAGATGATATCATCTTGATTTGTAATCTTCTTTCTTTGTCTTGAAACAAAGAAAGAAGCAAAGAAAATTCAAGACTGCAGAAAAATGGTTGAGGTATGTTCCTTCTTTCTTTGTCTTGAAACAAAGAAAGAAGCAAAGAAAATTCAAGACTGCCAGAAAAATGGCTAAAATG
>JAIMAQ010000004.1 GCA_023511875.1 Thermoflavifilum sp.
CACGCTCATGTTCGCCCATTTCTTTACGCCATTTTTCTGAAGGTCGATGTGAGAAAATGATTGATGATGTTTGATTTGATGGAGAATGGTGTAATCTTCTTTCTTTGTCTTGAAACAAAGAAAGAAGCAAAGAAAATTCAAAACTGCCAGAAAAATGGCTAAAATCAACGCCATTTTTCTGAAGGTCGATGTGAGAAAATGATTGATGATGTTTGATTTGATGGAGAGTGATGTATCCTTCTTTCTTTGTCTTGACACAAAGAAAGAAACAAAGAAAGTTCAAGACTGTCAGAAAAATGGCTGAAATGGGCTCCATTTCGCTACGGAAAATGAAAAACTCTTATGGGCTTATGTAATGTTGATTCGCCTTTTTGATGCTTCAACTTTATCTATATCTCACCTCATTTTCCGTTTCACGCTCATGTTCGCCCATTTCTTCACACCATTTTTCTGAAGGTCGATCTGGGGAGAAGATATGAAAAAGATTACTGGAAGTTTGATTTGATGGAGAATGGTGTAATCTTCTTTCTTTGTCTTGAAACAAAGAAAGAAGCAAAGAAATTCAAGACTGCCAGAAAAATGGCTAAAATGGGCTCCATCTCGCTACGGAAAATGAAAAACTCTTATGAGCTTATGTAATGTTGATTCACCTTTTTGATACTTCAACTCTTACCTATATTCCACCTCATTTTCCGCTTCACGCTCATGTTCGCCCATTTCTTTACGCCATTTTTCTGAAGGTCGATGTGAGAAAATGATTGATGATGTTTGATTTTATGGAGAATGATGTAATCTTCTTTCTTTGTCTTGACACAAAGAAAGAAACAAAGAAAATTCAAGACTGCCAGAAAAATGGCTAAATGGGCTTCATTTTGCTGGGGGAAATGAAAAACTACTATGGGCTTAGGTAATGCTGACTTATCTTTTTGATTCTTCAACTCTTATTCATATCCCACCTTATTTTCTGCTTCAGGCCATTTCTCTAAGGTGAGTTATGTGTGTTTTTTATTAGAAGATATAAATATAGCCTACAATACAATAGGCATTTACTCAAAGAGCAGGCATTAGTGGATAAAAAAAAACTATTTGCCTACCGTTAATGAGTGCTTTATCGTAGTTATGCGTATGCATATTTAAGTTTTTCATGATAAACTCTCAACCAGGCCTCGTGCAGGTTAATATATCTTAAATCTGTATTTGATATTATCTGTAGTATTTTTCAATTCATTGATGTTAATTGAAGCTTTTATATCGTCTACAGCTTCTTGTTTGAGTTGAGCAAATTCTTGTTGTTTTTGTTTCACTAGATTTTTGTCGGCCAATCCATTATCGGCTGCAATTTGCAAAGCATTGTTTACTTGAGCATAATAAGTATCGAGCAAGGTAAAATATTCGTTGTAAATATTTTCAAATCTTTTTGTCATCAGTACTAAGTCTTCCAGCTGGTTGTTTACTTCCTTCAAGTTGCCATTTTCTCTTAGTAATCTTTCGTAATCTACTTTACCCGTTTTCGGATTTGTATATTGTTGTTCCAGTTGTTTGAAAAATTGTTCTACTCGCTCACGTGTAAAGCTGAGGAAAAATTGATTGAGTGCATCGGCAAGCGTTTTATTTTTACGATCGGGTAGGTTAAATTTTAAAGCAGATGCAGTAAACAATAAATGGTTATACAAATCTTCATGTAAGCTAGTGAGCTGATCTCGATTGAAATTGAGCCCATATTTAAACTTTTGATTACCTTCATTCAGTGATGTGTAAAACATCACGTATTTATTGAGTTCATCCTCAAAAGTTTTCAAATTCTTTTCATTAATAGATTTATCGGTGATACTAATGCTATGGAAGAAAGTCATGATAGCGTTGGCTATACCCAGTGGGGGAGAAAGTGCCGTAAAACTTTTGAATATAGGACTATTGATAATGGAGTTGGTCGATTCAACAATTTTTTGATTGCGTTTATTGGCATCTGCTTTTCCCTGTAAAACAATCTTTTTCACCAGTTCAATCACACGCTCATTAAACGAAAACCCCAATTCTTTACTTTCTGGATTATTGATCGAAGTAATAAAAACATCCAGGTTATTTGTACTGGTGCGGCTTTTTAGGTCAATGATTTTTTTATTGAGCAGGTAATAGGTTTGTACCGCGTTGATGATGTTATTTTTCATTAACTGGTATTTGGTCATATTATCTATTTCACGACCTTGTAACAGCCCTTGTATGGCCATAGCATTTTGTCGGTCGCTTTCCGATAGTTTTTTGATTTGTTGATACAAGCTTTGCAATAGGCTATCTGTGGTTTGAATGCGGATGTGTTCGATGTTCATTGTACTTATAGTGTCTTTCATGGGAGTTAAAGTATCGGGCAAAATCACGCCAGCCGTGTCTTGTGCATGCACAGCCGTGCACCAAAGCAACATACTTAGCCAAAGCCCCATCCTTTGGTAATTCCGGGATTTTATGAAACCGTAAACCTGGAAGAGATGTTTAGCCATAAACGACTCATTACTTGTACAAATATAAATGACTCGTGTAATATTTGACTCTTCCTGCTATTTTTGTAGCCCCGGTTTAATATCTTTTAACAATCGTGCCAAAAGTATCGTCATGCCCATTAATATGGAATTCAAGGCTCGAGTGCCTTCGTTAAGCCAGGCCAGGAGCTGGTTACACGCACAACAAGCTCATTTTGTAGGCATCGATGAGCAGATAGATACATATTTTCATGTGCCTTCTGGGCGGTTAAAGTTGCGGAGTGGGCCAATTGAAAATGCGTTGATTTATTATCAACGGGCAGAAGAGGCTCCTATCAAACGTTCAGATGTATGGTTGTATCCGATATCTGACGGCCATACACTTAAGAAATTATTAACTGCATGTTTAGGCGTTTTGGTAGAAGTTAGAAAAAAACGGGAGATCTATTTTATTGGGCAATCGAAGTTTCATTTAGATGAAGTTGCCGAGCTTGGATATTTTATAGAGGTAGAAGTGATTGTGCAGAATGCAAGTGAGGATATGCATCAAACTGCAGAATTAGCTGCACATTATCAGCAACAGCTGCATATTCAACCCGATCAACTCATACAAGCATCCTATGCTGATTTGCTGCTTAATAATAGATCACCGTACCTGTAATAGCTCCGTATTGCTTTTCCATATTTTTTAGGAAAAGATGGGTTTGGATTTTCTCAAAACGCTCTTCATCGGTTTGTGCTTGTTGTAACTCTTGCAAATTCTCTTCAATCATTTTTTTGAGTTTGCGCATCTTGAGATGATGTACGGTTTGTATAGTTTGTTCTATGGGCATATCCTGTTCTTTCAAGATTTGCAATTGAAAACGCTCCTCCCAACTATAGCTTAAAGCGTCGTCCGAAAGTAAGTTGAGTACTTCAGCTACAAACCGACTGATTTCTGCATTTTCATGATACAAAAAATAACGCAAATCAATTGCTTGATTTCTTTCATATTGTTGTTTATACTCCAGTAGAATCAATTTAGCAATGGGATGATCAATGAGATCTATTTCTACACTTTCATTGAAGATAAATTGAGCAATTGTATATTGTTCTTTCAAAGGAATATGCCCGTATTTCAATAATACCTTGATCAATCCTTTTTCTTGAAGAGCATCGTCTTGTAAAAGTTGTTGTGCTTCGGAGGATGTTTCGAGAGCTGAGATTTGTGCAGCTTCAGCAGCCATACTAGATGGTTGCGCAGTTGAGCGCTGTTGAAAAGTTTTACGTTGTAATTGTTCACGTATGAGCTTGTTGACCAGTGAAGTCAGGCCTTGTTCGTCGATATGCAACAGCTGGCTACACCGGCGAATGTATTCTTGTCTACGCAGAAAATCGGTGCTATCTTGTAAATGAGAGAGGGTAGTGGCAATCTGCTGTATGAGATTTGATTTTTTGTGAATATCCTCGCCAGCATCTGCGATTGCCGTTTCGATCTGAAACAAGATGATATCTTTTTTCTGGCTGGCAATAAAATTGCGCAATGCTTCAGCACCATATTTATGAAGATAGCTATCTGGGTCTTCACCATCTGGTAGCAATACCAGTTTCACTTCTAAGCCCTGTTCCAATGCGAGGTCTATGCCACGTTGTGCGGCTTTAATACCTGCTTGGTCGCCGTCGTAGACAATAGTTAGGTTACGCGTAAGTTTTCGAATGAGTTGAAGCTGATCGGTAGTCAACGATGTACCACTAGAAGCTACGACGTGTTCAATGCCTGCCTGATGCATAGCAATCACGTCCATATAGCCTTCCACTAGCAAGCATTCATCCTCACGGCCTATGGCCTGCCGCGCTTGATAGAGGCCATATAAGATTTTGCTTTTGACGTATACTTCGTTTTCTGGGGTGTTGATGTACTTGGGAACATTGGGCTCGTTGCGAAGGGTTCTGGCACCAAAGCCGGCTATTTTTCCGCTAATATGATGGATGGGGAAGACAATCCGACTTACATACATATCTCGATAAGCCGAAGCGTCGGTAGCAGGTGCTTGGTTGTGGCGTTTGCTAATCAAACCTGCTTTGAGCAAATATTCAGGTTGATAACCTTTTCTCAGTGCAGCTTCTGCAAATGCACTACCCGACTCAGGAGCATATCCCAGTTGAAACTTGTGAATGATATGCTCGCGAAGTCCTCTTTCCTGGAGATATGTCAAGCCAATATGGCGTCCTTCTTCGGTTTGAAATAGGGCATGTGTAAAAAAATCTTGGGCAAATTGGTTGATGATATACAGGCTATCAGCGAGCATTTGATGCTCTTTCCATTCTGGCGAGGAAGTGGTTTCTTCCAGTTCCACATGATAGCGCTGGGCCAGCCAACGTATAGCTTCTATGTAACTCAGCTTTTCGTGTTCCATCAAAAAGCTAATGACATTGCCACTTCGGCCACATCCAAAACATTTAAAAATTTCTTTAGTGGGAGAAACGGTAAAAGAAGGTGTTTTTTCATGATGAAAAGGGCATAACCCCAAATAATTAGCACCGCGCTTTTTTAAGCGTACAAAGCTACCAATCACATCTACGATGTCGACCCTTTGCAGAACAGCCGATATACTTTCTTTAGCAATCATCTTACCCCAAATTAGAGAAAAAACCCTTTACATGTCTATTCTTTTTCTGACATCCATGGAACCGATTGAGCCGTTAAGGCCATGTCGGGTGGGGAATGTTGTGCTTGTCGGTGACGATAAAAAGTATGCCAGGTTTGCATAAGTACCGAAAGCAAAATGCAGCTAAAACCTATATAAAAGCTAAAATTAAGCATACGATTTTCGTGAAACAAGGCAAATGCAATGAGAATGCCATAAATGGGCTCCAGGTTGTAAGAGAGGTTGATGGTAAAGGGTGAAATATGTCTTAACGCATCGAGCGAAAGTGTAAAAGCCAGGACTGTACAGAGCCAGGAGAGGATGAGTAGGTATAGCCAATCTGCTTTTTGAGGCCAGAAAAATCCTTGTAGATGCACATACCAGGGGCTGATTAGGGTGAGCGTAAGCCAGGCAAATAGCAACTCATACATACTCAGCGTGCGTGCGGGAATGTGCTGAGCGGGTTTTTCGTTTAACAGAGTAAACAAGGCAGAGAGAATAGCTGCTAATAAACCGAGTGCAATACCCATTCGGTATTGGGTGTTGAAGCGAAAAAGTACCAAAATGCCAGCCAGTGCTAATAAGCTTAGCATGACTTGCCGCCACTGTAATTGACGTTGGCGATTTACTACAGGATCGAGTAAGGCCGTAAACAGGCTGCTAGTAGAAAAGCAAACCAATGCTACCGATACATTGGAATATTTGATACTGGCAAAAAAACAAATCCAATGCATGCCAATGAGTACGCCATTGATCCAGAGCATGGTCCATTGTTGGCGGGTGAACTGTGGAAAAGGTTTTTGGTAATAAAAAGATATCGCTGCAAATAGGGGTAAGCTCAGTGCAAGTCTATACCATACCAATGCTTCGGCGGGTAAAGAAATGAGCCTTCCCAACGGGCCGGTAATACCGGCCAGTAAGATGGCAGTATGCAGTTTGATCATGGCACGATGCAACCGAGATGATTTGTGTTTCCTCATGCAAAGGATATAAAAAAGCAAATTTAAGATGTTGCCTAAAGCTTCGCGAGGTTAGGATCGGTGTGGCGTATGCTCGGGATTTTGTGGAATGCGGCGCAGACGGTGTGCATAGTTTCGGAATAGGCTTTGCCATTGAATTTTCATGACGCCCAAGATACCTTCTTTAATGATGCTGCGATTCATTTTAGAGGTACCTTGTTTACGATCAACGAAAGTGATGGGGATCTCTTTCAAACGAAATCCCAACTTCCATGCTGTAAATTTCATTTCAATCTGAAATGCATATCCCCAAAATTGGATTTCATCAAGGTTAATCGTTTCCAACACTTTACGCCGATAACAAACAAACCCTGCCGTACTATCTTTCACGGGCATCCTGGTAATCAAGCGCACATACAACGAAGCGCCATAAGAAAGTATACTGCGATCTAATGGCCAATTTTCTGTTTTTCCACCTTTCACATAGCGTGAACCAATGGCCACATCGGCATGGCCTTGTGCACAAGCTTCATAAAGGCGAATCAGGTCTTTCGGGTTATGGGAAAAATCGGCATCCATCTCAAAGATGTATGTATAGTTGTTCCGAAGAGCCCATTTGAAACCATGGATATAAGCAGTGCCCAGCCCCATCTTCCCGGGTCTTTGTTCGAGAAATAGTCTGTCGGGATACACACTTTGCATGTCGGCCACGATCTCGGCCGTTCCGTCGGGCGAGTGGTCGTCGATCACCAATACGTCGAACGCAAGCGGAAGGGAGAAAATTTCGGTGAGGATCCTTCCGATGTTTTCTTTTTCGTTGTAGGTCGGTATGATTACCAGCCGGTTGCTCAAGGTAAAAACTTATTCGTGAATAAATATATGTAAGTTTTTTTCTGCACACAGAAAAAAATACATGATGCTTTAGCAGAGGGTTTTTTGATATTGGGGTTATCGGTTCAATAGATGCATATTGGGCAAAACGTACGCATTCAGGTTTTACCAGAGCGATTTAATTTTTCTTTCAACATGCTGTTCCAGATTTCATCGAGTTTATTTTTGGTATCTAGCAAAAACTCTCCATTTTTAATCCAGTCGTAATATTGAGGTTCATCTCTGAGTACTTCACGCACGGGTTTACCCTTATGTTTACCGAAGTTAAACACTTCCACACCATTGATGCGAATCATCCGCCGCCCCACATCCACGAAATCACCCTCGGAAGTGAACTCGGCTAAGCAAGCCAGGTCTTGGCAGGCTTGCAATTCGGGATATTTGTTGAGTTGGGCTTGCAATACTTCATAGGTAGCCCAAGCATCGGCTTCGGCATGATGTGCTTGTGGAAATTCTTTGCCACAGTAAAACCGATAAGCGGCGCTTAGATCGCGTGGCTCCATGCGAAAAAATATTTTCTGAACATCGATGATATGGCGGTCTTTCAGGCTAAATTCTTGATCGGCTCGCAAAAATTCTTCTACCAACATAGGGATGTCGAAGCGATGCAAATTGTATCCTGCCAAATCGCAGTTGTCCAAAAATTGTTTGATTTCGTTGGCCACATCTTTAAATGTAGGGCAATTGGCTACGTCTTTATCTGTGATACCATGGATAGCCGTAGCTTCTGGCGGAATAGGAATGCCGGGGTTGACTCGTTTGACCTTATTTTTTTGCTGACCATCTGGGAATATTTTCACAATGGCTATTTCCACAATACGGTCGTTTGCTAGATTCACTCCGGTTGTTTCTAAATCCAGAAAAGCCAGCGGACGTTTTAATTGAAGCGGCATATGACAGAAGTAGTAAAAATCAACCCAAAATTAGCCTTTCTTCAGGTTATTTGCAGAGCAACTCCTAAAAATTAAAAGGCATTTAGCATTTGAGGCTATGGTTTTATGGATGTCGTACGTGTGGGTAGGGTGCTGACATATTTCAAGTCCATCCCATCAAAATTACCTGAGCTCATGAGCAGCAGATTGGTTTCATGATAGTTTTGCTGTTTCAAGAAGCTAAGCAAATGATCTACGTGTTGAAATACGTGTAGATTTTCATGTTGAAAGCTGAGCCTAATGTGTTCGGGGCTAAGGTTAGGCAGCCGTTTTAGGGCGAGGGCGTGAGGCGAATAAAATACTATGGCTATATCGGCTTCATCCATACAACCTGCATATTGGTTTTGGAATGAAGCTGAGAGGCTACTATAGGTGTGCAATTCCAAAACGGCGATCAGGCGGCGCGTGGGAAATTGGGTTCTTAATGCGTGTATGGTGGCCTTTACTTTTGATGGAGCATGAGCAAAATCGCGATAAATGGCTGTGTGTGGGTATTCGGCAATGAGTTCTAGCCTTCGGCTAGCTCCAGTGAAGCTACTAATGGCACGCAAAAAATCCTCGTCGTCTACGTCCAATAACGCACATACTTTTCGGGCTGCTTGTAAGTTGAGCAAATTATGTTCACCGAAAATACGGAGAGCATATTGATGTTGTTGGGTGTGCACAAAGGTTATTCCTTTTTCTATTGACCACTTAGGAAAGCCGTATCCAATTCGTTGTAAATCGGTACGTGGGCACTCGTTTACCAGCTTCACTACCTGTTCATCTGTCTCGTTGTAGATAAGTGTGCCTTCGGGTTGTATCACTTCAATAAATTGCTGAAACTGTTGGAGGTAGCTTTCCCAGGTGGGAAACACGTTGATATGATCCCAAGAAATACCACTGATGACGGCAATATGTGGCTTGAGTAGATGAAACTTCGGTCTAGGATCGAGAGCCGATGCAGGGTATTCATCGCCTTCACAAACGATCACGGGTGCATCACTGAGTTGAACATGAGTAGGAAAGCCAGGGATAGAGGCTCCTACAAGGTAATCAAACGTACGGCCACAAGCCTTCAGTACGTGCATAATCATGCCGGTAATGGTGGTTTTACCATGGCTACCTCCTATCACTACACGCGTTTTATGGCAACTTTCCCGGGCAATAAATTCTGGAAACGAATAAATGTTTAGCTGCAGCGCACGAGCTTTTTGTAATTCAGGGTTATCCTTGCGCGCGTGCATGCCTACAATCACGGCATCTAACTGTGGAGAAATCTTTTCTGGAAACCATCCCAATCGGGTGGGTAATAGGCCAGCAGCCAGCAAATTGCTTTTTGCAGGGTCAAAGATTTCATCGTCGCTGCCTGAAACCTCGTGCCCTTTTTGTTTCAAGGCAATAGCCAGCTGATGCATGATGCTGCCTCCGATGGCGATAAAATGTATTTTCACAGATTCAGTAAAATTTCCTGTACAGATATACTAAAAGTTCAGCCTATACGTTTCAAATAAAAACCCCAAAGGGACTATTGGTTGCTGACAAAAATATAACAAATTTGGATTAACCCTTAAACATAAACCTATGAAAAAGTATTTACCCATCCTGATTAGTCTATTGCTGCTCATGGGCATTGCCTTGATGAGTTCTTGTAGCTCGTCTCGAATGATTGGATGTCCTTCGCGGATTACGATCACCCATCCCGCATCTACCCCCCAATCCTGATAGGACTCTCTACGCATTATTGCCTTGTAGCTGATGAACGCAGTCGGTAAGGAGAGGTAATGTAATTATGTTAAATCCCTCATAAATAGTAGGTTTGTTGTAAACTTTCGTTGCTTTGAAGTTAGTTATTGCGGTTACTGGTGCCAGCGGGGCGATTTATGCTCGCCTTTTGATCGAAAAATGCATGCAGCTATCTGCACAGTTGGAGCGAGTAGATTTGGTGTGGAGCAAGAATGCTTATACCGTTTGGGAAGCCGAGTTGGGGAATCAAGATTACAAGCGCTTTCCGTTTCGCACTTTTGATGTACAAGATTTTCAAGCACCATTTGCTTCTGGCTCTGCTCGATACGAGGCGATGGTGATTTGCCCGTGTTCAATGGGCACTTTGGGGCGTATTGCACAGGGAATTTCGGGAGATCTGATCACGCGGGCAGCAGATGTGATGTTGAAAGAACGTCGGAAGCTCATTTGCGTGATTCGCGATATGCCATATAATCTTATTCATATTGAAAATATGAAACGCGTTACTGAGGCTGGTGGCATCATTTGTCCGGCTAGTCCATCGTTTTACAGTAGACCGACAAACCTTGAGGAGCTCGCCACTACAGTGGTAGATAGGGTATTGGATCTATTGGGATTAGATCATCAAACCTTTCGTTGGGGAAGTTAGTTTATCTAAATATGTTGAAAATAACCATCATTAATGGTCCCAACCTCAATTTGTTGGGCAAGCGAGAGCCGGAGATTTATGGTAGCTTGAGTTTTGAGAAATATCTCCAGCAATTGCGTGAACGTTTTCCCCATATTGACCTGCAATATGTGCAGAGCAATGAAGAAGGGAAATTGATAGATGCCCTGCATGAAGCAGGCTTTACTCGAGATGGCATTTTACTAAATGCGGGTGGGTATAGCCATACCTCTGTAGCATTGCGCGATGCGATTGCCAGTATTTCAGCTCCTGTGGTGGAGGTGCATATCAGCAATATCTTTGCCCGTGAACCTTTCCGTCATCATTCCTTGATCAGCGCTGTATGTAAAGGTTCCATTGTAGGTTTGGGCCTTGAAGGATATGCTTTGGGCATCATGTATTTTATTGGGCAAGTCTCTGCTTAAATCGTTACGGCTTTGAAGGCATGAGCTGCAAAGCTTTTTGTACGGCAGCACTATTCAAAGCGCGCACAGCATCATATCCTTCTATACCCCATACGATGCGGGCTAGATTGGCTTTAAGCTCTGCAAGCACATAGTTTTTATCGTGTTCATTGAAGCCACGTGGTGCAGCTAAACCCTCATGTGCACACATCCGTAAAAATTGGGTATAATCGTTGTCATGCCAATGAAAGCCTTCTGCGAATTTTTGCCAGTTGAGATAAGCATCGATGGAGGCTTTATGCGTGAGATAATACTGCAAGGCAAAATATTGAAACAAGCCAAGATGATAGGCATGGGCAATGAAAGGTTGAATCATGGCAGAGTCGAGCGGGACAAATATGTCTGGGGTGATTCCGCTTTCGGCGTAAACGATTCGTTTTCGGATTTGGGTGAAATATGGCGTGGTATCACGCAAATGAATGCTATCGCGCGAAAACATCTCACCATCGGTATAGCGATGCCAAATATCCTCGTCGTACGCATCAAAGCTAGTGTCTTGTGCATAAGGCTTTTGGATACAGCGACCCGATGGAAGATAATAACGAGCTACCGTGAGGCGAATAGCGCCACCATTGGGAAGGGTATATTGTTCTTGGACTAAGCCTTTGCCAAAAGTACGGCGCCCCACAATGGTTGCCCGATCCCAGTCTTGCAAGATGCCAGCCAAGATTTCGCTGGCTGAGGCCGAATTTTCATTGACTAAAACGGCGAGGGGCCCTTTATCGAAGATGCCTCCATCGGAGCTGTAATAATCTTCACGCGGGTAGTGCAATCCTTCAGTGTACAGCATTAGCTTTCGCCCCGGTAAGCATTCATCGGCAATATGTAGTGCCGCATCCATATAACCCCCCGGGTTATCGCACAGGTCAAGGATTAACTGTTGCATGCCACGTTGTTTGAGACTATCTACAGCATGTTTCCAATCAGGATAAGTATCGGCTCCAAACACACTTAAGCGAACGTACCCTGTGTGGGCGTTTATTAAGAAAGCTGCTTCTACGCTCGATGTGGGGATAGCCCCTCTCTTTAAACTAACCCGAATCGGTTGAACTTTGCCGGGTCTTTTAATCAGCAAGAGGAGCGAAGAGCCAACAGGCCCACGTAATAGATCCTGTATTTGGTCGATGCTCAACGAATGATCAGTTAATGGCTGCTGATTGGCTTGTAGAAAGGCATCGCCCGGCTGGATGCCTGCCTGTGCAGCTGGTGTGCCAGGGATGACGTGCAAAACCAAGAGCGTATCGTGCCAGAGCATGTACTCAATACCCACTCCTCCAAAGTTAGCAGCCAACTCGGCGTTGACATCGGGTAATTCTTGTGGAGGAATGTATACTGAATGCGGGTCAAGGTGTTGCAAAATGGCCGATATTGCTGCATTTTTTAGCAGGCTGTCGTTTACCGAATCTACGTAGCGAGTCTTCACCAACTGCAAGATTGCATCAATGCTTCCTGGACGGCTGAGAAAAAGAGAAACTCCGTGATGGGGAACTCGATAAGTATCGCGCAGCTTAAAGCCGATAAACATGCCTAAAGCCAGTACTACCGATAAGATTAACGGTAAAAAGACCTGAAGTTTTTTAGACGATGGTTTCATCTGATGTGAAATCAATTATCTTGCATAACGATTTTGGCGTTTCACCTTGCCCATGGGCAGGCAATAACAGAGAATACAAATTTGCCTGAAATGAGCAAAATTAGGGGATTCTCTGTTCTACGCTTATGTTAAAATTCATGAGTATGGACGATTCACCAAGTATTTTAATTGCCGATAGTGGATCTACGAAGGCCGACTGGTGTTTGTTGCACAAGGGGCTGCCCCATTATTACAGCACATCAGGAATTAGTCCTTATCTGCTCACGGCTTCTCGTATTAAGGAAATTATTCAATTGGAGCTGATTGCACGCCTACCTAGGGGTATCAAGATTTCTAAAATCTATTTTTACGGAACAGGATGTGCAGCGCCACAAAATCAGCGGCTCATGCAGGAATTGTTTGCGCAAATTTTCCCTCAAGCAAACGCAGAAGTGCATACCGATCTGGTTGGGGCTGCTCGAGCTGCTTGTGGGCAATCGGCAGGAGTAGTGGCCATTTTGGGCACTGGCTCAGGATTGTGTTATTACGAGCAAGGCGAGATCGTGAAATACAGACCCGGGTTGGGATATATCTTGGGCGACGAGGGCAGTGGTACCTACTTAGGGAAAAAAGTGCTTCAATATTATTTGTATGATATTTTTGATGATGACCTTCGGGAAGCTTTTGAAGAAACCTATCATGAAACACGCGAAAATATTTTAGAAAAAGTATATCGCCAGCTTACGCCCAATACTTATTTGGCTTCATTTTCCAAATTTTTGAGCCAACATCGCGGCCATTATATCGTTGAAAATATCATTGAAGACGGGTTAAATGATTTCTTTTTCTATCATGTATTTAAATACAAAGAAAGCTGGACCAGCCCCGTGCATTTTGTTGGTGGAGTGGCTTGGGCTTATCAAGATGTGCTACAAGAAATTTGCATTTTAAATGAATTGCAGATTGGCCGAATCTTGCATAAACCTATCGAAGGTCTAGTGGCCTACCACCAGGCAAGTATTTTACAATCTTAAGGATCAATGCAATAAGCTAGTATTTGCTTAAACAGACTTGTATCTTCACACCCAATTTGTAACCTATTCCATTTGATCGTTATGGCTAAATTTGTTAAGATCACCGAACAGCCCTCTCCGCATCGACATCTAGAACAATTAAGTATCCGAGAATTGCTGATTCGCATCAATGAAGAAGATAAAAAAGTACCTTTTGCAGTGGAAAAAGCTATTCCAGAGATTGAGGCGCTCGTGGCAGCTATTACCGATAAGATGCTGGCTGGCGGTAGATTATTTTATTTGGGTGCGGGTACTAGTGGCCGACTGGGTATTGTAGATGCATCGGAATGCCCCCCTACTTTTGGTGTATCACATGGGCTGGTCATTGGATTGATTGCTGGAGGTGATCAAGCCATTCGTAAAGCTGTGGAACATGCGGAAGACGATCCCGACCAGGGCTGGCGCGATCTACAAGCCTATCAAGTGTCTAACAAAGATGTGGTAGTCGGCATTGCTGCTAGTGGCACCACGCCCTATGTGGTGGGTGGACTTAGGCATTGCCAGGAGCATGGCATTACTACAGGATGCATCACCTGCAACCCGGGTGCCCCGCTCACCGAGGTGGCCGACTATCCCGTAGTAGTCGTGGTAGGCCCCGAATTTATCACTGGCAGTACGCGCATGAAAAGCGGTACTGCACAAAAGCTGGTACTCAACATGATTTCGACTACAGTGATGATTCAGCTTGGAAGAGTGGAAGACAATAAAATGGTGAATATGCAACTCACCAATGAAAAATTAATTGATCGAGGTGTACGCATGGTAATGGAAAAAACAGGCATACACGATTATTCATACGCCAAATCGATGTTATTGGCTCATGGCAGCGTAAAAAAAGCCATAGAAGCGATCAGTCAGCAAATGCCCTTTCCCCGATGATCATCAGGCTTATTCGATTTTTCCCTTTTATCTTTAAACTCCGCATTTTATTAACTTGCAGATACATTCACCCAAATCATTAGCTTGGGTGCAACGCAAGGAAAGGAGGGGTAAGATCATGCACGACATCGAACCATTTTATAACTGGAGACATTTATATGTAGCAGAAGAGGATGAATTTTCTGTATTTTACGGACGACAACACGATGAATTTCATTTTACGCACACCGTATATAACTATTACATTCATCCACAATGGGATGCATTTGGTTCCGCCAATCTATATCTAAAAGTATTGTTTGCCGATTATGATTTTAATTATGCCATCATCGAAATGATGGGTGAATGGAACGATTGTATTGAAAACGATATTATGATTTTGAAGAGGAGGGTTATTGATCACATGATTGCTCATGGAATCTACAAATTTATTTTGATCACTGAAAACATTTTCAATTTCCATGCATCAGACGATTGTTATTATCAAGAGTGGTGGGAAGATGTACAAGATAAGGGTGGATGGATAGCTGTACTCAATATGCCCGAATTTGTGTTACAGGAATTTCATCGTATTCATTTACATCATTATGTACAACTCCTTCAGCAAGATAGCTGGCGCACTTTTCAACCGCAGCATTTATTTCATTTTGTAGACAACCAAATCCTGAAAATGATTTCCCGTTGAACGCAAACCTTATATTTTTACCTATCAAAAGCAAATTTTCTTTTCTTTTTCAGGGTTCATGCTGTAATTTTGATCGCTTTTTTACAAGAGTTCTTGTATTCGGATCACTCAAATATCCTGCAGATTATGAAATGGCGTCAACTTTTTATTTCCCCTGTGGGTAGGAAGATTGTGATGGCCTTCACGGGTTTATTTCTGATCTTGTTTTTAGTTGTACACGTGACCATCAATGCCTGTATTTTTTTAAATGATCATGGGAAAACATTCAATGCAGTAGCCCATTTTATGGGAACGAATATTTTGATTCATTTCTTAGAAATTGGCTTGTTTGTAGGATTCATTTTGCATATTATTCAAGGTTGGATGATCTGGGCAAGTAATAGCAAAAAACGCCCTGTCAAATATGCCGTATGGGGTGCCAGTGCCAATAGCCATTGGTATTCCCGTTCAATGGGACTTTTAGGTACGCTTATCTTCATTTTCTTAGTCATTCATTTAGCTAATTTTTGGGTGCCCAATCGATATCATTATATCACCCAAGGGGAGGAATTAAATTTATTTGAACGCATGAAATTGATTTTTAGTTCGCCTATCATTGTGCTTATTTATTTGGGTGGATTGGTATCGCTATCTTATCATTTGATGCACGGCTTTCAAAGCGCATTTCGAACGTTTGGTATGAATTCCAAAAGATATATTCCTATTGTGAGAGGCATTGGGATAGCCTTTGCGATTATCGTTCCAGTATTGTTTGCACTGATGCCCATACTGGTATATTTGAAAGTGATTTCATGATTAAAATTTGACCTATGGAACTGGATGCCAAGATTCCTCAGGGCACATTGTCGGATAAATGGAAGCATTATAAGGATACTGTAAAGCTGGTGAGTCCGGCCAACAAACGCCGACTCGACCTGATTATCGTGGGAACGGGATTGGCTGGAGCTTCGGCAGCGGCTTCACTGGCTGAGTTGGGTTATCATGTCAAGGTATTTTGCTTTCAAGACAGTCCACGAAGGGCACATAGCATAGCCGCACAGGGGGGCATCAATGCAGCCAAGAACTACCAAAACGATGGTGATTCGGTGTTTCGGCTTTTTTACGATACGATTAAGGGAGGCGATTATCGCTCTCGGGAGGCTAATGTGTATCGATTAGCCGAGGTGAGCACGGCCATTATCGATCATTGTGTAGCACTCGGTGTGCCTTTTGCGCGGGAATATGGGGGCTTACTGGCCAACCGTTCGTTTGGTGGGGTGCAGGTACAACGCACTTTTTATGCAGCAGGGCAAACGGGTCAACAATTGCTGTTGGGTGCTTATTCAGCCATGCAGCGTCAGGTAGCATTGGGCAATGTAGAAGTATTTGCTCGCCATGAGATGATGGATCTTGTCATCATCGATGGCAAAGCGCGGGGCATCATAGCTCGTAATTTGGTGACAGGAGAGCTAGAGAGGCATGGAGCACATGCCGTGTTGCTGGCTTCGGGTGGATATGGAAATGTGTTTTATCTTTCCACCAATGCTATGGGCTCAAATGTTACCGCAGCCTGGAAAGCCCACAAGCGCGGGGCCTATTTTGCAAATCCCTGCTTCACGCAGATCCATCCTACCTGCATCCCCGTGAGTGGCGACTACCAGTCGAAGCTCACCCTTATGTCGGAATCTTTACGCAACGATGGCCGTGTGTGGGTGCCGAAGAAAAAAGATGATCCACGTAAGCCCACTGAGATCCCCGAAGACGAGCGCGACTATTTTCTAGAACGCCGTTATCCGGCTTTTGGTAACCTAGTACCCCGTGATGTAGCTTCACGAGCCGCCAAAGAACGTTGTGATGCGGGGTTTGGAGTGGGCCCATCTAAAATGGCTGTATATCTCGATTTTCGGTCGGCTATGGAGCGATATGGCCATGCCGAAGCACATCGGCTGGGGATAGCAGATGCTAGCGAGGCCAAGATTCTAGAGCTGGGTAAGCAAATCATCGCCGAGAAATATGGCAATCTCTTCGAGATGTATGAGCGCATCACCGGCGAAAATCCTTATGAAACCCCTATGCGCATTTATCCTGCCGTGCATTATACCATGGGTGGGCTCTGGGTCGATTATGAGCTCATGACCACTATCCCAGGCCTGTATGCATTAGGGGAATGTAATTTTTCAGACCATGGAGCCAACAGATTAGGTGCTTCGGCGCTGATGCAGGGCCTGGCCGACGGCTTTTTTGTGATTCCTTATACCATTGGCAATTACCTGGCCGATGAAATTCGCACTCCCAAGATATCTACCGATCATCCTGCATTTGCCGAAGCTGAGCATAGAGTGAAAGAGCAAATAGATCGTTTGATGAGTATTCAAGGCAAAGAAACGGTAGACTATTTCCATCGGCACCTGGGCAAGATCATGTGGGATAAATGTGGGATGTCGCGCAATGCTCAAGGGCTGCAAGAGGCTATCAGTGAAATACGCGCCCTCCGGGAAGAATTCTGGAAAAACGTTCGCATTCCAGGTACGGCCGATAGCTTAAATCCCGAACTCGAAAAAGCCGGACGAGTAGCCGATTTTCTGGAATTGGCTGAGCTGATCTGCATAGATGCTCTACACCGAAATGAAAGCTGTGGAGCCCATTTCCGGGAAGAATACCAAACGCCCGATGGTGAAGCCCTGCGTGATGATGAACATTTTGCCTATGTGGCGGCCTGGGAATATCGAGATGGGAAAGAGTATACTTTACATCAAGAACCCTTACACTTCGAAGTGGTTCATCCTACACAAAGAAGTTATAAATGATCATCAAAATCACTGAGTCATGCATATCACGTTAAAAGTATGGCGGCAAAAGAACCAGCAAGATCGGGGGCATTTCGAGACTTATCAGTTGGATCAAGTGAATGAAGATATGTCGTTTCTCGAAATGTTTGATGTGCTCAATGATCAGCTGATTCGTGAAGGAAAAGATCCAGTAGCTTTTGATCACGACTGTCGGGAAGGCATTTGTGGCATGTGTTCGATGTATATCAACGGTCGCCCCCATGGCCCGTTAAAAGGCACCACTACTTGTCAGCTCCACATGCGACATTTTAAGGATGGGGATACCATCGTCGTAGAACCCTGGCGGGCAGCGGCTTTCCCGGTTATCAAAGACCTGGTAGTAGATCGCAGCGCTTTTGACCGCATCATGCAAGCGGGAGGGTTTATCTCTGTAAATACCGGTAGCGCACCAGATGCCAATGCCATTCCTGTAGAAAAGGATAAAGCCGATGCAGCGTTTGCTGCTGCAGCTTGCATTGGTTGTGGAGCTTGTGTGGCTGCTTGCAAAAATTCTTCGGCTATGCTGTTTGTCTCGGCCAAGATTGCCCAACTGGCATTGTTGCCACAGGGCCAGCCCGAACGCAAAACACGCGTGCTCAATATGATTGCTCAAATGGATAAAGAAGGCTTTGGCAGCTGTAGTAACATTGGCTCCTGTGAGGCCGAATGCCCCAAAGAAATCCCTATTACTTTTATCGCAAAGGCCAATCGGGAATACCTCCAGGCTATGCTGGCTCCCGACCTTCCAGAATGATTCAATCCGACATATCGCTACACTGCTTATGAAAAAAAACTTTTGGCTTAGTATTTCTTTTGTTGGCCTTTTGGCAGGTGGATTCCTCTGTTTGTCGTGGGGTATATGGGGGCATCAACATATCAACCGAGCTGCTGTATTTGCTTTACCCGATAGCATGCGGGTGTTTTTCTTTAATCATATCGACTATATTACCGAAGAGGCTGCAGTACCCGATCTTCGAAAATACGTCATTGGTGATAAGGCAGAGCCCGATCGGCATTATATTGACCTGGAAGAATTTGGTGAACATCCATTCGACTCATTGCCGCGCAGCTGGTCTGCAGCGGTGAAAAAATATGGGGAAAGAAAGCTTCACCAAGCAGGCATCTTACCCTGGTATATCGAGGAAATGGAACAAAAACTAGAGCAAGCTTTTCGTAAAAAGCGAACCGATGAAATTTTGTTTATCGCCGCCGATCTTGGTCATTATATTGCCGATGCACATGTGCCTCTGCATACCACCGTTAACCACGACGGACAGCTCACCGGGCAACGAGGTATTCACGCCTTTTGGGAATCGCAGCTGCCAGAATATTTTGGGAATACTTATAATTTTCATGTGGCTCCTGCTCATTATATTCCAGACATACAGGCAAAAATCTGGAGTACCATTCGCCATAGTTATCAATTGGTAGATACCGTGTTGCTGGTAGAGAAGCGTTTGCTCGAGCATTTTCCGAAAGACAAGTTGTATCGCACAGATGCGCAGGGGAATATTCTCAAAAACACCTATGGCCAGCCCATATTTTCTGAGGCCTTTGCGAAAGCCTATCATGACGCTTTGCATGGTATGGTTGAAGATCAAATGCGCAGAGCCATTCAAGAGCTCGCCGATTTCTGGTATACCGCCTGGGTAAATGCTGGCAAGCCTGATCTTACCCAACTAGATGATCCTGCCCTCACTCGGGCCAATCGTAAAATCTACGAAAAAGCTTATCGTCTCTGGCAGCAGGGCAAACTTTGGGGTATTCAGTCTGGCAGAGAATATTAATCAGAAGAAGAACGGGGATGCACCAACGTATCATCGATAGCATGCAAGAATAAGCTGTCGTGCAAGGGTGGATATGTGGGTAAGATTTCCCGAAACTTTTTAGCCGCCTTCAAGATATCGGCATACAAATCATAATCACTAGCAAACCGCACCCATTCATAGTCGGGATGATAATAATTTTCTAAAAACAATTTTAAGGTATCTCCATGAAAACCTGTAAGCTGTTCTACAATACTCACCTTGATGCGTGAGGCAATATATTGCTGTTGCTCAAACTGTTGTTCAATTTTTTGAAAATGCCAAATTTGTTTTTGACGTTTACTCAATGCATCAAATAATCCAGAGATAGGATGCGACACGGCTCCTAATCCATGCGTTTTTTGCTGGCCTAAAGCAAAATCGTACAACTCTCTTCGTTCCATAGAATCGCGATAGTAATCGATACGACGGCTTTGTACTTGAACGGGATTAAGTAAATACCCAGTAGGCCTCAAAAAAACATTTACAATGGCGCCGTTTTTCCCCATCACCCGAATTTGCATGCTATCGGGGGCATAACCCAGGTAGGAAAACACGATCCAATCATATAATCTTGCATGAATCTGA
Source organism: Thermoflavifilum sp. (assembly GCA_023511875.1). GTDB lineage: Bacteria > Bacteroidota > Bacteroidia > Chitinophagales > Chitinophagaceae > Thermoflavifilum. Next base: position 20,150 of record JAIMAQ010000004.1, read on the forward strand.
TAGGCTCCCAACGAATCGGTAAAAGTTCCTTCACCCGTATTGCGGTTGATCACGGTAGCTCTTACCAATGGCAATTGGGTAGTGTTGTCCATCACCTTGCCAAACACCAATTGTTGTGCATGAAGAATACCCGAACTACACAAGAGTAGCCACAGGCTTATTTGCACGTGTTTCCACCGCAATAGCAGAAGGTTATATTTTCGCTTAGTGATAAATGACACATCGGTAGTTTTCTACTCACAATATGAACTTGCAAAATACATTTTTCCTGAAAGGCCTAACACGATTTGTATTTAGGCAACACCCGTTGTGAAAGGAATGATGTAGATTTCCATAAAAATATTCCAATCATGAAAAAGAAGATGTGGAGCATCGTTTGTTTTTGGCTGGCTGTAGAGAGTTTGTGTATATCTACTGTTCAAGCACAGGCCGTACTCAGCGGCACGGTGAAAGATGCACAAACCCATCAGCCTCTCTATCCTGCCACGATACAAAATCGCACACGAGGATTATATGCTTTGACTAATCCAGATGGCAGCTTTGCCTTGCTGGCACATCCTGGAGATACCATCTGGATAGCTTTTTTGGGCTATTCAACCGATACTCTCATCATGCAATCCTTGATGGACCGGCATCCCATCAACATTTGGCTGAATCCTACGGCTCATCAATTGCAAATGGTTACCGTTCACGGTGGATTAAATCCCTATCAACTCGATTCCATTGAACGCAGAAAATTGTTTGCTCCTTATCTATCTAGTGCAAAACAATCTTTGGCGGGCAATTACACGCCATCGGGCTTTGGTATTGTATTGAGCCCATTTACCTATTTCTCTCGCAAGCAGCGTAACCTGCGTAGATTTAGAAAAATGTTTTTAGCATACGAACAACAACAGCGCAATCAATATTACACAACTATTCGGGCACAGCAGGTGGCAGCAAAATACAACCCAACACGAATATCACAAATTACTGGTCTGAGAGGCGATTCTTTGCAACTGTTTATACACACCATGCCAGTGGATACAAATTTCATCTTGCAGGCACCTCAAGATGCTGTAGATGAATATATTCGGCAGCGATATGAAAGGTTTATTCATCCAGAAAACGCATCTACTCCAAACAAAAAAATGTAGTAACTTGAAAACATATGAACCTGCAATCTGAACAATCGTGTTTAAGCTTATATGAGCTTGCTAGCCAGATTAAAGACACCATTCAATTGGGCTTCCCAGAGCGGATTTGGGTTAGAGCCGAAATCCATAAACTCAATTATTATCCTCATTCTGGACATTGTTATCCCGATTTGGTAGAGAAAAGAGGCGATAAGATAGTCGCCGAGATGCGTGGATTGTTGTGGAATAGCCAGTATCGACGAATTAATTTAGCATTTCAACGTTTAACGGGGGAGCCTTTGCGCGATGGATTAAAAGTGCTTTGCTTGGTTGAGGTTACCTTTGATACTAAGCGTGGTATAGCTCTGCTGATTCACGATATTGATCCGAGTTATACTTTGGGTGATTTAGAACGAGAAAAACAACAAACCATTGAACGTTTAAAACAAGAAGGCTTGTTTGATCGAAACCGACAATTACCATTACCACTTCTTCCTAAACGCATTGCTATTATTTCTGCACTCACTAGCAGGGGATATGCCGACTTTCTAAATGTGATATCTGCACATCAACATCAATATCGAATCATCCATCAATTATTTCCTGCATGGTTACAGGGTGATAAAGCCGTACAGTCTATCATTGAACAGTTGCACACTATTCGTGAGCACCTGCATCGCTTCGATGCGGTCGCCATTATTCGTGGAGGTGGTGGAGAAACTGGTCTTTCTGCTTATAATGATTATGCTCTTGCTAAAGAAGTGGCTAGCTTTCCTCTTCCAGTGCTCACTGGTATTGGCCATGCTACCAACGAAACGGTAACTGAAATGGTAGCTTGTGTGAACTGCATTACACCCACCAAGCTCGCTGAATTTTTGCTGCAACATTTTGATGATTTTGCTCAAGCCATAACACGTGCACAAGATTTGATACATGATTTTGCTACACACCTGCTGGCACAACATCAACATCAATTGCATCAGCTCAGTCGTCAACTCAGGGGATATGCTTATCATCATCTGCAACATCATCAGCAACAACTACATTTTGAACAACGAAATCTTTTAAGTTATACACAATCGTTTATCAAGCAACAGCATACTTCCCTTCATATGAGTATGCATAGTATAAAAAAAGAATTTAGTCGCACCTTATCCAAACACCAACAAGATTTGATGCAATGGCTTCCAGCACTTATCAAATACACTAAAAATTTTTTTCAACATCAGCACCAGCAAATAGATCTCTTGCATACTCAAGTGAAATGGTTTGATCCTGAAAATATGTTGAAAAAGGGATTTACGATTACTTTGCGAAATGGCGTGCCAGTGGCCAGTGTGCATGAGTTGCAACAACATGATTCAATTACCACAGTGTTTAAAGATGGACAAGTTGAGAGTACCATCTCTGCAATTTCTCCATCTACATCCACATCAAGAGTCAGCTGATAAATAATTTTTGGTCATATGGAAACACCCATAAACTATACAAAAGCATTTGAAGAATTACAACAAATTGTAGAATCTATTGAACGTGGGGAGATTACTCTGGATGAACTTTCTCATCAAGTGAAACGTGCAGCTTACCTGATTCAGATTTGTAAGCAAAAGCTTATTGAAACCGAACAAGAAGTTGAACAGGTATTTAAAACTATGGAAGAAGATAAAAAACCTGCCCATGATGCCTCTTCTACTGGAGAAGATCAGGATGATTTGCCTTTTTAGCAATTTCCCGATTTGATCTACATGTTCATGCGAAGAAAAAAATATTCTACTAGAATCTTTATTGTGATTAATGATGATCAATTTTTTTGTTCACATTTTTTGTCATTATTCACGCAAGTTTTTTTGAAAAGTTTCAACGAGGTATATGTAGTAAGCCACGATAGCGGATATCGTAAGCTAATTGAGCAATCAGGATTCATTTTCTTACCGGTAGCTGTGAAAAGAGGGAAAGGTGATGTTTGGCACAATGGATTGTTTTTCTGTCAACTGATGTATCTATATCATCGCTATCGACCCGATATGGTATTACATATTTCGTTAAAGATTATTGTATTTGGTTCATTTGCTGCGTTTTTCTTTCCGCATATGCGAGTTTGGAATTATTTCAGTGGATTGGGTCATGTTTTTTTGCTGCCAGAAACGCATGGTTTACGCAAGTTGATCAGTGTATTGCTTAAGTTTATTGGCTTGCGCAAGGGTAATGAGTATTTGTTTGAAACATGCGATGATCAACAACTGATCTATCGCATCATTGGTGGTGCATTTGATCGATTCCGGGTTTTAGGAGGGTTAGGTGTATCGTTAGAAGAATATCGTTTTGCATTTCGAAAGCCTGATAGGCCATTGGTGCTATTATTCCCTGCACGCATACTTAGCACTAAAGGATTATTTGAACTGCATCAATTAGCTATCACCTATCGCAAGGAATGGAATGGCAAGATTAGGTTTCAGATTGCAGGGAAAATAGATCCATACAATCCGGCATATATTCATCCATCGAGGTTAAAGCAATTGTTGATTCCAGGATATGTGGAATGGATGGGTTATGTAGAAGATATGCCTACTTGCTATCGAGAAGCCCATGTGGTGATCTTGCTTTCTTATCGAGAAGGGGTACCGCGGGTGTTAATGGAAGCATGTGCATCGGGCAAGCCTATTTTGACTTTTCGAGTACCTGGTTGCCAGGAATGTGTGAAAGATGGAGTGAATGGCTATTTGATTCCATTTGGCGACTTATGTGCGCTGCATGAAAAAATCAACTTACTTTATGAAAACCCTCATTTGCTACAGGCCATGGCATTGGCTTCCCGCAAGTTGGCAGAAGAGAAATTTGATATTCGGGATGCTGTTGCTCGCTGGAAAAGCTTATGGGAAAAACAATTTGCAAATTTGTAGATTTCACTCGCCAATCTTTCGTTTACCCGATATTTCCTAAATTACTGGAAACAAAACATCATGAAAGAAGGGGATCTACTCTGGCAGCCCGGTTCAGCTATGCAAGAAGCCAGTCATTTAACTGCTTTTGCACGTTGGTTACAAGCCCATAAAGGATGGCATTTTTCCGACTATCATGAGCTTTGGCAATGGTCTGTAGAACATATAGCTGATTTTTGGAAATCGATTTGGGAATATTTTGGGCTGGGAAATTTACCGCCTGATGTAGAAATCATGAGTCAGGATCCGATGCCGCATACCCGTTGGTTTACGGGCACAAGGGTAAACTATGCGGCACAAATATTCAAGCAAGCTCACGACGATCGGCCGGCACTCTGGTTTGCAGCAGAAGATAAGCCTTTGCAAGCCATTGCTTGGAAAGATGTAAAGCGGCAGGTAGCTGGGCTTCAACATACCCTTCAGCAGATGGGTGTGGAAGAAGGAGATCGGGTAGCGGCTTATTTGCCTAATATTCCCCAGGCAACGGTGGCCATGCTCGCTACCGTGGGCTTAGGCGCCATATGGAGCAGTTGCTCGCCCGACTTTGGCGTAGAAGGGGTACTGGATCGTTTCCGACAAATATCGCCTAAGGTACTGATTGCCGCCGATGGCTATGTGTATCATGGGAAAAAATATAGTCGTCTCTCGCAAATTGAACAAATTGCTCGGGAGCTACCTTCGTTGAAAGGCTTGATTCTGGTGCCTCGTTTGCAAGAGGAAATGACTTGGCCAAGAATGCACGCCCAGCAAATGAATTGGGAAGAGGCTATTGCTGGAGGAGGTCATGCATATGGGCATGTTTTTCCCCTGCAGCTTAGAGAAGTGTCCTTTTCTCACCCACTCTGGATTCTTTATTCTTCAGGTACAACGGGTATTCCAAAGGCCATCACCCATTCGCATGGAGGCATGCTGTTGGAGCACTTGAAGTATCTGGCCTTTCACAATGATGTACATGCCGGCGAGAATTTCTTTTGGTACACCACTACGGGATGGATGATGTGGAATTTTCTTCAGGCTTCCTTGCTCATGGGAGCCAGTGCTGTGCTCTACGATGGTCATCCTGCATATCCCGATATAGGGGTGCTTTGGCGATTGGCCGCTGAGGTGCCCATCCACCATTTTGGTACCAGTGCCCCCTTCTTGCTTAGCTGCCATAAGGCTGCTTATCGCACCGATGGGTTAAACTTGAGTGCGTTGCGCAGCATTGGATCTACTGGCTCTCCATTACCTCCCGAGGGCTTTGCCTATGTATACCAATCTATCAAGCCCGATGTATGGCTTTGCTCGATGAGTGGAGGTACCGACATCTGTACGGCTTGGGTGGGGGGATGCATTTGGCGACCAGTGTATGCGGGCGAAATCCAATGCCGTTGCTTAGGTTGTAGTATGCAGGCTTACGATGAACAAGGCAAGCCATTGCAGCATGAAATTGGCGAAATGGTAGTGACTCGCCCCATGCCCTGCATGCCTATTTTTTTCTGGAACGATCCACAAAAGCAACGTTATCAAGAAAGTTATTTTCAAACCTATCCGGGGGTATGGCGTCATGGCGATTGGATTCGGATTACAGAGCACGATGGAGTAATCATTTACGGCCGTTCGGATGCTACTTTAAACCGTCAAGGCGTGCGTATAGGAACGGGCGAGATTTATCGAGTGCTCGATCGTTTACCCGAGATCAAAGACAGCCTCATCATTAACGTAGAGTTGCCCGATGGGAAAAGCTATATGCCGTTGTTTGTGGTGTTGCAAAATGGAGTTTCTCTCGATGAAAGGCTTAAAATGCGCATCAATGAAGCCTTGCGCAATAGCTGTTCGCCTCGGCATGTACCCGATAGTATTCTTGAAGTGCCAGATATTCCTTACACCATTAGCGGGAAAAAGCTAGAAATGCCGGTGAAAAAATTATTTCTGGGCATGGAGATCACTCAAGTCGTGCAACCGGGTGCTTTGCGCAATCCTGAATCTCTAGAAGCTTTTGCAAGCCTGGCCCGCCAGTGGCGAAAACAACGCCTGGGTTATGAAACTAGATGGCAGTGATCAAATGAATTTGGGTAAATCGTACAAGCTGATTTAATTTGAATTATGGTTTCTTTTTCTTACAAACAATTTTTCCGCATTTCCAAACATATTGTTTGTAGCTCTCGATGGAGAAGCTTGTTGTTGCTAATGGGCTGTGTTTTGCAAATGCCTGCATGGGCACAACGTCCGGCAGAATGGGATGTTGCACAGATCAGGCTACACCTACTCAAATTGGGTGTATTAGGCAAGGTGCTTTATGTGGCTGCTCATCCCGACGATGAAAATACCCAATTGCTTGCCTATTTGGCCAATGGAAAGTTGTATACAACCGCCTATTTGTCGTGTACTAGAGGTGATGGGGGGCAAAACTTGATTGGCGACGAGCAAGCTGAAGAAATGGGCTTGATTCGCACCCAAGAATTGTTGGCTGCCCGACGAATAGATGGCGCTCAGCAATTTTTTACGCGTGCCAATGATTTTGGTTTTTCCAAATCGGCTGAGGAAACTCTTCGTTTCTGGGGGCATCAGCGTATTCTAAGCGATGTGGTTTGGGTGATTCGCAAGTTTCAACCCGATATAGTGATTTGTCGTTTTCCAGCAGATAGTCGTGCGGGGCATGGCCAGCATTGGGCATCTGCTATTCTTGCTCGTGAGGCTTTTCAAGCAGCAGCAGATCCCAATCAATTTCCTGAGCAGCTTCGCTATGTAAAACCCTGGCAGCCCAAGCGGTTGCTATGGAATACCTATTCTTTCGGAAATATCAACACAACCGGTGCCGATCAATTTCATTTTGACGATGGGGGCTTTAATACTTTACTGGGAGAAGACTATGGCGAAATTGCGGCCGATAGCCGTTCTATGCACAAAAGCCAGGGCTTTGGAGTACCCCGCACCCGAGGCACGCACGAAGAATATTTTGTTACCATCGCGGGTGAACCGCCGGTAAATGATTTAATGGATGGCGTGGTCACCAGCTGGGCAAGTCTTCCAGGAGGTAGGCAGATACAGCACATGATAGATAGCTTGCAAGCCCATTTTCGGGTAGATTCACCCGAAAAGAGCATACCAGGCTTGGTGGCTCTTTACCGCTCATTAAGCGCCATGCCCAATAATCGTTGGAAAGCAGAGAAGCTACAAGAAATTCAAACCCTTATTCAGCAATGTGCAGGCTTGTATATGGAAGCCACGGTAAGCCAGCCAGCAGTAGCTCCAGGACAACGTTTTTTGCTTCAACACGAAATCATCAACCGATCACATATTCCCATTCATTTACTCAAGATTCAATACCCCGATGGGCAGGTGCGGCATGTAAATCAAATCCTAAGGTTTGATACCGATCAACGTTTCCAACAAGATATCGCGGTACCCGATAGCATGCCCATTTCTCAACCCTATTGGTTGCAGCAGCCCCATCAGCTAGGCTATTACCAAATACCCAGTCAGCAATGGGTGGGGCTACCCGAAAATCCATCGGCTTTCTCAATCGGCTATGAAGTAAGCATTGATGGGCAAGTATTCACGTATACTGTGGCAGTGCAGTACAAGTATACCGATCCGGTGCAGGGTGAGCTGTACGAGCCATTTGTAGTAGCTCCGCCTATAACGGTTAATCTTGAAAACAAGGTATATGTGTTTACAGATACTTTACCGGTGCATATTCGTGTCATGGTGAAGGCTTTTCAAGATTCTTGTATAGGGCATGTGCATCTGCAACTACCGAATGGCTTATATGCGCTTCAGCAGGATCTACCCTTTCGGTTGATGCATAGCGGCGATGAAACTTGGCTAAACTTTGCGGTGAAGGCTACATTGGTGCCTCAATCTTCGAGAGATGAAGTATTGCAAGCTGTGGCTTATGTGAATGGCAAGCCTTATCGGTTGGGATATCGGCTCATTAGTTATGCACATATTCCCCTTATCACGTGGTTTCCGCCGGCTCAAGCCAAGGCCGTGTTGTTGTCGCTACATACTGGCGGCCGCCATATTGGCTATATCATGGGTGCTGGTGATCGGGTACCCGAAGCTCTTCGGCAATGTGGGTATACGGTGACCTTGCTCGGTGAACAGGATGTGGTACACGGCGATTTGAGTCATTTCGATGCTATCGTAACGGGAGTAAGGGCCTATAATACGGTTTCCTGGCTGGCCTATGCACAGCCCATTCTCTTGAAGTATGTATACAATGGAGGAACCCTAGTAGTGCAGTATAACAATAATTTTCATCTCGTTACTTCACAACTGGGGCCATATCCCTTTAGCTTATCGCGCAATCGGGTCACCGAAGAAGATGCACCTGTTAAATTTTTATTGCCCAATGATCCTGTTTTGCATTTTCCCAACGAAATCACCCAAGCCGATTTTGATGGTTGGATCCAGGAACGCGGGCTGTATTTTGTATCGGATGCTGATGCACATTATCGAAAGCCTTTTAGTATGCACGACAGTGGTGAAGCTCCGCTCGATGGTTCTACCATTATCGCCCAATATGGGAAGGGGAAATATGTGTACACTTGTTTAGACTTTTTTAGAGAATTGCCAGCAGGTGTGCCCGGAGCTTTTCGTTTATTTGCCAATATGCTTGCTGGCCCCACTTTCACTCCTTAAAATACCAGACATAGCTATGGAACAACCACCCAGAGATAGAAAACGTTTACAAGTGAGTATTTGGTTTAGTTTGTTGCTTGGAGGGTTATTGGGGCTTTTATTTGAAAATATCCGCATTGGGCTCATTATTGGCTTGCTCATTGGTTTGCTCAGCATGAGCTTGGTGAAAAAACAATAATATGTGATATGGAAAAACCTGTTCAACAGGATGTACCTGAGGAGAAGCCACCTCTGTTCCCAGCTTGGTGGATGTGGTATGCGCTGGTGATCTTATGGTTGCTGGCATTGATCTTTTTGTTTCAATGGTTTACGGTGAGTTTTTCCTGAAAATTTTCTTTTTAAACCATATGATGAAAGAATAAACGAAAGCTTGTACAAAACACTCGGCTTGTGCATATACTCGACTGGATTGTATTGGTAACTACCTTGATCTTGATCATTGGTTACGGAGTCTGGAAAAGTCGTCGGCGCGACAACCTGCGGGGTTATTTTCTGGATCATCAGTCCATGCCCTGGTATTTGATTTTGCTTTCGGTAATGGGTACCCAAGCGAGCGCCATCACGTTTTTGTCGGCTCCAGGTCAGGCATATACCGATGGGATGCGATTTGTGCAATATTATTTTGGCTTACCCCTGGCCATGGTAGTGTTATGCATAAGTTTTATTCCAGCATTTCGCCATCTGCAGGTGTTTACGGCTTATGAGTTTTTAGAAAAAAGATTTGACCTGAAGACAAGGGCGTTGACGGCGTTTTTATTTTTGTTACAACGAGCGCTTTCCACGGGAATTAGTATTTACGCCCCAGCCATCATCTTGTCTTCGTTATTGGGTTGGAATATTTATTGGACCAATATTTTTATTGGCGGCTTGCTCATCATTTATACGGTAAGTGGAGGAGCAAGATCGGTGGCACATACCCAAAAACTCCAGCTGGTTATCATTTTCGCTGGCATGTTGCTAGCAGCTTATTTGTTGGTTCATAAATTACCGCCAACAGTAAGCTTTCACGATGCCTTGCATTTAGCAGGTAAGCTGGGCAAGTTGAATGCAGTGGTGATGCGCACCGATCTGCAGGATCGAGATTTTTGGCAAGATAAATACAATGTATTGAGTGGGATTATTGGGGGTTTTTTCCTGGCTTTGTCGTACTTCGGAACCGATCAAAGTCAAGTAGGGCGATATCTTACAGCACGTTCCATACGAGAAAGTCGTTTAGGATTGCTGATGAATGGCATAGTAAAGGTGCCCATGCAGTTTGGCATCTTGTTAATTGGAGCACTCGTCTTCGCATTTTATCAGTTTTATCCGCCACCTTTATTTTTTAACCCAGCTGTTGCACAACAGATGTATGATTCGCCGTATCGGGTTCATTATGTGCAATTACAACATCAGTATGATAGCCTTTTTGTTTACAAAAAAGAAGCTGCCCAGCAACTCGTTACTCATTGGCATCAGTATCGAGGCGATGAGGCAGGTGCGAAGTATTTTGTACAACTCCAGCAAAAGGCTGATACCTTGCGGCAAGAAGCTATGGAGGTGATTCAGCAAGCTTTGCCCGCGGCCGATCACAATGATACCAATTATATTTTTTTGTATTTCATTCTCCGAGAATTGCCGCAGGGGGTGGTTGGTTTATTGATTGCGGTAATCTTTTTAGCGGCATGGGGGTCTATAGCAGCAGCGTTGAATGCGCTTTCCTCTGCTACGGTAGTGGATGTGTACAAGCGAGCCATTCGAAAAACAGCTACGGATGATCATTACGTAATGATGTCGAAATGGTTTACCCTGTTTTGGGGCGTTTTTTGCATTCTAGTAGCACAATTTGCTAACCGCTTAGGCAGTTTAATTGAGGCCGTTAATGTCTTGGGCTCATTGTTTTATGGGACCATTCTGGGAATATTTTTATGTGCTTTTTATGTTAAAAAAGTAAAGGGCACAGATGTTTTTTGGTCTGCTATTGGCGCTGAAATGGTAGTACTGGTTTTTTATCACTTCCAAACCGTATCGTTTCTTTGGCTCAATGTTATTGGTTGCTTGCTGGTGATGGGTGGAGCCTTTATGTGGAATGCTGTATCTTCGAGGGTAAGCTAATTTTACCAAATGGATAGCATTTCTAATCATTCTTTAAGTACCCTTTCTGGAGCTGGGGAGTATGCGTTTGTGCTGTCGGGTGGAGGTGCTCGAGGGTATGCGCATATTGGTGTGTTGCAAGCTTTTGCCGAGCACGGCATCTCGCCACTGGCCATTTCAGGAACGAGCGCTGGAGCAATTGCAGGAGCATTGATTTGTGATGGATATACACCCCAGGAGGCTGCCGATATCTTCAGAAATTACAAGCTTTCTCCTCGTTTTCGGCTTACGCGTACCAGCTTAGGGCTATCGCTTCGTTTTTTAGAGGCATTTTTACGTCGTTACTTGCGGCATACCCATTTTGAATCCTTGCGTATACCCCTGTATGTATGTGCTACCGACTTTACAAACGGGCAATTACAGGTGTTTAATCGTGGGCCCATCATTCCAGCGGTACTGGCAGCGAGTGCTATTCCCATTATCTTTCCACCAGTATACATCAATGATAAGCCCTATGTAGATGGAGGCTTGAGCAGCAACCTCCCCGTAGAGCCTTTTCTCGATCAACAGGTATCTATCGTTGGGGTACATGTAAACCCTTTGCCGGAATACGACTTCCACAGGCGAAGTTTTATCCGAAACTTAGAGCGCACGCTGCATTTTGCCATCAGAGGGGTAGTTTCGCGTAATCAGCATTATTGCCATTGGTTTATTGAACCACCTCAGCTGAGCCAATTTGGGCTATTTGACACCCATAAATTTGACCAGATTTATCAAATAGGGCTGCATTTCACTCGAGAATATATTCGGCAGCCCGCAGTGAGCTCTCTTTCCAAGAAGCTATAAAAAACCCAGCCAAATGATGGCTGGGTTGACCAATGTATGTGTGTTTAAAACTGGCGTCTAGGCTCCTTTCCTCTTTGGTTGATGGGGGAAGGATTATCGAAATTTCGCACCCGAGGCGCATCCATTACTGGGTGCTGGAAGTTTCTTTCAAATCGTGGTTGTTCGCGGTATGATGGACGGGCAGGTGTCGACGGCTGGCTAAACATGCGTTCAGGGGCAGGGCTTCTATGGGGAGCCTGCCAGTTTGGTATAGCATCAGCATTCCGTTGAGCTGGCTGAGGATCAACAGGAACCGCTCTGAAGCTGCGCACCTGCAGTGGCCTTTCCGCTGGGCTGGGCTCCTCGCTTCTTGTTGCAGGTGATGGGTTGGGTGAGGAATAAGGTTCATTGGGAGTAAAGCTTCGTTGAGGGGCTGTTGCACGAGAAGGTGCCGAAGAAGTCTCTTGGCCATAAGGGCTTAAAAAACGCGTATTTTCATGAACAGCAATTTCCGGACGGGGTTCGCTATGGAATGTACGCGGTGCTGCATTGGGGATTTGCTGAACAGCGGGTCTAAAGATTCTTAAGGTGTTGCCCTCTAGTTGAGTTTCTTCAGGCCGTCTTGCATCTGCAATATTTACTGGGTGTATTGGCCTACCTACATAGCGCTCTACCACTTCAGGACGTGGACCATAGAAATAACGTGGGCCCGTAGAAGATGTATACACCTGGTTGATAATGGTGATGTGCTGCACAATCGTTACATGACTATAGGGATAAACATAATATCGATAAGGGTGAGGCGAACATAGATAAGCTCCCGGCACAAACACCCAACGATTATACGGAATGATGTTTCCAATAGAAATACTCAGCCCAATATGAACGCCTGGAGGCAATGGAGCCCAGCCATAATAGTTTCCACTTTGAGCCCATACTACCCAGGCTGGAGCCCATTCGGTTCCCGGGATCCAGATCCAACCGTAGAAATCGTCATATACCCAGCGGCCATAATGAAAAGCAGCCCAGCCCCAGGGATAGTCGGATACCCATGTCCAGCCCCAAGCCGTAAATACCCAATGGCCAGCCGTAGCATAGGGAATAAAACCTGCTTCTACGGAAGGTACCCATGCATAGCCATAAGGCGCATAGCTGATCCACTGACCATAAGGACTCAATGCATCAAAAAATACTTGTATGGATATGCGTGGAGGAGGCGTCGCCGAAGCCCTGTGAATAACAAGGCCGGTTGAAAGGCTGCCCACTAGCAGCAACCCAATCAACCCTTTAGAGATGTGTTTCATAGTAAATGGGTTTTGAAAACCACTAATGGCCTGTTTATGTAATTTGTTACAGGCTGTCATCTTTACTTATGCAAATAGTTTGCCTAAATTTATCTATATTTTTGGATAAAAAACTAAAAGACTTAGCAAGTTGGCTCGAGGAAAAGACATATTGGCTTTTGAACCCGGTGATGCCGTTTGGTTAAAGCATTCTGGAGAAAGAGGCATTGTGACCGATATTTTAGGTGATGGCATGCTCGAGGTGGAGGTTGAAGGCATTCGTTTTCCCGTGTTCGCCGATCAAGTTGAGCATCCCTATTTTGCCGAGTTTAGTCGCCCGCCACGCCTGATCAAAAGGTTTATTCCGGGTGAAGAGCTACCGGTAGAAAAACCCCGGGCGAGCCATACTCAGAAGGCGGATGAAGAACTGCCTGCACATCAAACCACCAAGCACCCATCACATGCGACTGTACAGGGGGTTTGGTTGCAGTTTTTCCCGGAATTTTCGCCTGAAGATGATGAAAGCCTGGTTAAGCTAAAGATTTTTTTAGTGAATCATACCCCACAAGATTATCGCATGCAGTATCGGTTACTCAAGCAGGGCTGTGTAGACTTTAATTTTCAGCAAGATCTACGTTCTTACACGCAGCTTTATTTGCATGATATCCAGTGGGAAGATTTTAATGATAAACCCGTGTTTAGCTTTGAAATGCTGAAGCTCTCGGCTGGCGTAGTGGTTGGTAGTTCAAGGCAATGGCGAATTCGGTTCAAAGCGCAGGAGTTGGTAGGTCAGTTGGAAAGGCTTAAGGAGCAGGGCTTGGCCAGTTTTTCCAAGCTTATATTTGAGCGTTTTTCACCACCACCTGGATCTATAGCAGATGCCGGGCAGCTTTTTTCTATCACTGAGTCGAAAGAGAGCCACCATCGTGCTTCTTCAGGAAATGCTTCATTGGTATTTATTTTTGAAATTGATTTACATGCAGAAGCACTAGGTATTAGTGACTTGGGATGGCCCTCCTGGCAGGTGTTGGAATATCAAATGCAATATTTTCGCCAACATTTAGATCGGGCTATTGCCCAATTGCAGCCACATTTGAAGGTGATCCATGGTGTAGGACAGGGGGTATTGCGTGAAAAAGTTCATGAAGAGTTGCGTCGTACTCCTGAAGTTGCGCGGATGGTATGTGATGTAAATCCTGGCGAAACGATGATTTATTTTACCTATCGATAAGATGCATGGACTGCAGGCTGCGCTATCGTGGTCCTCAGCTACAGCGGGGGCTAAGGAAAGTCCGGACAGCGCAGAGCAGCGCACCACCTAACGGGTGGGTCTCCTCCTGTGAGGAGAACAGATAGTGCCACAGAAAATAACCGCTCCGGCTTGGCTGGAGTAAGGGTGAAAACGGGAGGTAAGAGCTCCCGGAACTAGCCTGTAAAGGTTAGTTCGGGCAAACCTTGCGCGCTGAAATGCCAAATATGCCCTGCTACCGTTTAGTCGATAACGGTCATGGGCTGCTCGTTCATGGACTTGGGTGCAAATCCAAGCGGCAGGGCGGGTAGGCAGATAGATCCCGACAGTGATGTCGGGACCAGATAAATGATAGCGGTCTGCCCTAGGGCAGATACAGAATCCGGCTTATAGGCCTGCAGTCTTTTATTTTTACCACTAAGCGATTATTTTTCCCGTTTATCAACCCTGGGTTGCACGGTGCAGGAGTTTAGGTTATCTTTCCCGCAAATTTTTATTCCATGAACTCCCGGCAAATACACACGCGTGCAGCCATTATACATTTAGGTGGACTTTTAGGTTGGATATTTCCATTTAGTTTTGCCAACCTGATAGGGGTGCTTATCCTTTGGCTGATTTTGCGTAAAGAAGATCCTTTTATTGATAGTCAGGGCAAAGAAGCTCTCAATTTTCAGATTTTAGTAAGTCTTATTTTCCTGATATTAGCCTTATTAGGTGGTATGTTCATGATGGGGGAGTGGATGTTTTTTTCGTGGAATCAACATTTTCGTCCAGGGAATTTCTTCTCGTGGAATATGGCTCATGTGGGCGTGTGGGCGATATTGTGGAAATTAGCTCATTTGTTTAACTTCATCTTTTGCGTGATTGCGGCTATAAGAGCTGGCCAGGGTATTGCATATCGGTATCCGCTATCGTTGCGGGTGATCAAGTGAAAAAAAGAGAAATATTGTAAATTGCGCTCCTATTCAACGATTGCCCGATCGTATAATGGTAGTACGACAGATTCTGGCTCTGTTTGTCCGGGTTCGAATCCTGGTCGGGCAACAGCGATCTCGCCACATTGCGAGATTGTTTTTTTTATTCTTCGGTTTCATCTTCAAAGGCTGGTAATCCCCAAACATCTGCATCTAGCTTTTTTTCTTCGCGGAGGTATCTAGCTAGGCTATGGGTAAAGCCATGAGTAACCCATACTTTTTCGGCGCCAGTGGCTTCAACGGCCGATATTAGCCCAGGCCAGTCGGCATGATCAGATAGTGGAAAAGCGGCGTCGGTCTTACGTTGTCGAGCTTGGCCGTGCACTTGCATCCAACCACTGCAATAGCCTGTGGCGTAAGGTTGCAGCCGATCCAAGGCTTTTGTTTCCAGCGCTGCAGGTGGAATGAGTATTAAGCTTTGTTGGAGTTCTGCTCTTTTCACATCGGGGTTTAGCGGTTGTACAAAAGGGAAATATGGCTGTAGCTCAGGCCGATGTTGGAGCAGGGTTTGGTGAATGTGATAAATGGAAGGGTGTAGCCAAAAATTGAGTGTTTCATCTTTGAGTAAATAAAGCAGTCGTTGGGCCTTGCCGAGGCTATAGCCAACGAGTATGGGCAGTTGCTGTTGAGCAAGAGTTTGCCAAATCCATTGTTGGATGCGCGATTGCAAGACCGATTGTACTGCCCAGCGATATATGGGAAGCCCAAACGTGGATTCCGTGATAAACACATGGCAGCGTACGGGTTCAAAAGCAGGGGTTATTCCATCGTCAACAACTTTATAATCTCCCGATACTACCCAAGTTTGCCCGCGATAGGCTAGCCTAATTTGGGCTGATCCGATCACATGTCCTGCAGGAAAGAAATTCAGTTCTACACCCTGGATATAAGTTTTTACGCCATAATCTAGCGTTTCCGTGTGGATTTGATCACCCAATCTGAGTTTGAGCAAGGGGGCTGTATCGGTTTGGCATAGATAAAAAGCATGTCCTGCGCGAGCATGGTCGCTATGTGCATGGGTGATTACGGCACGCTTGACAGGTTTGATGGGGTCGATATAAAAATCGCCTTGCGGGCAATACAAGCCATTTTCGGTTGCAAGGAGTAAGGGTTGCATGGTTTTAACTACCTACAATCACATTGCCGGCAGGGAAAGTTTTGCCGTTGATGACCTTTAAGAAAAATACGTTTCGATTTTCAAAATAATCGGGTATTTCTTCTTGAGGATGCTTATATACGGGTTCAAACTGATAAGGAATTAACATATTTGCTCGAGGATCGTTGATGCGAGCATTGAAATAAATGCCATATTGTAGCATGAGCCACAAAAAGCGATAGGTGATGTCAAATCCTTTATATGCAGTATTGCCCGGATTGGGGTTTTGATATAGCTGGGAAAATTTTTGTTGCACATACCGCATGGCTGTTGCCTGTGGATTGATGACAAATGGGGAAGAATAAAATATAGGCAGGGAAAACAAGCTAGAATCATTAGCATTAGGCATATCATGCCAGGTGGGCATGCCCATGAGATTAATTTGGTAGCGATCGATAAGGCTGGCCAGTTTATGTGCCATGGTAAGCGCTACCGCATTGTTGAGCGTGGCTAAGATGCACACATTATTTTGGGTAGGGCTCAGGTGTTGGGCTATCTCTGCAGCTGTCCAGCTGGTATCGTATATCACCTGTTGCATCGGCATTACACTCAACTCGGGATGATGTCGATAAGCATCGGTAAAGATCTGGGCAATGGTGTTATCGTCTACATTAGGCTGGCTCCAAAGAGTAAGGTGCACGTTATTGAAATTAGTGAACACATATTGCAAAATAGCCGCAGCATGAGCGGGGAGGGTGCTGTTGACGATGATCAGAAAAGGATCTTGTTTTATTTCCGCGTCGTTGGGTAGGGTGGCCGATACCAGGTTTATCGCATGCTGCTGACTAAAAGCAGCTAGAGTTTTGAGTTCGTTGTATTCGAGCATGCCAATGATCAGGTCGGCTTGTTGAAGGAAGCTATCGTTTATGGCGGCCATCACGGGCAGGGAAGATGAACGGGTGTCATAGACTTTCAACACAATATTTGCTTCGGAGGGGTGTAAGCTATCTACGGCCAATCGGGTTCCTGCATAAAATTCAAACCCAGGTAAAATGTAAGACGGGAAATGGGTAAGCCAGGAGTAGGTATTGGTTTGGGTGCGTAGCGAGTCGAGGAAAAGTGGGCAAAACAAGGCTACATGGTAAGTAGATTTTTTTACCAGTCGAGCAAATTGAGGCACGTGAAAAGGTGCAGCGGCGGGTATATGCTGCTGGGTAGTATCGGGTTTGGGTGCTGGCGGGGCGGGCGCAGGAGCCGCAGGAGGCGGCGCTGGTGAAGGGGTATTGCTTGTGTGGCGAAACAAGAAACACCCCGATAACATCATCAGGCTCATGATGAAGCAACAGCCAACTGTGTAAGTATAAAGTGTTTTGCGTAACATGTTATTCCCATTCAATGGTAGCAGGTGGTTTGGAGCTAATATCGTATACCACTCGGTTGATACCTTTTACTTTGTTGATGATGGTATTCGACACTTCTGCTAGAAAATCATCAGGAAGTCGAGCCCAGTCGGCCGTCATCCCATCGCGCGAGGTCACTGCCCGTAGTGCCACCACATATTCATAAGTTCGTTCATCACCCATTACTCCAACGGTTTGTATGGGGAGTAAGATAGCTCCGGCTTGCCATACTTGATCGTAGAGTTGTTGTTCTCGCAGTAGCCGAATGAAAATATCATCTGCCTGTTGGAGAAGTCTAAGTTTTTCTGGGGTGATTTCGCCAATGATCCGAATAGCTAACCCCGGTCCTGGAAAGGGATGACGATGAAGGATATCGGGATGCACACCCAAAGCTTCACCCACACGGCGCACTTCATCTTTAAACAACATGCGCAAGGGCTCTACCAGTTGTAAATGCATTTTTTCAGGTAGCCCACCTACATTATGATGCGATTTAATCGTCACAGAAGGTCCATTGACTGAGATAGATTCAATCACGTCGGGGTAAATAGTACCTTGTCCGAGGAAATGGGCTTGTGGGTAGGCACGAGCTTCTTGCTGAAAGACGTCGATAAATGTTTTGCCGATGCGTTTTCGTTTTTCCTCTGGGTCAATAACACCTTGAAGGGCCGAAAGAAATACGCTTGAGGCATCAACGCCTTTCACATCGAGGCCCATATCTCGGTAGGCTTGCATGACCTGTTGGAATTCGTTTAGGCGAAGCAAGCCATGATTCACAAATATGCCATGCAAGCGTTTCCCAATAGCTTGATGAATGAGTACTGCAGCCACAGTTGAGTCTACGCCCCCACTGAGTGCCATGATTACCTCGTCATTGCCCACCTGTTGTTGGATATGGGAAATCGTTTCTTCGATAAAAGATTCGGGCGTCCAAAGGCCTTGGCAATGGCATATGTTAAACAAAAAGTTGTGTAGGATTTGTTTTCCCTCTGTAGAATGCACTACTTCAGGATGAAACTGCAAGCCATAGAGTGGATGGGCATGATTGACCATGCGGTATGCGGCGATGGGTATTTGACGAGTTTGCGCAATGATATCAAATCCATGGGGGAGCTCCAAGATAGTATCGGCATGGCTCATCCAGACTTGCGAGTGAAGGCTGATGCCTTGCCAGAGGGGATCGGGAGCGGTGAGCTGTAGTTCGGCTCGACCATATTCTCGATGTTGGCTAGCCGCCACTTGTCCACCCCACAGCTGAGCAACGAGCTGCGCGCCGTAGCAGATACCTAGCAGGGGGCGCTGCTTAGCCCATTCTGATACGGGCGGATGTGGGCTTTGGGGGTCGTTTACGGAAAAAGGGCTACCGGAAAGAATGATGCCCTTCACGGTATCATCGATCTCCAATTGACGTGTACAAGGAACGATTTCTGCATATACTTTACACTCGCGAACCGAGCGAGCGATGAGTTGGGTATACTGGCTACCGAAGTCAACAATTAAAATTTTTTCTTGCATTTCTTTGCAAACCTAATGGAATTTTTGGGGATGAATATATGGGTGCCGAAATATCGATGGGGAGATGTGGTAAATCGCATATCGAGGTGTTTATACGATTGATAAGCATGAGTATGATGAAATTGTTGCTTTATGCTAAGCTTTGTCTGGGCGGCAATCTTCAAAATTTATGTGTTTATCTCCTGCCTGAAAAGATCTTTGCTAGCAGGCATTCTCGCATGTTCGTTGCCATGTTATTTCCACTGCCATTGTAATCCTACGTAGTAATTTCTTGCTGGCGCGGGATTATAATAACGATTGCCAGCAGCATTTACATCGTCGCCTAAGCTATAGAGTTGATTGAGCAAGTTGTTTACTCCCAAGTAAATGAGCCATTGTTGATGGGTGGATAAAGAATGTTGGTAGCCGATTTTCAGGTCTATTAGGTTGTAAGCACGGCTATATGCCGTATTGGCATCGTTGAGCGGGATAGCTTGGGAAAGATGATGTTGTAAAAAAGCTTGTAAGCCGTTGCTCCATTGACATTTAGCCTGGTTTACCCAGGTAAGGGGAGATACACCAGGGATGCGCTTGCCAGTGTAATCGTGCCCGAGTGGGGCATAGTCTTGATAGCGGTAGTTGGTAAGGGTAAGGCCAGAAGAAAGTTGTACCTGGGGTAGCCAGCTTGGAATGGGCTTAGGAAGTTGATATTGTAGCCAGGTTTCTAGCCCAGCCTGATGGGTATGGCCAGCATTGATGAAATAATCGGCACCGCTACTGTCGCGCTGCTGACTAATGCTTTGTTGAAGGTTAAACAGATAGATGTTGCTTTCCCAGCGCAGGCGATGTTGCAGGGCATAGCCTTTCCAGCCCACTTCGTAGTTGTACCCCCACTGTGGGCGGAGGTGCGTATTCAGGATGTTGGTGGAGGGTAATAGTTGGTTAATTGTGGGAGGCGAGAAAGCCTTGGCAATGTTGAGGTAGATCGACATATCGGCTGTGGAGAAATTTTTCAGCAGGGCGATGCGGGGCGACCAGTTGCCGATTGGCGATTGTGGATTGATATGCCAAACGGTGTATGGGGTGGGATAAAGTTGGTAGAAGGTGTAAAGGGTTTGCTGAAAGCTGAGTCCGCCCGTAACCGACCATCCATGAGAAAATTGTATATCGCCCTGGAGAAAGATGGTGGTTTGAACGATGGTTTCGTTGTAATGCGTTTGCATCGTGTCGGGTTGGCCACCTCGATTGCCATAATCTTCTATATTGAAAAGCCCTTCTTGCCATTCGGCGCCTCCTGTGAGTATGAGTCGGCCATAGTTGCCTTGGTGGTTGTATTGCATTACGGTGCGCAAGCCTCCATGAGGTTCTTTACGGTACTCCATATTGCGAAAGGTAGGGTTGGTGATATGGCTATAAGAAAGGTAAGCTGAGCTGCTTTGGGTGAGGGCTCTGGAATAATGCACAGATGTGTGCACGCCGATGATGAAATTTTGTTGGGCTATTGCTGCATGAGCGCTGTCGGCCGAGGGGTAAGGGCCACTTGCTGGGCGGGCCATGCGCGGATTTTTTTCCATCTCACTTAGAGTTAATCCGCCAGGGGTTTGGTACCAAAGATCGTTGATATGCAGCCACAAGCTGGCTTCATGGTGATCATTGGGCTGCCAATACGACTCATAGCTTGCAGTGTGTTGCCATGATGCCGTATGCTCTCGATAGCCTCGAGCGGTAAAATAGCCATAATGAGCATATTCTTGATGTTGTGGTGTACCCCAGTGAGCCTGTACGATGGCATGTTGCAAGCCATAACTTCCTGTTTCATATTGCAGCTGTGCAGTAGATAAGCTATCATCGAGGGCTTGTAAGGGACTTTCTATAAGCATAACCCCACCAATGCCAGCGCCATAAATGCTAGCGGCTGGGCCCTTGATAAATGTGATTTGCCCAAAATCGGTGATGTCGAGCTGATTCAAGTAGGTATCTCCACCCGGTGAGGTAAGGGGAATGCCGTTGTAGTAGATTTTTACTTCACGAACGCCAAAAGGTGCTCTAATAGAGCTTCCACGAATGTTCAACCGATAGCTTGCGGGAGAACGTTGTTCCATGCGAATGCCGGGTAAAGCATTGACGGCTGGCAAGATGCTCGTTTGTTGAAATTCATGAAGCTGAGCGTGCTCGAGGGTGGCTATGGGGGCGGCTTGTTGCAGCCAGGGTTTACGTTCTTCGAAAGCTTGTATGGTTACTTCAGGGAGTGGATGAATCGTGTCGCGCTTGAATGGGCCATCTTGGGCATGTGCAGATGGGATTATCCAGAGTAAGGCAAGTAAGGTAGACGATAAGGGCGAGTAAATATTGGCCATCTAAAAACATTTTGTCTACAAGTTTAAGTTTCCCGGAGCATAATCTGATAACGGGTATTTAGATTTGGAAGGGCCATGTCCAGAAAGCTTGGTGACGGGTTACGGTTTTAGGCCATAATCCCCAGTTGAGGTTGTCTTGTTGGGGATCGATTTTGTCTACCATTTGTTGAGCCGTTTGCACGATGGCTTCACACAACCAATCGACGAGGGGATCGGGTAGTAAGGGGAGGAAACCTTCATGAAAAGGTTGAGCTATGCGTACTATGTAGAGTTGGTTGTCGACTACGGCCCATTCACTCACCTGGAAATCGTATCCACAGAAGGCTTGTATTCTATGGGCTCGATCAGTGATTTCTTCTAATTGAGCTGCGGTAAGCGGAAAATGAACGTGGTAGCGTTGATGGGCAGGCAGTTGAGGATGGTAAGGCACCACTTGCATCGTTTTATCCATAGCGAAACAGCGGTAATAAGCCTGCCAGGGCAATTTTTGTTGCAGCATCATCACTTGCGTGCCGGTGAGGGGATGCAGGCGATAAAAAGCTTTTTCGTCGGGTAAGACATGGGTATTGCTTTCGTCGGGTATTTGATGAGCGGGCATCATGAGTGCAGGGAAGCCCACATAGTCAAAAATGTTTTGCCAGTCGAGCGGGAAAGAGAGATTACCAAAAGCACGATCAGAAACAGCGGGAGGCTTTTCCCAGGAAGGCAAGATAGCCGTACGAGGAGTGGTCATCCCCAGCTTAGCGGCTAGCAGCAAGGCTGTCCATTCATGCAATCCGTCTAATAGAAACGGGTTGTTGCACACAGCTACCCCTTGTAGAGCGGCTTGTTTGAGATACCAACGGTAAAAGGGGATTTTCGGAGAAATCAAATCAATAATGATATCTTGCTCAACTTTTTCTTGGTCGAGCAGATGCGAAATAAGAATGCTGTCTGTGATAAACACATCGGCATGCTGTTGGAATCGCTGCAGTAATTTTTCTGCAAAAGCAGATTGTTCGCCGAAAAGCAAACCAATTTTTTTCATGCGTAGGGCTTTTACCGAATATACGTGTTTTTTCTGGATGTCGATCACGAGCCAGATCGCATCAGTATGCTATAAGCATAGAGGTGTTAGGTAGTGGGTTTGATGCTTTATCGAAAAGTTAAATTTTATTCGACGCTCACCCAATCTTCCCAAATACCTTTCCCTTGCCTAACCAGTCGGGGTATTTCGTCGGTACAATCGATCACCGTTGAAAGCTCCATTCCGCCCACACCCCCGTCAACTACAATATCGACGAGCTTTTTAAATTTTTCATGGATCCATTCAGGATCGGTATAATATTCCACGTATTGATCGGTGAGTGAAGTACTTAGGATGGGATGCCCTAGCTCTTTCACAATGGTACGCGCAATTAAATTGTCGGGTACTCGGATGCCCACTGTGTCTTTTTTGGTTTTTAAGATCCTGGGCACCTGTTTACTTGCTGGAAGGATAAACGTATAAGGGCCGGGCAGAGAGTTTTTGAGTAAGCGAAAGACGGGATTATCGACTTGCCGAGCATAATCGCTCAGATGGCTAAGATCGTGACAGATAAAAGAGAATTGTGCTTTTTCTATAGGAATTTGTTTGATCTGGCAGATCCGTTCAATAGCGCGTTGATTAAAAATATCGCAGCCCAAGCCATAGACTGTGTCGGTCGGATAGATAATAATCCCACCATTTTGTAGGCATTCCACAATTTGCTTGATGTGACGGGGCGATGGATTTTCGGGATGAACTTTGAGTAACATGATTTACCTATTTGGTTGAAAACAAACCTAATAAAAAACCTGCATATAAAACCAGTGGCTTTTACTTGACTGGCAACAGGGTTGGCAGTAATGTTAAAAATATCACGAGTTTTTTAGAAAATTTGTGTCAATCATGAAATCCACCCAACATTCTTCTTGGTTTAAACGTTTATGGCGTTTCTTAAAGCGATTGTTGCTGATATTGTTTGTGGTGCAACTGTTGTATATCGTGATATTGAAATGGGTTCCCCCGCCTACCACTTTTACCATGATTCAAAATAGATTAGCCGCTTGGCGCGACCAGCAGCCTTTTCGATATACTTGGGTAAGTTATGATCGAATTTCATCTTATGCAAAGCTGGCGGTGATGGCTGGTGAAGACCAACTTTTCCCCGATCACAACGGTTTTGATTTTAAATCAATCGAGAAGGCCTGGAAGCATAACCAACATAGCCGAAGCCTGCGAGGAGCCAGCACGATTAGTCAACAAGTAGCCCGCAATGTATTTCTTTGGCAAGGGCGTAATTGGATTCGTAAAGGCATTGAAGTATATTTCACCTTCATGATTGAAAAAATTTGGGGCAAACGTCGCATCCTTGAAATGTATCTCAATGTGGCGCAGATGGGGCCGCATATTTTTGGCATACAAGCAGCCGCACAAACCTATTATCATAAGCCAGCCTCTCGCCTCACGCGCGAAGAAGCAGCCATGATTGCCGCCGTGCTTCCCAACCCTGTGCGCTTTCTCGTAAATCCTCCCTCTTCGTTTACGCGCTGGCGCCAACAATACTTACTCAAGCAAATGCAGAATTTAGCAGGCGATCCCGATATTGAAGCTTTGATCAGGGAAAAATGAAAAATATGAGTTGATTTGAAAACTGATTGTTATTTTTAGGCTCTTTGGAGTTAAACGAAAAATGATTTTCAGATACAGTTGAATTAAAAGAGTCGTTGCATATTGGATGATGATTTTTTTTACTTTTAACTTTACTCTCTTGTGAATATCCAATCAAAATTTTTTACAAGACTTTACTTCAATTATATACGCTTCTCAACCCAATAAAACCATCAACCCACTTTAACTTATAAACATGAAAAGAAATAAATTTATAGCTTCACTCTTGACGATGGCAGCATCTCCCTTAGCATCTATAGCTTATATACAGCAGTTATGTCCACGAAAAGATAAAGGTTTTAAAATTCATGCTGGCGAAGGTAGACTTAATGGACATATACAACTGAAAGGTGTTAATGCCAATATTTTAGATGTCAAAATATCGGGTAGTGATACAGATGGAGATATAGCCATTTTTGAACAAACTTCTCTTTCGCCTGGTAAAGGAACCCCTCTTCATGTTCATTTCTATCAGGATGAGATCTTTTATGTGCTCGAAGGATCATATAGGTTTAAAGTAGGAGGGGATATTCATGACTTATCAGCAGGCGATAGTATTTTTTTACCGAGAAAGCTAGCTCACGCATGGACACAACTTTCCACAACAGGAAAAATGATTGTTGTGTTGCAGCCAGCAGGTAAATTAGAAAATTTTTTCCTCACCATGGCTGCCCTTGATCATGAGCCCAATATGGAAGAAGTTGCAAAGATTTTTGCTGCAAACGAGATGCAGGTGGTTGGCCCACCTCTAAAAATCGAGTGATTTGATTTATTTTTTCGTGAAATAATTTTTTAAAATAAAAAACTATCCACAAATGTCAGGCTCTATTTCTATTTTACTTGGTGCAGGATTCTCTGCTCCTAAGGGTTATCCTACCGGAAACCAATTAAGTACACTCCTATATGAATGCGGAAAAGAAAAGGAAATAGCATTCCATACAAATGGGAAATTAATCGTCTTAAATGAAGAAAATAAGCATATTCATTGCAGGAATCACTATGATTGTGAGTTCGCATTTCTCAAAAAATTGATGAAGTATTTTTGTAAAAGCAGAGGATATTTTGATTATGAAGAATTTTATGATTTTATAAGAATTTATGCCACTAAAGATGAAGAAACACATGAAGATAAAGAAGTACTTGAATTGGCTAAGCCATTTTTGGGTAAGGATTATCCCACAGTTTCCCAGTTATTTTTTTCATTAGATGATATTTATGACCAGCTTATTAGATATTTTTTAAAGGATGAAGATGGGGAACAGTATTATTTGAATATTGGCCATATCGGTAAATCTATTTTTCCAGGATATACGGGCATATTGAATTGTTTGGAGGATCTCTCTAAAAGATATATCATAAACGTACATACTCTTAATCATGACTTGTTTTTTGAAAGATTGGATTCTACTGATTGGCTTTCTAGCCAATTGTGTGATGGTTTTAATGAATTAGGATCTCCTTATTATGGTGTATATGGATCTGGATTTACTGGGTCTTATATTGTGAGAATGCCCATGTACACGGGTAAATATGATAAGAAAATTCGCCTATACAAATTACATGGCAGTATAGATTATGCCGTTTTATCTTTTGATGAACCTTTTGATGCAAAGTACGAATGTTGTGTGAAAAAAAACCTGGGATTGGCGATTGGTATAAAGAAATAAAAAATGAAAATAATGAGTACGAAAAAATCCGCTGTAGTGGCTTCATGAAAACAATGTTGACGGGGACTAAGACAAAAGTAAGAGCTTATGGATTCAATATTTTCAAAAACTTATTTGAAGCATTTGAGCAGAATTTAAAAGAAGCAGAGGCTTTGCTGATCATAGACTATGGGGCAAAAGACGAAAAAATTAATAACACCTTGGTGAAATGTTTTGATTATGAAAATAAACCTAGCTTGATGATAGATCTATATCCAGGAGAAAAGGTAAATAATCTTGCCAACATGTTACATGC
The DNA here is from genome assembly GCA_023511875.1 of Thermoflavifilum sp. Taxonomy (GTDB): domain Bacteria; phylum Bacteroidota; class Bacteroidia; order Chitinophagales; family Chitinophagaceae; genus Thermoflavifilum. Next base: position 46,211 of record JAIMAQ010000004.1, read on the forward strand.
AAAACTTATCAGCAAAGAATTAGATGAGATCAAAAAAGAAGATATTGATTTTTAAGTAAGCGATTACTGATGCGCAAGTGTATTTCATAAGATAAAGGTAGTTTAGCTTTATGGATATCTAAGCTTATTGTATGTGGTAGATTTTAGGTAGTGATACTCGCTTCTATGAAATAAGATGTATGATTTTGCAAATGTTCATTAAACCATTAAGGCTTTTGTCATCATGTAGTCAGCGTTTGAATGATTTATTTTACCGGTCAAATTTTAGGCTATCACATGTTTTCAGGATATCACATTTATTTGAGTATTCTAAGCATTTCATCTATGATGTTCACTATTGGTGTGGTGCGTTGATAGCTCTTGTCAAATAAACTGTCGGCAATGATAGATACGATTTCTGCGGTATTCACCTCTTTATGCAAGAAAGATGTTCTGACGTGTCTACCTAAGAGGTCTTTTATTGGTAACTGCGACCATGAGGGAGTTTATATTTTGTATGTGTAGTAGCAATTTCTCATGTCACAAATGTGGATCATTTCTTGGAGTTGATAATGATTGAATCGCTTCAACTGCAGTTTTTAAGCGTAAAGAAGTGTCGCCTTTAATCAGCACCCAAGGCGTACCAGAATGAATGATGATGTCGAGATATATTCGGAAAAAGTATTCTCGCATTTTAGGGTCGGGATATTCGCGTTGTGGGTCGGGCGTCCAGGGCACATCAATATAGGTGAGCAAATAGAGATCATAGTGATGACGAGCAATTTGCTCCAAAATCCAAGGATGGCACGTTTGGTATTTGTGTTCGCTCCACACTTTAATCACATACAGATCGGTATCGCAGATCAGCCATTGGTTTGCTTGAGGGGTGAGGGTTTCTTCGCTAGCGACTTGTCCGCGCGCAATAGCCAGCAGATCATCTTTTGTATAGGGCCTATTCAGCTGATCTAGGTAAGTACGAGCAAATTCGGGTACCCACACGGTTTTGAAATAGATGGCCAGTTGTTCGCTCAGTGTTGTCTTTCCAGTAGATTCTGGGCCGATGACCACAATTTTTTTCATGAGTTTGGATGGTGTCGATAGATCAATTTAAGCCAGCTAGGCAAAACTATGAGCAGCAAAGGTAAAGCGATGATGAATCCTCCGATAACGGCTATGGCCAGAGGCTGATGGAGTTGGGCGCCCACTCCAATGCCTAGTGCCAAAGGCATAAGGGCAATGATGGCGCCGAGGGCGGTCATGAGCTTAGGACGTAGCCGAGTGGAAATAGCATATACGAGCGCTTCATTGGCTTGTTGGGTTTCTAAGAGACGTTGATGAAATTGTTGAAAAGTAAAGATGGCGTTTTCGCCGATGATGCCCACGATCATGATAATGCCCGTGTAGCTTCCCACGTTAAGGGGGGTGTGGGTGATCCACAAAGCCAAGATGCATCCTGCAGTGCCCAAAGCAGCAATAAGCAGAATGGAGAGTGAAACCCAGAGAATGCGGGTCATAAAGGCCGTTACGCAACACACGAGAAGCCCAGCCGTGATGAGGATGAGCAATAATTCATGAAATGATTGTTGTTGTTGGGCATAGCTGCCGCCGTATTCGATATGATAGCCTTGAGGCAAAACCACATGTTGCTGAATACGAGCTTTGATACCTTGCATCACACTTCCCAAGTCGCGTTGGTTCAGGCGTGCGGTAACGATATCCACGGGTTGAAGATTTTCGCGCTGGATTTCTGCCGATCCTGTTTGCAGGCTGATGTTGCCAAAGCTGGTTAAGGGTTTAAGGCTGCCATCGGGCAAAAAGATCTCGGCGTTGTGGATATCGGTGACGCTTTGCCGAGTAGGATGCGGGTAAATCATCCGTACATCGGTCATCTGTTGTTTGTCTAATACTTGCCCCACCACAGTTCCTTGAAGCTGGGTTTGCAGCTGGAATTGTAGGTCTGCAGGTGTAAGCCCATACTGTGCGAGTACGTCGGCCTTGGGCTTCACGTCTATTGAAGGGCCAGCAATGACAATGCCATTGAACACGTCGGCTGTTCCGGGTACGGTAGAGGTCCAATAGGCTACGGTATCGGCCAGTTGATGCAAGACGCTAGGGTCGTTACCGAAGATTTTAATCTCAATAGGCTGAACAGATTCTGTAAGATCGCCTAGCATATCGGTTATCACCTGTCCAAAGTCGACACGCAAGGCTGGCACAGAAGCTTCGATGCGCTTGCGAATATCGTCGATCACTTGTTGGGTAGTACGTTTCCGATGTTTTTTGAGGCTAATGAGATAATCACCCCTATTGGGCTCTGTGATGAAAAAGCCCATTTGCGTACCCGTTCGCCGTGAGTAACTTGCTACTTCGGGCGTATTCATGATAATTTTTTCTACCTCTCGACACATCCGATCGGTTTCATCCAATGAAGTCCCTGGAGGAGAAGCATAGTCGAGCACGATAGAGCCTTCGTCCATATCGGGCAAAAATCCAGTGGATAGTTTAGGCAGGAGAAAGAAGATCAGTCCGACCAACAGTAAGCAAAACAAGATACTGAGCCAGGTGTGTTTTAGGAAAAAATACACCCAGCGCTGGGTTTTCACTGTTTTTTCTGTCAGAATTGTTTTTCGGGTTTTCCGAGAAAGTAACAAATACACCACTGGTAATCCTATCCAAGTCACCAAGAATGAGCATATGAGGGTGATGATCATGGTATTGGCCAGCACCTGGAAGTATGCTCCTGCTACGCCGCTCATAAATCCAAATGGAATGAAAATCACGATGGTGCTAAGTGAAGAAGCCACCATTGCGGGAAACAGGTATTGGATGGCTTTTTTAACCAGAGTAGGATAATCTACATCGGGATGTTCTTCGCCAGTGCGGTGGATTTGTTCGGTGACCACGATGGCATCGTCGATAATGAGTCCTATAGCTGCTGCAATAGCCCCAAGCGTCATGATGTTGAACGTATAGCCTACCGCATAGAGCACTATAAGGGTGAGGGCCAAAGTAATTGGCACTATGATGAGTAGGGTGGCACTAGCTTTTCCAGAGCGGAGAAACAAGATGGCCACCACGATAGGCAGCAAGATGCCTATCCAGAGTGCGTCGGTAACGCTATGGATGGCATCGTGCACAAAATCTGCCTGGATGTAGTAAGGAACGATTTGCACGTCTGCAGGCAGAAGATGTTTTAGGTTTTTAACACGTGTTTCAATTTGGTTTGATACTTCGATGAGGTTGGCATTGGGCTGCTTGATAACCCCAATAAGTATGGCCTCATGACCATTGGCATTGATACGGGTATATTGAATGGCCTCGTGTACAGATACATCGGCAATGTCTTGAAGATACACTACTCTTTTGCCCGTATTGGCAATGACAATATGCTTTAGCTGATCCAGGTTCACCAGATTATCGTTGGTGACTGATAGGTATAGGCGGCGGAAGTCGGCCACATAACCATTTGACAATACGAAATTGGTTTTGTTAATTGCCTGAGCCACGTTTGCAGGGCTGAGGTGAAGAGCGGTCATTTTTTCGGGATGAAGGGTTACCCAGTATTCTTTGGTACGGCCGCCCATCACCTGAATTTGGCTTACCCCGGGCACTTGCGCCAAATACGGTCTTATGGTGTATAAGGCCAGCAGTTTGAGCTCAATAGGGGTGAGGGTATTGCTTTCCAGCGCATAACCCATCACGGGCAAGATGGAGGGGTTCATTTTTTCCACGGTGATCTGCACGTCGGGAGGCAGGCTATTGCGAATTTCGGCAATGCGTTCGTTGATTTGTTGCATGCCCAGGTCAATGTTGGCGCCCCAGTTGAGAAAGGCTGATATCTCGCAGCTTCCTCGGCTGGTGGTGCTGCGGATCATATTGAGGTTTTGGATTTTTTTGATGGCTAATTCTAGTGGTTGGGTAACAGTGACCATCATCTTGTCTACTGGCTGCAGGCCATTATCGGCAATCACCTTGATTTTGGGAAAAGTAATTTCTGGGAATAGGGAGGTTTGCATGCGGGTGTAGACCAGTAATCCTCCCATGAGCACGAGAGCTAAGATCAAGGCAATTGGGCGTCGATAAGTAGCAAAGAAGTTTTTCATGGCGAAACAGGATTTTGAGATCGCATAATCATGCTCAAAAAAGGATCGGGGTAAAAAGAAACTTGGGATAATTGACCAGAGACGTGATGGTGATGTTGATGGTATGCCCACCATCGCTGGATATGGTATCCTGCCCAGGCCGATCCAGCACCTACCAGCATGCCACCCAGCACATCACTCGGGTAGTGCATACCCAGGTCCATGCGAGAATAAGCTACGGCAACAGCCCAGGTCCACGCTGGCAGTTGTATGTACCAGCGAGCATGTTGCAAGGTCAGTGCAGTAGCGGTAGAAAAAGCCAATGAGGTATGCCCAGAAGGGAAAGAATAGTCCGGATCGTTTTGCGCATGTTGAATATCTGGATAGGTGATGTATGGTCGAGGGCGATGGACAGCCCATTTTAGTCCCTCGGTAGCGGCGGCCGTGATGGCCAGTGAAAGCCACATCTGGGTGCCACGTGCCAAAGCTAAACTGTCGTGCTGAAGCCAGCCTATACCTGTATAGCCTAGAGGGATGGCTATGCTCACCGGGGCAGCGGAATGAGTAATAGCTAAAAAGGCGTGATCGAGTGAACGAGGGCGGTGCAGGTTAATGTCACGCAGCAAATCTATATCAATATTTTGCGCATGTAAGGCTATGGGTAAGATGAGGCATGTGCATATTTTGCACCATTGTAATAATCCAATAGTTAGCAACCGTTTCAAACGAGTTGATTGGAGCATCATCATGATTTCAATGTAAGATGTGGATATGAGCGCTATCTGGCAAACCATAGTTTCCGCTGGTTACCACCCGGTCGCCAGGTGAAAAAATGGGCGAAAGCACTTGTACAACACTATCTGCTATGACACCCAGCTGAATAGGTATTTTTATGGCCAGGCTATCGCCAACCACGCGCATCACCCAAAAACTATTTTGCTCTTCGTTGGTGAGCACAGCCGATTTAGGGATGAGCTGTGCATGGTGAAAAACTTGTCGGATAAGCGTTGCGCGAGCAATCAAGTTTTCTGGCAGTGGGCGCTGAGCTGTGATATGCAATACATATTGTTGTGTTTGTGCGGTGGGATCCACTAAAGGCATGCGATAGGCTACGCGTGCTTGTAACTGGCTTTTGTCGGGCAAGGTCAGCAAACAGCTTTGGCCAGGGTGTACATAGTCGGTCCACTCAAAGGGCACTTGCAGTAAAAATACAAAACTGTTCTGGTCGCTGATATCGCAAAGGGGCTCTCCATCGGGCACATAATCGCCTATCTGGTGATACACTTGGCTCACAAATCCATTTTGGCTAGCGCGGATGACCACTTGTCCTTGCAAGGGCAGCAGATTTTCCGTAACGGAATCCGGTAAACCACTTACGGCTCGCGCTTCTTTGGTTTGCAATACAAATAGAGCCTGTCCTTTTTTAACTGGCATGCCTGGTGTGGCCGAAACCGATACCACATAACCCGTAACATTGGCTTTGACGCTGTTTTTCCGCAGATAAGTAGCCACGGCATTTAGGGTAAGCTGGTCGGCAATATTCCCTGTTGTTACGGCTGCTACATGCACGGGAACAACCACTTCAAGCTCGCTATTGGCTGCGGAATCTTGGGTATCGGTCTTACATCCTGCTATCAATAACACTAGAAGAAAAAAAACATACGGTTTCATTGGTTGTTTTTGTTGTAACCTTAATGTAGCCAGTAATTTAGTTGAACGAGTATTTGCCAGCGCTGAATGCGCGCCTGATCTAAACTGTTTTGTATTTGCACATGTTGTTGCACAGCAAGAATATAATCGGTAATGCGCACATTACCGGTTTGCAACAGTTTTTTATCTATCTCGATCAATTCTTCTGTAGTAGCTAATTTCTGCTGAATGGAGAAAATACGTTGCTCCACTTCTCGTAGTTGCTGGTACAAATCACTCAGTTGTTGTGCATATTGATTGCGAAAAAAATGGGCATATTGCGCACGTGTGTTTTCTTGTACATGTAGTTTTTCATATTGCAGTTTACGTTGATGCCCATCGTAAATAGGAACGCTCAGGCTAATGCCGAAGCTAGCACCTATGTTTTTATATGCTGTAGAAGAAAGTTGTGACGTATTCCATCCTGCATCTGCAAACCAGTTAACGCTGGGCAAATATTTTGTGGCTACGATTTGTCGCTGATTGGCAATGAGTAAACTATCGATGATATAAGTTTGTAAAAACACCGATGATTGTGGTGGTAGGTGATGCAAAGTGATATCGGGTTCTTGAAGCTGAATAATTGATGTATCGTGTATGCCGCAAAGGTAACGGAGTAGGGCGAGATCGTGATGATATTGGCTTTGTAATTGATCTATGGTGATTTGCTCATTTTGAAGGGCTACTGTTACGTTGAGATAATCGGGATATTGATAAATGCCTTGCTGCACGAATTTTTGCACCAAAGCTTGTTGTTGAGTTAATAGATCTTGTATTTGCTTATGGTGAGTGAGTAAAAGTTGATCAGCATAAGCATTTAAATATTGTAATGAAACCGATTTATCGAGATCATATGTGCTAATGCTTTGCTGATTGCGTATCCACTGTTGTTGTAGTTGCAATTGTTCATATTGGGGTTGCAAGATTTGTCGGGTAAAGATGGGTTGGCTAACACTAGCTACAGCCATATATTGACCACCATTGGTAATTGCTTGATCATATCCATATCCATGAATTGCAGGTGCATACATCAGCATGCCGTTAGCCGAAATAAAGGGACGATGAGCAGCGCGTATGAGTAAACTATCGAGTTGTGCGGCCACCAATTGATTGTTATAATCGTTTAACAAAGGGCTTTGCTGGTGAGCTATTGTGAGAAAATCATCGAGCTGGTGCTGTGCTTCCGCAGTGTGTGGATACATTTCCCAGCACAACATCATTATTGCTAATAAGATTCGGGCTAAAGAATAGTTTCTGTAACTACTAGCCCGAATTCCAAACTTCATGAGATGTTGCTTGCATGAACCCATGATGCACATTCAGCAAAAATTAATCTCCTTTGACTGTTTTTAAATATTTCCCTGAAGCATCAAAGATAAGTGCTTTACCGTGAGCTACATCTGCTTCATAAGTTTTTTTACCCTGAGCATCTTCATTTATTGAAGCTTCATGGATAGTTAAATGGTGTTGCATAGCATATTGTCGCACGGCTTCTGGTAGTTGGTCTACTGGGATATCAGTTTCAGCAGAAACAAATTGGCCGCTCGGCGTAAATACGGCGCTATGGTCAAAGCCATTTTCTTTCCAATTGGCTTCAAAGTTTTTACCTTCTTTTTCCCAAAATTCATGTGACACGTTTGCATAGCGTTGATGAAAAGCACTTACTGCAGCTGCAGGTACTTTACTTGCTGGAATGCGTTGAGCAAATGCCGGGAAGGCAATGAAGGCGCTTAAGGCCATGAACAAAAATTTCTGTTTCATAAAAATGTGTTTTAGTTCTGCAAGATTAAGCTAGCATTCCGAAAAGATTCTGAAACTATCTATTTTATTAAGCTGAAAAAATGTTAAATAATGATTATACTTAGAATCAGCTATTCCTTAGAGAATAATCTGCCAGCAAGATGTTTTCTAGAAGCTTTTTATATAAATAGCATTAAGAAAACCATGATCAAGTCTTTTGTTTAATTTGTTTAGGGAGAATAGAAATTTCAAGATAAAAATCTATCCTGCAATTATCTTGCGTTAGTTAATCGATTTTTCTATGTTAATCTATGCAAAAGCTAGCCAAAGATAAAACATGAATAGAGATTAAATATTCATTCGTTTATCATCATAAATTTATCTTAATCTAGAGGCCACATGCACACATTATCTATGTACAGTGTATTTTCTTTGTTAAATGATAGCTGAATACACGCAGATAAATTATTGAGTGCTGAGCACGTAAGCATCTACGCTATTTCCCATGAATGTGGGTACTAGCAATAGATGCATGGAGGGAATATAGCTAATATCGGCTGTATTTTTATGTTGATCACGTGTATCTAAAATTTTTGTTGCATGGCCCTTATTGTCCATTACATATACATTGCCTACCCATTGAGAAACGATCAAATCTTGATCATTGATATTCCAGATTCCATCGCCATCTTTCACTTCGTCAGAGAAAAGCTCAAGCCGATGCGTATTTAAATCATCAGTAAATAATCCATGATGAGTGAGTATCCACAGTTTCCCTTTCCAGACAAATAAGCCGTTGGCACCTTGCATTTGATCGCCTTCGAGAAATGTGGTCATGCGGCCATTGGCATAACGAAATACTTTGGCCTGACGCGTATCAGACACATACACATTTCCATGTTCATCGGTTGCTACATCATTTAAGAAGCTAGCACCAGGCACGGTGATACGGTCAATGATTTTTCCCGTGTTGCGGTCGATGATCACCAGTTGATCGATGTCGGCCACATAGAGTTTATTACCGAAAAAAGCCAGGCCTTTGGGCGCATTCAATCCATCGGTCCAATGAAGTTGATGAATATGCCCATTCATATCGAGAAGGCTAATGAAGCCATTGCCATCTTTTGCCGTAGCATCGCCGTTGATATTCGATACATAGATGAATTTTTTCTCAGGATCAAACAATGCCGACTCTGGTGTGCGGATGCCCGCAGAAGCCGACCATTTTAAAGTGAGGTGAAAGCTTGTGTGCTGGGCAAAGCCCTGAAAAAAGGGCACAATGAGCGTGAGTAAGAAAATCAAAAAGGAGCGCATGGTGATCATATTTAAATCTAAAGAAAAGATAAGGCATTTTTTTGTAATGAAGATGCAATCGTTCCCGGTAACGTTTGCGTAAAAAAATATTTCTATTTCGTTGTCTATTCGCTTTGAGCACAGTAGACTTGCACAGGCTTGTGTCTTTAGCTCCAAGCAAGCTGCAAGTAAGAAAAAGAAGATCTATATGCATAGGCTGCGTTATAGCATGATTTTGATAATGATAATGACGGTTGTGCATGTTGGTATAAAAGCGCAAGACTTGAGTTGGCCAACGAGTTTAGCTGCTTACATGCCCGCCCAGCCAAAATTTCCAAAAGATACTTTTGACATCCGTAAATATGGCGCCTTGCCTGATGGGCGTACGATCAACACTCAAGCCATACAAGCTGCTATAGATGCTTGCTCGCAAGCAGGCGGCGGAGTAGTACTCGTTCCTGATGGGTTTTGGCTCACGGGTCCCTTGGTGTTGAAGTCGAATGTAAACTTGCATTTACGGCATGGGGCGTTGTTGCAGTTTAGTCGCGACTTGCAGCAATATCCTTTGGTGAAATCTAGCTATGAAGGGCTGGTAGCCGTACGTTGCCAATCGCCTTTATCGGCGCAGAATGCCGAAAACATAGCCATTACTGGTGAGGGAATCATTGATGGCGGTGGCGATGCTTGGCGGATGGTCAAAAAAAGCAAGCTGTCGCCCGATGAATGGAAACGCTTAGTAGCCAGTGGAGGCGTGCTCGGTGCCGATGGGGAAACGTGGTATCCTTCCGAAAAGTCTTTGCGGGGCGCACAAATGCCCGATGCGGGCGTGTGGAAGCCGGGTATGCAAATCAGCGATTTTGAGCCAATTAAAGATTTTTTGCGGCCCAACTTATTGGCATTTACTTCTTGTAAAAAAATTTTGTTACAAGGGGTGAGCTTTCGTAATTCGCCAGCGTGGTGCCTGCATCCATTGATGTGTACAGATCTCACCGTATCGCATATCAACGTATATAATCCTGCATATGCACAAAATGGAGATGGAATCGATGTGGAGTCGTGCACTCGAGTGCTCATTGAAAACAGCAGTTTTGCTACAGGAGATGATGGTATTTGTTTGAAATCGGGGCGAAATGAAGAAGGCAGAAAGCGGGGTATGCCCACACAGTATGTATACATTCGGAATTGCACGGTATATCATGCTCATGGTGGATTTGTTATTGGCAGTGAGATGTCGGGCGGCGTGCATGATGTAGTTGTTGAGCATTGCACCTTTGTGGGAACCGATAATGGCTTAAGATTTAAAACTACTCGAGGGCGTGGCGGTGTCGTGGAAAATATTTTTATAAATGGTGTAGTCATGGAAAATATCGTACACGATGCTATTTTATTTGACATGTATTACATGGCTACTGCTTCGGCTGTAGAAGTAGGCAAGGTAAAGGCTGAACCAGTGAGTGAAGCCACGCCAGCATTTCGCCGTTTTCTGATTAGAAATGTGGTATGCAATGGTGCACAGCGAGGCATATATATTCGGGGTTTACCCGAAATGCCAGTAAGTGAGCTCCAACTAGAAAATATCACCCTCACGAGCCAACAAGGTCTTATCTGCAGTGATGCGCGAAATTTAAGCTTTATTCATCTTCAGCTATATCCTGTACACACAAGTCCTGTTGTTCGATTGGCTCGGGTGCAACATATTCGTTTCAACGGCCTCAGTTATCCAAGTGTTGCCCAGAAATTATTGATTGTGGAAGGAAAAGAAAATGCGCATATTCAATTGACCCATGTGGAGCCATTTCCTTCTAAACACATGATCGAGTATGCTGAAGGAGCTATACCAGCCATGGTGAGTTTGAATGAAAAATAGTGCATCAATGCCTTGCAATGAATCATATTGGCGAAAGAATGGGATGAACATAAAAAGCTTGGTTTATGGGTTAATAGGAATCGGCCTCTGCCTGACCTCGGCCTTGGTGCCGGGGCAGGTGGCAGGCTGGACCTCACAACGACATCTCCATCAAACACTAGCCGATACCGCTCTTTGGGAAGCCCAACAATTTGCCAACGCTTCGATTCAACAATCCCATTTTCCAGATAAGTGGGGGTATGAAACCGGAGTGGTTTGGCAAGGTATGGCGGCATTATGGCTACTTACTGCTGATGGGCGCTATTTTCAGTATATTCAACATGGGCTCGATCAGTATATCTCAACCGATGGTACTATTTGTAGCTATCGCCCAGCAGATTTTAAGCTAGACGACCTCAACAATGGACGTGCTCTATTGCTCATGGCCGATGTTACGGGTATTGCTCGCTATCGTCTAGCGGCTGCTCGGCTATGGGATCAACTTCAACATCAACCTCGTAATGCATCGGGAGGATTTTGGCATAAACAAATTTATCCTCATCAAATGTGGGTAGATGGCTTGTACATGGCCGAGCCATTTTATCTCCAATACATTATGCATCTCAAAGATAGCCAATCAATGTCTCGGCAATTGGCCGATATTGCCCATCAGTTTTTACTGGTGCGCGATCATTTACTTGATACGGCTACAGGATTATATTTCCATGCTTGGGATGCATCTCATCGTGAGCAATGGGCTGATCCTCATACGGGGCGTTCGGCGAATATTTGGGGGAGAGGTGATGGATGGCTGGCCATGGCATTGGTAGACGTTTTGGAACATTATCCGCATCATCTTCCTGCATATGATTCTTTAAAACAAATGTTTTCGCATTTGGCCAAAGCTATCGTACGGGCACAGGATTCTGTATCGGGATGTTGGTATCAGCTCATGGCCAAGCCGCAATTGCCAGGCAATTATCTCGAATCGTCGGCAACGGCCATGTTTATATACGCATTGGCTAAAGGCATTCGGCTGGGGCTTTTGCCTGAGCTGCCCTATCGTGTTGCTGTTGAGCGCGCCTATCGGGGCATGTTGAAACAATTTGTTCGATCTACTCCGCAAGGCCCTGAACTAGGGGGGATTTGCAGTGTGGCTGGATTAGGAGGCAAGCCTTATCGGGATGGTAGCGAGGCTTATTATTTGAGTGAAAAAGTGGTGAGCAATGACCCCAAAGGAGTGGGTGCCTTTTTGTTGGCCAGTGTAGAAATGGCCAAACTGCCTTTATACCAGAAGGGTAAAAATATCACGATAGCATTAGATCATTATTTCAACCGAGAATGGCGTCCCGATCCATTTGGGGCACCAGGCGCACGGGAGCCTTTTCATTACTTGTGGAGCGATTGGCAAAACAGTGGTTTTTCCTTCTGGGGGCAACAGTTTTTAGATCGTGGGGCTCAATTGGTAACGATAGAGCGAGCGCCCACTTCCCAAACTTTGCGGCGGGTACAGGTATATATCATCGTTGATCCTGATACACGGGCGGAAACGTCTAGCCCGCACTATATCGATCGCACATCGATTCGCCTGATACGGCAATGGGTGCACAATGGAGGCATTCTGCTCCTCATGGCCAACGATTCAGGCAATTGTGAGTTCGACCACCTGAATGCGTTGTCGGCCAGCTTTGGAATTCATTTTAATGAGAATAGCCGCAATCATGTGCCCGACCATGATTATCAAGCAGGAGCTTTACATACACCTGCAGATGATATTTTTCCCCTATCGCGGCGCCTATTTATGAAAGAAATTTGTACGCTTGGGGTAAAGCCACCCGCGCGAGCAGAGCTTATCGATCATGGCGATATTATCATTGCTCGTGCAAAATATGGACGAGGTTGGGTGCTTGCAGTGGGAGATCCTTGGTTGTACAATGAATATACCGATGGGCGCAAGCTGCCCAATGATTTTGAAAATGCTCTTGCTGGAGCCGACTTGGCTGATTGGCTATTGACACAAGCGCAGCAGATTTGGCAAACGATAAACAATAGAAACTGATCTCATCGACATGGAATCTTTAAATCGGCACATCTTATCCAGATTATCTCCCCAAACAGATATGGAAATCCCAGATCCAGGGTTGTTAGATTTACCCGAAACCGTGTTGCAATTTGGTACGGGGGTGTTGTTGCGTGGGTTGCCCGATTATTTTATAGATAAAGCCAATAAGGCGGGTTTGGCAGCTGGTCGTATCCTGGTGGTGAAGTCTACTTCTCGGGGCGACACCGATGCTTTCGACAGGCAAGATGGGCTTTATACCCTTTGCGTGCAGGGAATGGAGAATGGCCAGGCTATTGAAAAATTTCTTATTCAGGCGACCATTAGCCGTGTGCTCTCGGCGCAACATGAATGGCAGGCCATATGCGATGCCGTTAAGCAAAAGCCTATTCGGCTAATCATTTCTAATACCACCGAAGTGGGTATTTCTCTTGATGATACCGACGATCCCTTAGCCATGCCACCCCGTAGCTTTCCCGGCAAACTACTTGCTGTGCTACTCGCCCGTTATCAGTCGTCCAATGCTCATCCTGATCAAGGGTTTGTTATTATCCCTACCGAGCTTATACCCGACAATGGCCAACGATTACAGCAAATTGTTGTGGAACTGGCTAAGATTCGTCGACTCCCAGCTGAGTTTATCGATTGGATAGAAAAGGCATGTGTGTTTTGTAACTCACTTGTCGATCGTATTGTGCCCGGCAAGTTACCCGAATCAATCCAGCAAGAAATTGAAGCACGGCTGGGTTATCGAGATGAGCTCATGATTCAAGCCGAGCCATATCGGCTCTGGGCTATAGAAGCTAGCGATGAGCGAGTGCAACAGGTGATTCACTGGAGTGGGATAGATGAGGGATTGGTATTAGCTGCCGACATTACACGCTTTCGAGAGCTCAAATTGCGGCTACTCAATGGCACCCATACCTTCTGCTGTGGCTTAGCATATTTTATGGGATTAGATACGGTGACACAGGCCATGCAACATCCCGACATTACCAAATTTCTTCACCAATTGATTTTTGCGGAAATGATACCCGCTATGATTTCCCCTCAGATCACTCGAGAAATGGCCGAATCTTTTGCCCAGAAAGTGCTGGAGCGTTTTGCCAATCCTTATTTAAAGCATCATTGGATCGATATCACTGTAGAATACACCGCCAAAATGCGCATGCGCAACGTGCCGCTTTTATTGGCTTATTACCAACGCATGAATCAGGTGCCCATGGCTATGGCGCTTGGATTTGCAGCCTATCTGCTATTCATGAGAGGAGAAGCTCGTGGTCAACATTATGTGGGGGCATGGGCGGGCAACACCTATCCCATTCGCGATAGCCAAGCTGCTTATTTTGCTGAGTGTTGGAAAAAATATACTATAGCAGAGCTGGTGAAGCAAGTATTGGGCAATGTACATTTGTGGCAGACAGATCTCACCCAGCTGCCGGGTTTTACTGAAACGGTAATACAGTATGTAGACCATCTCCAGCAGGGTCGTCTGGAAATCTGTTTCCACCAAGCTATTGAGGCATAATCTCAAAAAATCTCCTCTATGGAAACAAACACACGAATCGTCATACAGGTACATCCGGCCGATAATGTGTTGGTAGCTTTGCGAGATTTAGCAGCTGGCCAGCACATCAGCTGGCGTGACAATGAATGGGTCTTGCTTGAGGCTGTTCCTGCGAAACACAAATTCAATATACAAGCCTTACATGCTGGTGATCCCATCATCATGTACGGAGTGCAAGTAGGAAAAGCCAAGATAGACTTACCACCAGGCAGCAGGCTCTCCCCACAAAATGTGGCGCATGCCACAGGAGAGGTAAAGCTCAGTACAGGCCCACGAAAAGTATCCTGGCAGGCACCTGATGTTTCGCGCTGGAAAGATCGAGTATTTTATGGATATCACCGATCCGATGGGCGAGTGGGTACGGCCAATCATTGGATCGTGGTGCCGCTAGTGTTTTGTGAAAATCGAAATACAGCTGCTTTAAAAGAAGCGATGCAAGCTGCATGGGGATATCAAAGGCCAAAGATCTATACGCGTTTTGCCCAACAGCTTGCCGAGCTATATCGAACGGGTAAGTCGCTCACCGAAATACTCTCGGCTCCTTTCGAGGCTCATGTGGCGTATGATCCTGGGCAACGCTTGTTTGCCCATGTCGATGGCATTCAGTTCTTGAGTCATACCGGAGGTTGTGGGGGTACACGCGATGATGCTCGCACACTTTGTGGCTTACTCGCGGGGTATATCACCCATCCTAATGTGGCTGGGGCTACGGTATTGAGTTTAGGCTGCCAGAATGCACAGGTAAGCTTGTTGCAGGAAGAGATTCAGCGTAGGGATCCACATTTCAATAAACCCCTGATTATCTTAGAGCAACAACGTGTAGGGCTGGAAGATCGGATGTTATCTGAAGCCATCCGCCAGACTTTTGCTGGACTTATTCAAGCCAATGAATGCCGTCGTGAGCCTGCACCTTTAAGCAAGTTATGTATTGGGCTCGAATGTGGTGGATCTGATGGCTTCTCGGGAATATCTGCCAACCCGGCCATAGGCTATACTTCCGACCTGTTGGTAGCTTTGGGAGGTAGCGTTATCTTATCGGAGTTCCCCGAGCTTTGTGGCGTTGAACAAGAATTGTGCGACCGCTGTGTAGAAGAAGAATTAGCGCGCCGTTTTCTGGAGTTGATGCGGGCTTATCAACGCCGTGCAGAGATGGTAGGGTCGGGATTCGATATGAATCCATCGCCTGGCAATATCCGAGATGGCCTCATCACCGATGCCATGAAATCGGCCGGAGCAGCTAAGAAAGGAGGCACCTCACCTATCACCGATGTACTCGATTATCCCGAATGGGTTAGAAAGCCAGGACTTAACCTGCTATGCACGCCGGGTAATGATGTAGAATCTACGTCGGCTGAAGTGGGAGCTGGAGCCAATGTGGTGTTGTTTACCACGGGGCTGGGTACACCCACAGGCAATCCCATTGCACCCGTCATCAAGATTTCTAGCAATACAGCTCTCTACCAGCACATGCCAGATATCATAGATGTCAATGCGGGTACCATTATCGACGGAGAAGAAACTATTGAGCAGGCCGGTGCACGCATTCTCGACGAGGTGATTGCCGTCGCTAGCGGTCAAAAGATACCTGCCGCTGTACGCAATGGCCAGGAAGACTTTATTCCTTGGAAAAGAGGCGTTTCTCTTTAACATTTAAATAAAGCATACCCAACTATGAAAAAGTTTTTAGACGAAGATTTTCTCTTACACAGCGAAACGGCTCGTTATCTGTATCATGAAGTAGCCCAGTACATGCCCATTATCGACTATCATTGCCATTTGCCCGTAGAGCAAATAGCTACAGACCACCAATTTGAAAACCTCACTCAGATATGGCTATATGGAGATCATTACAAATGGCGGGCAATGCGCACCCATGGCATCGATGAAAGTTTTTGTACCGGTGATCAACCCGATGAGGCTAAGTTTATGAAATGGGCTGAAACCGTGCCTTATACCCTGCGAAATCCGCTTTATCATTGGACACATCTGGAACTACAGCGCTATTTTGGGATAACAGAATTGCTCAACCCTTCCTCTGCGAAACGCATCTATGAGCATTGCAACCATTTGCTCCGTACTCCAGAATATAGTGTGCGCAACCTATTGAGAAAGATGCATGTAGTACTGGTGTGCACCACCGATGATCCAATAGATGATCTGCGCTATCATGAGCAATTGAAAAAAGAATTTGAAATCCCAGTATTGCCTGCTTTTCGAGCCGATAAAGCCATGCAAGTAGCCAATCCCGTAGCCTTCAATGAGTATATCAATCGGCTGGAGGCAGCCGCCAATCAGCATATTGCTTCCTGGAATGATTTTCTTTTTGCCTTACATCAACGCCACGATTATTTCGCCCAACATGGTTGTAATGTGTCGGATCATGGATTGACATATATCGAAGTTGAAGAGCAGACAAGCTTACAACGGCTACAGTATATTTTTGATAAAATTCGAACCGGGCATACCCTCGATGCTGCCGAACAACAAAGCTTTCGAGCTGCTCTGCTGCTGGAGCTAGCTCAATGGGATCATGAAAAAGGCTGGATACAACAATTTCATTTAGGTGCATTGCGCAATACCAATAGCCGAATGATGAAGCAGTTGGGCCCTGATACGGGTTGGGACTCGATTGGCGATTATTCACAAGCAGTTGCGCTGGCTAAATTTTTAGACAAATTAGACCAGCAAAATCGTTTAGCTAAAACCATCTTATACAACCTCAACCCTGCCGATAATGAACTGTTTGCCACTATGGTGGGCAATTTTAATGATGGCTCGTTTCCGGGTAAAATTCAATATGGTGCAGCTTGGTGGTTTCTCGATCAAATCGATGGCATGACCCGACAAATCAATGCCTTGTCGAACATGAGCCTGATCAGTCATTTCGTGGGCATGGTTACCGATTCACGCAGCTTTTTGTCGTATCCCCGCCATGAATATTTCCGACGCTTGCTTTGCGATATTTTCGGTAGAGAAATCGAAAGAGGTGAACTGCCCAATGACCGGGAATGGATAGGCAAAATCATTCGGGATATCTGCTATTTCAATGCTCGCAATTACTTTAACTGGCAACAAATCACTCCAGAAGAGCATGTTATAGAGGAAGAAAATAGATCGTCGACAAACTTTTAGAAGACATGATGAATTTTTGTAGTACTTTTCGCAATCGGTTGCAAATAGCCATCAGCCAACACTGTATCAAATGTATCTGACATGCATCCATCGGTTCAGCAATTATTTGATTTGAATGGTAAAAAAGCCCTGGTCACTGGTTGTAACAAAGGCATAGGGCGAGCTATGGCTTTGGCGTTGGCTGGGGCGGGTGCCGATATCATTGGGGTATCGGCTACTATGCCACAGTATGAGGCAGCATTAAGGGTGGAGATCGGCCAGCTGGGTAGGCAATTCAGTGCTTATCAAGCCGATTTCTCAAATCGCCAGCAGCTATATGCTTTCTTAGAGCGAGTTTCTCACGAACATCCTGTCATCGATATTTTGGTTAACAATGCGGGTACCATTCGCCGCAGTCCAGCTATTGAGCACGCAGATGCCGATTGGGATACCGTAATGGCGATCAACTTAGATGCGCCTTTCATTTTAGCCCGAGAAATCGGCAAGCAAATGTTGGCACGCGGCTCTGGGAAAATCATCTTCACTTGCTCGTTGCTCAGCTTTCAGGGAGGTATTCTGGTACCCGGCTATGCAGCCAGTAAAGCCGGCATTTCAAGCTTGCTGAAGGCCCTCTCCAATGAATGGGCAGGCAAGGGGGTACAAGTGAATGGTATTGCGCCGGGTTATATCGCAACCGATAATACGGCTCCTCTGCGCGGTGATCCCGAGCGCAATCAAGCCATCCTCGATCGGATTCCTGCAGGTCGTTGGGGAGTGCCAGAAGACCTAGCGGGAGCTACCATTTTTTTGGCTTCTCGTGCTTCGGACTATGTGAGTGGCACTATTGTAGTAGTCGATGGCGGCTGGTTAGCCCGCTAAATACAGGTGATAAAAACTTTTAAACATGGAAATCAGATTCTCTCATAGCCCAGAAGAGACCCAGCGGATGTGCACGCAAGAACTGCGCAAGCATTTTCTGGTGCAACATCTCATCGAAGACGATCGAGTCAAGCTGGTATATGCACACGACGATCGGCTAATTATTGGAGGTGCTAAGCCGGTGACTCATGAACTCGCATTGCCTTTGCACCCTGAATTGCGTGCAAATTATTTTCTCGAACGGCGCGAATTGGGAATAATCAATGTGGGCGGCAAAGGGAAAGTAAGAGCCGATGGAGATTTGTTTGAGCTAGATAAGTTAGATGGGTTATACTTAGGAAAAGAAACCCGCAACGTGAGTTTTGAAGGGATAGACCCTCTTCACCCTCCTGTGTTTTTTATGCTTTCGGCTCCCGCACATGCTCGATATGCCAATCGAATGTTGAAGAAAGAAGAAGCTACGCCCATGCAGGCTGGCGACGCTACGCAAGCCAACCTACGAACGATTTACAAATACATTCACCTCGAAGGTATTCCCAGTTGCCAGTTGGTCATGGGCCTAACGGTGCTGGCCCGGGGGAGTGTATGGAATTCTGTACCCCCACATACCCATACCCGTCGCACAGAGGTGTATTTTTATTTCGATTTACCCGAACAGCAACGCATATTTCATTTTATGGGTCAACCCCAGGAAACCCGTCATCTGGTGATGGCCAATCATGAAGCCGTTATTTCACCACCTTGGTCGGTGCATTTTGGCTGTGGTACTGCCCACTACGGATTTATCTGGGGTATGGCTGGCGAAAATCAGGTGTATACCGATATGGACGTAGCAGAAGTGAACACGCTGTTGTAGATCGCAAGCTGTTAATTAAATCATTTTTATCGTATTTCAAAATATCTAGCCTATGTCTAAGAAAGTAGTTACGTTTGGCGAAATCATGCTCAGGCTTTCTACGCCGGGCTATCAACGTTTTGTACAAGCTGATCGTTTTGAAGTTACCTATGGAGGCGGAGAGGCTAATGTAGCCGTGGCGCTTTGCAATTATGGTTTACAAGGGGTTTTTGTGACCAAAGTACCTCGAAACCCTATTGGTCAGGCGGCAATTAATCATTTGCGCCGTTATGGTGTAGACACCCAATATATTGCTCGAGGTGGTGAACGCTTGGGAATTTATTTTCTGGAAACAGGCGCTTCCATGCGAGCCTCTCAAGTGATCTACGATCGTGCACATGCCGCCATTGCCGAGGCCGATCCAGAAGATTTTGATTTTGAGCAGATTTTAGAGGGAGCCATATGGTTTCATACCACAGGCATTACTCCAGCACTCAGCGATAAAGCTGCAGTCCTCACCGAGCTAGCTTTGAAAACAGCTCGAGCAAAGGGCATTACTACCAGTCTCGACTTAAACTACCGAAAAAAACTCTGGAGCAAGGAAAAAGCCCGTGAGGTGATGACGCGCCTTTGTCAATATGTAGACGTGTGTATTGGTAATGAGGAAGATGCCGAAGCCACACTAGGCTTTCAGGCAAAAGGCACCGATGTCACTAAGGGAGAACTCAATCTCGCTGGTTATGAAGAAGTATTTCAGCAAATGCAGGAAAAGTTTGGATTTCGCTATATCGCTACTTCGTTGCGCGAGAGCTATAGCGCTAGTGATAATGGCTGGAGTGCACTGGTTTACGACGGGAAAGAATTTTATCATACCCGTAAATATGAAGTTCGTATTGTAGATCGGGTGGGCAGTGGCGATAGCTTTGCTAGCGGATTGATTTATGGTTTGATAACAGGCATGAGTATGCGGGATGCAGCTGAATTTGGTGTGGCCGCATCGGCGCTGAAACATACCATACCAGGCGACATGAATCACGCTACACTCGAAGAAGTGTTGCAACTCATGAAAGGTGACGCCAGTGGACGCGTACAACGTTAATCGTTTACCCGAAAAAAAGATATTGAGATGATCCAAGCATCTGACATGACCCATATTATTCTACAACAAGGTATTTTGCCCTTGTATTTTCATCCTGATGAAGGCGTGAGTCAGGAAGTCTTGCGTGCCGTGTATCGTGCTGGTATTCGGGCAATAGAATACACCAATCGGGGAGAAGCGGCATTTCGCAATTTTCAAGCTTTGCTACGCCTGCGTCAGGCAGAAATGCCTGATATGAAGCTGGGAGTGGGCACCATCAAACACTTCAAAGAAGCCGAATGGTATGCTGCTGCTGGGGCTGATTTTCTGGTAAGTCCCGGCTATTTGGCTGATGTAGTGCGTTTCGCACAGCAAAATGAAATGCTCTATGTACCGGGTTGTATGACACCTACCGAGATCATGATCGCCGAAAACCAGGGCCTTCAGCTGATTAAACTATTTCCTGGAAGTTTGTTGGGGCCTGAGTTTGTAAGTAGCATCCGCGATATCTTCCCTCGGTTAAAATTCATGCCTACTGGCGGGGTGGATACTACTAGAGAAAATTTAGAACGCTGGTTTCGGGCAGGTGTCGTAGCCGTGGGTATGGGGAGCAAGCTCATCAGCAAAAAATTCATGGAGCAGCGCGATTATGCTACAATCGAAAGCCTTACCCGAGAAGTGTTGCACACCATAGAAAGTTTGAAAAAGGCAACCGTATGAAAATGGAATCATTAGCCACCAATAAGCTTAGCCAAAAGATGCGTCCTTTTCGCTGGCGTATTTTGGCTTTGCTTTTTGTAGCCACTACCATTAATTACATGGATCGAAGCATCATTGGCGTGCTGGGTCCTACCTTGCGCGATTATATTTTTCATTGGACGAATACCCAATACAGTTATATCAATATCTCGTTTATGATGGCTTATGCTGTGGGCATGCTGTTGATGGGAGGAATTATTGATCGAGTGGGTACACGTATGGGATATGCGATATCGATTGGGATTTGGAGTTTTTTTAGCCTGATGCATGCCTTTGTAACGCGGAGCATGGGTTGGATAGGCTTTGCTGTAGCGCGTTTTGGATTGGGTATTGGGGAGTCGGGCAATTTTCCAGCCTGCATTAAAACGGTGGCTGAGTGGTTTCCCAAAAAAGAAAGAGCATTGGCAACAGGTATTTTTAATGCGGGTAGCAATGTAGGGGCGGTGTTGGCTCCATTGGTTATCCCCTTAATCGTGAGCAATACGGGCAAGCATTGGCAGTATGCTTTTGGTATCACATTTACCTTTAGCATGATCTGGCTTATTCTTTGGCTTACCACCTACCGAAAGCCTGAAAAGCATTCCAAAGTGTCGGAAAAGGAACTTAGTTATATCCTTAGCGATACCGAAATTGAGTCGGATGAGCGCATTTCTTGGTGGCGCGTTTTGCCGTTGAAAGAAACTTGGGCTTTTGCCGTGGCCAAGCTACCCGATGCGGTATGGTGGTTTTATTTGTTTTGGGGCGGCTTTTTTTTGAATCACCAATTTGGTTTGGAGTTAAAAGGTTTAGCATTGCCTTTGATCGTCATTTACTTGATGGCCGATTTGGGAAGTATTTTTGGTGGCTGGCTCTCTTCATTCTTTATCCAGAAAAAACATTGGTCTATTAATCGGGCACGCAAGATTACCATGTTGATTTGTGGCATCATCATTCTTCCTGTAGTGATGGCTACACAGACTCAGCATGAGTGGGTAGCCGTATGCTTAATTGGCCTTGCAGCGGGTGGCCATCAAGCCTGGTCGGCCAATGCATTTACCTTAGCTTCAGATGTGTTTCCCAAAAAAGCTACTGCATCGGTTGTGGGTATTGGGGGGATGATTGGTGCGTTGGCGAGTGTAATGGCCAATTTGGGTCTGGGACATATATTGGATCAGAGTGAAAAAAGCGGCTATTTTATAGCCTTTCTCATTGCAGGCAGCTTATATTTGTTGGCTTTGCTCTTCATTCACCTTATTATGCCTCGAATGACCCCGCGCGATGAAAACTTGCAATACCGCGAGCTTACACCATCTACAGGAGTAGGGAATGAATGAGTGGGTACGAAGGGTTGCGATGAGCAGCGTTATACTTTTTGTACTCTTCCTCGAATAAGCGCATAATGCTCTCCACTCTCGTGACAAATGGCGTGGCCTTGCTCATCGAAATACAGCCGATGACCATAAGCACTTACCCAACCTATTTGTCGGGCTGGATTACCTACTACGAGTGCATAGGCAGGTACATTGCGCGTAATTACCGCTCCTGCTCCCACAAAGGCATAACTACCTATCTCTATGCCGCAGACCAAGGTGGCATTAGCTCCAATAGTAGCCCCTTTTCGTACAATCGTTTGCTCAAAATATTCTTTTCGACTAATAGCACTCCGTGGATGCCGAATGTTGGTAAACACACAAGAAGGCCCCAGGAACACCTCATCTTCTATCACTACTCCCGCATAAAGAGAAACATTGTTTTGAATTTTCACCCGATTGCCCACCACTACACCCGAAGCAATGAATACGTTTTGCCCAATCGTGCATTGCTGGCCAATCTGTGCTCCGCTCATCAGATGGGCAAAATGCCAGATTTGGCTACCTGTTCCCACCACACAACCCTCATCAACGATAGCCGTAGGATGAATGAATGTTTCTTGGAGTGGCAGTGACATGATTGATTGGGTGTTTGATGAATTCAAATTTCTGGAAAAAGCCAAGTATTTGTTTATCGTTTTTTAGCATCTTACCTTTGCTTTTCGATGTCGCTCTCGGTCAAACACTTGCTTGGCATTCGTGATCTCACTCCTGAAGATATCGACATTATTTTTCAAACAGCAGATCAGTTTAAAGAAGTTTTAAGCAGGCCCATCAAGAAGGTACCAACATTACGCGACACGACAGTGGTGAATTTATTTTTTGAAAATTCAACTCGCACCCGTATTTCTTTTGAGTTGGCTGAAAAACGCCTCTCGGCCGATGTCATCAATTTTTCTGCTAGTGTATCGTCGGTCAAAAAGGGGGAAACGTTGATCGATACTGTGCACAATATTTTGGCTATGAAAGTAGATATGGTTGTGATGCGGCATTCGGCGAGTGGGGCGCCCCATTTTTTGGCTAAACATATTCCTGCCAGTGTGATCAACGCTGGTGATGGCATCAACGAACATCCTACTCAAGCATTGCTCGATGCATATTCCATTCGGGAAAAATTAGGGCAGGTGAATGGTGTGCGGGTAGCCATTATTGGTGATATTATGCATTCGCGGGTGGCTCTTTCCAATATTTACTGTCTAAAAAAATTGGGTGCGGAGGTGATGGTAGCAGGACCGCCCACTTTGATACCTAAATACATTGCAGAGGCCTTGGGCGTGAAGGTGTGTTATCGAGTGCAAGAGGCACTTGCTTGGTGTGATGTAGCCAATGTGTTGCGCATTCAACTAGAAAGGCAAAACAGGCCATTGTTTTCCACCTTACGTGAATACAATTTGTATTATGGCATCAAACGAAGCTGGATCGATGCCTTGCACAAGCCAATTATCATCATGCACCCTGGGCCCATTAACCGAGGGGTGGAACTCGATTCTGAAGTTGCCGATTCTCCACAGTCGATCATCTTGCAACAGGTTGAAAATGGTGTAGCCATTCGCATGGCCGTATTGTATTTACTAGCCGGGAAGAAAGAACAATTGAGCTAAGCAATCATTTTAAGGGCGGGCAAGGTATACCGCCATGTTGAGAACCCGCCGACATGCTGCCTGGTTTTTTAGAATGAGGTAAGGTAATGCTCACCGTGAGAGCAGTGTAGTAATACCAATCCTTGTATTTACCACCACGTGGGGTGCCATTGGGCGGATAAGGATCAGACTGGTGGCCGGGCAGGCGGTTGGTACGATACGCCATCCGAACGGCCAATGGACCTCTGGCATTTAGCAAAGTGGTTTCATCTACATAAGTTTTGCTTACATCGTCTAAATAATCAGTAAACGTTTTCCGTAAGCCAATTTCCAATCCAAACCTTACTCGTGGAGAAACCGCCCAGAGGACGCCACCCCCAAAAGGAATAGCCAATTGTGTAAGGTGATAAGGCTTGCGATCCGGGTAAGCCGATAAGCCTTCGCCTTCGGTGCTGAGGGGTTGCAGCTTTACCCGTTGGCCATTGGTATCGAGTGCGGTAGGATTGAAATGAAACAAGGCTATTCCAACGAAAACATAAGGCGTGATGGGCTTTTGATCTAGATCCCAGAGCATATAGCGCACATTAGCCTGCAACTCCACAATATGCGATTGAAAGCTTAAGTTGCGCAAGATGGTGGCGCTATCTTTCCCATAACGATCATCACCAGAAATAGTGGCATATGAAAGCATGGCCCTGGCAGCAAAATGTGGACAGAACGACTGATCATAAAAGAGGCCTACAGCAGGATGCGATTCTTGAAAAGTATAGCGATGATACTGCAAATCGCCCGTATAGTTGCTCATGCCAATTAATAGGCCAATGCTTTTTTCTTGAGCTGTGGCTTGCTCGAGCCCGGCCAGAAAGCAGCATCCAAATAGCAAACATGAAGATATGAACCGGAACATATTTAGCATTTAGTTGATCAAATAATAAACGTAGTTTATTCTTTTTTCTTATGTATGACCATTAATCAAGAATTTTTAAAAATAAACTCAGATCAAGCTATATTTGTGGCTCGTTTTTAGCGACCGTTCACCAACTACCACATCCATAACCCACTGCCTCTGCTGCAAGCGAGTTCACATAAGCCGTAATTCCTAGGCATATCTAGCTACCAAATGAGCATGAACAGAGGAAATAGGAGGTTAGCATTTCGATTATCTGATGAATGAGAATTAAATACAAGATCATGAAGCCAATTTTGATCGCGATATATTTGTTTGGTGTATGTATTTTTTCTCCTTCGTTGTTGCCTGCTCAACAAGCTTCCCCATCAATAAATGGCTTACACGACTGTGTAGCATTTGCTTTGCGCCATAGTCCTGATCTTCAACAATCATACCTCAATCGCGATATTACCTTACATACCATTCGTAGCAAGCTGGCCGATTGGTATCCACAAATTGGTTTTAGCTTGAATCTACAACATTATTTACAGTTACCCACCTCTGTATTTCCGGATTTTAACAATCCCAACGGCCCTAAACGTGAGGTAAAGATTGGGGTAGCCAATTCTTCTACCCTCAGTTTTTCGGTTAACCAAACTTTGTTTGATCGCGATGTATTGCTGGCCGTACACTCAGCAGGCGATGTGAAGCAACAAACAGCGCAAACCATTCTTGAAGACCAGATCAATTCCATTGTCAACGTGAGCAAAGCTTATTACAATGTGTTGATCGCCCAACGGCAACTTGATATTGCAGAGCAAGATATTGTGCGGCTAAAAAAGAGTATGGAAGATGCGTATGCCCAATACCAAGCAGGTCTAGTAGATCAGACCGATTATGAACGGGCGAAGATCGCATTAAATAATGCTTATGCCAACCGTCAAACAGTGGCTCAACAAGTGAAAGTGGCTTATGCTTATCTCAAGCAGCTGATGGGCTTTCCAAAAGATAGTGCATTTGTACTGACTTACGACACGGCACAAATGGATAATAACGTGTGGTTTGATACTACGCAAGTTTTGCAATACACCAATCGCATCGAATATCAATTGTTGCAAAACAGCCGCCGGCTGCTTGTAGATGAATGGCAATACAACAAGTGGAGTTTTTTGCCTAGTATATCGGCATTTTATAATTATAACTTAGCTTATTTAAACGATCAGTTTTCACAATTATACAGCCGTAGTTTTCCCAATTCATTGATCGGTATACAACTCTCGCTACCTATTTTTCAAGGTACAAAGCGTGTACAAAATTTGGCCATTTCCAAATTACAGGTACAGCAGGCCGATTTTGCTTTACAGTCATTACAAAATCAGATCCGTACAGAATACGAACAAGCATTAGCCAATTACAAGAGCAATCTTTACACTTGGCAAACTTTAAAAGAAAATCTCGACATGGCGCGAGATGTATATCAAACTTTATCATTGCAATATCAGGCGGGGGTAAAAACTTATCTCGATGTCATCACAGCCGAAACCGATTTGCGTACGGCAGAGTTTAGTTACTTGAATGCCCTATTGCAAGTGCTATCGAGCAAGCTAGATTTAGAGAAAGCCATGGGACTGATTCATGTATCAGACTACCTGCCATCGGGCGCAACTTCTATCCCAGCACAGCAATCGGCTACGGCAAATGTCAACCCTTAAAAGTCTATCGCTATGAATGACATGAACCATATTTTTCGGCATTTCTTTTCCATCTGCATAGCGGGAGCAGCGAGCGTTGTTTTGCTCGATGGTTGCAAGCATGCTTCACAAACTCCCATGATGCCTCAGGCTGTGCCTGTGAGTGTGGTAGCGATACAGCCACAGTCGGCCATATATTATCAGTTTTATCCTGGCACCATACGGGCATTGAATGTGGTACAACTACGCGGCGACGTAAGTGGCTATATTACAGGTATCTTTTTTAAAGATGGCCAGTATGTGGAGAAAGGGCAGAAACTATATGAAATTGATCGTCAGCAATATGAAGCTGCATATCAACAGGCAGTGGCCAACTTGCAAGCTGCTGAAGCTAATTTAGAAAGAGCTCGCCAGGATGCGCAGCGTTATCAAGAGCTCAGTCAGAAAAACGCTATTGCTCGGCAAACCCTCGACCATGCTTTGTCTGACCTACGAAGCGCGGAAGCGCAAGTGGCTGCTGCCAAGGCCAATGTTAGCCAAGTGGAGACCAACTTGAGGTATTCGCGTATCGTAGCACCATTTAGTGGGATTATCGGTATCTCCCAGGTCAAATTAGGAGCTTTGGTCACTCCCGGCCAAACCCTATTGAATACGATTTCTTCATACGATCCTATGGCAGTAGATTTTCAAGTAGATGAAAAAGAAATTCCAGAGTTTACCGACATGCTGGCTCATGCAGCCCAGCACCATGCCGATTCTACCTTTATGATCCAATTGCCTGGCGGTAATCTCTATCCCTATCCCGCCACTATTTCGGTGATCGACCGAGCTGTAGATCCGCAAACGGGAACCATTACGATAAGGCTACTCATTCCTAACCAAAAAAACCTGTTGCGCGATGGTATGAGCTGTAATGTACGGGTTGCGCATCATTTGCCTTCGAGCACCTTACTGGTACCGCAAGTGGCTGTAACCGAACAATTAGGCGAACACTTCGTCTATGTGGTACAGGGCGATAGCGTAGTGCAGCGAAAAGTGAATATAGGTTATCCGGTGGGCAATCAATATGTGGTGCAAGCGGGGTTGCAAGAGGGCGAGCAGGTGGTTACCCAAGGCATACAAAAATTGCATCAAGGGAGTCACGTGATAGTGAGTGGACAGGCTTCTTCTGCGCATTAACGCGTAAATAGAGTCATGGATATCGTTTTCATTGAATCGAATTTTAGGCGGTTATGATTGCAAATGTATTTATTAAACGCCCCATCACGGCTATAGTGATTGCAATTATCATTGTATTGTTGGGAGTGCTCTCTATCCTCAACTTGCCCATTGCTCAATATCCAGATATCACACCTCCTGTAGTTCAAGTTACGGCCAATTATACGGGAGCCGATGCCCAAACGGTAGAGCAAACTGTAACAACACCCATTGAAACCCAGGTCAATGGCACCCCGGGCATGGAATACATGCAGAGCACCAGCACGAGTACGGGAACGAGTAGCATCAGTGTCACTTTTGGCTTGGGAACCAATGTAGATATTGCGGCATTAGACGTCCAAAACCGAGTGGGCATAGCAGCCCCTCAGCTTCCATCGGAAGTACAACGATTGGGAGTTACCGTCAGGAAAAGAAATCCCAGCATCTTGATGTTGGTAGCTCTTTATTCACCGCATGGTACGCATAGCCCTGAATTTCTCAGCAACTATGCAAATATTTATGTGAAAGATGCATTGTTGCGTGTGAATGGAGTGGGAGATGTATTTACCCGTGGGGCCGACTTTAGCATGCGTATTTGGCTTAAGCCCGAAAAGCTAGCTGCATTGAGGCTTACCCCAAGTGATGTGATAGCAGCGCTTCAATCGCAAAATCTGCAAATAGCTGCTGGGTCAATTGGTAATCCCCCGCAAGATAGCACCCAGGCTTTTCAGTATACCGTATTTACCAATAGCCGACTCAGCAAACCAGAAGATTTCGGTAATGTGATCATACGCTCGGATCCTCAAACGGGGGCTATCGTTCACCTGAAAGATGTAGCTCGTGTGGAATTGGGTAAGTTTACCTATGATGATTATTCTTTTGTCGACGGGAAAAGAGCAACGTTTTTGTTGATTTTCCAAACGCCCAACAGCAATGCACTAGAGACCTACGATGGAGTAGTGGCCACCATGAAACAACTCAAGAAAACCTTTCCGAGTGATGTCGACTATATGATTCCGTTTGAGTCGGTATCGGTCATTCGGGTGTCGATTCACGAAGTGGTCGTTACACTTATCGAAGCATTGATCTTAGTGATATTGGTGGTATTTCTGTTTTTGCAAAATTGGCGAGCCACCTTAATTCCTGTACTGGTCATTCCGGTATCTATCATTGGCACCTTTACGTTTTTTACCCTATTGGGTTTTACGATCAATAAGCTCACCTTGTTTGGTTTTGTGCTGGCTATTGGGATTGTGGTCGATGATGCCATCGTAGTTACAGAGGCGGTGGAACATTATATGAGTAGCCGAAAAATTTCGGCTAAGGAAGCCACCATTCTCGCCATGAAAGACATTTCTGGGCCCGTTATTGCAATTGCCCTCATTTTAGCTTCTGTATTTATTCCCGTAGGTTTCATTCCTGGGATAGTGGGTAAGCTCTATCAACAATTTGCCATCACGATTGCGATTTCGGTATTGATTTCTGCCTTCTTAGCACTCTCACTCACACCCGCCTTATGTACGCTTTTACTGAAGCCTGTAGAATTTGATGAGCATTCAAGAGGATTGAATAGATTTTTTTATGTGTTTGACCGTTGGTTTAGAAAAACTACGCTTAATTATACCGTTGGCGTGCGAAAGGCTATTGGGGCTTCGCGCTATGTTATTATTTTGCTCATTTGCATCATCATTGGGGCGATCTTGTTGTTCAAGCATAAACCCACGGGTTTTATTCCTACTGAAGATGAAGGCAGGCTCTTTATCACGTTTGAACTTCCAGAAGCAGCCTCTACGGCGCGCACGGTACAGGTGCTCGATTCTATGATGAATATCTTAAAGCAAACACCAGGCGTGGGGCATTTTGCTGGGTTGGCGAGTTTAAACGTAGTGACGTTTTCTACTAAGTCGAATAGTGGTACGATCTTTTGTCAACTCAAGCCCTGGGACGAGCGGAAGTCAAAATCAGAACAGTTGTTTGCCATCATTGGGCAACTGCAGCGCCGCTTTGCCACAATAAAAGAGGCCAATATTGTTGTTATTCCTCCTCCCGCTATTCCTGGATTGGGGGCTACGGGAGGCTTTACATTTGAGTTAGAAGACAGAGCTGGAACCGATGATTTACAAACTTTTGAATCGGTAGTGCGGCGTTTTGTAGCGGCTGCTAATCAGCGTCCAGAAATTAGTAATGCATTTTCTTTTTTCACTGCGCATACTCCCGCTTACCGCGTAGACGTAGATCGGGATAAATGTGAAAAAATGGGAGTAAATATTGCCGATGTTTACCAAACCCTACAAACTTATTTGGGGAGCTCGTATGTAAATGATTTTACGATTTACGGGCGTAATTTCCGAGTGGTGGCGCAGGCCGATACCCAATATCGAAACACGATCCATGATCTGGCCGATTATTATGTGCGGAACACATCGGGGCAGATGATTCCCCTGAGCAATTTAGTGACATATAAAACCATTGAAACGGCTCCCTTGATATCGCATTACAATTTGTTTCGCTCGGCCGAGATCAATGGCAGTGCGGCGCCGGGTTATAGCAGTGGTGATGCCATCAGGGCGCTGGAAGAGGTGGCTGCACAGGTATTGCCCAATGGCTATGGGTACGAGTTTTCTGGGTTGAGCCGGGAAGAAATTCAGGCGGGATCTAAGACCATTTATATCTTTTTGCTTTCGGTAGTCTTTGTGTTTTTGCTACTTGCTGCTCTTTACGAGAGTTGGTCTGTGCCGTTTGCTGTGCTGCTAGCTGTGCCATTGGCTGCTTTTGGGGCCATTTTCACCCTCACGTTTACGCCAAGCTTATCGAATAGTGTGTATGCCCAAATAGGATTGGTGACGTTGATCGGATTAGCGGCAAAAAATGCCATCCTCATCGTGGAATTTGCCAAAGAGCGGGTGGATAAGGGAATGCAAGAAGTGAATGCTACTTTAGAAGCATCGCAGCTGAGGCTTAGGCCTATTTTGATGACTTCTTTTGCCTTCATTTTTGGGGTAGCTCCGCTGGCGCTAGCTACGGGAGCGGGGGCCGTTTCCCGACAAACTATTGGCTTCACCGTATTAGGCGGTATGCTGGCTGCTACTATATTGGGCATTTTCACAGTGCCGGTGCTGTTTGTATCGATTATCCGGTTAGCCTATGGCAAGAAAAAACTACAAGAGCTTCAATCTAGGGCTGCTGTGGAAGAAATGCCCCAAGAACCGATGTAACCTTGCAGATTGTCTTAATTTTGAGGCTACTTATCAAGAGGTGTATGTGTGATTCAAGTTTTTCTTCTCAGCATTCTACAGTCATGCACTATTCTTCTCTCGTTAGACGACGAGAGAAAGTAGTGTCGTTTTACCGATATGTGTACATTTCAAATCCAGAGGCTTTTCGAGAAGAGCTATGGCAGGTATTTTCTGCATGGGAGATCTTAGGGAGAATTTATATAGCTCCAGAAGGCATTAATGCCCAGATGAGTGTGCCCGAGTGGATGATCGACACCTTCGTTAGCTTTGTTTCGGAGCATCCTTTGCTGGGTAAAGAGATATTACTCAATTGGGCTATTGACCAGCCTATGCTGGCTTTCGATAAGTTAAAGATTAAAGTTAGGCCGAAGATAGTGGCCGATGGGATTTCGGATCCTACATTTAATCCTGCTCGAAAAGGTGCTTATGTTGATGCGCAAAGCTTTAACGAGCTTACAGATCGCGAAGAGACGCTTGTGGTAGATATGCGTAATCACTATGAGTATGAAGTAGGACATTTTGAACGCGCTATAGAAGTACCCGCCGATACATTTCGAGAGCAGCTGAGCTTGGTAGTAGATATGCTGGGTCAACAAAAAGACCGCCCAGTGGTGATGTATTGCACGGGGGGCATTCGTTGTGAAAAAGCCAGTGCCTGGTTGCTGCATCATGGCTTTAAACAAGTATACCATTTGAGAGGTGGAATTATCGAGTATGTGCGGCAGGTGAGAGAAAAGGGTTTGCCCAATAAATTTCATGGGAAAAATTTTGTGTTTGATGCCCGCATGGGTGAACGGGTGACTGATGAAGTGATTGGGCACTGTTATCAATGTGGCAGGCCCAGCGATCGGCAGGTCAACTGCCGC
Organism: Thermoflavifilum sp.; assembly: GCA_023511875.1. Classification (GTDB taxonomy): domain Bacteria; phylum Bacteroidota; class Bacteroidia; order Chitinophagales; family Chitinophagaceae; genus Thermoflavifilum. The sequence goes on from JAIMAQ010000004.1 coordinate 77,936, forward strand.
AATGATGCTTGTCATATGTTGTTCATTCAGTGTGAAGATTGTGCGCAGCAATATGAAGGATGCTGCAGCAGCGCCTGTCGAGAAGTCGTCCATTTGCCTGAAGAGCAACAACGGCTTATTCGCCGGTTGGCTCCCCAAAAATTGCCAGCCTTCTGCAATGCCCGGGTACGCAGGATGCAGCTGATGGGCTCAGCAACTCATCCAACCATGCAAGATTTGGTGGAAATGGTAAGAAATGGCATTCAGCTGGCCTAGCTTCAACGGGCTCATATTTTCATGTTTACCCTTATTTATCCCACCAGAGATGATCGGTGAGTTGTACCTGTGGCACATTTTGGCCATTGCGAGTCGTTTCGCTGCTGGGATAGCTTACTCGACGAATAAACGTACTGAGCGCAGCACCTACAGGTAATAGAAAGTCTTTGTAAGCATAATCAAACCTGCGCATATCATCCCAGGTAACTGGATTGAGAAAACAAGCCACATATTTTTCTTTCATGATGAGGGCAAGGGTGAGGTTGGAAGCGCCAACGGCCACAGCAGGCTCTTGCAGATACCGTTGAATCGCCGTATCGGGTACGCCCATTTTGCGCATTTGCGCTTGAATACCCTGCAAATAAGCTTGATAAGCCTGAACCTTATCGCCCATTCGAAAATGGGCCTCTGCTTCTGTAAATTTACATTCTGCAAAAGTGATCATCTCCAGCGGTGAATGATCGGAGGAATAATATTTTCCCGCATCGAGATAACACTCAGCATGTTCTGTACCAGAGCTTTGCCGGCCGGCTCCATTTGGCGTACCCCTATAGTCTCCATATTTTGTAGTATCGGTAATCAAGGGCAGCCTGGGGTCAAACACCCCATAAGTTGTTCCATTTAGAGCGTTGATCAAGTAAGCCGAAAGCCATCCATCGAGCAATAGACCTGCGTTGTTGATGGCTACTTGCGCCCAGGGGTTGCGTACGGCAAACTCTGTGAGTTGAGCATCATCTTCACTTGTATCATAGGCTTGGCTCAAAGCGGCCAGTACGGCCGAGGGATCGTAGGCATTGGTTTTGCTGACCAGAGTCAACAAACGAGCCTTTAAGGCATAAGCCGTCTTGATCCAAGCCTGAGCACTGCCTTTATGGATGAAATCGCTTGCTGCATCGAGCTGGCCCGCAGCATCGGGTTGTTGCAACGCTTGGATGCCCCGATTCAGTAAAGCCAAGCAGGTATCATAGAGGCTTTGCTGCGGATCGAAATGGGGAGTTAAATTCACTACTCCTTGAAAAGCCTCACTATAGGGCATATCACCCCATATGTTTGTTCCTAAGCTAAGATTGTATGCCATCAGGATATCGGCCACACCTTCATAGGCAACCAATTGTTTTTCATTAGCCAGCTTGCGCATATCATAGATATCTGTAAGGGTGTTGTACAGCGCATTCCAATCGCCCGAAGGATCAATAGGCTGATAAGTATCCACATCACTTCCAGGATTGGGAGAAGCCAGGTACTGTACATAGTAAGAAGTAATGTCGTGGCTGATATTAAAAGTATTATAGGCCGAAGTATACGTCACATTAGCGAGTAAGCCCGCAATTGGAGGCTCATTAGCCGCATTAGGATTTTGATTAATATCCAAATATTTCTGACAGCTCGATAAACTGAGGCTTGCAGAAATAATTATGAGAAGAAATTTTATTTGTCGCATAGTCGGTATGTTTTAAAAAGAAGCGTGGAGATGAACCATATAATTGGTTAATGCTGGATAGGTAAAACCTGCAAAACCATTGGCATTGCTTCCAGCAGGAGCTGAGCTCGACTCTGGATCAAAACCCAGGTATTTGGTATGGAGCCAAAGGTTATTGCCCGTTACGCCAATATTTAATTCTTTGATGAAAGTTCCTTTTAGCCAGCGTTCGGGAAGCTGATAGCTGAGGCTAATGGTGCGAAGCCGTATCCATGAAGCATCTTCCACAAAATTTTCACTCACACCTCGATAGTAGTTGCGGTAATATCCAGCACCGTAATTTTTGCCATCTGGGCCAATTCCTTGTCCCAGCCATACGGGCTTGGTGTTAGGCGTTCCATCGGCATGCACGCCTTTAAAGACAACGGTTTGGTTTCTATTGGCTGTATAATCGGCAATACCAAATGCGGCCATGAAATTGTTGAGCTGGTCGTATTTCTGTACGTCCAGATGAGCATCAAACAAAAAAGAAAGCGTCCAATTGCCATATTGCAAATCGTTGCTCCATCCAACCACCCATTTGGGGTAAGCGTTACCCAAAATTTGTTGATCGGTTAAAGGTGCGCGTACTGGAAAGCCGGAGGTATCGATAACCATAGGCGCTTTTTTATCGACATGTTTGGGAGGTTGCTTCCCATTGGGATAATACCTTAACCAGTGTGAACCATAAATATCTCCCGCCGAGCCTCCTGGTACATAATACATGGTTACGCTTGACCCTACGTATCCAAATTGGCTACCCACCTGGATTCGCTCTAAACCCGGATAGATGCTCAAGATCTTGTTACGGTTGTGAGAAAGATTAACAGTGGACGACCAGCGGAAGCGATCGTGTTCAATAGGAGCGGCTTGCAAGGTAAGTTCTATTCCACGGTTTCTGATTTCGCCTGCATTCAAGGTAATACTGGTGAATCCTGTGCTGGGAGCCGTAGCCACGGGGATGATTTGATCTTTACTCACAGAGTTATACCAGGTAATGTTGGCCGTGAGGCGATTGTGGAAAAAAGATAGATCGGTACCCATTTCAAAAGAAATGGTTTTTTCGGGTTTCAAGTTTTGAAGGCCCGCTGCATTGCTGCGTGTCCAAAGATTAACCCCATTAACGGGCGTTCCTGTAGGCACGTATACAATGCTGGTGCTGTATGGATCGGCATCTTTACCGATCTGCGCCAGAGAAGCCCTGAGCTTGCCATAGGAAAGCCAGCTGGGCAGATGATGCCAATGTTGAGAAAAAATATAGCTCAAATTCGCTGAGGGATAAAAGAACGAACGATTGCCTTTTTCCAGGGTTGAAGTCCAGTCGTTTCTTCCTGTAAGGGTGAGATAAAGGGCTTGCCCGTAATTCAGTTCGAGTTCGCCATAAGCACCAATGATGTGATATTGGCTGCGATATTCACTGGCCGTAATGATTTTGGCATTAGAAAGGGTAAACAAATTATAAATATCCAGTTCATCGCCTTCGGTAGCTACTTCATCAATTGCCCTGTCTAGCAGGTCATGACCCAGGCGAAGAGTGCTTCCAAACTTACCCCAGTTGTGCTGAAGTGTAAGCAACAGGTTGGAATTGAGCTGTCGATAGTTGATTCCATATTTATGCACAAATCCTAATCCGTTGTCATCATCGATGTATTCTCCGGGGATGCCCTTAGGTCCGGGTGCAGTAGCCGTTCGGTTATCTTGATAGGCATCTACACCAAAGCGATAAGTGAGGTTAAACCAATTAAAGGGTTGATAAGTAAAATAAGTGCTGGCAATGATATGATTCACATACGATTTAAATTTATTGGTAGCTGCTTTGTACCAGGCGTTACCATTCCCATACGTTTTTTCTGTGCCTTGTGGGGTTAAATAATCTCGCACATCCCAGCGGGGTGCCCAATAGGTCATTTCTTCGTTAAACCGATCGGCGTCATAATAATTTCCACCCGTGTTGGCATATAAGATTGTAGTGCCCGCTTGTAGTTGCTTGCTCAGCACCAGTTTGCCTGATAATCGAGAACTAATTTCTTGATAATAAGTAAAAGGCAATACACCATGTTGTTTGAAATAAGAAAAAGACGACGATACAGAAGCCTTGTCTGTGCCTCCGGAAAGGCTAAGGGTGTTACGAAACTGATTGCCGTGAATATATGCATGCTTGTAATGATCAAATAGTTTTGCGGGATGGGTGGGATCTATTTTTCTGGCTTCTTCCACAGTAGGGCCCCAGTTGGGCCAGAAGCTTGTGGAATCATATATACCCAGGTATCCTTGGGTGTAGATGCTTTGCACTTTGGGCGTTTTATCGATCACATCGTAGCTATAATTCATGTCGTAACTCACGCGCAACTGGCCTGCCTGAGCCGACTTGGTGGTGATGACGATCACGCCATTGGCTCCTCGTAAGCCATACAAAGCCGTGGCCGCGCCGCCGCGTAATACAGTGATGCTGGCGATATCATCGGGGTTAATGTCGGCAGCGCGATTGGTCATTTGTACGCCACGGCCCCCAGTAGTGCCTAAAGTGAAGGTGGAATTATCCACCGGTATGCCATCTACAACAAACAAGGGTTGGTTATTTTTTCCAGGATCCAGCGAATTGATTCCGCGGATGAGTATGCTGGCTCCTTGCCCGGGCCCGCCTCCCGTGCTCCCAATCGTTACTCCAGCCACTCTACCTTGTAGGGCATTGACGAGGTTGGGCTGATGAGATACAGTCAGCTCCTGTGCATTTACTTCTTGCGAAGCATATCCCAACGATCGCACATCTCGCTTAATACCTAATGCAGTTACCACCACTTGATTCAACGATCGCGCCTCTGCATGCAGGGTAATCGTATAATCGGAAGCGGCACTGAGAGGGATTTGGGCCGACTGGTAGCCTATAAAACGTACTTGTAATTCCTTAGCGTCTGTAGGTACTGAGAGGGAGAAATTTCCTTCATGATTAGTAGATGTGGCATGCTGGGTACCGGGTACGAGCACCGTAGCACCTATTACTGGCTGCCCCGATTCGTCGATCACTTTGCCATGTACAATACGTTGTTGTGCATATCCCCATGTGATGCTGCATACACATATTATACAGAAAATTATCCTTTTCATGAGCAGGGATTTGAGGTTGACAATAATTTAACTATTCATAAAAATAGAATATTTCATAATAAAAATCAAAAAATATGCGTGATATTATTTTACATTTTTGCATGATTCCGCAAAACCGATGAAGGCATAAGAGTTTTAAAGCGAGCTATCTGTAGTTTAACTTTTTTCACGCCCAAGCTTTGGGTCATTTTTGATAGCTTTGCTACAAGCATTCGAATTCATACAGCATGCCGCAGCTCATCATTCATCGTTCGGTTAAAATTCTCTGGAGGATATTTTTTATAGGTCTTGGTACGTTTATCCTGTTGATTTTGCTCATCAATTGGGGAGTGTTTGGCTATATGCCTTCTTTGCATGAGCTGGAAAATCCTCAAGCTGCGCTGGCTTCTGAGGTATATGCCGCCGATGGTACGTTGATGGGTAAATATTATTTGCAAAACCAAGACCGCACTTATTGTGAGTTTAAGGATATCTCCCCCAATGTGATCCATGCGTTAATTGCTACGGAGGATGTGCGGTTTTACCAGCATAGTGGCATTGATCCCAAAGGTACGATTGCTATTCCATTTTACTTATTAATAGGGAAAAAACGGGGTTCTAGTACCATTACACAGCAACTGGCCTTTAATCTGTTTAATGGTCATCGGGCGTCTAATCCTTTAATTCGTGCATTTCAAAAGCTGAAGGAATGGATTTTGGCCATCAAACTAGAGCGATATTTTACCAAAGATGAAATATTGGCTTTATATCTCAACACGGTGCCGTTTAGCGAGAATGTATATGGCATCAAAAATGCTTCGCGCACTTTTTTCAATAAAGATCCAGATGCATTAGATGTAGATGAAGCCGCTACACTTATTGGCATGTTGAAAGGCACAACGCTTTACAACCCACGACGCAACCCAGTAGCCTCGCTTAATCGGCGCAATACGGTGATAGAACGGATGGCCGATGCAGGTTTTCTCACTCGCCAACAAGCAGCTGCCTATGAGGCTCAACCCATAAGATTGCAGTATAATAAGCTAGATCATAACGATGGAATAGCTCCTTATTTTCGAGAGTATATCAAGGAAGCCATTTTAAAGCCCTGGTGTGCTACACATAAAAAAGCCGATGGCTCGTCGTACGACTTATATCGCGATGGGTTACGTATTTATACTACCATTAATCCACGTATGCAGCAACATGCCGAAGAAGCTGTAGCTCGCCATCTTTCCGCATTACAAAAGGTATTTAATGCACAGAGCTATATTAAAAACGGCTCTGCTTGGAAGGGATATCAACAAGTGCTGATTGATGCCATGAAATCGTCGGACCGCTGGCAAGCCATGAAAGACGCAGGGATGAGCGATCGAGAGATTGAGCAATTTTTTTTACGCCAGCGTGTGCCTATGCGCGTGTTTGCCTGGAATCGTACAGCTGGCGGTGTACGCAATTCGATAGACACGGTGATGACGCCGATGGATTCCATTAAGTATATGCAACAATTTTTGCAATGTGGTATGCTGGTGATGGATCCAGAAAGCGGTGAGGTGAAAGCTTGGGTGGGGGGAGATGATTTTCGATATTTCAAATATGATCATGTCAACATCAACACGAAGCGGCAAGTGGGATCCACTATCAAACCTTTTCTGTACTACTTAGCTATAGCCAATGGTTTTACACCCAACACGGTAGTCCCCAATCAGCCCGTGGTGTTTCCTGATTTCAATAATTATTCGCCGCATAATGCAGAAAATGATACGGCTACTTATGTCACCCTGGCGCAGGGGTTGGCAGAATCGTTGAATAATGTAGCTGCGTATTTGATTAAAATTATTGGCCCGGCTACATTTGCCAATTTTTTGAAAAACAAAATCGAAATCCAAAGCCCCGTTCCTCCCTATCCTTCAATTGCATTAGGCTCGCCCGATATTTCGGTGTATGAGATGGTACGGGGATATACCATTTTTCCCGATAAAGGCATTCTCACAGAGCCGCTCTTGATCACGCGTATCGAAGATCGCAATGGCAATATCTTACAATCGTTTGCTCCGCAAAAGCGCGATGTGATCAACGAGCGGGATGCTTATACGATGGTGCAGATGATGGAAGGTGTGGTTAATCATGGTACGGCCGTGCGTTTGCGCTATCAATTTGGTTTTACTGGCGATATGGCAGGCAAAACGGGAACGACCAATGATTATACTGATGGTTGGTATATTGGTTTCACACCACAATTGCTGGCTGGCGTATGGGTGGGTTGCGATCATAATTTCTTGCATTTTACCACTCTAGCCAACGGGCAAGGTGCGAATACGGGCTTGCCTATTTGGGGATATTTCTTTCAGAAAGTGTTTGCCGACCCCACATTGGGCATTACCCAGCGAGCCAGCTTTGAGGCGCCGCCTTCTTATCAAAATCCTATAATGAATAGCAATGTACAGCCTTATCCATCTACCGGAAACGCTGTTCCACCAGCAGCTTCGGAAGCCCAAAATTTGGGCAGCGGATCGGCTAGTGATTATTTGCATCCCAATCAGCAACCTGCTGCTGATGCAGATCAGAAAGATCCCCGTAAGCCAAAAGCTTTAATGCCACCCCCGCCCGAAAAACATCGTCCGTAGGGTGAAGGCATAAAGAGTTTCGGTGATACACAACGAATGTATGAGAGAATATATGTTTTTCACTTTTTAATCTTTTAAATCATGTTACCGAAAATCAATCCACTTGACACTCCTGCATGGAAGCAATTACAGGCTCATTTTCAAGAAATGAGAAAGGTGCACATGCGCGATTTGTTTACCCGAGATCCACAACGATTTGAAAAGTTTTCCTTGCGGTTTGGAGATATCTTATTTGATTATTCCAAAAATATCATCACTGAAGAAACCATCGACCTGCTGATGCAGCTGGCTTATGCTTGTAAGGTGAAAGAGGCTATTGAAGCTATGTTTAGCGGAGAAAAAATTAATGAAACAGAGAATCGGGCTGTTTTGCATATTGCTTTGCGCAATCGCTCCAATGAGCCCATATATGTTGATGGCCAAAATGTGATGCCCGAGGTGAATGCAGTACTCGAAAAGATGCAGAATTTTTGTGAGCAAATTCATAGCCAGCGCTGGACAGGCTTTGCAGGCAAGCCCATTCGGTATATCGTTAACATTGGGATTGGAGGCTCTGATCTAGGACCTGTAATGGTTACCGAAGCATTAAGGCCTTATTGGCTGCCTGATATAGAAACTTATTTTGTGTCGAATATCGATGGTACGCATATTGCCGAGACGTTTAAAAAAATTAAACCCGATCAAACCTTATTTTTAATTGCTTCGAAAACCTTTACCACACTTGAAACCATGACCAATGCCCATACGGCTCGGAAATGGCTGATGGAGCATGGGGCGCGTGAAGAAGATATTCGAAAACATTTTGTGGCGCTCTCTACCAATCGAGAAGCCGTGGAGGCATTTGGTATTGACCCTGAAAACATGTTTGTGTTTTGGGATTGGGTAGGAGGGCGTTATTCGCTATGGTCGGCTATAGGGCTTTCTATTGCCTTAACCATTGGGTTTAATCGTTTTGTGGAATTGCTCGATGGAGCACATGTGGTCGACCGTTACTTTCGTTCGGAGCCTCTGGAACGCAATATTCCAGTGATCATGGCTTTGATTGGTATCTGGTATGGTAATTTTTTTGGCTCGGAAACCGAAGCCATTTTGCCTTATGATCAATACTTGCACCGCTTTGCGGCTTATTTTCAGCAGGGCAATATGGAAAGCAATGGTAAATCGGTCGACCGCAACGGCAAGCGAGTAACCTATCCCACAGGCCCTATTGTATGGGGAGAGCCGGGCACCAATGGGCAGCATGCCTTTTATCAATTAATTCATCAGGGAACACGTTTGATTCCTTGTGATTTTATTGCACCTGCCATCAGCCATAATCCTATTGGCGATCATCATCCCAAGCTTTTGGCTAATTTTTTTGCACAAACCGAAGCCTTGATGAAAGGCAAGACGCGCAGCGAAGTGGAAGCCGAATTGCGCAAACAGGGGTTGGATGAACAAACTATTCAATGGTTGGCGCCATTTAAGGTGTTTGAAGGCAACCGACCTACTAATTCTTTTTTGATTCGCCAGATTACCCCACATACCCTGGGTTCGTTGATTGCGTTGTATGAACACAAAATCTTTGTACAGGGTATTATCTGGAATATTTTCAGCTTTGATCAGTGGGGCGTGGAATTGGGTAAACAATTAGCTCAGTCTATTTTGCCCGAGCTGCAAGATGATGACCCTGTGCAAACGCACGACAGCTCTACAAATGGGCTGATCAATACGTTTAAAGCTATGCGGAATATATAAAATAAAAAACCTTTCCGAGCGGAAAGGCTTAGTTCGTTTGGGGTTGGATGTGTAAGCTTACCAAGTATCGACCTCTTCTGAAGAATGATCGGCAGCTGCATCGTCATGCTGATCAGTAGTTTCGGCTTCTGCTTCGGCTGTGTGGTTGATACGCTCTGCCGGGTGATCGTGGTTATACGCATCGAAATCAAAATTGGGCATGAGCTCCGTTTTTACATAATTAATGGTTTCGGTGAGTGCAGCAAGAAATTTGTTGAAATCTTCTTTGTACAGAAAAATCTTGTGCCGATCATACCCATCTTCATTGTTTCGTTTCTTGCTTTCGGTAATGGTAATGAAATAATCGTTAGCACGAGTGGTTTTTACATCGAAGAAATAGGTTCTGCGCTTGCCGGCCTTAAGCCGCTTGGAATACACTCCATCCATGTTTCTTTCGGATTGTTGATGATGATTTTCGTACGCCACAGCAAAAAAGTTTTTGGTTAACAATAAGCCATAGATCAGAAAACAAATTTACTATTGTTTGTTAAATATCAAAATTTTCTCTCACACCAAAATTTATTTGTGATCACAAGCAAAATCATCTATTGCTTGGCAAGATGGGCATAGATTCATCTTGAGTGGTTTGCTGGCGGGCATATAGTGAAGCGTAATAACCGGCTTGTGCAAGTAAACTTTCGTGTGTACCTTGTTCTATGATCTTTCCTTGATCCATGACTACTACCTTATCAAAATCAAATAAGGTAAATATGCGATGGGTGATGATAATGGCGGTTTTGTCTCGTAGAAATTGATATAAGTTGCCGAGGATTTCTTTTTCCGTACGAGCATCTACGGCCGAGAGGCAATCATCGAAAATAAGGATATTTGGATTTTTCAATAAAGCACGAGCAATCGAAATCCGTTGTTTTTGCCCGCCTGAAAGGGTTACGCCACGCTCACCCACCAGCGTATCGTATTGTTGAGGAAATTCCATGATTTCGCGATCAATGCTCGCCGCACGGGCAGCAGCACGTACTTCTTCAAGGCTAGCATCGGGACGTGCATAGCGAATATTATTGGCTATGGTATCGGAAAATAAAAATACATCTTGTGGCACATAGCTAATTTGTTGGCGTAACCAGCTGAGATCAATTTGTTGAATAGGAATGCCGTCATACAAAATTTCCCCTTCTTGTGGCTCATACATGCGCACCAGTAAATGCGTTAGCGTTGTTTTTCCTGAGCCAATACGGCCAACGATAGCTACTTTCTCACCAGGCTTGATGTGTAGCGAAAAATCCCTCAAGGCTACTCTGCCTGTGTTGGGATAAGTAAAGCTCACATGACGAATGTTGATTTCGCCTTTGAGAACAGGCTTCAATGCACCAGGTATGCTGCGAATCTGAGGCTGAATGTCCAAAAACTCGTTGATGCGTTTTTGAGAAGCCGATGCCCGCTGAATCATAGATGCTACCGATCCTATAGAAGCTACTGGCCAGGTAAGCATGTTGACATACACCACAAATTCGGCAATGCTACCCACGGTAACGCTGCCATGAATGGCTTGAATGCCACCAATCAACACGGTGATCAAAGTACTCAAGCCAATCATGAGTAGCATCGAAGGGAAATAAATAGCTTCTGTACGTGCTAAATAAAGCGCATTGAATTTATATCGCTCGCAAGCCTCGCGAAAATGAGCGGCTGTGGCTTCTTCTTGAGTATACGATTTGATTACCCGAATGCCAGAATAATTTTCCTGAGCAATAGTAGTGAGGTTTGATAACTCAGCTTGAATTTTTTCGCTCCGTTTGTGAATGATGCGGTTTACATAGTAAATCGTTAGCGCTAAAAAAGGCAGAGGCGCTAAGGTATATAAGGTGAGTTTTACATTTACCTGCCACATCACATACACCGTCATGACGATGGTAAAAAACAAGTTTACACTATACATCAGTGCCGGGCCCACATACATGCGTACACGCGATACATCTTCTGTGATTCGGTTCATCAGGTCGCCAATATTGTGGGTTTTGTAAAACATCAGGTCTAGCTCCTGATAATGTTGGTAGATTTCATTTTTGAGATCATATTCAATATACCGCGACATCACGATGAGGGTTTGCCTCATGAAAAACATAAACAGCCCTCTCAACAGAGCTAATCCAAGCATGATCATCCCAAAATAAGCAATCACCGAGGTGAGAAATCTTAGATAAACAGCTTGAGATTGGCTACCGTGTAAGATTTTGTAAAAACCAATGTTTTCTTCTGTGAGATCAATCACATAACGAATGACTTGTGGCTGCAGTACTGCGGGTATGTTGGATAAGATCACGAAGGCTATTCCCAGCAATAGGCGCCATTTGTAGCGAATGAAATATTTGTTGAGTGATTTAAGGTGCGACATGATTAGAATACAATCCTCCCATCCTTTGATGAGCAATGAACAAACAAAATTACGAAAACTCGTTCAGGCCTGAATGCCCAGTTTTCGGAGAGCTTCTATCACGGCTTCGTAAACTTGTTCCTGGGTATAGGTTTGTGGATGAAAGGGTTCACCAATGAGCTGTTCATAAAGTTCAATATATCGCTGGCTAAATTGGTGAATTAATGCATCGGTCATCTCCGGGATCTGTTCGCCTGGTCTCCCTTGAAAATGATTCGTCATCAACCATTCCCGAACGAATTCTTTACTCAGTTGTTTTTGCGCTTGGTTGTTCTGGAAATTTTTTTCGTATGTATCTGCATAAAAATATCTCGAGGAGTCGGGTGTATGCACCTCGTCGATGAGATATATGTTCCCATCTTTTTTTCCGAATTCATATTTTGTATCTACCAGGATCAAACCACGCAGGCTGGCCAAGCGTTGTCCTTCCCGATAAAGCTGAAGGCTGTATTCGGCTAATTGATCATATTCATCGGCGTTCATCAAACCCTGCTGGAGAATTTCTTCTCTGGAAATGTCTTGGTCGTGGCCTGTATGGGCTTTAGTAGTGGGTGTGATGATGGGTTGAGGCAGGCGAGCATTTTCGCGCAATCCTTCTGGCAGCGGTACCCCACACAGTTGGCGTTTACCACTTCGATATTCTCGCCAGGCGTGGCCGGCCAGGTACCCTCTTACCACCATTTCCACGGGAAAGGGTTCGCACCTGAATCCAATGCTTACGTGTGGTAGTGGAGTGTCGATAAGCCAGTTTGGTACAACATGTGCAGTTGCCCGAAGCATGTGGGCAGCAATCTGGTTGAGCACCTGTCCCTTGTAGGGTATGGGGCGAGGCAGAATCACATCGAATGCAGAGATGCGATCGCTAACAACCATCACTAAATAGCGTCGATCAATTTCATACACATCTCTCACTTTACCTTGATAAAATCCGGTTTGTCGGGGAAAATGGAAGACGGGATGAGACATGCAGCAAAAATAATTCAAGTTTTACCTGAAAAATCTATTATTTTTCGAAAAAAAAACATGAAAAGAGTTTTCTGTTACAGCCTAATGCTTGGCCTAGCATTGCTTTTGTTTGGCATCTATTCAATGGCCCAAGACACTATTCGCGGCGCCCAACAATTGGTGGGGATTAAATTGCATTACGATATCCATGCCATGGGGCAAGAGCTGCCATTTAGCTTTAAGATCGTTCAAATTGGCCCGCCCACCGTGGTAGAATGGACCGACTCGCAGGGCATGTCGGGCTGGTTGAAGATGGATAGTGCTTCATTGGAGCAAGGTGATTATTCTTTTGCCCAACAACCTTATCCAAACGATACTACCCAAACGGCGGCTGGGCAAACGGTGTTGTGCATATCTCGACAAGCTTATCGACAGTTGAAAGATCAAGGCAAGACCACATACGACGGGATAGATTATGTAAAACAAGGCGATACAGTGATTCACGTGCAGTCGCTCGCGGTGCCCGTTTTGCGCGCGGTAGCCTCGGGAATGGGGGCCGAGATTTGGATACTCGATGATTATGAATTACCCTTGATCGTTTCCACAATCAGTAGCCCATCGGGCATTGATGCCAATTGGGTGGGGGTGGAACGCGACTAAATTAACTTGCGCTTTGGCGCAGGGCCTGATCGATATCGGCATAGATATCATCTACATGTTCGAGACCTACAGATATGCGAATGAGTCCAGGGGTGATACCTACGGCCAATCGCTCGGCCTCGGAAAGCTTAGCATGGGTGGTAGAAGCTGGATGTGAAGCGATAGAGCGGGTGTCGCCCAGGTTAGCCGTTAATGAAAGCATACGAAGGGCGTCAAGAAAGCGTCGGCCTTGATCAAGTCCACCCGGGAGCTCAAAACATACGATACCTCCTCCACCACTCATCTGCTTGCGGGCTATGGCATATTGAGGATGGCTTTCTAAAAAAGGATACTTCACGTTTTCTGGATGTTGACGAAACACAGGATGCTGTTGCAGGCGCCGGGCAAGTTCGAGGGCATTAGCGCTATGTTTTTCCATTCTTAGGTATAGGGTTTCCAGGCTTCGGCTAAGCAGCCAGGCGTTAAACGGTGAAAGCGAAGGGCCTATGGTACGGCAAAATAAATACACTTCGTGGATCAGTGATTTTTTGCCCAGCACAATACCTCCCAACACGCGCCCCTGGCCATCTATCCATTTGGTAGCTGAGTGTACCACTATGTCGGCCCCATGTAAAATGGGTTTTTGCAAAACAGGAGTGGCAAAGCAGTTGTCGATATTCAATAAGATATTTCGCTCGTGTGCAATTCGTGCTACGGCTTCGATATCGATGACATCGAGGCCGGGATTAGAAGGTGTCTCTAAAAAGATCATGCGGGTTTCTGGCCGTATGAGCCGCTCGATTTCTGTGGCATCGCGCATGTCGAAATAATCGCATTGAATGCCCCATTTGGGTAGATATTTTGATAGCAAGGTATGTGTAGATCCAAACAGTGCGGCTGATGCGAGCAGGTGATCACCCTGTTTAAGAAAGGCCATGATGCTGCTAAAGATTGCGCTCATCCCTGAAGCGGTGGCAAATCCGTCTTCTGCTTCTTCTAGGGCACACATGCGTTGCACAAACTCTTCTACATTGGGATTGCTGAAACGGCTGTAGATAAAAGCTTCTTCTTCGTCGGCAAATACGGCCCGCATGGTTTCGGCATCAGGGTAGCAAAAGCTAGAGGTAAGAAACAAAGGCACGCTATGCTCACGTGCAGGCGTTGCAGCATAGCGAATCCGAATGGCTTGCGTTTCGGCATGTAGATGTTGTTGATTGTCCATCAGCACACAATTTGGTTAATTTGGTTATAAAAGATGAAATAACATAAGAGGGAGGCTATTCACATTATCGGGGCTATGGATGAGTCGTCGACTGACTTAATGAAGAAGGCGCTTTTACCTGTACTTCCCAGCTAATATGCGTTCCTCCACGGCGCAGGGTTTCGGCCACCGAGCAATATTTTTGCATAGAGAGTTCTACCGCACGTTCGGCCTTACCTGGATCGATTTGGCCGGTGAAGGTGAATTGAATATGTGCCTTTTCCCACAAAGCAGGTTCTTTATTTTTTTCTCGTTCGGCTTCAATGGTGATATGAAAGTCGTGAATATCCTGACGTTGTTTTTTCAGGATCATGATCACATCGATAGCGGTACAGCCTCCTAGCCCCATGATGAGTAAATGCATAGGCCTTACACCATTGCCTTTGCCGCCCTGTTGGGGTGAGCTGTCGATATCCACTATATGGCCTTGTTCGTCGGTTGCTTGCATGTGAAACGCATCGTCAACTCGATGTAAATGAATCTTCATTGGATTTGATTTCGGTGATTTTAAGAATACGGAGTTTATCGTGGTTGTACAAAGTTAATCAAAGCACTACTTTTGCATGCAACATTTTCAAAACCTTTGGCTTCTTTGGTCCAGCATTTTCATTCTTCTGAGCCTTTTCGATTGGAGTCTGGCGTAGTTTTACCCGAATTGCATGTTGCATATCATACTTATGGCCAGCTCAATGCGGCAGCCGATAATGTTATTTGGATTTGTCATGCACTCACCGCCAATTCTGATGTGGCCGAATGGTGGCCAGGTTTAGTAGGACCGGGGAAGGTGATCGATCCTGAAAAATATTTTATTGTTTGTGCCAATATTTTGGGCTCTTGTTATGGCTCCTCAGGGCCTTTAACCCCCAATCCACATACGGGAAAGCCTTATTATAGCCATTTTCCATTGGTTACGATTCGCGATATGGTACATGCTCATATGCTGCTAGCGCAATATCTGGGCATCAAAAGTATTTATCTGGCTGTGGGAGGGTCGATGGGAGGATATCAGGCCATGGAATGGGCAATCATGGAGCCTGCGTTTATTCAACGGTTATTTTTGTTGGCCACGGGAGCAGCAGAGAGCGCATGGGGTATTGCCATACACACGGCACAACGGTTGGCTATTGAGGCCGATAGTAGCTGGCAAGAAGATAGGCCCGATGCAGGTGCTAAAGGTTTGAAGGCTGCTCGAGCCATTGGTATGCTCACGTATCGGAATTATCAAACTTTTGTTCGTACCCAAACAGATCCCGATTTCTCGAAGATCGATCATTTTAAAGCCTCTTCTTATATTTTGTATCAAGGCGATAAACTGGTGCGACGCTTTAATGCACAGTCGTATTGGTTACTCACCAAGGCTATGGATAGCCACAACATTGCTCGGGGAAGAGCAACGAAGCTAGAAGACGTATTGGTAACCATGCAACAAAAAACATTAATACTCGGTATCACAAGCGATATTCTTTGTCCACCTGAAGAACAGCGCTTCTTGGCACAGCACATGCCTCATTCTGCATATTATGAAATTGATTCTCCTTATGGGCATGATGGGTTTTTAATTGAGTTTGCCATTATAGGTCAAATCTTGCATGACTGGCTAGAAGGAGAATTACCCTAATAAAAGTCAAATCCATTATTTTTGCCAGCATCGCATGTGAGCATATGAATAAGTGAGCATGAGATAACTAAAACGTATGATTCGATACTGAATCAATGTGTATATTTCCTTTCAAATAAATAATACCATCATCGAATCTTTTCCAAATGTGCACATCTGGTAATTGCTCGATTTGGCGCTGGCTGATCAAATCATCATCGGCAGCGTCGTTAAACCAGAAAATAATGGCTTGTGGAGCATCTTGAAATTGTTGCCTTTCACAAGGATTTTCTCGATGAGGTAATAAAACAGCTTGTTTGCGCGTGAACCAATAAATTGCATCATCTGCATCGCTATACCAGGGCGTGATTTGAACACATCTGGCCAAATGTTTACATAAATACAGCATGGTCGGCGATTGTGTCCAGCCATCTTCTGTATATCCTGGTATACCTGCATCTTTAATGCCATCATAATTTTCGGCATTCATGATCCCATTATTTACCTGAAAGGCTATCCAGATCAGGATAAAAATGGTTGAAACCACACGGCGTATAGGTAAGCGAAGAGATATCTTTTTCATGAAAGCGTATACTCGTTCATAACTACCAGCTAATCCAGCCATCAAGGGAATATAGGCAGGTGATAACAAGCGACTATCGAGTGTTTGAAAGCGCGTAATACTAGCGATAATCACCATAAACAGCAGATAACCTACTCCGAAACTCAGCATCACGAGTTCGGCTAAATTTTTTTTACGCATATACGCGATTCCCAACAACAAGGAGACCAATAATGTGCTCAGCACTAGCGGTAGCCCAATACCCGATGTGAATACAGGCCACCAACCCGCCAGTACTTCACCTGCTTGTCGCAAATTTTCAACAAATGAGCTTAGGCTTTTTTCGCGCATGCCTGTAACAAAGCCGCCAGTAATATGGTTTCGATACAGATTAACTCCCACTAAACTGAGTCCAATAATTCCCCAAATCCATCCATGCAAACCTCTTCGCACCCAACTATAGCGTTGCTTTGTGGGAGTGAACAAGATGTATATGCCCGACAATCCCACCAATGCTACGCCTGCATAACGAGTGACCCATGCACAAGCGGCTAGTAAAGCAGCTATAAAAAAGTCTATCATCGAGCCGTTGTCTAAATAACGCAATAAATACACCATCATGCTCAACATCAAGGGCAGAAACAATGTTTCCGACCAGGCATAGCTGTATATCTCTAACAAGCAAGGAGAAGTAGCCCAAATGGTCAACAAACCCAAGCGTAATTCTATAGGATGCATCCGAAATTTTCGCAACAAGACATCAGCAACCACCATCAACCAGGCAAATAAGATTAGGTTGAGCAAAGCAGTCATTTGCAGTTCTGCGTGCAACGACAGCCGATTCAAGTGTAACCAAAGCCCTAATTTTTCCCATTCTGCCAGTGCTAAGGGATAACCTATCGGAAAATCAATTAATGGTTGATGATGAAAATTATCGAAACGGCCAGTTTCCAAAAGATTTCTTGCGGTCGACAAATATTGCACCGAATCGGGCGATATGCCTATTCCACTATGATGATAATAAGCCAAGAGAATGATAAGTCCAATAATAGCCACCAGCGAGGCTTTGTAAGGTGATATGAATCGCCAGATCGACATAATTTTTAACATCAGAGCCTCGAAGTTAGTATTTGTTATTTGCCCAGATAGCATGCAGTTTCGCTATCTTTGCGGCCGTTAAAAAAATGTTTATCTATGACAGCAGAACAATTAAAAGATATGAGGGACCGCCTGGTTGTCCTGAGGAGGTTTCTTTGACATCGACAACCGCAAAGCACAAGTTGCCGAACGAGAACAATTGACTACTGCACCTGGGTTTTGGGATGATCCCCAGCGAGCAGCTACTATTTTAAAAGAAATAAACACACATAAATATTGGATTGATCGGTATGAAAAAGTACAATCGGCTATTGATGATGTAGCCGTGTTAGATGAGTTTTTTCGATCAGGCGAAGCTAGCGAGGAAGAACTGAATCAAGCCTATACACATGCGCTCAAGCAATTAGAAGAGTTGGAATTCACTTCCACCCTCAACGATCCTGAAGATGCCTTGCCTGCAGTGCTGGAGATCAACGCAGGTGCGGGTGGCACGGAAAGCCAAGATTGGGCAGAGATGTTGTTGCGTATGTATCGCATGTATGGGGAGCGCCAGGGTTGGAAGGTAACCGAGTTAGATTTTCAGGAAGGAGAAGGGGCCGGTATTAAGTCGGCCTCTTTAGAAATGAATGGCCCATTTGCGTATGGATTGTTGAAAGGCGAAAGCGGAGTACATCGGTTAGTGCGTATTTCCCCTTTTGATGCCAATGCACGCAGGCATACTTCTTTTGCCTCGGTATTTGTTTATCCATTGGTCGATGAAACCATTGATATTCAGATCAACCCAGCCGATCTGGAATGGGAATTCTATCGCAGTGGAGGCAAGGGCGGGCAAAATGTAAATAAGGTAGAAACGGCTGTGCGGTTACGGCATGTGCCTTCGGGAATAGTTGTAGAATGCCAACAGGCGCGCACTCAAGGTGAAAACCGAGAAAAAGCCCTCACCATGCTCAAGTCTAGGCTTTATGAGCAGGAATTGCGGAAGAGGCAGCAAGCTAAAGAAGCTGCTCATGCCAGTAAACGTAAAATTGAATGGGGTTCACAAATTCGCTCGTATGTATTTCACCCCTATAAAATGATCAAAGATCACCGCACCGAATACGAAGTAGGCAATGTGCAATCCGTAATGGATGGTGAGCTCGATGGGTTTATTCAAGCGTATTTGCTCTGGAACAAGCAAACCCATGAGCAAGCTCAGTAAACTTCTGTATTCTCAAAAATCATCGTTTATCGATCGGTACATAAGGCCTGGGCTCGGGGCCTACATAATGAGCACTGGGTCGTATGATTTTGCCATCTTGTCTTTGCTCCATGACATGTGCACACCAGCCCGTGATTCTCGACATGACAAACAAAGGCGTAAAGAAATCGGTAGGGATGCCCATGCAATGATATGCTACTGCCGAAAACCAATCGAGGTTGGCAAACATTTTCTTTTGTTGCTGCATTACTCGCTCAATGCGTTCGGCCACTTCAAATAACAGTTGATGGCCCGTTTCCTGTGCTAGCTGGCGAGCTACTTGTTTAATGATTTCATTACGTGGATCACTAATGGTATAGACGGGATGGCCAAACCCAATGATTACTTCTTTACGCTGTAGCTTTTCGAGGATATCTTTTTCTGCTTCATCTGGCGAAGCGTAGCTGCTTTGGATACGAAAGGCCACTTCATTGGCTCCACCATGTTTGGGGCCACGTAAGGCCCCAATAGCCCCTGTGATGGCCGCATACATATCCGATCCGGTACCCGCAATTACCCGAGCAGTAAACGTAGAGGCATTAAACTCGTGTTCGGCATATAAAATCAACGATACGTGCATAGCTCTTACCCAGCTCGGAGGAACGGGTTTTTGGTGAAGGAGTTGCAGGAAATAAGCCCCTATTGAATCAGCTTCATAACGGCTTAAGTCAATTCTCTGTCCGTGATGGCTAAAGTGATACCAATACAGCAATGCTGAGGGAAAGGATGCCAGCAGCCGATCGGCAATATCCCGAGCTTCTTGCATTTGCTGGGTTGAGCTTTCGGGCAATAAAGCACCCATTGCTGAGGTGTAGGTGCGCAACACATCCATTGGATGGGTGTGTGCAGGGAGGTGTTCTAAAATTTTTAAAATGGTATGAGGCAGAAAACGATAGGTGCGGAGTTTTTCTTGATATTGTTGCCAGGTAGTGCGATTGGGAAGTTGGCCATATAACAGCAGGTAAGCTACTTCTTCAAAACTCGCTTGGGTGGCCAGATCGTGAATATCATAGCCTCGATAATGCAGGTCGTTACCACTATGACCAACAGTGCATAATGCGGTATTTCCTGCAGGCACACCCGATAGGGCAACAGATTTTTTAGGCTTCATGTTTTCCGAAACAGTGTGTGTACTCATGACGCAGGCTTTTTTGAGTGAAACAATTCATCCAATTTTTTTTCATAGGCATAATAGCCAATGGTGCGATAAAGCTCATCACGCGTTTGCATGCGGGCGATGCACTCTTTTTGAGTGCCCTTCGTACGGATTTGTTGGTATACTTCTAATGCGGCTTTGTTGGCCGCACGAAAAGCAGAAAGTGGATATAAGATGAGGCCAATGCCCACACTGGCCAGCTCTTCTCGAGTGAATAGCGGAGTTACACCAAATTCGGTGATATTGGCCAATACAGGAATCTGAAGTTTTTCGACAAAAGCTTTGTAGGTCTCGAGGTGAGTTACGCCTTCAGCAAAAAGAAAGTCGGCCCCAGCTTCCTGGTAGTGCAATGCTCGCTCAATGGTTTTTTCTAAGCCTTCGCTGGCTAGTGCATCAGTACGGGCACCAATGACGAAATCTGGGTCGGTACGTGCATCCACAGCTGCTTTGATCCGATCAATCATTTCTTCTGTGGTGACTACTTCTTTGCCGGGCCGATGCCCACAACGCTTAGCTCCCACCTGATCTTCTATATGCAAGCCTGCAGCACCAGCACGCATCAGCGATTTCACGGTGCGAGCAATATTGAATGCCGAAGGGCCCAATCCAGTGTCCACGTCGACGAGCAATGGAGTATCGGTCACGAAGCTGATACGCTCCACCTCGATGAGCACGTCTTGCAAGGTAATTAAGCCCAAGTCGGGCAATCCTAATGTACCGGCAGAGAGGCCTCCACCAGAAAGGTAAATGGCCTGAAAGCCTGCTTCTTTAGCTAGCAAAGCATGTAATGCATTCATAGCCCCCACAATTTGCAGGGGTTTTTCTGCCTCCATGGCTTTTCTAAAACGCTTGCCTGCACTTTCTGAAGCCCTGTGCATGTTTTGATTAAATGCCGTTTCAACGAAGGTAAACAAATTCTTGCACTGGTAGGAGAAATACTCCTCTTAGTAAAGAAGATGCTTATAAAAAAAGCCGCTACTAGAGCGGCTTTTATGGTATCTTGCTGTGTACTTACTTCACTTCTTCGTATTCGGCATCGGTTACGTTACCATCACTCGATGTTGAGCTTTGGGTTTGACCGGCACCATTGGTAGCATCAGCAGTTTGCTGACCGGTGGCTTTATACATTTCTTCTGAAGCGGCTGCCCAAGCCCTATTGAGCTCATTGAGAGCGGTATCAATACTGGAGAGATCTTCGTTTTTATGAGCATCTTTTAGCTTTTTCAGGGCTTCTTCGATGGCCGATTTTTTATTGGCAGGAATCTTATCGCCGTATTCACGCAGTTGTTTTTCGGTGTTGAAGATCATGGCATCGGCCTGATTGAGTTTTTCGATTTTTTCTTTTGCCCTGCGGTCTTCTTCTTCATGCGCTTTAGCTTCTTGTTTCATCCGTTCGATTTCTTCTTTGGTCAGTCCGCTTCCAGCTTCGATACGGATGTTTTGTGATTTACCTGTAGCCTTATCTTTAGCGGTTACATGAAGAATACCGTTGGCGTCGATGTCGAAAGTTACCTCGATCTGCGGTACACCGCGTGGGGCAGGAGGTATACCGTCGAGCGTGAAAATACCCAAGCTTTTGTTGTCTTTAGCCATGGGGCGCTCACCTTGCAGTACATGGATTTGTACGCTGGTTTGGTTATCGCTAGCCGTTGAAAAGATTTCTGACTTGCGGGTAGGAATGGTGGTATTAGCTGGAATGAGCACCGTCATTACGCCGCCGAGGGTTTCGATACCCAGGCTAAGAGGAGTTACGTCGAGTAGCAACACGTCTTTCACTTCACCTGTGAGCACGGCGCCCTGGATAGCTGCACCAATGGCCACCACTTCATCGGGGTTTACACTTTTGTTTGGTTTTTTGCCAAAGAACTTTTCTACAATTTCCTGCACTTTGGGAATACGAGTAGAGCCACCTACTAAGATAACTTCATCGATATCTTTTACCGTATAACCAGCGTCTTTAAGAGCTTGCTCGCAAGGTTTCAGGCAGCGTTCAAACAAGCTGTCGCACAGCTGTTCAAATTTAGCTCGAGTGAGTTTTTTCACCAGATGCTTAGGAATACCATCTACAGCAGTGATGTATGGAAGGTTGATTTCGGTTTCTTGAGACGACGACAATTCAATTTTTGCCTTTTCGGCTGCATCTTTGAGTCGTTGCAAAGCCATGGGGTCTTTGCGGAGGTCTACGCCTTCTTCTTTTTTGAATTCATCGGCTAGCCAATCCATGATAGCTTTATCGAAATCATCGCCACCAAGGTGGGTATCACCGTTGGTTGATTTTACTTCAAAAACGCCATCGCCTAATTCCAGAATAGAGATATCGAATGTACCCCCACCTAAGTCAAAAACAGCAATTTTTTGGTCTTTCCCTCTTTTGTCTAGCCCATAAGCCAATGCGGCAGCCGTTGGCTCATTGATGATGCGGCGCACGTTTAAACCGGCAATTTCGCCGGCTTCTTTAGTGGCCTGGCGTTGAGCGTCGTTGAAATAAGCAGGAACGGTGATTACCGCTTCAGTAACAGGTTGCCCCAAATAGTCTTCTGCCGTTTTTTTCATTTTCTGCAAAATCATGGCAGAGATTTCTTGGGGAGTATAGAGCCTACCATCGATGTCGATGCGCACGGTATTGTTTTCGCCTCTGACTACCTTGTAACTCCAATGCTTGATCTCTTCGGTGACTTCGTCGTATCGGCGGCCCATAAAGCGTTTTACCGACATGATGGTGTTTTGTGGATTGGTAATGGCTTGCCGTTTGGCAGGCGCACCCACTTTACGTTCACCGTTTTTCAAAAAAGCTACTACAGAAGGAGTTGTCCGACTGCCTTCGTCGTTGGGAATAACCACCGGTTCATTTCCTTCCATCACGGCCACGCAAGAGTTGGTCGTACCCAAGTCAATACCTATAATTTTTGCCATAATCTCATATTTCTTTTGGGTGAATCAATCAAATTTCTTCTCGAAATCGTCAATGATTATGCCAATGACAGCATCTATGCAATATTGGCAGTGATTCTGATATCTGTAACTTAGGTATATAGCGCAGGAACACACGGGTTTTCATCTTTAATTGCCTTTCAGCTTATGGGTGATTATTCCAGGAAGTGCAGATAAACAAAGCAAGATAGGCAGTGTTTTTAGGCTTTCCCCTGGCATTGACTTATTTTTGCCACAAATCACTAGCCATACATGAGTATAGTTGCCGATATCAAACACCTGGTTGTACAGGCAGTAGATGAATTGTATGACCGAATGATTACGGAAGAGGAAGTCATCGTTAACCCCACCAAGCCAGAGTTTGGTGGAGATTATACCGTAGTAGCCTTTTCACTCACGCGCTATAGCCAGCTTTCACCGGAAGCTACGGCACAGCAAATTGGGCAATACTTGCTCGATAACGACGATACATTTGTGCATTTTGAAGTGATAAAAGGCTTTTTGAACCTTTTCATTGGCGAGACGTATTGGATAGAATTTCTACAAGAATATTATGACGACAATACTTTTGGCAGGCATGTCAAAAGCCGAGAGCGCGTGATGGTAGAATATTCATCACCCAACACCAATAAACCCCTTCATTTAGGGCATTTACGCAACAATTTCTTAGGCTGGAGTGTAGCCGAGATCTTAAAGGCAAGCGGTTATCAAGTTGTAAAAACTTGTGTAGTTAATGATCGAGGCATTCATATTTGTAAATCTATGGTTGCCTGGATGAAATTTGCCCATGGGGCTACTCCAGAAAGCACTGGCATCAAAGGTGATCATTTTGTGGGGCAATACTATGTCAAGTTTAATGAAGTATACGAACAACAAATCAGCGAATTGATGTCGGCTGGCAAAAGCCGAGAAGAGGCGGAGGAGCAAGCACCTATCATGCAAGAAGCGCGTAGCTTATTGCAACGTTGGGAACAACGTGATCCTGAAGTTTGGAAAATATGGCAAATGATGAACAGCTGGGTGTATGCAGGGTTTGAGCAAACTTATAAACGTATTGGATCTGACTTTGATAAAATTTATTATGAAAGCGAAACATATTTACTCGGTAAAAAATTGGTAGAGGAAGGTTTGCGAAAAAAAATCTTTTATCAAAAACCCGATAAAAGCATCTGGGTGGATCTGAGAGCTGAAGGCTTAGATGAAAAATTGCTCATTCGCAGTGATGGCACATCGGTATATATCACACAAGATCTTGGACTCGCTCAGTTGAAATATGAAGATTTCCATCCCGATAGAAGCATTTATGTAATCGGTGATGAACAAAATTATCACATGCAGGTGTTGAAACTAATTTGTCAGAAGCTCCAAATACCCCGATCTGAAGGCATTCATCATCTTTCTTATGGAATGGTGGATTTGCCTAGTGGTAAAATGAAAAGTCGTGAAGGGACTGTTGTAGATGCAGATGATTTGCTCGATGAGATGCGTGCTACGGCAGAAAAATACACGCGTGAGCTAGGCAAAGTAGATGATTTTAGTGCATCGGAGCTCGAGCAGTTGTTTGAAATGATCGGTCAGGCAGCACTAAAATATTATTTATTGCGCGTAAGTCCGCAAAAACGTATGGTATTTCATCCAGGGGAATCGATAGACTTCCAGGGACATACGGGGCCTTTTATTCAATACACTTATGCACGCATTCGTTCGATATTTAGAAAAGCAGGCATTGCCACAGCGGGCGACCTACCAGGAATAAACGATCCTGATGAGGCTTTGTTGCCCCAAGAAAAAGCATTGATTATGGCTTTGGAGCAGTATCCCGACCGTATTCAGCAAGCAGCCGATGAACTTGACCCTTCTGTACTTGCTCTTTATCTCTACGAAATAGCCCGACTATTCAACAGCTTTTATGCAGATCTTCCCATCGCTAAAGCCGAATCGGCCGAGAAACGGCATCTGCGATTGGCTATTTCTTGGTTGGCCGCTCATGTGATTCGCTCCGGCATGCAATTGCTGGGTATGCAGGTGCCAGAAAAAATGTAATCATGAAATTTTGACAAGCTGTTAACTTACAGAAACACCATATTTGCGTGAACAACCGATTCACCATGCAGGCAAAATGTTTTTTTTATCAAACTTTTATTTTTCTGAATAGGCTGTTGGCATTGCTTATATTGAGCCTTTGTTTGTTGTGGTATATTTCAAATAAGGCTGTTGGGCAATCCATAAAAAAACTTCCACTCATTGAAGTTCCTGCGCAAACAAGAGCTGAATCGCCATTCAACGACTATTTAGCTATTCTCATCACTGGTGATGGAGGATGGAAAATTACTGATAAGCAACTTTGCGATGAATTTGTCACAAAAGGAATTCCAGTCGTGGCTTTAAATGCTTTAAAATATTTCTGGTCTAAGAAAACTCCAGAACAAGCTACTGCTATTGTTGAACTGTTGATGCAACATTATATGGAGCAATGGCATAAACATAAAGTGATTTTGATGGGTTTTTCATTTGGTGCCGATGTATTGCCTTTTATTATCAACCGAATGAATTATTCGTTGTATCAACAGCTAAGCTTAATCGTGATGCTTTCTCCAGGTACAAGTACCGATTTTGAAATTCATATATCACAAATGCTCAATAAAAATACACAATGGAAATACAATGTTGTGGAAGAAATACAACATTTACGCGAACAAGTGCCCGTGCTATGTATTTTTGGAGATGAAGAATCTACTTTTCCAGTGCAACAGCTGCCAAAATTTGTGCAAGTCGCATATGTGAAAGGAGGGCATCATTATGAAGAAAACCATACGGATATTTCCAGTAAGATTTTATCGCATTTACCCGTTCATGATTGATTGTTTTATGGATAATTTCATGCAGGTGTTGCATTCATTCAAACAAAATATGTGGATATACCTGCTATTTGCCGTAGCGCCCTTATGGAGTAAGGCTCAACTTGCTCAGGTACCCAATTTTTATATCCAAAAAGCGAAACAAGGTTTACAACTGCAATGGTCTATTCCGCAAGATTTCCCTAAGTATTCTAGAATAGGCGTGCAACGTTCTGCAGATAGCTTGTATAATTTTTCAACTATTGGATATGCTCCTGAAAGCCATAGCCGGCAAATGCAATTTATAGATCGCCAACCATTGCCAGATAGCGCATATTATAAATTGATTTTTATTAGGCCCAATGGTGATTA
This sequence comes from Thermoflavifilum sp., assembly GCA_023511875.1. Classification (GTDB taxonomy): domain Bacteria; phylum Bacteroidota; class Bacteroidia; order Chitinophagales; family Chitinophagaceae; genus Thermoflavifilum. Next base: position 104,164 of record JAIMAQ010000004.1, read on the forward strand.
TTTTTTTAGTCAAACCTTGTTATTTGTCTACAACAAAACAGTGAGCTCCACACAAAATCCTATGTACGCTTCATCTGCTACATCTGTAGTTAATCAACAATCGCCTACCACACTATCCACAAATAATTATGCTAAGCAACAATCCCAAGCATATCATCCTTCTATTTACGTGTTCACCAATCCTTCGGGCAATATCACGTTATCGTTCCCTCAGGTGAATAAACATGCTTATCATTTGGTATTTTTTGATAGCAGTGGAACGAAGATTTTGGAGATTCCCAAAATTGAAGAATCGCCTTTAACGCTCGATAAATCAAATTTTTTGCATGCGGGTTGGTTTGAATATGAATTATACGATGGAAATACCCTCATGGAGAAATGGAAATTGTATGTTCCCGATGATGTACAGGTAGATACTATCCATGATCAACCAGCTGTTCGGAAGGCAAAGTCTCGACCAAGACATCGTCGTCGATAGCTTGGCTCAGCAGCTTTGTGAAATGCTTGATCCATTTAGTTTTCACTTCTTCCATTGAAAAAATCTTTGCTGTCTCGCGTTGCATAGAGCTCACCTGTTTGCCTTGTATTCCACAAGGAATGATATAATCGAAATAATGCAAATCGGTGTTGACATTTAGGGCTAATCCGTGCATGGTGAGCCAGCGGCTGCAACGCACTCCCAGGGCACAGATCTTTCTAGCACGATGAGGAATATCGGGATCGAGCCATACGCCTGTTTCACCAGGAGAGCGACTTGCCTGGATATCATACTCTTGCAACAAATCAATGACCGATTGTTCTAGAAGGCGCATGTATTTTCCAATATCGGTGAAAAATTTTTCTAAATCTAAAATAGGATACGCCACTAGCTGACCAGGTCCATGAAAAGTGATATCACCCCCTCGATTGGTATGGATAAAATCGATTCCTAATTTGTGTAATTGCTCGGGTGTGACTAACAAATGCGACGACCTGCCATTTTTTCCTAAGGTAATAACGGGCGGATGTTCACAAAGCAATAAGAAATGACGTGTTGCAGCTTGGCTAGGGGAAAGCGCTCTATTCCCTTGCGAGAGTCGCTCTTTTTGCTGGGCATAGAAATTGATTTTAGCTTGCACATTTTGCTGGAACAATTGTTCTTGAACGTTCCATGCATCGTGATAATTTATTGTGCCTAAATCATATACGTAAATCGTTTCTGGCATAATTTCAAAGTTACAGGCTTCTTCAAAAGAAATAATGCACCCGTACTTTTACAGTAGTATCGGTTTGCAGGAAAAAGGCTGAGTGTTGAAAATCGGGCTTTTTCCAAAGTTTTTGCCAACTACCCGAACATCCAAAGCCTTCCACAGGAATACCCAACCAATTGGTGTTGAAGTGGCCATCTCCATTTTCATCGTGAATGAGGCTTACGGCATACATACCAGAAGGGAGGGAGTCGAAAATCAATATGAGCGATGAATGATCACGAAGTGAAATCGACTTTTGGCGATAGCTGCTTGATGGCCGATCGGGGAATCCTTTCGCTTGGCGAAACAGCAAGGCATGCACCTGTCCGTTGGCGCTTCGCAAGCCCAAAACTTCCACACGAAGCTGGTATTGTGCCTGGCAGGGCAGCTTGATCCAAGTAGTGAATAGGCATATCAACCATAAACGTCGATGAAAAAAATACATGTCGTTGCGCATTTAAGCCACCAATAGATTACATCCACGCCATTCACTGGTATCAGTACGGCCCAAAACTTCGAAGCTGCCATCTGGATAGACTCTTCCGATATCTTCTGTAGCTAAAAAGGCACAAGAGTGTACATTGGCCAAATCAATGATATTTAAAATGCCTTGCCCATGTGTTTTTACCTCCAAAGGGTCATAATGATCTCTCACCCATACGCGCATCCAAGGCGGGCAGTAGAAGCGTCCATTGCATGGAGCATAAGCCTGCGAAAGCAATTCCGTCATTCCATATTCAGCATGTATACATTCTACTTGAAAAGCCTCTCGCAGGCGCGCGTGTACTTCCTCCCGAATCATTTCCCGACGACGCCCTTTCATACCCCCCGTTTCCATGATGATCACCTGTTGTAGCGGTAGGGGATATTGTTCGGCAAAATCGAGTAAGGCAAAAGTTACCCCCAATAAAATAGCGCGCTGGCCGCGAGTTTCAAGTTGCTGAAGGGTATTGTACAGTTCATTCATGTTGTGTAGGTAAAATCCATTTTCTGGATGAGCACTGAGTTGCATCCATTCCTGCATCATGAATATCAGGGAAGAATGTGGCCGCTCGAGGTAGCTAGGCAATAAGCCTAAAATCACAAAATTGGCTAATGGGCCATACACATATTCAAAACCTTTTTGTAAGCTTTTTCGATATAATGATGGATCGGGCAGGTAATGGCGCGAAGGAATTTGTTGCGTAGTGCGGCTACTCTCGAAGTATATTTCTGGAAGTGGATTTTCTTGATCCACTACAGGAAATGATTTAAAAAATTGTATGGGTAAAAAAGGGATATCGGTGAGGTGGTGCACACGTTGCGGATCGACCTGTAAATGATTTACAAATTCGCGATAAATACGCACGTTGGCATATTGATAGCGAAATAATGTGAGCGCTTTTTGTTCAAATTGATCAGGAGTAGTACTAAACAGTTCGGCCTTAAAATCTTTTATCGAAAACATCGTTATTGTTTCAGAACACTTAAATTTGTTTGATGATGAATCGTATTATTTGTATCGCTGTGTGGGCATTATTGCTGCTTACAGCTTGCAGCAAAAACAAAGGCTTTCCCACCACTCCGCAAATTACGTTAGAATCGGTGAATCCCTTGGAGTTGGGCAATGGAGAAACATTGCAAATCGTGTTAAATTTCAAAGATGCGGAGGGAGATATTCAAGATTCTGTGTTTGTGAGAGAAGATGTGGGATATACCTATTACGATATTTTTTATCCTTTGCCCAGCGATATTCCCAAGCAGAAGAATCTGCAAGGGCAAATTATTTTGTATTTGCCTTATGGGACTGGTCCTGGTGGTTTTGCGGTAGCCGCACCACAGCGTCCAAATCTGCCCGATACGGCCGTGTTTTACATTTACATCAAAGATCTGCAAGGGCATATTAGCGATACGGTAAAAACTCCGCAGGTGATTGTAAGGCCTTGAGTTAAGGTAAGTTTTGCATACCCAGGATGCCCATTTCCAAACCTCTCAATTCAGCCAGTCCTCGCAATCGGCCAATAGCCGAATACCCGGGGTAGGTGTGTTTCTTTAGGTCATCGAGCATTTGATGCCCATGGTCGGGCCTTACTGGCAGCGCACATTGCCGGCGCTGCATCCATTCTACAACACGTTTCATCACGGCAAACATATCTATATCGCCGTCGAGGTGGTCGGCTTCGTAAAAATTTCCTATTTCCTGGCGCTTCACATTACGCAGGTGAAGAAAATGAATAGACTGGCCAAAAGTTTCTATCATGGCTGGTAGGTCGTTATCTGCTCGTGCGCCCAGTGAGCCTGTACAGAAACATAATCCATTGGACAGCGCCGGGGCGGCATCTAGCAATGCTTTGAGGTGAGCAGCAGTACTTACCACACGAGGAAGTCCGAGTAAAGGCCATGGGGGGTCGTCGGGATGAATAGCCAGGCGAATCTGTAGCTCTTCAGCTACGGGCACTATTTCTCGGAGGAAGTCAAACAAATGTTGTTGCAAGGTGGCTTCTTGCATGCCTGCATAAGATTGAAGGGCTTCGAGGATTTCTTCACGGGTGAAATGCGCCTCGCTACCAGGCAGCCCGAGCAATGCATTGTGGTATAACCTATCTTTTTCTTCGGCAGTCATCTCTTGAAAACGTTGCTGGGCTGCAGCAATTTCTTCTGGTGAATAATCTAGCTCTGCATGAGGCCTGCGAAGCAAAAACAAGTCAAACGCGATGAATGCCAACCGCTCAAAACGCAGCGCCAAGCTTCTGTCGGGCATAGGATAAGCAATATCGGTACGCATCCAATCGAGTACGGGCATAAAATTGTATGTAACCGTGCGAATACCGCATGTTGCTAGGTTACGTAGGCTATCTTTGTAATGGGCGATATATTGGCGATAGCGTCCTGTTTGTTTTTTAATATCTTCATGAACGGGCAAGCTTTCCACGACTTCCCAGTGCATGCCAGCTGCGGCGATTTCTTGTTGGCGTTTACGAATTTCATCGACTGTCCATACTTCACCCACAGGAATATGGTGTAAGGCTGTAACCACGCCGCTACATCCTGCCTGGCGAATATCCCAGAGGCTTACAGGATCATGAGGTCCATACCAGCGCATGCATTGAATGAGGCGATAAGCCATCGTTATATGATTTTTGCATTGCAAAATACATAGGAAAGCTAAAAAGCCAGCTTCAATAGTTGCAGAAAATTGTGTAGCTTGCGTTGCGCTTGGTCCGGTAGCTCAGCTGGATAGAGCAACAGCCTTCTAAGCTGTGGGTCATGCGTTCGAATCGCATCCGGATCACATTTTTCTTATTCTTCATTCATCTGCGAGTGCATTTCCCATTCTAGCAGTATTTGTTTCATGGCCTGAATTTCTTGTGCATCTACGATCTGGTCGGTTAAAGAGAAAATCGATTGGTGAAGATGACGAATGGGTGAAGAGATGGAAGCCCCTGTATGAAAGAATCGGATCTGGGATGTTTGTTGAAGCAGCGTAGAAAAGTGATTCGATCGGATGCCACCCGCAGCAATGATTTGTAGCGCTTCGCCTGCTTGTTTTTGTAGTTTCTCAAGATGAGAAATACCAGCTAATGCTTGGGCATGTCGGCCAGAGCTAAGCAGGTAGTTGAAGCCAATATCCAGGATTTGTTTTAGGGCTATTTCGGGTTCTGGGGTGAGGTCAAAGGCTCGATGAAAGGTAACTTCCATAGGCCAGGCTAGTTCTACTAGTTCTCGGCAGTGCTGTGTATCGATGTTACCATTTTCTTGTAAAAGGCCCAATACTACTCCTTCGCATCCCAGCTGCTTACACCATCGAATATCCGATTTCATGATCTCAATTTCTTCTTCGCTGTAGCAAAAATCACCGCCTCGTGGGCGAATCATCACAAATACGGGGATAGGTAATTTTAATTTCACTTGTTGGATGGTTCCAAGCGATGGGGTAGTGCCTCCCACGTAGAGATTATCGCAAAGTTCTATGCGGTCGGCACCAGCTTGCCAGGCTATCCACGCACTTTGAAAGCTATTTACACAAACTTCAAGTTGATATCTATGGTTCATCATTTGCAAAGATGAGAGATTGTTTGAAAACAGAGTTGCCATATTGCGGATGAAATTTGACTTTCAAGGAGATAGCTTGTAAATTCGGTGAATCGTCAACAAATACATATACATTATGTCTGCACTATTGATCACTGGAGCTTCTGGAGGTTTAGGCATACCCGTTACTCGTAGGCTACTGCAGGAAGGCTGGGAGATTCATGCAGCCGTTCATGATCGCCAATCACGAGATCGGCTCCAAGAGCTGTTTTCAGAGAAATCCCTTCAAGTGTCTATGATCGATATTACGCATCAACAAGAGGTACAGGGTTGGGTGAGTCAAGCATCCGACGTTGTGGGACTTATTCATCTGGCGGGAGGATTTCGAGGAGGGGAGGAATTGTCGAATTCTACTGATGAAGATTATGAATTTTTGTTTGGGCTACATGCTCGAGCAACTTTTTATGTATTGGCGGCCGTCATGCCAATTTTTAAAGCAAAGCGGCAAGGCGTTATTATTACGATTGGTGCTCGAACTGCTATTAGGCCAGGGAGGCAAGCGGCTTTGTATGCGGCCAGCAAGGCTGCCGAAATTACGCTTACCATGGCAGCAGCAGAGGAAGGGAGGAGTTATGGCATCAGGGCAAATTGCATCATTCCTGCGGTGATCCGCACACCAGCCAATATAGAAGGTGCTTCTCAAGCAGAAATAGCTAAATGGACAGCCCCCGAAGATATTGCCGAGCTCATTGCTTTTTTAGTGTCTGAACGAGGTAAATCAATTACTGGTGCACAAATCCCCATGTATGGAGGCATCCCTGCTTAATGCGGCAGCTATTTAGCCGTAGCCTTGCGTGTGCTACTATAGGCAGGTGCTTTTACCTGGCTAGCCTCTGCAGTATGCAAGCGATTTTTCCGATCGAAATCGACCAACACGGGAGAGGCTATGAAAATTGATGAATAAGTACCCGTGATGATACCCACCAGCATGGCAAACGAAAAGCCTCTGATCGATTCTCCACCAAATAAAAACAGTACCAAGATCGTGATAAACACGGTGAGCGAAGTCATGATGGTACGAGTTAGCGTATGATTGATCGCTTTGTCGATCACCGTTACTTTATCGGCTCCCTTCATTTCACGAAAATATTCCCTCACTCGGTCAAACACAATTATAGTGTCGTTCATGGAATAGCCAATCACCGTAAGAATGGCAGCAATGAATTGCTGATTAATTTCTAACTCAGGCAACCATTTTCTGAAATAAGAAAATACAAACAAAATGACTAGTACGTCGTGCACAAGAGAAAGGATGGTGCCCAACGAGTATTGCCACCTACGGAAACGAATGAGAATATACAAGAAAATAATGATCACGGCGAAGATAGTTGCCTTGAATGCTCCGCGTTTGAGATCCTCCGAAATAGTGGGTAATACGGTTTGAGAACCGATGATGTATTTAGACCGAAAGGTTTCAAAGCTGGTGCCTGCGGGGAAATAGGGCTTTAAGCCGGTATAAAGGGTATGTTGTACGGTTGAATCTATTTGATTTCCGCTTTGGTCAATCAGGTAAGAGGTGGTGATATTCATCACATTATGCGTACCCAATGTTTTTACGATGGGAAATTCGTGTAGTAGTGGTTGAAGTGATTGGGCTATTTCTTCGGTAGTATGCGGTTGGGTGAATTGAATATCATAACTGCGCCCACCTTTAAATTCTACGCCTTCGTTGAAACCATGGAAGAAGGAAGAAATACCTCCAAGCATCAAGATACCAGAGATGATGTAGGCGTACTTTCGATTTTCAATAAACTTAAAATGTGCCTTGCGGAATATAGCTCGGGAAATTCGGGTGAAGTACTCGAAATGCCGTTTTTTATTTGTCCAGAAATCTTCAACCAGCCGTGATACCAGAATGCCAGTAAATAAAGAAAGTAAGATTCCCAAGATTTGGGTAGTAGCAAATCCACGCACAGGTCCCAGGCCGAAGTAATACAAGATAATTGCCGTGAGCAACATGGTAACGTGGGCATCGAGTACAGGGGCATAGGAATGTTTATATCCGTCTGCAATCGCTTGCAGATAGCCTTTGCCTTGATACAATTCTTCTTTAATCCGTTCGAAGATAATCACGTTGGTATCTACTGCCATTCCAATGGTGAGCACCAATCCTGCAATACCGGGCATAGTGAGCGTTGCTCCCAATGCAGCCAGTACACCCACTGTAAACAACAGGTTGAGCACCAGAGCAATATTGGCCACCATACCCCCATTATTGAAATACACCAGCATCAAGATAAAGATGATGACAAAGGAGAGGACAAATGACTTGATGCCGGCTTGTATGGATTCTTTGCCTAAGGTGGGCCCTACTACTTGTTCTTGTACAATATGTGCTGGCACGGGTAGTTTGCCGGTTTGGAGAATATTTGCCAGGTCTTGTGCTTCTTGAGCAGTGAAACGCCCAGTGATCGATGAGTTTCCGCCTGCAATTTCCGTTTGAACTACGGGTGCAGATACTACTTCATCATCCAGTACAATGGCAATAGGTTTACCAATATTATCGCCGGTCATTTTTTTCCAAATGCGCGCTCCAGTATTATCCATCCGCATCACCACTTCATAACCGCCGTTGGAATCCACATCGGCGCGAGCATCTACTACATGTGAGCCATCGAGCATAGGCTGGTCGCTACCGGGGATGGTTTTTATGGCGTATACGTTGACGACATCTGTTTTTTGGTTACGGCTGCTGGCTTCAGAGCCGTATAAAAATTTTAAGTCGCGAGGCAATACGTTTTTGACTACATCGAGCGAGAGATAATAATTAAATAAAGGAGTATCGGCCAGGCGAATGGAGCCAATGGCGGCTCCTCCAACAGTAGATTGATGCAGGATAGCAAATAGCGGATTTTGCTTTTGCTGAGCAATAAGTTCGTTGCTGGTGTCGCTAGATGATGTGGAAGGATGTTCTTGAATAAAGGCTCTTAGGCTATTGCCACTCGTATCAGCATTGCCAGTTTTTCCCGTGTGGAGCTTTGTGGTATCAGAGGAGGCTTGTTGGCTCGCGAGGTATTGAGCAATAGCATTGTTCATGGGCACCAGTACGGTATTGTAGAAATTTTGATCGAGCTGGTAAGTTTCCCAGAACTCGAGTTTGGCGGTAGCTTGAAGATATTTTCTGACTCGGTCGGGGTTATGTACTCCTGGGAGATCCACGGTAATAATGCCTCGGTTAAGGTCGAGGTTAATATTGGGCTGAGCTACGCCAAATTTATCGATACGTTGCAGCAATACATTGTATGTGCGTTTGATGGCATCATTGGCTTCATTGCGAATGATATTGATGACCTGATCATCGGGAGTGTTGTAAGTGATTTTGTTTTGAAATGTATTGATGAACAACGGTGCCAGTCGTTCATTAGCGGGTTTTACTTCTTTCCAAGCCTCATAAAATAAGGTGACAAAATCTTTCCCGCTCGTACCACGGCGCTGGCTGGCCAATTCCAAAGCACGATTTAGTGCAGGATCTTTAGAATTATTGGCCATCGACCTAATCAAGTCGTTTACCGATACTTCTAACACTACATTCATTCCACCTTGTAAATCAAGGCCAAGATTGAGCTCTTGCTCTTTTGCCTGTTCATAGGTGTATTTATTAATGAGGGTATTGTAAATCACCTTATCTCGGGTGCTATCTTCAATATGCTGGATACGATCGGCAACGAGCTGCTCGAGGGTATCGGCATAGGCACGTTGAAGTGCGGGGTTGTTGGTATATTTTTCGGTAGGTGAGGGGTAGTGCTGGTTGATATATGCTTGGGCCTCTTTTTTGATTTTCGATTCATATCGTTTCACAACAACAGTGAAAGAGAGCTGATAGAGGGAAATAAGGATCAGCACCACGGTAAAGAATTTCACTAAACCCTTGATCTGCATAGCTTATGAGTGTTTTCTATTATACATGCTAAGACTCGCAAAGATAGTATTTAGTTCTGTTTAACGGGAGATAGTAAATCAAGCTTTGTTTAGATACTATTTCCTTTCGAGAGAAACAAGTTCATTGTCTTCGGTATATGTTATCCAGCGGGCTTGTTGTTGAGAGTTTTGGGCAAGCTCAATGATGCGAATATTACGGTAACCGTCTATTGCAGTCACGGGAGGATGGGTTTGATGGCGCAGGCAATCGTAGAGTTGTTGATAAAACATGCCGTAATCGCCGCGTAAGGAAGGGAACGGAGTAGGTTGGGCATCTGCAGCATAGAGTAATCCCCAGGCCTGTTCGGTTTCCATACCCCAGTGCGGATCGTTGGGCAGCATGCCTCGTCGGAGGAGCGCTTCTTGCGGATCTTCACTCCATTTCACAAAGGCGCCACCAGTACCGCGTAGCAAATAGCGAGGCGGATTATCGCATACCAGCATACTGGCATGCAAGCTCGCCAAGAGATCACCATAATCCAGCCAAATCATCATCTCGTCGTCGGTCACTGCTCCTGGGCGTAATTGGCGAATAATAGCCATTACTCGCTGAGGCGTACCGAACAAGCATAATGCATGGTCGATGAGGTGTGGCCCTAGGTCATACAAGATGCCGCTTCCTGGCAGGCTTTGTTCACGCCAATGCGTGCGTGGTTGGGGCCGCCATCGGTCGAAATGAAATGCCACCTCGGTGAGGTGCATAAGGCGTTGAGTGGCCACTATGTGTTGCACAGTGCGAAATCCACTGTCGAAGCGCCGATTATGAAAAGGTACCAAGTGTAGCCTATGCGCTTGTGCCAATTGCATCAATTCCCACATTTCGTGGCTATGTAGCGTAACTGGTTTTTCCAATACCACATGCTTACCTGCATGTAAAGCAGCTTTTGCCAGTGCAAAATGCGTATGGTTGGGCGTCGTGATGATGATCAACTCTGCCCGACTCTCGTGAATCAAAGTTTCTGGATCTCGATAAAGTTTAGCTTCTGGAAACCACTGCAAGCTATCCTCTCCATGACGTTGCATGACTTCAATGACCCGAAATTGGGAATGGGTTCTTAAAAAAGGGGCATGAAAACATTTTCCTGAAAGCCCGAAGCCCAGCAATGCTGTAGGTATGGGTTCGGAACCTTGATCGGGAGTAATTATTTCACGCATGCGTATCTGTTAATTCTCTTCTTCATCGAGCAATGCTACTTCGTCTCTTCCATGAATTTCTTCCCAATAGACGCGTACTTTTTGCGAAACAATGGCATCTATACGTTTCCCTACATAATCGGCTTGAATAGGCAATTGCCTGCTAAATTTGCGATCAATGAGCACCAATAGCTCTACTGCTGCAGGGCGGCCAAAATCGAGAAGCGCATCTAATGCAGCACGAATGGTGCGACCTGTATACAACACATCGTCGATGAGTATTACCCGAAGTGCTTCCACACTAAACGGCATATTGGTAGTAGAGGGAATCAAAGCTGAAGAGCGCTGTTTGAAATCGTCGCGATAAAACGTGATATCGAGCTTGCCATAACGTAAGTCGAGCTCGGGTTGAAAATATAGCAAGCGTTGATATAAACGATCGGAAAGCCTGATGCCGCGTGGCTGTAAGCCCACCAATGCTGATTGCTCAAAGCGGCCATGTTTTTCCAACAATTCAAAACATAGCCGATCGATAGTGAGCGATAATTGATGTGCGTTGGCAATACTTTTCACATGCCATAAATTGAAAACCAAAAATACAGATTCTTGTTAAGGAGAAATTTGTATAGTTTTTCGAAAACCCTTAATTTATGTAAGATTTCGCCCTAAACCATGAAATTCACTCCTTTGTTGATCGCTGTTTTGTATCTGGTTTTGGGGGTAAGCTGGATCTTGTTTAGCGATAACTTTTTGTTGGCTTTAGCTCAGCGTGTGGGATGGAATCTCGTGGCTCGTTGGCAGACCTACAAGGGGATTGCTTATGTAGTGGTTACGGCTGGGTTGTTGTATGTTCTTATACATCGATTATATCGGCAATTATTTCGGGCACAGGAAGATTATAAAAGATTATTTCTCGAAAATCCACAAGTATTGTATGTATTCGATGTTCAGACTTTTCGTTTTTTAGAAGTAAACAAAGCAGCTGAGCAGCAATATGGCTATTCCCGCGAGGAGTTTTTGCAGTTGAGCTTACTCGACATTCGTCCACCAGAAGAAAAGCAACGATTTTTAGCCCTCAACCATTCCATTGCCGATAAGTCGATTCATTTCTGGGGCAGATGGAAACATTTGCGAAAAGATGGTCAGCAGTTGGTTGTAGAAATTTATACGCATCCCGTTTGGTTTCGGGGTAAAGATGCAAGGCTTACTTATGTGCGAGACATAACTGCCACGGTACGCACGCAAGAGCAACTGGCTGAATTGGAAAATAAATTACACGCTATTATCAACAGTACTGATGATGCTATTTGGGCTATTGATAAGCATTTTCGGCTGATTGCGTATAATCAAGCTTTTGCTGATATCATCAAAATGAAAACTGGGAAGGACATAACCATCCATCAATTGTTTGACATTTCGGATGACGAAGATCCACAGCAGGCTGGTCGTTGGATGCAATACTATCAACGAGCTTTTGCGGGTGAAAAAGTGGAATTTGAAGAAAACCATATCCTGCGGGCCGAAGATAAACGACGTTATGCATTGGTTTTCCTTAACCCTATTCGCAATGCAGCACAAGAAGTGATTGGATTAGTGGGCATATTGCACGACATCACCTCCTTAAAAGAGCAGCAGTTGCAGCTCAAGGAAGCGCTCGAGCGTTATGACCTGGTTACGCGTGCTACCAACGACGCTATCTGGGATTGGGATATTGTACACAACAAAGTAGTGTTCAATAATCAGTTTTGGGAAATGTTTGGATATACGCCAACAGATAGAGGAGGAGAGTTGTGGGAAGCTCATTTACATCCCGCTGATAAAGAGCGTGTGTTGGGTGGCATTCGTAGGGCATTGGAAGAAAAGCGGGAGCTCTGGTCAGATGAATATCGCTTGCGCTGTGGTGATGGAAGCTATAAATATGTATTAGACAGGGCTTATATTTTGTACAATGACCAACGAGAGCCAGTAAGAATGATTGGTGCCATTCAAGATATTCAACTGCGAAAAGAATACGAGCAAGCAATTCTCAAACAAAATGAACTGTTAAAAGAAATAGCCTGGATTAGTTCGCATGAGGTAAGAGGGCCTGCTTCGGCATTGATAGGGCTTTTTACGTTATTAGCTGAGCGATCGGAAAACCAGCTGAAAGCTGATGATCAATCACTTATGCCGATGATCGAGACATCTTTGAAACAACTCGATGAGGTCATCCATAAAATTGTTTCCAAGACCAATGAACTCATGTCATGAGTTCGATTATTTTTCCGCATGCGAATGATCAGATTTGTAGTAATTTTGACAGGAATTGCAGGGCGAACATGGAAAATACGTATGTGTCGGTCATGAGTTTTCTCTCCGACGAAGAACTTCAAGCTTATATACAGCATCCCGAAAAATATGTTCCTGAAGCCATAGAGGCGGCAGTAGCAGAAATGAAAAAACGTGGTCGGGTATTTACACCAGAAGAGGAGGGGCAGATTCGTCAACTCATTCAACGCCGGAAGGAAGAATACCGGAAGATGATGCAAATGGAACCTGTTCTATCTCCTCCAGTGCCCGAATTATCTTCTTCCCGCGCGGTGGTAGATAAGCCAGAAGGGATTCCTGCACTTTATCCTGAGTCGTCGCTATATATTATTTCATTGCTGTTTAACCCGTTTTTTGCTTCTATTTTGCTGGCCATCAATTGTCGGCGAACCGGTAAGCGAGAAGCAGTGCCTGTGGTATTAAGTTTTGGGTTTCTATATATGATTCTCACCTTATTTGTCATTGGTTTGCTGAAGTTGAATATTTACGTCACGTTGATCTTCAATGTGGTTGGAGCCTTGTTGTTACATCATTGGCTGTGGAAAAAATATCTTGGCCAATATGCGACATACCAGCCTAAGCCTATCTGGGGGCCCTTGCTGGTATTTTTGTTAATCACCGTGCCTTTGTTGCTCATCGCTTATTTTCACAATGGATTGAGTTTTTCATCTTAGGGTTCATTTTATTCCAGCAAGCGAAACACCAATTCTTGTAACAGAGCTGATTCTTCAACAGGTACTTGATCAATGCCCACGCTTTTGAGGTTGTAGGCATGTAATAAAAGAATATTTCTTTCCACTACTTGTTTGGAATAATATTGCGTAGCTTGTTTGTAGCGTTTCAAAAAAAATGGATGAACACCTAGGTGCTCTGCTGCAGTTTTTTCAGAAACGCCCTGAAGGCTGTGCAATTGCCAGAGCTTCACAAAAAATTGATACAAAGAGCTAATCACCAGCTGAAGGGGTGCCGATCGGGGATTCATGCTAAAATAACGGAGAATACCCATGATGCGAGGGAGATTTTTATCGGCCAGGGCATCTTGCAATTGAAACACATTATATTCCCGACTAATGCCTACGTATTTTTCTACCACATGTTCGTCGATGATTTGCTGTTGTTTTAAGTTTACTCGGATCTTTTCTATTTCCATGCTTATGCGAGAAAGATCATTACCAATATGCTCTGCCAGCATATGGATGGCTTGTGGAGTGGCTTTTAATTTTATTTCTGAAAGATATTGTTCGATCCAGTTGGGTAGTTGTTCATCATAAATAACTGGGCTCACGAAATGGATACCTTTTTCGCGAATCAGTCGGGCAAATGACGTGCGGTTATCGAGTTTGGCATGTTTATAGGCCACCACAAAGATTGTAGAAGCCAATGGTTGGGCGATATAGGTTTCCAATTTTTGCATCTGAGACATAGGCATTTGCTGTGCCTCTTTGAGAATCACTACCTGCCTTTGAGCAAATACAGGATATTGCCTGCAGGCGTTTACTACATCACGCCAGTCGGCCTCTTCGCCGTAAAAGATATGCAGATTAAAATCGCGTTCTTGTTCGGTAAGCACTTGTGTTTCGAAAAATTGCACCAGCTTATCAATGAAATATGCTTCATCGCCTTCCAGCCAGTAGATAGGGGCGTATTGCTCTTGCTGAAGTTGTTGTCGCAAAGCTGAATAGCTGATTGAGGTAGATTTCATGAATGCAATAGTAAACGAAATCTGCGATCTAAAAATAAGGGGGATACTATAGGTACTTGTTTAGCGGTGATATTGCAACATCCATGCATACACATTCAAGCCATTTTCTTGGTAATGGGGATCGTAGGCTTTTGTCCAGGCATCATGACCCGAGACGGGGAAAATAGTGAGTCGTGGAGCCGGATTGGCTTGTGCATGTTGAAGGTAATGTATGAAGTCTATGGAATATGAAGAAGGCACTGTGGGGTCGTTTTGGTTGTGGAAAGCCCAAACGGGTAAATGTGCTTTGGCCATAGTATCGGCTTTTTGCTGGCTGGGCCAGGCAGCGCCTGCTATGGGTGCGATGGCTGCCAATTTCAGTGCATTCGAAGTATTGGCAGAAGCAAAGTCCCAAGTAATGCCCCCACCCATACTTAAGCCAGTGAGGTATATCCGTGTGGTGTCGATACGATAGTGTTGAATGGCATAAGCAATCACGGCCAAGATATCGTTGGCCGAAGGCCATTGTTTGAACTGGGGTGAAAGTACAATGAAAGAAAAATGCTGGCCATCTACTAAAAAGTCGGGTGGAAAAGTTTTTTGGTTAATCAATTTGGGAGGGCCATTACGAAGTACGAGTGGAAGGCTATTGGCCGTTCCATCACCCAATTCTCCAATGCCATGGCAGAAAATCATTAATGGATAATGCCATTGGGTAGAATCATAGCGACTGGGAAGCGCTACATAAAAGCCGCCAATATTGGGGTTGATCGGTTGGTAGACCGGTTGTTGTACGAGAGGTTGAGTTTCAGGAATATAATGTTGTGCTGTTGATCCATTGTGTGGAGCAACATTTGTTTTTTGACAACCCATCACTGCCATCAGCAGAAGTAGCATCACATAAGCTTGGTGCGGGTAAAAAGAGTGTAAGGTCAACAATTGCGGCAGCCTGTACTTCCACCTATACATAGGAATTTCAAATAATAATTTGGAATAAAAATACAGACTATCTCCACAAAGATTAGACCGTAATTTAGGTTAATGGTTTTTTTCTAGAGCTTGTAAAGCTTCGGCGACCACAAATATGCTACCACACACCACGATCATGTCATTGGGATGTGCGGCAGCTAATGCGTGCATGCAAGCTTCTTGTACAGATGAGAATACCTTACCCTGTAATGCGTATTTGGAGGCAAGATCTTGTAATACATGCGCATCGAGTGCACGGGGCAAATGAGCTTGGGTAAAATAATATTGAGCAGAAATAGGCATCTGCCGAAGAGCCGCGTCGATATCTTTATCTTTCACAAAACCAATTACCAAATGAAGTTGGCGAAAAGATTGAGCTGATATTTGTTGCATCAGCTCGGCAATGCCAGATTCGTTGTGAGCCACGTCGAGCACTACCATGGGCTGTTGTTGGATCACGTCCCATCGACCGCGGAGCCCAGTCAAAGATTTTACTTGCGATAGTGCTTGACAAATATGTTGGGGACGAATGCGGGAGAAACGAGTGGAATAGTGTTGTTGGAAAACATCTATACTCGTGAGAACGGTTGCTATGTTTTTCCGCTGATATTGTGCGGATAAATCGGGCAACAAACTCCATTGGCGATGATCTTTTTGCGAAATACACCACCAAGGTTGCCCTTGAGGGGCATCTTTAACGGTCCAGCATTCTTCAGCTAGATACAATGGACTATTACATGCTTGGGCTTTTTTGCAAAATACAGGAAAGGTTTCGGGATGATATTCACCGATCACCACAGGGATGTTGGGCTTGATGATACCCGCTTTTTCCCCTGCAATAGCATCCAGGGTATTGCCCAGCAGATGCATGTGATCGAAGCTAATATTGGTGATAATGCTCAACAGCGGTAAAAGGATATTGGTGCTATCGAGTCGGCCACCTAAGCCCGTTTCAATAATGGCTATGTCTACTTGATGCCGGGCAAAAGCATCGAAGGCCATGGCCACGGTAAGTTCAAAAAAAGAAGGTTGAATGGTTTCGCAGAGCTCTTGGGTTTGCTGAACAAAATGAAGTACTTCATCTGGTGTAATCATCTGACCATTGATGCGGATACGCTCCCGAAAATCGATCAGGTGAGGAGAAGTGTATAAGCCCGTTTTGTATCCAGCTTGTTGAAATATGGCTGCCAGCATATGACTTACAGAGCCCTTACCATTGGTGCCAGCAATATGAATGGCTGGAAATTGTTGCTCAGGATGATGGAGTGTTTCACAGAGCAAGCGAATATTGGTGAGGTCTTTTTTGTACGCGGCATCTCCAATACGTGAAAACATCGGCAACTTTTGCATGAGATAGTCTATTGCTGCCGCATAGGTAGTGATCATAGCTCAAGTATTTCCAGAGCCAGCAAAGTTAAGAGGTGCGGGCGACTTATTGTTGTAAACGGAATACAAAGGTGATCTCCCCGAATTGCGTAACGGGGGCATTGGGATCGGCATTGAAGCGAATTTGCTTGATTTTTCTTTCGGCCAGGGCAGCAATGGTAGCATTGTCGGCACTAAGGATTTGGTAATGCGTGATGTTGCCTTGCTGGTCTACAGCAATACGCATGCGCACACGTCCTGGTTCATTGAATTGGGCTTCTCGAGAAGGATATTGGGTAATGCTGCGTCCGCTCAAGGAATAACTAATGCCGCTTCCCCCCAATCCCGATACGAGTCCTTGATGATTGCTTGCATTCGGATTGCCATTGATAGCGCCTTGATCGCCTGGGCGGCCTGTGAGGCCTTCGCCGGTAGATGAGTTGGAGATATTTGATTGATTGCCGCTAGATGTGCTGTGGGCTATGCCTCCGCTGTACAAGGCTTTGGGTCGAGGAGGTGTAGGCCTGGGCTCAACCGGAGCTTGCTGGGGGCGGCTGCGTTGGCTAAGTTGTTTTTCGTTGAGATCAGGGTGAAATGTTTTGGGACTTGTGGGCTGAGTATGAGATATGGCTGGTGCTGGCTCATCATTTTGGGTAAGGACGTCGTGTGCAACAGTTCCCATGGTTTTGTCGGCGGGATGTGCTTGTGCATGGGCATTTTCTGTGTTGCTTGCTAACGGTGGATTTGGATGAAGTGGTTGCACTTCTCCCATGCCTTCCTGGCTATTGCCAAGGTTGACTTCCATACCTAAATCCTGATTGGGCAAAGGAGCTGGGGTTGAAAAACCAATTAACAAACAGCATAATAAAATAGCCACATGTACCAATACGGTGCCTGCTAATGCTTTTAAGTTTTTTTGGGCTTCGAAATTGTCCATATCTCCCTCAAGAAAATCAGCAATCAATTCAATAAAATTACATACAATTTATGAACCATCTTGATTGCACTCTGCAATTTTAGGAATGTGGTTTAATGAATAGGCATTGCCCGGGCAAAATCTTTTTCAAAATCACCGCGGATGCGTTCAATAGGTGGGTTATAATATCCGTATTTCAACTGTGGGTACTGGTTGTGTAAAGTTTCCATCAATTGTTTAATGCCGAGGCTGTCTCCTGTATGATCGACGCCAAGTTCCTTCAAATACCAATCGGGATCAATATTTAAATTACGCCATTGAATCATATCTAATTGGGTTTCTTCAATCAATTGACATAAAGCTTCATATTCGGCTTTTTGATCGGTGATTCCGGGAAATACTAAATAATTGATGGAAGTCCACCCACCATACTCTTTCACGATTTTCAAGCTTTTTACTATATCTGCAAAAGTGTAATGACGCGGGCGATAGTAGGCTTCATAGATATTTTTGCGGGCAGAGTTCATGCTTACGCGTATACTGTTTAAACCAGCTTCGCACAAAGCTTTCACGGCCTCTGGCTTGCTACCATTGGTGTTAATATTGATACTACCTCGATGGGTATGTTGGCGAATGAGGCGTATGGCGTCGCGAATGGTACGCCACATCAACAAAGGCTCGCCTTCGCAACCCTGCCCAAAGCTCACGATAGGGAAGGGAGCTTGCTCTAAATGCGGAATGGTATATTCTGCGATTTCTTCGGCAGTGGGCTTGAAGGTTAATCGATCTTGGGTAGAGGGGATAGATACTTCTTCGGGTTGCCAGGAAATGCATCCTACACATTGGGCATTGCAGGCCGGTGAAGTAGGTACAGGACATTCCCAGCGGTTTAAAAAATAATTTCTAGCTGCAGGGCAATAATAAGTAAGCGCGCAATTTTCTGCTAAATGTTTCACCAACCGATTGTGTGGGTAAGCGTTTAATTTTTCTCTAACGCCCAATCTTACTTTATGTTGATTAAAGCCCTTACATTCTTGTCGGATATCTTGTTCGATTCGAATAGCGGGTACATAAAATTTTCCATTTTGCCAACCTGTGGCTGTGTAGCAAAATAAAGGCAAGACTGGTGCATTGGGCAAAGTTTCATAAGCAGCAAGGTAAAATCCTGTATGTGCAGGAGGCAGAAATGCGGCCACTGCCCATCCTTTTAAGCAAAGCCGCATCTCTCCCGTGTGTACGTCGATGCCGATAGCTCTTCGCCCAGGAAGTTGATACAGGTTACCTCCACTGGGCAATTCTATCCATTGGTCGTCTGGCACCGGCAAGGCTTCCCAGCCACTTCGGCCAACAGCCCAAAGGCTACGATCTTCAAAAATATTTCCTTCATCATCGGCATAGACCAGATATGGCCTGATTTGTTTGGACATGTTTGCGGCAGATGTTTAAATACCCAATAGCAAAATTCGGAAAGCTTTTGAAGAATTTCTGTAGCATGTTTGAAGGGCTATGAGGCAGAAAAGGGTTTGCGTTGCAGCCATGCCTTTAGTTGTTCGATCAATTCATCTTGTTGTTCACAAATTTCCCATTGCCACCATCGGTCGTTGTTGAGTTGTAAGGTAAAGATATCTCCATTCAGTACAACGCGTTTAATGTCGGGCCATGAAGCACGTATCATTTTCCAATAATCTGGAAAGGCAATATGTTGTTCGGTAAAAATCAATTGTTGATGTTGCAAAGCTTTGTGTTCAAACCAGGCATTAAGGAGTACTAATAATGCTGTAACCAGGTGAATCCAGCCAATAAATGAAAAAGAATCATGTGATTTCCAGACGAAGAATAGCCATATTAAACCCAAGATAGAGAGTCCTTCAGCTACCAGATGAATTTTATGCGGAAAAGCCAGTTCACGGCGAGCGTTACGGAATACTCGAGCTGCAGCTATAATTTGAATGCAGATGAGGCCACAAATTGGGATGATCAGAGCTTGCAAATGGAGAAAATGGAAGAAAAAGAAGGCCAGTACGTCGAAACACAAGAAACAACCCAATAGCAAGTATTGCATAATGATTCTGTTGATGAGCCGAGGTAGCCACGGTGGGCGAATTCGCAGGGTAAGCATAGCTTAAGATGTTTCGGGATAAAGATTGGCTAAAAGCAAATTACATAATCTAAACAAAATATGTGCACCTACACGTGCATCCAATTCTTCTAATCCATTTCCAATTTCAGTAAGGTCGAATCCGATTAATTTACGGCCCGATTGAATAAGTTTTTTCAACAGGAAAAATACTTGTTCAACTTCAAATCCACCAGGCACGGGGCGAGCCGTATGCCGGCAAAGCTTAGGATCGAGCCCATCGATATCAAAGCTCAAGTACACACGTTCTGGAAGACGGGCAATGATTTGGTCGCACACATTCTCCCAGGTAGCGCCTCGATACATCATTTCTGCGATTTGTTTGTAGAAAAAAGTAGTGATGCGATCGGGTTGTTCGTTCAAGTAAAGCCATTCTTCTTCGATAAAATCGCGTGCTCCTAACTGAACCAGATGCACGGCTTGTGGAATCTGGTCGAGCACTTTTCGCATGACGCTGCCATGGGAATGAGTGAATCCTACATAAGTTTCACGTAAATCACAATGAGCATCAATTTGCAGTATGCCAAAAGCTTTTTCTTGCTCACTCAATGCTTTTATATATCCCCAAGCAACGCTGTGGTCGCCTCCAAGAACCACCACATTTTTGCCTTTGTTGAGCAGTTGTTGGGTTTGTTCATACACCCAGGTATTCATTTCTTGACAACCCTGGTTTACGTCGCGCAAAGATTTTTGAATAAAACTGTTTTCGGCGAGATTTCCGCCATCCATTAGGAAGTTGATATACAATTCAGCTTCCTTGCGCAGGTAATCGCTACGCATCAGTAGACGTTTGTCGATGCTTTGCATGGCAATGCCACGTTTCCAACCGTTGTATTCATCGATCAAGTTTACATGTACCCGTTTGCTCACCTTGAGGATATGTTCTGGGCTACGGGCAGTACCTGGATGATGAGGAAGGGTTACTTCCCAAGGTACTGGAAGAACGATGAGTTGTGCGGTTTCTTCATCGAAAGGCAAACCGAAGATATTGTCTTTGCTGAATTGATGTGAGGAAACGGTAGAAGATAAAACTGGCATACTGAAAGATTCTTGTTTTGCAGCAGTAAAATTATTTCGGAAAAAGGGATAAAGGTTAGGGAAATAAGTAGTTTAATTGAAAAAAAATTTAGGAAAAAGATTTTGTTTGTAAAAAATTTTATTAAGTTTACGGTAAATTATTAATTTCATACTAATATAATTATCAATTCTTAATCAAGTGGAAGCAATTTCCTCTAAAGAAACCCGTCGAGGACTCACCATCATGGAGAAGCGAGTAATCCAGCTTTTATATGCTGATCAGCAGTTGTCGTGTGCGGCTATTAGCGATCGGGTAGGCAGAAGTGTGCCGATGGTGATGCAAATACTGAATCAGTTAATGAAACGCGAATGGGTATATGCGATTGGGCATGCGCCTTCAACAGGTGGTCGAAGGCCATTATTATACAGTTTGGTACCTGGGGCCCGCTATATAGTGGCTGTCGCCATGGACCAATTATTCACTCGAATTCAGGTGATAGATTGGTTGCATCAACCCATTACCCAACCCGAAACGGTTTCTTTACCCTTGCACGACAATGCACAAGCTGCAGACATATTGGTGAATGTTGTTGAGCAACACTTGCATCGATCGGCTATAGACATGCAAAAAGTATTGGGAGTAGGAATTGGGATGCCGGGTTTTGTACATCATCACCAAGGGATTAATTATACATTTTTACCCATTACTGGTGAAGGGAGTTTAAAAACTTATCTAGAAAAGAAACTTCGTTTGCCTGTATTGATAGACAATGATTCTAGCTTGATTGCATTGGCAGAATTACGTTTTGGAATGGCTAAGGGTAGAAAACATGTTATGGTGATCAATATTGGTTGGGGCACTGGTTTAGGCATGATTGTAAATGGAGAATTGTTTCGAGGTAATACAGGTTATGCGGGCGAATTTAGCCATATCCCCATTTCAGACAACCAAATTTTATGTGAATGTGGAAAGAGGGGATGCTTAGAGACCGAAACTTCGCTTTTATTATTGACCAAAAAAGCAAAAGAAGAAATTGAACAAGGGAAGGTTTCTCAGCTCGCTACGCTGTTTAAAGCCAATATGCATGCAGTAGACGCTGTTTTAGAAGCTGCTAATAATGGAGATGAATATGCAATTGAATTACTCTCGGCTGTTGGATATAAACTAGGTAAGGGAATAGCTATTTTGATACATATCATGAACCCAGAGCTTGTTGTGCTGAGCGGCCGTGGTGCAAAGGCAGGTAAAATTTTACTGGCACCTGTACAACATGCTCTGAATAAATATTGTATTCCCAGATTATTAGAAAGCACAGAAATCGCCGTTTCAAAACTAGGTTTTGAAGCTTCCCTGGTTGGGGCTGCCAATTTGGTAATGGAAAACTTAAACGCATTGGTATGATCACCAAGTATTCATTTTTTTCCTCACTCTTTTAAAGTATATGATCTATGCACCAAAAGCAACATTTACTATTTCTTGTTTTACTAATCTTCCTGGGCACGTCTGCATTTGCCCAACAACAGATTAGCGGCGTGGTTATAGGTGAGAACAATACTCCTGTACCTTATGCCAGTTTACGCGTTGCTGGTACTAACCGTGGTACAACCAGCGATGAAAACGGAAATTTTATACTCAACGTTAAACCAGGCGATACAATATTAGTGAGCAGTCTGGGTTATGCACAGAAAAAGATTCCCATACAAGAAACTACGCGAAATATACGGGTTGTGTTAATGCCTACAGCAAGAGGTTTAAATGAGGTTGTTGTTACCGGGCTTGGAGTGAAGCGTGAAGAAAAAAAGCTAGGGTATTCGGTAACTCAGGTATCAGGGCAGGATATTGCACGAGCAAACGTGGTAGATCCAACCACAGCTTTGCAAGGGAAAGTAGCTGGAGTATTTATCAACACGGGAACTGGTGGGCCCACCTCGAGTAATCGTATCATTATCCGTGGCAACACTTCTTTAGATCCGAATAACCAACCCTTAGTAGTTGTAGATGGGGTTATTGTGGATGACCAACCCACTGGTGCTGGCCAATGGGGAAGTTCTCAAGATTTTGGTAATCAATTGAAAGATATCAATCCAGACGATATCGCTTCAATTAGCATTCTCAAAGGTGCTGCAGCATCAGCCCAATGGGGTTCACGTGCCACCCATGGTGTTATCTTAATTACCACCAAAAAGGGAAGAAGTGATAAAAAAATTGGTGTTACGATAACACATTCCGAACAATGGAGTAATGTATATAAATTTCCAGATTATCAAAATCAATATGGGGCTGGCTGGACATTTGGTCTCGACTCATTTGTAACAGATCCCAATACTAATCGTCCACAAATCGATCCTAATTGGGGATACTGGAGCTTTGGCCCTAAAATGAATGGACAGACTGTGGAAGACATGGATGGACATTTACAGAAATATGCTCCAAACAATCCCAAAGATGCTTACCAAACTGGTAGATTTGTAAATACCAATATTGCAATTGATGGTGGAAATGAGCAAACAACCTTTCGTTTATCATTTTCTAACCAGCATAATCTAGGTATTGCCTATGGGAATAAGTTTACTCGAAACAATATCAATCTCAATGCAACTCAACGGTTAGGTAAAATTGTGGATATTAATGCGAATGTAAATTTTGTTCGAAGTGATGGACTAAACCCCGCTAGGGATGGTGGTAATGATAATCTTTTGTTTATGCTTTCCTACGCTGTACCTCGAACCTATGATATCAATTATTACAAAACTCATTTTATTGATTCAATAAATGGAGGCAGAAATAAAGTCGATGACAATTATTATGGCTTAACAGGGTATTGGTTTAATTTGTATAAAAACAATGTCGAACAATTAGAGGATAACTTGCGTTCTTCTCTTGAAATGACTGTACATGCTACACCCTGGCTCGATTTTCATTTCAACGGATACGCCAATAATTTTTATACTACTTATACTAATAAGCAATTGGGGCAAGATGCCAATTTCTCGGGTGGATATTATGAGATTAACAAGGGGACGCATGATAATTATCGTTTAGTAGGGCAGGCCGAATTACATAAGGCATTTAAAGATTGGGATGCAGATCTAATCTTGGGTTCAGAAACGTTTAACGATAAATTTCAATCAATTGATGCTCATACAGATGGAGGATTGATTATTCCCGGTAAATTCACATTATCTAACTCTGTAAACCGATCTATGTCTTCAGAAGGGTATTCCAATTATAAGTTAAACTCGGTTTATGCCTTTCTAACCTTAGGTTGGAAGTCACAGTTGTATCTTGATCTTACTGCTCGTAATGATTGGTCATCTGCCCTTACTTACCCAGATGGCCATGGGAATAATAGTTATTTATATCCATCAGCCAGTGCATCTTGGATATTCTCTCAAACTTTTCATTTGCCAGAATACATTAGCTTCGCTAAATTAAGAGCATCCTATGCTCAAGTAGGGCGTGATATCAGTCCTTATTTTAGTTCAAGTGGATTAACTTATCAATTCTCGCAAAATTACCAGGATTATCGTGGCAATAATATTCCTATTTATCAATTTAATGGGAGTAATCTGGGCAATCTGAATATCAAACCAGAAATCATGACAGCAGTTGAATTTGGATTGAATATGCAATTTCTTCAAAATAGGTTGGGCTTTGATGTGAGCTATTATAAAGATAATACACGAAATCAGGTGCTTTCATTACAAGTTGCACAGGAAACAGGTGTGCAAAACAGAACAATTAATGCGGGAAATATTCAGAATGCAGGTATTGAATTGCTTGTCACAGCTAAACCTATTGAAACAAAAAATTTCTCCTGGAATTTAAGCTTCAACTATACACATAATGAAAATAAAATCATCTCGCTGGCACCAGGAGTTAATCTATATGTATTAGAATATGGGCAGGGTGTAGATTTGGAATCGGTTGCTATCCCAGGGCAGGAATATGGCACCATCTATACTAAATATGATTATGCAAAATATCAGGCATTAGATGACAAAGGCAATCCTATACCAGATCCTAATAACGGAAAAAAAGTACTTTATCCAACTATAGATTATTTAGGTAATCCAGCAGCAAGATTCAGGCGAACAAATGATTATCAAGGGCAGGGTTACGTGAAGATAGGAAATTCACAACCCAAGTTTTATTATGGATTTATGAACGATTTTAGATATAAAAACTTTACCCTGCATATTGCAATAGATGGGAGAATGGGTGGAAATATTGTATCAGCTACGTACGATTATGGTTACGCATTTGGAAACTGGAAAACTACTCTGTTTGGGAGAGATCAGGCACATGGCGGACTTCAACGTAAGGTATTTGATCAATCGGGCAATGTAGTTGCGGTGTATAATGATGGAATTATTCCAGATGGAGTATTTCAACAAGGAAGTAAAGTAACCGATCCTCTAGGCGTACAACACGACGTTACCGGCATGAGTTATCAACAAGTAGTAGATAAAGGGTGGATACAACCTGTAAGTGCATTATATTACTACTATAGTTTAGGTAGTTGGGCCGCAGGGATCAGAACAACAGGCCTTGCTAAAAATGATTGGCTAGCGCTTCGGGAAATCTCTATTGGGTATGAACTGCCATCATATATAGCCAATAAAATTAAACTCAACAGTTTACGCATCATTTTAACAGGCAGAAATTTAGGATACCTCATCAATAAGTTGCCTGCACATATAAACCCTGAAGGACTTTATAACAGTAATGCAGGTAATGCATTTGAATATGGAGGGTTACCTTTTGTAAGAAATTTTGGATTTACCGTGCAAGCAGGATTATAATTTGATTCATACTTTGTTTTAAAAACCTTAAACAACCTACACATGAAACGTTATTATCATATCTTCTTGCTGATGTTCTTCATGCTTGTATCAGCAATATTTATGTCATCCTGCACGAAAAATTTTAATTCTATCAACACTAATCCAGAAGATATAGTGACTGTATCAACTGAGTCGCTATTTGCTCGTGCTTGCTTAGGGGCCACAAATGGTCCAGGATCTGATTTTCAGCAATACTATGATGTGTATAGAGATGTCAATCCTTGGATGGAGTTATGGGTAAATAATGGAGGTAACCCTGCAGCTTTTAATGAGGTGGGATCGAATTTTAATTATCGTTATGGCATTTATTATTCAAGTGTGGGTAATTATCTGGCAGATGTAATACATAAGATCAATAATATGCCGCCTGATCAACAAACAAAGTATCAGGATGAGCTTGCAATTGCGCAGATTTTAAATGTTTACTACGCTTGGTATGTATCAGATATCAATGGGGATATTCCTTATACACAGGCTTTCCAACTCAGGTATGGTGGTACGGATCAGCCAGTATATGATCATCAAGATTCGTTGTTTATGCTTTGGGATAGTCAACTTAAGCAAGCGGTAAATACTCTAAAATCAAGTAATGCTGCTCAACAAGCAAATTATGGAAATTACGATTTGTTTTATTATGGAGATGTAAGCAAATGGATAAAAGCGGGTACAAGCCTACGATTAAAAATTGCCATGAGGTTAATGAAGCGAAATCCTGGTGCTATGCAATCTATTGTAAACGAAGTGATAGCAAGTGGCGACCTGATGAGTAGTAATGATGATAATTGGATATTCTATGCTAGAAACGGCTCTACGGGACCAGGAGGCAATTGGGATCCAACAGGGTTTGTTGCACCCAAGCCAATGGTTGATTTCATGTGGAATACTTCTGATCCTCGTATGGGATTATTTTTCCAGAAGAATGATTATGATTCTGCTACTTTTGTGGCACTTCAACAACAGGGTAAAATTAGTCCTGACTCGTCCTGGAACCCTCGTCAATATGTCGGCATGTTCTGTAGCCCAGATGCTATAAAAACATCTCTTGGCAGGCGGTTAATTTTTCGAGATACCCTTAAACAAGGCGGAAATAATATTTTGCTCGATACACTATCTTTAATTCAATATCGTTTGTTTCAGGCTGAATATCCTGATCAGAATGGTAATATTGGTCAAGGAAATACGCCATTTGTGTTGTTAACTTACCCAGATGTTTGTTTAATGCGTGCTGAACTTGCTGCTAGAGGTTTTACCTCTGAAGATCCAGCACAATGGTATTATCGAGGAATAACAGCATCTATTCAATTGTATGATCAGTTGGCATCTATGGCTAAGATTTTTAATTACAACCAGGTTGCTGTTACTCAACAGGCTATTAACAATTATTTGAATAACCCCATTATTCAATACAATCCTGCCAAGGGAGTGAAACAAATTTGTGTACAAGAATTTATCAATTATTTTAAGCAATTTAATGAGGCTTGGGCATTGTGGAAACGAACAGGTTATCCAGACTCTACGACAGACTTGATGAGAGAAAAGTTGACTGTAGGTGGGCAGATTTTGGATATTCCTAGGAGGGCTGTTTTCAATAATGTTATTAAAGGTGGACCTAATTATCAAAATGCACAAGCCGCTTTACAACATATGGCTTCCGACCCCGATTGGGGTAGTGGGCCATCTGATGTCTACGGTAGAGTATGGTGGGATAAGAAATGAAATAAGAAAAGATTGGTTTATGGGTAAAAGAAAGCCTGGATGGTAATACGCATCCGGGTTTTCTTTTCTGCTACTTACAAACTACATGATTTTCATCACCTGACTTATATTTTACATACAAAAGTATGAGTGTAAGCATCTCGTCGGTAGTTTTCATTAGCTCATTGTTATCTCCAAAAATTATTCTAGGAGGCTGAAATGGATTTCTAGGATTATCTGATGTGTTATCATATACTCCTTTGACATACACGATACTACCTGCTGGCAAATGAATCATTTTACGAAAACGATAAATGTCTTGCCAATTGAAATCCCAATGTGGGATCTTAATTAAGGGTATAGTATCTTGTAATGGCGTGATAGCGTAAGCAAGAAAAGATTTTCCCAGTAAATGCATGTGTGGCCATACGGCTAATAGGGAAATGTTTTCAGTAGTTTGAGCAGTAACTTCAAAACTATCAATTTGATTGGGTAAAATCACCAATGGAGGCATGATGTTGCCAATACCTCCAGAGCCAATGCTAATGGTTTGAATTTCTCGCTGAATTGGACTCTTCTTAAAAAAGAAATGCAAACTACCGATGACAGGCGTGTCTATTGGACTGGGTGCAAAATGAAAGCTAAGAATTACAACTCCTTTTTTAGGTAAAACAAAACCGATATTTTCTGGAAAATATTCATAACTAGTGCCAGGTATCCATCCCCCATAATGAATCATAGGTTCATTCCCTTTAACAAAAGGATCAAATTGTTGAAAAGCTAATGAGCTATCTTCACCAAGTGTGGCTGATTGCCCACCCTGATATATATCTTCACCATGGGTGGCAGGGTAAATTGCATAATTTACATGATGAATGTAACGAAGATGATTTGCTACAAATTCTACAGCCTCAACATTTTCTGGCGTATCTAATTCAAATGGTAATTTGATAAATACAAACCTTTCTGTATTATCACCTCGAATCAGGTATGGTTTCTTCATGCTCAATATAAGATCTGGTTTGCGATTATATAAAGTGTTTGGTATAAATCTATCAAGCATGGTATCTTCTTGTAAATGGCTGTTCCCTTCTGGCATGCCGTCTGATATCCATTTTTTAATTAATTGTATTTCAAAAGTGCTAAGGGTTCTTTCCCCACAGAAGCGTGTATAAGTAGTATCTGGCTTCCATGGAGGCATGTAACCGGTGCTAATCACTTGTAGAATAAAATGAGCACGTTTGGCTACATCCTGATAACTAATCAGATTAAATGGTGCACTTTCTCCTGGCCTATGACAGGTAGTACAATGCTCATGAATGATTTTTGCAACTCTGGGATAGAATGTAATTTGTTGAGCTTTAAGATTTAAAAATATAATATTAGGCAATGTGAGCAGAAGGAAATTCTTAATCATACTTAAAAATCGTTGATATAACATCCAACAGGATTGGTATGGTTAATTATGATGGGATAATTATGTTTAATGCTTTCTAGGGCTTCTTGTAGGTAGTGCTGAGTAACTACAGATCTTTGTTGCCCTAGGCTAACAGCCCAATTGTCAATGGCCCCATTGTATAATATCATTCCATCTGCAGACATTAATATCACTTGTGGGGTTACTTGTGCATGAAGGAAATGGGTAATCTGCAAATTCGGGTCTAAAAATAGAGGAAATTTAATGTTAAACCGTCGCTTGTAATTTTGAATTTGTTGTAATGAAAATCCTTTTCCTGGAATAATCCCTATCCATGAAACGGAATCTCTTTGATATTCCTGATATAACTCATTTAATGTTTTGCTGTAGTTTTGGCATAGTGGACATTCTGGTGATAAAAAAATGTACAAAACATATTTACTCCTCATTAATAAAGACCCTAATTGAACATTTTTTTTACCAGAAATAATAACCGGCTGAATATGGAGAGCATGTAAAACATGAACATCTACTGAAGATCTTGATTGGGCACAGCAGCTAACTATTGCAAATGTACATGCAATATAGGTGATACAAGCCTTATCTTTCATATCTGAACTAAAGTTACGTAAAATTTAAATTAGAATTTCAGAAATTATCTTATAAATTTGAAGAGCATCCACTTTAGATAATTACTTTTTAAAATGAAGATCTATATTTCATACATTATATCTATATTTATATTCTTTTTGTTATCCTGCGGGCATCATAGACAAAAACCATTATTTAAACTTTTACCTTCTTCTTTAACTGATGTTTATTTCTCAAATAATTTAACTGAAGATAGCTTGCACAACCTTATGAAGTATGAATATTTTTACAATGGTGGAGGAGTGGCAATTGGAGATCTAAATGGAGATGGATTGCCAGACATTTATTTTACGGGCAATATGGTCTCCAATAAATTATACTTGAATGAAGGGCACATGCGTTTTAAAGATGTTACTGATGAGGCAGGAGTGGCTGGCAGAAAGAATGGTTGGAAAACAGGTGTTACTCTTGCAGATGTAAATGGAGATGGATTATTAGATATTTATGTATGTTATTCTGGTAATGTTAATGGTAAACTACGTGAAAATCAACTTTTTATTAATCAAGGGGTAGATAAGAATGGTATTCCCCATTTTAAAGAGGAAGCTTTTGCTTATGGATTGGCTGATTCTGGATATAGTACACAGGCAGTTTTTTTTGATATGGACCATGATGGCGATTTAGACTGCTTCGTTTTAAATCATAGCATAAAAACATTTTCTATTCAGCAATTGATACACAATAAAGACTCAATAGATGTAAATGCAGGGAACCATCTATATGAAAATATTAATGGCCATTTTGTTGATGTAACAAAAAAGGAGGGTATTATCAGTAATCCAATTGGGTATGGGCTAAGTGTGTCGGTTGCTGACGTGAATGATGATGGATGGGATGATATTTATGTTTCGAATGATTACAATGAGAAAGACTATTTGTATTTTAATGATGGTACTGGCAAACATTTTCATGATCAAATCTTATATCGGCTCGGGCATATCTCGTATTTTTCGATGGGAAGTGATATTGCTGATATTAATCAGGATGCTTTACCAGATATTTTTACTCTCGATATGTTTCCTCCACATCATGTGCGCAGACATCTTTTATACATGCCCGACGATGAACAACTCCAAACGCAAATGGTGCGAGCAGGATTTGGCTATCAAATCATGCGCAACATGCTCCAACTCAATAATGGGAACGGCACTTTTAGTGAAATAGGGCAACTAGCTGGTGTAAGTAGTACCGATTGGAGCTGGTGCCCTCTATTGGCCGACTTTGATAATGATGGATGGAAAGATATTTTTGTTTCTACTGGCTATTTTAAAGATAATACTAATATGGACTATCTGTCGTGGAAGAGTAATTATCTTCTTCAGCAGCTTCTTCAATTAAAACGTCCAGACACAATGGAGATGCTTAAGCATATGCCTAGTACACCATTGCATAATTTTATTTTCCAGAATGATCATCATCTTCATTTTATAGATCAATCTTTATCATGGGGATTTAATAAAATGGGATTCTCTAATGGCGCAGCTTATGCTGACCTGGATAATGATGGAGATTTAGACCTTGTAGTCAATAATATTAATGGTACTGCATCGATATATCAAAATATGACATCAGAATATTTACATCGAAATTTCCTAGCTATTCATTTAGATGGTACGTCGAAAAATCGCTTTGGAATAGGTACCAAGGTATACGTATATACGGGTCATGAGAAGCAATATATGGAACAAATGCTTACTCGTGGTTTTGAGTCTTCAGTATCAGAGGTGTTACATTTTGGGTTAGGAAAATATAGTGTTGTTGATAGTTTACGCGTCATTTGGCCAAGTGGAAGAACACAATTACTTATGCATGTACCCATAAACCAAACAATTACCTTACACGAACAAGAAGCTCAAGATATACATTTCTCGTATAGCCAGTTAAATAATAATCCGATCTTTACTCCTACAATCTCTCCTATTGATTTTATAGATCAATCTTATCCGTTTGACGATTTTTCTCGACAGCCTTTATTGTATCAATCCCTATCAAATGTTACCCCTACCATTGATACTGCTGATGTAAATGGTGATGGCCTATTTGATCTCTATGTAGGTGGTGGCCAAGGCCAGGTAGGATCTTTGTATATCCAAAAACCAGATGGTGGTTTTAGCATATTTGTACCCACTGCTTTCTTACGAGATGCCTTATCAACAGATGTGGCATCAGTTTTTTTTGATGCTAATGGTGATGGTTATCCAGATCTTTACGTGGTGAGTGGAGGATATAATCAATATGCACCTGACGACTCTTTATTACAAGATAGATTATATATTAATGATGGGAAAGGCAATTTTACTAGATCAGCACTGCCCTACATGCATGAAAGTAAATCCTGCGTGGCTGTTGCAGACATGAACCATGATGGTTATTCAGATTTATTTGTAGGTGGTAGGGTTATACCTGGAGAATTCCCTGAGACTCCTGAAAATTACTTACTAATAAATGATGGGAAAGGGCATTTTAAGAATATGATAGATAAGTTAGCTCCAGGACTCAAAAAAATAGGTATGGTAACAGATGCAGTATGGGCTGATTTGAATAGAGATGGTTGGCCAGACCTGGTTGTTGTAGGGGAATTTATGCCTATTTCTGTGTTTATTAATCATCATGGTAATTTGGTAAATGAAACCAGTAGATATTTTGATCGTCCATACTCAGGATTATGGAATTGTGTATGCGTGAAAGATATCAATGGAGATGGTTATCCAGATATTATAGCTGGAAATTTAGGCATAAATAGTTGGTTAAAGGCATCTGTTCATAAACCTCTTACATTGTTATATAAAGATTTTGATCAGAACGGAACTATTGATCCTATTTTATGTATGTATGACCAGGATGGATTATATCCAGTCGCAACTCGTGATGAGTTGATTCGGCAAATTCCTTTTCTGGAAAAGAAATTCCCAACTTATCAAAGTTATGCACAAGCAAAGTTGCAAGGTATTTTCAATAAGCAACAATTACAAAATGCGAAAACATTAGAAGCAAATACTTTGCAAACAATGTGCTTTTTGTATAAAAAGCATCGATTCATGCCAATTCATTTGCCTATCCAGGCGCAATTTTCTCCAGTATGGAAAATCATCTCTGTACAGGATAGCCATTCTAAACACCTGAGCTTACTGTTGTTAGGTAATCAAACTGATGCTCAAATAATATTTGGTAGATTTGATGCTAATGAAGGAATCTTCATACAGCAAGATGAGGATGGAAGTTTTAAATATGTTCCACAATATCAATCAGGATTACTCGTGCATGGAAATATCAGGGCTGCTTGCTGGATTAAGAGTGATAACAAATGGTTGCTATTAATCGGGGCCAATCATATGCCTTTACAAGCATATGAGCTCAATAAGCCATTCTCTCCAAAATAGTCATGGCAAGTACGGGAAATAAAATAAAGAATTAAATCCACTCTGCTGGTAAGTTTTGTTTAAGGCTCCAAATATTACCTATTCATTTCTTATTACCCATGCCTGGTACAAGCTTGGTGGCAACCAAATCGATGGGCATTCAGCTTAATTTATCACAATTTATCTAACGCCATGATGATTTTTTCTTTTTCAAATATGCTTCTATTTCTTCTTTACTAAAGCTGCTAAAGTTATGAGATGCTGTTAATCCGCCTTTTTGCGCAGCAAGTACGCCATAGCGAATATCTTGATATCCATCTAAATGATGTGCATCTGGGTCGATAGAAAGCAACACTTTTGCTTCAATGGCCAGTGGTATCCATTGCCAATCTATATCGAGTCGCCGTGGGTGCGCATTAATTTCTATGATTACTTGATGGGTTTTGCAAGCGTCAATGATGGCTTGATGATCAACTGGATATCCATTTCGGCTGAGTAGCAAACGGCCTGTTGGGTGACCCAAAATCGTGGTACTGGGATGAGCAATGGCTCGTAATAATCTTTGCATAGCTTTTTCCTCAGTCATTTTCAATCCCGAATGAATCGATGCGATTACGATATCAAATTGTTCTAATACCTCATCTGGATAATCCAGGCGCCCATCGGGTAAGATATCTGCTTCAATGCCTTTGA
Source organism: Thermoflavifilum sp. (assembly GCA_023511875.1). Taxonomy (GTDB): domain Bacteria; phylum Bacteroidota; class Bacteroidia; order Chitinophagales; family Chitinophagaceae; genus Thermoflavifilum. The sequence goes on from JAIMAQ010000004.1 coordinate 137,571, forward strand.
AGATTCGAAACGGATATAATTGTTCATTCAGCTTATCGATTTCTTCATGCTGAGCTTTCACGCGTTCTGTAGAAAGGCCATTGGCATAAAATGCCGATTGAGAGTGATCGCAAATCACCAAATATTCAAATCCTTGTTGGATACATGCTTTAGCCATTTCTTCTAGAGAGTGTGCACCATCACTCCATTGGCTATGTGCATGAATAATACCTTTGATGTCTTGTATTTGGATAAGTTGAGGTATTTGATGGAGGCGTGCTTGTTTAATCCATCGCGTATCGTCGCGCAGGCAGGGTGGGATATAGGCTATATCGGCTGCACGAAACCATTCTTCTTCTGTGGAAAAATGTTGATTCATAATTTCGGGGAAGGTCTTGATCAAAGCCTCAGTGAATGTAGTTGATCCTGTTGTGAATAGCACATTGTTGCCCCATTGTGAGGGGGATGAATGATGCATGTATACGGGTATTCCGGGTGGCCATTGAACGAGCAAACGATGAGGTTCAATAGTTTGTGGATGAGGAATATGGGTGCTTAATGTTTGTAAATCGGCTGTAGTCAAGATTTCCAGCCGATCAATTACTGTACATTGTCTACGGAAATCACCTACAATTACATAAAGAGCTTTAGGGTAAAATGTTTGAAGTTGATGAAGGATGTCTATTGCTGTATGTTCGATTTCGGCGAATAACCATTTATGTTGATGTGCGAGGTATTGTTGAATCTCCTGAATGATATTTTCCTGAGTCTTTGGCCCAAATCCTTTATGATGAAGCAGGCGATTCTCATGGCAAGCATAGAGCAGTTCTCCGATAGATTCGATACCCATTTCTTTCCAGATTACGCGGATTTTTTTAGGTCCCAATCCTTTAATGTGCAGCATTTCTAATACTCCAGCTGGAGTAGCTGCAAGATATTTTTCCAGCAAGGGAAATTGGCCTTCATGCAAGATTTGCTGGATCTTCTTGCCAATAGCTTCGCCAATTCCTTTGATTTGTTGGATTTGCTCAAGGGTTAAGGCAGAAAGGGGTTGTTTAATTTTTTCGATTTCATAAGCTGCTAAGGCATACGAGCGAGCTTTAAACGGATTTTCGCCATGGATTTCCATCAGGCGAGAAAGTAGGATGAGTTGTTCGGCAATACTGCGGTTGTCGGGCATAATTATATATCAATAAAAAAGAAAAGACTTCAACATCGTTGAAGTCTTTTAATACCATGATTTACAAAAGGTCGGATGTCAAAACATCGGAGGCTGCGGTGTGGTAGAATTCATTCCTCCACCGGCTTCAGGAGTGCTAGGCGCTTCTCCTCCAGCCTTCTTAGGTGCGGCCTTCTTTTTACGCGTAGCTGCTTTCTTACGTGGAGCTGCTTTTTTACGTGTAGCCGCTTTTTTCTTTCTGGTAGCCGCTTTTTTCTTTCTGGTAGCTGCTTTTTTACGGCCACGTGCTGCTTTCTTTCTTACAGCTACTTTTTTACGTGTAGCTGCTTTTTTCTTTCTGGTAGCCGCTTTTTTCTTACTAGCGGCCTTTTTGCTTGCTCTTTTTTTTGGTCTTGCCATAACTGTGAATTTTGGGTTAGTAATAAAAAATAAAAACTTTATGGCAAGCACAACCGTTTAGGCTTAGGCCTCAGCAGGAGTGCTCATGGGAATCACCGAAACAATCGTGCGGTCATTCTTTCCTTTTTTAAATTCGACCACACCATCAACCAACGCAAAAATGGTAAAATCTCTTCCCAAGCCTACATTTTTACCTGGATGATATACCGTGCCTCTTTGCCGCACAATGATATTACCGCTTTTCACAGGTTGTCCACCAAAAACTTTTACGCCTAAACGTTTACTCTGCGAATCGCGGCCATTCTTGACACTTCCTTCACCTTTTTTATGTGCCATGTTACACGATTAAATTTAAAGTTAAAACATAAATATGAAACATCAAACGATTTCTTCAATTTTAATACACGTAAACGCAGCACGAAATCCTATTTTCTTACGAAAGCCTTTTCTGCGCTTCATTTTAAAAGCAATTACTTTTTTACCCTTCGTATGATACTGAATGCTAGCTTTTACTATTTTCCCTGTGTTACCAGCAAGCAAACCTTCGTCGGTGACGAGCAACGGTACGTTTTCAAAAACAACCGTGTCTCCTTCATTACCTTGCAAACGGTTTACCAGTAAGGACTCACCTGGTTTTACCTTAAATTGCTGCCCGGCTATTTGTACAATCGCAAACATGGTTTAGCCAAAATTTCTGCAAAGTTATTATTCGTTTTTAATATGACAAAGTTTTTTGCATCGAGCAAGAATCTTCCTGATAGGGTAAGGGGTTTTTTATACTTTTGTGTGCAAAGTGAACAATGGTGGAGCAATGAAAAGCGTGAAATCGTTTCTGGCAGCACCTCTTGCGGTGTATATCCGAAATCGGATTAAAAAACAAACGCTCACGGCGGTAGAAGATCAGCTGCATTTGTTACAGCAATTGCTCCGCGATGCTCAGCACACCATTTTTGGAAAGGCTCATCATTTTCGTGATATTGCCCACTATCAAGAATATCGTGAAGCAGTACCCATTCGCGATTACGAAGCTTTTAAACCTTATATTGAAAAAATTAAGTCTGGTACACAAAATGTACTTTGGAAGGGGCAACCACTGTATTTTGCAAAAACTTCAGGTACAACTAGTGGTGTCAAATACATTCCCATCAGTAAAGATTCTATTCATAATCATATCGATACGGCTCGAAATGCTTTGCTATGCTATATTGCAGAGACGGGCAATCATCAACTTGCCGATGGCAAGATGATTTTCCTTTCTGGCTCACCCGCATTAGAGCGTGTAGGAGGAATTCCTACTGGTAGGTTGAGCGGTATCGTTAATCATCATGTTCCTCGTTATTTACGTACCAATCAGCTTCCTAGTTTTGAAACCAATTGCATAGAAGATTGGGAAACCAAGCTAGATAAAATCGTACAAGAAACCATCAATCAGCCTATGACACTGATCAGCGGTATTCCGCCTTGGATGCAGATGTACTTTGATCGGCTGCAAGCGGTGAGTGGCAAAAAAATAAAAGAATTGTTTCCCCATCTTACGTTGATTGTACATGGAGGTGTAAACTTTGAACCTTACCGTCGAAAGTTGATGGATAGCTTAGGAGCACCGGTTGATACCTTGGAAACTTATCCTGCATCTGAAGGCTTTCTAGCTTTTCAAGATCAGTTGCAAGAAGAAGGGTTATTGCTCAATACGCATAGCGGTATTTTTTTTGAATTTGTTCCTGCCGATGAAATTTTTCAGCCCAATCCTACTCGCTTGCATTTAGGAGAGGTGCGCACGGGTGTCAACTATGCGATACTCATTACTAGCAATGCAGGTCTTTGGGCATATAATTTGGGAGATACTGTTCGATTTGTGTCGCTCAATCCTTATCGTCTTGTCGTAACGGGTCGGGTTTCTCATTTTATTTCGGCTTTCGGTGAGCATGTGATTGCTGAAGAAGTAGAACAAAGCCTACAAGCTGTGGCCGAACGTTTCCAGGCTAAAATCGTTGAATTTACTGTTGCTCCACGTGTAGAAGTAGAAACGGGCAAACCTTATCACGAATGGTATATTGAATTTGAACAAATGCCAGCTGATTTAGAAGCTTTTGCAGCGGCACTGGATCAACAAGTGCGCAACAGGAATATTTATTACAACGATTTAATTACAGGTCATATCTTAGATCGCTTGCATATTAGGCTGGTGCGAAAAAATGGCTTTATCGATTACATGCGTGCTATTGGGAAATTGGGTGGACAAAATAAATTGCCTCGATTGAGCAATGATCGCTATATTGCAGATGCCTTGCAACCTTATCTTATTTCCTTATGACTCAAGCATTGAATCATATCTCCCAAAGAATTGCTGTAGTGTGTGGTGGATATTCAGGTGAATATGAAATCTCTTTACTTAGTGCTGATACCGTGATGCAGCATTTGCAGACAGCTGGCTATGAAGTACATAAAGTCTTGATTACGAAAGATGGATGGTTTGCCATTAGTCCTACAGGCGAGCGTTTCCCGATAGATAAAAATGATTTTTCGGCTTTGTATCCTGGCCAACGCTTGCATTTCGATGTTGTTTTTAATATCATCCATGGTACACCAGGTGAAGATGGTCGTTTGCAGGGATATTTAGATATGCTTGGTATCCCCTACACTGGCTGTAATGCAATTACTTCAGCAATAACTTTTAATAAATCTTTTTGTAATCGTGTGGTTCAAAGTTTTGGTGTGGTAAAAGTAGCGCAAAGCGTGCATCTAATGAAAGATCAACCCTTTGATATTGAGAAGCTAAAGGCTTTTTTACATTTTCCTTGTTTTGTTAAACCTGCCGAAGGGGGCTCGAGTGTGGGAGCTTCAAAGGTGAAGCATGCCGATGAGCTGGAGCAAGCCATCCAGAAGGCTTTTGCTGTAGATCAGCAAATTTTAATTGAAACGTTTATTAAAGGTAGAGAATTAACTTGTGGATTGTTTGCAGATATCCATCAACATATTACGGTATTACCTATTACAGAAATTATTCCCCATAAAGAGTTTTTTGATTATGAGGCTAAATACACTCCTGGAGTCTCCGATGAAATCACTCCGGCCCGAATATCAATAGATGTTCGAAACCGTATTGCCGATGTTGCCAAAACCATATATATAAAGTTCAATTGCAAAGGACTAGTGCGTATTGATTTTATTTTAGAAGAAGGCACAAACGACTTATACTTTTTAGAGATCAACACGATACCTGGTCAGTCGGCCAATAGTATTGTTCCGCAGCAAATTAAAGCTGCTGGATTAGAATTGGGTGAAGTATACCGGCAATTGATAGAAGATGCCTTAGCTCGTTATATTCCCCGAACTAAAACAGATACTTATACAGCCGTATGAATCCAATTCGCTGGTTATTACAAAAATCATTTTGGGTAAATCTATTAGCAGTATGTATGCTGATCATATTGCTTGGAGTAATATTTTTTGCTTCCCTCAGATGGATCACTCGTCATGGTGAAACCGCCACGGTGCCCAATGTCACGGGTAAATCTTATGAGGAGGCAACACGTTTGCTCTTACAGGATCATTTTCAAGTGGTGGTACAAGATTCGGGATATGTGGATACTCTGCCTCCATTTACAGTGTTGCGTCAAGAACCCGAACCACAAGCAGTCGTCAAGATTTATCGAACCATTTATCTCACGCTCAACAAAGTTGAACCTCCTCTGGCTGCCATGCCCAACCTCATCAACATGTCGTATCGCAGCGCAGTACTCACTTTGCAGACCTTGAAACTCCAACTAGGAGATACCATTTACAAACCCGATATTGCGCGTAATGCTGTACTGGCGCAGCTGTATAATGGCCAACCTATCAAGCCGGGCACTATGATTCCAGAGGGAAGTCGTATTACGCTGATATTGGGCGATGGCATTGGCAATCAAGCCAATCCCGTACCCAACCTCATAGGGCTCACTTTTTTACAGGCCCGTGAATTACTCAGTGCCAGCAATCTTGCAGTAGGTGTAGTCTTGTTTGATGGACCTATTACAGACACCAATAATGCTTATGTATACAAACAGATTCCTGCACCATTCAATGTCAATGGCCAACCTAATCTTATTTATGCCGGGCAAAGCATTGATATGTGGGTTTCGCAGATTCCACGCGATAGCACTGGCCAGCCTTTACCTCAGCGTCCATTTTGAATGAGGATCAATTTTATGGGGTGGTTTTGCAACAGCTGTAAACTTTGTAATTTTGGAGCATATAAAAATCGATTTTTTCTATGGATTTTATTACAGTTGAAGAGTTGAAGCAACGTTTGGATGCAGGAGAAGAGCTTTACATTCTCGATGTGCGTGAGCCCCATGAACATGAGGAGTTTAATATTGGGGGAAAATTGATTCCGCTTGGAGAAATTCGTGCGATGATGATCGATGAAATCGAAGACTGGAAAGATAAAGAAGTGATTGTGTATTGCCGCAGCGGCAATCGCAGTGGGCAAGCTTGCCAGATCCTGGAATCCTTTGGGTTTGTAAGGCCGCGAAATCTGGAGGGCGGTATTCTTCGCTGGAAAGAAAAGTTTGGCAACCAGCCCTAAAGAGCTTCACGGCTCTGCACTCAGTATAGTGTCGAGTCTACCTATTCTACCTTGATCATCTATTCCCTCAATGACCACATGAAAGCGATGCGTAACATCGTTGTTGTAAAAAGAGATTTGTGCCGGACCCAGTAGACTATCGGCCTTGAGGTAAGGATTCCAGTACAGGGTCATGCGCTGATCGGGTAAGTCCTGGTTTGGATGGGGCAAGCTATAATCTGGGGAGTAAAATTGTTTTACCAGCGTATACCCTAATTTCCTATCACGTGCTAATCCGCCAGTTGCCGAGCTGCTACTTCCTTTTTTGGTATACACGGCAATAGCCCCATTTGCCCCATTAAATCCGCCCATAAAAGGTGGGCGAAACACTTTTACCAGTGCTATATCGTTGACATTAATACTGCTCAAGGTTTGAGCATCTACGGGCATTTCATCGAGGTATAAGGCTGGAGTACCACCTCTCCAAGTGATAACGGGATTGCTCAAGTCGCCCGTAATACTCAAGCCTGCCACCCGACCTTGAAGATATTGGAAGATATTGGTATAGGCCATAGGTTCATGGGTAAGGTCGAAGCTTACTGCATCTCCCCCTCGAAACATGCCACTGGTATATTCTTCATCCAATTGATCGGCAGCAGTTTTTTTCTGTCCCGTGATGGTTACCGACTGTAGCAGAATACTACGGCTGGTGATCATTCGATTAATGCGATTACGTTCCTGAGCTGCTGTTAGAAACTGAATGAGTTGTTCTTTGTTTTGGATGATGGGTGGATGAAGCGGTTCTTCTAATGGCACATGAGTAAGATTATCTATAAATGAGCCCGCGATATGGATATTGTTAGTAGAAAACTGATCTTTACCAGTTTGTCCCTGAAAAAACACTTGTGCAGTATCATGAAATTTTAACCCGGTTACCATAAATTGTCCCAGGTTATTCACGGGGGCACTCACAAAAAAGGTTTGGGTATCGGCGGGAGCCCGAATAATCATGTTTACTGAGCCTCCGCTCATCGCATAGGCTTGTCCCTTAATGACCAAATAATCATTTTCTGCAGGGAAGCGAATGGTGGGATATTGGTTTTGAAGAATTTTTTCCCAGCTAAAGCGTCGCCAGCCATGGGTGAGCATCACCAGGTCGAGCGCTTTAAGGGTAGTAGTATCGGTATTACGGAAATACCAGCCAGGATGGAAGATGAAGCCTTTGAGATCGGAGGTGAGTAGGGTATTCGACAAGATATTGTTTTCATCGGGAAACGATACAATTGCATCGGCATCGGTAATAGAAATCGAAAATTGCCCGTTTATTGCCTGAGGCGCTGAGAAGCTCCATAGGTTATGGCCACGCTCGGTGGTGCGCAGTTGATCGGCCTTGAGCTGGAGGTTTAGTTGATCGGGCTGCCGGACAAAGACCAGTCGCTCGGCTAATGGCAGGCCAGTAGTGTCAAACACAGTGATGTGTAAGATGCCCGATGGCAGCCGTTCGGTAGGAATCATTCCTCCAGAAAGGCCTTCATCGAAATCAATATCGGCCATAAATACGGGCACTTCTTCCATCTGGGCAATTATTTTCAAGTGGTTGTATCGTGCTTTATGGGTTTCGCTGCGGGCTACATTAAAAAAAATATGAGTAGGTACGGTATATGAATTGAGCACATGCAAAACTATTCCTTCAGGTTTGGCAGGCGGCAAAGCAAACGATTGCACGGCTCCATTGGCTTGTGTGAAGATGGCTCTGTAGGTATGATTGGGTTGAGGGGTAATCGAAAAACTGCCCATACCATCGTGCATACTATGCAAGATGGCTACAGTATGCCCTTGATCGTCTACTATTTTCCCTTCTACGTTGATAGGCAATCCATTTTCATCTACCGCGGCAAACGCCACTACCGATGGCAAGCCCATCACCAGATCGCCACCCTCGGGTAAGAATTTTACGCTATAACGAATATGAGATGCAGGAGATACTCGAGAGATTTGTTGTACCAATGAGTCGGGAATGGCCTGCGAATGGGTATTGGCAGGGAATATGCGAATGTCTTTATAAAAAAGAAAATCCGGATCAAAATTCAACATCCAAGCAGTATAAGCCCGAATGCGATAATTGCCTGGAAGGATTTTTTCATCTAATGTAAAATTGCCAGCAGCACCACCGTGTTCAATGGGCAAAATATCACGTAGTACAATATCACCTGCTGAATTGATCAACTCCACATATAGATTCGTACTGAGAGGAGTTGGCGTACGATTGAGCGTAACATAGGCTTTAAACCAAATCGTATCGCCTGTTGCATAGTAGTCTTTATCGAATTGCAGATATACTTTTTCCTGTGGATATTTTTGATGAAAGGTATGTAAGGCCGATAAAATGCGTTCCCCAAGCGGGTCGTCGGCTACAAAGGAAATGCTTGCCAGTATGAGAAAAAAGCAAATGATCGAGATGATTTGTTTTTTCATCTGAAAATATTTTATTTTTCTAAAGGTATAAAGACAATTACTTTAGTTAAATGTTCATTCCCCTACTTAAAATGATGATGAAAATTTAGACATAAATATTTCCTCAACTCTCGATTAATCTTTTCATCCATTGAGCCTTAAAGTTACAGGTTTACAAAGAAAGATAATGAATGCCGGGGGTATATTCTCGATCCAGTGCTTGTACAATCAATTGAAACTCTTTTGATCGATGTTCAAAATCGGCATCCGATACATCGATCATGAGGGTTGGAAGCGATTGCTGGCGAATGTATTGTAAATACATTTCTTGAATTCGCTCCAAGTATTCATCTGGGATATGTTGCTCATAGCTTCGATTTCGTTTACGTATATTTTCCTGGAGTTTCCATATGGGGGCATAGAGATAAATGAGTATGTCGGGTTGTGGAATTTGTGGATGTATGATATGAAATAATCGATTAAAAAGATGAAATTCATCGTCGGCCAGATTCACGCGGGCAAAAAGCAAAGATTTTACGAGCAGATAGTCACTAATCAGCAGTTGGCTAAACAAATCGGGTTGGGCAAAAAAACTTTTCATTTGTTGGTATCGCTCTGCTAAAAAAAACAACTCGAGTGGGAAGGCATATTGCTGAGGATTCTCGTAAAACTTTGGCAGAAAAGGATTGTCGGCAAATTGCTCGAGCATCACACGAGCTTGAAAATGATGGCCCAACATGCGAGCCAGCGTTGTTTTGCCAGCACCAATATTGCCTTCGATGGTAATGAATTTGTATTTCATGAGGGTTTAGACCAACAGTTTTTTTATCTTGCTGAAGCTTCGGTGTGTAGTTTAGGATAGTTTTGTATGGGAGGTAAACTCAATCGTGTCACGGCAGAAGTATCTGAGCATTGTTGTAAGAGCATATGCACGGTTTGTTGGTAAACAGGATGTACATAATGCGGAATCAATTCGCACAATGGTGCTAAAACAAATCTGCGCACGGCTATGCGTGGATGCGGCAATGTAAGCCGTGCCGATTGATAAATTAAATCATCATAAAAAATCAAGTCAATATCAATTACCCTTGGCTCCCAGATGCGTGTTCGTACTCTGCCTAGTTGCCTTTCAATATCCAGTGCTTGGTTGAGTACCTCTTCGGCAGATAGCGAGGTGCTTACTCGGAGTGCTTGATTTAGGTAATCGGGCTGGTCGTCATTCCCCCAACAAGCTGTTTCATATACTGAAGAAGCCTGTAATATTTCACCTATCTGATCCCGAATAGCAACAATAGCTTGTTGCAAGTAAGCATATCGGTCGCCTAAATTACCGCCCAACAATAGAATTACTTCGCTCATGGATAAGTAGATGTCAAAAGTAAGAATAAACCTTATTTTTGAAACGGTATTCAAGCACAAGATATTTATTTTATGAAACAGTTTTTCCGCGCCTTTTTAGCCAGTTTACTGGCTTTGGTAGTATTTTCCTTATTGGTTGTCTTTCTATTGATTGGCATGTTGAGTGGGGTATCGCTCACGGCAAAAAAAGTCACTGTACAACCCAATTCCTGGCTGGTGATTGACCTCACTAAGCCTATCATGGAGCAGCAGCAAGAAAATCCTTTTCCAGTACCTGCCACTTCGGGCGAGACGACGATAATGGGTTTGCACAATATCGTATCGGCCATTCATTGGGCAGCTAAGGATAAGCGTGTAGGCGGTATTTATCTAAAATTAGGAGATGCACATCCAGGTTTTGCCACTGATGAAGAGCTTCGCAATGCGTTGATTGATTTTAAGCAGATGGGCCATAAGCCTATTTATGCCTATGGAGATATTGCTTCTCAACAAGCTTATTATGTGGCCTCGGTAGCCGATAGCATTTTTCTGAATCCGCAGGGTATGCTTGAATTTAGGGGTTTTGCCGTGCGTCTGGCATTTTTAAAAGGGTTATTAGACAAGCTAGAGATTGAGCCTCAAATATTTTATGACGGGAAATACAAAAGCGCTACAGAACCATTTCGGGTAACACATATGACCGAAGCCAATCGGCAGCAAACGATTAGCTTTTTACAAGATTTTTATCAGCATTTCCTCTATGGCATTGGCCAGGCCAGAGGTCTCGACACAACGGTTCTCGACCGATATGCTCAGGAAGGTGCCATTCGCCGTCCTGCCGATGCGCTAAGGTTGCATTTAATCAGTGGTCTTAAATACGACGATCAGATGCAGCAAGCGCTAAAAGATGCCATGCAGATCGGCGATGATGAAAAATTGCATACCATTTCGCTCACCAGTTATTGGAAAGCTATTGCAGATAGCGTACATGCACAGGGTGCAGGCCAACCTTCGATTGCGCTTATCTATGCACAGGGAGAAATCGTGAATGGTAGAGCCGACAATACCCTTGATAATGCGGTTATTGCTGCTGATGACTATGTGAAATGGATTCGTAAAGCCCGTAAAGATGACCGTGTCAAGGCCATTGTGCTTCGGGTGAATTCTCCTGGTGGGAGCGCATTGGCTGCAGATAAGATCTGGCGCGAACTATATCTTGCCCGTCAGCAAAAACCCGTGGTGGTGAGCATGGGCGACTATGCAGCATCGGGTGGATATTATATTTCCTGTGAGGCCGATAGTATATTTCTTCAACCCAATACCCTCACGGGATCGATTGGGGTGTTTGCCATTATTCCCAACTTGCAGAAATTTTTTCAAAACAAGTTGGGTATCACTTTCGATGGGGTAAAAACGGGCCCTTTTGCCGATATGGGCACGATTGATCAACCACTTACTGAATTAGAGAAGCAATGGATGCAGGCGCAGGTAGATAGCGTATATGCTATCTTTTGCCAGCGTGTGGCCCAGGGGCGCAACTTGCCTTTGAGTGTTGTAGATAGCTTAGCACAGGGAAGAGTGTGGAGTGGACTGGCTGCGGTGCAAAACGGATTGGCCGATCGTATCGGTGGTATAGACGATGCTTTGCAATGTGCAGCTCGCATGGCCCATCTAAAAAATTATCGCCTCGAAGAATACCCTCCGGTAAAAAACATCATTCAAAAAATTCTGGAAAGTTTTGATCAAAGCCTCGCTAATGCCTCTCTCAAGGTGAAGCTGGGTGATTATTATACCTGGTATCAACAATGGATGCAATTGCAGCAACAAATGGGAAATGTGCAAGCACGGCTACCTTTTTGGTTGATTTGGCCTTGATTTAACGAACATTTGTTGGACGTTGCAGCAGGGTTTCTTTAAGTTTGCACCGCCTAACATATTAGTTGTTTCTTATGGAAGGAAAATATAGCCAGTTTAAAGCGATGATGGCCTTGGCACGTGCAAGTTTTATTGCTATCCTGAAAAGTCCTTCTGCAGTAGTGTTTAGCATAGCATTTCCATTAGCTTTTATTTTGGTTTTTGGGTTTATTGGGCAAAATCAAGTGTTGTTGCGTGTAGGATTTACTCCACAAACCGATACCCAAAATCCCATCTATCGGGCATTGATTCATACACCTTCGCTAAAGGTCATGCAAGAGCCTGAAGATCAGATGATGGCCGATTTACGTAAGGGCCGATTAGATGGCATTCTCGAGATTGATCCTCCTACTCATGTTGCAACAGATCGGCTAAAGCCATATCGAGTGAAAATCTTGTTTTCTACGGCTAGTGCAGCTACTGCTCCTGTTTTGCAGGGTATGGTATCGAATATCATTCACCGCATCGATTCGACTGTATTTCCTCATACGCCTTCTGTTGCAGAGTTGCAGGTCAAGCAAATTCCTGGAAGAAAATATACCACTATCGATTTTATTTTGCCGGGCATGTTAGGTTTTGCCTTGCTGAGTGCGGGCATCTTCGGTACTGCATTTGTGTTTTTTAACCTCAGGCAAACGTTGGTGATCAAGCGGTTTTTTGCTACTCCTATTCGAAAGGGAAACATTGTATTGGGTGAAGCGCTTGCCCGTGTGGTATTTCAGATGTTGAATGCTATTATCATTATCGCCCTGGGTTATTTTTTATTTGGCTTTACCCTTTATCATGGATGGATTACGGTGATGGAAATGTTGGGATTATCATTTGTTGCCTTAATTGTGTTCATGGGGTTTGGTTTTATCATTAGTAGCATAGCCCGCAATGAAAGTAGCATTCCTCCTTTAGCCAATATCGTTACCCTCCCGCAGTTTTTGCTAGCGGGTACATTCTTCCCGATTGATGTATTACCCAATTGGCTGCAGCCTATTTGTCGCATCATGCCCTTGAGTTTTCTCAATACTGCTCTTCGGCAAGTAGCCTTTGAAGGAGCTTCGCTAGGGCAGGTCTTAGGGCCGTTGCTGGGCATCTTGATCTGGGGGGTAGTCATTTATGCCATTACTTTTCGTGTTTTTCGTTGGGAATGATAGGACATATGATACGCTGGATCAAATTTTTATTTATCGTCCTCATTGGGTTTGTGGTATTTATTTTTTTATTTTCCTTGTTTTTGCCTTCAGTAGGGCATACCGAAAGAGCTGGGGTTATCCAAGCACCAGTTGATACGGTGATGTCGCGCTTAACCAATGTGTATCAATTGGCGCGCTGGATGCAGGGTTGGGCAACCGATTCTGCAGATGCGGGTTTACAGATTCAATTTACTCCAACTCAACCCGATGGGCAAGCTTGTTATAGCTGGTCGTACTTGGGTAGGCCGGGCTCTGGGGGGAAGTTTTGTATTACCCATATCGTTGCGCATCATCAGGTAGATTATCAAATGCGCATGAAAGGCTTGCCGCCCATTACCGGCCATTTTGTGGTAGCGCCTGCACTCGATGGGGAGCATACCTGGATTAAATGGACGATGGATTTACAACTGGGTTGGTGGCCTTGGTGGAAATATTATGGGGTAATGCTCGATAGACTTGTTGGGCCAGGCATGGAGCATGCCTTAGGAAGTTTGAAGGCAAACTGTGAGCAAGCCGATACAATGGGCTATCAAATTCAGCGTATACCCGTACCTTTTCATGCCATACTTGCCTGGGCTGATACCATATCTCTTAAACAAGAAAGTCGCTATATGGCCTTGCATCGTGGATATGCCGTTTTGCAGCAATATCTCCATCAACATCAACTTCAGCAGCAACAAGCTGTTATTGCCCAGTTTATTGAAGGGTCAGATTCTACTCTGGCCGTGCACGTTGGATTACCGTTGCAAGCACCTACAGAGGTTAAAGAAGACAAACACATTCATTTGCTGATAATGCCTGAGGGTGGATTTGTGCTGGTGGCTCGCTACAATGGCCCAGCTTTAAACATTGTGGGGGCGTATCATGCATTAGAAAGTTATATCCACCGTCAACATTTGCAGTCACCAGCGGGTCCATGGGAGCAATATTTTCAAGATAAGCTGCCCAACAACGATAGTAGCCAAGTGCAAGCTAATGTTTATTGGCCCGTGTTTTAAATCTAGTTATGCAGTAACGTTTCGGCTAATGCAAATGTAGCTTCATATACTTGCTGGAGTTGTTCATTGGTAATGCAATAAGGAGGCATGAGATAGAGGGTGTTTCCCAGTGGGCGCATGAGTACTCGGTGTTTTAGGTAGAATGTATACAATTTGTCGCGTAGCGGGCTGGTGTAATTAGGCTCGTCTATCACCTCAAAAGCGGCTATTGTACCCAATTGACGAGGATGTTGAAAGCAAGGATATTCGTGTAATTGCTGCACAAAATGTTGATGCTGTCTAATGATGTGTTGAATCTGTGATTGGTATGCTGGAGAAAGTAAGACATCTAGACTAGCAAGTGCAGCCGTACAGGCCAAAGGATTGGCGGTATAAGAATGGCCATGAAAAAAGGTTTTGCGTTTATCTTGAGAAAGAAAAGCCTCAAAGATTTGTTCGGTGCATGCTGTTACGCCCAGTGGTAACGTGCCGCCTGTAAGTCCTTTAGAGAGGCAAATGATATCGGGCTTTTGTTGTAAGTATTCGCAAGCAAATAGGCGGCCAGTGCGGTAAAAGCCCGTCATCACCTCGTCGGCTATTAATAGTATGCCATGACGGCGGCAGATTTCCAACCAGGGATCCAGAGCTTCGGCTCTATACATGCGCATACCACCTGCTCCTTGAATAAGTGGCTCAAAGATCCAAGCTGCGTATTGATCCAACTCTTCTTCTGGAATGGGAAATGCTTGCCCTGGTTGAGGGAGAGGCAGGTATGTCACTTCAAATAAATAGTTTTCAAAGGGGGCGGTAAATACACTTTTAGCTCCCACACTCATTGCTCCAAACGTATCGCCATGATAGCCACCTTCTAATGCAAGTATTTTGGTGCGCTTTATGCCTTGATTATGCCAATATTGGATAGCCATTTTCAATGCCACTTCTGTGCTCGTAGAGCCATCGTCGGAATAAAATATTCGGGAGAAATTTCCAGGCAATAGGCGGAGCAGCTCTTCAGCCAGCTTCACTGCGGGCTCATGGGTTAAACAAGCGAAAATGCAATGTGCTAAATGGCGAGCTTGAGCAGCAATTTTTTCTGCGACTAGGGGATGCCCATGTCCAATTGTATTCACCCACCAGCTGGCATCTGCATCGATATAAGATTGACCCTGTTCATCAAACAACAATGCGCCTTCTCCTTTGACGATAGGGATGGGGGCCGGTTCTGTAAGCATTTGGGTATCTGGATGCCAAATTACCCGAGCATCACGTTCCAACAATGAAGATGCAGGCATGGAAATTTATTTTGTTGCCTGCAAAGCTATGGCATACAGCTATTATACATTTACTCTTTCTTTCAAGAATGCAATGAGTCGTTTGCGCATATCTTGTAAGAGCCTTTCAATTTCCGCTTCCGATTTTCCTTTAATGGTTGCAATATCGGCAGTAGTGTATCTTTCCAAATAATGCATTTCAAATACAGAGACTTCGAAGCTATCTTGTTGACGCAACCAGATATTCATCCATTTCTCAGATTCTTCAGTATCAAAAGCTTCTATTTCTTCATCTGAAAGGCCTGCATCCATTAAGATTTCATCCCATGCATATTGCTTTTGTTGGTGGTATGAAATATCATCTAAATCTTCTGTAAGTTCGGGCATTCCCTCAGCATTAGCCGTGAGCTCTTCGGTTTCATCTGAGGTAGATGTAGGCGTCCAATTTTTTTCCATACCAAATTCATGTTGATATTGGGCAGTCATATCTTGTAGTTTTTGATCGACTATTTGATATACCCACAAAGAAAGTTTTTCTGGAGTATCTTCTAATTGGCCATAGGCATCGTAAATACCGATATATAAGTCGTTGAGGATATCATTTAGTTTAAGTTTATTTTCTTTAAGTAGTGTGCGTAATTCGGGTTTGCGGTAGGCTTCTCGGGTGATATAATGCTTGAGTTCGGGCAAAATTTGGTTAAGATAATGGATAAAATTTTCGGCATCGTTTTCTTGATGGAGTTGTTGCAAGATTTCTCGTCCTTGCTGTGAACGTTCCTCCAGTCGTAGTTTTCGCCGGTATAGATATTCTTTACGTTCGAGGCGTTTTTGTTCGCGTACGGCTTTTCGGAGGGTGTCGAGTGCATGGTTGAGCGTTAAGATAGGCGAGGTTCCTTTTTGCTTGACCACCAGCACTTTAGAAAGCATAGGGAGTGTAAGGGTAATGACGTAATTAGAGCCCTCCATTTTCACGTGTACTTCCAGTTCGGGAAGTTTAGCATATTCGCGTAAGATGCGTGCAATACGTTTGAGCTTTCGTTGAATCTCTTCTTCGAAGAATTGTTGTTGATGCGCAGGTTGAACCAGATGTAAGTTTTGGATATGATATTTCATGGTCAATGAGTTTTAGGTTTAGGATGAAGATACTTGGGATAAGCTGAGTAATTGATTCAGCAAAGTTTGGCGATCGACCATGCCGGTGTGTCGCCATTTGATTTGTCCGTTTTGAAAAATGATAAATGTAGGGATGGCTTGAATTTGGTATTGCATGGCTGTGTGTGGATTTTTGTCTACGTTAATTTTAATGACGCGGGCTTTGCCTTGCACCTGATGGGCAACCTCTTGAATGGTAGGTTGCATAGCCTTACAAGGTCCACACCAATCGGCATAAAAATCTACCAATACTGGTTGTGTAGATTGGATTAATTGATGAAATGGTTCCATAGTTTTCTCCTTTTTATGAATAAGTTTTACACGTGTGCGGGAGCTGTCGATAAAATTGCGTCGATTTCTTCTCGGTTGAGCACTTCTTTTTCCAGGAGTGCTTGAGCTAGTTTATCGAGCAGTTCCCGCTTTTCGGATAAAAGTTGTTTGGTTTCTTCGTAGCATTGGGCAATAATTTGATAAGTTTCGTCGTCAATTTGTTGTTCCAGTTTTTCTGAGCGTCGATCAGTATACAATTCGTTTTTCAAAAAGCCCGGTCCGCTTTGAGAAACCAAAGAAAGGTTGGGTAGTTTTTCACTCATGCCATAGACAACGATCATGTTTCTAGCCAGTTGTGCCACGCGTTCTAGGTCGTTGGAAGCGCCGGTAGAGACTTCGTGAAATATGATTTCTTCGGCTGCTCGGCCACCCAGCAAGCCTTTGATTTTGCCGAGTAATTCCGAGCGGGTCATTAGATATCGATCTTCCAGAGGCATTTGCAGGGTATAACCCAGTGCGCCTATACCTCTAGGTACGATGGATACTTTTTGGACTTGATCTGCGCCGGGGGTAAAATAACCCACAATAGCATGGCCTGCTTCGTGATAGGCCACGATTTTTCTTTCTTTGGGGCTAATGATGCGACTTTTACGTTCTAGTCCGGCAATAACGCGTTCTATAGCTGCTTCAAAGTCGCTTTGCATTACGCTGTCGTGGCCATTGCGAACGGCAATGATGGCGGCTTCGTTGCATACGTTGGCGATATCGGCGCCCACAAATCCGGGCGTTTGAATGGCTAGTTGTTTGAGATTTACTGAGGGGTGAAGTTTCAAATTGCGGGTATGTACGGCAAAAATAGCTTCACGGCCTTTCATATCGGGTCGATCGACAACGACTTGTCGGTCGAATCTACCGGGGCGTAGCAAGGCTGGGTCGAGCACTTGTGGGCGGTTGGTAGCGCCGAAGATGATCAATCCGCTCGTGGGGTCAAAGCCGTCCATCTCAACGAGCAATTGGTTGAGGGTATTTTCCCGTTCGTCGTATCCGCCTATGAAGGCAGCATTGCCGGAGCGGCTTTTGCCAATAGCATCCAATTCATCAATAAAAATGATACAAGGAGCTTTTTCTTTAGCTTGGCGAAACAAATCGCGTACCCGTGCAGCCCCTACACCTACAAACATTTCCACGAAGTCTGATCCACTAATGCTGAAGAAAGGCACTCTGGCTTCGCCAGCTACAGCTCGGGCAAGCAAGGTTTTCCCTGTACCGGGAGGGCCTACGAGTAAAACCCCTTTGGGCAGCTTACCGCCTAGTTGTGTATATTTTTGTGGGTTTCGAAGAAAATCAACCACTTCTTTTACCTCTTCTACCGCCTCATCGATACCGGCAACATCGCTGAAACGGATGGGATTTTGTTGGCTTTCATCGTGAATTTTAAGTTTGCCATCGCCCACTTGGAGAAAATTATTTTTTGGAAACATGCGTCGGAAAAAGAATCCATACAGGGCTACAAAAAACAAAATGGGTAATATCCAATTCAGGAAGAAGTTGCGGAGCGTATGGTCTTCAATTTTTCCGGAATAATCCACATTGTGTGCATTGAGCATTTCCAGGAGGGAACGGTCGTCGACATTAGGAATTCGACTGACCACAAATTGCCGATGAATTTCTTTTTCCACTTCTTGAAGCCGAATGCGCCATGGTGTAGATGGGCTGTTTTCAATGGTGTGGTGTTGAGTAGAATCGGCAGATTTGTAGAGGCCCACAATTTTATCTGGGAAAATCACCACTCGCTGTACCAATCCTGAGTCTACTTTATGTATGAATTGGCTGTATGTAAGTTCCTGGCTGGCATATTGTGGGGGAAAAAATAGCCATTGGAGCAGCAAGATGCCCAGCATGATGCTGAGAAAATACCAAAGCGTAAATTTTTGATTCTTTTCCATGGTCGTGGATTTATAATTTATACATATTGAAAAATATTAAATATAAACTTTGCTACGCGGGCATCTTTAACGGGCAGTTGACTGATGAGGAGATAAAAGGCTTCTCTAGTCATTAGCCAGCTGCGCACAAGCTGCCCCGACTCATCTACATAAATCAGGTGCATGTGGTCTGCTGGGTGCTCACCGGCCATCAACAAAAGATATTGTACGCGTTGAATAAGCATATCTATTTCTTCGGGCATGCCAAGCCGCATGCGGTTGAGCCAATAGCTCAAATAAGCTTGCCGCACGTGTTGCGTTGTAGCTTCCCATTGCGGCATGAACCTATCCCATTTATCTAGCTCATCATGGAGTATAGGCAAAAAAGTATTCATAGCTTAAACAGTTGAACGTTCAAAACTTTGTTTCAGCTGTTCTGCTGCTCGGCGTTGTTCTTCGGTGAGCCGCGAGGGTACCCAGAGATCTACTTCTACCAACATATCACCATATTGCCCGGGTTGGTTATACACAGGCATACCCTTTCCCCTGATGCGCAAGATGGATCCGTGCTGTGTACCTGGCGGAATAGTGAGCAATATTTTCCCTGTTGGTGTACTCACTTCTTTTTTGGTGCCTAGCAATGCATCCCAGACGGGGATGGTTATTTTTTGTTTCAGGTCGTTGCCATCGCGAACAAATTGGTGATGGGGCAACACATGCAGGGTGATGTATAGATCTCCGGCAGGCCCGCCGTGTAAGCCTTGTTGTCCCTTGCCGGTGATGCGGATTTGCATGCCATCGTATACGCCGGGCTTGAGCTTAATACGCATTTTTTGGCCATTTACTTCAATTAGCCGTTCGGTGCCCTGATATGCTTCATCGAAGGTTAAGGTAAGGCTTGCCTGCAAATCGGCACCACGCATAGTACCAGTGTGTGCTCGGGAACGAGTACCGGTGTGGCGGCGTTGTCCAAACAGATGTTCGAAGATGCTTCCTAAACCTGCTTCACCAAAAATGTCTTCAATATCGCCTTCGTAATAAAAAGTTTGTCCACCACCCGGGCTATTACCCCAGTTGTAAGCTTGTCCTTGCTGGCCAGCAAATTGATCGGCAAACTGCCATTGATCACCAAACTGATCGTATTTTTTTCGCTTTTCTGGGTCGCTCAATACCTCGTAGGCTTCATTGATCTCTTTAAATTTTTCCTCCGCTTCTTTATTCCCGGGATTTTTGTCGGGATGATATTTGATGGCCAGCTTACGATAAGCCTTCTTGATTTCATCGGTAGTAGCCGATTTCGGCACGCCCAGTATGGAATAATAATCTTTTTTAGCCACGGCTCTACTCCTTTTTTTATTGAATTGGAAAGTTAAAAAGGGGGCATATAAAATGCCCCCTACCCATCACCCATTCGGTTGATTAGTCAACCGAAATTTCTTTGGGGGCTTGTTTGATGGCAACTTCTTTTTTCGGGAGTTCTAATTTGAGCACGCCATCTTCGTAAGAAGCTTTGATCTTATCGACGTCTACCGTGTCGGGCAGAGTAAACGACCGGCTGAATGAAGTGAAGTTGAATTCGCGCCGGGTAACCTTTTTGCGTTTTTCTTCTTTTTCTTCCTTCTTTTCGGCAGAAATCGTCAGAACATCGCCGTCTACGCTGATCTTGAAATCAGATTTTTTTAGCCCCGGTGCAGCCAGCTCCAATTCATAGCTGGTGTTTGTTTCATGAATGTTTACTGCTGGGACACGGGTGCCCGTTTGAACGCCCCGAAACCAGTCGTCGCCTAAAAATTCATCGAGCAAGGAACTGATGCTCGGAAACATGTCTTGATCGCGCCATTTAATGAGTGACATAGTCATTAAGTTTTAAGGTTTTTAAATTTTATTGTCGTGATTACCTGCAAAAAAACTGTGCCGCGATATAGTCCCTGCAATTTTGTTGGATATTCTTTAAGAATACTGACAATTAGTCGATTATGTATGCGGTTTAACGACATATTGACAGTTTATTAAAATCATTCATTCCAGGTGAAAGCTTAATTTTGCGGCTTTATTTTTCATCGGGATATAGAAAATGACCAATTTATCTCAAGAAATTCAACGACGTCGAACATTTGCGATTATCTCCCATCCAGATGCGGGGAAAACAACGCTCACCGAAAAATTACTCTTGTTTGGAGGAGCTATTCAAACAGCAGGTGCGGTTAAGTCGAATAAGATTAAAAAACATGCTACTTCCGACTTCATGGAAATTGAGCGCCAGCGCGGTATTTCAGTGGCTACCTCGGTGATGACCTTTGCTTACAAAGGCAAATTGATAAATCTACTGGATACGCCCGGCCATAAAGATTTTGCCGAAGATACATACCGCACATTAACAGCAGTAGATAGTGTGATTTTAGTGATCGATAGCGTAAAGGGTGTAGAAGAGCAAACCAAACGCCTCATGGAAGTGTGTCGAATGCGGCATACGCCTGTGATGGTGTTTATCAATAAACTCGATCGCGAAGGGCGTGCTCCATTTGATTTATTGGATGAATTGGAATCGATTTTGTCGATCCGAGTAAGGCCTTTAAGCTGGCCAATTAATATGGGTCGCGATTTTAAAGGCGTTTATCATTTATACAACCAAAGCATCTTGTTGTTTCATCCTCATGAAAAAGTAGACGACGAAGACCGAATATATTTGAGTGGTGTGCAGGATCAACGATTAGATGCTTTGCTACCCGCTGCAGATCTACAGAAGCTGCGTGAAGATGTGGAGCTCATTGAGGGAGTATACGATCCGTTTTCCACGGTCGATTATTTAAGTGGTGAACTGGCTCCCGTGTTTTTTGGGAGTGCATTGAATAATTTTGGCGTAAAAGATTTGCTCGATACTTTTATTGAAATTGCCCCGCCTCCACAGCCTCGGATGACCAGTGAACGCCTCGTGAGGCCAGAAGAGGAGAAGATGACGGGATTTGTATTTAAGATTCATGCCAATTTAGATCCTCGACATCGTGATCGGATAGCTTTTTTACGCATTTGTTCGGGTAGGTTTCAGCGCAATAAGTTTTATCATCATGTGCGACTGCAACGCGATTTACGGTTTAGTAACCCATATAGTTTTTTGGCACAAGAAAAAAATGTAGTAGAAGATGCTTATCCAGGCGATGTGGTAGGCTTGTTTGATACGGGTAACTTTAAAATTGGCGATACCCTCACAGAAGGCGAGGATTTTTATTTCACGGGTATACCCAGCTTTTCACCAGAAATTTTCAAGGAATTAGTCAACAAAGATCCGATGAAAACCAAACAACTGGAGAAAGGCATTCGTCAGCTTACCGATGAAGGTGTAGCGCAATTATTTGTGCAACCACAGGGGAACCGAAAAATTATAGGGTGCGTGGGCGAATTGCAATTTGAAGTCATTCAATATCGCTTGTTGCACGAATATGGAGCTGCATGTGCATTTGTACCCTTGCCGTTTTACAAGGCTTGTTGGCTGCGGGGTGATGAGAAGGATATCGAAGCATTTATTCGATTTAAACAACACCAAGTCGTAAAAGATAAAGATGGAAGATGGGTATACTTAGCCCAATCGGAATGGTTTCTGCAAACCGAAATGCAAAATCATCCTGAGATTCAATTTGATTTTTATGCTGAAATTCACCAATCGGCAGAACCGGTTTCTCCCCATGAATAGCTTTCAAAAAAGCTGCTATCCGTTTTCTGCGAATGATTTTCTTTCCCAAATTTCAAAACTGTAAGCATAGGGATTTTGCCTATCGGGTGCATGTGGTTCTACATGAATGAGCTGCCACACATGTGGATCTATTGCTGGGAAATAGCGATTACCCTCGATATCGGCATCGATACGCGTAAAATAAATACGTTGCAAGTAAGGCCAAGCTTGTTGAAAAATTTCTGCCCCTCCAGTGATAAACACCTCATCGCTGGCATATTTGGTGGCTTTTTCTAAAGCTTCTAGCACATGATGGGCTACTTCTACTTGAGGGGCCGACCAATGGGTTTGTCGGGTAATGACGATGTGGGGTCTTCCGGGCAAGGCTTTGCCACCCATGGAGTCGAAGGTTTTTCGCCCCATGATGAGTGGCTTTCCCCAGGTGGTTTTTTTGAAATATTGTAAATCGGCAGGCAAATGCCAGGGCATGATGTTGTCTTTGCCAATCACATTTCTATGAGCTGCTGCGACGATTGCAGAAATGCGAAATGGAAAACGATTTGCTCGATCGGCATTCATACGGCAACAGGGGCTTTAATAGCCGGATGGCATTGGTAATGCAACAATTGAAAATCTTCATACCGAAAGCTGAAAATATCCTTTACTGCTGGATTTAATTTCATGATGGGTGGGTCAAAAGGTTTCCGCGTTAATTGCAACTTGGCCTGCTCGATATGATTTTTATACAAATGCACATCACCAAAGGTATGAACAAACTCTCCGGGGATCATATCGCACACTTGTGCCATCATCAAGGTCAGCAAAGCATATGAAGCGATGTTGAAGGGTACTCCCAAAAACACGTCTCCACTTCGTTGATAAAGTTGACAGCTGAGAACACGCTTGCCGGTTTGGGTATCTACATGGGTGTAAAATTGAAACAGGGTATGACAAGGGCTTAAAGACATGTGTGGCAAATCGGCTACATTCCAGGCGCTTACGATGATACGGCGGGAATCGGGATCGTGTTTCAATAAATGAATGGCTTGCTGGATTTGATCGATGCTTTGCCCATTGGGTCCAGCCCAGCTACGCCATTGTTTGCCATAAATGGGACCCAGGTTGCCATCAGCATCTGCCCATTCATCCCAAATGGTAACTCCGTGTTCGTGCAGATAAGCTATATGCGTGTCGCCACGTAAAAACCAGAGTAACTCGTAAATGATCGATTTCAGATGCATTTTTTTGGTTGTCAATAAGGGAAATCCTTCCTGTAAGTTGAATCGCATCTGATATCCAAAAAGGCTGAGGGTGCCTACTCCAGTACGATCTTGCTTTTCGTGGCCACGATCTAGAATTTCGCGTAACAGGTTTAAATAAGCTTGTTCCATATAGGCAATGTAGAACAAGTTTTTGAAAATATTTTCCACTTTATTTGCACAGCTAGTTATCTTCTAGATTATTGGTCTTCGGCATACCAGCTGGCATAGGAGGTAGGCGTTTCGTAGAGGGTGAGGTGATGCAGCTTGATGTGTGGAGGCAATAAAGCCTGGATGCGCTGAGCAAAATCAATCACCAAGTTCTCGCAAGTAGGGGTGTAGTTGAGCCATACAATTCGTTCGGAATAATTGCTGAGTGTTGTAGATAGCTCATGAAAAGGAGATTGGCGGCAAAGGAGAAGCGCATGGTCGAAATCTTGGATAATAGCTCGATGAACGATTTCCTTAAGATCACCAAAATCCATGACCATGCCGTTTTTAGGATGCTGGCTATCGTGCAGCGGTTTTCCCAACAGGGTTACTTCGAGCATGTATCCATGCCCATGGATATGACGACATTTGCCATCGTATCCATACAATGCATGGGCTGCTTCAAAATGAAATATTTTGCTGAGCCTAATGGTTGACATTCTTTTTGGTTCTGAGCTTGCAAAGTTACAGGAGAAAATGGGAGTCTGTTTGGAAGTTTGAAGAAAACAGATCGATCAACATGTATACATTGAATCGGAAACGTTTGCGTAGAAAATTCAACATATCCACTTAGAATTGGCTTAAGTTTGACCCATTAAACCCACTCCCATGCGCATGCGTATTTTATCGGCTATTCAGAGTTTGTGCATCACCAGCTGTTTATGGCTAAGTATGCATCAACCTGCAGCTGGGCAGCAAGATACTTTATTGGCACCGTTGATCACCGATGTGCCTTATCGGCATTTGGTAAATTTAGATGGATCCTGGCATTATATTGTAGATCCTTACCAAACAGGGTATATCGATTATCGTTATCGGAAAACGACACAGGGTTTTTTCTTAAACCGGCAGGCACAACGCCCCGACGAATTAGTAGAATACAATTTTGCTACTTCTCCAGTCTTTCAGGTACCGGGCGACTGGAATACTCAGCAACCTGCATTAACTTATTATGAAGGGACAGTATGGTATGAAAAAGATTTCCTTTATCATCCTCGGCCAGGTAAGCGGGTGTTCCTATATTTTGGAGCGGTGAATTACCATGCAGTGGTAGGGGTGAACGGGCAGATTGTAGGGGAGCATATAGGTGGTTTTACTCCCTTTGACATGGAAGTTACTCACTTGTTGCGAGAGGGGAAAAATTTTGTAGTGGTGATGGACGACAACACTCGGCACAAGGAAGCCGTGCCCACAAATAATTTTGACTGGTGGAATTATGGGGGCATCACACGCGATGTCTATTTGATCGAAGTGCCACAAACTTTCATTCAAGATTACTTCATTCACCTCGATGACCTGCGTAGCCGTATAATCAGTGGATGGGTTCAACTTAATGGTCCAGCAGCCGCACGAAGTGAGGTGCAGCTGCAGATTCCCGAATGGCATTTCAGCCAAAAGTTTATTACCAATGGGCAAGGCAAGGCTTATTTTTCTGTTCAGGCACCCCCTCATCTGCAGCTTTGGTCGCCCGAGCATCCTCGGCTATACCAGCTTGTTTGGGTAGCCGGCGAAGATACACTTCGCGATGAGGTGGGCTTTCGTACTCTTTCGGTGCAAGGAGAAAATATTCTGCTCAACGGCAAGCCTATATTTTTGCGTGGGGTATCGATTCATGAAGAAGCCCCATTTGGTGGAGGACGAGCATTCAATAAAGGGCAAGATCATGTGCTGTTAACCTGGGCGAAAGAATTAGGCTGTAATTTCGTTCGGCTGGCTCATTATCCCCATCATGAAGCCATGATAAGAGAGGCAGAAAGAATGGGCCTCATGGTCTGGTCGGAAATACCTGTATATTGGACAATTGACTGGACTAATCCAGCTACTCTGGCCAATGCTAAAGAGCAACTTCGAGAAGAAATCACCCGCGATAAAAATCGAGCAAATGTCATCATTTGGTCGGTAGGCAATGAAACGCCGCGCACGCCCGAGCGTTTACAATTTATGCAAGCACTGGTAAAAGAGGCCCGCTCTATGGATAGTACTCGATTAATATCGGCTGCATTGCAGATTAGTCGTGTGCAGCGAGATACTTCTTGGCTCGATGACCCGTTGGGAGCCGATTTGGATGTGTTGGGCTGCAATATCTACCCTGGCTGGTATGGCCCTTCAGCCGACGAGCAGGCGCGTTTTGCCAGCGTTTACCATAAACCACTTATCATGAGCGAATTTGGTGCAGGTGCTTTGGCGGGCTATCATGGAGATAGTACACAACGATGGACGGAAGAGTTTCAATATCGCGTGCTAAACGAAGATATTCGCTTGTTGAAGACCATCTCGTTTTTACGAGGTACTACGCCTTGGATTTTAAAAGATTTTCGTTCGCCCAAACGACTTTTACCTTATTTTCAAGACGGTTGGAACCGAAAGGGTTTGGTAAGCGATCGTGGACAGAAAAAAGAAGCTTTTTACCTCATCCGTCAATTTTACGAAGACATTGCTTCGGGCAAAACTTGCTTTGGCAGCCAGTGTTTTGGCCCTTGAACTCAAGGCACAAAAAATAAATCGACCCATTCGTGGACAGGCATTTGAATAAGTCTGTGGTAATCGAGCGAATTTTCCAGAATACGGTGAACTTGTTTATTCGCAAAGCGATGATAAAGATGGCGTTTGAATTTTTCGAGCAATAGAGGAATGCCTTCTTCACGTCGACGTTTATGCCCAATGGGGTATTCTACTATCACTTCCTCGAGCGTAGTGCCATCGTAGAGGGTAATGGTGAGTGCGTTTGCTATAGATCTTTTTGTTGGATCGTAATAGTCGTGTGTAAACTGGGGATCTTCTTCTGTGGTCATTTTGGCGCGCAGATTATCGATGCGTGGGTCGGCAGCCACTTCATCTTCATAGTCGGTGGCAGTAAGTCGGCCAAATAGAAGTGGAATGGCGATCATGTATTGCAGGCAATGATCGCGGTCGGCAGGGTTATGCAAGGGGCCTTTTTTATCGATGATGCGAATAGCGGCCTGGTGGGTACGAATGCGGATATGAGCGATATCGTCGGCAGTTTTGCCCATTTGCCGAAGCCGTTGATGCAGTTGCATGGCAGCTTCCACTGCGGTTTGGGCATGAAATTCGGCAGGGTACGATATTTTAAACAATATATTTTCCATGACGTAGCTTCCGAAGCTTTGGCTCAGCTTTAGGGGTTGGCCGCGCATCACCGCATCTTGAAACCCCCATTGAGGCGTGCTAATTACGCCTGGGTAGCCCATTTCACCTGTTTGGGCAATAAGTGCCAACCTCACGCCGCGTGAGGTAGCGTCGCCTGCTGCCCATGATTTCCGGCTGCCGGTATTGGGTGCATGTCGGTAAGTGCGTAAGGGATTGCCATCCAAAAATACGTGCGAGATAGCATTGATCAGTTCTTCTTCACCCAAACCAATTAACTTGCCTACAGTTGCTGTGGTGGCCAGTTTGACCAGTATGACATGATCTAGCCCCACTCTATTAAAAGCATTGTCTAAGGCCAGTATCCCCTGAATCTCATGTGCTCGGATCATAGCGTCGAGCACGTCATGCATCAGTAAAGGCGATTTCCCTTGTGCGATGGCCGTACGCGATAACCAATCGGCGGTAGCTAAGATTCCACCTAAGTTGTCTGATGGGTGACCCCATTCTGCTGCCAGCCATGTATCGTTGTAATCGAGCCAGCGAATCATGGCTCCTAGTGTGAAGGCTGCTTGTACGGGATCGAGCTGGTAATGGGTTCCGGGCACACGTGCTCCATGAGGTACGAAAGTCTGCGGCACGATAGGGCCCAATAATTTGGTACAAGCAGGGTAGGAAAGGGCTTCTAATGCGCAACCTATGCTATCGAGCAAACAGTAATGCGCAGTGGTCCAGGCCAACTCGCTGTGAATAGGCGTGTATAATACATACCGAGCTATTTCGGTGAGCAAAGCATCGGGTTGAGGGCGTTGATTCACTATTTCAGACATACAGGCTTAGATTGGGCTTCAAAAATACAGCAAAATATAGCCAGGAAACAAGAAAGCAATGTTTACTTGAGATGAGAAATACTGATTAGCTTTCGCTGACAGACGATTTTTGAGGCTGAGCGGGGAGGGTGAAATAGAAAGTAGTGCCTTTGTTTTCTTCGCTTTCAAACCAGATAGTACCGCCATGACTTTCCACCATTTCTTTAGACAGCATCAGTCCTAATCCAGTACCGATTTCGTTGGCAGTGCCGCGCGAGGAAAAGTTTTCCATGCCAAACACTTTAGGCCGATCGGCGGGTTTGATGCCGATGCCGTCGTCTTTTACCCATATTTTCACCATGCCATTAAGTTTTTCTGCACCGATAAAGATATGGCCATTTTCGTTGGTGAATTTGATAGCATTGGTGGTAATGTTGCGCAAAATAATTCGTAGCATCTCCCTATCGGCATAGGCTTGTAGTCGGTCGGGCACGTCGTAGCGGATTTGGATTTTTTTCTTTTCGGCTTGCCAATTGCAGAAGCGAATGATTTCAACCACAACTTCTTTGATATTTACTAATGTGGGTTTAGGTTGTATGCCACTCATTTGGCTTTTTGACCATTCAAGGATATAGGTTAAAAAATTATTGGTTTCAGTAAGACTTTCTGAAAGGCTTGAAGTGAGATTGGTAATTTCCTCCATGGAGAGGCTTTGTGTTTTCATGAGTTCAATCATCATTTCCATGCTGGCTAGCGGGTTACGGATGTCGTGTGCGATCACCGAAAGGATACGGTCTTTGATTTTATTGAGTTTTTCTAACTCTTTGTTTTTTTGTTCCAATTCGCGTTGAGCAGCCTCGATGCGCAAGTTTTGTTGTTGCAATTGCTCAAAATGTTGTTTGCGTTGGCGATTTTCTCGCCAGAGCAAGAGGGCGATTATGGCGAGCAGGATCATGATGAGGCCTATGGAGATAAATCCATAGAGTTGACGGCGGATGATGTGTTGTTGTTGCTGTTGTTGTTCACGGAGGTTGAGGATGAGGTTTTCGTTTTTTTGGCTTTTGTATTGTCCGAGTAATTCAGCAATGGTTTTGTTTTGTTGTAAGCTATAGAGGCTATCGTGCAATTGTTCGTATTGTTGTTGGTATAGGATAGCTTCGTATGGCTTGTTTTTAATGGCCTTGACCAGTGCGAGCTTAAGGCAATTTTGCATGAGTAGAAACGGATCATGCTGCTCTGCGGCCATTTTGTAGGCTGTTTCGAGTTGGGTTTCAGCATCATCATATTTTCCTTGAGCCAGCATCAAAGCGCCCAGTTCGAAATAGAGCTTAGCTAATCGACGAGGATGATGCAGTCGTTGAAACATGTCGAAAGCAATCGACAGGTTCCAAGTAGCTTTATCGTATTGTCCCTGCAGGTAATAGATATAGCCCATGTTGTCGAGTGCATCTGCGATACCCAGGGAGTCGTTTTTCAAAGAAGCCAGGCTAAACTCTTGGTTGAAGAGTTCAAATACTTCATTGTAATTACGTTGGGCGGGTTGTTTTTCTGCTAATTGTCTCATACGAATAGCACCAAGTGCCCCGGTAATATGGATGAGGCTTGATGTATCGCGCAATTGTTGTTGCAGCTGGTAGGCTTTGGAATACACTTGAGCAGCGAGTGAATCAATACCTATTTGCAAGTACAAGTCGCCCAACTGTGCCAGAATTATTGCGGTTAGTTGATCATAGTGATTATTTTCGGCCAGGTTAAGTGCATCTAGGTATAGCGCTAAGGCTTGCTGGTATTGGTTTTGTTGCAGAAGCAGATAAGCTTTAATAGCACGTGCTTCTGCCAGCTGTTTTGTGTCTGAAAGGCTTTTTGCCAGATCGGCTGCACTCGATGCAAAGTACTCGGCCAAATTGGGATCAGTTGTCAGGTAGGCTTTGGCCACTTGCAATTGCAGGCTTATGCGCAGGCTATCTTGTTGAGGATGGGAGGAAAGCAGTTTAAGCAAGGAATCTACTCTTGCCTGGCCATTTAGCCGGGAAACGGAAAACAGGAAGAGGAGAATAGTAAAAAAGCTGCGCAATAACTTCATATAAGTTGACCGTGACCGCCCTGGCTGGTTTCTTCAAGGATATGATTGCAAGGCATGGTAGCAATGTGGTGTATTTAAAGGCTCTAAAATACTATAAAAATTTCGAGCTGTATGGCTAGGAGCACGCTTTTTATCCCCATTTTGTGAAATTTTCAGGGATCGATATTAACTGTTGGGTTAACGACAAGATTTGGCAGCTCAATGACAAACGGCTAGTTGCAAAAAAAATCAAAAAATACAATCTGTGATTTTTCCATTTCTGTACTTTTGCAACCTGTTATTTGAAAAATTGTCGGTGATTCATTTCATGAAAATAGTTTGCTTATATCAAATATTTTTTGGGTTTCTATTTGTTCACTTCAATTACCCATTTGGTTAAATGAACAACACGTACACCGACCTCGTCAGGCAAACGTTTGAATTCCCTCAAGAAGGGTTTGAAATCAAAGACAATTATCTGTATTTCAATGGGGTGAACCTCAAAGCGTTGATCGACAAGTATGGTACCCCCATGAAGATTACCTTCTTGCCTAAGATTGGGATGCAGATTCAGAAAGCCAAGAGGATGTTTAGAGATGCCATGAAAAAGCATCGCTACCAAGGCAATTATTACTACTGCTATTGCACAAAAAGCTCCCATTTTTCCTTCATTGTTGAGGAAACGCTTAAACATGGCGTACATCTGGAGACTTCGTTTACATACGACTTAGAGATCATACGCAAGCTCTACGAGCGAAAAAAGATCACCAAAGACACCATCATCATTTGCAATGGCTTTAAGACTCGTTCTTATACAAGAGCCATAGCGCGACTCATCAACAATGGTTTCAAAAATGTGATTCCCGTGCTCGATAACAAGCCTGAGCTCGACGAGTATCGCAAGTTGGTGCATACACGTGAACCCGTGAAGATCGGTATTCGTATAGCCGCTGAAGAAGAGCCAACGTTTGATTTTTACACTTCACGCCTGGGAATTCGCTCTAAAGATGTACTGGAGTTTTATGTCGATAAAATCAAAGGCAATCCCAAGTTTCAGTTCAAGATGATTCATTTCTTTTTGAACAAAGGGATTAAGGATGATATCTATTACTGGAGCGAACTCAATAAAGTGCTCAACATTTACTGCCAGCTGAAAAAGATTTGCCCAGAGCTCGACTCGCTCAACATTGGAGGCGGGTTTCCGATAAAGCATTCTCTGGCTTTTGATTACGACTATGAGTACATGGTCAATGAGATTGTGATGAACATCAAAAAGGCTTGTAGGCGTCATCGTGTGCCCACGCCCGATATTTATACCGAATTCGGATCCTATACCGTGGGCGAAACTGGTGCTATGATCTACAGTGTGTTGGGGGAAAAATTGCAGAACGATCGGGAAATTTGGTATATGATCGATAGCTCTTTTATTACCACTTTACCCGACACCTGGGGTATTGGAGAAAAGTTTTTGCTATTGCCGATTAACAAATGGGATTCTGAATACCAGCAAGTAAACTTGGGCGGACTTACTTGCGACAGTCATGATTTTTACACTTCAGAAGAGCATATTAACCAAGTGTTTTTGCCCAAGTTAGACAATCACGAACCCTTGTACGTAGGCTTTTTCCATACGGGTGCCTATCAAGATCAGCTCAGTGGCTATGGAGGTATTAAACATTGTTTGATCCCTTCACCCAAGCATGTGGTCATTGAATACGACCGAAATGGCAAATTAGTAGATTGGCTATATGCCCGTGAACAAAGCTCTAAAAGCATGCTTAAGATTTTAGGTTATTAGCTTTATTGAAGAGTGCTTTTCGCAGCTTTAGCACGTAAGGAAGAGCTTCTAATAATTAATTCCACGGGTATAGTAATGGTTTTCGGGGGGATTTTTTTTCGGTCGCGATGCTTAATGAGTTCTAACATCGTTTTCAAGGCAGTACGCCCAAGTAGATACCCTTTTTGATCGATAGTGGTCAGTGTTGGCGAAATGAGTTCACCCGCAGGATCGTTGGAATAACCAACGATACCCATATCTTCGGGAATGCGGACACCTTGTGCTTGAAGGAGTTTTATACTATGCATAGCGCTGGTGTCGTTGGCTATAAAAATCGCATCGGGAAGTGGATCGAGTTGTAATAGCTTTTGTATGGCTCGAGGAGTGGATTCGGCGGTGAGTTCATGCTCAATCACCCATTGTTTCTGAAAATTCAATCCATATGTTTTCAGGGCATCTCGATAACCAGCTAAGCGACGCTGATAAATGCTAGAGCTCAGTTGGCCGCAGAAATGTGCAATGCGTTGATAGCCTTGCTCAATGAGATGTTGTGTGGCCAGCCATCCTCCTCGATAATCGTCGCCCACCACTTGATGATATGAGCCGTTGAGCGGAGTGCGATCGAAAAACAGTAGGGGTATATGATGTGCTCTGCATTGTGCAAAAGCAGTAAAATGGGTAGTATACATGGTTGGTGAAACGATGATGCCATCAACACGGCTAGAGATCATCGCATTTAATTGGATGTTTTCCCGATCTATGAGTTCATTGGTTTGCCCGATGAGCACCGAATAGCCATGCTCTTGCGCTTCATCTTGCATACCGCTGATTGCTGTAGCAAAAAAATGGCGATTGATGCGGGGTACAATGATGCCAATGCAACGCGTTCGATTCATCCGAAGGCTGGCCGCTACAATGTTTTGGCGATATTTATATTTTCTAGCTAGTGCTTGCACTTTTTTCCTGACCCCTGCACTAATCACCGGATTATCGTGCAAAGCTCGAGACACGGTAGATGGAGAAATGCCCAGCTCT
The DNA here is from genome assembly GCA_023511875.1 of Thermoflavifilum sp. GTDB lineage: Bacteria > Bacteroidota > Bacteroidia > Chitinophagales > Chitinophagaceae > Thermoflavifilum. The sequence continues at coordinate 170,087 of JAIMAQ010000004.1, forward strand.
TGGGCTAGGTCGTAAATTGTAACAGGATGTTTCTTGGGCATATGTCAATGGGGTTAGCACCTATCTAGTTTACTCATTGCGCAAACGCCTTGCCACTCCGTAAATGCGAAAGATAGTCATTTTTTAACGAAACAAGTTTTGCGCTTCATGGTGATCGAGCACAATTCATCTGCACATTATGCAAATGTCTATGTTGGACTACCATTTATCCTGCAACATATCCGTTGATCTTGATGAACATCCTTTCCCTTAAAAATAATCTTTTCTATATTGCCAACGGTGTAGATTTGTAGTATGCGGCAAAGCTTGCAGGTATTTGTCAATAGTTTATGGATGACCCTCGAAGAGTTGCGGGTCAACAAACTACGTACTTTTCTTTCTTTGCTGGGCATTACAGTAGGTATTTTCTGCATCATTGCCGTACTCACCATTACGGGTAGCTTGGAGTATAATATTCGCCAGGAAGTGCAGTCGCTCGGGAGCAATGTGATTTATGTGCAAAAATGGCCCTGGGGTGGTGGGGGAGAATATCCTTGGTGGCGTTATGTGAATTGGCCTGAGCCTACATTTCAAGAGTATAAACAACTGCAGCAACGTGCCCATGGGGTGGCCTATATGTGTTATAATTTCAGCGCAGGTAATCAAGAAGTAGATTTTGGGGATAGCTACATGAGTGGGGTTACTGTGCAAGGCATCACGCAACAATTTAATCAGATCATTGATCTCAACATCCAGGCAGGCCGCTATTTTACTCCATATGAAGCTGAAGGAGCCACTCCTGTGGTGATTCTGGGGGCAAACATTTGGGAGGGGCTTTTTGGGGAAGGCCCTGATGGGGCGGCAAACGCTATTGGCAAATTGGTTCGCATTAAAAATCAACGATTTCGTGTGATTGGTGCATTGAAAAAATATGGTAGCAGCTTCATTAATGCATTTGATTTCGATAATTCTGTGTTTATTCCTTACTTTTCGGCGCGCACCATTATCAAAGACCAAGATCCTACGTTTATGGTCGAAGCGGCTCCTGGGGTATCACTCGATGCATTGAAGGAAGAGCTTCGTGGGGATATGCGTGCTATTCGAAGATTACGCCCAGTGGATCCCGATAATTTTTCGCTCAATGAAATCAGTGCGGTAAGTGGTACGCTTAATCAACTTTTTGGTAGTATCAACACAGGTGGTTGGTTTATTGGCATTTTTGCGTTGATTGTAGGAGCTTTTGGTATTGCCAATATCATGTTTGTATCTGTTAAAGAACGAACGAATATTATTGGCATTAAAAAAGCTGTTGGTGCGCGTAATAGCACCATACTTGGCGAATTTTTAATGGAGTCGGTATTGCTTTGCCTGGTAGGAGGGTTGATGGGAATTATTTGGGTATATATTGGAACAAAGCTGGCATCGGGGTTTTTCAGTTATACGATATTTCTTTCGACCAGTAATTTCTTAACAGGAATTCTGGTATCGGTATTTACAGGAGTGATTGCAGGATATATTCCTGCTTATCATGCCTCAAGGCTCGATCCAGTAGTGGCTATTCGCAGTTGATTAAGCTTTTTTAAATGGCATCACATAATCGGCAACATGTTGTGCAGTAATGGTCTTATCGGAGAAGATCACAAGTCTTTCGATCACGTTGCGTAGCTCGCGAATATTGCCTGTCCATTCCATTTGTTGAAGCATTTGTATGGCTTTAGGTTCTATTTTCTTTTTGAAGATGCCATATTCTTTGCAAATTTCTTCTAAGAAATAATCGGCCAGCAAAGGGATATCTTCTTTACGTTCGTTGAGTGAGGGTACATGGATGATCACCACACTTAGTCGATGATAAAGATCAAGACGAAAACGTTTAGCTTCCACTTCTTCCAGCAGATTTTTATTGGTAGCGGCGATCACGCGTACATCTACTTGAATATCTTTATCTCCACCCACACGCGTAATTTTGCCTTCTTGCAAGGCACGTAGCACTTTGGCCTGTGCTTCCAGACTCATGTCGCCGATCTCATCTAAGAATAAAGTGCCACCATGAGCTTGTTCAAATTTTCCAATGCGCTGCTTGATAGCCGAGGTAAATGAGCCTTTTTCGTGACCAAAAAGTTCGCTTTCGATTAATTCCGATGGGATAGCTGCGCAGTTGACTTCTACCAACGGGCCTTTGGAGCGGTTACTTTTTTCATGGATCCAACGGGCTACTAATTCTTTACCCACACCATTTTCCCCGGTAATGAGTATGCGGGCTTCTGTGGGCGCTACCTTGTCGATTGTGTCTCGAATCTTTTGCATGGCAGCCGATTCTCCAATCATTTCTTGTAAACGATATACTTTTTTGCGTAGCACGCGGGTTTCAGCTACCAGCGAAGTCTTATCGAGAGCATTGCGTAAGGTAATCAACAATCTGTTCAGGTCGGGTGGCTTAGCGATATAGTCGAATGCACCTTTCTTCACGGCATCAACGGCTGTTTCAATATTGCCATGCCCAGAAATCATGATAATGGGTACATCAGGATTAATTTCTCGAGCTTGGATGAGCCATTCCATACCATCGATCTTGGGCATTTTGATATCACATAGCACTGCGTCGTATGTTTTACTTTTAAACATCGCAAGTCCCTGTTGGCCATCTGCTGCTTCTTCTACTTTGTATCCTTCATAAGAAAGAATGTCGTTCAATGTTTTGCGAATGGCTTTTTCATCGTCAATAACCAAAATAGTAGGCATGGTTTCAGGCTTTCTTTATGCAAATATGCAGAATATTTCACTGGAAATAAAGGTGTCTTGGCTAGAGGGGTTAGATCGTTACTCAGGCTATGTGATGCAGTTTACAATTAATCTTATGATCTATGTGGTCATCGTTTTTTAAAATATGAACAAATGATTATAGCGCTTTACTGGGTAACATATTTTCGTTTTGCAGAAAAAATTAGCGCATAGTGTGGCTAAATAAATCATTTATTTTTTAGATAAGCTAAGTGACATATTTGTTGAGTGGAGTAAAATCTGGCTGAAAATTGGTGAGTGGTGAAATGATGAGCAGTAAAACATCTTCTTTAGAGTCAATGTTGAATGGTATGTAAATTATTTATCAGCAATCAACTTATTGAGTTTTAGATCAAGTTGTTTAATGAATGTTTTATAGCATTTAACAAAAATCTATTGTTTGTGAAAATGCAGTCTTGTTCATGATGTATGGGTTACCTAGTTAAATGGTATTCCTGATGTATTTCTTTTAGATTAAAGAATGCCATTTAGAGAAGGTAAAGTAGGTATGAGAAACTGAAAATAGGATAATCATCTTGTTTACGATCATGTTTTCAAGGCATGAAAAGGAATAAAATTATATTCGGGTTTGAACAAATAGTGTTGTGTGTTGTTATGTTTAAAAAATTATGGAACAGCTTTTTGGCAAGCGCATTTTAGTTGTAGGTGCCACGGGAGGAATTGGCCAACATCTTTGTCCGTTACTCAAGCAGTCGGGTGCAAGGTTATTCATTTCAGGGAAACGTGTAGATCAATTACAAAAATTGGTGGGGCAATGGGGAATAGATGAGAGTTACAGTTGTGCATGCGATGTTACCAACCCATCGATGGTTCAGCAATTGTTTCACTGGGTTGATAAGCATTTGGGTGGTTTAGATATATTGATCAATTTATCGGGGATAGGGTTAATCAAGCCTATCGATCAGCTTGCTGCAGAAGAATTTGAGCAGGTGATGCGGGTGAATATATTTGGTGCTTTTTACCTTACCCAAGCGGCGTTGGAGCGAATGCGTAAGCAACAGCGAGGGTTATTGGTACATGTGCCGGGTATTTTAGGGAAGGCACCTATGGCAGGTGCTGCGGCCTATTGTGCATCGAAATATGCGCTGGTGGGCATGATGCAGTCTATTCGGGAAGAGCTCAAACGCACAGCCATTCGCATCAGCTTACTCTATTTTGGTGGAGTAGATACGCCGTTTTGGGATCATCTGCGGTTGCAAGTGCAACGAGAAAAACTGATTCGTGCAGAAGAAGCGGCGCGTGCGGTTTGGTTTGTGTGTCAACAACCCGATTCAGGTGTAGTGAATGAAATGGTTATCCAGCCTTTTTCACATCAGGTGTTGTAATAATGATTTCATTTTTGCAGATACATCACTTCTTTTACCAGCTTCACAGTGCGTTCGATATTGGGCAAGTATGCTTTTACTAGGGTAGGAGCATAGTGCATAGGTGTATCGGCAGAGGCCAGACGACGCACGGGTGCATCTAAGTAATCGAAATATTCTTTTTGAATGCGATAAGCGATTTCTGCGCCCACAGAGGCAAATGGCCATTGTTCTTCCACGATCACGAGGCGATTGGTTTTTTTGACAGACTCGCCAATTGTTTGCCAGTCGAGCGGGCGGATGGTGCGTAGGTCAATCACTTCGGCTTCTATGCCCTCTTTTGCCAACTCTTCAGCAGCGCCCAATGCCACTTTCATCGTTTTGTTGTAGGATACGATGGTTACATCTTTGCCGGCGCGTTTCACATCGGCTTTTCCAATAGGGATGAGATATTCTTCTTCAGGTACTTCACCGACATCGCCGTACATGAGTTCACTTTCCATAAAGATCACGGGGTCATCATCGCGGATGGCCGATTTGAGCAAGCCTTTTGCATCGTAAGGATTCGATACAGAAATTACTTTTAATCCAGGCATATGGGCATACATAGCCTCAAATGCTTGTGAATGTTGAGCCGCGAGTTGCCCAGCAGAACCATTGGGGCCACGAAAGACAATAGGGCAACCAAATTGGCCACCACTCATCGAGAGCATTTTAGCGGCATTATTCAGAATCTGATCGAGAGCCAGCAGAGCGAAATTCCAGGTCATGAACTCAATGATTGGCCTTAGGCCATTTTGGGCGGCACCTACGCCAATAGCGGCAAATCCCAATTCGGAAATGGGGGTATCAATTACTCTTTTGGGGCCAAATTCTTCGAGCATGCCTTGACTTACTTTATAGGCACCATTGTATTCGGCCACTTCTTCTCCCATTAAGAAGATGGTTTCGTCGCGACGCATTTCTTCTACCATTGCCTCGCGCAGTGCCTGTCGGAATTGAATCTGTCTCATCGATAAAGCTCTTGTGTTTGAAGCGGCACAAATTTAGGCCAAGGGCAGCAATAAACAAAAGACCATTTACCTCTCCTGATGGGAATATGCAGTGCGTGGCCTGCGTCGTGTGAGCGAAACTACTGCTGGTGCTTGATCGTTTAACTCCAGGGGGCGAGTGCCATTCAAGGCCTCCAGCACGCGGGGGTCGATTTGTGGATCTAATTCTATCAAACTATATTGATCGAGCAAAATGATCTTGCCTACTGCTTGCTTAGGCAATCGGGTGTGATCGAGCAACCATTGGAGCAGGGAAGCTTTATATAGCCCATGCGATCGGCCAATGTTAATGCGATAAGTGATATATCCAAAACTCGAGTCGGCATATGACTTTCTAGAATAAGATTGTTTTTGATTCTCCCGAAAAGTACTACGAGCTTCAGGCGCGGGAACATTTAAATCTTTGGCTTGCGCATAGTGTTTTAACAAGTGTTGAAACTCATAGGCGGCAATACGTTCTATGAGTTCATCTCGAGATATATCGGACAAAGAAGATTTAATGGCCTCGAGGTAAATGTGTATGTCGATATCTGACATATCTAATTGTTTCAGTTGATCGAAATAATGAAACAATTGTTTTTCACAGATTTGTGGCCCAGTAGGAATAGAGCGGCGAACAAATCGAATATGCAGCATTTGTTCCAGCTTGCGTAATTTTTCCATTTCATGCAAGTGGATGATAGATATAGAGATGCCGCTACGACCAGCCCGGCCTGTACGTCCGCTGCGGTGGGTATATGATTCTAGGTCATCAGGCAATCCATAATGCACAACATGCGTAATATTATCTACATCGATGCCACGGGCGGCCACGTCGGTAGCCAATAACAAGCGAAGGTTTCTAGACCGAAAGCGTTCCATGACTTTGTCGCGCTGCGTTTGCGATAAGTCGCCATGTAGGGCATCTGCATCGTAGCCGAGCCGTGCAAGGCGTTCGGCAGTTTCTTGTGCTTCTACTTTAGTACGGGTAAATACAATGCCATATAGCTGTGGGTGAAAATCAATTAACCTGCGCAGGGTTTCAAATTTATGCTGGGCATGAGAGAGATAATATTCGTGAACAATGCCAGTAGCCACTGTGTTTTTGTTGCCCACTACAATTTCTATGGGTTGTTGCATGAAACGGCGAACGATTTGCCTGATCTCTGTAGGCATGGTGGCTGAAAAAAGCCAGCAGCTTTGCCTTTGGGCGGCATGATTCAAAATAAAATGAATATCGTCGCGAAAGCCCATGTTGAGCATTTCATCGGCTTCATCGAGGATCACCCATTTCACGTTGTTGATCTCTATAGCCTTCCTATCCATTAAATCTAGCAATCTGCCGGGCGTAGCCACTACTATTTGAGGCTTTTGCTTGAGTTGGCGAATTTGTTGCTGAATTGCGCTTCCCCCATAAACCGTAACTACTTGCAGGCCTTTCAGATACTTGCCCATATCGCGCAAGTCCTGACTTATTTGCAAAGCCAGCTCGCGTGTGGGGCTTAAGATAAGTGCTTGCAGGTAGGCATGGTGTAGATCAATCATTTGTAAAAGGGGTAAGCCAAATGCCGCTGTTTTACCGGTTCCTGTTTGTGCCAGTACGATAGCGTCTGTAGGCTTAGCTAATAATTGAGGTATGGCTTGTTGTTGAACGGGCGTGGGGGTTTCAAAACCCATATCTTGAATACCAGCCAATAAGGTGTTCTCGATGCCTAATTCGGAAAAAGATTGACTCATCATCATAAAAATAAGCGACAAAGGTAAGCATTCCCAGCAACATGCTTGGTTTTTTATGGCACCATATAGAACAAACGCCTTGTGGCATTACACAAGCGATCATCATGGTTTATTAATCAACGTGAGAGATCAATTCACATGATGCGCATCGGGCACCTGCTTGCGTTCATTTTCTGTGAATTGCTTCAACAATTGAAGCAAATGATCAATGTGCCAACGATGGGTTCTAAAGGAAAGCACTGCTAGTCGCAACCAGTATTCGCCGTTTAATGATGTGCTGGAAATAAACACCTTCCCATCGGCATTTATTTTTTTGAGCAGGTTTGCATTATATGCATTAATAGCTTCTATATTGCCTTTGAGATGTGTAGGTACAAATCGATAAATCATTACCGATAGCTGAGGGAATGGGCCTGTTTCAAACCCTAGCGATTTCACTTGATAATAGAAATATTGGGTAAGCAAAATTTTTTCTTCTAATGCAGCTCGAAAAGGCTTTAATCCGTGTAATTGTAGGGGTAGCCAAACGCGTAGCCCGCGAAAATGTCGAGAAAGTTCTGGAGAAATATCGGCAGGGGAAATTTCATCGTGGTAAGGGATGGCATCTTGCATATAGTTAGCATCGAAATGATTGGAGCGCCAAAGGGTTTGTACATCTTTTACAATCACGGCGCCGGTGCCATAGGGCATAAACAAGCCTTTGTGTGGGTCCATCACGATCGAGTCGGCACGGTGAATACCTTTCATTTTTTGCTTGCCCGTTTCGGTAAGCAGAAAGAAGCCACCATAGGCCGCATCCACATGAAACCACAAACCATGTTTTTCTGCAATATCAGCAATATCGTTGAGAGGGTCAATAGCGCTTACATCTGTAGATCCTGCAGAGGCCACTACTAGCCAGGGATGCAGCCCTTGTTTTAAATCTGCTTCGATCATCTCTGCTAATGCATCTGCACGCATTTCATAGGCTTCATTCATGGGTACTTCACGAATTATACACTCTGCTAAGCCAGCTACCCGCAGGTCTTTTAATACACAATGATGCACTTGATGAGTAAAATATACCACGCTTTGCGGGATAAGCTGAGCTTTTATTTGTTTGGCATCGCGCGCAGCTACGATTGCTGAAAGATTGGCCAGGCTTCCTCCAGAAGTCAGGTAGCCGCCACTTTTATCGGCCGGATATCCCACCAGTTCACACATCCAGCGGACAAGCAAGTTTTCCATTTTCACAGCAACCGGCGAAATATAAAACACAGTGGAATATTTGTTGGTCACTGCTGCCAAATAATCACCCAAAGCTGCATAATACAAACCACCTCCTGGAATGTAAGCTAAATGCCCACCTGAAGCGGCATTCAATGATACGTTATCAAATACTCGATGCAGTAGCTCAAAAATTTCTTTTACTCGACGAGGTTCTTCTTGAGGGGGATATTGCTGTAACAACTTCGGTGTGGTTACATCTTCAACAAATGCTTTTTGATTGAATAGTGAAGAAAGAAAAGATTTAGCGTATGCAAAAGTCTCTTCAGCAGCAGGATCTGGTTGATTGGCACGAAAGGCTTGGTCGGGTCGTTCGAGTTCCTGGGCAATGGTTTCGAGTTCTTGCAGGCGATTTTGTAGGGCAATTAACGTATCCATAAGGCATGAATATTTGTATGTATACAACAGCTGTAAAATTATTGAAAATAGCAGCTCAAGCGATATTTCGCTATGGTTTGTAAAAAGATATCGATGATATCAAAAGCTAACTAAGTTTTATTTGTAGTCTGTAAATAAATTTTCTTTCACCATGCAATTTGTTTAAAGCAATTACATAGGGCAAATATTTTTTCTACATAAGATCAAAAAAAGCCACGGAGTAATCCGTGGCTTTGCGTATGCGTATGTTCATGATTAGTTGTTCGTGTGGAGTGGTCGCACCCAAATATTGCGGAAGCTTACCAGGTGATGATGATCTTGGAGCTTGATGGGCGATGGGCCATGAGGGGTGTAAAAAGGATGGCCGATATAAAGAGTACGTCCTTTCAAGACAACATCATTTTGAATAAGCACTCCGTTTTGAAAAGCCGTGACACGTGCAGGGCTTTTTAAACTCCCGTCGGGATTGAAGCGAGGGGCAATCCAAATGACATCATAGCTTTGCCATTGGCCAGGAGGGCGGCATGCATTGACCAAGGGAGGATATTGTTTGTATATGCTACCACATTGGCCATTTACATAAGTGTGGTTGTGGTAAGAGTCTAAGATTTGCAGCTCGTATCCATCGTCGCCTGGCCCTACTGAAGCGAGAAATAAGCCACTATTCCCACGGTTTTGTCCTGTATCTCTGGCCGATTCAATAGGCTCGCGCCATTCCAGATGCAATTGATAATCCATAAAACGCTGGCGTGTTTGGATATTGCCAGTGCCAGGTTTAACGGTCATCACCCCGTCTTTTACAGTCCAACGGGCAGGCTGAGTGGTATCGTTTGCACTCACCCAATTGTGTAAGTCTTTTCCATCAAACAAAATGATAGCATCGGAGGGCGCATCACCACAATTTTTACCAGGTGTCACAACGGGTGGTACTGGAGCGTAGTATTCTGTTTCTTCGGGTTTCATGTGTCGGTTTTCTGGTGGAGGTGAGGTCAGAAAATGTTGTGCTTGTTGCGCTGAAGCTACAGAGGCAAGTGCTGTGCAGCAACAAATCAATAGTCCACTAAGCGGTTTAGATGGCATAGGAAAAAACATTTAACAGGTTCACAAATGAGAGTTTAAAGATAGGAGATAGGTAGTTAAATAGCAATTAAAAATACATTTTTTGCTCTAGTCAGTTGCTGAAAGCCGTTTCTATGATGATATACCGAAACCAAGTGATCATGTGCATGAGACTTTGCGAATCCATGTTGAATGACATACCAGAAAAGTGTTTCCCCAATAGCATAAGCGATATCGTTTTTGGATATTCACATTAAACATCTTATTTTGATTTATCTGCTTTCATGTAGAAGCATCCATGTAGAAAAATGCTATCTTTCATTCCATAAACCTATTGCTCGTGAGGAATCAGTTGAAGACAGTATCATTAAGTATAATGAGCGTAGCACAGGGCATTTTCTTCTCGCATCTGGCTGCACAGCCCGTGATTCGCATCAATTTATCGGGATATCAACCGAAGATGGTTAAAGTTGCGGTTTGGGCTTCCATCACTGAATTACCACCCGATAGTTTTGAATTGTGTGATGCTCGCGATGGGCATGTGGTATTTCGCACTCGAGCAGGCACGGATATGGGGGTCTATGGTCCTTTCAAGCATACGGCTCGCTTAGATTTTTCTATGTTTCAGCGCAGGGGTAATTATTTCATTCAAGCTAAAGATGTGCGTTCACCCGTGTTTCGTGTAGACCCCGAAGTGTATCACGGCTTGGCAGATTTTTGTTTGCAATATTTACGTGCACAACAATGTGGGTTTAATCCTGTATTGCGCGACTCTTGTCATACTCACGATGGATATACTTTGTACGGCCCCATGCCAGATAGCACCCATATAGATGTAGTGGGAGGTTGGCACGATGCAAGCGACTATCTGCGCTATGTGACCACATCAGCCACGACAACCTATTATTTGCTGGCAGCCTATCGCAACTTTCCACAGGTGTTTGCCGATGCTTATGGAGCCAATGGACTTCCTGGGAGTAATGGACTGGTCGATGTGTTGGATGAAGCTCGATGGGGGCTCAATTGGTTGCTCAAGATGCATCCACGGGCCGATTGGATGTTTAATCAAGTGGCCGACGATCGCGATCATCAAGGATTTCGTTTGCCCAATCAAGATACCACTCATTATGGTCGGGGGCTAGAACGACCCGTATATTTTTGTAATGGATTGCCCCAGGGCTCGGCACGATATCAAAATCATACTACAGGTGTGGCCTCCACTGCGGGTAAGATGGCCGCTTGCTTTGCATTGGCAGCTATGATATGGAAAAACATTGACAGCTCTTTTGCTGCAACATGTCAACAACGTGCATTCTCGGCGTATCAATTTGGGTTGAAAAAACCTGGCTATAGTCAAACAGCTCCTCATTTAGCGCCATACTATTATGCCGAACAAGATTGGCTCGATGATATGGAGCTGGCCGCGGCCATGTTGTGGCAAATGACGGGTAAAAACAGCTATGCTCGGCAGGCCATACGTGATGCTTATGCAGATCCGCTTAAGCCGTGGATGGGAGCAGATACGGCATTACATTATCAATGGTATCCATTTTTTAACGCTGGTCATGCTGAGCTCATTCGCTCTATATCTCATCAACGTGTGAGGCAGGCGCTGATTGATTTTTATCGTCAGGGTATCGAAGCCGTTTGGCAAAAAGCCAAACACAACGCATTTTATCGTGGCATACCGTTTATTTGGTGTTCAAACAACCTTACAGCAGCTTTTGCTATGCAGTGCTGGCTTTATCGTAACCTTTTTGGCGATACCACTTATAAGCCATTGGAGCAGGCTTGTATAGATTGGCTACTGGGGTGCAATCCATGGGGCACGAGCATGATTATTGGATATCCTCCCCATCAACTGCATCCGCAAGATCCACATGCTGCTTTTTCGCATGAAGCACATATTTCTATCAATGGTGGATTGGTAGATGGGCCTGTGTATGGAAGTATTTTTCGTGGCTTAATAGGCATTCATCTTTCTAAGCCCGATGCCTTTGCAGCATTTCAGTCTGACCTGGCTGTTTACCATGATGATTGGGCCGATTACTCAACCAATGAACCTACATTAGACGGAACAGCTACTGCCTTATATTTGTTTGCAGCCCTAGAAGCCGAAGGTCGATAGCTATAGGTGAAAGTAAGCAATAAGTCGATGAGAAAACAAAACGCCTTGATGGACATCAATTAAAACTTGAGTATGCTATGAAAAAGATTATTCGTATTACTGCCCTGGTACTATTGTGTTTGGTTATCCTTTTGCTGGCAGCTCCCTTCTTGCTAAAAAAGCAAATTGTGCAGGCTATTCAACGGCAAATCAATCAACAGTTGAATGCAACAGTTTATTTTGATCCCAATATTGGAATTAGCTTTTTTCGACATTTTCCCAATATAGACTTGCGCATCGATAGCCTTGCCATTGTCAATCATGCACCCTTTGCAGGAGATACTTTGTTATGTATCGATCGCTTGCATGTAGTGGTAGATCTTTCTTCATTGTGGGGGGAAAAGGCTTATCAAATTAAACGTGTAGAGCTCAATCGTCCATACATTAAGCTACTCGTAAATCAATCTGGGCAAGCCAATTGGGATATTACTAGGCCAGCAACTACTCCTCAACAACAAGGCACTCCTTCTTCTTTTCATGCGGCCTTGCAAAGCTATGTGGTGCAAAATGGTAATATTGTGTATGCCGATACTTCACTGCATTTTTTTCTGCATTTGCAAGGGTTAGATCATACAGGTAGCGGAGATTTTACCCAAGAAATCTTTACCCTAAAAACTCATTCTGTTATCCAATCACTTTATTTGGCTTATGGCGGTATTCCTTATCTCAATGGGGTAAAAACTAATGTAGATGTGAATTTGCAAGTTGATGTGCCTCATCAGCGTTATAGTTTTGATCAAGGACATGCACAATTTAATGGGCTGAATTTGATCGCCGATGGATTTGTAGCATTGCCAGATACGCAAAATGTGGAAATGGATATTCGTTTTCATACTCAGCAATCCGATTTTAAAAACTTGCTTTCTTTGATTCCTGCGATATACCAAAAAAACTTCGATCAACTAAAAGCTTCGGGAAAGGCGATTGTTGAAGGGCGTATTTATGGCTTGTACAACGATAAGCGTATACCGAATTTTAACTTTCAATTACTCGTGCAAAATGGCATGTTCAAATATCCTTCTTTGCCAGAACCTTTACAACAAGTAAATGTGCAACTACTTGTACGAAATGATGATGGCATTGTTGATCATACAGTCATTGATCTCAAGCAATTGCACTTGATGCTCGACCGGCAACCATTTGACGCACATGTTACCATTCAATATCCGCAATCTGATCCATTGATAGATGGTGCAGTGAAGGGCAATATAAATTTATCTAGTTTATCAAAAATATATCCTTTTGAAAAAGGTACACAACTTGGTGGAAACATTCAAGCCGATGTACAAGTAAAAGGCCGACTCAGTGCATTGACGAAAAAGCAATACCATTTATTTCAAGCCAGTGGCCAAATCAATGCTCAACATGTGAATTATCGCTCTGCATCATTTCCGCAAGGTATTGAAATAGCTAATGGCAGTATGCAGTTTTCGCCTCAGCGAGTAGATCTTTCTCAATTGATGGCTACTATTGGGAAAAATGATATTCAAGCCAAAGGTCGGTTGGATGAGTTTTATGGGTATGTTTTTGGCAAATCTCCGCTAAAAGCTACGCTTGATTTTCGCTCGCATTATTTGAACTTGAATACACTGATGGCCGACAGTAGCGCTCATGTAACCGATACCGCGGGTCAAGTAAAGGCCATCATTCTACCTAAAAATATCAATGTTGATTTGCATACACAGATTGATCGGTTTATTTATGGTCGATATGATCTATCGAATCTCACGGGCGATGTACATTTGGCCAATGGCGTTTTAAGCATCAACCCTATCAAAGCCAATTTGCTTGGTGGATCGGCATTGATTTCGGGTAAATATGATACTCGAAATGCTCAACAGCCATTGGTAGACTTTCATTTTCAAGCCCAACAATTCGATATTGGACAAGCGTTAAATACATTTCTTGCGGCCAAAGCTTTTGCCCCTCTGGCTGCATTCGTGCAAGGAAGCTTCTCTGGTGATTTTAATCTCAATACGTTACTCACCGATCAACTCATGCCTATATTACCTACTGTCAACAGTCTAGGCAAGTTGCAGATATTTGGCTTGCAAGTAAATAACTTTCCTCCTTTGCAACAGCTGGCTTCTACATTGGATGTACCTCAGCTCAAGCAAATTCAATTGCCCAAGTTAGGGTTAAGTTTTCAAGTAGATAGTGGATATCTGGAAGTGAAGCCTTTTTCATTACAGGTGGATAGTATACAGATGCTTATCAGTGGTAAGAATGCATTGAATCAAACAATTGACTATACCATTCGTATGCAGATCCCCCGTCGTATGTTAGGAAAGGCCAATACGCAACTCAACCAACTTCTCACTCAAGCCAGTGCCGCTACAGGAAGCTCTATCGATGTGGGTGAATCGGTTGAACTATTAGCACAGTTAACAGGTAGCATAAAGAATCCACATATAGCGCTCGATTTTAGTCCCACAACTTCACGAGTCAAACAATCTCTTACTCAAGCAGCTGCTCAGCAATTACAGGCTGAAAAAAATAAATTGGTGCAGCAATTGTTGAAGTCGGGCGAAGATAGTATGAAACAATCTACATCAGATACTACACCTATTCGGCAGCAAATTGAAAATAAACTGAAAAATACCCTCAAAAAAGGGTTAAATCGTTTTTTGAAAACAAAAAGCGACACAGGATCATGAGCTTATTTTTGATAAAGGTTGGAATTATTTGCTGAGGTAATGCATGATTTCACATGCAATGAATTAGTGAATGATTTATGATTAAATGGTTTTTATCCATGAATAACTAGTCACATAAAATCATCAAAATCTCTTAATGACTTGCCATCATGGTGGTTCTTTTAACTGTGAAAAACAATTAACAGATCCTCAAATAGAATCTTTTTGAACAAAAGTTTTTTTCTACAAGCGATTTATACATGATTGATTAAGAAAGCTATCACATTATAGGTTTGATCTCTACCTCTTCTTTTTTGCTTGGAAACTTAAGAAAATTCAAGACTGTTAGAAAAATAGCTGGGGCATGTTCCTTCTTTCTTTGTCTTGAAACAAAGAAAGAAGCAAAGAAAATTCAAGACTGCCAGAAAAATGGCCAGGGCATGTTCCTTCTTTCTTTGTCTGGAAACAAAGAAAGAAGCAAAGAAAATTCAAGACTGCCAGAAAAATGGCTGAAATGGCCTCCATTCGCTACGGAAAATGAAATACCCTTATGGGCTTGTGTAATGCTTATTCACTTTTTTGATACTTCAACTTTATCTACATCCCACCTCATTTTCCGTTTCACGCTCATGTTCGCCCATTTCTTCACGCCA
>JAIMAQ010000013.1 GCA_023511875.1 Thermoflavifilum sp.
CATTTTAGCCATTTTTCTGGCAGTCTTGAACTTTCTTTGCTTCTTTCTTTGTTTCAAGACAAAGAAAGAAGGAACATGCCCTGGCTATTTTTCTAACAGGCTTGAACTTTCTTTGCTTCTTTCTTTGTTTCCAGACAAAGAAAGAAGAATACTCCCCAGCTATTTTTCTGCTAGTCTTGAACTTTCTTAAGTTTCCAGACAAAAAAGAACATACATGAAGTGGAAAACGATAAATCACCTATTTGATGTATGATGAAATTCAAGACGAGAATTTTCCAGCATTCTTTTCTTTACCCGTAAATATCAATGGCTTTTATCGAAAATCAACCTGTCAGTACTCCCTTTGGGTAGGATATAATTTGCTCCAGACTCTCTCATGTAAAAAATAGACTGGAGTCTTGTTCAGCATTTTTACATACACACTACTGGTCAACGTATATTACCCTGCTGCTTTATTCTTCTGAGAACTTACGTTTAATGGTACGCTTATTACCGGTATCGATTTGTAAGGTAAGCACAGCAGCAATCTTTTTCAAGGCAATGCCCATTTGTGCTTCGACTGTTTTTTGTGAGAGTCCCAATAATTCAGCAACCTCTTTATGTGTTAACCCATATTCGCGAATAAATTGATAAATGACTCGGCAACGAGGAGGCAACTGCTGAACAGCTTGTTGAATTCGGCGTTGTAACTCGGCCGTCAGGAGCAGCTCTTCGGGGCCTGGTACATTCGATGGCATGTCGGGAGAACAATCTTCTAATCTCTCCAATAAGTTGCGACGCGTGTGTGCCTGGTAATTTAATGCCGTATTTTTCACCGCCACAAATAAATACAGTTTAAGCTGTTCTATTTGCAACAGTCGCTCTTTTTGCATCCATACCTTGAGCAATACATCTGAAACGATTTCTTCTGCCGCTTCATGTGATTTAATGATAGAAAACGCAAAATGATACAAGGGCCCATATGTATGGAAGAAAAATTCACGATAGGCTTCTTCATCTCCCATCGCCATAGACCGCAACCAGTCTTTACACTGCTGTTCATCCCATTTCATAGTGGGCCAAGGAGTTATCTGTTGTTAAATTAACAGAAGTTTACGATCTGGCAAAGTCTTTACCGCTTAAACACCAAATATACTGCTCCAGCCATCAATAAAAAAGCCAATAGATAATTCCATTTGAGCGACTCTTTTAAATATACCCAGGCAAAAACGATAAATACCGAGAGGGTAATCACTTCCTGTATGATTTTGAGCTGATAGCCAGTCCACCCTTCCAGAGCACCTATTCGATTGGCTGGCACTTGGAAACAATATTCAAAAAAGGCTATAGACCAGCTAATCAAGATAACCTTCCAGATAGGAATTTGCTCGAGTTTATGTGAGCCAATATGCCAATACCAGGCTATCGTCATGAATGTGTTGGAACAAATCAGCAGCAAAACGGTACGCATGGAGGAAATTTAAGGCACAAATATAGGCGTCTTAAGCTTCTCCCTGCGTACTCGCCAGTGGGTTGGATAAATGCCTCTATTATTGCTGATGTTTTGGATGATCTTTTTTATCAGGCCAAAATGATACCACATAAAAGATTCCCAGCAGCAGCATCAAGGCTCCCCACCACAGGCCTGCATGCAAATGAGCCATTACCACATGTGGAGCAGCAGCGGCAGAAAATAAGGCTGGCAAGCTGGCGATAACGATGATCAATCCGTAAACAACGAGCAACGATCCAATGAAAAACCAGATAGAAATACCATGATCTTCGTGCATGAGAAAAATGTTTTACCAGAAAATAATTTGTAAAATAATAAATACGACAAAGACCGCTGTTGCCCAGAAGATAGGCCGTTGTACCAAAGGTAAATGCCCCTCTGAAGGAATTTCTGTGCAACCCCTTACCAAACCCACCAATTGAGCTTCGGGCTTAGGCCGTGTAAACAAGCTAACAATGATCGTCACAGCGACGCAAATCAACCACGACCATAATGCTCGGTACATGTCTTCTGCCATGGCTTTAGCATCGGGCGAGCCAGCAATAATGCTTAATGCCCGTGGATCGAGCCGCACCCATGCCCACATGCCGATCGAAGAAAGCGTGCCTGCTAGTAACCCCCAAAAACCTCCCGCTGCAGTAGCTCTTTTCCAAAGCATGCCCAAGATTACGGTACCAAACAGGGGAGCAATGAAAAAGCTAAACAATGCCTGTACATAATCCATGATACTCGCTGCATGCTCCACCAAATAAGCCGTACCAATGCTCACAAAGATTCCCACAATGGTTGCCCAACGCCCCATACGCACATAATGCTTATCCTCGACCTCCGATCCTGTAATCGCGAAATGGATAGGCTTGTATATATCATATGTCCACACGGTAGAAAATGCCGTAATATTACCTGCCATACCCGACATAAAACCTGCTATCAATGCAGTGATTCCCAAACCCAACAAACCTGGGCCCAAATAACGAGCCATCATCAACGGCAATATCTCGTTGTAACTGGCTGCGCCAGTAGCTGCAGCCTGATCTTGCCCCACCAAACCCGGCATAACGGCTAAGCCTAAAAGCCCCGGCAAAATAACGATGAAAGGCACAAACATTTTAAAGGCAGAACCAATGATAGGCGCCATCTTGGCCGATCGTAAGTCTTTAGCCGATAATACCCGCTGCACCACTAAGAAATCGGTTGTCCAATAGCCAAAAGAAATAATGAAGCCCAAGCCAAAAACAATCCCCGTCCACTGAATTCCCATAGGATTGTCTTTAAAATGCCCCAACGTGCTCCATAAATGCGTATAGTCGCCATGTGGAAAATTTTCATGAATCCGAGCTACCATGCCCTTCCATCCACCCACTTCCATCAGACCAATGATGGGCACAAGCAAGGCCCCTGCCCAAATCAATACAAACTGTAACACTTCATTGAACATCGCAGAAAGCAACCCACCCAAGGCTACATATACCAATACCGTGAGCGACGACACCCAAATGCTGAAATTAATATCCCACCCAATAATCACCTTCATCACCAATGCCATGGAAAACATGTTTACTCCGCTCATTAAAATGGTCATCAGGGCAAATGAGATAGCCGACAACATACGCGCAGCTTCTCCAAAACGAAGCTTTAAATAACCCGGCACCGAATGTGTTCGAGAAATGTAGTAAAAAGGCATCATCACAATAGCCAAGAAAAGCATGGCGGGAATGGCTCCTATCCAATACCAGTGCGTGGCCAAGATACCATACTGATAAGCAGAAGCAGCCCAACCCATCAGCTCGAGCGAACCTAAATTGGCCGAAATAAAAGCCAATCCAGCTATCCACATGGTCATTTTCCGACCAGCGAGAAAAAAATCATCGCCCGTCTTGGTGTATCGGGAGAGGTAATACCCAATGCCCAATACCATAACAAAGTAAATGACGATAATTAAAACGTCGGCCCAACCTAAGTGAATCAATCCAGAAGAGGGAGCCAACAACACGAGAAGAGAAGAAAACAAAGCTGACATCATATGAGTACACATTTAATAGTGGATAACATCTCTAGCAGGATGAATCTTTACTGGGATCAACGGGCATCAATAGTTACCTCTGCTGGCTGCAAACCTTCGGCTGTGGCTCGAACCCGGATGTTCCCTGCCCGACCATTTGATTGCACTACCACCAATGCTAAACCGTTGAAAGCATGATGCTCAGGAGCTTTAAAAGATTCGTGGTCAATCTCACTTCCATTGTCGGTTCCTGCAATAGATCCAGGCCCTTGCACTTCAAAATGAATGAGCTGATCGGCATAGGGGACCAGCGTACCCTTCTCATCGACCACCTTTGCCGTGATAAACGAGAGATCGCGCCCATCGGCATGAATGTGCTGGCGATCGGGAATGAGTTCAATTCGGTAAGGTGCTCCGGCAGTACGCACAACAGCCGTTTTCACAACCTTTCCATGGTCATACGAAATTGCCTTTAACTCACCTGGCTCGTAATCTACTCTCCACATCACATGAAATTGACCCGGGGCTTTACTTTTCTTGCCCAGAGAATGGCCATTTAGAAAAAGTTCTACTTCATCGGCATGGTTGTAGAAAGCCCAAACATCTACTGTATCGCCCGGCTTCCAGTTCCAATGCGGAAAAATGTGTAATACGGTATCCTGGGTCCACACGCTTTTATACATGTAATAGATGTCTTTGGGAAAACCTGCTAAGTCTATGATACCAAAATACGAGCTCCGCGCTGGCCAGGGATAAGGTGTGGGTTCTCCCAGATAATCCCAGCCTGTCCAAATAAACATACCCGAAGCAAAAGGATGTTTCATGATGGCTCGCAAGGCATCTTCATGCAAATTCCCCCAGGGCGTGCGACAATTATCGTAAGCCGAACAAGTATAATCAGCATTCATCTGCTGACGGTGGTTTCCACTGGGTGGCCAAACCCGAATACTATCTGAAGTCATATCATAATGCCCGCGTGTCTCTAATGCGGATGTAGTTTCTGTAGCAATAAAAGGCATTCCTGGAAAATCGCTGGGGAAGTGATCATAAGCACCAATATTGTAATTGTAGCCAATCAGATCCAATGCTCCCGAATGGGCAATACTGTTGTTGGGTGATTCCGGACTATTTAAAGCTGAAGTAATGAGGCGTGTAGTATCTAAGCTTCTCACAATGCTAGCCAGTTCACGTGCAATAGTAGCTCCAGCAGAATCCCATTGGTCGGGGATTTCATTACCTATGCTCCAGATGATTACACTGGGATGATTGCGATCGCGTAGCACCATATCTTCTAAATCTCGGCGATGCCATTGATCCCAGTAAATATGATAATCGTATGGATTTTTACCTCGCTTCCAACAATCAAAGGCTTCATCCATCACCAGAATACCCATGCGATCGCACAAATCCAATAATTCTGGGGCGGGCGGGTTGTGGGAGGTGCGCAATCCGTTGACCCCCATTTGCTTAAGCATGTCTAATTGTCGTTCTAACGCGCGCTCATTAATAGCCGCACCTAAACATCCTAAATCATGATGATCACATACTCCCCAAATCTTCATGGGCTTACCATTAAGCGAAAAACCCGTTTGGGGATCAAAATGAAAATGCCTGATGCCTAATGGCGTGATGTACTCATCTACAGGCTTATTATCAACCCATACACGACTCACTACACGATACAAGTAGGGATCATCTGTAGACCATAGGTGCGGACGTGGTACCATCAATTGCTGGGTGAGGATGATAGAGTCGGTTTGTGGAGTAAAAGACGTGCGTTGAGAAGCAATGGTTTTACCAGCATCATCTTCAATACGCGTTTCTAGCTGAAAGTGATGCGCAGAAGATTCTAATCTGTTGCGAATAGTGGTTTGTACACGCACGGTGGCGACATCACGCGTAATTTGGGGCGTAGTTACATAAGTTCCCCAATGATCCACATAACAACGTTGGGTTCTCACCAACCACACATGCCGATAAATACCTGATCCTGAGTACCAACGTGAATTGGGCTGATGCGAATTGTCGACGCGCACGGCAATCACATTTTTCCCTCCTATATGCAAGTAAGGCGTGATTTCATATTCAAAGGAACTATATCCATAAGGTCTTTCCCCTAAAAAATGACCATTGATCCATACCCGACTATCCATATATACCCCATCAAAATCGATAAAAAACAATTTTCCTCGATCGGCTTCTGATACTGTAAATGTTTTTCGATACCAACCAACGCCACCGGGCAAAGCCCCGCCACCAGTTCCTGCAGGGTTATCTCGACTAAATTTTCCCTCAATACTCCAATCGTGTGGCACGTTTAATAATCGCCACGAATGATCGTCGAACTGAGGCCTCTCAGCCCCTACTGGATCACCAAGAAAAAACCTCCAATCAGCATCAAAATTTTCTTTAGTCCGCAACTGTTGAGCAGATAAAGAAAAGCTTTGGAACAAAGCTGAAGTAAGAATAATTGTAAAAATGACAAATTTTTTAGCCAAAAACATATCTCATTAATTTTATTTTCAGTATGCATATAAAGTAAAGCGCCGAAAATTAGAAAAACAAATTAAAGTTACCAAACCAATGGTAGAATAATTCTATTTTTTATGTTCATGTATTGGATTTTATTTAAAAGTCAACATTTGGTCACTTGCAGCGAAGAAATTCCCATTTAACCCATATGAACTCTTGATCTTCAACGAGAATTCCGAAATTTGCTGCAAAATTGTATCTCTTATGAGTCAAGTCGTATACATCACTGGAGGTAGTAAAGGAATTGGAAAAGGCATAGCTGCGTATTTACTGCAAAAAGGTTACCGTGTAGCCATTAGCAGCCGCAAGCTGGAAGCTGCTCAGCAAGCCGCTACCGACTTAGGGCATGGCGATAATATATTGCCCATACAATCGGATGTGCGCAATCTCCAAGATGAAGAACGCGCCGTGAAAACCATTCTCGATAAATGGGGCCAGCTAGATGTGTTAGTAGCTAATGCAGGTGTTGGGCATTTTGCGCCTATTGAACAAATGACTCCACAACTTTGGTATGAAACTATCGACACAAATCTCAACGGAGTATATCATAGTGTAAAAGCAGCTGTAGAAGCTATTAAGCAGGCCAAAGGATATATTTTTACTATCGCTAGCTTAGCAGGTACTAACTTCATACCACAAGGCACTGCTTATAACGCAAGCAAATTTGCAGTAGTGGGCTTCACGCAGGCACTCATGCTAGATCTCAGGCAATACGATGTGCGCGTTACTACTATCATGCCGGGTTCTGTAGCTAGCTATTTCAACAACCATATCCCTTCTGAAAGCGATAGCTGGAAGATTCAACCCGAAGACATCGGCGAATTGATTTATGATTTACTCCAAATGCATCCTCGTGCATTGCCCAGTAAAATTGAAATTCGCCCTACAAAGCCACCTGCTAAGTAAATCCATCTGGCTTATATGCAACCTGATTTGCTCTATCTAAAATCATGATAAACTTCATCGATGAACAAACTTTTGTTCTTTAAATTTGTTCACTTAAAAAATCAACTTAGATATCTAATAGGCTTCTTTCTCATTGTATTTAGCATACCTTCGAAAGCACAAAAACAAATCACTCATCAACAACTCTACTGGATCAAATATGATGGACAATATACTCTTTCTCCATCCTGGAAAATTTCATTGGAAGTCGACGATAGAAGGTTTTTCCTTCACAACCGACAACTCTATTGGTTATTGCCACGAGTGTCTGCCTCATATACACTTGGCGATGGATGGCGAGCTGCTATAGGATTTACTTATTACTTGACTACCAATCCTGCAGATCCCACAAAATCTGCTCAAGTTACTGTTCCAGAATTACGACCTCATGAAGAGCTGAATTATCGACAAAAAATTGGTCAATTAATTCTTGATCACCGTTATCGATTAGAAGAAAGATGGATACATAAAAGTTCTGCTACTCAACTTATTCCAGGTTATCAATTTAATTTCCGCTTCAGATATCAATTGCAACTTGCATATTCGATCATATCTAAAACGGATGAACATGGGAACCTCACAGCAAAACTTGCCGATGAGATTATGTTCAACTTTGGGCACAGTATTGTTTACAATTCATTCGATCAAAACAGGATATATTTGGGCATCAACTACAGTATATCTACTCATGTTCAATTAGAGCTGGATTACTTAAATTGGTTTCAGCAGCGGAGTACGGGCCTGCAATACTACGATAGAGATTTTATTCGGTTTACGCTATTTCATCGAATGGATTTCAGTAAAAAATAATTTTCACCACTTACAAAATCTTTTCATAGCATAAAAAACTCATTCACTCATCGCTATCACATATTTAAAGTAAAAAAGTAAATAAGTGAACAGCAACCAGAGAAAAATTTGTGAATTTCTCAAAAGACAAACTTTAAATGAATGCTTCTACAGTAGAAACTAAAGATGTACAGAGGAGCAAGTGTTTAAATCATTGTTGCCACCCAAAAAAGCATATACTATTTCGCAACAGAAGTGACCCTGCAGGGACTCGAACCCTGGGCCCGCTGATTAAGAGTCAGCTGCTCTACCAACTGAGCTACAGAGTCAATTGTGGCTGCAAAATAACGATAAATTTCCTAGATCATCAATTTGCTCAACTGCTTTGCATGTGTAAGAGCTTATTTAACTTTTCTTTCCATTGCGCATAAACCCAAGCATATCGCTGCATGCCGTTTTCATCGGGATGTAATTCGAGCAATTTTTTCATTCCGCGAAAACTTTCTGCTGCAGATGCAAAATAGCCGGCTCCCACGCCCGCTGCACGGGCTGCACCTTGCGCGCCATCGGTTTCATACAATTCCAATACGGCTCGAGTAGTTTGGGTAAATACTTCGCGAAACACAGGGCTCAAAAACATGTTGGCCATGCCCGCGCGAATGACCCGAACGGTTGAACCCGTGTTTTGCAAGATATCGTATCCATACTTCAAGGCAAAGGCCACACCTTCTTGTGCGGCACGAAATACATGCGCCGAGCTATGCCTGTTGAAATCAACACCCATCAGATGCGCCTGGATAAGCTTATTTTCCCATACACGCTCTGCCCCGTTGCCAAATGGGAAAAAGAATACCCCCTCTGCACCCGGCACTACCGTTGCAGCCTGCTGATTCATATCATCATATCCGCGATTCTGCCAATATCTGCGCAGCCAACTATTGAGAATACCTGCTCCATTGATACACAGCAATAAGCCATATCGAGGAGCTGTTGGTTGATGGGTAACATGTATAAAAGTATTGATGCGCGACAGCGAATCGGCAACAGGTCGATCGGTTACGCTATAGATAACTGCACTCGTACCTGCAGTAGCTGCAGCTTCGCCAGGATCCAGCACTTTGAGCGAAAAAGCATTGTTGGGCTGATCCCCCGCTCGATAGCTTAGCGGTATGCCTGCTGGCAACCCCAATAGCTCGGCAGCTTGCTTGCTTAGCCTGCCCTGCTCACCAAAAATGGGCACCAATGGCGGCAATAAAGCTTGATCGATCTCATAGTATCGCAACAACTCTTGGCTAATTTGCTGTTGCAAATAATCCCACCAAATCCCTTCCGAAAGACCCGTTATAGTAGTATTCACCTCACCAGTGAGCCGCATAGCGATATAATCGCCTGGGAGCATGATGTAGCGAATTCGAGCATAGCATTCAGGTTCGTTTTTCTTAATCCAACGCAATTTTGACGCCGTAAAATTACCGGGCGAATTGAGTAAATGTTGTAAGCAAAATTCTTCTCCCAAATCTTGCGTAGCTTTTCGCCCGATATCAACAGCCCGACTGTCGCACCAAATGATAGATGGGCGCAATACTTGCTGATGCCGATCTATACATACCAGGCCATGCATTTGATACGAGATCCCAATGGCTTTTACTCGCTGTAAATCTGCATGCTTCTGCAATTGTTGCGTG
Source organism: Thermoflavifilum sp. (assembly GCA_023511875.1). Lineage (GTDB taxonomy): Bacteria > Bacteroidota > Bacteroidia > Chitinophagales > Chitinophagaceae > Thermoflavifilum. Next base: position 9,446 of record JAIMAQ010000013.1, read on the forward strand.
GCATGGATTAGTTCCTGCCACCAGCGTTCTGGATCTTGCTCAGCCCAGCCGGGATGTGGAGCATAAATGGGCATTTCAGTAGCAGGTGAAAATGCACTAGCTATACATCGTCCAGTTTCTATTTCCACTAATGCAGCTTTAACCGATGATGAACCTACATCGTAACCCAGTAAATATGCCATAAAACTTATTCTTGTATGCGAGAGGGAAAGAAAAACCAAAGGATCAACATGAGCAAACCAAAAACGAGATAAACAGCACCTCCATACATATTCATTTGATGGCCATCTGCTGAACGAGAGATAAGGGCATACCCAATGAGCACAATGCCCACCACGGCAAAGAAAGCTCCAATAATAAATCGTAAATCGAGTATGTTTTTCATGTTGACAAAAAATTTGTTTTACATAAAAATAAGATTCAATAGCAATACCAGCACGAGTACAATAACAGCCAATGTTGTAGGCTTTTGGTACCATGCCAAATGTCCTGCATTAGGCTTAGGCGTTAGGCTATACACCAACCCCACCAATTGTTGCTCTGGATGCGCACGGGTAAACAAGCTGATGATGGCTGTGAGCAAAAAACAAGTAGTAAAAGCCACAATAGCAATCACGAAATTTTGACCCATTGTAGAATGAAATGTATGCAAATTAGCACCAAGCCAGCCTCCTTTGCCTTCGGCCAGAGTGAGCCCATGCGTGCAAGCCGCTGCCAATGTGCCTCCAATCAATCCCCAAAAAGCGCCATGGCCAGTGGTGCGCTTCCAAAACATACCCAAGAAAAATGTAGCAAATAGAGGAGCATTGACAAAGCCAAAGACCAGTTGCAAGAAATCCATAATATTGTTGAAGCTTCTCGCTAAATAGGCCGTGGCTATAGAAGCCAAAATGCCAAACACAGTGGCTACGCGCCCAACATGAAGATAATGTTTATCGGGCTTGTTGCGTTGGATATACGATTGATAAATATCATAAGTCCATACCGTGTTAAAGGCGGTTACATTTCCCGCCATGCCGCTCATAAAAGAAGCAAAAAGCGCCGTTAATCCCACCCCTAATAAGCCTCTGGGATAATCATGTGCCAATAAAGAAGGCAAAGCCATATCATAGTCGAGCGTTACTCCATCGGGCTTATAAGGCAGTTGATAATGGGAGCCGGGTGTATGCATGAGCGCAATAGCAATGAGTCCAGGCAAAATCACCACAAAAGGCATAAACATTTTGGGAAATGCTGCAATTAAAGGCGTTTTCTCAGCTGAAGCCATATTACGTGCTACCATGGCTCTCTGTACGACTAAAAAATCGGTACACCAATATCCAAACGACAACACAAAACCCAGCCCCAGTGCCAAACTCCATACATCTACTCCCATAGGATTGTCTTGTGCCGAACCCATATACTTCCAGGCATGGGTCATCGAATCGGGTAAACGGCTTACTACGCCATGCCAGCCTCCGGCTTCGTAAATACCAATAACCACCAATGGTGCAATGCCCAATACGATCAAGAAAAATTGCAACACTTCATTGTACACCGCACTGGTAAGACCTCCCAGAAAGGTATAAATCAGTACAATTCCTGCAGCTAAATAAATAGAAAGCTCAAAACTCCAACCCAAAATCACTTCAAATAACTTAGCTAAGGCATATAACGAAATCCCCGAGGAAAAAATGGTCATCACGGCAAAAGTAATCGCATTGAAGGCACGAGTCTTTTCATCATAGCGCTTGGCAAGATATTCGGGTACCGACCGTGCTTGGCTACCATAATAAAATGGCATCATGAAAATACCTAAGAATACCATGGCAGGTATAGCTCCTAACCAATAAAAATGACTGGTCATGATCCCATACTTAGCTCCAGAAGCTGCCATGCCAATCACTTCCTGCGCACCTAAGTTGGCGGAAATAAAAGCCAAACTAGCGATCCAGAGGGGAATACTCCTGCCACTCATCAAGAAGTCGTTGCTCGACTTTACCTTTCTGCGAATTAAAAAACCAATACCTATAACAAAAGCAAAGTAAAGAGCAATGATGAGATAATCAATAAAATGAAGCTTCATAACTGAAATATTACTTGCGTGAAATTGAATAGATAAACTGGCCGAAAAATAATAAGATTGTTTTGTTTATGGGAAAACAAATATGCATTCCTGGCTATTATTATCTTCGTTGCGTTTTTAATGCGGAAACATAATTTCGCCAGGCATCCAATACAGCTTGAAAATCATCGGGCAGTGGAGCTTCAAAAAACATTCTTTGCCCTGTTGCAGGATGTATAAATCCTAAAGTTTGGGCATGCAAAGCCTGACGAGGCATTAAAGTAAAACAATGTTGCACAAAATCTTTGTATTGCGAATATATCGTACCTTTCACAATACGGTTGCCCCCATATGTTTCGTCGTTAAACAAAGGATGCCCAAAATGCTGCATGTGCACACGAATCTGGTGAGTGCGCCCCGTTTCCAGCCGGCATTCTACCAGGGTCACATAATAAAAACGTTCCAACACGCGGTAATGGGTGATGGCCTCTTTCCCGTAAGAACCATCGGGATAAGCATCCATGAGCTGGCGATAGCGTTGATGACGACCAATATTTGCCTGAATGGTGCCTGCATTGGCGGGCAGATCGCCCCATACCAAGGCGATGTATCGCCGTTCGGTAGTGTGTTCAAAAAACTGCTGAGCCAAATGGTTAAGGGCTAAAGCCGACCGAGCTACCACCAGCAAGCCGCTCGTATTTTTATCGATGCGATGCACTAATCCCCAGCGAGGCAATTGTTCGGCCGAACCTGCACTGGCTTGTAAATAGTAAGCTAATCCATTGACTAACGTGCCGCTATAATTGCCATTGCCCGGATGAACCACCATGCCTGCAGGCTTATTGATCACCAGCACATGCTCGTCTTCATAAACAATGTCGAGAGGAATGGGCTCGGGAATAATTTCTTCGGTATCGGGTTGGGGAAACAGCCATACTTCAATTTGATCACCGGGTTTTACCTTGTAATTAGCTTTTACCTGTTTATCGTGCAACTTTACCCAACCCGCTTCTATGGCTTGCTGTACACGATTACGCGAGATGCCCGGCAACCTATGCGTTAAATATTTATCAATACGCATGGGCTCCTGGCGCTTGTCAACCGTAATCAACAATCGTTGCGCCTCTTCTTCCTGCAACATCATATCCTGATCGCGTTGCTCCACCATAGCTATGGCTTTCTCGTAAAAATAACTATTCCCATTCTCTTTATCATTTTATTCACTAAACAATACGCGAAAATGTAGGTAAATTTTCTACTTTCGTTGCATCAACAAAATGAAGCCTGTCATGAAATACCACAGTACACTCTTCTTAAGCCTCATCGCTTATTTTTTTTGTATTGATACACTTGCTGCACAACCGCTGCATAGAGCCTGGTCGCCCAATAGCCTGGTCTGGAACGTTGAAAGCGATAAGCCCTTACCCGATATCGAAAGCTTTACCCATGTACAATGGGAAACTACGGGCCATCGCTTCACTCAGCTGATTACCGACGATAGCGGTGCCCAACGTATCGTAGAATTTGATCCATCAAACAACTTTGCTCAGCAACAGTTAGTAAGCTCTCAACAGCTTATCCCTGCCGGTTCTTCCACGCCTATCCATATCGAATCCTACACGTATTATCCCGAACATCATCTATTGCTCATATTTACCAATTCCAAACGCGTGTGGCGAGCCCATACCCGTGGCGACTTCTGGGTGTATGACTTGCAACAACATCGTCTGCATCAGTTGGGTAAAGGTTTACCAGCTTCTTCTTTACAATTTGCCAAAATATCGCCCAATGGTAAAATGGCTGCTTACGTGAGCCAACATAATATTTATGTGGAAGATTTGCTCACTGGCAAAAAGAAACAACTTACGCACGATGGCACTGAAAAGATCATCAATGGCACATTCGACTGGGCATATGAAGAGGAATTGTTTTGTAGAGATGGTTTTCGCTGGAGCCCCGATAGCAAGTCTATCGCCTATTGGCAAATAAATGCACAACACGTGCGCGATTACTTGATGCTCAATACTACAGATTCTATTTACTCATTTGTGATTCCTGTACAATATCCCAAAGTAGGTTACAATCCGTCTTCGGCACGCATTGGTGTGGTTAACATCGCAAGCGGCATCACTTCTTGGCTAAAAATACCGGGCGACCCCTATCAGCATTATCTTCCACGTATGGATTGGGCGGGTAATTCCTACGAGCTCATGATTCAACAATTTAACCGCAGGCAAGATAGTTCTGTACTTTATTTGGCCAATATTCGTACCCATACCGTCAAGCCCATTCATGCTGAAGGCGATACTACCTGGATCGACCTGAATTATTTTTGGCAATACGATCGACCTGGATGGGATTGGATTCATGATTATCGCGATTTTTTATGGACTACTGAAAAAGATGGGTGGAAACATGTGTATCTATTTCATCGCGATGGCACAGGAGAAAAATTACTTACGCGAGGCAATTACGATGTGATCGATATTGAAGGTATTGATGAAAAAAATGGGTGGCTTTATTTTACTGCCTCCCCCGAAAATGCCACCCAACAATATCTATATCGCGTACGACTCGATGGGAGTAGCATCGAACCCGAAAAAGTTTCTCCTCCCCAAGAAATAGGCACGCATGAGTACCGCTTTTCGGCCGATGCCCAATATGCTTTGCACATCTTTTCTAATCACAACACTCCTCCAGTGTCTGAAATGGTGCAAATACCCGAAAATCGAGTATTGAAAAGTATGCCTCAATATCCTCTTTCTGCAGCAGAAGTAAAATTCCTCACGCGTAATCCGCAAACTTTCTTCCAGGTTACCACCGATGATGGGGTAACCATGGATGGTTGGATGATCAGGCCGGCCAATTTCGATTCTACTAAAAAATACCCCGTACTTTTCTATGTATATGGCGAGCCGGCTTCTACCACAGTGCGTGATGTGTTTGCACCCAATAGCTGGTACCAACAATTGGCCGATCGGGGTTATGTGATCATTTCCGTAGATAATCGGGGAACGCCTGCTCCCAAAGGCGCCGCTTGGCGACACGCTATTTATCGCGGTATTGGTATATTAAACATTCACGATCAGGCGATGGCAGCCCGCAAGATCCTCCAATGGCCCTGGGTAGATACAAGCCGCATTGCCGTATGGGGCTGGAGTGGTGGGGGCTCTTCTACACAAAACCTCATGTTCCAATATCCAGATATTTACAAAACGGGCATGGCCGTGGCAGGTATATCCTATTTGCCTTGTTACGACAATATTTATGAAGAACGTTACATGGGGCTTTGGCCAGAAGATAGTGCTTATTACCAGGCAGGTTCATCCATCAATCATGTTGAAGGTTTGCGTGGGAACCTTCTGATCGTGCATGGCAGCGGCGACGATAATGTGCATTATCAAAACCAAGAGCGGCTTATTAATGCACTGGTGAGCCATGAAAAGCAATTCTCTATGATGGAATACCCCAATCGCACCCATAGCATTAGCGAAGGCAAGGGCACTACCCAGCATTTGTATACGCTACTCACCCGTTTTCTGGAAACACATTGCCCACCGGGCGCTCGATGAAATTAATCGTTGAGCAAATGGTCCAATGCCTGATGAATTTTATCAAACGGGAAGCTATGGAGTTGTTCATTCATCATGCGCACGATTTCTTCATTGCATAAGTTGCCAATGCTACCTTCATGGGTATGATGTAATTCACCACTGGGCTGAAATTTGCCCTGCTCAATTTCCAACCCTACTTGTCGATAAGCATCACGGAAAGGAATGCCCTGCAGCACGCGTTTGTTCACTTCTTCTACGCTAAAGAGATATCGATATTGGGGATCGTCTAAAATATGTTTGCGTATTTCTAAGTGGGTAAACATGAGTTGAAACATCTCTAAGCAATCGTAAAGCTGCTGAAAAGCGGGAAACAAGTGTTCCTTGATGAGCTGCAAATCGCGATGATAGCCCGAAGGCAAATTGGTCGTCATCAAGGTAATTTCGTATGGCAATGCTTGTATCTGGTTGCAACGCGAGCGAATGATTTCAAATACATCCGGATTTTTTTTGTGTGGCATGATAGAAGATCCTGTGGTAAAAGCATCGGGTAAGCTCACGAAACCAAAATGCGGATTCATGTACAAACACACATCCATAGCCAATCTGGCCAATGTAGCCGCCACCAAAGAAAGTGCTTGCGCAACAATTTTTTCGGTTTTTCCTCTACTCATCTGAGCATATACCACATTGTAATGCAGATCGTCGAAGCCTAATAATGCTGTAGTCATCCTCCGATTGAGTGGAAATGATGAACCATATCCTGCTGCTGAACCCAGGGGATTTTTATTGACCACTTCAAACGCAGCACGCAGCATGCACATATCGTCTACAAGGCTTTCTGCATACGCCCCAAACCACAACCCAAACGAAGAAGGCATAGCCAGCTGTAGATGGGTATAGCCCGGCAATAAGTCTTCACGATGACGCTCGCTTAAGTCGATGAGTTGTTCAAAAAAATGATGCATCTGCTGTACCAGCTTCTCTATTTCGCTGCGTAAGTAAAGCTTAATATCTACCAGTACTTGATCGTTGCGTGAGCGACCGCTATGGATTTTCTTACCCACATCTCCTAATCGTTGTGTAAGCCAGAATTCAATTTGGGAATGTACATCTTCAACCCCTTCGTCTAATGCAAATCCATTTTGCTGCACTTCTGCATATATCTTTCTAAGCTCATGCCGAAGTAGCTGTTCGTCTTGCTGTGATAGCAAGCCCACTGCTGCCAGCATGCGAATATGTGCTAAAGATCCTAAGATATCAAAAGGAGCCAACAGGGGATCAAACTGCCGATCACTGGCCGTGGTAAAACGCTCAACTGCCTGATCAACAACAATATTTTTTTGCCACAGTTTCATAAAAATGTCGATGAATGGAAATGAAATTACGTGAAATTACTATAGCTCGTGCATAAGCCCATTTGAGTGTTAAAAGGCAAAATTAAACGGCCGAGAACATATGTTCCCGGCCGTTGTGGTCGGGGAGACTGGATTCGAACCAGCGACCACACGCCCCCCAGACGTGTACTCTAACCGGGCTGAGCTACTCCCCGAACGCCTATCAGGCTTGCAAAGCTACAGATTAATTTCAAAAAATCTGCTGCACTTGTCCTATTTTTGCCCCTGATAATGCGTACTTTCTCTTACATGCGTATCCTCATATCACAGGCTAGAATAGTTGATCCCCTGATCCAAACCATTTCTTCTCCACAAGATATTTTAATTGTAAATGGGTATATTGATCGTATCGCCGATCATATCGACGACGATGATGCCCAACGTGTTACCGCTCCCAACATGCATGTTTCTCCGGGCTGGGTTGACTTGTTTGCAGATTTTGGGGATCCCGGCTTTGAACGCAAAGAAGACCTCATCAGCGGATGCGCTGCTGCCGCTGCGGGTGGCTTCACCGAAGTATGTGTGGTACCCAACACACAACCAGCTATTCAATCGAAAGCCGAACTCGACTATCTGCTACACAAAGCCCAAACCTTGCCAGTAACCATTCATCCAATAGGGGCAATCAGCCAAAACTTAGCAGGGAAATCGCTCGCCGAGATGCACGACATGCACATACATGGCGCAGTGGCTTTTAGCGATGGATGGCAACCCGTACAATCGGCTGAACTATTGCTAAAAGCGCTGGAATACGCCCGTGCCTTCAATGGCTTAATCATTCAATTGCCCGATTTGGCTTCGCTCTCTGCACATGGCCTCATGCACGAAGGCGTGCATTCCGTGCGACTGGGCATGCAGGGTATCCCAGCAGTGGGCGAACTCATCCAGGTGCAACGCGATATAGAATTAACTCGTTATGCCACTTCACGCCTCCATTTCACCGGCATTTCCTGCCGTGAAGCCCTAGCACAAGTGGCCCGCGCTAAAGACGAAGGCATCGACATCAGCTGCTCAGTAACCGCCTATCACCTCGCGCTCACCGACGCTGCGCTGGAAAACTACGACAGCAACCTGAAAGTGCTGCCACCACTCCGCTCCGAAACCGATGTAGCAGCCTTAAAAGCTGCTATCACAGCAGGTATTGTAGATGCATTTGCTACCCACCATCGGCCACAAGATCTGGAAAGTAAGCAGGTAGAATTTGCTTACGCCGAACCAGGAATGACTGGCCTGGAAAGCTTTTTCGGCATCATGAATCATGCATTGCCAGAAGTGAGCCTGCTGCGCAAGATTACAATGCTCACCGTATCGCCCCGAAAATTGCTCGGTTTACCACAGGTGGAAATTAAAATAGGAAGTGAAGCAAATCTTACTATATTTGATCCAGATCGTGTATGGACTTTCAATACGGCACATATTCGCTCACGCTCTGGCAATACGCCTTTCATTGGCCATACCATGAAAGGTTTTGTGTACGGTATTTATGCTAAACATCAACTCGTACTCCAAGATTTTTCACCTCAATAAAAACATAACGCATATGGAAAATTCACCCACACCTACCACAAACACGCCGCCAAAAACACACGTGCAATGGGGCATCCTCATTACGGTCATCATGATCGTATTGTTTGTCTTGTATTATGTGTTTAATGTGCCTCAACAAGGATTTGCTAAATGGATACCCACCTTGCTTTTTGTGATCTTGATCATTTTCGAACAACGAGCCCATGCTAAAGCCTTGCAGCATCAGGTGAGCTTTGGCAATTTATTTACCAATGGCTTCAAAACCACTGCCGTCTACATCGTTCTCTACGTGCTGTTTCTGATCATATTTCTTTTCGTGGTACCCGGCTTTAAAGAACAATCGATCCGTGTTGCACAGGAGGCGATGGAAAAACGCGGTACCATGACCGAAGAACAAATCAATATGGCACTCAACTTTACCCGAAAATATTTTACGGTATTTTTGCTGGCGGGTACTATCTTTGGTACCCTCATTGCCGGCGTCATTGCTTCACTTATCGGTGCGGCAATCACGCGAAAAGCAAGCAAGCCAGTTGCTCCTGAAAGTACCCCGTGATGGATATTTCTGTCGTCGTCCCATTAAAAGATGAGGCAGCTTCGTTGCCTGAATTATGTGCGTGGATTGATCGTGTCATGCAAGCTAACAGGTTTGCATACGAGATGATATTGGTCGACGATGGATCTACAGATGGTTCTTGGCAGGTGATCCAACAACTGTCGGAGCAATATCCCAGCTTGAAAGGTATTCGCTTTCAGCGCAATTATGGTAAATCTGCTGCTCTTAATGAAGGCTTTCGACACGCACAAGGCGAAGTGGTGATCACACTCGATGCCGATCTTCAAGATAGTCCCGATGAAATTCCTGAGTTATATCGCATGATTGTGGAAGAAGGATTTGATCTAGTGAGTGGTTGGAAAAAAAAGAGACACGACAATCTGTTTACCAAAAATATTCCTTCACGTTTTTTCAATTGGGTCACGCGACGCATTTCTCATATCCCACTACATGATTTTAACTGCGGATTAAAAGCTTATCGTAAAAAAGTGGTGAAAAGCATTGAAGTGTATGGTGAAATGCATCGCTATATCCCCGTGATTGCTAAATGGGCTGGATTTACCCGAATCGGAGAAAAAGTAGTACAACATCGCCCGAGAAAATATGGCCATTCTAAATTTGGCTGGGAGCGATTTATCAATGGTTTTTTAGACCTGCTATCGATTGTCTTTGTGGGGCGCTTCGGTAAAAGACCCATGCATTTCTTTGGCACACTGGGCACTTTGGCTTTTCTATTTGGTTTTGCTATTGCCTTGTATTTAACCATTGCTAAATTTATTTTTCTACAATATCGAATGACGGAAAGACCTATTTTTTATTTAGCCTTGCTAGCCATGATTATGGGTACACAGCTTTTTCTCGCAGGATTTTTAGGCGAGCTCATCACCCGCAATGCTCCTGAGCGCAACCAATACTTGATCGAAGAAAAATTGAATCTTTGATCTACCTAATGAATCCATCAAGTTGCAAAGGGTTAAATAAAATTTTTCTCATGAAGCAGGTAATTATCACAGTATATGCTTGGCTTATGGCAACCATCTTATCCCCTGCCATAGCCAGTACTCGTGATACGGCCATAGATGTACTGCATTATGATTTTACCATCCGCCTAAAAGAAAATTCACACGAGATAGAGGCTATAGCCCAGATTAGCTTGCGCAGTATGGTAGCACAACTTCAGTCGTGTACACTCGATTTCGACATGGCTGCTCCTGGAGATAGCTTAGGAATGCATGTGGATTCTATAGTCTTCTTACATGAGCTTATTCCTTTCAAGACCACTCCAGAACACTTGATCATTGATTTTTCCGAACCCATTTCACAAGGCGATACCATCACCTTTCGCATTGCCTACCACGGCCAGCCAAGAGACGGACTCATCATTGGAAAGAATATGTATGGCGATCGCACCTGGTTTGGCGACAACTGGCCTGTACGTGCACATTACTGGCTACCCGTTGTGGATGATCCGGCCGATAAAGCCACGGTCGATTTTCGGGTGATTGCTCCCGTACAAGATCAAGTGGTGGCCAATGGCCGACTCGTTGAGCGTTCATGGGTAGATGCACATCATATGCTTACCCATTGGCATGAATCGTATCCCATTCCTACCAAGGTGATGGTAATCGGAGCGGCTCCTTTTGCCGTAGAATATCTACCTCCAGTGGCATGCGTGCCCGTAGAAAGCTGGGTGTATCCACAAAATCAACTACTTGCTTTTCGAGATTTTCAGGTGGCCACAGATGTCCTTAAGCTGTATGACTCTTTGTTAGGCAGCTTCCCTTATGAAAAATTGGCCAATGTGCAATCGACAACGCGCTACGGCGGCATGGAAAATGCCAGCTGCATTTTTTACGACGAACATAGTATTACAGGACAATACCACAATATGCTGACCATAGCCCATGAAATAGGTCATCAATGGTTTGGCGATTGTGTTACCGAAACCAATTGGTCGCATATCTGGTTGAGTGAAGGCTTTGCTACATTCATGAGTGAAGTGTATGCCGCTTACCGATTTGGTGAAGATAGCTTACAACGCATCTTGGCATACGATCGAAAGCTCATCATGCATTACGACTCCCTGCATCATACTCCCGTAGTGCATTTTCCTGCGCATTCCCCAGAAGAATTATTAAATCCAGATAGTTATCAAAAAGGAGCTTATATCTTGCAAATGCTCAAAGATCAAATCGGCGAAAAGCTTTTCTGGAAAGGCATCCGGCAATATGTGCAACAATACCGCCATCAAAATGCTTCTACAGACGATTTCATTCGCGCGATGGAACAAGCTTCGCATCGATCTTTACAAACATTCTTCCACCAATGGCTATTCCGAACCGTGAATCCAGTAGTCCAATGGAAATGGCAATATCAGCCATCTACTCACACCCTACTCTTGGAGCTACAACAATTACAAGAAGGGGCAGCATTTGATCTACCAGTAGAATTATATGTATACGATCAAGCAGGCCGCACACATGTGTTTTATTTATCCTTTCAGCAAAAACAACAATCTTTCTCATTGGCTTTGCCTACTGCACCAGCGGCCGTCAAACTCGACCCTCATGGGAAAATCTTGATGCAGCAAATTCAAGTGGAGCCTTGAAAATGGCTTGATTAACTATTCCAGATCTGCCACGAAGCCTCGGCTTGCAAGATAAGCATCTCATAACCATTTTGAATGCTTGCGCCTTGCTCCTGCCCTTTTTTTAAAAACAAAGTGAGTGATGGGTTATAAATTAAATCAAACAATACATGTTGAGGTCCAATGAACTGATAAGGCAATGGCGGGGCCTCATTTACATGAGGAAACATGCCTACCGGCGTAGTGTTGATAATGAGCAGGTGAGTAGAGAGAATCTCTTCATTGAGTTCATCATAAGTAAGGGTATGTGGTTGTTTACGCCTACTCACCAAAAGATAAGGTATTTGCCACTCGCGTAATACATATGTTACGGCGCGTGAAGCGCCACCAGTGCCCAGCACCAATGCCCGACGATGTTGAGGTTTGAGTAAAGGCTTCAAGGATTGTCGAAAACCAATGGCATCAGTGTTATAGCCTATGGTTTCACTGCCTAGCACACGGATGCAATTGACCGCACCAATGGCTGCTGCCTGATCATTGAGGCGAGTAAGATAAGGAATGATTTTTTCTTTGTAGGGAATGGTGACATTAAACCCTACCCAATCGTTGTATTGCTGCAACAGCTTTGGAAAATCTTCTATTTGCAACAAAGGACATTTTACATATAGGTGATCCGTTTTTTGCTCGCGACGAAATTTTTCCTCAAAATATTTAGGCGAGAACGATTGCTCGAGTGGAAATCCAATAATACCGAAACGATGTGCCATAAACCAAATCAGGAAGCTGGATTGTTCTTGGGGGGTCGTTTAAACCGAGAATATCCATTTAAATACAAATGAAAAGTATCGCCACGCAGGCCCACACGCATAGCTTCAAGCGGAATGACTTCCGAAGGAGCCAGATTACCCAGGTTTACATTACATCCCAATAATTCCAAAAAATACAGCTGCTGGCTTTTTTGTGGGGCTTCCCAAATAATTTTTTCATCAGGAATCTGCGTCAAAATTTCTTGCACTAATCCTTGACGTACTTCCCCCGAGCTTCGATATAGCCCCACATTGCCCGATTCACGGGCTTCTGCAATCACATAAGAAGCACCAGCATTTAACTCTGCCCGCATGAGTTCAATCCATTTATAAGGCGGAAAAATATTGGTTTCATCCTTAGAACCTACTTCACTCAATACGGTACCATATTTGGTAAGCTTTTCAATATATCCGCATTTCTCGCTATGCGGTATGGTAATAGAGCCGTCAGAGACTTCTATATGATCAATGCCATATTCTTGAAGCAGCGCCACATAATCTTCAAACTGATTGCGAATGATAAAAGCTTCAAATAAGGTGCCTCCGAAATAAACTGGAATGCCGTATTCTTTATAAACCGCAATTTTTTCCTTTAAGTTTGGGGTAACAAATGAAGTTCCGAAACCCAGCTTCACCAAATCTACATGTGGTGCGGCTACTGAGCAGAAATTACGTGCTTCATGTACGCTCAAGCCTTTATCCATTACCATGGTAAGCCCGTATTTGCGAGGCTTTTGTGTCCGCTCTGGAATTTGCGTGAGTTTGAAATTCATACCTTGTTGGTTTAATGCTGCTGATCCAAAAATACTTCGCAAAGATAACAAGCTCCCAATAATTAAATTATGATAAAAATCACCACAAAATAGAACTGCCAATTGACCTGCTTCTAGATGAGCATATCATTCGGAAAGCATAATTTAAGCAACTTTTTTACGTAAAGACTAGGCTTTGTGATTGGATGAAACCCTTATTGCAGAGCAGTTTATACGTCAATCGCTTATGCAATAATATCTCGTATCATATCTTTTTTAGTCATTGATCGCAGGCATAAAACCTATCTTTTTCGCTTAACTGATGGATGGGCATACGAATACAATAATCAAAAAATTTTTGATGCCTAATGTATAACCCCTGCCTATGCAATCAACAAAGCTTTGCCCAGTGTCGAGATGTATCTTATTTTTTGCGATAACGACTAATGAGATCATTGATCGCAGCACGTTGCAAGATAGCTGGATTTAAGTCAATTAGCTTTTTCAATTGGCGTGGAGCCATTTGCAAGCCTGCTTCCAGCTGTATTAAAGCTTCTTTATATCTACCCATGGCCAATAAAATGGCTGTACGATAATAGTGGTAAATAGCTTTACTACCGGTATGTGCTTCTGCAATATATGATTGTTGATAAGCTTCTTCATACGCATCGGCCAAATAAAGTGCACGAATCAACTGTTGCCAGGCTTGCACACTGGATGGCCGAATCTTGGTGGCCTCTGCGAAACAATGAATAGCTTCTTCTTCACGATGCAATTGTAGCATACATTCACCCAATGCTTCCCATCCTTTCACAGACTGTGGATTTAAAGTAATGGCATGCTGTAATACCTCAGCCGCATTCATCCAATTGCGCTCTAACATATAAGTTAATCCGATGCGCAATTGTAATTTATCATCGTGCGGGCTCAAACGAAATGCTTTACGATAATATAAACGTGCTTGGGTAAATTGTTTTTGCTTCTCATAACAATGTCCAATAGCCTCATAGATGACATCTTCGGGATTGGTTATTTGCAAATGCTGCTGTAACAAGTCGATAGCTCGATCATATTTTCGCAGTTTGATATACGCATCGGCCATATTCCGATAAGCGTATTCAAACTTCTCATCAATTGCTAATGCATAAGCATAAGCATCGATGGCTTTTTCGTACAACTTCAATCCTTGATATGCGGCTCCTAAGTTAAACCAAGCCAGCTCATTGTATGGATATTCATCGATAATCTTTTGATGCAGCTGAATACTCTCTTCATAACGCCCACAATATTCTGTCCAGAAACAAATCTTATGAAGGGCTTCTTCGTGATTGGGATCAATGTGTAAGACGCGTACTAAACAATCGAATACTCGATCAAACTCATCCCAGTCGTCATACACATCAGATAGCTCAATCAATAATTCTACTTGCTCTTCTCCATCAAATTGATCGATTCTGCTTTCCAACATTTGAGCTGCTTTATCATATTCACCCAATGCCAGATAAGCTTCAGTCTTCAATAAATATATATGTATCTGACTCTGATCATAAATTTCAGCAAGCTCAAGTACTTCCAATGCTTGTCGATATTTTTTCATCGCAATTAATAAATCGGCTTTTTTTAACATCAAAGTAGCCGAATACGGGAAACGTTCAATACCTAAATCGGCAGCTTGAATAGCTTGATGCAGCTGATCACAATCATCAAAATAATCAATGATTTGTTCGAAATCATCTTCATCCAAAAATGCATGTGATTCACCTTTTCTCAACCGTTCAAATTGATGAAGGATTTCCTGAAGCTCATGCGATTCATCAAAAAAATCATCTCTTGGTGCCATCATAATGAAGTAAATATATAAATCTTATCCTGGAATGTCAATCCAGAAATATCATTTTTTTTCACAGCCTTGTATGAATGCTTAAAAAACAAGCGAAGCAAGCCCAACCACCTCAGCCATACTGAAGAACAACACGTTTCAAATGTTTGAATCAGATGTGAAAGCATGCAATAAATCCTGGCAAAGATAAGCAGAAAACCTGTATTGGCAAGACCGTCTGAGCATTTTAACAGATCAGTTAAATAAACTGATTTCGATAAACATGTATATTTGTTTTTTCATCACATTTCATCACCGATATGATAGCCTCATCTGAACTCATCTTAAACAACCGTGGTGCGGTATATCACCTGGACCTTCGTCCAGAAGAAATTGCACATACTATTATCACAGTAGGCGATCCTGGTCGTGTACCCATAGTATCTCAACATTTCGATCGTATTGAATATAAGCGTAGCCACCGCGAATTCGTTACCCATACAGGTTATATAGGTCGTAAACGCTTAACCGTGATTTCTTCTGGCATTGGAACGGATAATATCGATATTGTGCTTACAGAGTTAGATGCACTCGTAAATGTGGACTTAACGAGAAGAGAGCCTACTGCCTCACATACCACCCTATATATCTTTCGGTTGGGCACCTGTGGCGGACTACAGCCCGATGTACCTACCGATGCAATGGTGGTTTCTACTCACGGATTGGGATTAGATAATCTCATGCATTATTACCAAACTACATATACTTCTGAAGAAACGCAAATTGTTCAAGCCTTTATCGCACACAGTCAACTTAACCATACAGCACTCACGCCTTATTTGGTTTCAGCCGATGCACAGCTGTTGAATCTGTTTACTTCCGAAAAAAACGAGCTTACCCCTTACCACGGCATCACCGCCAGCTGTCCAGGCTTTTATGGCCCACAAGGCCGACAAGTACGCCTTAAGCTCGCGTTTCCAGACCTGGTCGACCGACTGAGCAGCTTTCGATTTCAATCTCACCGAATCACTAATTTCGAAATGGAAACCTCGGCATTGTATGGGCTGGGCAAACTGCTTGGTCATCAATGCCTTTCCATAAGCACCATCGTAGCCAACCGTGCTGCCCACACGTTTAGCAAACAACCTCAGCTGGCCATTGAACAGATGATCAAGCGTTTTCTGGAAATCTGGTCATCTTTACCCGACTGATTAAAGCTCATTAACTTTGTTGTGCCCATGCAGATCTCTTTTACCAAATATGAAGGTGCAGGAAATGACTTTATCCTCATCGACAACCGCGATGCCCATCTGGAGCTAAAAACAGAACAGATTCGATGGCTTTGTGATCGCCATTTTGGAGTAGGTGCCGATGGATTGATTTTGCTTTTATCGGCCGAAGGATTTGATTTCTCTATGCAATATTTCAATGCCGACGGGCGAGAGAGTACGATGTGTGGCAACGGTGGCCGCTGCATAGTAGATTTTGCCGCTCAACTAAACCTTTGGACGCAGAAATGTCGTTTTCTGGCTATCGACGGCCCTCATGAAGCCTATCGTATGGAAAATGGATGGATTGCCCTGCGCATGAAAGATGTACTCCAAATTGAGCGAGGATACGACACTGCTATACTCAATACAGGCTCCCCTCACCTAGTGAAATATACCGATCACCTGGATCAATTAGACGTGGTTGCCGAAGGTCGAAAAATCAGGTATAGCGAACGATTTGCTCGAGAAGGAATTAACGTCAACTTCATCGAATATGGGCAAGATGCCCTTTTGATCCGCACCTACGAACGTGGCGTGGAAAACGAAACGCTCGCCTGTGGTACCGGTATTACGGCAGCTGCCCTGCTAGCCGCTGGCCATGAAGCCCGTGAGTATCGCATCCCTGTGCAAGCTCGTGGAGGCCGACTGGAAGTGCGGTTTCGTAAAATAAATGATCAACATTTCACCGATATTTGGCTGTGTGGCCCCGCTACTCGAGTCTTCAACGGCGAGATTCAGCTTGGAGAGCCTGATGCTATTCCACCAGCTTTCAAAGAATTTTTGCAATCGTCTTAACTCTTTTTAACTATGGGCTTATTCAACGTTAGGATTTACGGGATACTGGTCAATGCCCGTGAAGAAATATTGGTGAGCGACGAGTTTATCCGCGGAAACTATTTTACTAAATTTCCCGGAGGTGGATTGGAATTCGGAGAAGGTACCCTCGATTGTTTGCGGCGAGAATGGCAAGAAGAACTCCAACAAGAAATCGAAATCGTAAAGCACCTCTATACCACCGATTTTTTCCAGATCTCAGCTTTCGACAACCGCACCCAAATCATCTCCATCTACTATGTCGTCAAAGAAAAATCTCCTTTCATAGCCCAAACCATCGAGAAACCTTTTGATTTTATCGTACCTGAAGGTGCCGACGACGTCACCGCACCTCGCTGGATTCCTTGGGCAACCTTTTCGGAAGAAAGCGTGAGCCTGCCTATCGATAAAGTTGTGGCGCGCAAAATCAAGGCTAAAGGCCTGAAATGGTTATACCAACCCGAAGATTAACCCTACTCAACCTGCAGCAAATAATACACACAGGTGGTCACGAAATCTCGCAAATAAGGAATAGAACGAACAAGAGGGAGCTGTTTGATGGGTTTGATCCCAAATTTATATCGATAGATGGGATTGATCAGATACAACTGCTTTTTCACCATCCGATAGCCCTGTCGCTTCAACATGTGCTCTAGCCTTTCTATGGAAATACCTGTAGATCTTACTTCCATCAATTCTTCAATGGTACTGGGCTTTTCCCCACACCACTGTAAAACACGTCGATACCAGCCAATTGGCAACAAATGGATGTACGGCCAAAGGCTTAGCCATTTGTTTTCACATATTTGCTGATGCCCACCATGTGGCATATACCAAGGCGGGAAACCAATAAACACATACCCACCTGGCTTCATGAACGCTTTCAACCTGTTGAGAAGCCGTTCCTGATCGGGAATATGCTCTATGACATCCTTGAGAATCACCAAGTCAAACCCCTCTGAGCTAATCTGCTCGGGAAGTACATCATAAATGTTTTCGCATAACAAGGATAATTGACCCGATTCCACAAATTCGGCTAAAAACTTTTGTGCGAGCTGCACCCTGTAGGCCACCAGCTCTACACCAATAGCTCGAGCTCCCCGTGCTAAAAAAGGTTTAAGTACCCCACCCTCCCCACAACCAATCTCCAGCACCTGCAAATGCGCTACAGAAGAGATTTCAGGATAAAGGAAAGGAAGCACATCATGTTCCGCGTTGAGCACCTGTTGCTCAAACCGTAAACGATCGTCACGATGGTGGGCTAGCGCCATATCTGGGGCGCTAAGATACAGATTCCAGGATACTTTATTTTTGTGAAAAATGTGATGAACCTTAGCCAGAACCCGTTTGCAGCAGGCATGATGCTACTGGTAGATAAGCCTGTAGGATGGACTTCTTTTGATGTGGTCAACAAAATCCGCCGACTCACCCATGCTAAAACTGGCCATAGTGGTACACTCGACCCGCTAGCCACAGGATTGCTCATCTGTTGCACGGGAAAAAAAACGCGCGAACTGGCCAGCCTGCAAGGCCTTCCCAAAACCTATTCTGGCATCCTTAGACTCGGCGCAACTACTCCCAGCGATGATTTGGAAACCGAGCCCGATCAGCATCGGCCTTTTGAATACCTGCACGAAACAGATATCATAGAAATGGCCCAAAGCTTCATAGGAATACAACAACAAATACCACCCATGTATGCGGCTATCAAAAAGCAAGGTGTTCCGCTCTATCGCCAGGCACGCCAGGGCCTTCCTGTAGAGCGAGAACCACGACCTATCCAGATCATGCGTTTCGATATTACCCGCATAGAAATGCCTTTTGTACACTTTGAAGTAACCTGCAGCAGCGGCACTTACATCAGGGCATTAGCTCGCGACATGGGAGAAAAACTGGGTTGTGGAGCTTATTTGTATGCCCTACGCCGGCTGGCTATAGGGCCCTATCATGTTCAGCAAGCCCACACTATCCAGGAATGGGAAAGGCTTATTCGCCAACAACTGCCATCAACCTCCTGATGCAGCAAATATCTCCTGAAAACGCCGATATTGTTCAGGACTATACAACACAAAATACACCTCCTCTACCGAGCCTGGTTGCTGAAGCTCCTGGAGTACCGTGCGAATAGCAATCCGACTGGCCTCATCAAAGGGATAGCCATATACGCCCGTGCTGATGGCCGGAAAAGCAATTTGCTTCAAGCCATGAGCCTTGGCCAGCTGCATGCTATTCCGATAACAAGCAGCCAATAACTCAGCTTCTCCGTGCTTACCTCCACGCCATATGGGCCCAACAGCGTGAATCACATAGCGCGCAGGAAGCCGAAAACCCGGGGTGATCCGAGCTTCTCCCGTGGGGCATCCCCCTATTTTCCGACAAGCTTCTAATAACTCCGGACCTGCAGCCCGATGAATAGCTCCATCTACACCACCACCACCGAGTAAACTACTATTGGCTGCATTGACAATAGCATCTACTTGCAGCTGGGTAATATCGCCCTGTATGATTTGCACTTTAGCCATAAACCATCTGTTTTTCATGCATAGTCCAAGCCACACAAAATGACCGATACACGCGATAATCAATAAGCAAAGAAACGCTTGTAGGCAAAAAATTTGCCTCAATGGTTCCTGAACGCTCTACAACAAAAGAGTTTAAAACAATATCGCGTCGAAAATCAATTTTCCCTAAACCATACCATTTGTATATGGCTTCCTTTGCAGCCCAGCATAAAGTAAGCTGTAATAAGTATTTCCGCTCTTCTATCCAGCAAAGCTCATCGGGCGAAAGAAATTTGGGCGCAATTCGGGCAATTACGGGATTCTTGTGCTCAATATCTACTCCTACAGCCTCCCTACGGCTAACAATCGCCGCCACATAATTACGGCTATGCGCAATAGAAAAATAATATTCTTGGCCCGGCACAATGGGCTTACGTGAAGGCAAAACGGTGATCTGGCTTATTGGAAAAGATGGACATAACTGTGTAAGCATATATCGGCCTGCCATATGCTGCAAGCGCTTATGTGGATGACTAATTTGGCGAATCAAGGAAATATGTGGCAGAAAAAAATTTTCATCTTCCGTGATGTGCCAGATACCTAGTTGACTATCCGCACCCAATTCGATGCGTTCAATGAAAGGCATAACTTATCTTGCAATTATAATATTTTTGCAGGAGTTCTAAACATTTTATTAGCGCAACTCTATATGATTCTTTCCGACAAACGCATCCTCGAAGAAATCGAAAAAGGGACTATTGTTATCGAACCTTTTCACCGCGAATACTTAGGAAGTAATTCCTACGACGTGCACTTAGGCAAATATTTAGCTGTTTATCGTGATCGGGAATTGGATGCACGGAAGCACAACTTGATCGATGAAATTGAAATACCTGAATCGGGATATGTCTTACAACCCGGCATTTTATACTTGGGGGTAACGGCTGAATACACCGAAACCCACGCATTTGTTCCTTTTCTAGAAGGCAAATCGTCTACTGGACGATTGGGCATCCATATCCATGCTACAGCTGGGAAAGGCGATGTAGGCTTTTGTAATACGTGGACACTAGAGATTTCTGTGATACAACCCGTGCGAGTATACGCGGGCATGCCTATCGGCCAACTCATCTATTTTCCTGTTGATGGGGAAGTGCTCCGGGAGTACAACCGTAAGCCCGATGCCAAATATACCCAACGCACCAATAAGCCTGTGGAAAGTATGATGTGGAAAAATAAATTTTAAACAAGCCTACACGACACGCATGAGATGTGCATTATGATACTTTGCATATGATGAAAAGCAATAAACAAAATGATAAATCATCATCAGCCATTGCATATTATTCTACAATGGCTGATTACTTAATTTTTGATGTGATGCGTTAAAGATGGGCTTGAAGTTTTTTCTCTAGCACCGAACGGGGTACTGCACCAATCTGACGATCAACTATTTTACCATTCTTAATAAATAAAATAGTTGGAATACTGGTGATACTATACTCCATGGCAAGCTGAGGATTATAATCCACATTTACCTTACCCACTTTCACCTTTCCTTCATAGTCTTTTGCAAGTTCCTCCACAATAGGACTAATCGCCCGGCAGGGGCCACACCATTCGGCCCAGAAATCAATCATGTGTAGCTGATCAGATTGTAACACTTCTTGCTTAAAATTTGCATCGGTGAGTTCTAATGCCATAATATCTCGTTTTAGAACATGCAATTTACAACTTTTTAGATGCTTTATGCATGCTGTATTGTGACCTGAACGTCAATTTTTTGTTGCGTCAAAAATTGTACTAACTCATCATCTAAAGTGATCTGTCGCCTGGCATGAAGCCTTAGCTTGTGATGTGATCCATGATCATCGATTAGAATAAATAAAGGTATTTTACCCGGATGAGATTGCACATAATGATCAAAAAAATCTACCATTTCTTCCGTGACCGATGCTGGGGTGATATGCAGGGTAAGGCCTTTGGTAAACTTGTGTTTGATTTCCTCTAATAAACACATCTGTTGTGGAAAGAATTCATAATTTCCTTGATAACGGGTTTTCACTACACCTTGAATGTATACACATAAACCTGGTTCTAAAAATGATTTAAACTTCACATAATCATCACCCAGCAATACCAATTCTGTTTTACCCGAATAATCTTCTAACACAAATGAACCAAACTTATTGCCTTTTCTACTGGTGCGATGTGCAGCTTCTGCAATAAAACCAGCGATGCGAAATAGACTTTCTCTTCCATTGCCATTCATTTGTTCATTTTGTTGTTGAATGAATTGATTGAGTTCCTCGATTGGCGTGATCTCGTAATGCGAAATTTCAAAACGATAATGATCCAATGGATGCCCTGAAATGTATATCCCAATAACTTCTTTTTCTTTTTCCAGTTGCTCAGTTAAAGGCCAGGGCTGACAAGCAGGGAGCTCGGGGGCGGGTATTTCTTCAACCACTTGTGAGTCAAACAAAGAAGCTGCTTGTTGTAATGAGCTTGCCTGATGCTGTGTGGCCACACGGATTATTTTTTCCAGACCCGTGGTTTGATCTCGCTCCGATTTATAAAAATATTGTGCTCGATGCACATCTGTGAAGCAATCAAAAGCTCCCGACATAGCAAGGCATTCCAATGCTTTTCGATTGACTTGCCTGGTACCTACTCGCTTTATCAGGTCAAACACCGATTGGAAAGCGCCATGAGCTGTGCGTTCCTGCAAGATAGCTTCTACCACTGCCTCTCCAACACCCTTGATGCCCGCCAATCCAAATCGAATTTCTCCTTTACTGTTAACAGCAAAACCCTTGTCCGACTCATTGATGTCGGGGCCCAACACCCGCAGGCCTATGCGTTTACATTCTTCCATGAAGAATGTGATTTTCTCAATGCTGGAAGCATGATTGAGTACTGCAGCCATATATTCGGCGGGATAATGCGCTTTTAAGTAAGCTGTTTGAAAGGCTAAAAACGCATAACAAGTAGCATGCGATTTGTTGAATGCATACGAGGCAAATGCTTCCCAATCGCTCCAGATTTTTTCACAGATCTTTAAGTCATGCCCATTACGCTTACAACCTTCGATAAATTTGGCCTTCATTTTATCGAGCACAGCCTTCTGTTTCTTCCCCATGGCCTTACGCAAGGTATCTGCATCGCCTTTGGTGAAGCCTGCTAATTTTTGCGAAAGCAGCATCACTTGTTCTTGATATACCGTGATGCCATATGTTTCTCGAAGATATTCTTCCATTTCAGGAAGATCATAAGTCACAGGCTCCAAGCCATGTTTTCGACGAATGAAATCGGGAATATATTCCAATGGGCCAGGGCGATATAGCGCATTCATGGCAATGAGATCATCAAACTTGTCGGGCTTTAATTCACGCAAGTATTTCTGCATACCCGGACTTTCAAACTGGAAGGTGCCATTGGTTTCACCACGTTGATACAAGGCATATGTTTTCGGATCATCTAGTGGAACATGGTCAATATCAATTTTCACTTGATGATTTTTCTGGATCATATCCAGGGCTTGCTTGATGATGCTAAGTGTTTTTAATCCCAAAAAGTCCATTTTAATCACGCCAGCACTTTCAATGATGCTACCCTCATATTGTGTGATCAGCAAATCTGTATCTTTTGACGTGCACACAGGGATGAGTTCGGTGAGGTCGGTCGGGGCGATGATGATGCCTGCTGCATGAATACCGGTATTGCGTACAGACCCCTCGAGAACGGCTGCTTCTCTGAGCACCTCTGCACGCAGATCTTTACCAGAAGCTATTTCGCGCAATTGCTTGACGGCTTCTATTTCTTGAGGCCGAAGACCTTCTTTTTCCAATAATCCTCCCGCACCTTCAATAGGTGCTTGCAACAAACGCTTGAGGCTAATGCCAGGTCGCTCAGGAACCAATCGGGCTAAAGCATTCGACTCAGCCAATGGCAAATCGAGCACTCGCGCCACATCTTTGATACTCATCCGAGCAGCCATGGTGCCATAGGTAATGATTTGGGCTACTTGATGCTGCCCATATTTTTTCACAACATAATCGATTACCTTTTGCCGGCCTTCATCATCAAAATCGGTATCAATATCGGGCATGCTCTTGCGATCGGGATTTAAAAAGCGCTCAAATAGCAGGTTGTACTTGATAGGATCAATATTGGTTATTCCTATGCAATAAGCCACCACAGATCCTGCGGCCGAGCCGCGGCCTGGGCCCACAAATACGCCAAGCTCGCGTGCGGCTTGAATAAAATCGGCCACGATGAGAAAATACCCGGCGAAACCCATCTTTTCAATGGTCTCTAATTCAAACGCAATCCGCTGTTCGATCTCCGGGGTAAGCTCTGTATAGCGCTTACGAGCTCCTTCATAAGTGAGATGACGTAAATAATGATCTTGTGAAAGAAAACCTTGGGGTATGGGGAAATGTGGTAGTAAAATTTGCCGCTTCAAGTCGAGCAATTCTACCTTATCAACAATTTCATTGGTATAATCAATGGCCTCTGGCACATCGGCAAATAGCCGATTCATTTCTTCGGTAGTTTTTAAATAAAATTGATCGTTGTAAAATGCAAAACGTTTGTTGCGAACCACAATATCATCGTCGGTAAACTCTTTAACCGTAGGTGTGCTCTTTTTCTCGCCTGTATTGATACAAAGCAAAATATCGTGCGCATTGTAATCTTCTTGATCTACATAATGCGCATCATTGGTGGCAATTGTTTTTACTTGATATTGCTTTGCCCATTTTAGCAATACAGCATTTACCCGATCTTGCTCAGGAATTCCATGCCTTTGCAATTCGATATAATAATCTTCACCAAACAAATCAAGCCACCAACGAAATTCTTTTTCTGCTTCGTCTTCTCCTTTTCTCAAAATAGCTCTTGGTACAGACGCTGCCAAACAACAGGTGGTGGCAATCAATCCTTCATGATATTGAGTAATGAGTGATTTATCAATTCGTGGATATTTTCCATATAATCCATCAATATATCCAAGCGAACATAATTTCACTAGGTTTCGATAGCCT
The DNA here is from genome assembly GCA_023511875.1 of Thermoflavifilum sp. Taxonomy (GTDB): domain Bacteria; phylum Bacteroidota; class Bacteroidia; order Chitinophagales; family Chitinophagaceae; genus Thermoflavifilum. The sequence continues at coordinate 34,118 of JAIMAQ010000013.1, forward strand.
TGTTCATTTTTGGCCAACAATACTTGATGATAACGTTGATCGCGTTCTTCACGAGTAAATTGTTTCTTAAAACGATCTTCTACTACATAAAACTCACAACCCACGATGGGTTTCACTTTTAAGCGTTGATCGTTGGGATCATCGGGATGCAACTTGTGTTGATAAGCTTCTGCTACAAATTGAAATACGCCAAACATATTGCCATGATCAGTAATCGCTATAGCCGGCATCTGATCGGCAATGGCTTTTTGATATAATTGTGGAATAGCCGATGCCCCATCTAATAAGGAATATTGCGTATGTACATGTAAATGTGAGAAACGTGGCATAGTCAAATAACTTAAATCGGGTGGGTAAATGCTTTACAAAAATCCTATTTCATCAGCAATAATCAAAACCAGAATAGCGTTATGAAGAATACCCTATATTAAATGCTGAATATCAGATCTTCATAAATCGAAGGTTATTTATATTTGTGCAGGTAAAGATAATTCATGGCCATGCATCCACATCACTATATACGAATGGGGCTAATAGGCTTGTTAGGATGGGCTTGCATGAGCATCGGTTGTAGCTCGATGCATTATGCTCACCGCTCAACTCAGCCTCAGCAAACAGCTTCCCTTCGGTTTATCGATGATATTCAGGTGTCTCCTGGAAAAGTTCAAAGCGCAGCATCTTCTTCCCGTACGGAAATTGGCACTTCTCCAACAACCGAAAGGAAGAAATCTTTTGCCCCAACACTACAAAACAAATATGCCCAAATCATGCAAGTAAGCCCTGCTCAAATCACGAATCTAGCCTTGTATCAGTTTATTGATAATTGGTGGGGAACTCCTTACAAATATGGGGGCAACGATCAGCAAGGCATCGATTGCTCTGCTTTCGTACAACGATTATACGATGCCGTTTATCACATTCATTTAGAACGCACTGCCCTGGGCCTTTATCGTATGATTGATTTTATTCGTCATCCATCAAAACTTAGCGAAGGTGATTTGGTTTTCTTTCACACTGGCCACGGCAAAAAGATTAACCATGTAGGCATATACTTACAAAACAACTATTTTGTGCAAGCATCAACCACTAGCGGAGTTACCATTAGTAATCTCAGTTATCCTTATTGGAAACAACATTATGCTGGTGGCGGACGTGTAAATGGAATGAATCAACAAGACATGGCTGGCCGATAAATATTGTTGCTTAATAACGTTTCCCAGAAAATAAATAACGCCATACGATATACACATGATGCCAAATATTGGGCAATACTCCATAATGCTTTTTCAAAATCCTATATCTTTCTCTCCAGGCTTGCTTTTGACGTTGCTTGGATAATCCTCCCGTTCGAAAACAACTGATAATGGCTTTTGTCGAGCAAATCGTTTGACTGCGCTTTAAACAAACAATCACCCAATCAATATCTGCACAAATTCGATATCGCGTGTCGAAATGAGGTGTCAATACTTTACGCACAATAAATGATTGATGTGAAACCGTCATACCAAACTTCAGATCCTTCCAACTTAATGCTGCAGGTAAGCGATGCGGAGTAATTTCAGAACGTAACCCTACCGGGCGATCTTGCTCGTCTACAAACAACGTATCCCCATAATACACATCCGCATACTTACAAGTATTAAAAACGTTTTCAATGGTATGATCATCATACAAATAATCACCCGCATTTAAAAACATAACATAATCTCCCGTAGCCAGCCGTAATCCTTTGTTCATCGCATCATACAAGCCCTCATCTTTTTCCGACACCCATCGATCAATGAATGCAGCATATTTTTGAATCAACGAAATGGTTTCATCGGTAGAGCCTCCATCTATAATCACATATTCAATATGTGGATAAGTTTGCCTAATCACGCTTTGAATGGTTTTCTTAATCAGGTTTCCCGCCTGATAACACACAGTGATAATGGAAAGTGTGGGTGCGTGAGCTTGAGTCATATTTTTTGGATCAGCATCGATAATGACATGGAATATTTATGCAAGCATTGGATGTGTTCGAAAATGTACAGGTGTAGTAGAGCCTATTTCTTGTAAAAAACGCATCATACCCTGTCGCTTATTGGCTGTCAGCCGATAGCTAATATGTTGCGTAAAATACGCACGTACATCATATTCTGGAAAATGATTTTCTGCAATCACTTGCTCGAGATGAGGAAACTGGGTGCCCATGGCAGTAGCTTCGTCGAATGCTTGCATAAATGATTCTGGTAAAGGCTTATTGGAAATCCATGCAGCAAATACAAAAGGCAGGCCTGAATAATCTATCCATGCTTGTGCCAGATCGTATACATAAGCATATCGATTTCGTAACTTCAAAGCTCGATCGCCAATCACTACTGCTGCTGTTCGACCGTCAATATGCTCCTCAAAGCCAGGACTGCTGGGGATAAATTGTGGTGAAATTTGCCAATATCGTTTCACCAAAAGCTGCGCTAAAGTAATCGAACTGCGACTTTGATAATCGAGATACAAATGGGTGATTTCATGAATGGGCACATCGGAAAAAATACACACAGATGCTACTTCTCCCTCTGCCCCAATCACATAATTGGAGATCACATAGGCTTCTGAAAGCTCTGGAATGATGGCTACTGGCACCAAACCTATATCAATCTCATCATGAATAAGCTGCTGTGCAATATTTGCAGGATAGTCTTCAGTGAGCATGATCTGATCTTTCACAGGATGAAAACGAAAACCATATACCAAAGGCCTGGTATTGAGATAATTTACACCTGCTACCCGCCATACTGATGGAGAAACCGACATCTTTCACTCTTTTTTTATGAATAGTGATGCAATTTAGCGGGAATGCAAGACCTGACCAACTCCTGTGTGGCAAACAGCATGGAATATCGAGTATTGTAAAGGATGTAGTAGCTTTGATCCCGAATCAGCTGTTTCCCAAAAATGAACAACAAGCTTTCTCCGCTTCGAGCCATTTCTCCCATTGATGGCAGGTATTATGGCGAACTGTCCGTGTTGAGTGAATATTTTTCTGAATATGCCCTTATTCGTTATCGAATACAAGTAGAAGTGCTTTACTTCTTAGCTCTAGCAGATGCGGGCATTTTTGATTTCCCTGAAACCGCTCGTCCAGGCCTATTGCAGCTTTTTGAACAATTTTCTGAAGAGGATGCACATCAAGTGAAGAAACTCGAACAAACTACCCGACACGATGTAAAAGCCGTTGAATATTTCATCAAGCAAAAACTCGACCAAATGGGCTTACAAGCTTATCGGGAATGGGTTCATTTTGCGCTAACCTCACAAGATATCAACAATACGGCTATTCCTTTGCTCTGGAAGAAAGCTATAGAAGAACAATATTGGCCGGCCTTACAACAATTGCTCGATGCTCTGGAATTAAAAGCCGCCGAATGGATGCATATTCCGATGTTGGCCCGCACACATGGTCAACCTGCATCGCCTACCCGCCTGGGCAAAGAAATTCGGGTGTTTATTGAACGGGTACGCGGACAAATGCTGCTTTTGAAAAACATTCCTTTCACCGCTAAATTTGGAGGAGCTACAGGTAATTTCAATGCCCATCATGTGGCTTTCCCACAAATCAATTGGGAAGATTTTGCCGATCGCTTTGTGCAGGAAACGCTTGGCCTGAGCCGTACTCGTTATACCACACAAATCGAACCTTATGATCATCTCGCTGCCCAATGCGATGCTTTGCGTCGAATCAATAACATCTTAATTGATTTTTGCCGCGACATGTGGTTGTATATCTCTTTCGATTATTTTCATCAGCAAGTGAAAGCAGGCGAAATAGGCTCTTCTGCTATGCCCCATAAGACTAACCCTATTGATTTTGAAAATGCCGAAGGCAATCTGGGCTGGGCCAATGCTGGTTGGGAACATCTTTCCAATAAGCTGCCTATCTCTCGGCTACAACGCGACCTTACCGATTCTACAGTACTGCGCAATTTGGGAGTGCCTTTTGCCCATACCTTATTGGCTTTTTCATCGATCCAAAAAGGTTGGGCCCGTCTACAACTGCATGCAGCAAAAATTAGAGAAGATCTCGAACAAAATTGGGTAGTCGTGGCTGAAGCTATTCAAACGCTGCTTCGTAAAGCCGGATATCCAGAACCCTACGAGCAATTAAAAGACCTTACCCGTGGACACAAACTCGATCAACAAGCCATTCATCATTTCATCGACCAATTGCCTATTCCAGAGACCCTTAAAAACCAAATGAAGCAAATCACCCCTTGGAACTATGTGGGAATCGTGCAGTAATCTTAATGAATGGCATCTGGAATATGAAATACATGGGGCCTTTGACTGCGGTCAAACACAATAGCAATCACATCAAAGCGAATTTCTCCCCCAAACGGATGGGTTTCTAAATAATGCTCGGCCGCTAAAAGCAAATCTTCTTCTTTTTTGCTATTAATGGCAAGTTCAGGCCAGCCACCAGAATATCCAGTTCGGGTTTTCACTTCTACAAAAACCAATAGCTCTTGCCTGCGAGCAATGATATCAATTTCTCGATGGTCATCGCGCCAATGGGTAGCTACGATCTCAAAACCACGCTGTTGCAAATATCTGCAGGCAAGCTGCTCTCCACGTTCTCCAAGTTGCAAATGTGTGGCCAAAGACAATCAATTAACAACCAATTGCTTCACAATAATATCGCTATTTTTGAAACCATAGCCGAAATAATATGTCGACAAAAAAAATGTTTTTGCTAGAAGGTAAGGTACAACACTACGACTGGGGCGGTTTTTCCTTTATTCCCCAACTGCTGCAGATCGAAAACCCGCAGCACAAGCCTTTTGCCGAATACTGGTTGGGTGCCCATCCTACTGCCCCATCTGAAATCATTGATCCCCCCTATCGAAAGCGCCTTGATCTTTGGATTCAACAACATCCACTCAACACATTGGGGCAACGAGTGTATGAGCGATTTGGTCAACTGCCTTATCTGATGAAAATTCTGGATGTAAGGCATATGCTTTCCATACAAGTACATCCTTCTCTCGAAGGAGCTATGGCTGGATATGAGCGCGAAGAACAGGCCGGTATTCCACTCCATGCTCCTCATCGCAACTACAAAGACCGTAACCACAAACCCGAGCTCATGGTAGCTTTGAGCGATTTTTGGTTGCTACACGGCTTTCGCCCTGAAGCCGAACTATTAGATGTATTGCAGCAATATCCACCCTTGCATCCACTGCTTTCTATATTTACACACCATGGCTACCAAGGCCTCTATAGCTACGTCATGCAGCTCAACGCAGAAAATGCCGATGCTCTGCTTCGTCCATTGGTAAATGAGGCTATTCGTAAATCGGAATCTGCATTCTGGAGCCATATACCCCTGGATCCTGAATATTGGCTAGCTCAAGCTGTACGACAACACCCAGGCAAGCATCTCGACAAGGGTTTGTTTTGCTTTTTTTTGATGAATATCGTACATCTTCAACCAGGTGAGGCTATCTTCCAAGCCCCAGGTGTGCTGCACGCTTATCTCTACGGTCAAAACGTGGAAATCATGGCTAATTCCGATAATGTGTTGCGTGGCGGACTCACCACCAAACACGTTGATGTACCCGAACTGCTCCATCATGTACACACCACTCCCATCAACCCTGAAATCATTCGTCCACAAACGACGGGCTCAACGGCCGAGGAAGTCTTCCCCTGCCCTGCAAGCGAATTCCAACTCAGCCGCATCGAACTTGCGCCTGGTCGGAATTTCAAAGCCAAAGCCTATACAACCGAAATTTGGCTTTTGCTCAATGGCCATTTGATTGTACAAGATTCTGATGACATATTGTTGCATACCGGGCAAAGCATAGTGCTGTTTGCAGGAGAAGAAATGGCATGCATAGCACAGGGTGAAACTCCAGCTATTCTTTTTAGGGCAACTGTCCCGATTGATGAGTAAACTCAACCGTTGGTTTTGAGTTTGTCTCGAAAAACTTTTTCAAACTTCTCCAACTTGGGTCTAATCACAAATTGGCAATAAGGTTGATTGGGATGATTGTTGTAATAATCCCGATGGTAGTTTTCAGCGGGATAAAAAACAGTAAAAGGCTCGATAGTGGTGACAATAGGCTTATCCCATGCACCTGAGGCATTGAGTCGTTTCTTGTATGCTTCGGCCAACTGGCGTTGATATTCATTATGGTAAAAGATAGCCGATCGATATTGTGAACCCACATCATTGCCTTGCCGGTTGAGCTGTGTGGGATCATGGCTATACCAGAAAGCTTTTAATAATTCTTCGTAACTAATTTTCTCTGGATCATAAATGATATTACAGGCTTCGGCATGACCAGTAGTGCCACTACAAACCATTTCGTATGTAGGATTAGGTGTATGTCCGCCAGTATAGCCAGGAATCACTTCTACCACTCCTTCCAATCGCTGAAAAAAAGCCTCAGTACACCAGAAACATCCTTCTGCAAAAGTTGCGGTATCGAGCTTACGCTCTTGTGTGTGCATATTCGTCATATCTATAGATTTTTGAGATGAATGTGAAGTGCCTTGCGCACAAGAAGTAAACGACAACAAACCGCAAAAACTCAATCCTAGATACATGCGAAATATCATGATAAACAATTTAATTACAATTTACGTTGATATTGACATTTGGGTTCGTCATGGCAACGTTAAAATTTCCTTCCTCGAATAATGAATGATCTCTATCTGATTTATAGATTAAATTTGTAAAAAAACACCCCCTATGAGTCATTTACTTCAGCAACCTCTGCCATGGTATGTGGCGGGCCCGCTCATTGGCCTTACCGTGCCTTTACTACTTCTCATGGGCAATAAAAGATTGGGTATTTCTTCTTCACTTCGGCATATTTGTGCAGCATGTGCGCCTGCCGAGATTCCTTTCTTGAAATACGATTGGAAAAAGCAAGTCTGGAATTTGTATTTCGTTTTAGGCATCCTCATAGGTGGCTTTCTAGCCGGGTATGTATTTGCCAATCCTCATCCAGTAGCCGTTTCGTCGCAAACTTCTGCCATGCTGCAGCATTGGCATATTCAACAGGGTGTTGGACTTTTGCCAGAGCAATGGTTTAACTGGCATCAATTGCTTAGCTGGCAAGGATTGATGTTTACTGTAGTAGGCGGATTCTTGGTGGGCTTTGGCACCCGCTATGCCGGTGGCTGTACCTCGGGGCACGGTATTTTTGGCTTGTCGAGCTTGCAGTGGCCTTCACTGGTAGCTACGGCATCCTTTTTCCTAGGCGGCATTGTGAGTGCCCACTTCATATTGCCTCTTTTATTCAAATAAAAATCATTTGAACTATGCCCGAAACACTCAACACTACACAACCCCAAGTACAACGCACGCAAAAACCATCTCGCCACATACCTCAATGGGTCTTTGTGTTTCCAGGAATTTATTTTGGTTGGGTATTGACCAAAGGGGAAGCTATATCGTGGTATCGTATTGAAGAGATGTTTTATTTTCAAGGATTTCACATGTATGGCATCTTTATGACTGCTATACCAACGGGTGCTTTAGGCATCTGGCTCATTCGCAAGTGGCGGGTAAAAGCCTTGAATGGAGAACCCATTGATATCCCCAAAAAGCAATTCCACAAGGGCTATATCTTGGGTGGATTTATTTTCGGATTGGGTTGGGCATTAACCGGTGCTTGCCCCGGGCCATTATATGCCCAGATCGGTGCAGGGTTTACCATAGTCATCATTACTTTGCTTAGTGCAATTTTTGGAACCTGGGTATACTCCCGATGGAAAGATAAATTGCCACACTAAATAAGCCAATAGCAAATTTTTCGGTATGTTTGCAACCCAAATTGGTCCCGTGGCCGAGGGGTTAGGCAGAGGTCTGCAAAACCTTATACAGCGGTTCGAATCCGCTCGGGACCTCAGCATCATATTATCCACCGTTTGATGCTCTATCAAATCGCTCATTACCCTTCTTCTATATGTGTAGTGAGGTGCATCGAACTTCCCCAGTAGATTTCTCCTAAACAATCTTGTAATTTTATTCACAAATAACCCATCATGCCTTTATCCATAGGGCGTGAGCGCCAAGCAAATATTTACTTGCGGGGATTAAGTGGGAAAAAACCGGGCATTCCCACTCATCCTGGTTTGCTGGAGCAGCGGGCAGAAAAATGCATGTCGCGTGCTGCATGGGCTTATGTACAAGGTGGTGCAGGCAGCGAAATCACACAACAAGCCAATCGAGAAGCTTTTACGCGGGTGAAACTGATTCCGCGCGTAATGCATCCAGTAGACGTGCGTGACCTCTCGGTAGATCTGTTAGGCAAGCACTACTCCTATCCCTTACTGATGGCTCCTCTTGGGGCACTCGACCTCATTCATCCTCAGGCCGATTTGACCTTGGCACAAGCAGCTAAACAAACAAACATCGGAATGATCTTTTCTAATCAGTCTGCAGTGCCCATGGAATCTTGCGCACAAGCAATGGGTGATACGCCTCACTGGTTTCAGCTCTATTGGTCGAGCAACGATCAAGTTGTTTCTTCGCTGTTGCACAGAGCCGAGGCTTGCGGTTGTGAAGCTATAGTGCTCACGGTAGATACCACCCTATTGGGCTGGCGACCTCGCGACCTAAACTTAGGCCATCTACCCTTTTTGCGAGGATATGGCTTGGCACAATACCTCAGCGATCCAGCCTTTCGCAAGAGCCTGAACGATAATTCCGCTCACTTATCTGGAGTAACGAAAAACTGGAAAACTCTCCTACTCGCAGCCCGACTTATACGCAAAGGCAGGACTTACCAGCTTTCTTTAGCCGATATGCGACGCGCTATTGCCCAATTCATTGCTACCTATTCGCGGCCTGATCTGCAGTGGAACGATATATCCCGACTTCGTTCGGCCACGCGCCTTCCCATCTGGATAAAAGGCATACGTCGTGGAGAAGATGCGCGAAAAGCCGAACAGCTGGGCATCGACGGAATCATTGTATCAAACCACGGTGGCCGACAAGTAGATGGGGAAAGGGCTGCCTTAGACGATTTGATGGAAGTAGTACAGGCAGTCAATCGCTTACCAATTTTATTTGACTCGGGAATTCGCAGTGGTGCCGATGTAGCTAAGGCTCTAGCGGTGGGCGCTTCCGCTTGCCTGATTGGTAGGCCCATAGCTTACGCACTTGCCGTTGGTGGATTGAAAGGTGTATGCGAACTGATTCAAAATATCGTGGCAGAACTAGATCTTACTTTGGCCTTGTGCGGCTGCCGAAATGTACAAGAACTACGACAATTGGGATATGTGTATACCCCTCCTTCCTCATATTGACACTTGGATCTCATCCATATATGCACAAGTAAATACCCTCATTCTCCAAAACAATTGATTGATTTCGTTTTACCTGAAATGATCTCCTGAGTAAATGCATATGGGTAAGCGATAAACATGTGATAGAACCTCATTAACCTTCAGAAAAATGGCGTTGATTTTAACCATTTTTCTGGCAGTCTTGAATTTTCTTTGCTTCTTTCTTTGTTTCAAGACAAAGAAAGAAGATTAAATCATTCTCCATCAAATCAAACTTCCAGTAACCTTTTTCATATCTTCTCCCCAAATGACCTTCAGAAAAATGGCGTGAAGAAATGGGCGAACATGAGCGTGAAACGGAAAATGAGGTGGGATGTAGATAAGAGTTGAAGTATCAAAAAGATGATTCAGCATTACATAAGCTCATAAGAGTATTTCATTTTCCGTAGCGAAATGGAACCCATTTTAGCCATTTTTCTGGCAGTCTTGAATTTTCTTTGCTTCTTTCTTTGTGTCAAGACAAAGAAAGAAGGATATTCCCAGCTATTTTTCTGACAGTCTTGAATTTTCTTTGCTTCTTTCTTTGTTTCAAGACAAAGAAAGAAGGAACATCTCTCAGCCATTTTTCTGGCAGTCTTGAATTTTCTTTGCTTCTTTCTTTGTTTCCAGACAAAGAAAGAAGATTACTCCCCAGCCATTTTTCTAGTAGTCTTGAATCTTCTTAGGGTTCACACAAAAACAGGGAGGCCTAAGCTTGGCGAGATAAGTATTTTAGAAAACTAGCATTTGCCTTGCTGCTTAGGAAAACAAAAAACGTGGGCCAATTGACCCACGTTTTTTCGATGTATGAGTTAAACAAAACTTATTGTCCTTGTCCCTTACTGAAACCTTCTTTACCGTCGAGCATGTAGAGGTTTTCTGTTTTGATCACATGAAAGCCTTTGCTGTGAATGCTCTGCAAGAGATTAATCACATCTTGATAATTCACGGCTTGGTGATCATTTGATTCAAAACGACAACGCCAGTGATCTGTGCAGAAAGTTTCCGGATAGCCACCTGGCCATACTTTTGTGCCCCGGTTGGTGATCATAGTAAGTTGCAGCTTATCGGTAGAAGCTAACTTTAGTGATTCACCAAGTTTATTAGGGTCGCGCTGGTCATAGGGCAGCTCTACCATCTCATCCAAAAATACATCTACTCCGATCAGTTCTTTTTTAGCGGGTTGAGGTTGCTTGATTTTGATGGTAAAGCTAGCCTTACCAAATTTAACGGGCTTCAGGGTTTGAGGTTGCATGCCCAGCCGTTGAATCACTGCATCGGCAAATTCGCGGGTGCCTACTTTTTGTTTGGAAATACCTTCCTGGTAGATGTCATAGGTGTGAATACCTTCTTCAATCGTGCGCAGCCAGGCATTTTGCACAGTAGTAGCCACATCACTTTGGCCAATATGTACGAGCATTTGCACGGCTGCTAGCAACAAACCCGAAGGGTTGGCCAAGTTTTGTCCGGCTCGACGTGGTGCAGAACCATGAATTGCTTCAAACATTGCCACAGTTTCTCCAATATTGGCTGAACCTGCGATACCTACAGAACCCGTCATCTGTGCAGCCACATCCGAGAGAATATCGCCATATAAATTGGGCATCACCACCACATCAAACATCTCAGGTGTATCGACCAGTTTAGCCGCGCCAATATCGATGATCCAAGTTTCTTTTTCAATGTCGGGATATTCTTGACCAACTTCATCAAAAATCTTATGGAATAGCCCGTCGGTAATTTTCATGATATTATCCTTCATAAAGCAGGTCACTTTCTTGCGGCCATAGGCACGGGCATATTCAAAAGCATAACGAATAATTTTTTCGGTTCCGGGTCGCGTGATGAGTTTCAGGCATTGGGTAACTTCACTAGTTTGTTGATGTTCGATCCCGCCATAAGTATCTTCTTCATTTTCTCGCACAATCACCACATCCATCTGCGGATGTTTAGTTTTGATAAACGGATAATACGATACGCAGGGGCGCACATTAGCAAACAAGCCCATGGTTTTACGAATTGTTACGTTCAAGCTTTTGTATCCACCGCCTTGTGGTGTGGTGATGGGTGCTTTCAAAAACACCTTAGTTCGCCGCAATGACTCCCAGGCTTCTGGGCGTATGCCTGAAGAAAAACCTTCTAAGTAAGCTTTTTCACCAATCTCAATTACTTCAGGTTCAATACGAGCACCTGCTGCCATAATGATGCGTAGGGTAGCATCCATGATTTCAGGACCAATGCCATCACCATAAGCTACGGTGATGGGTACTTTTTTGTTTTCTTCTGTCATGATCTGGTAGATTTTGCTCGCAAAGATAGCATATCTCAAGTGTTTCCCAGGAGTGAAAATAACTGCTTGTTTGGTGATCGATAATAGATGGTTGTGTGAAATCACAGCCCCATCCCATCCTTATGGATGCTTATTTTTTTCTAAGTTAGGAAGAAAGCTTGCTAGCAATCCTATCAAAGGCAGGAAAGAACACACGTGATAGACGTAAAAAATGCTCGTATGATCGGCCAATTCGCCCAGTACAGCAGAGCCAATACCTCCCATGCCAAAGGCCAGTCCGAAAAATAATCCAGAGATCATGCCTACTTTCCCGGGAAGCAATTCTTGGGCATACACAATAATAGCTGGAAAAGCTGAAGCCAGGATCATTCCAATGAAAATACTCAATATGGCTGTCCACCATAAATTGGCATAAGGCAACAAGAGGGTAAAAGGAGCTACGCCCAAGATCGAGATCCAAATCACCAGTTTACGCCCTATGCGATCGCCAATAGGCCCACCAATCATGGTTCCCGCAGCTACAGCAAACAAGAAGATAAACAGATACACTTGAGCATGTTGAATAGAAATATGAAATTTAGCCATCAAATAAAAAGTAAGATAGCTATTTATACTCGCCAGGTAAAAATATTTGGAGAAGATCAGCAACAACAAAATACTGAGAGAAACGATCACCTGTACGCGCGAAAGTTTGGATCCATGAGTTGGTTCAACATGTTTTTGGGATGTGAAAATGTTTACATGATGCATTTGATACCAAATACCCACTCGCCACAAGACCATTATACCCACTAGGGCGAGCAAGCAAAACCAGAGAAGATATCGCTGCCCGAATGGCACTACAATGGCTGCAGCCAGCAATGGTCCAATGGCTGCGCCTGTATTTCCACCTACCTGGAAGAGCGACTGCGCCGTGCCATGCTTTCCTCCTGAAGCCAATCGGGCCACTCGTGAGGATTCTGGATGAAATATCGACGAACCTATTCCCACCAATGCCACGGAAAACAAAACGGCATGATAACTATGAGCTATAGACAAAGACACTAATCCACATAAGGTAAACCCCATACCCATAGCCAATGAAAAAGGCTGAGGCCTACGATCGGTGAAATGCCCTACCATAGGCTGTAGCAATGATGCGGTGAGTTGATAGGTTAATGTGATGAGGCCAATTTGCGAAAAATCGAGATGATAATTCTTTTTGATAAGCGGATAAATAGAAGGGATAAGCGATTGCATAGCATCGTTCAGCAAATGAGCAAAGCTGAGCGAAAGCAAGATGGGAAAAATAGTTTGTGTATGTATTGAAACGACATTCGACTTTTCCATTGATTCCATCTGAACAAGATTTCCTGGCGATAATGAGCAGCAAAAATACAAACGATCAAATAGAGTTTGTCGGAGAAACAGAATTTTACTGTTCATTGGATATCAAAAACATAGTGACTGCTTTCGTCATCTCATTTCAACAAGCGTATATTGTTATTCAATAAATTTTGAATTTTTAAAAAAAATGTTGAATTTAGTCAAGCAATATTCAGTTTCCCCTTAATCTTATACCAGTATGATGCACAGTTACTCCTTATTATCTGCGGAAGATCTATTGCAATTGATGCAACAAGATGATGCCGAAGCATTTAAAGAATTGTATACCCGATATTGGCTTCGGTTGTTGATCAGCGCCCAAAAACGTTTGCAACAACGAGAAGCAGCTGAAGAAGCAGTGCAAACTTTATTTGAAGGTCTTTGGAAAAATCGCCGACAAATTCATATTCATACTTCTCTCGAAAATTATCTATTTGCATCCATCCGATATATTGTTTTACGGATGTTGTACCAGCAAATGCAACAACAGCTTTCTATAGATCATGCAGGCTCGTTAGAAGCACCAGAATCGCCAGAACAACAAGTGTTGATGAAAGATTTGCATCAATACATTGAGCAAGTAGTACAAACCCTTCCCGAACGTTGTAGACGAGTATATCAACTCAGTCGTCATGAATTCAAAACCCATAAGGAGATTGCAGAGCTTATGGGAATCTCCGAAAAAACGGTTGAAAATCACCTCACCAAGGCTTTGCAGGTGATTAAGACAAGGCTGCACCAACTTTTTTATCTATAGGAGTAGAAAAATTTTTCCTTCCGAATAGGGGATCCCTTTATTTTTTGTCACTACTCATAATAAGAATAAATAATAAAAGGCGTAAACAGCCCAGTGCTTCCACCAATAAAGATAAGGAAGAATGGGGAGAGATAAATGCATAGAATAAACTTTATATACATCAGATTAAAAAGTTAGGCTTGTGGAGCAACAATTGATTCGAGAAATCATTAGGAAGTTTCTGGATGGCACATGCAACGATGAAGAATTTGCCTATTTATTGTCGTGGTATGAATCATTTGATGAAGCGGAAGACATGCAGCTTACTGAAGAGGAAAAGAAGCAACTAGAAGAGAAGATATTCAACAACATATTGAAAAATATACCTGCATGGCAGCATGCATATCCAGAAAAGAAAAATGTATCACGTAGGCGATGGCATCGTTATGCATGGGCAGCGGTAATTACAGGATGTTTAGCAGGTATAGGATGGTGGACGGTGAAGCAAGTTCATGAGGTGATGTATGTTAACACACATTCCACTGTTGCATCAAATGAGATTTCAATCACCAATATGACGCAGCGTTTATACGAAGTGATTCTGGCCGATAGCACGAAAGTTTGGTTAAGTCCGAATAGTACTTTACGGTATCCCGATAAGTTTATCGGGAAGCAAAGAGAAGTGAATTTAAAAGGAGAAGCATTTTTTGAAGTTACGCATGATCCTCAGCATCCGTTTGTCATTTATAGCCCCACGCTGATTACCAAGGTTTGGGGTACGAGTTTTTTGGTGAAAGCATTTGATGGAGCACCGGCCGAAGTATCGGTACTGACAGGGAAGGTGTCGGTGCAAAAAAGGGATGCTGCTGATGGCATCGTGATGTTGTATCCCCATCAAAAGGCTGTACTCAGTATAGATGGGGAGTTGAGAAAAGAAAAGGCAGCAGATTTGCCTGCATTGCAGCGCTGGGAAAGAGTAAATCTTTCATTTGACAACGCATCTTTATCCGAAGTAATTGCTTCTTTGGAAAAGCATTTTCATGTGCAGATCAATTGTTCAGATGCTGCTTTATTGCGATATACCCTTACCGGTGATTTCAATGAGCAGCATCTTTCTGATGTATTAGCGCTCATTGAAAAATCATTAAATATTCGCTATCAAATGATCAATGATTCTACCATTGAGCTTCATCGCATAGATGATGGCTCGCCTTAAGATAGGGAGCTCAGCAAGGTCAAGATAGATGTCTATGAATAAACAAAAACCGGTGTGCGAGCACACACCGGTAAAAAAGCTCCCTACAACAAGCAAGTGAAGGAAAGCTATTTAGTTAAACTAAACATTTCAAAGATATGAAATTTATTTCAAGGATTCAAAAAATTAACTGGCTGAAGATCATGAAGTTTTCCGCTGTTCAGCTCATGATGTTTCTGGTATTTGCCGGGGTTACCTATGCCAGGCCAGGCACCGCTCAGATCAATATGGAACAGCGAGTAGATTTACATATGCATCATGCCACTATTGCTTCGGTGTTGCATAGATTGGAGAAGGTCACGAATGTAAAATTTGTATATAGCCTGAATTTGGTAGATGTGAAGCAAAAGGTAGATGTGGAAGTGAAAGCAGCGCGACTCGATAGTGTATTGCATGAAGTATTGGTGAAAAATGGAATTGGCTATGAGGTCATCAACAATCGGGTAGTGCTTGTGCCTCGTCGATTTTCAACACTTGCAGAGATGACCGATGGTGTGCGTATCCATGGATTACAGCTCGAGCTTTTGCAACACGAGGTAAGGGGAAAGGTTACAGATGAAAGCGGTAATCCTTTGGCTGGGGTAACAGTGCAGGTGAAGAATACAAATATGGGTACTACAACTGATAATAATGGCAATTACGTCATCCATCCCCTTTCAGGCAACGATACTTTAGTTTTTTCATTTATTGGCTATGAGCGGCAAGAGGTTCCCATTCAGAATCGCTCTCTCATTAATATTCAACTCCATTCTACCGCCACAGGGCTCAACCAAGTAGTGGTTGTGGGGTATGGAACGCAAAGGAAAGTAGATGTTACAGGGGCAATTTCAACTATTAATTCTCATGAGATTGTAACCACAAAAAATGAGAATCTCCAGAATATGTTAACTGGGAAAATACCAGGGGTGAGGGTTGTACAAAGAACTGCAGAACCAGGAAGTTTTGACAATGCTTTTGACATTCGTGGAATGGGAACACCTCTAGTCGTAATTGATGGCGTACCGCGTACTCTTGCCGATTTCCAACGATTGAATCCCGATGATATAGAAAGTATTTCTGTGTTAAAAGATGCTTCTGCAGCTATTTATGGTATACGCTCTGCAAATGGCGTTATATTAGTCACAACAAAGAAAGGAGAACGAGGCAAAAGCGTATTAAGTTATAGTGGAAATTACACTTGGCAATTTCCTTCAGGACTGCCTAAAACAGTCGATATTTATCAATATATGACGCTTCGAAATGAAAAAGCTAAACACAATGTAAATGGGGGGAGTCCTATATTTACTGAAAAGGACTTCGAGGACTATCGCACCGGGAAAAAACGAAGTACTGATTGGTATCCATTGGTTTTTGCTCCCTATGCACCTGAGACTCAACATAATATAAGTGTAAGTGGAGGAAGTAACAAAATCCTATACTATATTGGGGGAGAATATTTATATCAAGGTAGCTTTTTTAAGTCTGGTGATTTAAAATATAATAGGTATAATCTAAGGTCAAACATTACAGCTAATATAAGCGATCAACTTACTTTGGGTGCTGGATTTAATTTTGTTAGTGAAGAAACAAATCATCCTTACGTCGATTCTTGGTGGATTATCCGAGCTTTTTGGAGGCAAGGGCCACAAATACCGGCTTATGCAAATAATGACTTTACCAAGCCCTTCCACGGGTTGATTGAAGGTGATAACCCCATTTCTTTTATGAATAAAGATATTGTAGGATATAAAAAATTTATCAATAATTGGATACAGCCATCTTTGAATCTAAAACTTAATTTTCCTTTTATCAAAGGGCTATATGCCAAAACATTGTTTAGCTTCGATTATGCTTTAGACAATCGAACATATTTTCAAAAAGAATATCAGCAATATCGTTACGACGAGGCATCAAAAACTTATTTAATTTTTACACGTCAGTCCCCGAACCGGATTACCAGAGAATCTTATTTCAGGTCACAGATCGTATCTCAAACATCGTTAAACTATAGTGGGATATTTGGTCGGCACAATGTTTCTGGAATCTTAATTTGGGAAACGCAAAAAAGAAAAGGAGATAATCTAATTGCTCAAAGAGATCTTACACTTCCTATCCCATATTTATTTGCGGGGATTTCGACTGGTCAGATCGGTATGATGAATACAGGCTCCAATGATCTGTATGAGACGGCCAACCTTGGTTTAGCTGGAAGGGTTACTTATTCTTTTTCTGATAAGTATCTAGCGGAGTTTTTATTTAGGTATGACGGTTCTTCGAAATTTGCTCCAGGCAAGCAGTGGGGGTTTTTCCCAGGAGGGGCTGTAGGTTGGCGAATTTCTGAAGAAAGATTCATTAAAAATAATAATCGTTTTTCTTTCATTAACCAATTGAAAGTAAGGGCTTCTTATGGGGTAACCGGTGATGATGGTGCCGCTGATTATCAATGGGTTGCAGGTTATCGATATCCTGCACCAAATGATCTAAGGAGATTTAGTGGAGGCTATGTGTTTGATGGAAATTTTGTTGCCAGTGTAACTAGCGCAACTATTCCCAATCCTCTCATTACTTGGTACACTTCCAAAACCTTTGATGCAGGAATTGATTTTGAAGGTTGGAATGGCTTGTTGAGTTTTACTTTTGATTATTTTAATAGGATAAGATCAGGTCTGCTGGCACAGCGTACTGGTGGTCTCCCAACAGTTGTAGGAGCTACGCTACCTCAGGAGAATCTGAATAGTGACATGACCTTCGGTTATGACATGTCTATCTCTCACCATAATAAAATTGGAAGACTAACTTATAATTTAATGGGTATTGTTTCTTATACCCGGGTAAAAGCAATACATGTAGAAAGCCCACCTTTCGGAAGTTCATGGAGCAATTGGAGAAATAATCAGAATGATCGTCTACAAGGAATATGGTGGGGCCTTAAGGTTACTGGACATTACCAGAATTGGGAAGACATTTGGTCTAGTCCTGTATATGTGAGTAGGGGCACACTGCCAGGTGATTATAAATATGAAGACTGGAATGGAGATGGAGAAATAAATTCTCTAGATCTACATCCTATTAGGCAAAGTTCTACGCCATGGCTCAATTTTAGTTTAATTGGGAATGCATCCTATAAAGGCTTTGATATAAGCTTTCTGCTACAGGGTTCTGCATTAACAACCGTACAATATGGTGAACAGCTTCGTGAACCACTATGGGGAAATAATGAATCTGGAGCTATGGTACAGTTTATGGATCGCTGGCATCCAGCAGATCCCAATGCAGATCCGTATGATCCTGCTACAGTATGGATTCCAGGATATTTCGCATATACAGGAACATTGCCTGACCCGAATTCTTCCTTTAATGCAGTGGATGGTAGCTACTTAAGGCTAAAAACTATTGAATTAGGCTATACCCTCCCGTCAAGAATTACCCATAGAATTGGAATAGGAGATATTAGAGTATATACGAATGGATATAACTTAGTTACATGGACAAAAGTAAGATACATCGACCCAGAGCATCCAAATACTTTATATGGATATCTATATCCTTTAAATAAAACTGTTTCTGTTGGAATAAATATTTCTTTTTAATTTAACTAAAGCTTAATTTAACTAAAACCTCAAAACCTGAAATATGAAATTGAGATATCTTGTTTTATTACTAGGATTAACAATAGGAACGTTCACCTCTTGCAGGAAATACTTGGATATTCCACCAAAAAATATTATTCAAGACAAGGATATTTTCTCGGGTGAGAAAGGAATGCAACTTTATCTCTCCCTTATGTATAGCAAAATGCCTTTTGAAGATTTTAAATATTCTCCAGCAAGGGGATTTTTTGATGATTGGCTTGTAACTCCAGGCACCAATGAAGGTTCTTCTATAGGTAGGGACGCCGGAGGAGCTATGACTTCTGAAGGATGGGCGAGAAATGGTCCATATTGGACTATGGCTTTTTCCCTTCTTCGAGATGCTAATTATCTTCTAAAAAACTTACCAAAATATAAAAGCAACTTTACAGATGCAGAATTTAGGGATTACATAGGTGAAGCTTACTTTGCTCGTGCTATGGTATTTTATGCATTGGCAAAACGCTATGGCGGGGTACCTCTAGTCACTAACGTACTGGAATATCCGAAATATCCAGCAGCCAAACTTGAAGTGCCGCGCTCTTCAGAAGAAGAAACCTGGAACCAAGTGTTAGCAGACTTCGATTCGGCCATTGCATATTTACCAGAAGTGAGCCCCGTGCGTGGCTATTCTAATAAATATGTGGCTTTATCTTTTAAGTCCGAAGCCATGCTCTTTGCAGCTTGTGTTGCTAAATACAACAAAATCACGGGTCTTGGTCAAAAAACAAAAGTAAGGGTTATAGGCTTTAATCCAAATACTGCTATGGCTGCTTCTAAGAAATACTTTGAAGAGGCTTATAAAGCTGCTAGGAGCGTAATAAAGTCAGGAAGATATGCTCTATACATGAAAGAATGGGCTCCCAACGATAAAGAAGCGCAATATAAAAATATGGTTGATATGTTTTTTGATATTTCAAGTCCAGAAAATATTTATTTAAAAGAATACCAGTATCCTTACACAGCCCATGGTTATGACGCCTACAACATTCCGCGCCAACTTATGGGCGGTAATGGGTATTCAGCTGGTAATTGCCCAACTTTGGATTTTGTAGAATTGTTTGATGGTATTCCCAAAAATCCTGACGGTACTATTAAAGTATTTGATGACCGAGGTAAATATTTACTATTCGATCATGTGACAGACATTTTTGCTAACGCAGAACCTAGGCTTAGAGCTTATGTTATTTTCCCGGGAGATAATTTTAAGGGTCAAGTTATTGAGATTCGAAGAGGAATTTATACAGGAAGTGTAGTAAATGGTATTGACCCGCTGAGGACGGTTAATGGGGTGACAGATTATAGTATTTCTGGTCCAGCGAATTATAACCAGGTAGATGCTTATACAGGAAATGGTGCGTTTATGGGCAAAAAAGTCTTATTTCTTTCTCAAAGTGGGACTCAACATGAAACCGTAACACTTGCAGACGGTACTGTTATGAATGCTGGTGGGAAAAGTGGGCCATTTACCTCGGACAGAACAGGTGCAATAACAGGTTTTACTGTTCGTAAGTTTTTAGATCCTAATCTTCCGCAATCATTAGTATTGGAAGGTCATTCTACACAACCATTCCCTTTAATGCGGTATGCAGAAGTTTTGCTTAACGCTGCTGAGGCGGCTGCTGAATTAATTTTGGCTGGCGAGTCAACTTTCGAGGGAGACGATCTTCAGGCTGTGGCAAATCAGGCTATAACAGATATTCGTAGAAGAGCTGGTGCAGATCCTTTAACTGGGCTGGCTACTTTAGATACTATTCGTAAGGAACGTAAGAAAGAACTTGCTTTTGAAAATAAGATATTATGGGATATCAGACGTTGGAGAACTCAGCATTCAGATAAGTTGAATGGCTCTACCCAGCAGGATGGAGCCTATTATCGAGGGTTGTATCCTTTTTATTCTACTAAAGCTAATAAATATTTTTTTGACGCGGGTATTGAAGAAAGTAGGAAACTGTTTCGTTTTACTGAGCAAGATTATTATTTTTTAATTCCCCCGGGCGAAGTAGCAAAAAGTCCAGTCATTGACCAGCAACCAGGGAGATAACTTTAAAAAATAAATTGTAAATTTTAAAGACATGAAATGCGCAATTTATTGTATAAATGCTGTACTATTATTATTATTTTTATCTACAACATTTTCTTGTCGGATAGATAATTATGCTCCTCCAAAAGAAACATTGAGGGGTAGAGTTGTAAATGCAGCTACTGGAGAGCCCATTCTTACTGATCAGGGAGCAGAGGGTATACGGGTTAGAATGAGAGAGCTTACATGGACAGCAACAACACCAGAGAACCTGGATTTTTATTGTATGAAGGATGGTGCTTTTCAAAATACAAAAGTCTTTAAGGGATTTTATAACGTAAGAGTTGATGGTCCATTTATACCTATAGTTAGAGTAGATATGAATGGAGATACATTGGCTGATGAATCAAAGAATATCGAAATAAAAGGTGTAACAGAAATTGAGTTTCGAGTACAACCATTTTTAAAAGTTGAATGGGTCGGAAAACCGATAGTAAATGATGGCAAGATTACCGCGACGATTAAAGTGACAAGGGCAGTAAGTCCTGAAGAGTTTCAGGCAAAAATTAAACCTATGGGTAATTATAACGATAACATGCTTAATGTAACAGATGTTAGATTGTTTGTCAGTCAAGTTCCTTATGTAGGGTATCGCGAATTTGATAACCGTTATTCGACCATTATTAATTATATAGGAAATTCCTTTGAACCGTTGTTGGGTCAGCCTATTACTATCACGACTCAGGGGATTATCCCCCCAGGAAGAACAGTATTTATTCGAGCAGCAGCAAGGATTAACTATGCTACCGAAGGCATCAAACGTTATAATTATAATGAAGCAATTAGAGTAGATATTCCACGAAAATGAAATGTTCCATCATTAGGTTTTTATTATCATCATGCGATTCGATCATTTAATCTAAATAGTTACTGATGAAGAAATACATGCTTATTTATTTATACCTGTTATGTTTGCCCCATATTGCTTCCTTATCATTAAAAGCACAAGAAAAAACTTGTTTTCAAACGAGTAGTACCTGGATTCCTGAAATTGATATACGCTCTGATGTAGCCATTGTATATGGTGCTGGTGATAGACCAGGCATGACGTTTCTTCAAAGATTAAACTCTTGGAGAGAAAAGGGCTATGAAACCCATTTTATGACAGGTATTGCTTGGGGTAATTATGAGGATTACTTTTATGGGAGATGGGATGGCAAAATGCATCTAGATGAGGTACAGGTGGCGATTAATCACGATTCAATTTGGCACGGGTATAAAAATCCCTATATAGTTCCCTCAATGAATTACATCAACTATATAAAACAAGCAGTGGTAAAAAAAGTAATTGATGCAGGGATTACTTCCATTTATCTAGAAGAACCCGAATTCTGGGCTAGATCAGGATACAGTGACGCCTTCAAAAGAGAATGGTTGCTATACTATGGGTTCCCTTGGAGGTCGCAGGATGTTTCTGCAGAAAATACTTACCTTTCTAATAAGCTGAAATATTATTTGTATTACCGTGCTATAAAAGAGGTTTCCGATTTTGCCAAATCTTATGGGAAACAAAAAGGACTAAATGTCAAAGTATACATAGCAACACATTCTTTAGTTAATTATTCTTCCTGGAAAATTGTAAGTCCTGAAGCAAGTTTAGCGTCTTTACCCAATATTGATGGCTACATTGCTCAAGTTTGGACCGGTACCTCCAGGGAACCTACCTATTTTAATGGAGTTAAAAAGGAAAGAGTATTTGAAAATGCTTTTTTGGAGTATGGTTCTATGGTTTCAATGACGGCTCCAACAGGGAGGAAAATGATATTTCTTAGCGATCCGATAGAAGACAGAGTGCGAGATTGGGAGGACTATAAGCATAACTATCAAGCGACTTTTACAGCAGAAGTTTTATATCCAACAGTATATAATTATGAGGTCATGCCATGGCCAGAAAGAATATTTACAAAACCTTATCGCCTTCCCAATAGCGATAAAAAGGTGCTCATTCCAGAAGATTATTCCACTCAAATATTGGTAATGATAAATGCTTTGAATAATCTTTCCTTTTCTAATAATGAAGTAAGTGGATCACATGGTATTGCTGTCCTTATGGGTAATTCACTTATGTTCCAGAGGTTTCCCACACATAATGGATATGATGACCCGCAATTTTCTAATTTTTACGGGCAAACATTACCATTACTCAAAAGAGGAATTCCAATAACGATAGTTCATATGGAAAACTTGGGCTACCCTGATGCATTAAAAAACATTAAAGTGTTAATAATGAGCTATTCCAATATGAAGCCCATGTCCCCAGAAGTGCATGAACATTTAGTAAATTGGTTGAAGAAGGGTGGCGTATTGGTTTATTGTGGCAAGGATGACGATCCATTTCAACAAGTAATGGAATGGTGGAATACAAAGAGAAATAATTTTATAACACCTTCCGCTCATCTTTTCCAATTGCTTGGCATAAAGGTTAAATCGGATGATAAAGATGTCCAAAGATTTAAATCGGGTAAAGGCATAGTGTATGTATTACGACAAGACCCTAAAGATTTTGTTATGCATCCGCTAGGAGATTCCGCATATGTTAATATAGTACGGAATGCCTATACAAAGGATGCCCGAGCAGGTCAACTGATTTTAAAAAATAATTTTTATCTTAAAAGAGGGCCTTTTGATATTGTTGCCGTGATGGATGAGAGCGTAAGTGGTGCAGCGTTTCATGTCCAGGGGCCAGTTATTGATCTATTTGATCCAGAATTGCCTATATTAATGGAGAAAGAAATAAAACCTGGGCATCAGGCATTTTTATATAATTTGGGCAGAGTAATAGACAAAAACAAGCCGCAAGTTGTGGCATCAGCTGCAAGAGTTTATAACGAACAAAGAGATAATACTAGTTATTCGTTTGTTTGTAAGGGACCTTTAAAAACTAAAAATAGCATGCGAATTCTTTTACCTGTTCCTCCTAAGGAGTGTGAGGTTAATGATCAAGAGGGTGGTCAAGTAAAAATAATAGATAAATCGTGGGATAAAACTTCTCACACCTTGTTTTTACGTTTTGAGAACAGTCCGAATGGAGTTAGAGTTAAGATAATGTGGTAATCGTCTTGTTTTAATTCCTATTTACAAACTATTTTTTTATAATGGCATAATGCTAAGGGTGTCAACTTTATAAAGATAAGTTTATAAGAATGAAATATTGAAGTTCATGACAATCTGATAGAATAATATTTATTTAAAACATGTATAAATTTTTTACTGATTTCATATGTGTATGCATGGTTGTTCCATTTTTATGATAAATCATCCATCTCATAAAGAGCATTTCTTTCATTCTTTTCCAATTCTTACCATCAGAATTTCGATTAGCACATTTCAATCCTCAGTTTACTCCTCTCTAGCCCTAGTAGGAGAAAACGAAATTCTCGTACTTTCGGCTCACCACTCATCATTACCCCAAAACCCACGCATTATTCAGAATCCGGGATATTAAAACAGAGAAAAATCCCAATGAATGATTATTTTAGATGTGCTATTTATTCAAATATTAAACTCTGAGCCATGATGTTGTCCTTATTCTCAGCACGTAACATGTTTTTATGGGGATTGCTTGGTATGGCTTTGGGAATGGCTTGTCAAGATCTATATGCCCAACAGCAATCTACCCATCAAGCAATAGTTCCTATTTATCTCGATACTCATTATTCGTTTCGAGAACGAGCAGCCGATCTGGTATCGCGGATGACTCTCGAAGAAGAAGTGCAACAATTGCATACCAATTTTGCACCAGCTATTCCTCGCTTAGGTGTGCAGCAATATTTCTATTGGAATGAAGCGCAACATGGCGTGAATGCCTTATTTGGTAACCTGCATCATGGCAGCACTAATCGTCAACCTGCTTATGGCTCTCCACATGCCACCAGCTTCCCCGTTAATTTTGCCACAGCTATGAGCTGGGATCCAGCGCTTATTTATCGCGAGGCACAAGCTATTTCCGATGAGGCTCGTGGCTTTCTGGATAAATCATTGTTTGGCGTGGCCCAAAACAATCTAGGTGATTCAAAAAACAATTACGGTAGCCTTACATTCTGGGCACCTACAATTAATATCGATCGGGATCCGCGCTGGGGGCGTACCGACGAGGCTTTTGGGGAAGATCCCTATCTCGCATCTATCATGGCAGCAGCTTATGTGAATGGCATGCAAGGACAACGCATGAATGGCTCTTCAGAAACAGGTTATCTCAAAGTCGCAGCTACGGCTAAACATTATGCATTGAATAATTTGGAAAACAACCGTACGGGTATTTCTTCAAACGCAGATGATGAAACCATTCGTAATTATTATGTGGCTACTTTTCGATACCTCATCGAAAAAGCACACGTATCGGGCATCATGACAGCCTATAACGCTATCAATGGCACCCCAGCCGTAGCCAATACCTATACGATCAATGTGCTGGCCAAAAGAACATTTGGGTTTGATGGATATACAACTTCCGATTGTGGGGCTGTGGGCACAACTTACAACAAATATCCCTATGGCCATTTCTGGGCTCCTCCAGGATGGCGTATCCGCGAGATCAATAACAAAATCGTTTGGATTAACCTACATACACATGATACCATCTCGGGAGCGGCAGGTGGACAAGCTTTTGCCTTGCGAGCCGGCACTTGCCTAAATTGTACTGGAGCAGAGTATACGGTACCCAATATTGAAGAAGCCATCCAAGCTGGTATCCTCAGTAAAGGCGTAATCGATCAAGCATTAACAGATGTGTTTACGATTCGTATGCGTACGGGTGAATTTGATCCATCAGATCAAGTGCCTTATACACACATCACCAAAGAGACTATTGAAAGCCCTGCTCATCAACAACTTGCTGAAGAAGTGGCCGAAAATACTATTGTGCTGCTCAAGAATGATCCACTATCTGGAAGCACATCCCCCTTGTTGCCCGTAAATCCCCAAGAATTAAAAAAGGTAGTAATCGTTGGCGATTTGGCCAATCAGGTTATCTTGGGGGGATATTCGGGTAATCCACATCATCAAGTAAGTCCAGTTGCAGGCATTAAACAATTATTTCAACAAATCAACCCTCAAATATCTGTAATCTTCGATAGCACAGCCACTTCTACCACGGCCACTACACCTGCCTGGCTCAATGATCACACCAAACAAGATATCCAACAAGCCGATTTGGTGATCGTATACATCGGTACCGACGAACACGTTTCTCGGGAAGGCTTTGATCGGGCGAGTTTGGCTATTCCAGGTAATCAGGAAGACTTGATATATCAAGTGGCACAATTGGGCAATCCACACATGTTACTCGTGATGCAAGCTACCGGCCCGATGAATATCCAATACATTACCCGATTCTTTCCAGCTATTTTATTCAGTGGATATAACGGGGAAAGCCAGGGTACTGCACTTGCGCATGTTATCGTGGGAGACAAAAACCCAAGTGGGCATTTGAATTTCACCTGGTATATGAATGATTTTCAGTTACCCGATATGTCGAATTATTACCTCACCCCACACAAAACGGATGGCTTGGGCAGAACCTATATGTATTTTACTAAACAAGCCTTATATCCTTTTGGATACGGACTGAGTTATACTCAATTTGCTTATGCTCATGTTTCTGCATCTCGTACATCGATGAACCCAGATGATAGTGTAGTCGTTGACTTTGATGTGACTAATACCGGACGTTTACCTGGTGCTACTGTTGCTCAATTGTACTTGACTCCTCCTCATGTAGAAGGTAAAGAATTACCTCGAATGCAATTAAAAGGTTTTCAAAAAACAAAACTGCTTCAACCAGGCGAAACACAACATATTTCCTTAGTTGTTCATGGCGATCAGCTAGCGTTTTGGAATGAAGAACAGATGAAAGAGCTGGTTTATCCAGGAGATTATCAATTTAAATTAGGAGAAAACGCTCGTGATATCGTAGATTCGGTCAAAGTGCATATAGAGGGAACCCTTACTCCCAAGATTGCGCATGTGACCTTAGCACCAGAAGCATTGATTTATCATGTAGGTGATCAAGTCAATTTAAAAGCAAAAAATAAATGGCTAGCAGATGATACTGACCCCAACCGAGAAGAGCCCCATCCAGAAGCAGATCATATTTTAGAAGCTGTGTATAATGATGGTAGGTTTGCTGATTTGAATAAAATACCCATACAATATCATAGTAGCAATTCAGCCGTTGCTCAGGTGAGCCAGGATGGAATGGTGCGGTTTGTTGGTCCAGGTGTTGTTACTATCAGTGCCACTATTCAGGGAGTTACAGGTTCCACCGTATTTGTGGTGAAATAAGCATATTTAATGATATAGGTAATCATTATTTAACCTGCATTTAAATAAAAGGAGTAATGGAAAAAGCCACGATTCTTCGTGGCTTTTTTTATCCAACCATCGTCTATACATCAACTATTTTTTATGTAGCATAGCTTTTGGCATTGTAGGGAGTTTATGTTGGACAAATAAAAAAGAAGAATAATTTCTTGGGGTGTGCATAATCTGCTGAGTAAACACGTCTATCTGCAAGGTTTTTATTATGTTTGTAAAAAGAAGATTTGTATGAAGTTAATTTTTTCGCTAAGCTTATTGTTTTTACCCTTTGTGCTTTTTGCCCAAACATCATGGCATCCAGTAGATCAACATTTGATGACCGATTTTGCCAAGCAAGTAGATCCAGCTCAACCCTGGCCTGAATATCCACGCCCACAAATGGTGAGAACCTATTGGATGAACTTAAACGGACTATGGGATTACGCCGTCACCGATGCTGTTCAAGATCAAATGCCTGCGCATTGGGATGGACAAATACTGGTGCCATTTGCCATCGAATCGGCTTTATCTGGCGTAGCCAAAAACGTAAGAGCCGATCAATTGCTTTGGTATGCCAGAAAATTTGTGATTCCTCAATCATGGCGCGGCAAACACGTCTTACTTCATTTTGATGCTGTTGATTGGCAAGCCAAAGTGTATCTAAATGGGCATTTACTGGGTATGCATCAGGGAGGGTATGATGCTTTTTCATTTGATATTACTCCTTATTTAAAATCTGATAGCAATGAATTGATTGTACAAGTTTGGGATCCTACAGATGAAGGATATCAACCTCGTGGTAAACAGGTGAATCATCCAGAAGGTATCTGGTATACGGCCGTAACGGGTATCTGGCAAACGGTTTGGCTGGAACCTGTAGCCGATGCGTATATCAGTTCTTTTAAATACTATCCCGATATTGATCGAAGCATTTGCGATGTGGAAGTGCATACGCAAGGCCCCCATGCTGGGTATTCGCTACGCATAACTGCTTTTGATGAGCACAAAGAAGTTGCCCGCGCACAAGCTGCAGTGGGAGAGAATATTCGTTTACATTTTACCCATCCTCATCTTTGGTCGCCACAAGATCCATTTTTGTATACCGTAAAAATGGAGTTACTTCATGATGATCAAATTGTAGATGAAGTTATCAGTTATATGGGGTTGCGTAACATCACTGTAGAACGCGATGCAGCAGGTATTTCCAGGATCATGCTCAACCATCATTTTCTATTTCAGTTAGGATTTCTCGATCAAGGTTGGTGGCCCGATGGATTATACACACCACCTACTGATTCGGCTATTCGATTTGACCTGCAGCGGGTAAAAGATTTTGGATATAATTTGTTGCGTAAGCATGTGAAAGTAGAACCTCAGCGTTGGTATTATTGGTGTGATCGAATGGGTATTTTAGTATGGCAAGATATGCCCAGTGGAGATCTGCGAGAACAACGGCATAATGATCATGGAGAAATTATTCGCTCCGCACAATCGGCATATGATTTTAAACAAGAGCTGAAAGCCATGATCAATGAGCATTTCAACCATCCCTGTATCGTGCAATGGGTGCCGTTTAATGAAGGTTGGGGACAATTTCAAACGATTGAAATAGATAACTGGGTAAAAACACTCGATCCTACACGTTTGGTAGATGGCGCAAGTGGTTGGTTTGATTTTGTAGGGGCTGGCGATGTGGAAGACATGCACAAATATCCAGGGCCAGGCATACCAGCAGATAAGCACGATCATCGAGCAAGGGTATTGGGAGAATATGGCGGATTGGGCTTGCCTATTGAAGGGCATACCTGGCAGCCCAAACAAAACTGGGGTTATGTATCTTTTGCCGATACGGCAGCACTGAGAAAAGCCTATATCCAGTTAGTGAATCAGTTGCCAGCACTCATTCGGCAAGGATTATCGGCTGCTGTATATACACAGCTTACCGATGTAGAAGTGGAGGTAAATGGGTTTATGACTTATGATCGCAAAATCATGAAGTTGATGAGCCCTGAAACCGTGGAAGCCAATCGGCGAGTGCTTCAGATGGCTATTGAGCAGTGAAAGGCTTTATCATCAAGATCAGGGTAAAGACATCTGGTTTATCTGGTATAAGTTTTACCTTTGCAGCTAAGCTCATTTATCGAAGAGCAACGATAGGTGTAATGACAACGCATTCGGGAAGTAGCGCAGTCCGGTAGCGCACCACGTTCGGGACGTGGGGGTCGCTGGTTCGAATCCAGTCTTCCCGA